>NZ_BAAJLQ010000005.1:0-361916 GCF_057544385.1 Alteromonas sp. 5NS40-0096
TATTGAGCGCCTTTTTTGTTTTTCATCTCTCAAACTACACTAGATTTTTACGCAAAACTTAATTGGAGATTAATGACTATTTTTATTTATGGCCTTGAGAAATCTCTCCATTTCCAAGCGTGCATCAGGACCGTAGTCGCCGAGTAAATGAGGAGCGGTCTCATAAATCACGTGTTTGCATGTATTTGCACTATTGGCCAAGTTTGCAATGGCGCAAATGCTGTTACCCATTTGTACTGAGGGCCAAACAGTATCCTTTCCCCCAGAAAATAAAAGTAACGGGCCTTTTATGTGCTCTACTTTGATGCGAGCTGAGGCAAAATTGTCGGCGGCTTGAATAGATGCCGCATGCCAATCAAGCATAGTTATCCCTTCTTTTCTGAACGGTTCTCTATGGACATACTGAATGTAATCGACAGGCTCGCCTTCAAAAAGCCAACTCGAGGATACTTCAGAATAATCGTTACCTGGATTTTGAGGAATACCATTCCAAACTACCGCGCTTGGCGCTGTAGCAATGACTCCTTTGTAGTCACTATCGAGCGATGCGAGCAATAATGCCAACTCAGCCCCTTTCGATACACCATAGACAACAACACCGTCGTTGCGAGTATTTGGGTTACGCATTAACCATTCTTTTGCCTTTTTAAGATAATTAAGTGGGATAAGCTCTAATGAGTTAGGTAGCGCTGTTTTGCTATCCCAATCGAAATAAGCAAGAGAAAGCACGGGGTAACCCAAGGCACTGAGCTTCTTCGCCATAAAAGTGTTTTTGCCTCCAGCTGACCCCGTCAATACTATTATTCCGTATTGATCCGCATTGGCGGCGGCGTAATAGTCCCCGTCAAAATCCTGGGTTTCAACGGGTGTCGGGCTGTCTAGTGCAATTGCTGTCATTGTCGTCAGGCCTGCCCATAGCCAAAGCGCAACAGATGTAACCTTCATGTGGATTCCTTAATACAAATTGGTAACTGAAGTTACATAAGTCGAGTGCGAGCAAAAAATAGTTTTAAAAAGGGCGAATCTTTATCAGATAGGCGGCATCACCTTAGGTCATCAAATCCACGTCTAAGGCGGTAAAAAAATAAAATTGATGTCGAAGGTGTGGAGCGATAGAAAGTTTCGACAAAGTGCAGCCTAGCCTATGTAAAGTAGACTAGGTGTATTTTTGCACAATGCCGTTTAGTTTATTTGAAACTCACTTCATCGAAGTGCGTGTTGTTTACAAGGGCTTTCATGGAGACCAACGCGTTGGTTGGGACGACTTCAGAATTCCCCTTATCTACCAGTTTAACGCTTTCTTGTCGCTCGGCGTCGACGAAAATATCGGCAATGATACCTTCTAGACGTTTACCGGACTCACTAGTAAGCGCTACTGGGATGTTGAACATGGCAGCGATTTCTAAGTAATCATGTAAGTCACATTTCAACATGTTGTCTCCCTAGAAGCGATACGTCGCTGCTATTTGAGTGAGTGTCGCCGTATCTTCTGGATCTTCTCCGATTGTCACACGGTTATCTACTCGGTTCTTATTGATAGTGCCCTCAAGCGCGATTTGAACATGCTCATTGACACTGTAAGTCCAGTTCAACGTGAGTGCATTACCGGCGCTAGAATTGATATCTTCAGGTACCATATCAAGCTCGTCTTCTGAGACTAGGTAGCGTTCTATTCGTGCCGAAAATTTGTGGTCTTGCCACGTCTTAGTTAAAGATAAGAAACCTGCTGTGTAGTCAGCATAGACAAGTTTATAGCCCATCATGGTATCACCATGCATGAATTGAGCAGATAGCTCTAGCCCATTCCCTAACATGTAGCGAGCGGCGAGTGAGTGGAATTTGGTGCGCCAAGCGTATAGCCGCTCATCATTTACTACATTGGAGTCTGCTAAGTTGTCATAATAGTAATATCGGATGTCGAACTTTCGCAGATAGTTGGCTTGTGCCCCTACGTAGAACCCCCACTTACCGTCTACTTCATGAAAAGGTTGATTCCAACTGGGGCTATTGAGAATTTCTGGGTTTATCACCGCAGGATAAGGGGCAAAGTTAACTTCATCGTTATTGAGGCTTTGTCTATCGTGTAGAGCAAAACCGCGCCAAGTGAGAAGCGCTCCCAAGGTATCATTGGCTTTGAAGCCTGCTGCATTGAACTGCCAGCTCCATGGGCTACGTCTTTGTCTACCCGGCAGTTTTACCGTTAATTCAAGCCCTGCAGTGCGTAACTCTTCGCCAATCCAGCTGTTGATGGCTGAGTTTGTTAAATAGTGCGAGGACAACCATCCAATGTCGGTATTTTCGACTGATAAGGCCGGGTAGAAAAAGCCTGCCTTTGCACTCACTTTGGCTTTTCCTGCCATCAGTGGCTGGTATTTAACATATGCCTGCGTGAAACCAAGTTGTTGTTCGCCATCTGAATAACCATTGGCTACGCCGTGAAAACTAAAATCTGCACCTAAATCAAAGTCGCCAGTTATGACTGCCTGCGATAGTACGAGATCTGTTCCCGTGTACCTGAAAGTACCCGAACCATCGTCTTGGTAACTGTCAGGGCCCGTAGCGTTTACGCCACTTAAGCGGAACAAACCCTGTACCTCGGCATGAACCATGGAAGAAAACAATAAAGCTGTGGTTATCGATATTAGTCTATACATCTATCTCAGTACCCAGTTAATACTCTTCAAAACCAGTAGAGAAGTCCAACCCCTCTATAAGTTCATCTTCGAGTTGAATTGTTTTCATTTTTTCAGACGCCTTCAATGAATAGACTTTCTCATTGTCTTCAAAAGAAGCGGCGGGATGCCAAAAAGTGATTTCATAGTCATCGCTTGGTACGTCTATAGTTGCGACGCCATCGATGCCAGTTTTCGCAAAATAGGGTGAGTCTGCGACAAAAATGTACCCCACCATCCAATCATGGATATTACAGCCAATTTCGACTAACCCTGATTCTTCAAAGGTAACAGGCTTTGCTTCAAACTCTTTGTACAACTTTAATTCAAAACGCTTCGCTGGAGAAAACGAATAAACATGATGGCGAATGGAATCTGAATTGGGAAAGGCCACCTCGGTGTTTTTCTGAACCACAAGTACATGGGGTGTAAACTGTTTATCAACTTGGTCCATGATGGCTTGCTTTTGGTCAGTCGGTAGTGCACTTGCCGCTGGTGAATTCAGTGTAATAACAGCCCCTTCTACTGGCTTGCCATCACTACCGATAACAGTAATGTTTACATCGTCAGCCAATACTGGACTCACCCCAAACGCTAACAAGCTAGCAATGACTAGCGTAGTTCGCATAGTTTTCTCCGAGACTTTTTAAATAATAGAAAGGATAGCACTTTAAAAGCTTTCACAGTGTGACATTAAAGCACCTTAAAATTTAATTCATTCTATAAATTAGGATTTAATTGTATATTTTAACGTATTTACGTTCTTTAATTTAGATAATAATATTTCAGTTACTGAAGCATTGGTTTACTTTATGAGGATATTATTATGGCTGCTCAACTTACATCGTTACTTTTTTCTAATGGCTCTGCAGGTTTCGCTCCCGTCGTTTTACGCGTAATTGCGGGTTTGACTTTCGCGCTTCATGGCGCTCAAAAGTTGTTTGCGTGGTTCGGAGGATATGGACTGGAAGGTACTGGACAGTGGATGGCATCAATTGGCTTGGAACCGGGTTATTTAATGGCTTTATTGGCAGGGAGCGCTGAATTTTTTGGTGGCTTATTCCTTATCGCTGGACTATTGACGCGACCAACGGCAATCGTTACCGCTTTCACTATGGTTGTTGCCATTTTTGCTGTGCACTTCGAGAATGGCTTTTTCATGGCAAGTAATGGATATGAGTTCGGGCTAGCACTTTTTGGGATGTCAGTTTCATTGCTCATATCAGGCGCTGGCCGATTGGCTTTGGATAATGTGATTGTCTCAAGCGTAAGCAAGGCATCCCCAGAACTTGCCAACGCATAGCGCAATATTGCGAGAGCAGAGCACGTAAACTCTGCTCTCTTATCGTTTGAGGTCTGTTATTTATTGCTATTCTTGTAGCTTTGGCGTCAGGCTGAGTTTGCGTGTGAGCACTCCTTAGTCTTTGTAGGGCTTTGTATTGTTCAAACTGCGTAGGAATGCACTGATTTCAGTGACTTCCTGATCATTCATTTTTTGCCCTAATTGATGCCAACCCGTGAGAAAGACGGCGTCTTCCAGCGAGCTCCCTTGGCCATCGTGAAAATACGGCCATGTATTGGCCACATTACGCAAAATTGGCACTTTGAATAGATACTCGTGTGATTGTCGTCCAGTGATTTCAGCAATGCCTTTGTCTTGCGTGTTAGGGTAGGGAACAACTAAGCCAATCTTCATGTCAAACTGGCCACCCATCATCGGGCCTGAATGGCAGGCCGCGCATCCTTTACGCAAAAATTGTAAAAAGCCTTTCTTTTCTGTGATTGTTAACGCGTTATCGTTACCCGCAATAAATTGATCAAATCTGTCTTCGGTAATCAGGGTACGTTGAAAAGCTGCAAGTGCAGCGGCAATATTCGCGAATGAAACCGGATCTGGCGAGTTCGGAAATGCCTTCTCAAAGGCAGCCAAGTACTTATCCTCTACTCTTTGTACGGCTACAGCTTCAGATGGCAAGGCCATTTCATCTGGGCTAAGTAAAACGCGTTGTGCCTGCGCTTCAAGGGTGGGGACGACAGAATCCCAATTCTGAGCATGCTGGAAACCCGCGTTGAATGTCGAGGGCGCGTTGCGTCTAAGGATAACGCCCGTTGCACCAGTGGGGGTTTTCAGGTGATCTACACCATGACCGCCGTTGAGTAGGTTATGGCAACTATTGCAAGATTGTGTTCGATTCACCGACAGTGCCGTTTCGAAATACAGCATTTTACCCAACGCTATCTGTTGCGCCGTGTCTGCACCGCTGTGTGGCATTCGCTCGGGAATAGTGCCGAACACTTTCGCCTTTTGACGAATTTCAGTGTTGTTAATGTCTGTGGTGGCTGCACTTGATGTACAGGGTAATACATGGCTAAGCGCCAGCAAGCAAAGTGAAATTTTGATCTTCAATGTTAGTCGTCCATCGCCAAGGTTGAGCTTTGCTAATTGCACAAACATCAAGCGCAAATCATCGCAAAATCATAGGGCAAGTATTGCTGTCGTCTTTAACAAAAGAAAATCGAAAAAATTGGTGGGTCTAATCGGCACAAGAGATAAAAACGGCGATATGCCCCTCGCATATCACCGCAAATGAGAATTTAGTCTTTTTGAAAAAGGTTAATGACTAGTTCTTTGTGTAAAAATAACAAGATCCCCGATACTACCCATATTCCAACGGCCGCGCTAAACAGCGCGCCTCCATCACCTTGACCATCAGCACGAATGACTTCTACGCCCAGTGGAGTAAACAGGTGGAATGAAATCGCACCTGTCATTATGCCCATTGCCATGGCGGCACCTAGGGGGATTAGAATCTTTCTGGCAGTAAACAAGCCGGTCAATAGAATAAATGACGCAACCAATTCTGCTGAGCCAATAGTCACTGCGCTAAAAAGACCACCGGGATTAAATAGACCTTCGATACCGAAAGTGTCCGATGCCCACAAATCCAATGTACCAAATATATGCTGCGTCTCTGGGTCGTTAGTGAATTTGAAGCGTAAAGAATTTAAGAAAACAATGCTGATGTAGAGCACCATTACGCCGATGATATTCTTTTTCGTGATGTACCGTTTCATTATTGTCACTCCTGTTGTCGTCACTACCTATAAAGGGGCAGTGTCTTAGATTGCGTGGCAAGTGGTGTGTTTTCACACTCCACATTGCGATTGCATTAAGTGACCGAGGCATGCCGAACAAAATTTCGGCGTTGTATTTTTCGCTATCACGATGCTCGAAATCACGTTTTTGTTTATAACTTCAAGCATAGTAGTGAATAAAAAATATGAAATTCATGCGGTTACAACTTTAGGATAATAAAAATCGGTTGGAAACCAAGCCGCCCCTGTTTCGATCAAAGGGGCGACTGCCACTCGCATTAGCTCAAGAGTGAATGGGTAGACTGATGACAACACAAACGCCAGTGTTATCAGGTAGGTTTGACAGCGTTATATTACCCTTGTGAAAACTCGCGATCATTTGGGCGATGTATAGGCCGAGACCTAAGTGAGGGTCATCATTATGCTGATTGCCTTTATCGGGGCGAACCGAAACCATCGAGTGAATGAGTTGTTCTTTCATACCGTCGGGTAGCAATGGTCCTGGGTTGGTAACAGAGAGGTGCAATTGTTTGGCGTCTTGCCAAACATGAGCAGAAATCACGTCGCCTTGTTCACTAAACTCAACGGCGTTAGCAATGATTTTATCAAGCATCTGAGCAAACAGTTCATCTGACCCTAATACAATGGCTTGGCTCGTCGATTCTTTGACAACAAATTGTCGCTCACGGTAGGCATGTCGATAGCCCTCAACACAGCCAGTCAGGACTTTTACCACATCAAACTGTTCACTGTCCTCTTGTGCAATGGCGTGCTCTAATCGTGTGGCTTCGCTCATGCTGTTGAGAATATTACTCAATCGGTTTAGCCCAGACTGCGCGCGCTCGATAAACTGAGATTGTTGCTCAGGTTCTTTGACATGGCCCAAGGTATCTAGGCTACTTCTGACGATGGCAATTGGTGTACGCAACTCATGTGACAAACGAGAGGCCATATTTTCCAGATAAGAATTGTATTGTTGCAAGCGGCTTAGCACAGTGCTGAATGAGCGAGACAAGTCACCGATTTCATCTTTTTGTGTAACCACTGGAAGTTCACCGATAATCTTGCCGTTGTCATCGATTACCGCCTCAGTACTATCGCGAAGACGGCGGATTCGGCTTGATATACGATTAGCAAATAACAGCAAACTGAGTGTTCCCAGTAGCATAACGGCTAGAATAACGTGAAAGAGTTCTTCAAGCGCTCGGTTTCTCAGCGTTCGTATTCCGTTTGTCGTTTGCTCTACGATAACCGCACCGCGCACGACATCATCAATGAAAATCGGATAAGCTGCAGATAACACAACCGCTTTGTTGTCTGGCGATAACCGCCACAACGAATCCGCTTTTCCATTCAGCGCACTTGAAATATCCCGACCAACTAAAGCGTATGCTCCTTCCAGTTCATCAACAAAATCGGCCGGTGGCTTGGTCAAAATCTGATAGTAAAGCGGCAGTAAATAATCTTGTTCGATGCGATTCCACAGGGTGTCTTTGGGCGGGGTTCTGAATCTAACGTTGATACCATTAGCTGACTGTATGTCACCTGCTTTCGCTAACACGCGTTTGTGTCTGTCTACTACCCAGACCCTAGAATCCGCGTATTTCAGCCCCGACAGTACTCGTTTAATTTCTGGAGATGGTGTTAGAACGGTACCGAGTGCGTCGGTTTTGTTCGGGTTGGCTGTACCCACGGCATAGCGTTTGTTACGCTCAATGGGTTTATCAACGTCAATCAAGGCAAAGGCGAGAGACCCCGATGTCATTTCCAAGGGAAACCTAAGTTCAATATTGTAACCTGAATCAGTTTGACGCCAATGCCCTTGAATACGCAATTCATTGTCAACGGCGCGATATGTGTTTTGCACCTGATCGAGGTGATAAGCGTTGACCCATCCAGAGCCATAGGGCGAAATAACATATCTCTCCAAATCGCCGTTTTCATTGAGAAGACCAATAAGTAAGTGGTCACTTTTATCTACAGAAAGCGAACTGGGACGTCGCCAAACTGTGATGTCGTCACGTACCGAAAACATGGCATAAAGATACGCACCATATCGACCTACCATGTGTTCAAATGACAAGCTGATATCGGGGCGAGGAAAGGAGTCATCAAACCAATGGACCACATTGTTGTCGTCATAACGTTGAACCAGTGGCCATACGCTCTCCCAATCACTCAAGCTACCATCGAGCTGGATTGGGACGTCAATAGGTGGAGCGTAAAGATCGGTTCCCGGTCTGACGGTTTGTAGGTATGCGGATTGATTGTCAAATAGTGCAGGTTGTTCATGAAGCGCGGTAGCGATTGCTCTAGCCGTACCTATCATGGTTTGTTCTTGCCCTATCCTTAAATATTCTTCTAGTTCCCAGACATATTTATAACCAAGCCAGGGGATAGCAAACAAGAACAATGAAAGTAACAACAGCTGAACGCGAATGGACAATCTGATATTCAACATGATTATTGCCAGCGGTAGCCCATGCCGTAAACCGTATCAATGTGGTCGAATGTAGCATCCAATTGGACGAATTTTTTACGCATACGTTTGATATGGCTGGTTATCGTTGTATCGTCTACAACCATTTGTGATTCGTCCATTAGTTGCTGGCGACTTTTTACGTGCCCGGGGCGTTTAATCAATGCGTGAAGCATCCAAAACTCAGTGACGGTGAGGGCAACCTCTTGCTGTTTCCATGTCACCGTCATGCGATTGATATCGACATTCAAATGGCCGATTTTAATTTCATCGCTTTGAGCGACAGGCTTAGTTTGCAAATCCACACGGCGAAACAAGGCAGCAATTCTGGCTAACAAATGCGCCATGCTTATGTCCTTCGTCAGATAGTCATCGGCTCCCATTCGCAATCCACTAATGGTATCGACATCATTGTCTCGTGCTGTGAAAAATATGATGGGAAGAGACTGAGAAAGCTGGCGCAACTGCTGACACAACACAAAACCTCCTTCCATTTCGTCGTTTAAACCAATATCGATAATGGCGAGATCTGGCAGCGACTCGCTAAACGCTTGGGAAGCTGAAGGCCTGTCACTAAAAGAGCGAACTTCGTAGCCTTGGCTTAATAAAGCAGCCTTATAGTTTTCTCTGATTGCTGCATCGTCTTCTACTAATGCAATCACCTTGGGCATAACCGATATCCTTCACTTCTTTACTATGGGATTCATCATACCTCAGAATGTCAAAAATGAGGCAAAGGAGGCAGAAAATCCCCATGATCGCCATATTCTTGCCATTTTCTATCGAGAATAAATGCTAAATCATGATTTAAATCATGCACTTTTGTTGGGCTTGCGGGTGTTTCTACGCATTTTGCGCACGTCGAATATACATTGCTAATCTGCCTTTTAGTATCGTTACATTGGCTCTAGCTTTCCTCAACATTGCCAGATTGTTCTCGTTTAATTAATCCCGTAAACGCAATTCACGGGAGAACACATCATGCGTAAAACATTAGTTAACACCATTATCGCTACTGCCATTGTGACTTCATTAAGTGGTCATGCTCTTGCCAACACTCACACGCAAGAAAACGATACTAAGTCTGAATATACCCCTGCGATTGGCATGGGCTCGGGTGTCCTTGTCGGTGCAGTTATCGCTGGGCCGATTGGCGCCGCGGTGGGTGGGATCTTTGGCGCCATGATTGGCAACGACGTATTGCAAGAAGAAGAGTTAAAACACAGTGAAATGGAGTTAGTCGCGGCCAAACAAGCGTTATCAAGCGCGCAGAAGGAACTATTTGCCATGCATGACGCGATTGAAAGCATGCAGCAACAAGTAAAAGCTACCCATGTGGCAATGGAGTCGTCACCGACAGAACGTGTTTTGGCAATTGAAACCAATGTGCAGTTTAAAACGGGTTCGGCAGAGGTAGAGGACGTTTACAAGCCCCAACTCGACCTCATTGCGTCAGCGATGAAACGCCATGATCAACTGAAAGTCAGACTCATTGGCCATGCTGACCACAGAGGTAACGCGCAATACAACAAGACGTTATCAATGCAGCGAGCGACTAGCGTCAAAGCTTACCTTGTTGATAAAGGGGTAAATAGTGAGCAAATACTCACTCTGGCTTTAGGTGAGGACCAAAGCTCAGGAGTCAAAGGCGAGTCAGCGTTCTTTGACCGAAAAGTGGTAGTGCAAATTGCCGATAGCCCCAACGCATTAACGGCGAGTCGCTAGGCTAGCCTAACAACTCGTCGATAAGGTTGCGCGATGCTGGCGCGCAGTAGGTGAACCCTTCCTCCTGCCTCACCTACTGTTTTTTATTACTACACCAGCGTTCCCCCAAAAGGCGGTCTAATCCCGATGTTTACCGCCTGTCCAACCGCCCTGACGGAGCACCTTATCGCCAAGCTCTGTCGGGGCTTCTTCTAAATCTGTCGCCATTGAGTCGTTCCAACGATTTAAGAAGCCGTACAAACAAATCGCCCCTAAAATCTCGACAATTTGATCTTCTTGCCAATGTTGCTTCATTCTCACCATAAGAGGCTCATCAACGGCATTAGGTACACTACCTGCGGCCAGCGCATAATCGAGGGCAACGCGCTCAGCGTCGCTATACAGCGGACTCGACTGGTATTCCCATACAGCAGCAATTTTTTCATCGCTGATCCCGTGAATACCAGCAGCGATCAATGAATGCGCCTCGCAATACTGACAACCCGCAGCACGGCTAGCAAAGTGTGCTAGAAGGCGTTTGAAACCCAAATCCACGCTGCCCTCAGGAGACATAACGGCATTCGTCAGTACGCCAAACCCTTTTACGATATCTGGTCGACGCTGCATAGTGAGCAAGCTATTTGGCACGAAACCAAGAATGCGTTCGAAAATTGCAAAGTCATCGGCCAGTTCTGGAGTAGTCTCTGCAGGGAGTGGAGATAAATGTGCCATAAATTCCTCTTGTCGTTTTATCGTTTTAATAGAGTGTAGGGGTTGAAATGTGGCAAAATGACAACACCTCTACGGAGTTTGAAAAATTCTAGTTGTGTTAATAACTTGTTAAGCAAATGGCTTGGTCGTTATTTCTATCACCTTAGTTACCGCACAGCAACTCACAATCACCGGATGGTGCAATGAAAGCATTAGATATTCAGCAACTCAAAAAAACCTATGATGGCGGAACGCAGGCGCTCAAAGGTGTCGACCTCGTTGTCGAACAAGGCGACTTTTTCGCATTGCTCGGACCAAATGGCGCAGGGAAATCAACGACCATTGGTATCGTGAGCTCTTTGGTCAATCAAACCGAAGGTACGGTCAATATTTTCGGACACGATTTGACCACACAAAAAGAACTCGCCAAGTCGTTTATAGGATTGGTGCCGCAAGAATTTAATTTCAATCAATTTGAAACCTTGCTGCAAATCGTTTTAAACCAAGCGGGTTACTATGGCGTGCCTCGTAACATTGCCAAAGTTCGCGCTGAGAAATACCTCAAGCAACTCGACTTGTGGGAAAAACGCAACGCCAGAGCTCGTGAGCTATCGGGTGGAATGAAACGCCGTTTAATGATTGCTAGAGCACTGATGCACGAACCTAAGCTACTGATACTGGATGAACCAACTGCCGGTGTTGATATTGAAATTCGACGCTCGATGTGGAAATTCTTAGAAGAAATCAATAACCAAGGCATCACCATTATTTTAACGACGCACTATTTGGAAGAGGCCGAAATGCTGTGTCGAAACATCGCTATTATCGACAAAGGTGTAATCGTCGAGAATACGACGATGAAAGATTTATTGTCTAAGTTGAACATCGAAACCTTTGTACTGGATTTAAAAACGCCAGGTTTCACTCCAACAATTGAAGGTTTCGAATCCAGAATGTTGGATGAACACACATTAGAAGTTGATGTCGAGAAAGACCAAGGTATGAACGGGGTATTTCAGCAGCTCACTGAGCAAAGTGTGCAGGTTATGAGTATGCGAAACAAAGCCAATCGTCTCGAAGAACTGTTTGTTCGTTTAGTTGAGTCAGGCCGCAACGGGGGAGAACAGTAATATGCACAAGAGTGATAATCGCGTTGCGTTAACAACGATTTGGATTAAAGAGTGCACTCGATGGCTGCGAATTTGGGTGCAAACCCTTGTTCCTCCAGCGATCACCATGAGCCTCTATTTTGTAATTTTTGGTAATTTGATCGGCCAAAGAATTGGCCAGATGGGTGGTTTTAGTTACATGGAATTTATCGTTCCAGGCCTTATCATGATGTCTGTGATCACAAATTCTTACGCCAACGTTTCTAGCTCCTTTTTCAGTGCCAAATTCCAGCGCAATATTGAAGAGTTGCTGGTAGCGCCAGTCCCAACTTGGGTGATTATCATGGGGTTTGTTGGTGGTGGCGTTGCAAGAGCCATCCTGATTGGCATTATTGTTACTTTGGTATCATTGGTATTTGTCGATGTTCAAATTCACAACTTCGCAGTGATCGTGCTGACCGTACTATTGACTTCAAGTCTGTTTGCCACAGCGGGATTGATCAACGGCATTTACGCCAAAACCTTTGACGATATCAGCATCGTCCCGACCTTTGTGTTGACACCACTTACCTATCTTGGAGGCGTATTTTACTCGCTGACGCTATTGCCTGAATTTTGGCAAATGGTGAGCAAAGCCAATCCGATTGTTTATATGGTTAATGGTTTTAGGTACGGCTTTTTAGGCGTGTCTGATGTGAATGTATGGTTGTCCTTAGGTCTTCTTGTACTGTTTAATGCCGCGCTATTTACTACCGCATACGTGTTGCTGAAAAGAGGCACGGGAATTAGGCACTAATGACCACAGGTAATTCAAGGGGCATTACTACATCCCAGGAAGGGGTACACGATAAGCTAGACGAGTTGGTTCTCAAATACCAACAAGCTGAGAATCGACGTCCTGTGTCTGCGCATACACAAGACGCGTATGAACATACTCTAGCTTGGTTAGGTGATTGGCAGGGCGATATCGTTCTAGACTCCTGTTGCGGTGTTGGCCAAAGCACCGCCACCTTGGCGCAGCTTTATCCTAATGCGCGAGTTATTGGTATCGATAAGTCGGCACAACGCGTTGATAAGCACGCTCACTATGCCTCAACGCAAAACAACTACATGGTAGTCAGGGCGGATGTAAATGATTTTTGGCGGCTGGTGCATCAAGCTCGTTGGAAAGTGATCAAACACTACTTGCTATACCCCAACCCCTATCCCAAAGGCACCCAAGTCCAAAAGCGTTGGCATGCTTCGCCAGCGATGGTCGATTTAATGGCGATCTGCCCGCACGTCGAAGTGCGAAGTAACTGGAAAATCTACTGTCAAGAGTTCGCTCAAGCTGCTAGCGCCTATGGGCTGAGTACCGAGCTCAAGGTGATAGCCGGTAACGACTATATGACGCCATTCGAGAAAAAATATCGCGAAAGTGGCCAATCTTGTTGGCAGATAAACTGTAAACCGTCAGTGTGATACTGACGGTGCAGGTTGGCAAAAGACGTAGCCTTGAGCGTATTTAACACCCAATTTCTCCACCTGAGTTAAGGTGACGTCATCTTCAATTTGTTCTGCAATAACGGTTATCTGCTTTTGTTTCGCCTTAGTGCACACATGCTGAACGTAATCTTGGACATCCGGCTCTGCCAAATAGTGAGAAAACAACTCGCCCGCCAACTTGATTCCTCTAATAGGCATAGCAAACAATGTATTGATATTAATGGGCGTTTTACCCACATTATCAATAAATACACCCAAGCCACTGTGCAAACTTTTGTCGATAAATCGTCGTAACGCTTCGGTGTGCTCAAGGGCAGTTTGCGCGCTTACCTCAACACTTACTCTCGATGGATTGGGGTAGTCACCCAGCAAGGTGAGTAACGTATTGGTGACGTGATCATCATCGAGGTCGACCGCATTCAAATTGATATTCCAAGGCAGATTGGAATGCATAAAGTAGCGAGCGCTCTGCGTAAACATGGTTTCTGTTAACTGTTGAGCATGGTTGTCTCGTTCTAGCAGGTACAAAAACTCGCTTGGCAGGAACGTTTGCTCCGCAGGTGTTACCAACCTCGCCAAGCATTCGTAGCGCCACACTCTCTGTTGCTGTATATCAATGATGGGTTGGAAATAAGGCACTATACTTTCAATGTGTACGTGCTCTGTGATTTCTCTGATAGGCATAGACGCCTCCTTAACTACCTATCTGGTATTCGTTGCAATCGAAATCGCAATTCAACCAGTATTAGTAAATATAGCAGAGCTGTTCGAATTACGATGAAAAACGTGAAAGGTACAATCAATGAGATGCTTAATAACGCAATCACAATACGAGTTATAAACGTTATAAATTTGGCGTTTATCTGTATTTTGCGGTAAAGTTCGCGGGTTTTGTAATAAAGCTGCAAAGCTTTCAATCGCAACTTCAAGCGTCTGCGTTTTACAAGAATAACGCGTTTATTCAGAAGCTTTAGGATCGGTACAAGAAGGGTAAGAGGTGTTTAGTGGGTGAAGCGCAAGTAAGTTTGGAGCACTTGTTTAGGGTCTTTACCAAGCCTGAACACAAGGACTCAAAACTGGCTCAGATTGAGCAGCACTTATCTGACAATATATTGGATTTTTTGTCCCAGCACGTGGTGACGAAAAAAACCTCTTTGGAAGAGATTGAACAAGATTTCTCACAAGCCCGCATTCCTGAAGCCCCCGATTTTGTCTCTACCCATGCAGAAGCGCTACTCGAAAAGCTAGTTGCACACTCCGTTAATACCTATTCGCCTACCTTTATCGGCCATATGACATCGGCATTGCCATATTTTCATTTGCCACTCGCGAAATTGATGGTCGGTCTCAATCAAAACTTGGTCAAGATTGAGACGTCTAAGGCCTTTACGCCATTAGAGCGACAGGTACTTGGCATGATGCACCACATTGTATACGGCCAAGACGATGCTTTTTACGCTAATTATTTGCACAGTGCCCGCCACGCGTTAGGTGCATTCTGTTCGGGTGGCACGGTCGCGAATATTACAGCCCTGTGGGTCGCTAGAAATAAAATTTTGGGTCCAGGCCCTGGTTTTGCAGGCGTGGCGAAAAAAGGTTTGGCTGCGGCTTATCGCCACTATGGCATCGAGAATCTCGGTATTTTGTGCTCTAAACGCGGCCATTACTCGCTTTCCAAAGCGTCAGATGTGCTGGGAATTGGGCGTGACCAGTTACTCAAATTAGAGTGCCCATCGCAAACGTTATCACCTCAAGCCACATTAGAAGCCGGTAAGCAGTACCAGGAGCAAGGTAACCGTTTATTGGCGATTGTCGGCGTTGGTGGCACTACTGAAACTGGCCATGTTGACCCGCTAGATGAACTAGCTGATGTCGCGAAAGAGTTGGGCTGCTGGTTCCATGTCGATGCGGCCTGGGGCGGGGCAACCCTGTTCTCAAATCAATATCGCGACAGACTCAAAGGCATTGAACGCGCAGACTCAATTACCATAGACGCACACAAGCAGATGTACGTGCCTATGGGCGCAGGAATGGCGTTGTTTAAAAATCCCGAAGATGCCAATGCGGTGCGTCATCATGCACAGTATATTTTGCGTGAGGGCTCCAAAGACTTGGGGGCAACTACCCTTGAAGGGTCTCGTAATGGTATGGCCATGATGGTGTATTCATCAATGCACATCTTTGGGCGCAAGGGCTACGAACTGCTTATTGACCAAAGTATTGAAAAAGCCCAAACGTTTGCTGCAATGATTGAAGCACATCCTGATTTTGAATTGATCACCGCGCCAACATTATCTTTGCTAACTTATCGCGTTCGCCCTGCGTGCCTTGCCAAGCGACTTACTGACGAGAAAGACAGGGTCGCGTTGAATGAAAAACTCGATAAGCTGGTTGTCAAAGTGCAAAAGCAACAACGGGAAGCCGGTAAGTCTTTTGTGTCTCGTACTCGCCTCGAAGCACCTGCCTATCCCGAAGCGCCAGTGACGGTGTTTAGAGTGGTACTGGCAAACCCGTTAACGACTTTAGATGACTTAGAAAATATTCTCGAAGAGCAACACGAGATAGCAACAAAAGCGTTGTTTTGGAATGAATTGATAAAGAGTGAGTGTACACTCACTCCTTAATTTTAAAGCGATATTTGTAGGTTGTCGATCAACCTTGTCTTGCCTAAAAACGCCGCAATTAAGATAACCAATTCGGTGTCTTCATGACTGGGGTGTAGCAGTGTTGATGCTTCACGGATCTCTATGTAATCAGGCTTAAATCCCGCTGCACTGACTTGCTCTCTATATGCTTGGATAAGCTTACTAAAGTCTCGACGTCCTGCGAGAATCTCATCACCAAGGGCATTGAGTAATTGATACAGTTGTGGGGCAAGCCGTCGTTGCTCGTCGGTTAAATATCCATTGCGCGAGCTCATGGCCAAACCGTCATCTTCTCGTTGGGTAGGCACACCAAACACTTCTAAGTTCATTGAGAGGTCGGTAACCATTGCCTTGATGACTTGAAGTTGTTGGTAATCTTTTTCGCCAAAAAACGCCTTATTCGGCTGCACCATATTGAACAATTTGGAGACAATAGTAGCGACGCCACGAAAGTGACCCGGGCGGCTGGCACCGCATATCATATAGGATATGCCAGGCACCTCGACAAAGGTCTGTTGTTCCAATCCCCGTGGGTAAATATCTGAAGACTTGGGTAAGAAAAGCGCGGTCACACCTAATGCGGCGAGTTTCGCTTTGTCTTCTTCTATTGTACGCGGGTAGGCATCCAAATCTTCGTCTGGACCGAACTGCAAAGGGTTAACAAAAATCGAAACAATTACGATATCAGATTCTGCTTTGGCGGCTCTCACAAGCTGGAGGTGGCCGTCATGCAAGTTACCCATTGTCGGAACAAACGCAATGACTTTGTCTTCTTGTTTCCAACGGCGGCGGATTTCACGTAGTTCACTGATATTTTCTATGACTTGCATATTTTACTCGAAACTATGGGCACTTGACGGGAATGCGCCGGATTGCACTTCTTCAATGTACTGACTGACAGCTTGTCTTAAATCGCCAGTTTCAGATAAATAATTCTTCGAGAACTTTGGCATGTAGTTGGCGCTCACCCCAAACATGTCGTGCATGACGAGAATTTGACCGTCCGTTTGATTACCTGCACCTATGCCGATTACGGGAATCGTCAAGGCTTCGGAAACCTTTTTACCCAAGCTGGTGGGTACACATTCCAGTACCAGCAACTGTATACCTGCACGCTCCAAAGCGATGGCTTCCTCAAGCAATTGCTGTGCTTTGTCCTCATCGCGGCCCTGGACTTTAAACCCACCAAAGACATGCACTGACTGGGGGGTTAAGCCTAAATGCCCGCACACGGGCACTCCGCGTTGATTTAGACCAGTTATCGATTCTGCTAACCAAGTGCCACCTTCTAGCTTGACCATGCTGGCGCCAGCCGCCATAAGTTTGGCAGCATTCTCATAAGTAGCATTGGGGTTGGCATACGACATGAAGGGCATGTCTGCGATGACAAAAGCTCTGTCGGTGCCACGTCGTACAGACTGAGTGTGATAAGCAATATTCTCGACGGTTACCGCTAGGGTGTCGTCATCGCCTTTCAAAACCATACCAAGCGAATCACCAATTAACATGACGTCGATGCCTTGTTCATCGAACATTTTTGCAAATGATGCATCATACGCGGTAAGCGCAGTTATCTTTTCACCAGCTTGCTTTTTGGCAAGCAAACTAGACACGGTGACTTTTTTCATAAACATTGTCCGCTTTTTATAGGGTTTTCGCCGCACTATACGGATTTTAGCTTAGATTGGAAGACCTTAGACGACGAAGACCTGCTAGGGAGCATTGGGCAACCCATTTCGCTATCACTTTGCCATCCGGCATTATAAGGTCCGGTTTCAATTCAAACAGCGGCACAAGAACAAACTCTCGGTCTGCCATTCCGTAATGAGGTATTGTCAAAGTCGGCGTATCGACCTTTAAGTCGCCATAGAGCAAAATATCGAGGTCCAATGTTCTTGGCCCCCACCGTTCTTCTTTTCGTTCTCTGTGGTGGTTTTGCTCTATTTCTTGTAGGGCGCGCAGCAGTGGTTCCGGTGCTAAACCAGTTTGCAAACAGGCTACGGCATTGACGTAATCAGGCTGGTCTTGAGGCCCCATTGGTTTACTCGCATACAAGGAGGAGGCACCAATGACTGAAGTTGAAGGCAGGGCTTTCATCGCTTGCAGTGCACTTTGTAGTTGACCCGCAGAATCCCCTAAATTGCTGCCCATTCCCACAAATACAACTTCTTGTTGCATATTAACCTTCCTGGCGTGGCTTACGCTTTTTACGTCGGGGGCGATTGGAGTTGCCACCTTCTTGTTTTCGCAATGCATTTAGCAAATTCTTTTGCTTAGCGGCATCCGTGTGCTGAAAATCAGTCCACCAGTCTGCAAGTTCGTGAAGTGAGCCACCTTCAATCTGACCTCTGATGAGAAGGAAATCATATCCTGCTCTGAATTTAGGGTGGTTGAGAAGCTGATAAGCTCTGCGGCCAAAACGCCTTGGCAATCGCTGCTGAAGAATCCAAATGTCCCTGATCACAGTGGAAAAGCGTTTAGGTATCATGATTCGCTGAGTTTGACGGTGTATCACATCGTTGATGGCGATATTGAAAGCATCATGTGGTGTCAGCCCAGACTCTGCCATTAATTTCGCGGCATGTTCTTCTAGTGGGTACCACAACAGTGCCGCATACAAAAATGCGGGAGTAACACGTTGCCCGCTGTTGATGCGGTTGTCAGTGTTAATCAATACCTGTCGAATAAACTGGTATTCCTTACTGTTTTTGTCATTCAGTAACGCCGTTAATTGTGGGAACAGCGGGGTAACCAGTTGATAGTCCAACATTAACTCGAATGTCGCCAACCCTTTACCCGACAAAAAGAGTTTAAGGGTCTCCTCAAACAACCGGGCGGGTGGAATGTTATTCAACAAATGAGCAAGTTTAGTGATTGGCTCTGCGGTACCAGGGCTGATAGTCATCGACAATTTGGCTGCAAAGCGCACCGCTCGAAGCATCCTTACCGGATCTTCGCGGTATCGAACTTCTGGGTCGCCAATAAGCTCAACTTCACGTTTTTCAATGGCGGCTTCGCCATTGGCAAAATCGCGAATCGTGTAGTCGGCGACATTGTAATACATCGCATTGAAGGTGAAATCTCGACGCTGTGCGTCTTCTTCTATGCTGCCAAAGACATTGTCTCTAAGTAACAAACCGTCTTTATCTTGTTTGGCGAGATCCTGTTTGTCACCTGTTGTCTCGTGATGGCCTCTGAATGTCGCGACTTCAATAATTTCGCGACCAAAAACAATATGGGCAAGCCTAAAACGACGACCGATGAGGCGACAGTTTTTGAATAGCCCTTTTATCTGTTCTGGCGTGGCATCGGTGACAACATCAAAGTCTTTTGGATGAAGGCCTAGCATCAAATCCCGTACACAGCCGCCAACGAGGTGTGCTTGAAACCCAGCGCCGTTGAGCCTGTAAAGCACTTTCAAGGCATTCGCAGAGATATCTTCTCGCGATATCGAATGTTCGGATCTGGGAATAATATTTACCTCTGGCACGTCGGCATCGCCGGATTTACCAAAGACACTTTTCACAGATTTAAGCACGCGATTAATGATGACACTATCTCCAATTCATTGAGGGTCGCTATAATAAGAGGAATCGCCTGTCGCCACAACGATTTCCGCTGCTTTTGGTATCTTATCAATATGCCATTGCGCTATTGCCCAGTGGATTAGCCCTTCTGGATTGTCAGTGACTAACGATTTTGGCGGTTCAAGCCCAAGCAGTGACAACGCAAAATAAACATTACTGCCAGCCGTGTTGTTAGCAATGGCTTTAGCGTGATTTTGCTTGCTCAATTTGTGCCCTGGGCTTGCGCAAAGCACAGGTACATGGGCATAGTTCGGTGCTTTGTGCCCGAACGAATTGTATAGGTGCAAATGAACGGGAGTGGTGCTCAATAAGTCATGCCCTCGCACAATATGTGTGACCCCTTGAGCAATATCATCGACCACGACACCGAGATTGTATGCAATGATACCATCTCGGCGCAGAATAACGGGGTCTTGAAAGCAATATTTGTCTTCAATTGTCACATGCCCTTGTACAGCGTCGTAAAAATCCGGCTGAACTTGAGATAACTTATAGCGCAGTGCATTTCCTTCAGCCGGCAATAACAGATCTCGACATGTGCCTTGATACACACCTCCTGTCGCTTGGATCAGTTTTCTGGTGCACTGGCAGTAATAAACACCGCTTTTTTCGGTAAGCTCGGCAATTGCGCTGTGGTAAGTGTCTAATCGCTCGCTTTGATAAACAACGTCATCATCCCAATACAAACCATGGGCTCTCAGTGAGTCGAGAATTTGAATGTCTGCGCCTTTGACGCTGCGAGGGAAGTCTAAGTCTTCGATTCTTAGCAACCATTTACCATGATTGGCTCTGGCATCTAAAAAACTGGCGAGTGCAGCAAGCAATGAGCCCATGTGCAGAGGGCCAGAAGGGGAAGGCGCGAAACGGCCAATGTATTGAGAGTGAAACGCCATAGTGCGTTTTAACAAGCCAGCGCGATGGCGTACATCACGACCGCGCAGGCTTTGTTAATAAGGAACCATCTTCAAAGTGTTTAACCTTGAAGTTGTTTTTCCTTGATTTCAGCCATTGTCTTACAATCGATGCAAAGATCAGCTGTTGGACGCGCCTCTAAACGGCGAATACCAATTTCGATACCGCAAGAATCGCAGAAGCCGAAATCGTCTTCTTCAATGCGCTTCAATGTCTTTTCGATTTTTTTGATCAACTTGCGCTCGCGGTCACGCGTTCGAAGTTCAAGACTGAATTCTTCTTCCTGCGCTGCGCGGTCGACAGGGTCAGGGAAGTTTGCAGCTTCGTCTTTCATGTGACTTACTGTGCGGTCCACTTCTTCGCGAAGTTGATCTCTCCATGCCTTCAGCAGCAAACGGAAGTGATTCATTTGCGCATCGTTCATGTACTCTTCATCAGCTGCCGCCTGATAAGGCTCAAGGCCGGCTAGAGCTAATAGTCCGAGGGATTTCGTTTCTTTTCCTGTTGGCATATGCCACATCTCCTACACTACGACACTCGGCATGTCCTGATATTAATCGATAATCTATAGCAGAATCATCGATGACAGGCAACGTAAAGTGTCTTTCTATCCGTTCGCTAGCGTACCAATCTTTAACTGATACACAGTGAAGATGAGTAAAAGCAAGGCGCAAATATGGCGCTTAACCAAAAAAAATCAAGCTGTTTTTTGCACTAATATTGGAATTTCTTTATCAATGCTGATTTTTTGTTCATTAATTGTGCAACTCACGCCAATGACTCGCACACCTTGAGCTATGGCATACTCAAGTGCCTCGGCGTACTTCGAGTCGATGTGTCTGGCAACATCAATTGATTCAATTGCAGTATGTTGAGCACAGAATAGTAAAGTACACGGGACGCCGGACGCAGCAAGCTCTCCTAACATTTTACAGTGTTTAGCTCCGCGAGTTGTTACTGCATCGGGGAAGAAACCTTGATTACCTTCCGCAAGCGTGACTGACTTGACTTCGATATAGCCAAGCGTTTCGGCTCCATTTTTATTTTCAGTCACTTGAAAGTCTAATCTGCCTTCGCCACCTGGAGGTGTTACTTCTGCTTTCCAGTCGGTGATGTGAGAAAATGCAGAAATAGACTTGTTATTTAGCGCTTCAGCAACCAATTTGTTAGCGTTATGCGTATTAATGCCAATCCAATGCCCACTTTGGGTTTGTGCAAGCTCCCAAGTGTAAGCTAATTTGCGCTTGGGGTTGTCACTAAAGCTCAACCAAGCCGTGAAGCCCGGTTCAGCACAGTGAGTCATTGCTCCAGTATTGGGGCAATGGGCGGTAACGGTTTCGCCATTTGATTCAAGTGTTACATCGGCTAGAAATCGCTTGTAGCGCTGTTGCAGAATACCCTTGTGCAACGGGGAGTGGAAAAGCATAGCGGATTGAAAAACCTATAATTTAAAATAAGGAAACCATTATGACAGATTTTACCGTCGAGTTGTCCAGCCATTCGGCTCCAAGCCAGTGGGGAGGATTGGGCCGTCTTTCGATGAAAGAAAGTGGAGCCGTCATTCACCTTCAAGAGACAGGTGATTCCACTCGGACAATAAAAAAAGCGGCGCGTCAGTTGGATGGTTTCTCACTGCCGAGCGTGACACTGGTAGGACAGTGGAGCTTTGAGCAGCAATGGGCTTTTGCGCTCAGTTTCACCCGCGCTCGTAACGCCACGCCTATTAATTTTGCCGATAACGCAGACAAAGCGAAGCTTGAGTCTTTTTACTCAGCATTAGTGTTCACTCGAGCAATGGTAAACGAAACGCCAGAAGAATTGTCTCCCGAGCACCTCGCTAATCGCGCTGCAGATTGGATTACATCGCTAGCCCCAGAGTGTGTCACGACAGAAATGATCGTTGGTGAAGCACTGAACAAAGAGGGATGGGTTGGTATCTATAACGTAGGTCGAGGCAGTGAACGTCCTCCTGTTATGCTTCACCTCGATTACAATCCGACGGGCGATATTAATGCACCAGTTCACACCGTATTGGTTGGTAAGGGTATCACCTTTGATAGCGGTGGCTACAGTATCAAAAGTAGCGAAGGTATGTTGGACATGAAGTGCGATATGGGGGGCGCAGCTACGGTCACAGGCGCACTGGGGCTAGCTATCCTTCAAGGTCTCGACAAGCGTGTGAAACTCATCTTGTGTTGCGCGGAAAACTTGATTAGCGGCCATGCGTACAAATTGGGTGATGTCTTGACCTATGCCAATGGCTTGAGTGTTGAAATTGTCAACACTGATGCTGAAGGGCGTTTAGTATTGGCTGATGGCCTGCTCAAGGCCAGTGCATGCAATCCAAAGTGGATTTTAGACGCCGCGACTCTCACCGGAGCAGCGCTTGTTGCTTTGGGACAAGATTATCACGGCGTATTTACACTGGATGACGAGGCAAGAGATACTATCTTGTCTTGTGCTAGCGATGAGAATGAGAAGTTTTGGCCATTGCCCCTTGAACCATTCCATCAGGAGCGTTGCCCGTCTGCGTTTGCTGATACTGCGAATAGTCGCCCACAAAAAGGTGGCGGATTTGGTGGTGCATCCAATGCGGCAGGTTTCTTGTCTCGATTTGTACCGAATGAAGGCGCGGGATGGATTCATCTCGATTTAGCTGCCGCTTACCACGGTAGTGCCACTTCTGAAATGCCAATCGGAGCGACAGGCTTGGGCATTCGCAGTATTGCCAATTTACTGTTAACGAAGTAAAAAAAGAAAAGCACTGGTGGACAAGTCCAAACCAGTGCTTTTTTCTTAACCGGATGAAATGTTGGAGGGACTAGATCCCGCCAAGGCGGTCGGCCAATACCTTGTATTTTTCTACGTCTTCACGAGCGAACAGGGGGGCGCCGTCTACATCTTTATCTTTTGCAATCAGCAAGCTTTCTCGTTCTAGTCGTTCTACCCTTACTTCTTGCACATCCAAAAACGCGGCCACTTCTTTTACTGTCATCATTGTCATAATTAAAAACCAATTAAAAAGGCATGTTTTTTTGTTTAGATAGTAAAATTTAAGCTGAAATGAGACAATTTGCGAATCTTTTCTTTGCAGTTGTCGTGGCGTAGGGCAAAATGCCGCCATTTTTCGGCTGTAAAATTCTTAATAAACGGCGCAAACTCTTACTAAAAGGCTCAACTGCAATATGGATACTTGGTCCGCGGCTGTCATGCTATTCCTTATCATGGATCCCCTTGGCAATTTGCCGGTGTTTATGTCCATGTTGAAAACAATAGAGCCCAAGCGACGCCGAATTATCCTTGTAAGAGAGCTGCTGTTTGCGGTTGTCATACTCTATGTGTTCTTGTTCAGTGGTCAGGCTGTATTAGATTTTCTCAACGTCAAACAAGAAACGGTAAGCATTGCTGGTGGGATTATATTATTCCTGATTGCCTTAAAAATGATTTTTCCTCAGCAAGGCAATACGTCGGATCTGGCTGTCGGCGAAGAGCCTTTCTTGGTGCCTTTGGCGATTCCCATGATAGCGGGGCCGTCCACTCTCGCTGCATTGATATTGTTATCTAATCAAAATCCAGATCGCATGTTGGATTGGTCGATTGCGTTAGGTGCGTCTTGGCTAATCACTGCGGTGATTTTGCTTTTCTCCGGTGTATTTCATCGTTTACTGGGCGAAAGAGGTTTGACCGCAATGGAACGTTTAATGGGCATGATTCTAGTGATGATCGCCATTCAAATGTTCTTAGATGGGATTGGTAATTACTTTTCACATACTCCAGGAGTGGCCTAATGAGCAAATCCAAACTTAATACTTTTGCTCGAGTCAGAGCGCTTTCGGGATGGCGAGCTGTCGCATTCAGCGCGGCGTTACTCGAGCGTATGGTGCCGAACTATCAATTGTTTTGTGAACTCACAGAATACGAGCATGGGAATATCTGCCAAAAGTGTTTATCACTGATTTGGGAAACCCTGAAGTCGCCGAAAACCAAAGTGAACTTTGCTGTTCAATTGGAGAAAGTGGAGGATGTGATTCCTGACCCTTCTGACTATGATAATTTTGGTGTATTCCCCGCGGTTGATGCAGGTATGGCATTGGCCGCAACGATCAATTTAATCCTCGATGTTGACCCACAAGGTGCGGTGGTCGTGAGTAAGTTATCTCAAGGCAGCGTAGAGGCTTATTTACTTGCCTCAGGTGAAGCAGATGACGACTCTGTGAAGCAGCATCCTTTAATGCAGTTCGAGGTCGCGCTGCAAAACGAACTACTTGATGTTGTAGAAGGTGCCGGTAAAGCCACTGATATTGTTGAACGGGCTAGGATACTGGCGCTCGAAGAAAAAATGACCAATATTGGCCTGGAAATTTAACCCAGGTATTCGTACAAGGCGTAACTCAGCGCCTTCGTTGACTTTTCTTTTATCAAATCAAAACGCGAATCAACAGCCGGCATTGGGGTGCTGGCTTCTTGTTCAACATAGATTTTTGCTCCGACATTTAACAGCGCGTTTTCTATCAAAGCATCTATGGTGGGTACAACCAGGCCTTTGTTGAACGGTGGGTCGATAAAAGCGATATCAAATTTACCTTCAAGTGAGTTGAAGGCCGAGGGAGAGGTTTGATGAATGACACGTCCATTGGCCTTGAGCAATTGTAGGTTTTTGCTTAACTCGTTTGCGACGGATTTGTCCGCTTCGATAAAGACGCATTCTTGGGCGTAACGAGATAACGCCTCTATGCCTAATCCACCCGAGCCTGCAAAGGCATCGAGACATCTCGAATTAGCAAGATCATGCATTAGCCAATTGAACAAGGTTTCTTTGGTTCGGTCAGTTGTTGGTCGGAGGCCTTCGGCATTTTTGACAGGCAATTTACGCCCTCGCCACTGCCCTGCAATGACTCTGACTTGGCCCGATGAGCGGCTGGGTGATGTTGCTGATTTAGGGACTCGCTTCATAAGGGTAGTCAGTGATATCATAGAAAAATAAAACGGCGCATAGTTTAGCCGACTTTCATCTATTTACTAAGGGTTTGTCCGCAAGATGTCGAAACTTTTTGGCTGGTTCAATAAGAACAAGCAAGACCAATCATCACAACCACAGCCTGAAACGCAACACACTGAGCAACCGGTACAAAGCGAAGTGCCAGAGACAACGCAAGAAGTCACAGACGTTCAGCCTGAACCTTCAACAGATGTTGAAACATCGCAACCCGAGTCCAGCGACGATGTCGTTGACCAGAGTGCAGCATCTGAGGACGCCAATGAGGCTCCGGAGCAAGCTGAAGCGTCTACTCCTGCGCTTGATGAGGTGCCTGAAGTCGCAGAGACTCAAGACGTTTCCGAGGAAACAGAGAGTGCGGCCGAACCTGAACAAAAAACATCGTTCTTTAAACGACTAAAAGCTAGCCTGTCTCGCACCAAAGCCAACTTAGGAAGTGGCATTGTCAGTTTGTTCAAAGGCAAAGCCATTGACGACGATTTGTACGAGGAGTTAGAAACTCAGTTACTCGTCGCTGACGTGGGTATGGATACTACGCAGAAGATTATCAAAAACCTCACGGATTCTGCCAAGATTTCCCAGCTCAAAGACGGTGACGCGCTTTACGAAAAACTCAAACAACAAATGAGCGAAATGCTGCATCAAGTTGAAGAGCCTTTGTCTGTTCCGATGGATAAGCATGATAGAGCACAGGGGCCATTTGTAATTTTGATGGTCGGCGTGAATGGAGTCGGTAAAACCACGACGATCGGTAAACTCGCTAAGCAGTTTCAACAGCAAGGCAAAAAAGTCATGTTGGCTGCCGGCGATACTTTCCGTGCCGCTGCGGTAGAGCAGTTACAAGTGTGGGGCGAGAGGAATGACATTCCAGTCATTGCTCAGGCGACAGGTTCAGACAGTGCTTCCGTGTTGTACGATGCGTTAGAGGCCTCTAAAGCACGGGGTGTTGATGTCTTAATTGCTGACACTGCAGGTCGCTTACAGAACAAAAACAACCTCATGGAAGAGTTAAAAAAAGTGGTGAGAGTAATGAAAAAGCTCAACCCCGAAGCGCCTCATGAAGTGATGTTGACCTTAGACGCGGGAACAGGTCAAAATGCAGTGAGTCAGGCGAAAATCTTTAATGAGGCCGTGGGTTTAACCGGGTTAACCCTGACCAAGCTCGATGGAACGGCGAAAGGTGGCGTAATATTCGCCATCGCTGATCAGTTTAACATACCAATTCGCTGTATTGGCGTGGGCGAGGGCATTGATGACCTTCGTCCATTCAATGGCGAAGAGTTCATCGATGCGTTGTTCAGTGAAGGTGAAGCAACAAGCGATTAAGGGACAAGTTAGGGTCGTAGAATGATTAAGTTTGAGCAGGTAAGCAAAACGTACCCCGGTGGACAAAGGGCGCTCAGTAAAGTGGACTTCCACATTGAGCCCGGTGAGATGGCATTTCTCACAGGTCACTCTGGCGCGGGTAAAAGTACTCTGCTCAAATTAATCAGCTTGATGGAGCGACCAACAGTAGGCCGAGTGCTTATCAATGGCCATGATCTCAATGTCATAAAGCGCCGTCAGATCGCTTACATCCGTCGCGATATAGGGATGATTTTCCAAAGCCATCAATTATTGATGGATAAAACCGTATTTGACAATGTCGCCTTACCTTTGATTATTGAAGGCTACACCCACAAAGAGACGACAAAACGGGTTCACGCCGCCCTAGAGATGGTTGGTTTGCGAGAGAAAGCTAAAAACCTTCCGATAATGCTCTCTGGTGGTGAACAGCAACGGGTTGGCATTGCTCGCGCCGTGGTGAATAAGCCCCCACTTCTGCTTGCAGACGAACCTACTGGCAATCTTGATCCTAAGCTATCTATGGAAATTATCCGTTTGTTTGAAGACTTCAACCAAGCGGGCGTGTCAGTATTCATTGCGACCCACGATCTCGGTTTGATTGCGCGAATGAAATACCGCACCTTGACGCTTAAAAATGGTCAAATGATTACCGACGGCCTCACTGACAATGAAGAAGGGGGAGCACTGTGAGTATTCTCTTCAAAGGCCGTCAACAAGGGGCAAGAAAGACGAAAATTGGCGCATTTCAAGCGTTTGTTATGTTCTTCGTCAGTCATATCCGCCAAGCGCTCGCGAGCTTGGGTGACTTATGGAGAAGCCCAGCAGCTTCATTGATGACCATTGGCGTACTCGGCCTGAGCATTACATTGCCCAGCACGTTGTACATCCTCGTGAAGAATACCGAAAAGATCAGTGCAGGATGGGAGCAGGCAGCTGAGATCTCGCTCTTCCTCAAAGACTCAACGTCTCCCGCGGCAACCCAACAACTGCTGACTCGGCTCAATACATGGCCGGAAATCGACGGCGTGCGGTTCATCTCTTCAAATGATGCACTTCAAGAATTTAAGCAACTCTCGGGTTTGGGAGACGCAATTGCCTACCTAGACGACAACCCGCTGCCGGATGTTGTTCTCGTGACGCCGGTTCCCAAGCATGCTACGCCAACGGCTGCGGGTATTCTGCTTGATAAGCTAAAGCAGCAACGAGAAGTGGATATCGGCAAGCTCGACATTGAATGGTTAGAGCGATTATACGGTTTGCTAGACATTGCTACCGAGCTGGTGACAATGATAGGGGCTTTACTGTTTCTTGCCGTCGTCTTGATTATCGGTAATACCATTCGATTAAACATTCTGAATAAGCGCGATGAGATATTAGTGATGAAGCTTGTCGGTGCTACGGATGCGTTCATTCATCGGCCCTTTTTGTATACCGGCTTTTGGTATGGTCTTTTGGGCGGCTTAATGGCGTGGTTTGCTGTCGTGCTTATTCTTTGGTGGATGGATAGCAGTATCCAAGCGTTTGCATCGCTTTATCAGAAGGATTTCAACATCACGGGGTTAACCGGCAACGCCTTACTGTTGATGTTAGGTCTATCAGTCGCACTGGGCCTTATCGGGTCAATGATCTCCGTTCAGAGACACGTACGCTCGATCGAACCACAGTAGACTAACTAGGGTTAAGCTATTGTAACAAGCTCACTGCACAATGAGTGTTACTGTACTTTTGTCCGAGGGAAGTAAGCGGATATCGTTTTTCTAACACCATTGCCCCACACTACCGCCTGATTATACAAACTGTGTAGATGCTTTTGGTCGATATTGAGCTCTTTCGACTGCTTAATCACATTAAGCCAAATTGCACTCTCAAAGGCTTTAGCCAGCGTAATATAGTGGTTGAACTCTCCAGATTTGCCGAGCAACGCGTTATTGACGTCTTCGGTAAGTGGAAGCTGACGTAAAATGTTAGGCATATCTTGATCTAGTAACGCATCGAGCAAAGAGAACAGGCCAATCAAGAAACCGATTGGAGGGTCATTCTTTACATTGCGCTCTTCTGCGACTAAATCGAAGAACTTAGCGCGTACCAGTGACATGTGAATCAATTCTATTGGCTTATCATCGCTCAAGTTTGCTAAGGATAACAACGCAATGAATTTTTTGATCTCGACCTCTCCCATATAATTGAGAGCATGGCGTAGCGATGTAATCTTGTAACGTTTGTTAATTGTTGGGTTGTTAATGAACTTCAACAATAAATAGGAAAGAGCGGCATCCCTTTCAATGATTTGATTCACGCGGTCTATGTTGAATGTCGTTTGAGAGCTTTCGCCCATCAGGTCGACAAGGTTCATTTTGGATGCAGGCAGGTGGCGTTGCACACGAGCTTCTGGCTGCGAGAAAAAATAACCTTGGAAGAAATCAAAACCGAGATCGCGGCAGGTATTGAAATCGTTATAGGTATCAACTTGCTCAGCCACAAGCTGAATGTTTGAATCAGTGAATCGTGAAATATTCTTTTCAATTTGCCCGTATTGCGCTTTGGATACGTCGACTTTAACAATGTCGATTAACGGGAATATTTCGTGCTGGCCACTGACCATCATGGGATCATCAATCGCCAGTTTAAACCCTAAGTGTTTAATATGTTGGCATGCTTCTACTAGTCCAACTTGCTTGATCGGGCTCTCTGCTAATTCGATCACAACCGTTTCTGGGTTGAGCGTCGTCGGAAAACGAGATATGAGTGTTTCTGTTGAGAAATTGATAAAGGATTTTTTCTCGCCACAAATATCGTCTAGACCAAGGGTATGGAAGCGATTAGCAACATATTTGGCTTTTTCAGGATCAAGCTCGGGATAAGTTCCGCCTTTTCCGTCGCGAAAAACCAGTTCGTAGGCAAAGACATTTTTGTCTCTGTCTAATATGGGCTGACGAGCAATGAAAGCAAACATAAGTGCTGAAATCGTTCCTTTGTATCTATTTTTATTTTTTTGTTGCTGGCAGTGCCAAGCAAATCCAAAACTACTTTACCCGATGCCTAAATTATAATCCATTTATAACTTCGGTAGTATAGCCATCAATTCTGTTCTAGTGAGCTCTGTAGCGCTCTTGCCCATTTAATGGCTTCGTTGTAGAAGTGATGGAGCATTTGCTGTTTTAGCCCCAACCTTTCCGATAACCGGTTGATCCCGTCCCAGTTTGCGCTTTCAAATTGATGAACC
Organism: Alteromonas sp. 5NS40-0096; assembly: GCF_057544385.1. NCBI lineage: Bacteria > Pseudomonadati > Pseudomonadota > Gammaproteobacteria > Alteromonadales > Alteromonadaceae > Alteromonas > Alteromonas sp. 5NS40-0096. The sequence continues at coordinate 29,967 of NZ_BAAJLQ010000005.1, forward strand.
AACTCAATACAATCTTTAAGAACATTGTTTTTGCCGCAAAGCGCGTCTTTTACTGTATCGGCAACAGGTACCTTTTCCATTAGGTCATCCATGTTTTGTTCCATCAATGCATCGATCAATGACAGCAAACCGGCTAAAAAACCCGTTGGCGGATTTTCTTTTTCTTTTAGTGCTATGGATGTTAGCTCACAGAACTTTGCACGCACTAGGCTCATTTGTAACAGCTCTACAGGTTGGCTTTCGCCTAAATTTGCCAGCGCAAGAAGCGCAATAAATTTCTTTACTTCTACTTCGCCCATGTAAGTCAGTGCATGGCGAAGGGAAGAGATTTTGTTGCGTTTGTTTATACTGGGATTATTAATGAAACGCAGTAACATGTAGGTAAGTGAGACATCACGCTCGAGAATACCATTTATTTTGTCGTAGTCGAAAGCCACAGTACTACTTGCTGCCAATAACTCGAGCAACGTCAATTTTGAGGAGCTGAGTTTACGATGCCTGACGATTTCGGGGCGTGCTAAAAAGTAGCCTTGAAAGTAGTCGAATCCCATTTTTTTAAAGGCTTCAAACTCTTCCATGGTTTCGACTTTCTCAGCGACTAACTTGATTTTTTGCTGTTTTAATATCTTGGATTTCATCGCAATTTGAATACGCGACATAGCGCGAACATCAAACTTAACAATACTCGTAAATGGCAAGAAGGCATCCCATTTGGGGTCGCCGTCGTAGTCATCGAGTGCAATGGTATACCCTAGGCCTCTGATATGCTTGCAAGCCGCAATCAATTGCTCGTCGACTTCAATATTTTCCAAAATTTCGATGACGACCTTACTGGCATCCATTGATGTGGGGAAACGAAACATCAAGGTGTCTTTGTGAAAATTGATAAACGCCAGGCTTTCGCCAGTGATTTCTTCTAGCCCCAAACTCAAATGACTTGAGGTGATAATTTTTGAGGTTGCTTCGTCTGGGGAAATGTCTGGGAAGCAGTTTTGTTCGCCATCTCGAAAAAGTAGTTCGTATGCGTAGACGTTTTTGTCACGATCGAAAATGGGTTGGCGTGCTACATAGGCGAACATACGGTCCTCACTGTTTTGTACTACTGAGTGATAAACACATCAAACTGTTGAAACCCTTAGGGTTTGGGCAAATGTCCCAATAACGCAAGCGGTATAGAACGGTTACTCAACGCGTATATCATACGTTTATCGTTATGTTATATCACGCCGCTGGCTTATGTTGTACTTTCTATTATGGACTATATTTCTGCAAACAATATGAAACTTTTTATTGTTGATCTGGTCTTGATATTTAGATGTATGACCATATAGTCATAACTTGTAACGGCTTATCCACTCGGATCCTAGCTAAACGTCTCGCAAAGCCTCCTCTCATTTGTTATCATCAGAGGCTTAGTTAATTGAGGTAATTATGAGCAATAACATGCAGTCAATGGCACTATCTGTGCCTCACAGTGGAAGTATTGAAGGGTATATTCAAGCTGTTAACAGCATCAATATGCTTACTGCTGAAGAAGAGCATGAATTAGCACTTCGTCTACGCGAAAACGAGGATCTCGAAGCCGCGCGTAAACTTGTTATGTCTCACTTGCGTTTCGTTGTCCATATCGCAAAATCCTACTCAGGCTATGGCCTGCCTCAGGCTGACCTCATCCAGGAAGGCAATATCGGTTTGATGAAAGCTGTTAAGCGATTTGACCCGTCAGTTGGTGTTCGCTTGGTGTCTTTTGCTGTTCACTGGATCAAAGCTGAAATTCACGAGTTCGTCTTAAAAAACTGGCGTATTGTGAAAGTGGCGACGACCAAAGCACAGCGTAAGCTTTTCTTTAATTTGAGAAAGGCCAAAAAGAGACTGGGTTGGTTCACTCACGAAGAAGTGCAAACCGTTGCTAACGAGCTGGGTGTGAGTACGAAAGAAGTACTGCAAATGGAATCGCGCATGAGCAGCCAAGACCAAGCGTTTGACTTGGGCGCGGATGATGATGAAAGCGGTAATTTTGCGCCGGCTCAATATCTAGAAGACAAAAGCACTGACGTTGAAATGAGTGTGGTCAATGAAGATTGGGACAGTAACGCAAGCAAGCGCCTGTACTCTGCATTGAAAACACTCGATGAGCGCAGCCAAGATATTATTGAAACCCGTTGGTTGGCAGACAACAAGATCACATTGCAAGATCTTGCAAATAAGTATGAAGTATCTGCTGAGCGTGTTCGACAAATTGAAAAGAACGCCATGAAGAAACTACAGGCTGCAATGGCGGTATAGTTTCATCACACGACATATGAAAAAGGCGAAGTAAATACTTCGCCTTTTTTGTTTTTGTTTCGCGATACTACAACCGCTGTTTTGGCGGCCCTTAATCTTCTGTATTAGGCGGTAAAATCCAATATACGCCTTTGAATTCTGCAACTGGTCGCTCATCGTCCAATATGTCGACTTGAAGGGTGATACGGCACTTATGGCGTTTTTCTAATACGCTGAATTTACCTTGTAGTTTTTCTTTGTTACACAGCGCCCTTGGCTTCATTGTAATGGGCTTGTGATAATGAATATCCCCATCGCCAAGTACAATATCTCCTTCAAGACCGCGCTCCTTCAATTGAAGGAAAATCATTCCCCATCCTGTGAGCGTGGCAAGAGAGAAAATACTGCCAGCAAACATAGTGCCGTGAATATTAATATTCTTGTTTAGCGATGCTCGCGTTTCTAGTGTCCTGCCACTGTATTGATGTAACTTGATGCCCATGTGTTCCGTAATGGGAATGGTTTCCGTCCAAGTTTGTTGCAGCTCTTGGCACCATTTGGGATGCATAACTAATGTGTTGTTATCATTGAGCTTTTTAACCATCTGGTGGCGCTTGAGCATACCGAGCTCACTCGATGCGTCGCCTTCAATTGCAAATCCACACGATTCGAAAAATGCCATGGACGTTTCACGGCTATTTGTGACAGCACGAACTGCCCCTAATTCTCTGGCTACTGACTCCAAAGCAGACAGTATCATCTGCCCTAGCCCTTTCCGGTGCATCTTGGGATCTACTGCGATGTGTCTTATTTGGGCTTCCTCAGACGTATTCAAGTGAACTCGTCCGCAAGCGACGATGTCGCCTTTACCATTGACGATTACCCTGTGCTCAGAGACCTGCTCATATTCATCTTTCTCCGAACCTTGGGGGAAGTTCCATGGTTGCCTTAAGTGTTGCCAACGAAAATCAAAATAGGCCGTTAGCATTTCGTCCGTGGTAGGTGTTTCAATTTTAAACACGTAGTGGATGCCCTTTTTTAGTCTGAATAGTCATTAAATATGATGCAGCGCGGCGCGGCAAGCAGATTTTCTGAGCAGCACCGGATGGGTAATATGGGTATCAAAGATCAAAATGGAAGGTGACAGGCCCATCGTTGATAAGTGAAACCTGCATATCTGCGCCAAATTGGCCCGTTTCTACTGGGATATGTTTGGCTCGGACTGCCTCGACTAATTGTTCGAACATCGCCTTACCATGTTCCGGTGACGCTCCCTTAGAAAATCCAGGGCGATTGCCTTTCGCGGTATCAGCGACCAACGTAAACTGAGAAACTAATAAAATGGCACCGCCGACTTGCTGTACATTCAGGTTCATCTTGCCGTCTTGGTCGGAAAACATCCGGTACGCGGCTAGTTTGTTTGCGAGCCTTTCAATATTTTGGCTCGTATCAGTTTGTTCCACACCAACCAGAACCAGCATTCCTTTCTTAATATCGCCAATCACTTCGTTGTTGACTGCAACGCTGGCTTGCGACACTCGCTGAACTAATCCAATCACATTTACTTCCTATTAATAAACTCGGCCAGGGCGTTGAGAAGGGCTTTGCCAATCCCAGGTTCTGATAAACTATGCCCAGCATTGGGAACGATATTGAGCTTACTCTTCGCCCATTTTTCATGTAGTGAGTATGCAGCATCGACGCTGCAAACGGCGTCAAATCTGCCGTGAATAATATCTCCGGGGATTGTAGCGAGTTGCGACGTATTATCCAAAATAAAGTCATTGGGAATGAAGTTTTGGTTAACTAAGTAATGGCATTCCAATGTGGCAATATCATGCATTGCTTTACAGGGCGGGTTAGATAGTGTTGGCCGGGACACACTGACCGGCGCATTTACAATCTGCGAGAGCACTTCTTCCCAGTGACACCAGCGTTTCACCGCATTTGCTTTTTCTTCGCTGTCGGCTTGAAAGTGGTTGTAATACGTCTGCAAAATTGTATTTGGTGTCAACGTATCTGATCCTATGTCAGCGATAAAATCACGATAGGCGTCTGGATACAACTGTGCAGCTCCGCCTTGAGGATCTAAAAACCAGTGAGTATCAACTCTTCTTCCCAAAAACACTCCTCTTAACACTAGGTGTTTTACCCTCTGCGGGTAGGCTATTGCATAAAGTAACCCCAGGGTTGCCCCCCACGAACCACCGAATACTACCCATTTTTCGATACCCAATTTGTGTCTAAGTGTTTCGATATCTTCTAGTTGCTTCTGGGTTGTGTTGTCTGATAGCGAGGGTAGGGGTGTAGAACGACCGCATCCTCTTTGGTCAAATCCTATTACCATCCAATGCTCGGGATCAAAGAAGCGTTGGTAGTTTTGCGGCAGACCAGCCCCCGGGCCTCCATGTAAAAAAAGAACAGGTGTTCCTCTACGATTCCCACTTAATTCGTAATAAATTGAGGCATCTGTAGAAACTTCCAGATAACCGTTAAGGAAACATTCTGTATTGAAATAGTGTGGCATCGTTTTCCATTTTTCGATGACTTAGTGTAAGTTAGTGTAGACACTGATAAGCGTAACACTATTTATTTTTGCACGGAGGTCGTATGTCTGGTCAAGGTTCTGGTGGTAATGTCATCGCGGCAATATGTAGCTTTTTCATTCCAGGGTTAGGTCAACTAGTCCAGGGGCGTATCATGAAAGCGCTGATGTTTTTCCTTGTTTCAACGGTTTGTTATGCGCTAGCAGCAACCGTCATCCTCATCTTTATATGGCCAGTAGGCGCAATCTTCCACCTTTGGGCGATAATTGATGCGGCTAAGTATTCGGGAGGCGACTAATGCGTACTCTGCTTAAAGCAGTACTGCTAGCATCTGTATTTACAACCGTATTAACCGGGTGCCAATCCGCTTATTACGCGGCGTGGGAAAAAGTAGGTGTAGAGAAACGAGATATACTTGTTGATCGCGTTGAAAATGCCAAAGACTCACAAGAAGATGCCCAAGAAGAGTTTAGCTCAGCACTTGAACAATTTAGTGCCCTGATCAATTTTGATGGCGGTGAGTTGGAAGACATCTATGACGATCTCAATGCGCAATATGAAGCAAGTCAGTCAGCTGCGGATAAAGTCAGTGACCGCATTAACAGTGTTGAATCGGTTGCAGAAGCGTTGTTTGACGAGTGGCAACAAGAACTCGAGCAATATACTAATGCGACTTACCGTCGCAACAGTGAACAGCAATTGCGCCAAACTAAACTGCGTTATGGCAAGCTGATTCGCGCTATGAGAAATGCTGAGAAGACCATGCAGCCCGTATTGTCTGCACTTCAGGACAATGTGTTGTTTTTGAAGCATAATTTGAATGCCTCTGCGATTGGGGCGCTACAAGGTGAGCTCGGCCAAATCGAAAAAGAAGTGGCCGTACTTATCAAAGAGATGAAAGAATCAATTGCCGTCTCCGATGCGTTTATCGCCGAGATGAACAACGGTAACTAACTACTGCATTTAGGATGCGTCTGTGTGTTCAGGCGCATCTCTTTCTTCCTGACTGTCTTCGGTGTTGAAAGTGTCTTCCAGACTGCACGTAAACTCTGCACCTACCAGTACGACAATCCACGACAAATATACCCAAACAAACAAAATGGGAATAACCGCAAGTGCGCCATAAATCAACTGGTAGGAGGGAAAACTCGTAACGTAGAGCGCAAAGCCTTTCTTGGTCATCTCAAACAAAAACATCGCAAGCAATGCGCCAATCAAAGCATGTTTTGCATTGACTCGCGTATTCGGAACCAGCATATACAAAATTGCAAAGGCCAAAAGCGCCGCGAATGAGGGCACTAGCTTGAGTAGCAGAGTACCTAGGCCCGGCGTATATTCTTCCGCAAATGAGGCAAGGCCAACCAAGTAAGAGCTAATAATGACACTAGATCCAATTAACATTGGGCCTAAAGTAATGACCATCCAATAAATCGCAAATGTGTAAACCATTGGACGAGTAATCTGAGTACGCCATATTCGGTTTAAGGTTTTATCGATATTTGAAATGAGCAGTAAGGCCACAAGAAGTAGTGACAATATACCAATAGCCCCCATTTCTGATGCGTTACCGACAAAATCTGCCATGTATTTATGCACGGTATCGCTAGCGGTGGGGACAAAATTACTGAAGATGAATGCTTCGAGTTTTCCTCTGACATTCGCAAAGGCTGGGAACGCCGACATAATGGTGAAAAACACCATGATAAAGGGCACCAAAGACAATAAGGTTACGTAGGCTAGATGGCCTGCAGAAATGGTGATGCTGTCATCTTTACAGCGTTTCACAAAACAGCGAAACAGCGCCACTAATTCGGGCTGAAATGACTGCCATTTGTCTCTAAGCGGAACCGTACTCACGCCTAACTCCCTTTGCCTAAAAAACAGAGTGTAACGGTTCGTTTAGCAAGAGAAAATAGTTATTGTCCGCGAACGCCTAGCATATGGCAGATGGCGTAGCTTAGTTCACTGCGATTTAGCGTGTAAAAGTGGAAGTGCTTCACTCCTTCCTTCGCTAACACTTTTACCTGTTCCATGGCGATGTTGGCGCCGAGCAAGTTCTTTGTCGTTTGATCTTGTTCATCGATACCGTCGAACATTTTATGCAACCAACCCGGTACGTGAACATTAGTAAAACCGGCAAATTTTACCAAGGTTTGATAGTTAGTGACCGGCAATATACCTGGTACTATATCCAGATCAATGCCTGCTGCAGCGGCGCGGTCCCTAAAGCGCAAGTAAACACTGGTATCAAAAAAGAACTGTGTAATTGCTTCATTTGCACCCGCTTCGGCTTTGCGTTTTAGGTTGAGTAGATCAAACTGCGCATTGGGGGCTTCAGGGTGCTTTTCAGGGTAAGCTGCGACTGAGATATCGAAATCGGCGACGTCTTTCAAAAGTGCCACAAGATCCGATGCGTACATGTCGGTCTTATCCACACCTTGTGGCAAATCGCCACGCAAAGCAACGATTCGACGTATGCCAGAATCCCAATAATCTCGCGCAATTTGCTGTAGCTCTTCTGGCGATGCATCTACACACGTAAGGTGAGGTGCTGCCGAAATACCGGTTTGTTGTTGTATGCGCTTTACGACATCGTGAGTACGGTCACGCTCACCACTGTTCGCGCCATAAGTAACAGACATGTATGATGGCTTCAGGGGGGCGAGTCGCTCCACTGATTTCCACAGGGTTTTTTCCATTGCTTCCGATTTCGGCGGGAAAAACTCGAAAGACACATCAATATCTCTCAATTCTGAAAGAGATTGATTCAAAGCATCGATACCTTGTGCGTATGAAACCATTTTAGTTACCTTCTGGACGTTTAGACGTCTAAACTACAAAATGTATGTCTAGACGTCAAGAGGTTTACACTGCTCAATTGACCTTTTATTCTTATTGTTTAGAATTTCTCTTTATAAAAAATAGAACACAGAGTGGACCAAATGGCAGAATGGAACGGAAAATATATACATCCCTACGCTGAGCACGGTAAAAAAAGTGAGCAAGTTAAGAAAGTTACTGTCTCAATCCCTATCAATGTACTCAAAGTACTGACTGACGAGCGGACTCGTCGGCAAATTAATAATTTGCGACACGCAACGAATTCAGAATTGTTGTGTGAAGCGTTTTTGCATGCATTTACAGGTCAACCATTGCCAAACGATGACGACTTGAAGAAAGACAATGAAAATCGCATTCCGGCAGAGGCACGCCGTATCATGCAAGAAATGGGTATCGACCCTGATGTAGAAGAAGAGTAATAAAAAAGCCGGCATCTGAGAGCCGGCTTTTTGATACCTAGTAAAAACTATTCTGCCATATATCCTTCTGGCAAGGCCTCAATCTGAGCAACACCCGAGTCAATGGCGGCTTGTGCTACCGCTCTTGCGATTCGCGCACACAATCTTGGATCCATCGGTTTTGGAATGATGTAGTCTTTGCCAAAAGTCAGTGTCTCACTTTTACTGGCAATAAGGACTTCCTTAGGCACAGGTTCTCTTGAGATCGAACGAATGGCTTCTACCGCTGCCACTTTCATTTCATCATTGATTGCTGACGCCCTTACGTCTAGCGCACCACGGAAAATGAACGGGAAACACAGCACGTTGTTGACTTGGTTTGGGTAGTCTGAACGCCCTGTTGCCATAATTAAATCCTGACGAACTTCATGAGCGAGCTCAGGCTTAATCTCTGGGTCTGGATTCGAACAGGCGAAAACAATCGGGTTGGGCGCCATTAGGGCCAATGTTTCTGGTGGCAATAGGTCAGGGCCGGATACGCCCACAAATATATCTGCACCTTCCATTACATCTTCTAAAGAACGCTTGTCAGTGTTATTGGCAAACAACTGTTTATGCGGTGTTAAATCGTCACGGCGGGTATGAATAACACCTTTGCGATCTAACATGTAAATGCGCTCGCGCTGTGCGCCACATTTAATTAATAGTTCCATACAGGCCACCGCTGCGGCACCAGCCCCCATGCAAACAATCTTAGCGTCTTCGATATTCTTGCCTTGAATCTCTAGCGCGTTGAGCATGCCTGCGGCAGTGACGATTGCCGTACCATGCTGATCGTCATGGAATACAGGGATTTTACAACGCTTGATGAGCTCTTGTTCTATTTCAAAACACTCAGGCGCTTTAATATCTTCAAGGTTAATACCACCGAACGTATCTGCAATGTTGGCGACGGTGTTGATGAACTCTTCGGTAGTGCGGTGTTTCACCTCTATATCAATAGCGTCAAGCCCTGCAAAGCGTTTAAACAATAAAGCTTTACCTTCCATTACAGGCTTGGAAGCCAAGGGGCCAAGATTCCCTAAGCCCAAAATGGCGGTACCATTGCTAATCACGGCTACCATATTACCTTTAGCCGTGTATTGGTAAGCGGTGGATGGATCTTCCGCAATTTCTTTGACTGGTTCGGCAACACCTGGACTATAGGCGAGAGCCAAATCATCGACACTTTCAGCAGGCGTGGATAGCTCTACTCGAATTTTCCCCGGTGTTGGTTTCGCATGATAATCGAGGGCGCGTTGGCGAAAGTCTGACATTATTTTCAGTGTCCTTTTTTGTAGGGTTCGAGGTTTTTATTGTGTACGTGAGATACGTATTATTATTATTTTTGAACTGTATCATGTCACATTCACAGCACATATCTGATCAGGCCACGTTATTCGTAATCTAAACTGGAATTTAGTCGGCCTCTAACGCACATTATCTATACTCAACATTCACATTTTTTATTGAATGTGTGTATTGGTATTTATTATATGTATTTTAGGCTGTTCGGTTTCGTGAGCACTTGTTTTTTAAAGTAAAACAGATTTGTGACAACTATAGTAGAGCCCAGATCCTACCTGTTAGTCAAAGATGGAATGAAATATAAAAATTGTGGGAGGGTATAACTGGCCGGAATGATCTACGCGGCCAGTTAGGTGGGGTTATACATTTGTTGATTCAACAACGTTGTATCCGCGATTTTCCATACATTTGATTACGATATTTTTTCGTTCGTCTCTAATGCCGTATGCACTGCTTCCCGCGCCCACTGCACTACCGACAATTGCTCCCGCTACAATGTCGCCCGTATTGCCATCTGCACCGGCTAAGGCACCAACGAGCGCACCAACCATAGCATCACCTTTGACGTCGTCATTGATATAGCCGCGCTGTGTCGCTACTGACTGGCATTGTGCTAAATCACTTTCATATGCCGTAAGGTCACCGCCATCCACAATGGGACGATAGTTAGCGCCTGATTGAAAAGAAGTGCAGCCACCGAGGCCACATGCCAGTATTACGAAAGTAAATGCTAAGGTGTGTTTGTGATTGTGTTTTGTCATGAGTTGCTCCTTTATAAACTGGGCATATCATGGCAAAAGATGTGGAGAGAATCCGTCTCAAACTGTCCAATTGTGTCAGTGAAATCTAGACTGCTTTTGACAGCTTTTTACAACTGGTAGAGGAACAAATTTCAGATACAAAAAAAGCGCCATTTAGGCGCTTTTTTAAGAAGCAGTGCTGCTTATTTTTTGCTAAGTGCACCAAAACGCTTCTTGAAGCGGTCAACACGACCACCAGTGTCAACATTACGCTGCTTACCAGTGTAGAAAGGGTGGCAAGCTGAACATACGTCAAGGTTGATGTCTTTACCTAGCGTAGAGCGAATTTTAATGACATTGCCGCAAGAACAAGTTGCAGTAATTTCTTCGTAAGTTGGGTGGATACCTTCTTTCATGGGTTACCTCATTCATAAGGCCGCATCGCAATCCAGCCCGAAGCTGAACACCATACGCTACTAATTAATATGCAAGTCCCCAAAGGGCCTTGCTGCAAAGAGGCGCGCATATTAATGGAAGACGCCCTATTGATCAACATGTTTGCTCGAAAATAGCACAATTTATTCCCAGTCTAGAGATGATTTCTAGCATTGATTGCGATTTTCAATAGCATACTGCAAACTTTAATAGTGTTTGCGACTTTGCCAGCAGGCCGTTTACTTATACTCATTTGCCAACGAAAAGATTTCATGCCAACGATTCACGTCGCGGTTCCAGTGCCGCTAAGACAAACATTTGCTTATCATTGCGATACCGATATTCAACAAGGTATGCGTGTACTCGTTCCATTTGGCAAACGAGTCATGGTTGGTGTTGTCGTAGAAAAAGCGCAGGGACCGCAGGCGACGGGAGAGCTTAAATTTGTTGAGCAAGTATTAGATGACGAACCGGCTTTAGATAACGAAACCTGTCGTATCGCTGGCTGGTTGTCTAACTATTATCACCATCCCATTGGTGAAGTATTCAGTACTGTCATGCCTGTATTACTGAGAAAGTCGGATCCACTGCCAAATGATGATATCGCCATACTAGAACTAACCGCTTCAGGGCATGAGCTCAAGGCGGAGGAGTTTAACCGCAGTCCAAAACAACGTGCACTTGTCGAACTACTCAAAGCTGGTGCTCGCGAGAAACATCTAGTTCGAGAGTCCTTTTCTCTAAGCATAATCAAAGCGTTGGAGCAAAAAGGAGTCATAGAAACGGGATATCGTGCACCCGCGATCAATTCTGGTGAGTGGGTCAAGAGTATGGCCGTCTCTGATAAACCTATGCCGAACCCAGAACAGGCGGTAGCGATCGCTGGGATTAATGCGTGCAATCAATCGTTTACCCCAATTTTAATTGAAGGTGTTACCGGTAGCGGCAAAACAGAAGTGTATTTGCAGACTATCGAAGAGGTATTAAAAAAGGGCAAGCAAGTATTGATTCTCGTGCCGGAAATAGGCCTGACGCCACAAACGGTAAGCCGTTTTGAGCAGAGGTTTGGCATCGAGGTTGGGCTTTTGCATTCACAAATGAATGACAAGTCGCGATACCAAGTCTGGCAGCGGGCAAAAAACAATGAACTTGGCCTAATAATAGGCACTCGGTCTGCTATTTTCACGCCCTTAGCCAATTTAGGGATGCTTATAGTCGATGAGGAACATGACGACTCTTTCAAACAACAAGATGGTTTAAAATATAATGCGAGGGATTTAGCCCTAGTTAGAGGTCAAATAAACAAAGTTCCCGTGCTTTTAGGCTCAGCTACTCCCTCTTTAGAAACCCTCAATAATGCGCTAAGCGGTAAATATACCCACCTTACACTGCAAGCTAGGGCTGGTGGCGCTCAGCAAACTCAGCAGTTGGTCGTCGATATCAAAGATTTGCCTTTGAATGCCGGCATTAGCCAACCGATTCTCAGTGTTATGCGGCAACATTTAACGGCGGGGAATCAGGTGATGGTTTTTATTAACCGTAGAGGTTATGCCCCAGCACTCATTTGCCATCATTGCGGCGACACCTCCCATTGTCGAAGATGCGAGAGGCCATATACAGTGCACAAAGCGCAACGACGACTACAATGCCATCACTGTGGTCACACAAGACCCATGCCCAATCGTTGTGAAAATTGTGGCAGTGACAACCTCATCGCCCAAGGCGTAGGTACCGAGCAGTTAGAAGAAGGGCTGGCTAAATTATTCCCTGATATCAAACAGGTACGAATCGACAGCGATGCCATCAAAGGCAAAGATAAGTTGACGTCCATGCTTGACGCGATTAACCAGCGAAAATACCAGTTACTCATCGGAACCCAGATTCTATCAAAGGGCCACCACTTTCCCCATGTCACCTTGGTAGTCGTCCTCGATTGTGATGGCGCATTATTTAGTGGTGACTTCAGAGCGCCAGAGAAATTAGCTCAATTAGTGACTCAATTAGCCGGTCGTGCAGGTAGAGCCGGGAAGTTAGGTGAAATGTACTTGCAAACTCACAATCCAGGCCACCCCCTATTGCAAGATTTAATTAATAACGGGTATGGCCATTTTGCACGTCATGCGTTGCTAGAGAGAAAGATGGCATTGCTACCTCCCTATGCGAGTCAGTGTTTAATTAGAGCCGAGGCAATGGACGGCAGGTTGGCCTTTGATTTTCTTCAGGCCGTGCGAGAGCTATTGCCTCAAGGTCATCAATACAGTGTGATGGGGCCAGTTCCTACTTTGCTTGAAAAAAAACAGGGACGATATCGATTTATGCTTGTGATGCAGGCAAAACAGAGGGCCGATTTGCACCGAGTGATCGCCACTGTATTGCCTGGGATCCCAAAGCTAAAATTAAGCAGCAAAGTGCGGTGGGCCATTGACGTCGACCCCACTGACTTCAGTTAGCAAAAAACTGCCGATAATCTGGGCAGCATTTTTTTTCAATTCACGCTACACTGCGGTCTTTCGAGCAGACTGCATTACGATGGCATTTCAGTAATAGCAGACGCCACCCATAAAAATAAGAAGTCGGGACAATGCGCTATGGCTCAACGTGATTACGTATCAAGGGGAAGAGCTCCCCAAAAGAAAAAAAACAAAAAGCAGGCTGAACAAGCGAGTAAACCCAGCCCACTGCAATGGCTGCGCGTAGTGATTGTCGCCGGTTTACTGATTGGTTTTGCCGTGTTTTTGTGGTCGATTAAAGACGCAGCGAAAACAGTACCAGATGCACCCGTGAAACCCACTGTTGTACAAAGCGAAGACGAATTACCTGAGTTGCCAGAAGAAGAGTGGGAATACATACGTTCTTTACCTGGTTATGAGGTAGAAATTGATGTTTCTGAGCAGGAAAAGTCGGACAAACGCTACCTGATGCAATGCGCATCGTTTAGAACGCGAGCGCAAGCCGATGAGATGCGAGCGAAGATTGCGTTCCAAGGCCTTGAAGCTCAAATTCGCGCCTCCAATGGATCGAATGGGGAGTGGTTTAGGGTCATCTTAGGGCCGTTTGATACCAAACGAGATGCTGAGCGCGCAAAGCATACGTTGCGTAAATCCAACATCACGACTTGCCAAATTTGGTATTGGAACAACTAATCCATCTCGACATAGTGCCCCAGTTTTGGGGCGCTCACTGCGTTTCATTCTTTTCACTTACTTGAAAATTCTTTTGCATACCCCACTTAATAAGTAATTCGTTTTTTGACTACGCTCAATAATGCAGCGTATACCCACAACTGGGGAATAGAGTGACTACAATAGTATCCGTAAGAAGAAATAATCAGGTGGTAATTGCTGGCGATGGTCAGGTATCTCTTGGTAATACCGTGATGAAGGGCAATGCCCGAAAAGTGAGACGACTGTACAATGACAAAGTACTCGCAGGCTTTGCCGGAGGCACTGCCGATGCATTTACTTTGTTTGAGCGCTTCGAATCTAAACTCGAGATTCATCAAGGCCACCTTACCAGAGCTGCTGTGGAACTCGCCAAAGACTGGCGTACCGACCGAATGCTGCGCAAACTCGAAGCTCTGTTGGCAGTCGCAGACCATACCGCGTCTTTTATCATCACTGGTAACGGCGATGTGGTCCAGCCCGAGAATGACTTAATTGCAATTGGTTCGGGCGGTAACTATGCCCAAGCAGCGGCAACGGCACTGTTAGCGAATACCGATCTTGGCGCGCAAGAGATTGCTGAAAAGTCATTGACGATCGCGGGTGATATTTGTGTGTTTACTAATCATCACCAAACAGTCGAAACACTAGATTACTAAATTTTCCCGAACAAGCTGAGTTTGTTCGCTACCTGAGTACCTTCAGGAAAGACAGAGGTTTTTATGTCAGAGATGACTCCAAGAGAAATTGTCCACGAGTTGGACTGCCATATTATCGGCCAGCAAAACGCCAAACGCGCGGTATCGATTGCTTTGCGTAATCGTTGGCGCCGAATGCAGTTGGCACCGGAACTTCGCCAAGAAGTTACCCCCAAGAATATTTTGATGATTGGCCCTACAGGTGTGGGTAAAACTGAAATTGCTCGCCGTTTGGCAAAATTGGCCAATGCACCATTTATCAAGGTGGAAGCGACCAAGTTTACCGAGGTGGGTTATGTTGGTAAGGAAGTAGAGACCATTATTCGCGACCTTGCTGACATTGCGGTCAAAATGACAAAAGAGCAAGAAACTGCCAAAGTGAAATATCGCGCTGAAGAAGCCGCTGAAGAGCGCATTCTCGATGTCATTTTGCCACCACCTGAAAACGTATGGGGCGATAAAGAAGAGCCACAAGATAAGGGTACGCGTCAGGCGTTTCGCAAGAAGCTACGCGAAGGCCAGCTCGATGATAAAGAGATAGAGATCGACGTTGCTTTGCCACAAGTCGGCGTTGAGATTATGGCGCCTCCTGGTATGGAGGAAATGACTAATCAGCTTCAAGGTATGTTCCAGAACTTATCTGGCAGCCAAAAGAAGAAAAAGAAACTCAAGGTGAAAGAAGCCTTTAAGTTACTCATCGAAGAAGAAGCGGCGCGCCTTGTTAATCAAGAAGACTTGAAAGAAAAGGCGTTGGAGTCTGTTGAGCAAAACGGCATTGTGTTCATCGACGAGATCGACAAAATCTGTAAGCGAGAAGGGGCCTCTTCTGCGGACGTGAGTCGCGAAGGTGTACAGCGCGATTTGCTTCCTTTGGTGGAAGGATCAACAGTGAGCACTAAACACGGTATGGTTAAAACCGACCACATTTTGTTTATTGCATCTGGTGCATTCCAAATGGCGAAACCTTCGGATTTGATCCCAGAATTGCAAGGCCGTTTGCCTATTCGAGTCGAACTACAAGCATTGGAAGTGGAAGACTTCAAACGTATTCTGACTGAGCCTAATGCATCGCTGACGGAGCAGTACATCGCTTTGTTGCAGACAGAAGGTGTGAACATTACCTTCACTGATTCGGGTATTCAGCGCATTGCCGAAGCGGCATGGCAAGTGAACGAGCGTACTGAGAATATTGGTGCTCGACGTTTACACACGGTTCTCGAGCGTCTGATGGAAGATATTTCTTTCGATGCGTCAGAAAAAAGCGGCGATACCGTTACCATCGATGCTGAATATGTGAATTCACACTTAGAGACCTTGGTCGACAACGAAGACCTAAGCCGTTTCATTCTTTAGACGTGTAGTGTGAACTGTGACAAAAAAGGCGCCAATAGGCGCCTTTTTTACTAGTGAAGTATACTGCCTACACTGCTTTGCCCAGACTCAAAGCGCTTTTTAAAATAATGCGCCATTAAGTAGGCTCGATTTCTCACCTGTAATTTTTGGTAAATATTGGCGCAGTGAAACTTCACAGTACGCTCGCTGATAAACAGCTGATTGGCAATAGACTTGTTGGGTAAACCTTGCAAAATCTTTTCTGTTACTTGCCATTCGCGTTTAGAAAGTGTTTCTAGTCTTTTGTCGAATGTTAGCTCCGTAGTGTCTTTAAACATAGTGAATTTCCTTAATGTGTGTATAAGTGGCATCAGTGCCGTGCATGCAAAGAGCTAGGACGCCCCGCTTGTTGCTAAGCAAGTCAGTCATTCAATATCCGCGTAATTCACAACCCGCGTTATCGAAAAACCTAACACGTCATCTATTGGGCATTTATTCTCTCTGCGCTCGACAGGGAGTATGGTCCTCGAGTGATAAAAAGCACATTAATCAAGAGACAATTTGCTATGTGTTACCGCGCTGAGAGGGTTTTGTCCCAATATTGAAAATAAAGACGCATTTTTTGTAGTGTCCTTTGACTAATTTCATTTCTTGGTTCAATGTGGACTATACAGCTTATTTATTGCACTACACTTGTCGGAAAATTCAGCCGTATTTCCGATAGTTATGGTGAATTAGTAAACATAAGTATTGCAACTGGTCTAATCAGTTGTCATATTAGTTCAACAAACCTTGTATAAATTAGAGAAAGTAGAGTGTTTTTTGTTCTGGTTTGGGCAAAAAGAAGTCGCTCCTAAAAAGCAACACTTAGTAACAAGGAAATACGATGTTTATACCTAGTATTCTACTTAAACAGCTATACACGCATGGAAGTCTCACAAAAACGGATGATGGAATTCTCTTTTTGTTAAAAAACCGTCTGAAAGACGCGAAAATTAATGAAATTCATTGGATTTCAATCGATGGTGAGAAAGTACCAGCTGAGCAAATTAAGTTTCAAGTTGGGCCTAACACCTTTATGACGTTGGATGAGGTTAATCAAGACGGCGCGCTGCAATTCGATTTAAAGTCGACATTGACCGTCATGGTTAGTGGGGTGGATTACCCCGTGTGTCACGAAAAGCGCAAACTGGGTATATCGTTCAAGGCGTCGCCGTTTGGTAAATTAAAGTTTGAAGTGGAAGACAACGTTTCTGAAGCGACAAAAAACGAAGCTTACATTCCTCGTGATCCACACGATGATTACGGCACGCCAATTATCAAGGAGCGACAAGCGTTTTTTGAGTCGGCCACTGATAAAAAAGTGAATCACGTCGGTCAGTACTCAATTGACCCAAATGAACTACAAGGCAACATTGAACACTTCATCGGGGTGGCGCAAGTACCAATGGGTATTGCGGGTCCACTGAAGATAGATGGGGAACATGCACAAGGCGAGTTCACCATACCTCTGGCTACAACAGAGGGCACGCTGGTGGCTTCATACAACCGCGGTATGAAACTGCTCAATATGAGTGGTGGGGTAAAAGCAACTGTGGTTGATGACGCCATGCAGCGTGCACCTGTGTTCGTTTTCTCTGATGCTCGTGGCGCGCGCGATTTTGTCGCGTGGGTAAAAGAGAACTTTGAACAAATCAAAGTCGAGGCCGAAGCTACGTCATCTGTAGCGAAGCTCACTTATATAGACCATTTCTTATCGAACAAGTTTGCGTTCTTGCGTTTTAACTTCAAAACCGGTGATGCTGCGGGCCAAAATATGGTGGGTCGTGCGACTTTTGCGGCGTGTGGTTGGATCTTAGATCATTACAAAGGCATCGAGAATTTCTATCTTGAGTCTAACTTTGCTACCGACAAAAAAGCGTCTCAAATCAATATTATGCGTACACGTGGTAAGCGTGTTACAGCAGAAGCGACAATTAAGCGTGAACATTTACTCAACGTTATGCGCGTTGATCCTAAACAAATTGATTACCACGGGCGCGTGGCTGGTGTTGGATCATTCTTGTCAGGTGTTAATAACACGGGCCTACACTCGCCTAACGGTATCACCGCGATGTTTATTGCAACAGGACAGGACGTAGCAAACGTATCGGAATCGTCAGCCGGTATTTTGTACTCGGAACTGACCGATGAAGGCGATTTGTATTTGTCACTGACAATTCCATCACTAATCGTTGCGACATATGGCGGAGGCACCGGGATCGGTACCCAACGTGAATGTTTAGAATTAATGGACTGTTATGGACGAGATCGCGTACAGAAGTTTGCCGAGATTGTCGGTGCGGTAGCACTTGCGGGTGAAATCTCTCTGGCGTCTGCCATCTCTTCTAACGATTGGGTGTCTTCACACGAACAATACGGTCGAAACCGATAAAACTGGCTATCAGGACAGGTAAAAAGGCGCCAACGGCGCCTTTTTATATTCTATACTGAGCACGTATTTCTCAGTATTCATTAAGGATGTGAATGAAAGCGTTCAGTAAAGCCGAAAAACGCGAGGGCTACAGGGATGCTCTAAAATGGGTGGCAGCTGGCCTTGTGGCGTGTATCACTACTTCATATTTTGTATCTCATCGTATTGTGCTTGATTTAGGGCGCGGCGTCCCTGACACCGATTTTATTTTTGTTCTTGGCATTCTATCGACATTGTGAGGGGCTATTTCTGCATTTTTGACGTTTTTAGCATTTGAGGTAGACGAGTGAGCGGTGTTCATACTTTTTTAATAGCGGAAATTGCGGTAAGGAATTCGCGTAGTGGTCTCATTGTGTTGGCGTTGTTGACGTGTTGCAGTATTGCCTTTTTCGTTTTGTATTATGAAAAGATGGGGTCAACAAATGCCTATATTCTGCTAGCTGCAGCCATTGCATGCTGTGCTTACGGATTGACTTGCTATCGCCAACTTAGGGAATACAACACTGTTGCAGTGAGATGTGATGAGGATGGCATTTGGTATTTGCATGTTGGCAAGGAGCACGGACTTGTTGAGTGGTCAAACATTGCTTTCGTGCGAGAGTTAAACAAAAGCCATTATGTCGAATTGTTGTCGCCTTCTCGCCAGGTCGTGTTGACGTTAAACGCAAAACTCGAAAATTTTGAGGCACTGCGGCAACGCATACAGCATGAGGTCAATCACGAGAAACGACTGGAAATACCTTCAACTTTGTCACGTCAAAAGCATTATCACATACATTTTGTAGTTACTTTGCTGAGCCTTTTTCTTTGTAGTCTGTTTTTGCCATTGTTACTAGAGACAAACGGCACTAACGTTATTTTTATCGTCTTTCTCTTCTACCTGAGCTACGAATACCTTTTCACACCATTTGCAGTCCAAGTCGAACACAGCAAGCTATCTTTTACCTATCCTCTGCACAAGCGCACGCTCCCTTTTGAGGAGATTAACGCTATTGAATTAGCACCTAAATCGTGTAGTACTGATGCCGCTCCTGGAGTTTGGCTAACCCAACAGGCCAGTAACCGCGTCTTTAAACTTGTTGGTCTACATGAAGATAGTTATTTTTTGAAGCTAGCGTTACAGCGACTTGCGACCAAGGTAAACACGAATGGTGGATAGCGACTACTTCAAGTACAAAATGTGGGCTGACAAGCGCGCGCTTGCCGCGTCCAAAAAAATAGATAGGAGGCATTACTCCGATGACTTTGCTTTTGTGTGCCAACAATTCAATCACATGGTTATTGTTGAGGAATTGTTTCGCAGCAGGTTAGAGGGCACTCCTGCGCCGCATTGCGCCACAAATACGGTGGATGTCCCTTGTTTAGACGAATTGGCGTCTAGGCTAGTATGTTCGGGCAATTGGTATCTTCGTTTTATTGAGCTTGAAGCTGATTTTCAAAAGACTATCTCGTTTACTTTTGCCGATGGAAAACAGGGGACGATGACGGTCCAAGAAATTCTGTTCCATATTGTTAATCACGGTAGCTACCATCGGGGAAATATTGCTCGTACTTTGGATCAGGCTGGTGTGTCTCATCCCATTGATGGCTATGGCGCTTTTATCCATGAAAGTGAGCCAGCGCGCAGAAATCAGTCGACAACTTAGCGCTGCTCTCGCTAATGGCATAGAACAATTTGCAACAATAGGGGTTAGTCACCTTTGTTTGACGTAGCTAGTGCCAAAAGTGTGTCTCGGTTCTCAACAAATATCGCCAGATTGACATCTTGTTGCTCGGTACCCAGTTTTACGGTTTTCTGGGCGAAATGCAGAGCGAGTTCAACATTGTTCATTCGCGCATAAACGCGGCTCAGATAGTGGTTAATCCATGTGTTATTGGGGAGTTGCTCATCTGCCCATTTGAGTACTTCAATCGCTTGGGGAAGCTTGTCATTTCGGCCCAATGCTCTCGATAAGCCCAAAATAGAATTGCCCATCCAGTATCCGTCTACCGTTGGGTAGGTTTGAAAACCAACTTTTGTTGATAAATCTTCATAAAACGCTTTGAGGTAAGTCACGGGCTTTTCCGCGTTGCGCAAAGCGCGGTAATTAGGGCGCCACTGAGCCAATGGAAACAGTTTTTCAAACGCAAAGTCGATAGTGCTCAGGGCGACAGAATAGTGCTCGGTTTCGACAGGTAAATACCCGTAAATACCGAGCTCATCGGCGTTGGGGAAGTTGATCAGGTATTGAAAAAACGCCTCTCGACTTGGGTCATTTTGGAGGTCTGTTGCTGCGCGACTGGCGACGATGAATCCGTCTTTTCGCTTTTTCCCTTGTTCTGTAATCGCCAAGTTGAGCGGTTCGCCCTTCAGTGACTTCATCTGTAAATCTGCGGCAATTGCTATGTGTGCGTCAAAGACTGGAGATGCAGATAGATAGTCGTAAATAACGTTAGTTGATGTTGGCGACATGCCAATGAGCACTTGATAACCGTTGGTGCGGTAGTTGCCATCAATGTAAGGGATTAATTCGCTGGTTAGAAAAGCCGACATTATTTGTGGTTTAGAATCTGCAAAAGAAACGCCACCATCATCTCGCAACATAGGCATAGCATAATCAAAACGCTCGTGGTTATTCCGCGCTGCCAACCCGACTATGATGGATTGCGGAGCAAGATCTCTTGACCACCTATTCTTTGCAATAGCAACCGTCATATCAAATAAATAATCACTGTCCATCACGTAAATGACAGGATAGCGTCTATGACTGTGCTCGTAGCCTTCAGGCACATAGATATCTATTATTCGACTTTCATCAAAAATGGTGGAATCGACAGCAAGCGATGTCCCTTGGGTACGCGGTTCCGAATGAGTGACTTGTAGTTTGTTCTGATCCGCAAAGGCGTTCATGTTGACGACGAAAAGCGCAACAATGGCTAACCGTGATATTCTCATTTCCACATCCTGATAAGTTTTACATCAGTCTATAGTGACCTGATGTCACCATCATTGTCGTCTATCTCAAAATCATTACCGTTGGGCTCAGTTTTCCACTTTTGCTTGTTGTGGTGTTAGCTTGTCGAACATTTCCAATGTGAAATGTATTTTTGTATACAATATTGTCGATATAAAAGTAATTGATACGATATTTTCTTATTTGTGTCGTATATTGTCGACAATTTGATATTTGGAGATAGTTATGTGGCTTCATATTTTCGGTGCGGTAAATACATTGTTTATCTGTATTAGTGTCATAGGTATCGGTTCTCAGTTGAGAACCATATGGGCACGTAGAAAGCGATATGAATCTGACGCCACCAGTGTGCTATCTCTCAATATGTTTACGACCAGTTTTCTCGCCTATTTCGCATTCTTTGTGTATGGCATGGCAATATCACCGTTCAATCACTGGATTGTTTGGCCAAGGTTAATCGCCTGTGTGTTGGTCGCTTTCATTCTAAGAGAGCTTTTTTTAGATAGAAAAACAACATCGACAAAAGCAATCAGTCTGTTGACTATAATTTGTCTCAGTGCGGGTGGTTTATTCGGTTTGTTGGGGCAGTCATATACAGACGAAGGGAAAACTATCATGGCCTGGTTAATGGTAGGGATTTCTATTGCTCTAGCGCGTGGGTACGCCTACCAAATAAAACGAGTCCTCGATGCAGGTGAGACAGGCGCTTTAGATAAAAGAATGAGCGTTTTCATTTTGATGATGGACGTGTCGACTTTTGCTTTGGGGCTAAGCCTTGGTTTGAGTGACGGGTGGCCGTTACTCCTGATTGCTGCAACAAGTGGAGTGACGAAAATCATCATTTTGTATTTGTTTTTGTGGGCTGAAACAAGCACAGTTGCAGCAGATCGCAGACAATACAACAAGCGCAAACACTGAGTGTATCTGCCTTTTTGTATGGTTTATTTGTCAGTGTCTAGTGTACTCAGTAGCAGAATACTGACCTGCTTTAGCTCTTCAATTTCTAATGGCATGTCGAAAGGTAATAAAGATTCGCTGTTTAAGTAGTGCGCAAGCACGCCTCTGGCGACCAACGCTACCTTCTTTTCAGGTGCGTTTGGGTAATCACGGCGTATTTCGTTACATAAGATGTCAATAGACTGGTTCATGGACGCAATTTGATGGGCCCGCACTGCTTCTATGCGCTTAGCCTGCGCAAAAACCGCGTCGCCGATAATGCTCTTTTCAACGTAACTGCGATTTCTTTCACCAAACAAGATATCTATCATGCAACGCATGCGATTGTTGTCTGGCAGCCATGCTATCGTTTGCTCCCACTGCGCTGCGTAGTAGCCGAGATAGCGCTCACTCAGTGCAACAATAATGTCATCGCGATTGCCAATGTAATGACGCAAGATACTGCGTTTCATGCCTGCATGCTCTGCGAGTTTTTCGAGTGATGTGGCTTCAAGGCTATCATTGAGAATACATTCTTCGAAGGCGTCTAAGATTTCTTCTTTTCGCTGTGCGGCCATACTCGGTCGTGGCATCGGCAAATTCCCGTCAACTACGTTAATTAATCGACACGCAGATTATCAATAAATTTTCATGTTGACAACTTACTTGATTTGTTCTTACGATATAAATTGTCAATGTGACAATTTATTGATTAGGAACATCTATGCGTAAGTTTCATTTGAGTGTGCTACCTGTTTTGCTTTTGTTAACGGCGTGCGGCAGTGGTAAAGGAAATCGACAACCGCAGCCTATGCCCCAGCCTACAGAGCCACCACTAACGATTGAGCCGCCAGCAACGCGGTATTTAGGGTTTGAATCGGCTCCGGTCAGGCCGATCGCACAGCAGGGTAACAGAGTATTCGTCGTCAACACTTCGAACAACAGCGTTTCCATTTTTACTATTCAAGATAACGGTAGTCTGAGTTATCAGCAGGAGATACCTGTTGGCCTCGAACCTGTCGCTTTGGCGTTTGCCAGTGCAAATGAACTTTGGGTTGTTAACCATATTTCTGACTCAGTGAGTATTGTCGATGTAAGCGTGCCTGTTCCTGTTGTGACAAAAACACTGCTTGTCGGAGATGAACCACAGGATATTGTTTTTGCTCGTGGTAAGGCCTTTATTAGCACTGCACATAGGGGGCAACAGTTGTTGCACCATAGTCTTCGAGGTGTTGAAGGTGCTGGCGATCCCCAACTTCATACACCCAGTGTCGGCCGAGCAGATGTGTGGGTGTTTGATCCTTTGAATCTCGGCAATGGCCTGGGTGGCGTGCCGTTAAAGATCGTCAGTTTATTTGGAGATAGTCCAAGGGGTTTGGCGGTGAGTCCAGACCAATCAGAAGTCTATGTCAGTGTATTCCATTCGGGAAATCAGACTACTGCAGTGCACGAAGCGGTTATGTGTTATGGCTTCGAGGATGATGACTATGGACGATCTCCATGCCAAGTCATGGATGGCTTGTCTAGTCCAAACGGACTTGAAGACGGTTGGTTACCGGGCGGGCGTACGGCACCTGGTGTGAATGCCGAAGGTGAATACCAACCATGGACATCCATGATCGTTAAGTATGACGAAGGGTCAGGTCAATGGCGTGATACAAAAGGGCGTAACTTCAGCAATGGCATCCGTTTTTCTTTACCAGATCGAGATGTGTTTGCTATCGACAGCGATACCTTGATGCAGACAAGGGCGTTTTCACATGTCGGTACAACCTTGTTCAATATCGCAGTTCATCCAAAGTCGGGTGACTTGTTTGTGACAAACACAGAAGCGAACAACGCTGTGCGCTTTGAGGGAGAGGGTCGCTTCGGTGGCAGCACAGTGCAGGGAAATATAGCAAAAACACGAATAACCCATATTCGTCTTGCGGATGGAAAGGTTTCCCCCAGACATCTAAATGGTCACATCAACTACGACGTTCTCAAGGCGTCGAATGATGTCAAGGAACACAGTTTATCTACCCCAACACAAATGGCGATTAATGCATCTGGTAGTGCTCTGTATATGGCAGCAATGGGATCAGACAAAATAGCAGTGCTCAGTACCGAACAACTGGCAAATAACCGGTTTTGGGATGGTGACGCCAATGACTTTGACCCGACTCAGTCGAGTCAATTTTACATTGATGTATCGGGCGGCCCAATGGGGTTGTTACTGAATGAGGCGCAACAGCACCTCTATGTCTATACCAAATATGACAATGCACTGGTTACTATCAATACCACTACAGGGGAGGAGCTTGCTCGCACCACGATGCCGAATCCTGAACCCAGATCTTTTCAAGCCGGAAGATTCATGCTGTACGATGCGAATAGGAGCTCTTCAAATGGTGAGTCCTCATGCGCCAGTTGCCATGTGTTTGGTGATACCGATCATTTGAGCTGGAATTTGGGTAACCCTGATGTCGCCAACACTCGAAACCCACAGCCTTTTCCCACCGCGAATATGTCTCGCTTGGGATGTGATCTTGTTGGTCCTGAAGACCCCAGCTGTCAATTGCTGGAGTTGATAAATGGTAATGGCGACGAATATAGCATTGCATCGATGAAAGGCCCAATGGCGACACAGACCATGCGTGGAATGAGTACTCATGGTCATATGCATTGGCGTGGAGACCGCGTTAATGGCTATTTTGGTGACGATATCGAGCAAACGCTGGACGAGAGAACGTCATTCAAGAACTTCATAGTGGCATTTGAAGGATTGCTTGGTTTAGACATCGACATCCCCGACAACGTTGACGCCACAGAAAAATCAGACGCTTTGTTCGAGCTTGAACAAGATATGGACAAATTTGCTGATTTCATGCTGGCTGTGGCTATGCCTCCAAACCCTATTCGCAATCTTGATAATTCCTTGTCTACCAGTGCGCAAATTGGTGAAGCGTTTTTCCATGGCGTAAGGCGCTCTGATGGGTTGTCAGAAGATGTCGATGCAAATGGTCCAGAGCGAGATGGAGTCAACTGTGAGGGCTGTCACGGTGTTGACCATGCAAAAGGTTTTTATGGCACTCGAGGTGAGATTGCACACGGAGGGGAAATTCAGATTTTCAAAGTGCCACAATTACGCAACTTGTATACTCGCGTTGGTATGTTTGGTTTACCAGACAGGGAAGGGTTTCTCCCAAGCCACACAAAAGCACATCAGGGAGAGCAAATTCGCGGCTTCGGTTTCCTACACGATGGTGCAACTGATCAACTCGTCAACTTTCTTCGGGGCGGTGTGTTCGACAATGGCGAAAGTGACTGCCCAGAGGGGCTCAATTCCGCCCATGGGTGCGACTTTAATCAGGGATTTGTTGGTATTCCAGACGAGCTAACTCGGGAAGGCCTAGTCGACTATTTGATGGCGTTCGATAACGATATAGCGCCTATCGTAGGACAACAAGTTACGCTCAACGAGACCACTCATGATGTTGTCGCTTCACGCCTTGCGCTCTTACATGAAAGGGCAAAAACGCCATTCGTATCTAAACTATTAGGTGGAGAGGTTACCGAGTGTGACCTTATTGCGCTGGGCACAATCGATGGAGAACCAAGAGGCTACTTATATCTGCCTAATCAAAACAAGTTCAGGGCCGATAGCGCGCAAGCCTCGTTACTAGATGCGGCAGAACTTCAACGGTTAGCGACGCGATCGGCAAATAGCCTGACGTATACCTGTGCGGTGCCAGGTCAAGGTTGGAGAATGGCGTTAGACAACAACCTGAACGGCACACTCAATAATGATGAGAGAAACTAAACATCATGTTTTGGCTATTTTTAGGATCGCTGTTATTGGTGTGGCTGCTGTATGACTTGATGATTGGTCGCGTGTATTTACATCGAGCGTTCTACTTCAATGCAGAACCAGAAGGGTTTGTGTTGGTGATTTTTTTGTGGCTACTCGTCGCCGTTAGCTGCTTAGTGTGGCCGTTAATCGAGTCATGAAATAATAAATTGTCATGTTGACAATTTATTATTAAGGTCACATAATGCGCAACAATGAATCAACGAGGAGAATTGTTATGGCTCGCCATATGTTTGTTACGGTGCTGATCGTATTTTCGGTGTACGTTGGAATGTTATTTTTGATTGACCACCCTTTTGTCGCCCAAGCGGCTGAATCTGTCCCTGGGGCACAAAACAAGGCTTCTGATGGGCAAGCTGACAATACGGACCAATTTGAAGTATCAACTGCTGATGTTGAGGTTAGAGCGGTCACGGTGTCGCCTAAGGCATTGTTTAAAGGGCCGACGATCGCCGGCATTGAAACACGTGTTGATTTGTCAAATGGCGCAGACGATGTCGAATTAGTTTGGGAAAAGTTACTTGCCAATAAGCCACTAGTGAACAACGTAGATTGGTCAAAAGGCTCAATCAAAGCCTATGCCTACTATCGTGATTTTGATGCAAACTTTGCATCTGCAACCTTGAGTATTGGCTTTGATGTTGAAGATTTGAAACTGCACAGTGACAAGTCGATGACGCTTCTCCCTAGCGGGCAGTTTGACCGATTTAATATCGACCTGCGCTCTGGGTATCCGCCAGAACAAGCTTGGTTGAAAGCCTACGAGCACAAAAATCTAATTGAACGCCATACGTTGAATCGAGACGGCGAAACTGTCGCTGCAGACGCGATTGTGGTCTGGAAGTAAGGAGCACTTATGGATTTCTTAAATCGTATAATTTCTGAAGAAACACTGTATTTCTGGGAAACCTTTATCCAAGATTGGGGGCTGGTTATCGCGACTGCGATCCTGGTTATTGAGCTGATTGTTTTAGCATTCAAAAAACAGTTCAGTCTAAGAGTGCTTGGTGATGCGTTTGCCAACTTTGGTACTTTGGCCATGTTTTATGCCGTCGGTTACGTGTTGGTTGGTGCGGCCTACGTAGCAGGTTTTTACTGGTTTTATCTCAACTTGAGCATAACCCAACTGCCGATAAACGGTTGGGTTATCCTCACTTGTGTTCTGTTAGCGGACTTAGCTTATTACTGGGAACATCGGTTTATGCATCGCTGTGGTATCGGCTGGGCGACTCACACGGTGCACCATTCTTCTCCCTACTTTAATATTTCAGTCGCATATCGATTCGGTCCGTTGGACGGCATTATGCCCTTCTTTTTCCATTTGCCGTTGGCCATTTTGGGCTTTAACCCCATTGTGATAATTGCCGCAGAGGGGGCTGTTCAGCTTTATCAAACTTTACTGCATACCGAAGTGGTGAAAAAGTTTCCACGTCCAATTGAGTGGTTGTTTAATACTCCTTCTCATCATCGTGTACATCATGGTTCGAATCCCGAATACATTGATAAAAACTATGCTGGTATTTTTATTATCTGGGATAAATTGTTTGGTACTTTTGCTGAAGAAAAGGCCAAAGTCACCTATGGAATTACCGTACCTGTCGACAGTATTAACCCTGTGAAAGTGTTTTTCATCGGGCTCACGAGACTTGCTAAGCAAGTGAAGAAAGCAGATGGTTTGATTAACAAGCTAGGGGTAATTGCGATGCCACCTGGCTGGTCACCCAAACCAAAACTCAAGTAGGTGAGTTATGCTGAAAAACGACCGTTTACCCACAGAGGCATATACCGATAAGGCGTGGTTCGATCTGGAAATGCGCCATATCTTTTCAACGACTTGGGCATACGCTGGATTTGCTGAAGATATTAGTGAGCCGGGTCAATTCAAAAGTATTCAGGCTGGTCTCAATAATATTATTGTAGTGATGGGACGAGATTACCGGCTACGTGCGTTTCACAACATGTGCCGTCACAAAGGCACGCAATTGTTACGTGCCCATGGCAAAGTACAGAAAGCGATTACCTGCCCCTACCACGATTGGACTTACGACTTAGATGGGGCATTAATATCGGTGCCCAAAATGGCAACCGAATTCGCAAACTTAGATAAATCCTGTTTAGGGTTAAAACGCGCTTCTGTTGATATTTGGCGAGGAATGTTATGGGTACATCCAGATGAAAATCCAGAAGCAGTTAGCCAGTGGTTTGGCGAAATAGCGCCGCAACTTGGTGCTCATCAACCGGACAAACTTGTCGAAGCCACAGAGAGCAGAGTGATTGAAGATATTCGAGCAAACTGGAAAATCGTGGTTGAGAATTATATCGATCATTACCATCTTGCCCAACTGCATAGTGGCACGCTGAATATGTATGATCATGGGAACGCTGAATTTGGATTTGTCGGGCCACACTTTGCGTTTTGGGAACCGCTAGAAGCTGAGTATGCTAAAGATCTCGCCAATAACGCGGGGATGCCACTAATAGACCACATTCCTCAAGAACAACTTGGCGCTTCGGTACCCATGCTGTTCCCCGGTATTGGGCTAGGAGAGTCAGAAACCAGCTGGTCTGTTTTTCATATCATCCCGATAGCGGCAGATCGTACTCGCGTTGAAGTTCGCACGAAAGTCATGCCTGTGTCTGACTGGAGCTTTGCAAAGTCTGGTATGCGAGCATCGGCATTCTGGGAGAAGAGAGTGGGGCCCAAATATGCGACTGAGGATGAATCCCACCCGTTAGGTTCAGCAGATTTCATGCAAGAAGACATTTACGTTTGTGAACAACAACAAAAGTCGTATCAAAGCCCGCATTTCGAGCTAGGCCCTTCTGCTTATCACGGCGAATCACCAGTTCGAGATCACCAATCTGTCGTGATGAGCTATCTCAAACCCTATTTATCAGCATTGAAAGGTTAGGATATGTCGTTGTTTGCACTAGAAGTGGCGTCTGTGATTCGAGAAACGAAAGACACAGTATCGGTATTGTTCAAGATACCTGAATCACTCGTTGATACTTTTGCTTGGCAGCCCGGGCAACATGTTCAGGTTCAAATCAATATTGGCGGTTCGATTGTGACGCGGCATTATTCTATTTCTGCAAACCGGCGGGATGCGTTGCAAATTACGGTTAAGCATACAAAGGGGGGCGTTGCATCCCACTATATAAATTACGACCTGAAACCAGGTGATGTTCTTCAGGTGAGCCCACCGAAGGGACGCTTTCTACTTGAGACTGATTCGCGGCAACGCAAGTCTTATTACTTTTTTGCGGCGGGTTCTGGCATTACACCAATTTATGCCATGCTCGTGAGGGTTTTAGAAGAGGAACCCGAGAGCTTCGCTTATCTGCTTTACGGCAATAAAAACGCTAAATCGACTATTTTTCGCAACGAGTTACAGTCTCTTGCTAAGCAATATCCATCTCGTTTTATTGTGGCTGATTGCCATAGTGACCCGAGTTGGTTTAAAGAAAGTCCGTGGCGTAGTGCTCGAATTGATGCATTGGCGGTAAACGATTTCATAAAAGACAATCCTCCCTATGCACAAAACGCGCAATATTACCTGTGCGGCCCAGGCGCATTTTTACCAGACGTAAAACGGGCTTTAAACAACATCGACGTACCAGATAACCGTATTCACATGGAGTCTTTTGGTGGACAAGTCAATCAGAGCCAATCGCCAGGTGTTGAAGCCTCGCTGGAGGTCATACTGAATGGTAACGCTCATACAACGGTGGTTGCTGAACAACAAACGCTGCTCGAGGCGATGCGTACAAGTGGTATTGACTCTCCTTCCTCTTGTGAAGGGGGGGTTTGCGGTACCTGTCAATGTCATCTGGAAGAGGGTGAAGTGAGTATGATGACCAACTTAGCGTTGGGTGAGGAAGAAGTAAAACAGGGAGCGATTCTCGCCTGCCAGGCTGTCCCGGCCTCCTCGAAAATAAAAATCTCCTATCAATAACATCCCAACACCGAGATGTGCCAACTCAGTACCAGCCCCAATTTTATTAGTACACTCGGCTTTGCGTAGGCTCACCAAAGCTCTTTAATCAATGAAGTTTTACCGTCTTTGGAGCCAAAAAAAGCGAGATAGGTGTCAGTTGGTTACCAGACACCAGTGTCATTTATGACACCATGAGAATACTCAATAGCAATGTGATGTTTGCCATTTATCGCATTGATAATTTGCGTCTCATTCTTGTCCGTGTTTTGGTAATTTCCAAGGTTGAGCTGTCGAACAAAAGCCTTGCGCCAAGCTTGTTTGGTAAAATTCGCTTCATATTCGACATGAACTTACATCACTTTGTCGTGTGAGAGACAGTAGTGCGTCGATATCGTCAATCGAGGAACCTTGCTTGGCAACCTTAACTAGGGCCGTAAAGTGTGCGGAGGCGGCCTCTAATTTGCAGTATTCATCACACTCATTCGCTTGTGCCAATAGAGGCAATAGGATCACGGGTAATGTGAGGAAAAACATGATTTAAGGCGCATGATTTGTCCTTTTTACCGAATTTAAAGAAGCCAAACGAACATCAAAATGAGGATGTTAGGCTATGCATTTTTTATAGAGTAATCGTGATTATCGTGAGGCGCTTGAATGGGATTGCGTTTCATTAAACTGCCACAATACGTTGATCACCTTCCATTGGCCCTGATCATTCTTGTAAAGGTGCATGTAATCAATCCAATCATCAGCATGCAGTTTCACTGAAGCTACCCGTTTATCGATATCGTAGATTTCGATATCAGCTCTTGGGGAGTCGGGGAATTTATCACCGGCCTTATTGTAAGAACCTGCTAGCTTCAGCATGTCTTGGTAAGTTGATTCCAGCACAATTTCAGAGCCATCTTTGGTCTTCCAATACGTCCGTTTTGCGAGTGCTTCGTCCACTCCTCTAGCCATCAATTCTGGCATCACCTTATGCTGAGATTCTATATAATCCAGTACGGCTCTCTCGATCTGGTCTCGTTCGTCATGGTTGTCGGCCACCGAAGTAAAAGACAGCATTAGCAGGGAAAGAAGCGCGCCTTTGATTCGCATAAATGAGTATCCTTGAGATGGGTAGTGCATTGATTAAACTCTATGTGCCATTAAACATTGATGATGTGGCAATAGGAATTGGGTTTGGGACAAGCAGACCCGATATCGGGACAGAAACATTTTGTTAAGATTGCGGGGATTGGTTTTACCCCGTTTCGCCTCCAACTTATTATCAATACGCGGCTTGAGTGAAGTGCCGTGAACCAGACAACGTTTGCATAAGGATAGAGACATGCTGAAAAAGCTTTTAGCGAGTGTAGGTATTGGTAAAGCGGCCGTAGATACGATTTTGTTGGTTGACAAGCTACGTGCTGGCGATAGCTTTCCCATTGAAGTTGTCATCAAAGGTGGCGATGTTGAACAGCAAATTAACGGTTTGGAATTTGCTGTGATGGCGAGTGCTAAAGCGGAAACGGAGGTCAATGATACTGATATCACCTATGCCAAAAGCATTGTGTTGCAGCATTGGGCGCAACCTATGGATATATTAATTCAACCTGGTGAAACTATTACCGAATCATTTGAATTGGATTTACACCCTGAAGTGCCTGCAACGTATTTGTTTGGACAACAAATCGGCAAAGTTTGGCTACAAACCGGCCTAGATATCAAAAGCGGAATTGATGGTTCAGATAAGGACCCTTTAATTATCCTACCTTCGGCAACGCAATTGGCTGTACTGGAATTTATTTCAAACAGTGGCTATCGCTTGTTTAAGTCGGATATTGAAGCCGGTGGTGTGCAAACAAGAGAGTTTGTTTCACATCTCAACTGTTACCAAGAGTATGAGTTTAAACCAGAATCTCGCTCTTTCTTTGGCGCTAGAGAACTCGAAGTTACCTTTGTCGACAATGGTCGCGAAACTGGCGTACTAATTGAAGTAGATAGGGCCTTCTTAGGTGATGGTTATCGCAGTACATCCATTCCCAACCACTGCACCACACCTGAGTCCGTCAAACCCTACATCGAGCGTTTGCTTGGCTAGCGCGGTGAATTGTTAATTTTGACGTGGTAACCTGCAATCAGAAGAGAATTCGATTTCGCAGTGGTGAAAGGTTAGCACGTTGAAAGAAAAAATATGGATTAATCGCCATTTGGTGGACTTTTCGCTTGCCCAAGTGACGTGTGGTAACACCAAGCAATCCATCGAGCCCAAGTTGCTTGCAGTGCTGATACAGTTGTACGAAGCACAAGGAGTAATCGTCTCTCAGGAAGCATTACTGAAACAAGTCTGGAAAGATGCCGTTGTTTCGCCAAATACGATACAGCGATGTATTGCTCAGCTAAGAAAATTATTCGGCGATGATGCCAAAGCACAAAAGGTGATTAAAACCCACCCTAAATTGGGGTACAGCCTCAACGTTGATTTGATATCAAACACTGCCCCTTTTGAAACCAAAGTTGCTAGGAATACCACCTCAATCATCGGAATGATTTGTACGTTGCTTGTCGTTGGTGTTATGGCTTGGTGGCAACTTAGCTCACCCCCGACCTTCCCCGATTTAAATACGATAACCCCAGTCACCTCAAAAGGAGAGCGGGTTAATCACGCCAGTATTGCACGTGATGGCTCTGCACTGGTCTATCTTGCGCAACTTGGCGATGCCCAAAGCCTGGTTCACATCGATGTAGAACGCGATAGCGAGTCGGTGTTGTTGCCTTCTGTTGTAACAAAAGGAAGTGTCGCCATCTCTCCGGACAATCAAAAAGTGGCGCTGGGCTGGCAAACAAGTGATGAAGCTCACAACACTAAATGTATACAATTAGCGTCAGTGACTATTAGAACTGGGGAAGTAGAGTTTATTACTCCGTGTAGCGATACTTTTCATCACTCGCCAATTTGGCTAAGTTCCGAGCATATCGTTTATCAAGCCACGACCACAGACAACCTGAGTCAGCTTTATGTTGTCAATACGCAAACAGGCAAAACGTCGGCGTTAACGCAGCAATTCGAATCGCTGTCCGCGGTTACCTTTTTCACCAAGCTAGCATGGTTAGTCGGGCGCACAACGCTATTCATAGCAGAGGTCAATGCGGCAAGCACTAACGATGTACAGAGCGTGAAGCTTGATGAGAACCTCGCCGAGCCAGACTCTTTAAGTTGGTTCGACGAGCGCACATTACTTATCACCAAGGGCCAAAGCGTGTATTGGGTTAATTTGGATGGCGAGATTATCAAACAGCAACCCCTTGTCTTGAATCGCCAGATTACAAAACTGGAATATCGCGAGGGTTCAAAGGGTTTTCTTGCGATATTGGAACGGCAGGATTCCGATATCAAGCAGCGACAATTCTTATCAAACACAGACGTTGTCGATCAATCGTTAGATAACAGTGTTTATCGCGATTGGAATGCTCAGTATCGACCAAATAGTAACGATGTTGCTTTTTTGTCTGAGCGCAATGGAGAGCGCCAGTTGTGGCTCAGTGATGGCATAACGGGTATACAAATTACACAAGCAAACTCAGGGATTGATGACTGGGTATGGGGAGCGGAAACGCATTTGTTCTACGCAAGTGCTGGCACACTTTGGCGCCTTGATATCGCAACGAAAACGACAACGCGCATTGCAACAACTAAGGTAGAGAGATTGTTTCAAGCTGAAGGTCATCGTGTACTCATGTCGATAGCACAAGGGGAACAGGGCAAAGTGGTTTGGTTCGATACTGCTTCTCTTACTGTGTCAGATGTGCTGCCGTTTGCACCAGAATGGGCTCAACAGGCGAGTCCATCTATTGTTTTGGTAAATGACGCCAGAGGCTATTTGTACAAATATACTCACGGGCTTGAGAGTGCGATTACGGCATTACCTCAAGATTTTGTGGTGCAATCAATCTTTGTATGGCGTGATGGTTACCTCTATGTACAGGACAAACATCAGAATGTATGGCGGTACAACCCAGTCATCGAAGCGGCCAATATTGTTGGCCGATACGATATGAACGCTTTGTTTTTGTCTGATTTTCGGCCATCCACAAAGTCGATGTTAACGACTAACTTTGCGGATGGTCTAAAAGAGCTCGTCTGGATTGATACACGTTAGAGCTCGGCAAGCCTCGCTTTGATGTAAGTAATAGGCTCTTGATCTCCCGCGTCTTGCGCTAGTACGAGGGCTTTTTCTAATGTACTTTTGGCATCTTCGATTTTCCCTACGCGTTTCTCGATATCGGCAAGCCGAGTGAGCAGAAAGAGACTCTTGGGCTGTTGATTCAACAAGTATTGCGCTGTCATTACGGCTTTTTCTGCTAGCTGTTGCTCGGCATAGTAAAAAGCGAGATCGAGAATGACTGCGTCGGCATCCATGGTGTAGCCATATTTTTTACTGACCTTTTCAAAATGCTGTTGTATCCCTGTTATTCCTGATAATGCAAAGTCTGCTGGCGCTGGTTGACGGTCCTTAAACATTTCCTCAAATGCCGCAACTAAACCCACGATTGGCCCGGACAAATAATTGTGGCGACTCAGGTCATCCGTCATCATTTCAAGTCCTTCGATGTTGTGTTCACGCCACGTTTCTAGTCCATAAGCCAGTCGGTCAAAGGGCTTTTTGTTTTCCGGGAAACTTCCAAGGCTCACGTACAAAAAGCGATAGGCATGTTCAGCACGGGGTTTGGTTTGGCTCAACTTATCAATAGTGTTTGTTCTGTCTAATGCTAGCGCTGGACTATGCAATACATAAGCGTTGAATGTCTCTGGGCGCTCAACAAATATCGATAATAGTTGGTTGGCATTGCTCGAGAAGGCCTCAGCAATTCTGTAAGGTTGGGTTTTGTATGTATTATCAATAAAGGGAATCAGCTCTGTAGCAATGACTTGAATCGATAGCTCTAGGTTTGCGCCAGCAGCCATCGCATTCTTGTCAATGGCTCCTTGAGGTTCAATGACAGGTAGAGTGACTAGGATCACAGGTGGTAGTGGCGCAAAATTAACATGGCTGAGCCAATCCACTTGCTGACGTAAAAGGTTGAGACGTCGGTCACCGGAACCTGTGTATAAAACCGGATATCGATTGGGTTGTTGAAGGTCGTAACCACTTGGCAAGGTTACTTCAAAGTTCAGCATATGGTTAGCCAGCTTAGATTGTAGTTGGTGAGTAAGTGTATCGGCCATGCATGCTATGGATATGCCTGTGAATATGAAACATATCAGACTGCGTATTATCAATGACATCGAGAATTTCCCTGTGTTGTAAACTAGTGGTGAAAATGGCAGTTGTAGGCCCGGATGTATTGATGAAAAGATGAAAAAAAGCTGATATTTCTCTGATGAAAGGAAGTGTTGGCACGCTTGAAGGGGATTTTTCCATATTTTACTGAGCCCCTATGTTAGGCTATTAATGCGGCTGCACCCTTTTTCTAATCTGTAGAGATCTTGCAATATGAAAATAGAAAGTGTGTTTCCCAGCGATTACGCAGAATTGTTAGTCGTGTGGGAAAATTCGGTCCGAGCCACTCATGATTTTCTCGAAGAGGAAGACATTGAGTATTTTAAGCCGATAATTATGGAGCACGCATTTCCATCGGTGGCACTGTATTGTGTTAAAGATAGTCAAGGCGCCATTCTCGGTTTCTTAGGTGTCCTTAACGGTAAAATTGAAATGTTGTTTTTGCTTGATAAGGCTCGTGGAAAAGGTATTGGTAGCGTGTTGTTACAGCATGCGATCGATGTTTTGGGAGCCACATCGGTAGACGTAAACGAGCAAAACCCAGATGCTGTCGGTTTTTATCTGCACATGGGGTTCAAAGTTGTATCGCGGTCTCCGCTCGATGATATGGGCAAGCCATTTCCCATCCTTCATCTATCGTTATAAGGTTCGGCTGTCGTCATCCATTAGTGAGAACAAACGCCCAAGGCTAACAATCTTGGGCGTTTGCGTATTCAAATCTTCAAAATCACAATCATTCAATGCTTTCTGTATGATTCAAGATGAATTTCCGATCAAAAAACGTGTATGCTTAAAAAATGTTCGGTTAGGGCCTCGGTATCAAATGAAACACGGACGACATTCAGTTTCTTCCCCACTTTCCAAGCAATTGTTGGTGAAAGGTTTTTTGCCTCTAATTGTCGTTATGATCTTTGCCCTTGCCATCAATGAGTTTTTTTATTTTAAAAGTCAGCTACAGTCAGAAAGTCAAAAACTGGCGTTACTCACTCAGCAAATAGCGACCAAGGTTGAAGCGAGTAATCAACTGGCCGTAATGGCTGCCAATACTATGGCTCAAGCGCAACAAAGTGGCATGTTTGGCCAGCGAGAGACGTCTTCGGATTACGCCAAAGCGGTGTTGATCGACAATCCCCAGTTTACAGGTGCCTATTTTGGGTATGAGCCTAACGCCGATGGACTAGATGGCCAATCTCAAAATACCTCTATCGATGATCCCAAAGCGGCATGGTTTGATGTGAATGGTCGTTTCTTACCCTATTGGTTTAGGAGTCCACGAGATAATCAAATTATTGAAGTCGAGCCATTAAAGGACATGACGACTTCACTTTACTATCAAGGTGTAAAGCAACGCTTTTTGGATACTAACGAGCAAAGTGCTTTGATTACCGAGCCTTATGAATACTATGGGAAGCTTATCGTTGAGCACAGTGCGCCAATTGTTATCGATGGCCGGTTTAAAGGTATCGCAGGGGTTGACCGCTCACTTGATGATGTTCTTGGGCTGCTCAATCAAGCGAGAGAGTCAAATGACGTCGACGTTTTCCTCTTGAGTGCGTCGGGTAGATTCATCGCTTCGACAACACTGTTAAATGAGCAAATCCGTACCAAACCGGTAAGCGAAACCGTTTATCGGTCTGTGGTATTTGAGCTGACAAGTGACCCAGAATCAAATGTGACTCTTGTCGATGATCCCGTCGACAGCAAGTCTTATTATTTTGTCGCTGCGAAAATAGCGACGGGCGACTGGATGGTGATAGTTCGCAAAGATGCGCAGCTGATTTCACGGCCCCTGTGGCAAACCTTGGGTTGGCTGTTGGGCAGCAGTTTGCTGGGTATTGCCTTTGCGTCTTTTGTTTTAAATCGATCTTTGCGCAGTATGAAAGAGCGAATTGAGTCCGCCGTAGTTAAGGTGAGTTACTTGTCACGAGGGCAGCTTCCTCCCGGTGATTTTACGCACAAAGATGATGTCGCCAATAAAGATGAAGTGTCCGCTATTGCCAGAGCATTGGATCAGGTCATCGACTATTACGTTGAAATCGACGAATCTTGCAAAAAGATGGCCGAGGGCGATTTTGCGGTCGAGGTGAGCCCCAAAAGTGAAAACGATATTCTGTCCAATTCTATTAATGCATTGGCATTGAAGCGTAAACAAGCTGAGCAGGCCATTTTGCTTGCGAGGCAACAGGCAGAAGATGCGAATGAGGCCAAAGGCCGGTTTTTAGCCAACATGAGCCATGAAATTCGCACGCCAATGAACGCTATTTTGGGTTTGTCTAGGTTGTGCTTAGCCTCCGACATCCAAGGCAAGCCAAGGAATTACCTAGAAAAAATACATTCATCAGCCAACCTCTTATTGCAAATCATCAATGACATTCTCGATTTTTCAAAAATAGAAGCAGGCAAACTGGAGCTAGAGCGTACGCCTTTTGTGCTTGCTGATATGTTTGACCAATTAGCAGATGCAACCAAGGTACTGGCGAATGAAAAAGGGTTGTTTCCCAAATTCGATTTACCTGACAAAAACATAGTTGTTTGGGGGGACCCATTGCGGCTTGGTCAAGTTTTGCTGAACCTGCTGAATAATGCCATTAAATTTACGCAAAGCGGCGACATTGTGATTCAGGTGACGAGTGAAGATTGCGGTGCTCGGCGCGTTCGACTGAGATTCAACGTTAAGGATACCGGTATTGGTATATCGGAACAGCAGCAAAAGAACCTTTTTAACGCCTTTGGGCAGGCAGATGAATCAACATCTCGTAAATTTGGTGGCTCCGGATTGGGCTTGGTAATCAGTGATACCTTGATCAGCCGGATGGGTGGAAAGCTCGATGTGAAAAGTGAGCTTGGTAAAGGCACGACCGTCTCATTTAACGTGATTTTTGACCGTGCCATGCTCTCTGATGTCAAGCATAAGCGATTGCCTGAAGAACTCGATCACATGCATATTTTGTGGGCTGATGGTGACCCAGAAAATAGAAGAATCGCCATGCAGCAACTCAATCGCATTGGTGTTGCTAATACCCTAGTCCGCAACGGCCGCGAAGCGATACACGCTTTATCAGAACCCAATATTCGGTTTGATTTGTTGATTGTTGAATCCGAAATGGTTGATATGAGCGCCCAGCACCTAGTGGAGCATATCAAAACCGACGATGGAAACGCATTGCTGCCGGTGGTTATCATTGCAAATTCTCTGGAACAAGCTGCGGATATTACCGTTGAGAACAACATTATTGCTCTGTTGAATCGACCAGTCACAGACTCTGATTTGTTCGATATTTTGGTCAATCTTGTGTCTTCGCAAAGCGGTGGCGCGATGAAAAAGAGCTGGGCTATTGATGAAGTCGCCGAGTTAAAAGGCAAAAGGGTATTACTTGTTGAAGATAACCCAGTGAATCAGCTTATTGCTCAAGACCTGCTCGAACAATTGGGAGTCTCGGTTATAACGGCAGACAATGGCAAAGTCGCACTAGAGCAACTGAATCAAGAGACTGTTGACGCCGTGTTAATGGACCTACAAATGCCAGTTATGGACGGGCTTGAAGCGACGTCTATCATTCGTCAAAACACGCAATTTAATACCCTGCCAATCATTGCAATGACAGCGAATGCCATGGAGGCTCAAAAATCAGAGTGTTTGCGTATGGGAATGAATGATTTCATTGCTAAGCCTATCGACTTTGCTTTGTTTAAACAGGTACTGAGCCGCTGGCTGGCCAGTAGCAAAAAGGCAAGTATGTCGGCAGCACCAGTCGATGATGACCAATCATCGTCATCAAACCGTATTTCACTGGTTCATTTGGATGCTCAAGACGCACTTGAGCGCGCAGGGCATATTAAATCGAAACTCCTCAGGTTACTGGACATTTTTCATCAGCACCATTGTGATGATGGCGACAAAATACTCCAAGCCCTCGAGCGAAATGACAGTGAGACTGCCGCGCAGATTGCCCATTCGTTGGCCGGAGTCGCAGCCTATATCGGCGCGCATAAACTTGCCCAGTATAGTATTACTAGTGAAAAACAACTCTCAAGTGAGCACGGTGCGCTAGACAGCGAGTTGGCGGACAGTTTGCTCGCTGAGATAGAAGCAGTAAAGAGGGAAGTAGGGCAGTTTCAGTCTTTCCTTTCACAATCGGGCTCTGATGATAGTGAAGAAACTTACCTCAATACTTTGGACGATACTAAATCCAACCTTGCGCCGCGCACTGTGTTGTTGGTCGATGATGACAGGTTGCAGCTCGATGTGTTACTCGATTTTTTTCAGTCTAAATATCGTGTCTATACCGCCGGAGACGGTAAAACCTGTTTAGAAAAAGCCCGCCAGCACAATCCAGATTTAATCATTCTAGATATGGCGTTACCTTTGATGAATGGCAATCAAATATGCGAACACTTAAAAGCTGATAGTAAGACCAAAGACATCCCAATTATTTTTATATCATCGAAATCGTCTATTGAATCAGAATGCCTCGCCATGGGAGGCGTCGACTTTATTCTCAAGCCTTTAAATCAAGAGGTGGTTCTGGCACGAGTCGAGCGTCATATTGAAACGAGGCGAGATGCGCAAATGAGAGTGCAGGAGGCGGGGGTCGATGGCTTAACGTCTTTTGCCAACTCTGATCTCTTTGTTAGGTTGGCAACAACAGAAATGTTAAGGTGTGCGAGAGAAAACAAGCCTGTGACGCTGGTTGATATCACCATTTCGAACTTTGACGAGTTGGTAGTGTCCTATGACTCTCAGCAGGTCAATCGCATCGTAGTTTGCGTCGCAGAGTCTATTGCCAGTACCTTCGGCAGACCCGGCGATATCATTGCAAGGCTGGCACAAGACGGATTCGCGTGTATGTTGCCCAACGTGAACGAAGCAGATTGCCAGATGCTAGTAAAACGTCTTAACGACAATGTAATTGATACTATCAAGAGGCAATCGCTGGCATCAGCAGCAGTGGTGGTGGAATACAAATGCTCGACTTGCGCAGGTGAGTCATTGACAGCCCTGTCGCTTGACGCATTCATGGATAATGCCAAGCCTGTGAGTTTTGAATGAAGGAAAGGATATGAGTAAGCGCATACTGATAATCGATGACAATCCCATGAGCGTCGAGACCATGTTCAGTTTACTACTAGAACAAGGCTATGATGTTTGCGCCGCTTACAATGGCGAGCGCGGTTACAAAACGGCTTTGAGTTATCTGCCAGACGTTATCGTACTTGATGTGTTATTGCCCGGTTGGAGTGGTTTAGAAACCTACGAGCAAATCAAAAGCGAGCCCATACTTGCTCACATTCCCATTGTTTTTATCACCGTTGATTTAGACGTGCTACGCAATCAATCTATCGACATCTCTCAAGTCCCCATTTTGTATAAGCCAATTAAGGGCGAAGAGCTGGTTGCAAAAATTGAACAGGTTTTGTCAGAAAGCCAATAGCACGAAAACCAAGGAAAAAAATGACTTTAAATGAACTAATGACGTTTGTCGCTGCGCTATTTTCGATGATGAATCCCATCGGCGGGGTCGGTGTATTCGCGGGTATGACTGCCAACAAAACCGCAAAAGAAGCGACACAGATTGCTGGAAAATGTGCCCTTGCCGCCGCGATAACGTTGCTTGTCGTCGTGTGGGTAGGCAACATCATACTCAATATCTTTGGCATTAACGTCAATGAAATACGAGTTGCAGGGGGCTTAATCGTACTCATCATCGGGTTGAATATGCTTTTCGATAAACACGAACACAATTCAGCTCGAGACGATCAAACTGATGATGCGAGCGCTTCGATTGCCATAGTGCCGTTGGCCATCCCAATTCTGGCTGGCCCCGGTACTATGGCTGCGGTATTGGTAACGGCTCAACATCACGCCGGTATCGTGGCGCACGTTGAAATGTCCGCAGTTATCATAGGCATATGTGTTGCAACCGGCGTGCTATTCTCCTTCGCTAAGCCTATCGCCAATCGCATTGGCGACAACGGCATGGCCGTAGCGTCACGGATCATGGGGTTAATCCTTATGGCCATTGGAGTGGGTATGCTAGGCGAAGGCTTAACTACAATGTTCCCCGTACTGGGTAGGTAATTGAGTTCTTACTACACGGTTAACTTTTGCCAACGATTAAAACTCAAACTTGATTCCCGCTTGCGTTAATCGTAAATCACCGATGTCACTGTTGGTATTCGCATGGGAGAGAGTAAGAATAAAACCATTGTTCAAAGGAAATTCGGCGCTGATTTTGTAACTGAAATCGGTACCATCGAATTCCCCTTGAGCTTCAGGTCCTGGATTCAGAAAAAAGCTCTCTTGTAGTTCGGTATCCCAACGGCTGATACCAACAAGTGGAACGATACGAAAGTGCTCAGCTATCCCAATGTTGTAGCCCACCAGTACCTTGGCCTCAGACGTTAGGTAGAAGTCACTTAATCCGAGATTGAAAAATGCATTGCCGGAAGTGGTGAGGCTGCCGTCAACAACGATGTTGTTGGCCCAGCGATAAGCCATTGAGTAAGTTGCGCTAACACCACCACTGTCGAGTTCATCAGGGTTGATATCGTCAATGATGTCAGCCCCTAAATCCAATCGGCTTGAGCCGACCTCAAGCCCGAGGATGATCTTAGATTCCTCGGCATGCACTGTTGCGGACAAGGTGAGCAATAGCGCTAAACTGAGCTGTGAACGTTTTCTCATAGTGATGTTTTCCTTTCTATATCAAGCTGAGTTTCCAATGGTATTGCTCTGTTGAAATCGCCTCAACGGACATTAGGAGACATTTTTACTTGGTGAATCTCAAAACCAGTCGGTGCAAGACGAAGGAAAATATTGAATAATGAGTTATGGAAACTCAGTGGGTTCTTCGCTTTGAGCGCAACGAAAACCGTGTTACTCAACCGCTCCAAACTGGTTGAGTGGATTCATGAACGAAACATCAAACATGCCTGGTTAGCACAATCGGTTAACGTATCTGAAAAGACCCTAACGCGATGGCTAAATGGCGATGTAAAAAGAGTTCGCCACAGCAATTTAAAAAAGCTTGCTGACGTTTTGGATTGTGAATTAAGTGAGCTCGTTGCCGTATCTGAGGCAGAGCAGTATCCCAGTGAAAAAAACCGAGACATCTTGGTTAACGAGTTATACAACGATAGTTTGCTGTACGAGCTCATTATGAGCAGTAAAGTTAGGCTGGCTATTTCACTTATTAAGTCGACATTTCATTCAATGCTACCCAGTGCGATTACTGCCAGTTTTTATACCAAACTGGGCTACGCGGCACTGATTCATAGAAAACAAAAGACAGCGAAGAAGTACTTTGATAAAGCCGCGCTAAAGGCTGAAAGTACGGATCATTCAGAGGTGTTGTTTTCCGTGAACTTGGCGTTCGCCATCATGTATTTTATCGATTGTGAATACGCTAAGTGTTATCTGTATTTACAGCGCTGCAAATCTGACATTGAACATGCAGGGCAAGAGCTAGCGCACTATTACAATACTCTCGCACTCTACTACTTGTACAAAGCTGAATTCGACAGGTCTATCGCTTTTTCAGAATTGTGTATTGAGGCTTGTTCGCCAGATTCCCCTTCTATCGAAAAAGCGTTGTTTCTGTGTACAGCTCATCAGCTAAAGGGGGCCGCTTATCTGTGCTTGGGTGATTTTGAGCGCGGTTTAATGGCTTGCGAGGATAGCTTAATTATCGCCAAACGCTCGGGTTATCCTCGATGTATCCGGCTTGCTCAGGCTTATCTCGGGGCAGCTTTAGCGTGTAATGGAAAAATGCCACAGGCGTTAGTTTTCATAGAGCAATGTTTGAATGGCGCTGACAAAGACGATGTATCCATGCCGACATTGGTCTGTGCAGCTATGTTCGTCAATTATAAAGCCAAAAATGTGGAAGCGTTGCGTTTGTTACACGATGATCTTGCGATGTTATGCCCAAGTCAATCCGCCCCTGTTCAGTTTGGTAGGGTGTTGATGATGCGGGCGAAGTGTTTTGACCAAACTGAGTATATACAAGCTCAACAGGACGTCGCTGCCTGCTTAAGTGCAATGGAATTGACTATGTGGAAGAGGTTTCTGGCCTGAGGTTTTATGTCGTTGATTGAATCCTAATTCAATGATTTTTAGCAATTTTTATATAAGACTTTGTATTCTTTTACGTTGCAGCTGACAAAGAGGCGCCGGTTAATACCTTACTTGTTTAATGAAATTTCTCGTTGGACGATAGGCTGCTAGCTCACCGGAAATCGTATCTAAACCGACTTCTTGAGCAATGATTTTTCCCGCTAGCGGGCCCAGACTGATACCGCTATGCATAACAGCTAAATAGACATTGTGTTGATCAATGCTATGTCCCAGTACAGGATGGCCATCAATCGGTAAGGGCCGCCAACCAATATAACAATTTTCAATTTGCGCATTTTTTAGCGCTGGGAAATAGGACGCGGCCACATTTAAAATGCGTTCACCATGGGCTCTGGCAATGGATTGATGTGGAAAGTCATTGGGGCGTCCCTTTAGACGTAACTCGTGGGCTTGGCCGACCGGCGCGCCAGCTTGTTCTCCCAAAACGATCTTGCCGTCATGTCGCTGGTGCAAATGCACTCCCGGGGCGGCGACAATTGAATGAACTAATGGTGGTAAAGGTTCGGTAATGGCAATCACACCGGGCGTGGTGCGTTGCGGTAGTGCTATTTTAGATAAGGTTTCGGGAAGTATTGGGTTCGCACCCGTGGCAACGACAAATTCGTCAGCTTGGATAGTCCCGGTTGTGGTTTGTACTGCGGCGAGTTGGCCCGATTGAAAAACGGGCGCTAGAACCTCACAAGGGGAGAGAATATTTGCCCCCAAAGTTTTTGCCGCTTGAATAAATTGTTGTGTCGCAAAAATAGGGTCTAGTGCACCATCATTACCTGACAGCGCAGCTCTCACACTGTCGTTCACCTCAATATTCGGTTCCCTACGACGAATTTCGCTAGCATCTATCATTTTTGCTGGCTCACCCCATTTAATCTGCTCCTCAATTTGGTGCGCCAGCGTTGTCGTACGTGCCTCGCTATCAAACCATTCAATGGAGCCATGCCAACGAACAGGAATAGCAAGCTCAGGAGCAATTTTTCGCCACTCATTCAGACCAAGTTGATTGAGATAGTGGTAGTGTTTCGGCTGTTTGGCCCAAGTTGCATTA
Organism: Alteromonas sp. 5NS40-0096; assembly: GCF_057544385.1. Classification (NCBI taxonomy): domain Bacteria; kingdom Pseudomonadati; phylum Pseudomonadota; class Gammaproteobacteria; order Alteromonadales; family Alteromonadaceae; genus Alteromonas; species Alteromonas sp. 5NS40-0096. Next base: position 74,324 of record NZ_BAAJLQ010000005.1, read on the forward strand.
AGCCACGCAAAGGTTCCGCGAGTCGCGTGAGAAGCGGGGGCTAGTTGGTCGATAAGCGTGACCTTGTGACCCAATTTACTCAGATAATAGGTAGCAGATGCACCAATGATGCCGGCGCCAATCACAAGGATTCGCTTTTTCGATGATTTGGCCAGCGCATTCGGGGCCAACGACAAGCTACTTAAACTAGCGAAGAGCTTTAACGCGGTACGTCTATCCATTCAGAAACCCGATTGTTTTTCTCAATGTAGAGGTTGTTGACGCATACGTCCAGTGCTTGCGGTAAAGACGTTACACACAAAAAAGGGAGCGATTGCTCCCTTTTCAACACCGGTTTACATTAATGTTTCCAGTGATATTTGTGTGCTTTATTGTGGATTTCATTGGCCGTTTGTTGTGGCATGAATCGTACGTTATTGCGCTCAAAGAAGAATGGCTGGCGCTTTTGCTTAGCACCCACTTCATTCATTGTCGCAGCTTCGTAAATACGCCCATTTAGCACAGTGTACTCGACCATCTCACTCAGTTTGAGGTTATTGAGCACATCGCCATTGATCACGACCAAATCGGCAAGTTTTCCGACTTCAATACTGCCGATATCTTTGTCCATTCCCAAATGTACCGCGCCATCTATGGTTCCACCACGAAGGGCTTCCCAAGGTGTAAAGCCACCTTGTTCCATGATCCATAGCTCCCAATGAGCCGCGAGGCCTTCACGTTGGCCGTGAGCACCTATATGCACGCCTACGCCATTGTCACGTAGCGTTTTTGCATACTCTGCTACATTGACGTGGTTGTACTGGTTATCTGGCGCTGTTGGTCGTCTTATCGCTCTGCGGTCTAGCAGGAATGATGGGGTATAGCGAAGTAGACGGGGGTTCTTCCAGACTTCCGTTCGGTCGTACCAATACTCTTCACCCATCATACCGCCATAAGAAACGACGAACGTCGGGGTATAACCGAACTTTGTGGCTTTCCACAACTGAGTAAGATCATTGTAGCCCGTTTCGATAGGAATACTGTGTTCTAGTCCTGTATGGCCATCGACCAACATTGATAAGTTTTGTTGTAATTTACCGCCACCTTCTGGCACTACCATCATGTTGAGATCTCTTGATGCCCACAACACTTGCTGGCGTTGATCGCGACGAGGTTGGTTATAACTTTTTACCGATATTGCACCAGAATCCTTCAATCGACGGACGTGGAAATAGGCGTCTTCGTAGTCGTTGATTACGGCTTTGTAACCCAATGCCTCTGCACCGTACAAAATGGCACCTGTCGAATAGATACGAGGAGCAACAATATCCCCCGCTTTTTGCATTTCTGCAGCAGCGAATATTTCCGTTGTGTCGTTCGAAGGATCGTGAATCGTTGTCACACCAAATGCAACATTGGAATACTGACTCCAGTTTTGTTGCGGGATAATTTCATTGCGCCCTTGCGCGCCGTGAGCGTGAGCATCAATTAACCCTGGAATGATGGTTTTGCCTTTGGTATCCACTAACATTGCTTCGTCAGGAATGGAGACTTGGCCGCGTTTGCCAACCGCCATAATGCGATTGTCTTTAATAAGCACCACACCATCTTCAATCACTTCTTGTGTATTATTGGCATCACGCATCGTCACAACAGTACCACCGACAAGGGCTTTTACACCTTGAGGTTTATCTGAAGTGGCTTTAAAACTGAGGTTTATACCTTCAGCCAATGGTTCTGGCATTGTTTCGCTCGCGCCATCAACAAATGCAAACGCTTCTTTGAGTTCACGCTCAAAGTAGAATGGCCCATGGAACCAACCGACGGCACCGTTATCAGGGCGCCAAGTAAGATACTCACCTGCACGCGAAGACAATTGGGTAACGGGTAAGGACGACATATTCGGACCAATAGAAACTTTTTTACCGTTGTCGACAAAAGGCACTACATACGTATTGAATTGGTGTACAAAGGCGACCCACTTCTTATCATGAGAGAGGCGATACTCACTGACTTTGTCCGCTCCATACAAGTGCACTCGCTTATCGTTGCCGTCGAGGTTGACGCTGCTAAATTGAGTCTCTGGGTAGCTAGTGCCGCCGACAGATTCGGTAAAATACAAGCGCTTATTATCGGCAGTGAAATGGGGTTGGTAGCCGCCATCAGTGACTTTGGTTTCTGTTTTGTCATCAAGGTTAATGACATACAAACCAGGGTTCACTGAGTATTTGGGGTCGAGTAAGTAACCACCAGTAAATTTGCGGTACGTCACTAGTTCACCATCTGGTGAAAAGCTAGGTTCTACATAATGCCCTGGCTTTTTCGTAATGACCTTACCTTTGCCTCCTCTTGCAGAGACGATCCGGACATCACCTAATTTTTGGTCATTCCATGTTGTGTAAACAATAGACTTTCCGTCATTCGAATAACGCGGGTAGAATTCATCGTGGTCATTTTGCTTAGTTAGGCGCTTAACCTTACCCGATTTAATGTCTTTGATGTAAAGCTTGCCCAGTGCTTGGTACAAAATAGATTTGCCGTTAGGGGAGGCTTGAGACCAACGAATCATATTCACGTCGAATTCGTCTGGTGCCACATCGACATCGAAACGAAGCGCATCGGCGTACTTCAAGGTCGCTTCAACTTCAATATCGATAGTTGTTGATTGTTCACTTTGGACGTCGATTTTGTGAAATTTACCCCCTGTCCAATAGACAATCGCAGAGCTGTCTGGCATCCAATCAAAGTACGCGAAGTAGCCTTCTGAACCGAATCCTTCTTGCATATCTCGTTCGAGCTCCAATGTTATTGGGCGCTCTAGGCCAGTTTCTAGATCTTTAATGAAAAGGCCGGTTCTGTTTTTTACACGTCGAACAAACGCAATTGACTTACCGTCGGGAGAAGGTGTCGGTACGACTGCACCACCAGTACCGCTGATAAAGCGTGACTCTTCTCCAGTTTCACGATCAAAACGCGTGATGGCAAAAATCCCTTCTAGGGGGTCGCGATTATATGAAAACGTTGCGCCAGGTACGGTATTTTGTGTGAAATAGATATAACGCCCATCGGCGGAGAACACCGGATCAGCAATGTTTTGTTGGTCTCGTTTACCTGATACTCGTGCTTTGATTTGTAGCCCATCACCACCGGTGTGGTGATACATCCAAATTTCACCTGCTGGAATGCTTCGGCTTGACATGATGCCTTTGGTGACGACTAAGTACTCACCATCTGGGCTCCATTTGGGAGAGTGTATAAGGTTTTTCTTTTCCTTGGTGACTTGAGTCAATTCTGTGCCATCAACATTCATCACCCAGACGTTAGACAGTCCATCTCTGTCAGAGATAAATGCGACTTTTTTCCCATCAGGTGAAATCGATGGGTGAATATTCCAGGCAAAGTCTTGTGTCAACGGCTCGGCTTTGCCACCTTTCATTGATACTTTGTAAAGGTCGCCGAGCATATCGAAGACCATAAATTCACCTGAGGGGCTGACATCTAAGCTAGACCAGGTAGTTTCATCGGTATTGATTTTGACTTCTGACAGCGAAAAGGGTGGGTTCAATACATCCCAGTTTTCAACGTCGTAACTTGGAGTTGTGGCTTCTTCTGCCGCGGCAATTGAGACAGTGCCGAGCCCTAATGCCACGCCAAAGCTGACGGCGGCAAATAGTCGTCGTGAGGTGATAGTCATTGCGATTCCTATAATTATTGTTTGTTGCATTGGGTTGCGATAAAGATTCGAGCAACCGAATAGCAACGACCACTATAGGCTAGAGGTGCGATGAATTTCACGTAAAATACGATTAAAGGTTAAAATTTTATGACAGCAGCCGTAAACGACACTATGCAGGATCGGGAAACTGTTGGCGAATAGCCCGAAATTTGTCGATGTTGCCGATGAGCAAATCTACCAACTGTGGCTCAAATCGCTTGCCTTTTTCCTGTTCAAAATAAGCCAATATGGCATCGTCTTCCCATGCTTGTTTATAACAACGCTTGCTGCCAAGAGCGTCAAACACGTCAGCGACCGCTGAGATTCGCCCAGCAATGTGAATTTCGTTTTGATAAAGGCCTCGCGGATAGCCGCTGCCGTCCCAGCACTCGTGGTGTTCGTGGGCGATGTGAGCGCCAAGCTGTAATATGGGGTTGTCCGATTTACATAGCATTTCGTAACCGATTTGCGCATGGGTTTTCATCACCGTGCGCTCGTCGTCTGAGTGGGGGCCAGGTTTATTGAGTATCACGTCTGGTATCCCCACTTTACCTACGTCGTGTAATGGAGAAGCCAATTGAATCAATTCTGCATCCCGCTCGCTCATGCCGTACAAGACGGCCAATAAGTGGCTGATGTGAGCGACTCGTTTTACGTGGCTCCCCGTTTCTTTCGAACGCAGTTCAACAGCTTCACCAATAACATAGGAAAGTTCCCGTTGAGACTCTTTGATGACTTCACGCAATTTGAGGTTTTCGTGTGCGACAGCAATATTGTGCGCGAAAGAGGAAAGGAGGTGATGCTGTACGTCTTCCAAGTGGGTTTCTTTGGCAACGTACAAGACGTTTTCGGTACCGCGTTTGGTTGTGAAGTATCCAACAAAAAAGTCTTGATTCATGACATTTTGTTTATTGACCAACGCTTCATCTATGCGGCTTTTTATCTCCGGCGTTAGTGGATTGTCGTGTTGACTATTGTGAGCAAGTACATTCAATTTGGAGTGGCCATTTACCAGTTTTTCGCGGGTGAGGGCACAACACACAATATCATTGTATTCGATGCCTAAGACAACTGATATCTGACGTAGAATGGCGCTTGCGAAATCACTCAGTGAATCACACTCAATGAAGGTTGATGTGGCGTCAATAATCCGTTCTAGGCCTACCCGATGAGTCTCAATGACCTTGATGTCGCGGTATGAACGCAAGGCAGAATAAATAGACGTCTTCAAACGAAGTGCCGTTAATTCGGTTTTGTTCTTGTAATCATTGATGTCGTAGTCGCGTATGACGCTTTCTTCGGGAGCTTCACCAGGTTGACCCGTGCGCAAAATGATTCGAATTGTGTGATTGTTTAAAGATTCTCTCACCCATTTGATGAGATCTAGACCAGCGTGATTGCTCTCCATCACTACATCTATGATGGCAACGGCAATTTCATGGTTTGAATCTGCTTGCAAACGGGTTTTGGCTTCTGCTGCGGAGCTTGCGAACTCCAAAGCCAAGGGCAGGCTGTCGAAATGAAAATCGTTGAGTACAAGTTTGGTTACCTGATGAATTTCGGGCTCATCATCCACCACAAGGATACGCCAACCGCGTTGTACAATCGACAGTTCTTCATGGGGTTCATCATCAGTAAACAGCACTTCATCTTCGAACATGTAAGCTAAACCTAATGTGACACTACATTTAAAATATAGTCGGACAAGCGCGTTTTTGCGTAGCTCACCTTAAACCATCGTGCCTAAAAAAATACGCTGTCTGTAGAGCCTTTTACGTTTGTGCCTATCATTCAGTTCAGGCCGCAATTCGTCTTATCGCATCTCACCTATCGAGATGAAGTCGCTCGATTTACCAATTGCTGGGTAATCCAAGCTGAAAGCCTAGGCGCCAATCGAGCTTGAAAATGGGTAAGTTTGGCCATAAAACCAGGCAAAATGAGGAATCGCTTCTTTTTTAACCCTCTGATGGTTGAGCGTGTGACCGCATCTACCGTCAATGTACCACCGACATTTTTCAGTAGTCGGGTTTGTGGCAAGATGTGCTTCGCTTCCTCAGCAATGAGCGGTGTGTCTACTTCAGGAGGGCAAAGTACCGACACGCTGATGTTGTATTCGTACAGCTCTTGTCTTAACGCGCCAGCCATACCCAGTAATGCAAATTTACTGGTGTTGTATGCACTGTAGCCGTATACGGGCACAAGGCCTGCCATGGAACTAACAAAACACAGCTGGCCTTTTTGTTTGGATATCATGCCCGGTAAAAACGCGTTAGCGATAGCCCGGCTCCCCATCACATTTGTCAAAAATACTTGCTCGAAAGAGGCATCCGAATCATCTATGAAGCGTTTGCTATAGCAGATTCCAGCGCTCATAATCACGAGGTCTGGTGTACCTGACGTCGCCTCAATTCGTTGTGAGAGGCTTTCTAATTCCGCCGGGTTTGATACATCCAAGGAATATGCATAAAACCTTTGAGTTGGCGACACAGCCCGTTGCTCGCAAGCCTCAACTGCTTGTTGAAGTCTCTGTTCGTCGCGGGCAACAATGCTAATGCTCCACCCTGACGCAGCATACGCTAGCGCAAGGTCAAGCCCAATGCCGGAGGAGCCTCCAGTGATCACAAGGTGTTCAGATTCCATGATTCCCCTTTCAAATCCGGGTTATTTCCTTGGATAATAACTGAACTCCAGTGTATTTTCAGTGGCTAGCGTTCTAGTTTTGCCTGAGAAATGCTGGCGTGGAATAAACCAGCGCTTTTTTACCTGCTACCACTCTGTAGCTCTTTGCAATCCAAAGTCTTACCTGAGACCAGTTTGTTGCCTCGTTGATGGGGATTGTTAGCCATACACCTTTGCGTAGGTGCCATTCTCTTGAGATACCGCGTAATTCCTTACATGCTCGAAGCACATCTAATAAAGCGATGCGAAAACTCACATAGACCTTATTGCCACTGACGTAGCGGTAGGCAAAGCAGGTTTGCTCTTGCGTTTTGTTGTCCCTACCTCTGTATTTGATCTGTGGAAATGTTGCACAAATTTCGTGTAATTTGTTGAGTGTTTGCTCTGTAGTCATACTATTACTCACTTTTCTTAAACGCGATTTGCGTTTGTAATTCGTTGAAGACTGCTGTCCCTAGCGAGCAATATTCCGAGTACTGTATTATTTCGCCGCAATTTCTATATTGGGCTGGTCTTGTTCCGGCGAAGTAGCATTTGCCACTTTAATGAGTTGGTAGCTGATGGTAGTGAGCAGTTGGTTGTCTAGGTAGACTTCCATCGCATAGTCTCCGGGGATATCGTATTCATCGCTCTGTAAAAATACGGCTCCGCGGTTAGTGCTCTGCATCGGTTTACCCATGACTTTGGTCGTTACGTTACTGTCTAGCGTAGGAATGACGTGGACGGTGCCAAGCGTAAATGGCTGTTCATCATTCCGCGTGACTACAATGCCATACAAGGTTTTCGTGTTAGCTTTTCCAACGGGAATCTCTGTCGTCTCTTCAAAGCCAACGGGTTCGCCCATATCATTTTTCAAGATGACACCAAAGTTCACTGTGTACGTGTCTTGAGCAGCAGATGCCGACGCGCAAAACAAACATAAAAAGATCAGACGGTAAATCATAGTGCCTCCTGAACGGTTTTGATGTTAAGTGACGGTCTAAGAACGAACCATAGAGCAAGCATTAAAATGATCAGTGAGTTTGGCGTCGGGACTGAAACTGCACCATCTGGCTTGTTGCCCGTAATCTCGCCAATTAGCTTCTGGTCAATGGCTTGCTCAAAGGTTTGGTAGTTGTTCGTTGCTAGCATGAAGGCGTCTTGACCACCTACGACGTCTTCTTCATATTGTGTCTTTACGGCCTGAGAATTCGTAATCACAATGCCATTGATAGTATCGACGCCGTTGGCAAGTGCTAAGGCTCGCGCTTGGGATGGAGACATACCGCTGTTATTAGTGCCATCGCCAGACACATCTACAACATTCTGAGTACCTGAGAACCCATTGTTTTCAAATTGCGGATAACCAAACGCGACGGCTTCACCAATAGCAGTCCACCCTGCGAAAGGGCGAGCCAGTGATGCTATGGTCGAAGCCAAGCTGTTGGAAGACTCAATGGAGTCTACTAGTGTCCAATCGATCATGACTTGTTGGTCATCGCTTCCGGACCACATTATCAATTGCACCGCTATTGAACCAATTGGCCCGTTCAGAATAGCTTGTTGCAGATTTGAGCTGGCGAACGAATTTGAATACCCGTCGAGCTGTAACTGGTATTCGTTTGAATTGACACTACCTGATACGTCCAGCAACAACTGTAACTCGGTATCGACTGCGACTTCTTCTATTGCGTGAGCATTTGACATTAGTAACGTGAACATCAAAAAGCTCATTACGATTTTCACTTTTTTCACGACAGCCTCCTTTTTCGGCGTTGTGCGCAAATTTACGGTGCAATATCGCTGCCATTTTCTAACGCATTCATATTCCTGCTTTTTTTCGTAAGGCGGCAGCTTAGTCTTTTTGCATTACGCGAAAATCGGTACCACGATTTTGCAATTTGCGAACAGGGTAAAACATGAGTACCTAAATAATTCCATATAAATCAGATACCTCGTCAATGGTTCGAGTCTTGCAATTGGTTAGGTCTGATAAAACCGGGGGGCGGTTATGACAACGAAACAGTATTACCGCGAAGGCAGAGGCTATCGTCGGACAAATAAAAAGCGACTTACAACGCTGTATGTTGGTTTGGTGGGTTTGGCGTGTGTTGTCCTTAGTTTGTCCGGGATTGTGTTTGTACAGTGGAAAGCGCAAAAGTCGAGTGATGATGAATTAACCGAACTCGAGGCGTTGGTATCGGCTCAGGAAAAAGAGTTGATGGTGCTGCGAGGTATTAATCCATACCAGTATAAATACGCGCAAATTTTGACATCCAAAGAAGCGTCTCGAGATATGCTACCCGGCTGGGTTACGCGAGTTTACACTGCTCCAGATAAAATAGGCGAACTCGGTTCGATGATGGACATGGGTGCATTTATTTTGGACCAATCTACATTTACCCTGGCGTCGCACCAAAGTTACGGTGTCGAATCGCCAGTCAATCCGCTTTATCGAATGAATGGCGTGTTACCGAGTAACAACGCAGGGCGTTTCCAAATCGGTATGAGATTCAGTTTTCTTCACGAATACGGTGGCAACGAAGCTGTGATGTCTCGTTATGTGTCGTGCTTTGCTCGCCTAGATGTCAACAACAAGCGGGTCATTGAAAAACGGATCAAGTTCAATGTCACAAAGAAAAGTAATGAACTGGTCACGGGCGATGTAATGGTAGAACGTGGTATCCATCCAATATCCGCGGTTTTGTACTGCGACGACGATTCGTCTGTTACTGGAAGCAATGTGCAGATTTCGATGACTTTCCGAGAGCCAGGCGCACAATCGTTTAGAAAAAGCGGGGACTCAGTGTTTCACCTATATAAACGATCATAAAAACGTTTTCTGAACAATGTATACGAAAAAGCGAGCCTCTATTGAAGCTCGCTTTTTTCTTGTTACATGCCAAGTTTGGGTACCTAGGTCATAGTGACATATTCTTCACCAGACGTAGGGTGAATTGCGACGCAGGCATCAAAATCAGCTTTGGTTGCGCCCATTTTAATGGCGACGGCAAACCCTTGAAGGATTTCATCCATACCATGACCAATTCCGTGTAATCCTACGACTTTTTCATCGTCTCCAGCACAAATTAGCTTCATCTTTGTCATTTGGCGATGTTGCGTCACTGCTGTGTACATTGCGGCAAAACTCGAAGAGTAAACTTTGACATTGTCTTCACCGAACGTGTCATTCGCTTCAGGCTCTGTCATACCAATTGTACCAATGGGCGGGTGGCTGAATACAACAGTCGGGATCAATGAGTAGTCCATATGCGCGTCGGTTTGGTTGTTGAACAAACGCTCGCTCAACAAACGTCCTGCTTTTACTGCAACAGGTGTCAGTTCGGCTTCGCCGGTAATATCGCCGACCGCATAAATGCCAGAAGCAGTGGTGTTTTGGTATTTGTCTACTTTGATAGTTCCAAACGGCAAACGCTCAACGTCGGTATTTTCCAGCCCAATATTGTCCGTTGCAGGCGAACGACCAACTGCCCAAATTAGGCAATCTGCTTCCAAAGTCGCATCGCCTTTCAAGGTAATCTTTAAGCTGCCATCAGCTTGCTTTTCAACATGAGTGATTTCATTGTGCGTATGCAATGTTGGGCCTGATTCGGCCATCATCTCAACGATTGTTTCATGAATAATGGGATCGAAGTTTCGCAATGGCGCGTGGCGTCTCACAATTAAATGAGTCTCACTGCCCAAACTATGCATAACACCAGCTAGTTCGACACCAATATAGCCAGCGCCTACCACCACAACACGCTTAGGCTGTTCTTGTAGAGCGAAGAAACCGTCAGAGTCGATACCTAATTCGGCGCCTGGGATATTTGGAATAACTGGGCGTCCACCGGTCGCAATAGTGATATGCGGGGCTGTATAACGCTCGCCGTTAACCTCAATGGTGTTGTTGTCGATAAACTTAGCAAAGCCTTCGATAACAGTGATACCGTTGTTACTGAGCACACGGTCATACGAGGCGTGAATGCGAGAAATATAGTTTTGGCGGCTTTCTACTAATTTTTCCCAACTGAAATCGTTGAGCGTGACATCGAAGCCATAATCTGCAGAGTAATGGTTGATGGCTTCTGCGACTTGAGCACCGAACCACATTGCTTTTTTCGGCACACAGCCCACGTTAACACAGGTACCACCCATTGCCTTTGCTTCAACTAAGGCGACTTTTTTGCCGTGTTTTGCGGCGCGGTTTGCAGAAGCGATGCCGCCACTACCACCACCAATACAGATGTAATCAAAAGTTTGCATAAGATACTCACGCTATATATGAAATCACTATGTAGATAGTGTTGCACGAAAGAAAATTTCATACAAAGCGTGAATCGTGTTTTTTCGCGGCTGTACCCATCAAGGGTCAGCCGTTTTGTTCCTCAATGACTTCACCGTCTGTTTCAGAAGGTGCTTTCACCGCTATTTTTAAAAACAACGAGTGGTCTTCTTCATATTGCTTCAGTTTCGCAATCGTGGCGTCATTGAAAACGTGGTCCTCTGGCAATAACAGAATGTGGTTGTCGTTGTACAAGTTATTCCCTAATACCATACCTGGTTGCAATTCTTTGGTTGAAATAACGTTATCCATCAAGACCGGTAACGCGACTTCATCGGTATCCAATAACACATCTAATATGTTGCCATCATAGCGAGTATTTCTGTGTTTCTTCATGTACGCACGAGCATCCATCGCGTTCATCTTTTTACCGGTCAGCCGGCCCGATACTAACCGCCAGTAGTCTCTTGCCACTGCTACTAACCGGGAACCAAATGGAATCTCAGGTCCTTCCTTTTTGTACAGCCCAGACCCATTAACATGTTCGTACTGAAATTCGATAATTTCAGCTACTTCATGCAAGTGTTCAGATGGCGCTAAGATAAGCGCAGCTTGTTTGGTTTGAGACAAGTAAGTCGATTGTTGTTCGAATGTCATCTGTTCAAACGGTGTGTCGTAATCTTCTGGCGATAAACCCAGTAGGCCAATTTCGCAGATCATTGCAGCATACTGGGCGCGTTTGATTTCGGCTTTATCAACGTGAAGTTTTCTCGCCAACAACCCTGTTAAATCGCTGACCTCGATAGCAAACTTACCATCGATGCTCGGGTTGATACTAACGACATTAAACAGGACTTTCTCTAACGCTTGATTCTTTGCCTCGATTTTCGCCAAAGCCGCTCTGATTTGCTTCGTCCGCTTCACGACAACAGTTTCTAGATCCTGATTTACCTCTTTTAACAAATGATTTTGTTTTTGAGTCAGCAACTGTAGTCTCTGGTTATCAAGCTTGAGCTTTACCCGTTCAAATCCCTCAGAAATTGAGTCGGCCAATTCACGGTTGTCCCAAGGTTTTTGCATAAAGCGATGTATCTTGCCTTGGTTTACCGCTTGAATCGTTGTGTCGAAATCTGAATGGCCCGTCAATACGATTCTAAACGTGTCGGGATATAATTCCGCGACCTGCTCAAGCAATTGAGCCCCGGACATGTTGGGCATTTTCATGTCTGACACCACAACGTGTACCGTATTTTCTTTTAGAATCTCAAGTGCTTCTGCGCCGCTTTCAGCAAACAACATGTTCAACTTCATTTTGTACATCGCGCGCTTTAGCGCTTTCAAAATGTTTGGTTCATCATCAACAAACAAAATAGTCAGTTGAGTTTGATCCTCTGATGCGATGTGCTTACCCATTAGAACTCCCAGCCTACGACGTTTAGCAGCAGTCATTATTAATCTCCTCTAGTATTACTGGTAGCTATTGCAATTCGCAAGCCAACCTAAAGGAATAAATTAACTTTATGTTTTTATTAGTTTTTCAACTTATCTCTAATAGAGCATATCTGAAAAATACAAAAAAGCTGCTGCACAACTCGCATTTTGCAAACTATTTTGCGATCAATAAAACACCGTTCCTTGTTTTTGTTAGCGCCCATCCCTACATTCATTCTAGAACAATGTAAAAAGACGAGTGACAAATGAGTATCACACCTATTGAACAAGTGAACGACCTTCCCCTGTTTTCATCCATCACACCAGAGCAAATCCAGCCCGCAATCGAAAAAGCGATTGACGCCTGCAAAGCCACTATTGAAGCGGTGGTTGCATCTGGTGATATCTCTTACGCCAACGTTGTAGAACGGATTGAGGAAGTTGACGATGCCCTAGGTAAGATGTGGTCACCGGTTTCGCATATGAATTCGGTAGTAAGCAGTGATGAACTTCGTGAAGCCCACGATGCGTGCTTACCACTTCTGTCCGAGTTTGGTACTTGGGTAGGGCAACACGAGGGGCTTTGCAAAGCGTATCAAGCACTGCGCGATGGTGAAGAGTTCGCTGTGCTCAGTGAAGCTCAACAAAAACACGTTACCAATACATTGCGCGATTTTACCCTATCTGGCGTGTCACTGAGCGAGGAAAAGAAACAGCAGTATGCTGAGATTCAGGCTAAGCTCAGCGAATTATCGTCTACATTTAGCAACCATTTAATGGATGCCACTATGGGCTGGCATAAGGTGGTAACCGATGAAAGCGAGCTCAAAGGCTTGCCAGAATCTGCCCTTGCCGCCGCCGCTCAAGCTGCTAGGCAAAAAGACATTCAAGGCTGGCTTTTCACACTCGACATCCCCAGTTATTTGCCAGTAATGATGTACGCAGAGAATCGTTCTCTTCGCGAGGAAATGTATGTTGCTTATGTTACGCGTGCGTCGGATCAAGGTCCACTAGCGGGTAAGTTTGACAATACTGAAGTCATTGATGAAACCTTAGCGTTACGCGCTAGATTAGCCAAGCTACTCGGGTTTGAAAACTACAGCGAGAAGTCCTTGGCCACCAAAATGGCCAACTCCACACAACAAGTCATTAGCTTCCTAGAAGACCTTGCTGCTCGCTCAAAACCGCAAGCGGAAAAAGAGCTTGAAGAAGTGCGTACCTACGCCGCACAAACTCACGGTGTCACGACGTTAGAAGCTTGGGATATCCCGTTTTACAGTGAAAAGCTAAAGCAAGAGAAATATGCGATTTCTGACGAGCTATTGCGTCCTTATTTCCCAGAAGAAAAAGTCGTATCAGGATTGTTTGAAGTCGTTCGTCGTTTGTATGGTTTACAGATAACTGAACGAGAAGGTGTTGACACTTGGCATAGCGACGTTCGTTATTTTGAGATCAACGATGCGGATGGTGAATTGCGTGGTAGCTTTTACCTCGACTTGTACGCCAGAGCGAAAAAGCGCGGCGGAGCGTGGATGGATGAATGCCGCGTGCGTCGAGTTAAGCAAGATGGCGAGCTACAGTCTCCGGTTGCTTATTTAACGTGTAATTTTAATGGCCCTGTGGACGGTAAACCGGCGTTGTTTACTCATGACGAAGTCGTGACCTTGTTCCATGAATTTGGCCATGGCATTCACCATATGCTGACGAAAGTATCCGTTGCTGGCGTATCAGGAATCAATGGTGTGCCTTGGGACGCCGTCGAACTTCCGAGCCAATTTCTTGAAAACTGGTGTTGGGAAGAAGAAGCACTTGGCTTCATTTCTGGACACTATGAAACAGGCGAGCCGCTACCTAAAGACTTGCTGGATAAAATGCTTGCCGCCCGTGACTATCAGTCTGCGATGCAGATGGTACGTCAGTTAGAATTTTCACTTTTCGACTTTAAGTTGCATCAGCAAGCTGAAGGTCAAGCTGATGTTCAAGGAACATTAAATGCTGTGCGTGAAGACGTGGCGGTTTTAACGCCTCCAGCCTTTAACCGATTCCAACACAGTTTCGGTCATATATTTGCTGGTGGTTATGCGGCGGGATATTACAGTTACAAATGGGCAGAAGTCTTATCTGCAGACGCCTACAGTAAATTTGAAGAAGACGGCATTTTTAATGCTCAAACTGGCCAATCTTTCTTGAACAATATTCTTGAAATGGGGGGAAGCCGAGAACCAATGGAACTGTTCGTGGCCTTCAGAGGACGTGAGCCACAGGTCGATGCCTTACTTCGCCATAGTGGGATTCGAGGATGAGGCTAGAATCATTCGATGCCATCTACCACAGAGCGGCAGAGCGCAAAGGGGGAGAGAGCATACTTAACACTATGATCTCTGCGCCTTTAGAAACGCAAGAGATTGCATCACTTCCCGATGACAGAGTGCTTTCCGCCTTTACGAAAAAGGTCTTTCAATCGGGGTTCGTATGGCGAGTCATTGAACAAAAATGGCCAGATTTTGAGGAAGTGTTTTTCGGTTTCGACGTAGAAAAAGTTCTGTTGATGCCAGATGAAATGCTCGAACAGAAATCGACAGATAAACGTATAGTTCGCAATTACAAAAAGGTGATGACGGTCAGGGACAATGCTTTGATGCTGAGTGATATCGCCCGTAGCCACGGTAGTTTTGGCGCTTTCGCCAATACATATAGCGCTGACAACATCATTGAGTTATGGGCGTATCTGAAAAAACACGGCGCCCGATTAGGTGGAAATACCGGGCCTTATGCACTTCGTACCTTGGGCATTGATACTTTCTTATTGAGCCGAGATGTAGAAGGGTATTTTCGGCAACATGACTTGATCAGTGGAAGTGCGACGTCAAAACGCAGTTTAACCGCGATTAACGCGGCATTTATCGAGTGGCAAAAGCAGAGTGATTGGTCGCTCCAGAGCTTGAGCCAATTAGTGTCGCTCAGTTGCGGCGATAACTATCGCTTAGGTGAGTAAAAGTTGTAGGCAGAGAGTGTGGGCTCTCTGCCATTGGCTTTTTACTCAATATCACCAACACTAAATTCTCCTACCGCGATGCGTAAGGTAGAATCCCCAATAAGGTCAAACTCAAATCCGGCCAACGCTCGGTATCCGGTTTCCCACCCTGACACCGAAACGTCAGCACTGTCGTAATCTCCATAGACTTTGCCTACTCCAAGTTGCAAGAATGGTCTCGCAGAGTCTGAAAATCCAGTGTAAACCAAAGCACTGTCGGCCCATATGCCGATGTTTTCAAGGTCGCTGCCAGCTGCCATTGTTGAATTTGACTGAGCGAATACGTCGGTAAAAGCGTAGCTCACAGACATAGCGCTATCGAAGCGCCATTCCTCATCCAGCTGCCATTGCTTGCTTAAACCTAAAGAAAGTTGAGTGACGATATTACTGTCGTATCCCACATTGGCTGGCACAGCGAGTGAATCTCCGTTATCCAAGCTAATGCCCAATTCAAATTGCAGGGGATCTTGTGTTGCATGAGCACTGGTCGCTAGTACAAGCGTTAGCCAATACAAAAAGTTCAGTTTCTTCATGGTTTTATTCCTTGTCGTTGGGTTCATAGCGGAGGATGTCTCCGGGTTCGCACTGAAGCGCTATGCATATGGCGTCGAGGGTCGAAAAGCGAATCGCTTTGGCTTTTCCCGTTTTCAGTACAGATAAATTTTGTGGCGTGATACCCACGTGTTCAGCAAGATCATTCAGGCGCATTTTTCGTCGCGCAAGCATGACATCTAAATCGACAATAATGGCCATCAGACAGTCAACTCCTGCTCTTCTTGCAGCGTTTTTGCTTCGTGCATGATGCGTCCTGCAACGGATAACATGATGCCCAAAACTATCAGACGAAAGTCATCGCTACCCAAGCCAATATTGATTTCGCCATGCTCTAACAAGCCCAGCATCTTGCAGATAAAAATCAGCAAGGGCCCATAAACAAAATTAACGATGGGCCACAAAATAAAGAGTCTGCCTGTTAGACGAATTTTCTGAATTGCGGAGATCGCGAATATTTCCCCTTTTTGGTAACAAGAGAAGAGCTGAAACAAAGACCAATAAATGAATATGTAGAGCACCACTTGCGGCAACGACAGCCAAAACAAGCCATTCATTCCGGCTTGACTGAGTTGAGTAATCTCAGAGGTGAAGGCATCAAGTTTGTAGTCAGTGAAAAGGGTAATACTGGCGGTCGCACTGTCGTCTTGTGAGGTGGGCAGTGAGTTTTGCGTAAAAATAGCGATAGTCCAAACGGCGAAATGCAATGCGGCACCCGTCACTATGGCCCATTTAATCAGTCGGCTGTAAAACGAAATCTTTTCCATAAACTGCACATGAGGAATGAAATTGTGAAGTTATCCTAACAATAAAATAATTCTAATCAATGTTTTTTTAATGTTTTACGGTAAAATTATATCGTTTTTATATTATTCAGTTTGCACGCGAGACAATTTTACTTGCGGTCTGAAAATAGCATTGGTGGCTTCTCGATTGAAATCGCGCGCAACATGGGCAAGGGCGTGATTAAGCATTGGTATTGCTCGGGTTATTCGGTAAACTGCATGCTCTTGAATAGTCGACCACACATAGGTATTTCATGAGCGATAGCGATACGCCTTCAATGCAACAAGATGCGGCAAACACAGGGGCAAGCTCCACATTTGGAGATGACCAGCAAACACACTTTGGCTTTCAAACTGTCGATAAGTCAAAAAAAGCATCTATGGTTGCCGGTGTATTCGACTCTGTCGCAGCAAAATACGACATCATGAATGACGTTATGTCGATGGGAATTCACCGCTTGTGGAAGCGCTTTACAATCGACTGCAGTGGCGTCCGCTCTGGTCACAATGTATTAGATTTAGCTGGTGGCACTGGCGATTTAACCGCAAAATTTTCTCGTTTAGTCGGCAGCACTGGCTCTGTAACGTTAGCTGATATCAATGCGTCTATGATTAAAGTCGGCAGAGAAAAGCTTCGCGGTCGCGGTCTAGTGAACAATATTCAGTATGTGCAAGCGAATGCGGAAGCTTTGCCGTTTCCAGACAATACCTTTGATGTGGTCACAATGGCGTTTGGGCTGCGCAATGTTACTGATAAAGACAAAGCGCTCGCGTCAATTTACCGCGTGCTAAAGCCTGGTGGACGTTTGTTAGTGTTGGAGTTTTCGAAGCCGACATTGGAGCCGGTGAGCAAAGCGTACGATATGTATTCGTTTCATATTCTCCCAACGATGGGCCAGCTGGTTGCCAATGATCGTGAGAGCTACCAATATTTGGCTGAGTCGATTCGCATGCACCCCGACCAAGAAACATTAAAAGGGATGTTCGAGACTGCGGGTTTTGAGCAATGCGACTATAAAAACCTAACCGGCGGTATTGTGGCTTTACACAGAGGGTATAAGTTTTAATGCCCACCTCAGCATTGGTGACGGGGCTACTTGAAACCAGCTTAAACAAGTTGGTGTCGCTCGACCCGAAAGGCAGAGAGAAAATGGTGGCATTAACCGACTGCCGTTTATCTGTATTTCTGCAGGGCACACCCATTCAATTGAGTCTATTTTTTTCAGCCAATCACATCGATGTGTTGGCCGAGTTGCAAGACTTCGATGCATTGATTTCAGATCTGGCCCCTAACCATTGTGTGATAAAAACGAGTGTCGACGTTTTACCACTGTTGCGTGATTCCAGCCAACTGACGGCGCTGATTCGGCAAGGCAAATTGGCTGTGGAAGGCGAGCTATCTGTCGCTCAACACGTCAGCGAATTGGCCCAGTCCATTGACATTGATTGGGAAGAGGAGTTTGCTAAAAAAACCTCAGACGTATTTGCACATCAAACCTTTAGCTTGGCTAAACAGGCTGTTAGCCATGGTGCACAGACCCTTGGCAGAATACAAACAATGCTCGCCAATGGCGCGCTAGAAGAGAAGCCTATTGCTGCACACAAGCTCGCCGTCATCCATTTTAATGACCAAGTTGCGACGCTACGTGATGACGTAGCACGTTTTGAAGCTAGGCTCGCCAAACTAGAAGAGAATTAATACACCTTATGCGTATAGGTCGCCTCTATTTCATTAATAAAGTTCTGCTTCAACACGGCTTGGATGATTTGATTCCAGCGAAGTGGCTACCTTGGTACGCAAAGCTGGCAAGACGAGGCATATTCTGGATTCGCAACCAACATAAAGGCGAATCTGAAGGGCGCCGCCTGACATTGGCGCTACAGACATTAGGTCCAGTGTTTATCAAGTTCGGGCAAATGCTTTCGACTCGCAGAGATCTATTGCCACCAGAAATTGCCGACGAACTGGCATCCTTGCAAGATAAAGTTCCGCCATTTGACAGTGACCTAGCACAGGAAATTGTAAAAAAAGCACTGGGTGTCCGTGCATTAGAGGAGCTGTTTAGCGAGTTTACGCCAACGCCGATGGCATCGGCGTCGATTGCACAGGTACACGCCGCACGATTGAAAGCAGGCGACAAAGACGTCGTCGTAAAGGTACTTAGGCCTAACATCAAAAATACGATTCAAGCTGATATGGACTTGATGTTTACCATCGCCAAAGTGTTGCAAAAATGGTTGCCAGATGGCAAACGCCTGCGCCCAGTGGAAGTGGTAAACGAATACCAAAAGACGATTTTTGACGAGTTAGACTTAAAACGCGAGTCGGCTAATGGCATTCAATTACGCCGCAATTTCGATACATCAGACGCCTTATATGTACCTGAAATCTATGGTGATCACTGTACTAGTAATGTACTGGTGATGGAACGTGTTTACGGTATCCCAGTAGCCAATGTCGAAGCGCTACTTGTGCAAAACACCAATATGAAAAAGTTGGCGGAACGCGGTGTAGAAGTGTTCTTCACGCAAGTCTTTCGAGATAGCTTTTTTCATGCGGATATGCACCCGGGCAATATTTTTGTTTCGAGAGAAAACCCTCACGATCCCAAATACATTGCGATAGATTTTGGCATTGTGGGTACGCTGAATCGCGAAGATAAACGCTATCTGGCGGAAAACTTCATAGCGTTTTTTAATCGCGATTACCGCAAAGTTGCGCAATTACATGCTGACTCGGGCTGGGTACCAGCAGATACTAATATCGATGAGTTTGAAGTTGCGATTCGTACCGTATGTGAGCCTATTTTTCAAAAACCTCTGGCCGAAATTAGCTTTGGTAACGTGCTTCTTCAGTTATTCAATACAGCAAGGCGCTTTAATATGGTGGTACAACCGCAACTTGTACTGCTACAAAAAACGCTTTTGTACGTTGAGGGGCTTGGCCGCCAGCTTTATCCACAACTTGATTTATGGCAAACGGCGAAGCCGTTTTTAGAAAACTGGATGAAAGAGCAGATTGGTATTCCTGCGATGCTGGGCAAGATTAAGAGTAATTTCCCATTCTGGTCCGAGAAATTGCCTGACATGCCGGACCTCATTCACGATTCATTGCAGCAGCTAAAACACTTTCCATATCAGCAAAAGTTACTACAGCAAGAATTGATCGAAAGACAAAAGCAAAACCAACGGGCAACACATTTGAGCATCGTTGGCGCGACGTTTGTCATTCTCAGTGGCATTATCCCGTCATATGATCTGCATTGGATCCTGCCAATATGCAGTGCCACGGTAGGTCTCGGTTGCTGGTTTTGGGCGTGGCGAAAAGGCCTGGATCAGTAGTTGTCAAACCGATTTTGCTTCTGGATCATGAATTTTTTGTGATCTGGGCCAATAATCGAACGGAATTTGTATCAATTCACTGAACAACTGGTATAGTGGTCATGTCTTTAGGTAGGCATGACTAATTTGTATTTGCTTGATGCTAAACTTCTCAAGTAATTCTGTGATTTGCTGCAGACGTTTGCCCACTCGTCATAGTGAAATCTCAAATAACTCATTCTGCTTAAAGTGTTAGTGTGCATATTGCACGAAATTTAGTGATATTTGAGGTTTACATGTCTAAAGTTACAGGCACAGTTAAATGGTTTAACGCTGATAAAGGTTATGGATTTCTAACTCAAGACAACGGCGGCAAGGACGTGTTCGTACACTTCCGTGCGATCGTTTCTGACGGTTACAAAACATTGCCTGAAGGCCAAAGAGTTGAATTTGACGTAGAAGAAGGCCAAAAAGGTCTACAAGCGGCAAACGTTCAAGCTATCTAATAGCACAAAAAACGGCACCCTTATGGGTGCCGTTTTTTTATGTCTCAATTTTAGTATGACGGCATTTTGGTGAAGTCATATTTGCAAAGTACAACTGATATTCATCCCAGTTTTCTAACTTGGATCTGTCTCGTTTGGCCCCTCTTTTTTGCATTCTTTCTCTAATCGCTTCTTCATCCGCTGTTAACCAATAAATTTCAACATCGCACTGGAATGTTGCCATGAGCTCTTCTTTCCACAGCTTTTGTTGAAGCTCTTGTGTGAAAGGGCCAGTAATGACGACATTGTTGTGCGTTAAGTTAGCTTTCGCTGTAGCAAACAAACTCTCGTAAATGGGTTGACGGAAGTGGGCCTTAAATACCTTGCTATCTCTGTCGTCCGCAGACATGTTAGCCAGCTTCAATGCCGCGCGAACAATTGGCTCACTAACAATATCGATATCAATAAACGTAGCGTTTTGACGTTGGGCGAGCGTCATTCCCCACGTTGTCTTACCAACGGCCGGCTGGCCTGTGACGATAGATAAAGTATGGTTAGGCATGACTAAGGCTCTTCTGATTACATTCGTTAATAGTTTTACTATGAACGATCCTGTACTCTAAGGTATCTAATAAGCATAGAATTCAAAACAAGGAGATCGTTCTGTATGCGTTTGTTATCTCTAGTTTGGTTGCTTGCCATTTTTTCATTATCAGTTGAGGGCAAGGAAACGCCCGCTGCTGTCATTTACGGCAAACCAATCAGCTATCAAGCTATCACGCCAAATAGCGAAGAGTTAGAAGAAATGGGTTTAGTGAGACAAATGCCCAAATATCGGTTTTATCTAGCACAAGTTAGAACTGGGCGACTCATCAAGACTTTGCTAGACGAAGCAACGGCTAAATTCGCTTCCGAACGAGGCATCGAAAAAGGCAAAGACAAGGCGTTGATCGAGAGTGTGATTAATACCTTTTACCCCGAAGAAGAGACAATTTCCGAGGAGCAACAAATGAATGCCGAAGAAATTGTCTATCGCTGGCAAATTGACAAAGCCTTGTATGAAGAGTTCGGTGGGACCGTGGTGTTTCAACAATCAAACCCTGTTGCCCCAATTGAATCGTATCGATTGTTGCTTCAGCGCGAGCTCAACGGCGGTGCGTTAGAGCTGGTTGATGAACAACTAGCTACCATGGTTTGGGAAAGCATGGGTCCTCCTTATCGTTTGGTGGTTGAACCTGAAAACGTCAAGTTCGATACACCTTGGTGGCAAAGTACTCAGTAAGCTTTATCACTCAAATTTATAGATTTATATTGTTTGCATGCAAATTAATTACTGTCTAGTATACTAATTATGCGGCGGTAAATGAGTGTGTAGTTTTTGTTGTTCTGGCTATAGCTTTGGGTGACCACGTAGTCGCAAGTGAATACTACAAGAGGTGAATAGCGATGAACAAATGCAAACGATATTGGTTGATGGGAGCGTTGGTAGCACTTTTCAGTTCCTTGGCATTGGCCGAAGAAAAAGTTGAATTTACCGCAGCGGATTTCAAATGTTTAACCCAAATGACGCCTGTTAGAGGGTTTTTCGTAGATAATTTACTCGGCAACCTTGAAGAGACGATTAAAGCGGCAGAAGCGGAAGAGGGCATCGTTTATCCGGTAGGCTCTGTTGTTCAGCTTGTGCCTTCCGAAGTCATGGTAAAACGAGAAGCAGGTTTTAATAGTATTACTAAAGACTGGGAGTTTGTTGAGCTTAAAGTCTCCGAGCAAGGTAGTGAAATCAACGTTAGGGGAGCGTTTGAGGTCGTCAACAAGTTTGGTGGTAACTGTTTTGCGTGTCACGCTAAAGCCAAGCCTGAGTTTGATATGATTTGTGAACAGGATCACGGTTGTGATCCGATCACACTACCCAATGGCCATGTGTTGACTCAAGAAATGATCAAGGGTGTTCAGCAATCTGACCCGAGATGCGGTGTGAGTACGGCGGCGTTGTTCGAATAGTGTTATATGCATCAAAGGAGCAGCACGCTCCTTTGTTCCGCAACCGCTGTTATTGATTGGCGTTTAGTTCGCGAATTCTATTCGGTTTCTGCCCTGTTTTTTGGCGCGATATAAGGCTTCATCTGCTTGGGTGTACAAACTTTCAAAGGTCGAGTTAGCCATTTGGACAGCACAGCCAATGGATGCAGTTAAATGAATTACGTTACCGCTGCAATGTACTGGCGTGTTCTCTATATTAGCCCGCAGTCGCTCTGCTACTACTTTGGCAAGCTCAGCATCAGTTTGACCTAAATAAATCGCAAATTCCTCTCCACCCAAGCGGCCGATAATGTCGTATTCCCTTAACGTACGAATTAACGTACTAGCAATAGATTTGAGCACAGTATCGCCAGAAAAGTGGCCATAGGTATCATTGATAGATTTGAACCGATCGAGATCGATAAGCATCATAGTCGATGGTTCACACTTACGCTGGCACCTAGCCAGCTCTTTGGTGGCTGAGTCGACAAAGCTACGACGGTTCGCTAGTTGCGTGAGTTCATCTGTCAGGGCCAACTGTGACAGTTCATCTATTGATGTTTTGAGTTGACCCTCAATCACTTTTTGCGAGGTAATGTCTTTGGTTTGCACCAACATTTCGCCCGTCTCGAGAATTTGTTCAGAGAACAACATCCAACGGCCATCGACAAGGTCGACTTCAAAAATCCGAAACTCCCTTTGCCTGCGCACGCTCTCGACATATGTAAGCCAAGCATTTAAGTCATCGGATTCAATGTTGATACCGCGCTTTTCTTCAAAGGCGACTTTTACCATATCGGTAAAATGTACTTTCCCTTGCTGTTCCCCTTTCAGACAAAAGATATCGGCAAAGGCCTGGTTGGCATAAAGAAGCACATCTTCTTTACTAAAAATGGCATAGCCGTCGCGACTAGAACAGATAAAATCTTCAAATAATTGAATGATTGCCGCGTCATTTTTAGGCATAAAAAGCAGATCACGCTGATGATTTGTCTCTTGAGTATAGTACATCGCGACTACATACTGCTTGATATGCCAAAGCAGGCGTTATGCGAACAAGGCTGTGGAAAAATAACGCTCAGCACCGTCGGCTAAAATCACCACAATACGTTTTCCTTCCCACTCTGGTTTCTGAGCTAGTTGAATGGCTGCCTTCATCGTGGCACCTGAAGAAATACCTACCGCGAGGCCTTCAACACGCGCTAATTCTCGTGCCATTTCAACCGCGTCTTCGTCTTCAATACAGATAATTTGGTCAAGTAAATCGGTCGCTAGCACATCAGGAACGTGGCCTGAGCTAAGCCCCTGAATGTTGTGTACGCCACTCCTGCCTTCGGTTAATACCGGACAGCTAGCAGGCTCTACCGCAATGACGCTGAGGTTATCGACTCTGTTCTTCAGCCCTTTGGCTAAGCCTGTGATAGTACCCCCAGTGCCAACACCGGCGATAACAGCGTCAAGTTCGCCTTGAGTATCGCGGTAAATTTCGTGTGCGGTGGAGTCGATGTGTGCAGTGGGATTGGCACCATTGCCAAACTGATTTAAAGAAACTGCGCCTGGCGTAGCCTCGACAAGTGCCGCAGCTCTATCAATCGCCCCTTTCGTGCCTAACGTCTTTGGTGTGGTTATCACATTTGCGCCATAGTGTTTAATCAGCTGTTGGCGTTCAATACTCATATGCTCTGGGATCACGATTGTCAATGGAATGTGGTACATCGCACACAACCAGGCACAGGCGACTCCATTGTTACCTGATGATGCCTCGATAATCTGAGTATCTTTGTTAAAGCTTTTATCCGCCATCAACGCTTGCAGCATTGCGAACGCAGGCCTGTCTTTGATCGATCCTGCTGGATTAAAAAACTCAACTTTAGCAACGATATCCGCCTTGCAATTATACTGCTTCGCCAGCCTCGATAATCTGACAAGCGGGGTGTTTCCAATGGTTTGAGTGATGTCATCGTAAATATTTACGCTGTTTTTGTCGGTTAGCACATCGGTTGATAACACATCTTGTTGAAAAGCTTGGTCTAACATAATCACTCCCACATTTTTGGCGGCGTTTAATTTTGAACGTGATCTATTATCTATCGTGCTTTTGGTGTAAAAATGCTAAATAGTTGCATGGGAATAAATGTTCTTGCAGTATTATTCTAAATTTTATTTTTAATGAGAATTTTATGCTAGATAAATTGGATAAGGCGATTTTGTCAATATTGCAAAGTGATGCTGACGTGCCAGTGGCAGAAATCGCGGAACGAGTAGGTTTAACCTCCACACCTTGTTGGAGGCGGATTCAAAAGCTTCAGGAACAAGGCGTAATTACTAAGCGAGTGGCACTACTTGACCAGAGTAAATTGAATCTCGGAATGACAGTGATAGTACAGGTAAAAGCGGCAAAGCATGATGGTAAATGGTTAGACAACTTTGCATTGCATGCTTCATCTTTCGAGGAAGTCGTTGAATTTTACCGAATGTCTGGAGAGTACGATTATATGCTCAAAGTCATGGTTCAAGATATGCAGGCGTTTGATCATTTCTATAAACGTTTAGTTAACGGTATTAATTTGGGTGACGTCACTTCTAGTTTTGCGATGGAACAAATAAAGTACGATACGGCTTTGCCTTTAAGCCACATTTAGGTAAGAGTTAACCCACCCTACAAAACACAACAATAGGTTACCTATGTCTTCAGTGCCTTTACCCATTTGGGATGACCTTTTATTACTCAACGACCAACTTGATGAAGCATCTCGTATGCTTAAAGATGCAGCTCATGAGTTTTGCCAATCCACATTGATGCCGACGATTTTAGCGGCGAATCGCAATCAATACTTTGACCCGAATCTTATGCGAGCATTTGGAGAAATGGGGTTGTTGGGAGCGACTATTCAAGGCTTCGGTTGTGCGGGGGCCAGCTACGTGGGTTACGGTCTGATCGCGCGAGAGGTTGAGCGGGTAGACAGTGGCTATCGCAGCGCAATGAGTGTGCAGTCGTCCTTGGTAATGCATCCCATTTATACGTTTGGTAGTGAAGAGCAAAAAGAACGGTTTTTACCAAAGCTCGCCACAGGAGAATGGATTGGTTGTTTTGGTTTAACCGAACCTGATGCGGGTTCCGATCCGGCTTCGATGAAAACGCGTGCCGAAAAAGTTGAGGGGGGCTATCGCCTTACGGGCAGTAAAATGTGGATTACCAACGCTCCTATTGCCGATGTAATGGTAGTGTGGGCAAAGAACCAAGAGGAAGATGGTGCGATTACTGGTTTTGTCCTAGAAAAGGGAATGAAGGGGCTAAGCTGTCCTGAAATCAAAAACAAGTTGTCATTGCGAGCGTCAATAACGGGCGAAATAGTGATGGATAACGTGTTTGTACCTGATCACAATGTGCTACCCAAAGTCAGAGGATTAAAAGGCCCTTTCAGCTGCTTAAACATGGCGCGATACGGTATTTCTTGGGGCGCATTGGGCGCCGCTGAATTTTGCTGGCATGGTGCTCGGCAATATGGGCTCGACCGGAAACAATTTGGTAAGCCGCTCGCGCAGACTCAATTGTTTCAGACCAAACTTGCAAACATGCAGACTGAAATTACCCTAGGCCTACAGGCGTCATTGCGAGTGGGCCAATTGATTGATGAAGGTAAAGTGGACCCTGCAATGATCTCGTTGGTCAAACGCAATAACTGTGGCAAAGCGTTAGCGATCGCTCGTGATGCCAGAGACATGCATGGCGGAAATGGCATCAGTGATGAGTTTCATGTGATGCGCCACCTTATGAACTTGGAAACCGTGAATACTTATGAAGGTACTTACGACATTCATGGTTTGATTCTGGGCCGAGCGCAAACAGGTCTGCAAGCATTTTTCTAAGCGTCGACACGAAAAAGCAGCCGAAAGGCTGCTTTTTATTGCGGTCACTCAGTAGTAACTGAGCTTTTCTGCCTTACCCCAAAATATGCGATAAACCATAACGGTGTAAGCCAATATACAGGGAATGACGACCAAGGCCCCTGCGAGTAAGAAGGTGAGGGACGATGGTGCAGCAAGTGCGTCATCAATTTTCAAAACACCTGGAATAACATAGGGGTAATAACTGATCCCTAATCCAGCGAAGCACAGGGTAAACACCAATAACGCAATCAGAAAGGGGAGCCACTCGCCTTGTCCAGCCGCTTTGGGTAAACGGGTAAGGATGAGATTGCATAGCACTAATAATCCAAAACACGTTACCGGAATTGCTGCAAGCAACAACCCAGAGGGTGCGCTGAACCATAGCTGCATAACAAAATCGTGAAGTGCAACATTGGCCACACTCACGGCTGCAATCCCAGCAGAGAGAATGTAAACACCGAGTTTCGCCCATTTATAAGCCAGTTGTTGTAAGTCGTCAGACGTTTTCAAAATGAGCCAGCACGCTCCAATAAATAGGTATGCGGCGGTAACACCAAAGGCAGCCATGACGCCAAACAGATGGGCATACCAAGAGTTATCCAATCCAGTGACATACATTCCCAACATATAACCTTGAGCTAGGGTTGTGAGTAGCGAACCATACTTAAACGCGTTATCCCATAATTGCTTGCGAACGGGTTTGACCTTGGCTCTAAAATCAAAGGCTACGCCTCGAATGATCAAGCCAAGTAACATTAGAGAAGCGGGGATATAAAGTGCTTGCAACACCATACTGTGCGCAGTTGGAAAAGCGATTAGCAATAAACCAACGGCCAGCACGAGCCAGGTTTCATTCGCGTCCCAAAAAGGGCCGATTGAAGCAATCATGGTATCTCGGTGTTGCTCGTTATCCATTGGCAGCAATATGCCTACACCCAAATCGTAACCGTCGAGTATGCCGTAAACCAAAACGGCAAGGCCAAACAATCCAAGGTATATCTGTGCCAATGTATGGGCAGAAAATTCGAACATAATGATTACGCCTCCTGCTCTTTGAGTTGCTGCGCGTTGTATTTAAACATGGCCTGTTCTTGAGGAGAGATCTCCTCGACATAAACAGACTTTCGGCACAGGCGGAATAGCGTCCTGATGTAAACCACCAATAGGACAGCATAAACCGTTAAGTACATAAAAAAGCTGAACGCTACATTTGCACTTGGAATACTGGTAACGGCATCGGCCGTGCTCAGTACGCCGCTGACCAGGTAGGGTTGACGACCTACCTCAGTTACGTACCAGCCAGCCAACGTGGCGACCCAACCACTGAAAGTCATCCCGATAAAGCCTTTCATCAACCAATCAGGCAGCGCTTTGTTGCGTACCAAGAAAAGGCTACCTAGCCACGCCACCGCTAGCATCAACATGCCCAGGCCAACCATGATTCGAAAACTAAAAAAGACAGGCGCCACTGGTGGGTGTTCACCTTCAAACTCGTTCAACCCTTTGAGTTCACCATCTAATTTGTGCGTCAGGATCATTGCTGCACCATGTGGGACTTCAATCGCGAATTTGTTGGTTTTTGTTTCCTCATCCGGGATAGCAAAAAGTACAAGCGGCGCGCCTTTTTCGGTGTGCCAAAGCCCTTCCATCGCTGCGACCTTTTGTGGCTGATGCTCTAATGTATTTAGCCCGTGTAGGTCACCCGCAAATATTTGCAGGGGTATGAGCACTGCTGCGGTATACACTGCGGTTTTAAAAGCAATGGTTGGCGCTTTTTTATCATCGCCTTTTAAGATGCGATAGGCGGATAAACCAGCAATCAGAAAGCTTGCAGTTAGGCCACTAGCCAGCAGCATATGTACGAGGCGGTAAGGAAACGACGGATTGAAAATAATCGCCATCCAATCGGTTGGGTAGGCTACGCCATCGATCATTTCAAAACCTTGCGGTGTTTGCATCCAGCTGTTGAGTGACAATATCCAAAATGCCGAAACCGTGGTACCGAAAGCCACAACAAAAGAGGCGGTAGTGTGCAACCAATTGGGCACGCGTTTAAGGCCAAACAGCATGATACCGAGGAAGGTGGCCTCAAGGAAAAACGCCGTCAGCACTTCGTAGCCGAGCAAAGGCCCAGCGATATTACCGACTTTTTCCATGAAGCCTGGCCAGTTTGTGCCGAACTGAAAGGACATGGTGACACCACTGACTACGCCAAGGGCAAATGTTAACGCAAAAACCTTCACCCAAAACCGATAGATACGCATCCAAACAGGGTGGCCAGATAAATCTGATCTCAGCTTGAAGTAAAACAAGAACCACCCCAATGCGATCGTGATCGTGGGAAACAGAATATGAAAGCTAATATTGAGAGCGAATTGCAGCCGAGACAACAAGAGTACATCCATTAGCATCTCCTAAGCTTTTTTACTGGGCATGAATTTTTCTTTCATGTCGAGTACCTTGCCTACTCCTGAACCCAGTTTCATTAGGGTGTTTAGCTTATCAGGCCCAAGGTTTTGCAACTCTTGAGACCAGCTGGTAACCGCTTCGAGTAGGTCGTGAATTTCCGTTAATGTATTTTGGGCCTGCTCTTCCTGTGTATTGGCAGGAGAATCAAGTAGCAAATCACGCAGCAGGCTTAACGTCGGGTCGATTTCACGTTTACGGCGCTCTTCGAAAACTCGAATAGCAAGAGTCCAGATATCGCCTGCGGGTATAAAATAGTCTTTGCGATCACCTGGGACAAAATGGGACTTTACCAATCGCCAGGCCTGAAGCTCTTTCAAGCCCATACTGACGTTGCCCCGAGAGATATTGAGTGAATCTGCTATTTCTTGGGCACTAACCGGTTCCTCACTCAAAACGATCAGCGCCAACATTTGACCGACTGTACGATTGAAGCCCCAACGGCTACCCATTTCACCAAAGTGCATCACCGCGGATGTGATTAAAGGAGTCATTTTCATTTTACTGACCATAATGAAGTTTCAGAAATTACTGAAACTTTAAATGTAAGCTTGACTCAGATCAAGTTTTTTCGTGATGATTTGTGGAATCTCAGTTGTTTTGACAAGTCTTCTGTAAATCTCACTTGTAGTGATAGCGATCGCATTGGACCTATATAGATTTTGAGATAGATGAGTCGATGAATTTGAAAGGCAGCAATATACGTAAAGCGGATATTCTCAAACTAAAGCAAGGCTCAATGTTTTGGGATGGACAGCGGTCGCTCAACGCTAATTATAATCACCGCCTAATTGAAAGCTTAGTCCTTCCTATCTAACGGGCTTGTGTAGCCCGAAGAATGCATGTCAAAAATCCCCCCGGATTAAGAGCCTGCGCACTAGCTATTCGCCATCAAGTTTTCGATAATATACGAAGCTTGGTTTGACAGTTAACCTGGGCGTCATATTCAATTTGGGTAACATGCAACTGGGGTATTTATAAAATACTCGCCACATACTATGAGGCCTACAACACATACAAGCGCATGTTGTCGCTGCTATCGCGGTTGGGATAACCTACACAACGTTTCGGTCGGCCCTAAAAGTGGGCGTTAGCTGCTATGTTTAACTTCAGGGATGTTTTATGAAAAAGCTTTTATTTATTCTTTGTTTTGCTACCTATGCAGCTGCAGCTCAAACTCTTTTTCCTTCTGAGCACGACACACCTGCAGGTCAAGCTGAATTAAATTCGTTTCTTGTGTTCTGTGAAGATGATTGCTTTTTTACTATGTTTTTAGACGTTAAACGTTTGGACTTTGAGTCTTCGAATGAGTCTGGTGCTATGTATCGGGTATGGAACGAAAAAAGAGATAAGTTTATTTTGTTTGGTATCGATGCGAACAAGACTGAAAACGAACCTCAAATTACCATCGTATCTTCTAAAGATGGAAAGAAGCATATTCTTGGAACGTCAAAATTGGGGGAGTTTGAAGGTTTTAGATTTGAATGGAAAAAAGGTGCTTTTGAATTAAAAAACCTGAGGCGCGTTCCCTATGAAAGCTATTCAAGGATAGAAGAGAGTGGATTAGGATTTAAAGGAGATTTGGACTTTAAGCCGCATTCTATCGAATACCTATTTTTAGGAGCCAAACTTACCCAGTTTGTAGACGCGACTTCTCAAAATATTAACCCTGAATGGAAAAAGATTGGTAGTAGCTAACAAACAAAGTCAGCGGGACGTTTACTCGCTCGCGTTGCTCCCTGGGACAAATACCCATTGGCGGCTTCGCGATTATCGCCAATAAGCATTTGCCGCTTATTGGGAAGTTAAGTCAATGAGAATTCGGTGTAAGCAAGGATGAACTTTCAAAACCTTATAATAGAAGATACGAATGAATCAGCTACTGAAGAACAGCTTTTAGCACTTCAAACAGAGTTGGGTTGCAAAATTCCTGATGATTACAAGGAATTTTTACTTAGCTGTAATGGCGGGTACTTGGAATATGATCTGCTTGTTGAATTTGAAGATGGCAATAAGGAATGGATGTCATATTCATCTCTTTACACGCTTAAAATCTCTAATGATTGGGAATCTAATCCCTTCGAATTGCTACAAGAGCAGAAAAAGGAAGGGTTTCCTGACAAAGGCGTACTTCCTATTGCTACGGATGGGGGCGGTAGCACCCTCTATATAGACCTTAGAGATGGCTATAAGATCGTAGCATTTGTTGAAGGGATGCCGGGTTGGACTGGCCTTAGGCAAGAAAATTCGATTGTAGTCGTTGCGGAGTCTTTCTACGACTACTTGAGCAAATTAACGTTATCGGATGAAACCATCGAGTACCATATAAGTAACTTTGAAGTTAACGAGTCTAGCGTTTTAGCCACATTAGAGTGGTTCGATTCAGTTCGCAAGGACTGGTGCAGTGTGTTCAAAGAAGAATGGAACTCAAGAGTGTCATTCATGCAAGTGTAAAGGTTTAACAAGTTGTCAATTGGATGTCTAACGGCGAGAAATGGCAAGGCGTTAGGGGCATTGAGAATTCATCTGTGATTTCGAGTAAATTTGATAGGAATGAAAATCCTGACTGGGATACTGACGCACTGCTTGGCGTTCTTGACGGTGTATTTGAAAAACTGCACTAAAAGCTACATAACAAGTCAATGCAGAAATGGACTTTTAAAAGCCTCTGATTGAGGCGTTAAGCGACAAAGAGGTAGTTATGAAATTTGCGGTAGTTTTAGGTAGCTCGAGAAGCGATGGTAATACTTCACAACTCTCTCAATACATATCAGAGAGGCTAGACTCCGAATTCATAGATTTAAATCAGTACAATATCTCGGCCTTCGATTATAAACATCGGAATATAGACGATGATTTTGCCAGTCTAATTGAATCACTTGTTCAGTATTCCCATATCATTTTTGCTACACCTGTTTATTGGTATTCAATGTCTTCACAGATGAAAGTCTTCTTCGATAGGTTTACGGATTTATTAACTGTTCATAGAGACTTAGGGCGTAAACTGCGCGGACTTAAATGTTCTGTTATCTCTACAGGCACTGACGACGCCTTGCCAGATTGTTTTTTGGCGCAGTTTAAACAAACCTTTGCGTACTTAGGTATGGATCTTGTTGGTTTTCATTATTCACCCTGCCCAGAAAAGTTCTCCTTAAGTGCCAGCAAAGACAAAATCGAGGGTTTTATTCACAGTGTCGCGTAAAAAACTAATAAATAAACTCGCTCCGCTCGCTGGGGCGCCTACTCGCTGGGGTTTGGTTGTTTTTACAGCAAGTGTTCGCTACTTACTGGGGCGTTTCATGTCAATATTGAGCTCATATGTTTGAATGGGAAATTGAATCGAAGCCTCTAACTTACGGGAGCAGTGTTATTTTCGTTCTTCTGTTTCGATGGTTGTTTAAACCTAAAGGTTATCGCAAACTGGTCACGCATCGCCTTTTTAAAAAAAATGACAAAATCTATTACCAAAGGGACAAAGTAACCTGCTGGATAATCGAGCTGACTAGGTTTTCTCATTTAGAAATGCAACAAGAAAATGGTAATCAGTTAAACGATGCTTATGAGATTTTAGTGCACACAAAAGACAAGGATATCTATTATATCGAGTGCACATTAATGGGTAAGGAGCTAGATAAAATGAAATATTCCATAAGTGAAGAATGGAGTAATGAATAACGAAACGTTTTGGCCGCACCCCGCATTTAGGGTTGCTGGGACAAAAACATAATACGGCTTTGGGAGTTAGTTACTACAGGCATGCTTACCTTTATCAATAAACACTGGGCGTGGGTTCTCTCTGGCTTTGTAGTGTTAATAATACTGCTTAATTATAAGGCGCCTCCAGAGCCAAAAGCGTCTGATTTTCCAAAGGTTAATATTCGGACTCCAATAGCGTATCAGGTTGTACCCTGCGGTCGGTATTGTGAAGACTTTATAAGTTTCAATTATCAAGATAGAACTTTTGAATTTTCTCAGTCAAATCCATACTACTCTCGATTTGAGAAAGCGTTAGATAAAAAAGGCTTTCTCACACTTTGGTTTGATGAAAAAAACGACAATGAAATCTATCAATTCTCATTCAATAGAAAAGTCATAGGCCCTTTTGAAAAATTACATTCGATAAGTAATTTTGATAGTACAGTATTGTTGCTGTTTCCGATCGTAATGTTAGTTTTGGCTTCGTTGAAAGCGAGTAGCGCTCGTATTACCTGACAAGGCAATCAAGTGAGAGCTATTAAAGTTTGGTTCGGTTCCATGCGACTAAAAAGTATAGGTAAATTTTGATAAGCCCTGTATTAGGAAGGTATGCGCTACGTATTACATGGACAAGCTAAGTGCTTAAACTAATTCTTATCGCGATATTGGCAACGGGTTTAAATGCATTTATTGTAGAAGTGCTTTGCAGGCTTCAAATTCGTCACATAACGAAACAAAGAAGCATGTCGAATTTGATTACGCACTATATATTGATGCTGCCGTTTTTAACAGGGATGGCGCTTTTCGTATTTATTTTGAAACACGAAACAAACAACTTAGACTTTCCGACAGTCACAAAGTCGTTTATTCAACTCATATTGGTCTTACTGTATTTATCACCGGTAATTTATATCTTTGATTGGCGCTATCCCGGTTTGACAACCAAAATGGAAAACTGGAGACAAGGCGTGTCTGACTAAATGGTCACTACTAGTATGGCGGCATAAGTTACATACGATATTTGTATATGTCCCAAGAACTACTGAGAAACTCATACACCTTCTCATCGACTTAATATGTGCATCGATTCTCTTTAACTTTACAAAAAGGATTGTTGTTTCGGCCATATTTTTCCTCTAACAAGGCATTAAGTGAATAAAGCTCGCCAGTTAATTCAGACCGATAATGTAATTCCTTGATATTGCCTGCATCAAAAAAGACGTACAAATAACGAAACCTTTCCACATCGGAGTTTACAACGCTATCAATAAGCATCTTGGTAACTTGTTCTTGATTAAACCGTTCTCGGGAAATAAACCCACCCAAGGCTTTTAAGGTTTGTAAATAGTACTCCCTCTCCTCAATGGACAAGGCATCATTGTTTAAAGCGTTTGAGAAATATTCAAATACATGAATACCCGTTACAGATTCAACATCATCTAAAATCGCTACTCGCCAATAGATCATTGAGAATTGAAAATATTGAAATGTATTTTTACCATGTTGCGAGTCTATTTGAGTGTGTATTTTCGTTGGCAGGAGCAGATAGCAAAATAATACAAAAATAGCGAGTAGACGTATTTTTTTCATCACATTTCCTTAGCCAATAACAACGCCAATTTCACTTTCATTAGTAGCTTGCTAGCGTGCTTTACTCGATATCCGAGTTCACTTTATGAGTAGCAAAATATAGCGCTATACAAAGGAGAATAGCCCTGCCCACTATTTCATACTTTGCTTGGAAAGCGTGTTTCCAGCCCCAAGACAGGTGACCTGCGTATTCTAGAAAGCCTTGTGTGCGATTTAAAAATTAATCAACGCTAACGATTCTCTTAATCTTGTTGCGCAATATGATTAACGGTCTCTACAATTTTGGATATTACCGCTTCTGGTGCGTCCCCAGGGATGTTATGCGTGGCATCTTTCACGACGATGTGTTCAGAGTTGCGAGAAAGCTTCGCGATACTTTTTTGCATCTCAGCCCATTTATCACCGACGTTGTAAAAACGCGGAGCCGCTTTGTAGGCTTCTCGGTCATGGCTCATTACCACCAATTTTAAGTCACCGAAGTCATAGTTGAAGTCAGCTAACGGCGTGAAGAAACCGCCTTCACTTCGGTAAGCTGCCATCACATTAGCGTATCGAAAACTGGAATAGTACTGGCTTAGCCGTTCAGCCAATGGCGAGTCATAGTGCTTAAATAGGTTCTTGATATCTGATATTCCAAGAATGGGGTCAGCATAATGCCAAGCTTGTACATGAGACGCGATGGGTGAGAAAGTACCGCGCAGTATTTCGTGTTGATTCTCGTGGGCGGAATCTAACAATATTAGTGCCGCTAAATTAATGCCGCCTTTTGCCGCCGTGTGTCTGGCGATAATACCGCCGTATGACCTCGCCACGATAATAACAGGGCTGTCTCCTGCTACATGTTGAATGAGAGAGGCTTGAAGTTCGGCTTTATCTTCCCGAGTAAAATCTGAAGGAATATTGTCACTGCCACCATGGCCCAATCGATCGTAAAAACACGACGTGAATGTTTTTGGTAACTGTTCGGAAATTGAAGCCCAGACCTCTTCTGAGTCATCGCCATAACCCGACTCAAAGAACACATAAGGTTCACCGTTGCCTTTGCAGACATATCTCACTTGTTTGCCATTAAAGGAAAAATAGTCTCCGAGTAGTGGAATTGGCTGATGCACAAAGTAAGCGACAATACGCAATAGCAAATAACACGCTATCACTGCCAAAGTGACGACGGCTAATTTATTGGAGGGCAGTCGCTTAAGAGAAAAGGCCATATTAATCCATTAATTTTTATATAGTTATTCGATTATTGAATCAGAAAAGCAAGTCAGCTGCAATCTTGGTTACGGATTAAGGTAACCCCTTTTTATGCCTGTAGACTGGAGTTACATATTATCGATACGCGCACCTTGTACGCATAGAAATAACCAGAGTTATAGTTTCGCAAGTTTAAAAAACAAAAGTGACAATGTGTCGACTTGCCCTTATCCTTCCCTAAATTGGAACGCTAGACAGTACAGCAAGGAAGTTTCATGACTTTTTCTATTATTGGCCTTTTCTTACTATTGCTTTGGGCCATCCCTGTTATCGCCATTGTCGCCTCGAGTAAAACTCAAGGTGGTGAGAAATTCGTGTGGATTCTGGCCGTGATATTCATATCTTGGTTTGCTTGGATATTCTACTTGCTACTGGCGCCATTGAAGCCAAAGGGCAATGCGTAGCATGTGACAATTTGGCGTGTTATATGCCGAGCCACCCTCGCGGTTATGTTGGAAAATCAGAACGATGCGGAGTTAGCTCGGCATTCAATCCGACTGACTCAGTTAGAGTTGTCTACTCCCTTTTGGTGTTGAACAATAAATTTTAAATTGTGCGCAACCTTTTATGATTGTTACGCGACTAACGTTGCGAAGACGATTACAACTCGCGTTATTAACATAAAAGGGAAGCTTCATGGCGTTATTCAAACAAGGGATTAAATTGGCTGTTCTCGCGCTTTTTCTTCAACAGAGCGCATTGGCAAGAGCCGAATCTCCCGCAGTACTGACCGATATACAAACCGCACGGCTGAATCAGCTGGTTGACAATGCCAACAGTGAGCACGGCATTGTTGGTCATACTGTCATGGTCCTCGTAAACGGTAAACTTGCCTATTCACGGAGCCAAGGTTTGGTTTCGGTGGATTCACAAAGCCGCGTGACAAACAATACAATTTACCCCATCTATTCAGTTACCAAGCTGTATGTATCGGCTATGCTTTTACGCCTCATTGAGCAGGGTAAATTAGAGGCTTCGCAGCCTGTTTCTCATTATCTGGATGATTTGCCTGATAATTGGAGAAGTATCAAAGTGTCATCATTGATGGCGCATTCTTCTGGTTTGCCCGAATTTTTCGATCTTTCGCAAAAAACCAGTGAAGACCCTAAAGCAATTATTCGCTCGTTAAGAGACAAGCCATTTGCTTTTCAAACCAACACAAACATTCGATACAATCAAACGAACTTCTTGCTATTGAAGCTCATCATCGAAAAGTTCTATGGCAAATCATTAATCGATGTGATCGATAGTGAAATCATTAAGCCCTATTCGTTGAATCACACGGTATACGGCGGTGGTAACGTCACTGTGCCGGGCCGTTCTACTCATTATTACATTCGTGATAAAGGTGAAATCAGCGACTTTGGTGTGTGGCCGTTTGCAACGACTATGTATGCGGCAACGGGTTTGAATACATCGGGAGTTGATATTGCCAGATGGTTTGAAGTGCTAGTTTCCGGCGAATTTGTCAAACCACAAACACTGCTAAGTGCATGGCAACCCTTTAAATTAACAACAGGCCGAACAGCCACTTATTCTCATGGCTGGCAAGTTCAGGCAGAGTCCCAAGCGACAGCAGTCGGCCATTACGGTGGTAATATCATTAATGCGCGGCATTTCTATATCAACGATAATCCTTCTCAAAGCGTCACTGTATTACACTTAACCAATGGTGGCTTCCATCCGTCGTTTAACGCTTTTGAGTTTTCTTATGCACTGGCAAATACCGTTAATGCAGAGATAAAGATGGACTCAGTAGAGTTAGCACAACGTTTGTTGTCGCAGGCAGAAAACAACCAATTTGAACAGATGGCACAGAGCTATTTCGCCTTTAGACAGCATCCGAATACTCAACAGATACCCACGGAAAACCTGATTAACAATTTGGGTTATCAATTGCTCGACACCATTCCTGTGGCGGCGCTCAAATTATTCGAACTCAACACCATGAGTTACCCAGAGTCGGCAAATGCCTATGACAGCTATGCTGAAGCGCTTTATCACGTCGGTGAGTACAGCAAATCCAAAGCCAACTATCAAAAAGCGTTGGATTTAGATTCCTCTTATCAGCACATCCCAGATCGCATTCGAGAAATTGACGCGAAACAGTAGCCAGTGGATTAGTCGCTCAGCCTCTCTAACCAATGGGCTGGGCTCACCATCTTCCACCAGGGAAGGTTTTTTCAGGCATTTGGGTAAAGTCATCACGCATTATGTTCTCCATGATCTGTTTACCTGCTTCGTCTGCTGGTATCAGTACGTTAACAGGGAGGCCAAATACGGTCTGGTAGGTAATGCGATTTGACAGAATAATAATGGTGATGTGTTGTTCTGGGTAGATCGCCAAATAGGCGTTACCACCAAGCCCTCCGCCGTCATGCCAGAATTGTTTGCCGTATTCAGAATCCTTAACTACCCACCCGTAGCCGTAGCCATCAGCATTGCTATTAAACATTTTTTCTCTAGTGACTGCGCTAAAAAAGTCATCAGTAATCGCTTCTGTCCACTTTAACAAGTTGTCTGTTGTGGAGAGGAGCCCACCATTTCCTAGAGTATTACCATACAAGTATGAAGCGTTTAGAGAAGCATAATCTGTCTTTGTGCTATTCATATAACCGGTATAGTACAAGTGCGCTGACAAATGTTGATCGCCGTAAAAACCCGATGAATCCATACTTAGTGGTGAAAAAACAGCGGCTCTAACGTAAGAGTGATAACTTTGGTTAGTGGCACTTTCTATGATTAAGGCCAATGTGGCATATCCCGCATTAGAATATTCATATCTTTCACCCGGTTTGGCCACTAACTCACTGCTTAATATTTTCTCTAGAGCTTGTGATTTAGTCAGTGTATCCAAATCGTCCGCAAAATCAGAGGGAAGTCCAGAGGTGTGCGTGAGCAATTGATGAATCGTAATGTCGGTTTTGTCAGCGGGAACGTTTGGAAAAAAATCGACAATGGTTTGTTGTGTATCCAATACATTTTCCTCAACTAACTTTAAAATCGCCGTTGCGGTAAATGGCTTGGTTATGGAACCAATATCTAAGACAGTTTGAGGTACCATGGGCAACTGCTTTTCATCCGAAGCACTGCCGTAACCTTTATTGATTAACACTTTTCCCTCTTTAGAAATTAGTACAACACCGTGAAAGTCTTTTTCTTCCTTTAAATAGGTAAAATATTCATCAACCTTGCCCGCTAATGGCAAATTCTTGTTAGGAACATAACGGCTTCCGCAAGCCGTAAGTAAGAGTAAAGAGAAAGAAACTAAATACAAATTTTTGTCAATTTTCATGTTTTTCTGTCTGTTAAGTGCTCGTTAACTAAGCTGCCGGAAATGCCCTACAACTTCCCTTATTGGAACCTTGGTTGCTGTAACTTCAAAGCGACTAAACAAAATTTTATCTATTGAATAATCGAAAGAGCCAACGCATTTCGATGTTGTTTTTATTTCGTAGTGAAATGACAACAGCGCTGACTTCATCTTGGGAACATGAGATGTTCGCCAAAAACACTTTCTTTTGTGTCAACTCGCTTGGGGTACTAAAAAGTACAATGAATTAGCAATTAAAATGCCAGTGGTGAGTATTATTTAAATATCTGATTTTATTGGTTTTAAGTGGGGCTTTCGTTACTTGGTATGCAAATGCTTCGTTGAAAAAAATCAAATGTTAGTCTATTTGACCACACCAATACACTATTACGGCAGGCTCCGTTGAATCACAATGTGGTAATTATTACCACATTGTGATTTCTCACCTAAGGGAGGACAGAGGAGGTGAGAAGTGGCAAGCGTTAAAAGTAGGCTGGCTCAATGGCAGGTTTAGGCCAGCCTCTACAGTATTTTATTTAGTAGTGTGGTGTGTTTATTGGATGAACGCTTTTGGGCGAACCACGTGTAAGTCTAATTGGGTAACACCGCGATTGAGTAATGACACTATGTTTTTGTATCTTGGCATGGCTCTTAGTCTTGCCAAAGCGTTTGCATCTGGCCATTCAACAAAGGTAATTTGGTCTGGTGCGGGGGTATTTGGGTGGTCTGCTTCAATTTTGGGGTAGCGGATTTTAAACATAAATCGCGCACCAATTTCCTCCAATAGGGGCTCCACGTTACTTAAGTACTCAAAATAATCGTTAGGATTGTCGGTATTTACCCAAGCAAAAGCGACAGTGTAGGTTTTGTCTGCGGAGAACGTCATGTTTTTGGGGCGGTCGACTTCGCCATTGTATAAACGGATATCTTGCCATGCGACGCTTCGGTCTCTTTTCAATTTAGGCCATTGAGGCTCTTGCTCGAATTGGTCGATAGCCATTGGTGATGGCCAAGACCCAACAATCAATGTTGGTGGCTTGAAGTCGCCCAAGATTGTTTTTTCAATGATCAGCTGCCCGTGATTCTTAAAACCATATTGTTCTGCTAAAGGGATCGCATCGCGATAATATTGCTTTCTCAGTGCCAGAGTCTCGGGCAATGAAACCGGTGCAATGAGTTGGACGACTTGTCCTGGTTCAATATCAACCGCCCATTGCTGAGTACTTGCTAACGCATTGAATGAAAAGGTCGATAGCAATGCGGTGTTTATTAATAATTTTATATTAAACATGGGTTTAAAGTTGTTTTTGAAAGATCTTGAGAACATGGGCTAGAGTCCTGTTTGTATGTTTAATAGCACTTTATCTAGCCTTAAAAGTGGATGCGAGGGTTGTTTTTTATTCATAGTGGTGCAAAATCGTTCCAATGGAAGATTGGAATGACTACTTATTGATTCTTGCCTTACATCGCACAGGTACATTACGCGGTGCAGCAATGACATTGGCCACTACTCATACGACAGTGGCAAGGCGCTTAGAGCAACTGCATCGGCGGCATAAAGGCCATGTCTTTGAAAAGAGCGTTGGCGGTTATCACATCACACCGTTTGGTGAACCCATGCTTGCTACTGCTAGGCGCATGGAGCAAGTCGTGATGAGTGCGGAGCGTTTTTCATCAGATACCGATGACGCCATGGCTGGGCCAGTGACACTCTCAATTGGTGAGCCTATGGCTCAGTATTTACTTCATGACGAATTGTTTGCTTTTACCAAGCGCTATCCTCGAGTTCAGTTGAATATCAATAGTTCGACCCAATTTGCCGATCTAGACAAATCGGAAGCGGATGTGGTGATTCGAGCAGCGCGAAAACTACCTGAACATTTAGTGGGGCACCGTTTGTTTCCCTACAGTTTGTGCTATTACGCGAATCGGCAATATTTGGAGTCGACGCCCCGTGATGCGTTGCGTTGGATAGCGCCCTCACAATCCGAGCAATGGCCCGATTTAGTTGAAGGCTCTGCCTATCCAGATGTCCCTATCGGTATTACCATTGATGATATTGTCACTCGTTTTATCGCGCTGAAACGCGGCCATGGATTGGGGCGTACCGCGTGTTTTCTCGGAGATGATTGTGCTGACCTCGTCAGGCTTCCCAACGCGTCACCCACTCCCCAAGTCGATATCTGGGTACTGACACACCCTGATTTAAAAGATACGATCAGAGTGAAAGTATTGATGCAATATTTGACTCAAGCTCTGCGTGATAAACGCGCATTGATACAAGGCGAGCTGCCGCTGTAGCGAATAATTGTGAAGTTATCGGTTGCTATTATTGGTTGCTTTGGGGGGCAAACATGGCTCTATAAGCTTTTGGCGCGACTTGGAATCGCCTTTCAAAAGCTCGCCTGAACACGTCGTCATGCTGGTACCCGCAGGCTTCGCTGACTCGGCTTATTGGCCAAGGCTTTTCTACTAGCAGTTGTCTGGCATAGTCTAGCCTCAACGACTCTACATAGCGCCCGGGTGACTGGCCCATTTGCTCTTTGAAGCGCCTGCAAAAATTTCGTTCACTCATTTGTGCCTGTTCGGCCAACTGGCTGACACTCAAATCTTGTTGTAAGTTAGCCATTACCCAGCCATGCAACGAAGCGAATTGGCTATCTGCTTTGATCTGGTATTTTAGAGGTAGGGAAAATTGAGCTTGGTGGCCAGAGCGGCGGTAGTGAACCACCAAGTAACGTGCAACTTTGGCGGCGATGTCAGCGCCGAGATCATCTTCTATCAATTTCAGGGTTAAATCGATTCCTGATGTAATACCCGCAGACGTCGCAATGTGGCCATTGTCGACATACAATTCGTCGGCGAGTAGCATTACTTTTGGAAACCGTTGAGCAAAATCGTCGATATGCGCCCAATGGGTTGTTGCGCGATAGCCGTCAAGCAACCCTGCCGCGGCTAATACGTAAGCTCCGGTACAAACGCTGACGATACGTTTAATTTCGGGTTGAACCGATTGCAGCCAAGGGCATAACCAGGATAGCACCTGCTTGTCTCTAGAGCCTGAACCGCCGGGTACAATGAGAATATCGACAGGGCCAATGTCATTAATCGATTTGTCTGCGACTAGTGGCAGCCCCGATTCGGTTTTCACTTGGCCTTTTTGATGACTAACAAACCGCATTTCATAAGCGGGCCCTGCAACTTCTGATACCGTATGAAAAGCCTCTAAAGGGCCCACCAAGTCCAGTGCATTCACATTGTCGTAAAGTACAAAACCCACTTTTTGCTTAATCATAGCGAGACGTTCAACTCTCTTTTTTCACAGTAACTTGCAGTTTGAAGGTATCTGCGAGATCTGTTTCTACAATCGTTAATTGATGATTCCAGTTTAAGTTTTTGCCGAGCCCTTGCCAATTTAATTGGTTGGTTAGGTCGGTTTCTGTCATGCGCCAGTCGTCATGTACACTCATCGCTTTTTGGTAGGCTGCAATGAGGTTTTTAATAGGGATATCGGTAGTTACTTGATAAGTCGTTTGCCAGAATGCTTCGTCACCAAATGAACTCGTTCGATTAAAATTCACGCCTTCAGGCCAGTCATATTGGTTGTCAGGAAATTGCTTGTCTGCCATTAGAGCTCTAACAAAGCCGCCATCAGGGTCCCAATCATATTCAATATGCAAGGCAATGGTTTTGGCGCGATCTAATCCCAACACTTTGCCGACTAAATGTAGCGAGGCGTCTATGCCTGATGACAAACCGGCTGAGGTAATGATTTGGCCGTTATCGACAAAGCGTTTTTTGGGTTGTACGTCAATTTGAGGGTAGTCGTTTTTAAGCCAATTAATAGACCGATGAAAAGTGGTGGCCCCTTTACCGTCAAGTAACCCCGCTTCCGCTAATATATGCGAGCCAGTACACACTGACAAAATGTGAGCGGCTGTTTTTTGCTGGCTGTTCAACCATTTTTGGATGTCACTATCCTGCATCGCATCGTGCACATTGCCTCCGGGTACGATAACTGCGTCGACTGCAGGCATCGTTGCGAAGCTGTGGCTCGGTGTTACATTTAGCCCCATTACCGTTTCAACGGGTTCACCGTCCTTTGAAACCGTAATGACCTCGAATCTGGCCTGCCCAAATACTTCGTATGGTCCTGCGAAATCGATAATCTGCACATTATCAAACATCAGGATCGCAACTTTGAATTTATCCTGAGCCGCAGCATTAAGGCTTAACACCAAGCCCAGCCAAAGGGTCATGATTTTGCAACAACGTCCAAGTGTGGTCATGAAAGTTTTCCTCAGTAAATGACTAAACACATGGATAGGTTACGAGCATTGAATGAATGGCAAAATGACACATATCCGATGATATCTGTCATTTTTGCCAGTAAATAGTGAAGCGCGGTTAGAGAGTACTACCTCGTCTTGGAATAATGCCTATCGCTTTTTGCCTCTCAACCAAAAAGCGAGTAAACAAAAGACTAGCCAGCCAATAGCGCCTATGGCCATTGGCGTTACTGCAGATGCTATGGCTCTATCCGTGAAGACAAAGTCTGGTTTACCACTTTGCCAAAGTACCCACTCATAGCCTATCTCAGACGCTAAGCTCGTATGCCCAGACACTAAAGCAATGAAGCCATCCCCTGTCTCTGGATTAATCCTCACACTGGTGTTGATTGCAGGATCGTTGCTACCATCATGGCCTATCACATAGCGCCCTTCGTTTAACGGCACATACAACATTGCACCTGGCCCCCAAATTGGCGCACCCATCGCCATCCCCATTGGTTGACTCAGTTGTTCAATTATACTTGGCTGCGTTAGCAAAGATTGAATCAACGCCACTAAATCAGCTGCTGTCGTATTCATTGCCGTTGCTGCAGAAGAGGCATATTGAAACGATGGTGATAGTTGTCCATTGATGTCGTAAGACAGAGAATAATCATCTGACTTTTCGATGTAGTTAAAGTTTGTTCGTATCATACCCCTTGGGCGCAGCACGTTTTTGCTAACCCAGGACTCGTAACTGTCTCCAGTGACCTCCTCTACGAGCAATTCGAGTAACAAGTAGCTACCACCGGAATATTTGAAGGCGGTTCCAGGTGTTTGCCCGACCACTATCTGCTTATCTCCGCTAGCGCTGCGAGGTTGTGCTAGTGACTCGGTAATACTGGGTAGCGTCTCGTGCGCCGTATAGTCGCCAAAGCCCAAGCCATCAGTTAGTCCAGCCGTGTGGCTTAGCAGTCTTGCAATCGTCACCTGCTCGTGATCGTATGCACTGTCAGGTAGTTGCCAGCTCGATACGTGTTTTTCGATACTATCATTAAGTGATATATGACCTTGCTCCGCCAACGTATGTATGGCAACGGCAGCAACTAACTTGCTCATAGATGCTGCTGGAAACAACGTATTTTCGGTGACCTCAAATGATATGTCGTCGCCAGCAGTTGAGGCTGTTTTGAAGTAACGTTGTGCAATTTTGCCTTGCTCAACAAGTATTAAAGCGCCATTTCCTTTCAGCTTCTCGTCCATAGTTTGCTTGGCAAACTGGATAAAAGCTTGTGAATCATTTGGGACAGAGACAGGCGTCATCCACATGCCTTCAAATGCCATGAAAAAGGCGAACCCCACCCACGCTACTGCGGGCACGATCATTACTGCTATCTTTGAAATTAACTTTAACTTTGCCATACCTTTGCTCCTCATTGATGTCACCGAGCCATAAAGGTAAACGGCAAATTGGGTAAAATGATCGGTTGATTCTTGAACTGCTCCGCTGCGACGTGAACAGCTCTATCATGTTGTCGAATCACTGATATGATGTAAGTTCATCAATCATGGGGAATACGAGATTTTGATTCGATACGGTTTGGCGATATGGATTTGTCTTTTCGTGGCCAGTATATCAACGGCTGTTGATGCAGCCGCATTGGCATCTATCGAGAAACTCTCCTATCGAGGTGTGATCGCTGACGGAGGTAGCACACGTAACTACACCGCCTGGCAAGTTGTCGACTCGAACCAATCTATCCCACAAAAATACAAACAATATCAGCTCAAAGGCGAAATGGTTTTAGTGGAATCTACCCCTCAGCCGCTTGGCCTATTTATTAATGTTTTGGGTAGCTATCGAGTTGAGTGGGATGGCGAGTTTATTGGTGAAAATGGGCAAATAGGGCAGACTGAAGAAAGTGAAATAGCGGGTCAGATCGACAGTGTATTTCTTGTACCTTCGCACCTTGCAACGAGAGGTAGTCATACAGTGGTGTTGACCATCTCTCGGCAACACATGGCGGTATCGGATTCATCGTCATTCATTTGGATGTTTGCAACCGACTACGAAACCTTGTCAGGTATTAGTGTCAAACGGGCGCTAGTTCCAA
This sequence comes from Alteromonas sp. 5NS40-0096, assembly GCF_057544385.1. Lineage (NCBI taxonomy): Bacteria > Pseudomonadati > Pseudomonadota > Gammaproteobacteria > Alteromonadales > Alteromonadaceae > Alteromonas > Alteromonas sp. 5NS40-0096. The sequence goes on from NZ_BAAJLQ010000005.1 coordinate 119,183, forward strand.
TGGTGATGAGTGGTGCTACTCTACTCATCTTCATTTATTTAAGTTATTTGTATTTTTCACTCAGTAAGGCGCCAGTTTACCTGTTATACAGTGCACTGTATTCGCTGTGCTTGTTGTTGCTCATGACCGCCGAGTCTTGGCGAGGTTTAGTGGGATACCCATACTATTGGCACGAATGGCGTCTGGCTATCGTAACGCTACTGACACTATTGACTTCACTCGTGTTGCTGCAATTCATTTTGAATTTTTTTCGCTACACCAAAACGTTTCAATTTGCCTGTACTGCGCTGTTCTTGGTGTGCGCCGTTGTCGCATTGGCAACCGTTGCCTCTAGCGATATCCAGAGTTTATTGTTTGTCTTCACGGGAGCAGGCATTAGCTTGGTGGTATCACTTGTAGCATGCTCACAGAGAAAGCCTTACGCTAAGTTGTTACTATTAGTTTTGGTCATCTTCCTTGCTCCTGCGTCTCTCGGGCTCTTAGACTTTACCGACCGATATTTCTTTGTGTCGTCTGGCGTGCTGCTGGCATTTGTATTGTATGTTCAAGGTCGCTCTCTCAAAGATCACGAGAGGCAATTGGCGAAAAGTGAATTAACAAAGACGCGGCTAGAATTAGAGCTAGTGAAGCGAAATATTCAGCCTCATTTCATTTTAAACACCCTGACGGCTGTAGAAGAATGGATTGAAGAATCGCCTTCCGAATCGATAAAATTTATTCATGCACTGGCACAAGAGTTTCGTCATATAGCACAGCTGTCTCAACGCTCCTTTATTTCACTATCGGAGGAAATTGCGCTTTGCGAAAGCCATATGGCGGTGATGGAATACCGCACTGCTAACCAATTTGTCTTGCACAAAGACATCCTTGATAGCAATGTTCAAATACCGCCGGGCATAGTGCTAACTCTTGTAGAAAACGGGATTTCACACTTTCCTAGCCACAACAAGCATTGCGAATTTGCTATTTGCCAGCGATTTCAAAGCGGAAAAATTGACATTACGTTTACTGCGGTTGGAAATCAAACCACCATGAAACCTCAAAGTTCTGCACTTGGGACTGGTATGGGTAATCAGTATATCTTTGCTCGAATGAATGAGGCTTATCAAGACGACTGGCATCATAGTATCGCTCAGAATGAAGAAAGCTGGAGTTTCACGGTTAGCTTTCCCTCAACAAAAAATGACGGGAGCGGCCATGATTAATGTCGCCATAGTTGAAGACGAATTCATGATTGCGAAACGCCTAAAACGCTTCGTTGAGACCAGTTTAAACGAGCGGGGGCCTGTCACTATTCGGGTATTTCATCAGCTTGATGATGCATCGGACTATTTGTCAGAGCATCAGATAGACATACTATTTTTAGACCTTAACTTGAATGGTCGAGATGGCTTCGAACTACTTAAGAGTCAACTCTGTAAGGGGTTTCAAACGGTTGTTGTATCAGCCAACGCCGACCGCGCTATAGAAGCGTATGACTTGGGCGTGTTGGATTTCGTTGCTAAGCCTTTTACCCAACAGCGAGTACAAACCGCTTGCGAACGTTTGTTTAGTGCTGAACGTTTGGGGCAGTGCAAATACCTCACCTATCACTCTGGCAAGCAGCTTAAAATGATGCCCATTGATGGTATTGAGTTTATTGCCGCGGATGGTCACTACTGTCAGGTCTTTAGCAATAGCCTTGAAAGCGTGCTTCATGAGAAAAACCTCGATGGGCTGTTGAAAGTGTTACCTTCTCGCTTTTTCCGTATTCATCGTTCCTATGCCATCAATCTTGAACGTTTGGTAAGCCTGACCGCCAGCTCAGGCTCAAAGTACACAGTGACATTACAATCGGGGGAAGTCCTACCGGTAGGTAGGACCCGAGTCGATGAATTGCGCAAAGTGATGCAATCAGGTTGAGTTCTCTGCCTAAACATACCTTGTTGCAGAACCTATCTATACAGCATTCGCTTCTGGATTTTGGTAGTAGCAGGCCAAAAAATTTCGCTTCAGTTGATTATTACTGTGCTGCAAACTCAAGAATGGCAATCGATGTTTCCAAATATTGGTCAATAGCGATGAGCAATCCATAGCGACCCTTTAACTCTCGTATGTGCCGTTTGACATACAAAGGGCCTCCCTTAAAGCTCTCATCAAACTCCATTGTAATGTTGAAGGTTTTTACCCGAGTAAGCAGGTTTGGTTTAAAGGAGTCGGCTGCAAAAATTCGCATACTGGATAAGCGCGCCGTTGTTTTAGAAACGTTTACGAGGGTTGTGAGGTTGGATTGGAGCGATGCGTTGGCATCGCTAATATCAGTCTCACTCACGGAACCACTGTCACTACTGGCGGCAATGGGGGGAGCGATTTCAAATGTGTAGTGCGTATCATTTTCGGCCACGAACTTGGCCGTTTCAAACGCCGCTGTTGAAAAGTTAACGAAGAGCTCAAAATCCAAATCGACCCCTTGTTCTGATGCCATAGTTCCCGATGTTGCAATAGGTTGAGTACTTAAGATGCCAGAATTGCTCTGCTGAATGTGCCAAGTCTTGTAATTGCCAAGACGGTCGGTTTCCTGCTTTTGATAATGTAATAGGTAAGCAGAATCCAACGCTACCCTTCGGGCTTTTAGGTCTTTCAATGCCCTATCTAATGTCGACCATATTAATGGGTTATCTGGCTCGTCAGCGCCAAAAACAAAAGGCGAGCAGCACAGCACAGAGAGGTAAAGTACCTTCTTAAGCAAGCTCAGCATGACTTTGCTCCTTTGTATTGTTGCCAATATTCGAGATAAACATGGATTTCGCAATGCCCAAATAACCGGGTATTACTGCTATGACAAACATTAGTACAAGCAGTACGATTAATGTGCTTTGCTCCATCGGTTGCGGCGCGAATTCGATGGCGAAATAGTTATCGATGTTGGCCATTGCATTGATAAAGCCATGTACAATCACGCTTGGCCAAATACTGCGTCCATAAATCACTGCGCCTGCAAAACCAAAGCCCATAAATGTTGCCCAAATCACCTGAGCGAAGACTTCAATTGAAAAACCGTTGAGTAGATTGAGCAGATGAACTAGACCAAAAATAAGCGCCTGAGTAACCGCTGCTTTAAACACTCCGGCTCGTGTTGTCCCCCAAGCTTTTAATAACAAGCAAAACACAATTGCTCTCATCATGGTTTCTTCAAATACGCCAGTGCTCAAATTATCAAAAAACCAAAACATCATGGTTGAATAGCTGAAAACCAACCCGTCCCAATTTGTATTCAGCAGGTTAATAAATCCAACAATGGAAAGGCTTAGCGGTATGGCGAACCAGTATTTAGGCCATTCGCCTGGTTTAGTGGAAACGAAAGCATCCTTTTCCCATCGTAGTTTTATCAACGCAAAGACGACGATTCCGCCCGATAGCAGGCGTAGTATTGTTGTGATGTACGGACTCTCAAAATCAGGGGAGAGGAACCGCGATAAAATCGCGCCAAACTGTGAAAAAAAGATAAGCGTAAAGACAATTCCGACACTGTATTTTACGGGATGACGAGTTAAATGATTTGCTAGGTTGTGCATTGTGATACCTCAAAAATGAATCACCCTGAGCATGCTATGGCGGCAAAGAATTACTACTGAATTACTCTGAAATCTTCTGAAATTTGGTGTTGAACATCTTAAATTTATGAAATGTAACACTTTTTTGTTTTTTCAGTGATTTGGCTTATTGGTATAATCCTCTAGCCCAGAAGCTTATAGTTGCGTAGACGTGTCTCATTACTACATCACCGCCAATACGAAAATCGATCCTATAAAAAGCACAGTGTCGAAGAACGACATAGCGGTATCCGTTCGTCCGAAGACAATGCAACTTCTACTCTTATTGATAGAGGCGAATGCAGAGCTTGTGTCCAAAGAGGTGATACTGGCGACGATTTGGGATGATGTCTTAGTTGATGATCAGGTAGTGTTTCAGTCTATTAAGGAGATTAGAAAGCTATTTGGTAATTCTGATGTTATCCGGAATGTCCCCCGTAAAGGGTATGCTTGGGCGGAAGCTGTCGAACGTATCGATGAGCCGAGCAAAGTGAAATCAAAGCGCTGGTTAGATTTTCCAAATGCTAAAGTTTGGGCAGGCTTTACCTTAATTGCACTGCTAGTTTTGGGCATTGTTTTTATAAACCCAAAACCATCAAGTAACGAAGCGTTGGCAGGCTCAATTGTTGTTTTGCCATTTCACAATACAGTCCAAGGTTCAGATCACAAATGGGTACGAGTAGGTGCAATGGACCAGCTTATACAGGGTTTGTACTCAACCAACGAAGCGGCAGTACTTCAAACTGACTATGTATTTGATGTTATGTCCAGAGCTAACATGCCAATGAGTCACTACGACTCTAGCCACATTCGTCAAGTCTTTCAGGTTTCTGGGGCGAACCTCATTATTGAGGGAACGCTAACGGGAGCCACCAGCGATTATCAGTTGCTTTACACTCTGTATTACCGAAATTCTTTAGAGAAAGGCAGTATTTCAAGCCCTGACGTTGACAGTGCAATAGCGCAACTCACAGCTATTGTAGGTAAACGTCTTGACCCTGACTTTGTCGTAGATAGCCAGCAATACACTAATTTGTTAGCCAATGAATTGCTTGTTAGTGCGATAGAACACAAGCAATTGGGTGAAAATGATCAAGCTATAAGTCTGATGGAAGCTGTCGTGACGACAGAGCCTACCAATATCCTTGCCCTACGTCTGTTAGGCCAAACGTTGATTGAGAATAATCGAGAGCTACTTAGAGCCGAACAACTTCTAGGGCAGGGTATTAAATTAGCTCAATCGGCATCGGATAAAAGAGAACTTGTACGACTTTACTTTTGGCAATCTGTGGGCTTGCTTCAACAAGGGAACATTACAGACGCAGTACTTCGTTTGGAAAAGGTAGATCAAATAGCCCATTCTATAAATGACTGGCTATACCTTGCTTATGCACAAGAGGTCAAAGGGCGAGTATTTCAGTATGAACGAGACTTTGATAGTGCAAATACGGCTTTCACTAAAGCGATGAACTATCATGAAGTGCTGCAGTGTCCACTTGGATATTCGAATGGTTTGATGAATTTATCTGAGTTAGCTTATTCGCAAAACCAAATCGATATTGCCAAAGCATATGCATCTGACGCACTTGATGTTGTTGAGCGGCGAGAGTTGAACCTAAAAAAGCCTCACGTCAAAGCGTGGCTCGAGAAACTTCAAGCACTATCACGTTGATAGCGCCAAAGCTATTCCTATCTTATGTTGGTTAGAGCAAAACGCCGAGCTATTAAAACAGCTTGTCGCTTTGTCCACCATAATATCTTTGCTTTCAGTTCTTAACACTGACAGTCGTTGTAATGTCTTCCTCTGCCAAAATTTTTTTAAAAGATCATAAAAATTAAGGGTTTAAAAATAAGTGTCGTACTGGTAACGTAAGCGTTACGTGAGCGTTTCGTAAAGGAATATGAGCACTTCTGTTAGCTTGAAATTGAGCCAGCGGGAGACTCATCAATGCAATTGAAGATCAATGCAAACAAACTAAAACAACTCAGAGAAAGTCGTTGTTGGTCCCAACAACAGCTCGCTGATTTGTCGGGTTTGAGTTTGAGAACAGTGCAAAGAATTGAAGCTAAATCGGTAGCCTCACAAGAAAGCATCAAATGCTTGGGCGCCGTGTTTGAAATCCAATTGAATGAACTGTTTGACGACGCCGCAGAGGTCGACGAAACAGCGAGCGTGTCTCCTGAACTTGCTACTGAAGCTAGCAGCGAACCTACAACACCGGTTGATCACCAAACCGAATCAGAAGCAACCGCGGTGGGCAAATCTGAACTTAAGCGCTTGTACACCGTGCTTAACGTTGTGATTGCATGCCATTTATTTGGTTTTGTAGGGATTTTCGCCGCCTATGGTCTGAACCAAATCGACGAACAGACTTTCAAATTATTGAAAAACTCGGTGTCGATTACTTTAGTAGTTTCTTCCGTATTGTGTGCCCTTAAACATAGGCACTTAAAGAAAAAATACGGCCTTGGCTCATCTTTGTTTTAACACTTGTATTAACTACTAAGCCGCGCGCAAAACTGCTGCGTCTATATCAAGGAAAAAAGATGAACGCTCAACCACTTAATGTAAAAGCATTAGGCCTAGCCTTTGCTACCTATTTAATTTCTTCAATTTGTTTGGCAATTGTACTGACTATTTATTGGCAGATGGGGTTAGACATTACTCAATATTCGCAAGAGCAAATCGCGGAAATGTCTGCTAACTCTACTTTTATTGCGAGTGCATCTGCAGTGATTGGAGCGACGCTCGCAATTTTATGTGCTTGCATGGTGACGATTAAAACGGGCAGAGTGGGTTACAAACACGCTTTTTACTTTGGGGTTATACTTGCTTTATACGGTGTCGCAGGGATTTTCATGCACCCAGAGCATCATTGGATTCATCAAATTGCCAAGCTTACTATGCCATTCCCATTATGCTTGTTAGGCGCGTGGTTCGCGATGCTCGGCGCTGAATCCAAGCCTACTAGCGAAGTCCAACCAAATATTTGATTTCTTTTAATACAGGAATTGGCGAACTCAAGGCGGTGAATTTCACCGCCAATCACCATTTGAGTTGAATCTAGACTATTTTTTTAGCCACATATAAAGGCATAGTGAGGCGAGTAGGATTGAGCAAAAAATACTGGATTCCGGCCCTCCTGAACCGCCACTCATGATCTCGCTCCCTGTTGGTAGAGCCTCGAACAATAGTGCAGGTAGGTTCAGATCTAGGCCAGTAATCGGTAAGCCGAATCCCGTTCCAATTAACCAATTCCAGCCGATATGCCAACCGGCTGCGATAGCCAAACTGCCCGTCTTAATGACGAGTGCAGATGCGAACAATGAAAATGAAATAGAGCTAAGAGTTTCGTACCATGGCTGACCTGGACTCCAGTGTAGAAAAGTAAAAACTGCAGTATTAATGGCAACAGCCCAAGTGATTCCGGCTCTTTGCCGGACTGCGGACATCAACCAGCCTCTAAACAAAAATTCTTCTGCGCCTGATTGCACGCCAAAACAAAGAAAAAGTAGTGCGATTTTTGCGAGCGCTGTGGAAGACGTGAACGCAGAAAAAAGCCCATCAATTTTTAGATAACCAAAGGTCCAGATACTAGCAACCAAGAATAATGTCGTTACTATCCCGATAGCAACACCTGTCGCGAGATCTTGCGGCAGCCTATCAGCTTGCAACCCCAGGGTTGATAATTGCCGTTTTTCAATAAGTCTTACCCACGCATAAATCGTCACGAATATTGCGGAAAATGGAACAAGAAGAAATGCTACAAGCCCTGAGTAGCTGCGTGGCTCGCCCATTTCATCCAAAAGTTGGAACTGTTCTAAAATCAGAGAGGTTGAGAGCAAAGGTATGGCTACAAATAAAACGCTTAACAGTGCGGCCAGTGGAGGCCACGGAACCCACCCTATTCGTGGAGTGTTATGCAGTTGTGTCATATCTATTCGGCCACCGTGTACCAATATTGATTAAGGCTTTACTTATAGAACTTTGCATCACAAACGACACAATGGCAATGCTCCTGCTCACTTTTGAGTGACAACAACTTCTGACACTTGTGCAATCTTTAGTGTGATTGAATCGCAGCTTTATGTACTATGTAATCAGATGGAGCAGGCAAGTATGGAAGCCATGAAAAACGTTGAGACCGGCAATTTTTTATTAGTATTACCCAGTCGCGAACACGCCGAAATGTATGAACAATTCTATACCGACGCCGAAGCCTCGAAGATGTATGGCGGGCCTCTAACTCAAGAACAAGCTTGGGCGAGGCTGAAAGCCGATGTGGGCTCTTGGCAACTGCTAGGATTCGGGGTTTGGGTTATCCAATCTAAGGATGATGGCCGATATATTGGAACATGTGGCTTTTGGAAAGGTAAAGCGTGGCCGACTGAACTGACGTGGTGGGTTTTGCCTGAAGCGAGAGGTAGAGGTGTGGCGACACAAGTATCACTCGCAGCCCTCAATGTTGCTTACAATAGCTGGCACTGGGAAGCGGTAGAAACTTACATGAATGATGACAATCATGCTGCCCGGCGTTTAGTGAAAAAACTCGGTGGAGAAAAGGTCAGAAGAATGGCCTTTCCCGACGGGTTAAGTCGCGATATTTATTTACTCCCGAATCCCCAAAGAAACCCAATTTAAACGTGTATCGCATTTGCAATGAAAAGGACGACTTATGGCGAATATTGTTCTCGTATATCACTCAGTTACTGGCACCACTCGACGCCTTGCCGAGTCTATCGCCGATGGGGTTGCCCGTGTTGAAAACGCTAGAGTTCAACTAGTTGAAATCAACCCTAGAGACATTATCGAGGGGCGCTATGTGAATCAAAGCGTTTTAGAACTTGTCGAAAAAGCGGATGCCGTGGTATTTGGCTCTCCAACATTTATGGGGTGTGTTTCTGCACAGTTTAAAGCGTTTGCCGATGCGTCAGGGGAAATATGGGCACATCAAGGGTGGGCTAACAAGTTAGCTGGTGGCTTTACCATAGGGTCAAATCTTAGTGGTGACCAGTTAAACACCATACAGTACATGCAAATATTCGCTAACCAGCACGGTATGATATGGGCGGGCTTAGACCTCCCAGGTAACTGTGACGCGAAGGGCAGGAACCGGCTAGGTGCACAATCAGGACTTATTGCGCATTCAGTAGATGGCGTCTTGCATAATGTCGATTTGGAAACCGCTGAATATTTAGGCGCGAGAATCGCGACGCTCGCCGCACGTTTTACTGACCGTGAATCGGCAAGTGATGTTTGAGAAATAGATTGTCAGAATTGATGCCTGCCACAAAGTACATACTGAACGAGAAAGGAACTCACATTTGAGTATTGAGCAAGACTATCAACACAAAATCGACGTTAAATTAAACCAACAAAATGCGTTAAAAGCGGCATTACTATTACCGTTATGGAGTGTTTTGATTCTCTTGGCTTGGTACGTTTCGTTTCAAATTGAAGCTCGCTTTGCTCCCGTGTTTCTAACGGTTAGTGGCATCGTTGTTGGTTTGCTTGTTCGACTTCACGGCAGAGGTATTACGCGATTGTTTTCTGGCGTTGCTTTTATTGTACATATGCTAATCGTCGTCGCTGCTTTCGCATTGGATATGGGACTGGCTGCGGGGCAGAGTCTCTTAGCTGCAATACTCCTGGGGCTTTATTGTGGCGGTGCGTGGTGTGCCATGTATCTTGCTCGTCGCAACGTACCGATGCTGGAGCAACGCGCTTTATTTCAATTGACTAAAATGTCAGTTCACTCTAGCCAGACAAAGTGGCAAAACCGGTGGTTTTTCGTATTGCCTAGCGTATTTTTACTTACTATTTTATTGCTCTCTGTCAGTGTTGTAGCCCTGCATACAGTCGATCAATATCGTTTCATTGATAACGAAATGGCACAACGGGAGAGTGTGTCAAATCAATTTGAAAGTAAAGCGATTGATGTCACACCAACTAGCCTCGATGAGATGTCGACTGAAGATGCGCTGCTTCACGTTTATGCCTACCAAACAGGTTGGCTACCAAACAAGTATGGAGAGCTAATTGAAAGCTATCCTCGCTCGTCATACAAAGCGAAAACCATACTCAAATATCTGATCAAAAAAAGAAACAATAGTAGAGCTAAATTTATCTTGGGAATCTTAGAAGAAGGACAAAACTACCCGCTGATAAAAGACGCCTCAGAGGAGGGCGATGAGTATGCGAAGCTTTATCTCGCGGTAGATTATGGCTGTGATTCTAACGCAGACAGAGCAACGCTAATGTTGCAGCATTTACAAAAAACAGTACAAGAGCCCCTAATCAAAAGGGATATCCAAGCCGTTTTGTTTCAGGGAATGCAGGCTTATTGCCAGCAGCCTACAACGAACGAACTTTCCATCTATCACGTCATTACCAAGTAATGTTTTTCATTTTTCTCGACACCGTCTGTAATAAATCTTGATAGGCAATGACTAGTACGAATAACCAAGGTTGTTCTGATGCGTTTCAGCAGGAAGCAACCTCATTTCGAATCTAGTAGAGAATATTGAGGAATAGTAATGGAAAAAATTAGCCAATTGTTTGAGCAAACCAGTGGACCATTTCTAGCGATACTGGTTGTATCGGTTGTGGCTTTGTGGTTTTTGCCTGTTTTAGTTGCCGTATTTTTTAATCCTAAACACGTTAAGCATATTGCCATTGCATGCGTGCCAGCCGGGTTTTCAGTAATCGCATGGTGCGCCGTAATGGTCTGGGCATTCACTGGGAAGGTGGTAGACAAGTATAAGGATAAACTGGCAACAAACTAGGTCAACACGCCCTAGTACCTATTTTGCCAGCTGGCTCGGTGCACAAAGGCAATAGGTTTATCCTGGCACGATATCCAATGCAACGGTTAGCCGTGGTTTCCCCTGATTAAAGCCAACGGTACCGTGCCACATGTATGAAGGGAACATGGCGAGATGGCCTGATTTGGGCTCTATAAACATTTCTGCATCGAGCTTAGGTTGTGTTATTGAACCGGGCTCGCCTAATGCCAACCAACCCGCCTTATCATTACCTACTTCGTTTTCAGCTGGCCTAATATGACAGGCCGCCGACAACCAGCCTTCTTGATGCACATGATTGACATGATAGCCGCCAGGAGGCAACAACACCGACCATGCGGGAAGCGGGGTAAACTTTCCCGTATTGCGTAACGTCATCGGATTTTTGTTACCTGAGAGGGCGTTGACATACTCGTTTACCGGTTGTGCCATTGCTTCTGAAAATGCTTGAATTGCCGGCTTTTGGATTCGTGCAATTGAAGGGATTTGACTTCCATTTCTAACTGATAAAAAGAATGGATGTTGCACGAACTTATGCTGTTCTTCTAATTCGGCCTCCAGATCGCTGATATAACCCGATAGAGAAGACCACCCCTTTGGCACGCCTAATGGCAAGTATTTTACCAATGATGTGTAGTCGTACAGTAACGGGTAACGGTCGTCTCCCAGTAAGCGATAGGCTGTAGCTTGCAGTGCAATCAAGTGCTGGTTATTCGGCGACGTTTTCAGGAATCGTTCAACTATTGCTAATACGGCGTCGGCTTGGCCCATCGCAAGATGGCAATTGCAGGCATTAATCGCATTGTCTAATTCTTGGGGAAACGCCTTGGTCGCCAGCAGACTCAGCTGCAACGCAAGCTCAAATTTCTCGTTTTTCAGCGCGGCCTTACTCAAAAAATAGGCGAGTCGCGGGTGGTGGCCCGAGCTGGCATAGGCTTGATTTAACAAATCAAACTGTTGTGAAGCATCTCCCATCTGACCTATCACTTCAGCGTACATGACGTGAATGTCACTGATACTGGTTTGTATTTTTAGGGCTTCATGAAACAAGCTCAGTGCCGCATTGAGATCGCCATTTACCATCCAATGTAACTGTGCGTATTCCATTTGTACGTTGGCGTTATTTGGAGCGCGTGTCAGGCCCTGCTTGTAGGCTTCTAGCGCGTCTTTGAATCTAGATAAGTGGCCCAGAGAGCGGGCATAAACTAACCAAGACTCAGGTGCATTTAAACCTTTAGAAAACGCATTCTTTAGGACTTTGACCACTTCTTTGTGTTGGCCAACATCACCCAGTGCAGCCGCCAGATTATGCATACTAATGGTGTCATTGGCATTGGTGTTGAGATGTTTCCGATAAGCCGCAATTGCGCCGATGTTGTCACCAGCCGCTCTCAATTTTCCAGCATGCGTTGCGTAATCGGTTGTTAACACCATTGTCCGAAGCCTTCTTTAAGTCGTGATAGGCCCTCTACTTTTTTCGGGGCCCTTAACACTGCATTTTTCATGACTTAGAGGCATAAAACAAGCCTTATCCCATCGGAATAAGGCGAAAAGGTGAGGTACATCAATTGAATGAACAAGGTGATATCAAGGAGGTTATTGTAGGCCTCGTTGCGTTTGTAGGTACGTCGCAAAACTGCCCAGCCAGTGGCTCCCCATGTAATGCATGTCGCCCAGTACCGCGTCTAGCCCAGCTTTTCTATGTGCTTCAATCGCGCGTTTCAGTGGTAAAATTCTGGCATCGTTGCTTGGTAAGCCATTAACGATACCCTCTAACATCCAAGCTCGGCTCGTATTTAAGCCATCAAGGTGAGCGAGTTTTCCATCGCTTTTGTCCGTGACTACGGCTGGTACAAGCCAATCTTGCTTGGTATTGCCTGTCAACGTTGGGAAAAAGTCAGTTAACCATGCGGAGAATTCATGCGGGTTCATTACTCGGCGCATCAGATCGGCTTCCGCCACACAAGGCGAGAGAAAATCTTGGCCCGATGGTTCATACGCGAGTGGGCAGTGTTTATCATTCACATACAGCGCTCTTACTTTGTTGGTTAACAAAGTTTCGAAAGCTTTGTCTTCTGATATACGGCTCCAATCTAACATTAAACCAAATGCAAATGCGGTTTGGCTGTGCTCACCCGTTCGGATCGGGAAGCTTAGTTTAGGTAGCCAATCACTGATGTTACTAACCGCTTGCTGTTCTAAAGGAAGTAAATTATTCAACCAGACTTTGGCTTGCTCAACGTTTGACTGTCGCAGTTCTGCTGTGAGTTGTAACAGCCAGGCTATGCCATAAGGACGTTCAAATGACGCCATGCCGGGACGCTGATAATTGGCTAGCTCGGCCTCTATATTCTGTTTGCTTAAACTTTGGTTGAGCTTTTCAATAATCAATGCACGGTCAACTTTGTCTGGGCTGGTGTTGAGCATGCGGACTAATAGCCAATGGCCATGAACGGAGGAATGCCAGTCAAAGCAGCCATAAAAAGCGGGGTAGAGGTCTCGTGGTGGTTTTAAGTCGTCGTCACTATTCATGTAGTGAGCGATTTTATTGCTGTACTCTTTGTGTATGCACCCGAGTGCCAATTGAGAAAATACGTCTTCGTAACTAGCAGAGAGAGTTGGGCTGTCAGCCAATACAGCAGGACTCAGGAGTACCGATAAGGAAGCCAACAGGCGTACTTTTTTCATTATTGTTGTTCGCGATAGCCTAAAGGGCCACCACCTTATCACCTGAATATGGCGATGAGTAGAGCCGTGCGATAATGTGCACGGCGAATAAGATTAGAATGACATCAACTCACCAATGAGTAATAGGCCCCAGTAGCTTAGCTTTGAATTGGCCATTTTCTTGATAGCGCATAACATCTCCAGACAATACTCCCTGACTTTGTGACATGACAGGAGACATTAACAATCGAATATGCGGGAAGGTCATTGTGGCTATGGCGCGGTCTTTGGGTAGCCATTCTGCGTTTTCAATATTGTCCGGTAAGGTGACAGAACCAGATGCGACTTTGGCAGTGTAGAAATGCCTAAGTGATAATACTTTTTGTTCTTTGTCTCTGAGAGTAAATACGCCTTTTAACTGGATGTCCTTGATGGTAACTCCGTGAGTGAGAGCGAGATCTCTTAATCCTTGTTCGATGCTTTTATCTTGAGTTTGATACCAGCCAGGCGTTACCCAAAAATCCCTATCTTTTATTTTGACGACTAACACATCGCCTTGGTCATTTTGCAAAATTAGCCTGTGAAAGTTACTGATGTTGTCTTGGGCATTGGCAGCCCAAGAGATAAAAAATAACGCAGCGACAAAGTAGCGCATAATGTTGAGCCTATTGTGTTTTTTTCCAATTCTTACCACTTAGGAGCGAAATGTAAAAACATAAGGTGGATGAAAATGTAAGCAAGTTTTTCTCTTGCCGCTACCGAGTTTTCACACTAACCATTACGGCGTGGGTGGATTTGTGTTGGTATTGCGCTCGGCCAATGACGAGGAAAACAAGCGTTGTTGTGAGTAAGGCGATTATGGGCATCAGTTGTGCCGGCCGGAGGTAAGTGATCAACGGTTCGTATGCCATCAACAGAGCTTGAAGTGGTCTTTGGAAGATGTCGCAGTGTGGTGCGAGCTAACTGGCACTTGCTGTCTCGTTTGAGTGCGCTCTCGAAATAATGGCGTGCACGCTGACAATTTCCCTTTTTAAGCTGGCGCTGCCCTTGTTTTACATACCAACTTGATGAGCTTTCTATCCATTGGCTGCAAACAAATAGAAAAAACAGAATGACAAAAGGCGACTGGAGTATTTGCTGGATAAGGTCGTTACACATGAAATGTCTAATTTAAGATAAGAAAAAAAGCCTGGCTGTGAACCGACCAGGCTTTGCTACCATTTGCGTCTACATTACTGAGATACGCGTACGGTAAACCCGCTACTTCTACCCGTGGATACAGTCCAGTTGTCAAATTGCGCATTCGTTGCCGAGATTGCGCCACTCCTTACTGCACCGTTGTGGGTTAAATCATAGCCACCAGTGTCACTGGCAACGTCCAAATTAAATGGATTGGCATCTGACATAAAGAAGGCGGAGCCATTGTCGTCAGCGTCCACAACACCATCGTTATTCGTGTCGCCATCTAAGAAGCCGTTGAGGGCATTCGGGTCAGCAATCAGGCCATTGCTGATGCCACGAATATTGTTGAGATACCAACTAGCCGTGAAGTCATTCCCACGCTCTGCCATTTCACCAGTGAAGACAATGCCATTGTTCGCACCATTGTAATAAACCAGACCGTTGCCATTTGAATTGTTCGCGGCGATGGTACCAGCAGGGAAACCAACGGCATCATCTCTAACAATACCGAACTGGCCATTTGGACCTGCTTCATTGGCACAATGTACACCATCAAGATAGTTCGGACCGGGAACCGTGGTATCAATCGCACTGAGATCTGCGCCATCGTCGGCTTCGAAACAGCCATTTCTGAAGTTGGCTATCAGCACGTTGGCCATGCGAATTTGGTCGGTATTATCCGCAAACAAAATACCAAATTCATTGTCCGCGTCGCCAGCAACGAGACTTTGGTTGTCTCTGCCGACCAATGTGACATTGACAAATCTAGGGTTAGAATCACCTGCAGTAGTTTCGGATGCATAGATACCTGAACGGCCGGTTGAACCATCAGAATCGCGATTGTGAATCACCATGAGGTCTTTGACTAAGCCGCTAAAATCGCGATACCAAAAGCCGTCACGTTGCGCACCAGTGGCAAGTAACCAAGACATGCGGGGATCGCCATTGAGTACGTGGAAACCGTCACGGGCAGAATTGTGAGATTGCACAAAGGTCAATGTGGTATCGGCGTCAACACCGTTCAATACGATGTTGTCTTGGTAGTTAGCAGTGACACCATCGATAGTCACGCTCACTTGAGCGCCAGCCTCTGCAACAACGACATAATCTAAACGGTTTTCACCTTGTGTACCTGACATCGTCGGTAAGCCGTTGAAGCCGCGAAGGAATACGCCACCCCATTCGCCATAACCGTCAATGCCGGCATCGTCAGAGGTAAAACGCACTGGTCTCGCCCCCGTACCTTGGGCATCAATGGCGGAACCGGGCCAAACAACGAGGTAGTCTGTAGTATCCACATTGTCGCCGCTGATTCGCGTGCCCGCTTCGATGGTGAGAGTTGCCGTATTCGCGTTGTTTCCAACTTGGAAGCCGCCTTCTAATTGCCAGTCAATATCACTCGTCAATTCGCCATCGGCGGTCATAACGCCGGAGATTTCACAGACATTTCGGCCTGCATATTTATCGAGCGCAGAAACCGAGGCACCGCCAACATCAGCTGGGCAAACCGAAGTCCCTTGCAAGTTGGCATTTTGTTGAACGGCATAGCCTTCATCACTGCCAGTGGCAACGGTCCAATTATCAAATTGTGCAGCGTTATCTGGATTACCACTTCGAGATGCGCCGATATGCGTGAGATCGTAACCTCCTGTATCTGAGGCGACATCGAGATTGAATGGGTTGGCATCAGACATGAAGAATGCTGAGCCGTTGTCGTCACCATTTACAACGCCATCTTGGTTGGTATCGCCATCTAAAAAGGCATTAAGTGACGTAGAGTCGGCTGCTAAGCCATTGGGGATGCCTCCGATGTTGCTCAGGTACCACCCAGCGGTAAAGGCAGATGAGCGGTCAGCAATTTCACCCGTAAAGGTAATGCCGTGAGCGGCTCCATTGTAATACACTAAACCATTCGCATTGATACTGTTGTTAGTCGCTATGGTTCCATCAGGGAAGCCAACAGCGTCGTCTGCAACGACACCAAAGTTACCATTTGGCCCAGCTTCATTTGCACAGTGCACACCATCTAAATAAGTGGGGCCTGGCACATTGTCGTTAATTTGCGAAAGGTCCGCGCCATCGTTCGCTAAGAAACAGCCGTTTCTGAAGTTCGCAATTACAACATTTGCCATTCGGATTTGGTCTGTGTTGTCTGCGAACAGGATGCCAAATTCAGCGTCATCTGCGCCAGCGCTAACACTCGCACCGTCACGCCCCACCAATGTGGCGTTGACGATTCTCGGGTTGGAATCTCCTGCTTCTGTCTCTGAAGCGTAAATACCAGAACGACCAGACTCTGGGTTGTGAATGACCATTAAATCTTTAATCACACCGCTGAAATCTCGATACCATACGCCATCTCGGGTGGCGCCGGTCGACAGTAACCAAGACATTCTTGGATCGCCATTCAAAATATGAAAACCATCTCGGGCTGAATTATGAGATTGAACAAAGGTTAGTGTGGTAGAGGCGTCGACACCGTTGAGAACAATGTTGTCCTGATAGGTAGCAGTGCTGCCATCAATGGTAACTTCTACCGAAGCGCCTGCTTCAGCGACAACGACGTAGTCAAGGCGGTTTTCTCCTTGGGTACCCGTTAGGTTGGTTAAACCATTGAACCCACGCAGAAATAAGCCTCCCCATTCACCCGAGCCTTCAACGCCATCATCGTCTGATAAAAAGTGAATAGGCTGAGCCCCTGTTCCGTTTGCTTGTAACGCAGAGCCCGGCCATACGACTAAGTGATCGGCGTTGTTACCACGAATTTGGGTGTCGGCATCGATACTGAGCACAGCGGTATTATCATTGTTGCCAACCTGTAGGCCGCCTTCCAAAAACCAAGTTACGCCAGCGGTTAGGGTGGCGTCTTGAGTTAAAACGCCTCCAATTTGGCATTGATCGTTCCCCAAATCTTCAGGTGTGAGGTTACCCACCGCAGGACAGTTGTTGGTTGCAACTGGCGGTTGTACAGTAGGTTCTTCTACAACGGGGTCATTGTCACTGCCACATGCAGTCAAAACTGCGATAGTGAAGCAAGATAAAGCGAAATGTTTGGTGCGTCGTTCTAACATTCTATTCTCTCCAATGGACTGAGTTAGTGACTGCTAAGATGAAGTGGTGTGAAGATAAGGTTCAAAACAAAAAAATTTTTTTTAAATTGAACCTGTCTGTTGAGTGAAGGTGTCTTAGTGCTACAAAAGGTAATTGGGTTTATGACATTGAAAGCAGCAGCTGAAGAAGACATTGCCGTTCGCCGAGATTTAATCTGGTTAGAACAAATTGCGCAAAACAGGGACAAACGTGCAATGGAGTCAATGTATCAAGCGTATCAATCTCGATTGATTCCGTTTCTCCATCGCATGACTCAGGACTCTGGGTTAGTAGAGGAAGTCTACAACGATGTGATGTTGACAGTTTGGAATAAGGCGTCCCAGTTCAAAGGCGACTCAAAGGTGTCTAGCTGGATTTTTGCCATTACGTATAGGGCGTGTCTGAAGTTGTTACAGAAGCAGAAGACTCGGCGTGGACTTTTTGAAATATTCAAGCAGAACACGCTGGATGAAATGGAGCATGAACAACGGGATTCTGCTGATAATAGTCAATTAGAGGCGGCGATTCGCGCATTGCCAGCGAAGCAAAAGTTGGTCATTGAGATGAGCTACTTTCAGGGCTATTCTGTGGAAGAAATAAGTCAAATAGCTGATTGCCCATTGAATACCGTAAAAACCCGATTACATCATGCGAGAAACAAAATTCGCGTAATATTGACCGAGCAGCAGTAGGAGTGAGCATGAATCATCTCGATAAAGAAGGTTTAATCGCCGATTATTTAAATGGGCAGCTAAACGATGATGAAATGGCGCAAGTGGAAGATTGCATTCGCAACGATCCTGAGTTCGCTGCGAATATGCAAAGTGCCAAAATGTTGCAAACTGCACTGAAAGCCCGTGGCGACAATACAACACAACCTGACTTCGAGGCGTTTAGCAAACGTTTGGACCGCAAGCCCTGGTATGCCAAATGGTATAACTGGGCGCCGGTGCCCGCGGCGGCATTGGCGGTTTTTGTCATCGTTACGCCATCGACTCAGGTCAATGAGTTTGAAACGCTAACCGATACCAATCAAGTCTATACGCAACCCGCGGTTAGGTTAGTTGCTGATTCTCAGTCGAATTTGGACGCATTGATCAGCGAGTATCAGTTATCCGTTATCAAACGTTATCCCGGCGTGAATGCCGTTGATGTTACTCATTCCAGTAACTTGTCAGAAACTATTAAGCAACTGGAAGCGGACTCCCGAACTGTTTTGATTAAACCGCTGGGCGATTAATATGTGCTCTCATTTTGTTAAGTTCATTGGCGTTACACTCCTTGCTATATGGTTGCCACTGGGCTGTGCTTCTTTTGCGCCACAAGTGCAATTGAATACCTTAACCGAACCGCTTCTTGTGGTAATTGATGACCCAAGAAGCGAGCGACAAAGACGAGAAGCCGCGGGTAACCATTACAATGCATTGTTCGATTATTCGAGCGACCCATTATTGGCACGTGTGACCCGAGAAATTGCGAATGATTACAATCTCACATTGTCTGAACAATGGCCTATCAATAGTTTAGGGGTGTTGTGCTTTGTCATCGAAAGCCCGAGTACCGACGTCTTGAACACGTTAAAGCGGGATGAACGGGTAAAGTGGATACAGCCTTTTAACCATTACGATGTAAAAGGCGAACTACAAAGCCTGCCGAAAGCAACGGATGCAAACGTACCAAATCGTAAACAGTTTCAAGAACCTGCTTCCAGTGATGGGAAAGGTATAAATATTGTTGTGATAGACACCGGCATGGACTACGACCATCCGGCGCTACAAAATTCGAAACTGCGTTATCAAGACTTTGTCTCCCAGCGCGGCGGTGGTCGCAACGAAGCCCATGGTACCGCCGTGGTTGGCTTAATTGCGGCCAAACGTATGAACGGACAAGGCGTGCCTAATTTCAGTGGGTTTGCTCCTGAAGCGTCAATTCATCACTTCCGCGGCTGTTGGCAAGACGACCATGGCAAGGGGCGATGTAATACGCTGACGCTGGCATTAGCGCTAGATGCAGCAGTGGCAGTGAAGCCTGACCTTATCAATTTGAGTTTGTCTGGGCCACGAGATGTCATCCTTGAAAAGCTCGTACAACGGCTTATTAATGAGGGGGGCGTTGTGATTACCGCCTTTGATGAAAAACGAGCATACGATGAACGTTTTCCCACGGCACAGAATGGTGTCTTTTTTGCGTATGGTATCAGTGATGCTTTGCCAAGCAATATTCCAGAATATTCTTTACTTGCGCCTGCCAATGCGCTGTCTTTAGCACCTAATGGCCAATATGATGTTTTTACGGGCCACTCCATTGCGACGCCACACTTAACGGCTTTGGCTGCGAAATACATGGGCGATAACCCTGATTCTTCTCATGACGATATGGTAATGCACTTAAAACAATGGTTAACTGACAGGTATCCCAATTATCAGTGAGTCACGTAACCATTCATGTGGTCTTTTTTGTGTCGATATGTCGTCGTTGCCACAATGGCGTTTTTCAGTGTGAACAGCCTGGCCTCAGAGGCACTCAGCGTCTACCTAAAAGCGTCGACCGACACTATCTATCACGGTTTAAGTGAAACCGCTGGCGAACCCAGTATTGGTATTAATGCAGAGTGGCAAGCCTCTGAACTACTTGTATTTGGGCTTTATGCATCGGAGGGGCGTGTTGACGGAATACGTCAAAGGCACCGAGCATTGACGCCTTATATTGGGCTTGAAATGGCGCTAGATGAGGACTGGTTTGCAGGTACTTACGTGCAGTCTCGACGTTTTTTCGACGGTGCTCGAGAATGGGACTTCGAAGAATTCAGTCTCACGGCATCTCATCAAAGTGGCCTGAGCGTTCGCCTCGATTACTCGCCAGATTATTACGCATCTGATTTATCATCTATGAGCATTGAAGTTCAATATCAAGAAGTATTCTCTGAGCCTTTTTACTATTCGTTGGGCACGGGTTATTTTGATTTGGACAGCCAGTTGGATTACCAGCATGCCAATCTTAAACTCGGTGCAAGGTACAAAAACTATACGGCAAGCTTGGGTTATCACTGGGTGAGTGAGACTTTGCGTCCTACACCTGTTGGCCCGATTGAGTCACCTAGATTCGTCTTCGAAATCATTTGTAAGTGCTTTTAAATTTTTTACCACTGCATCTTTATCACATCGCTTTCTGCACTAAGAGACTCTACTAGCATTACTTTTTTGAGCGCAGCATCAATGTCGAAATGCAGGCGGAATCGGTTGTCTCCGATAGACCAGCACTGTTCTGCTGGCGTGCCACTCATCTCAGTCAATGATATATGACATAAAAACGCTTCTGGCATCTGATACTTGGTGTGGAATATACCGGTTGGTGTGACTTTCCAGCGATTGGGGTTGGCCGACGTCACCTGTCCCAACGTTCGAATTTGCTGCCACTGGCCTTCCTGATGGCCCAACAACACGAGTTGATGGTGGGGAGTAATCCCGACCGCCCGTTCGTCTTGCCCTGGCAGTAATGCGAATGCAATTAGGCCATCGATGATTGGCGATGCGGTATTTGTCGCTAGATGATATTTGACGATAGCGGCTTGATTTGCCGTTTTCTGTGCGACGAACACATGTTCGCTGTTAGGGTGCCAAGTGGGGTTGGCAAATTGTTCCAGGGCATTTGTAACAAATTCAACGTCAATGGCTGCAGGATTGGTTAATGAGGCGCGAAACATTCTGCCGGCTGACATTCCAACAAGTTGCTCACCATTTGGCGCTACTACGACAGCGCTTAGTGGTAAAGTCGCATCCATGTATGCGACATCTTGCAATTGATTTTGGCGCGCAAATCGCTGGAAAGTGAGCATGCGATTTTCGAGCGTAACAAACAGTAAATCACCATCATCACCGATATATTGAGGAAAGTCCTGTGCGCCTGCACGCCTTAATAATCGGCCACTGTTGAGAATGGGTACGCCATTGTCTGGTGATGCAAGTGATTGTAACGACGCCAGTGGGGTTTCTTGTAAGTCTAAAAAGTTGCCGTTGTGTTGGCGTAGGAAATAACACTGCTCATCACAGGCTGCAAACAAATCTAGGCTATTCTCTGGTAGCTTCGGGAGGGCTGATAACGATGCACTTTCGAGATCAAAGCGAATGTGGTCGCCGTAAAAGTTACTCATAGCCACAGTGCCACCGCTAGGTGTCCAAACTAGTCTATTAGGGACAAATGGCAATACGGCTTTGGCAACCAAGTTACCTGTGCCAAGTGACGTAATCAGTAAGCTTGCTTCCTGTGATACTTCCTCTCGAAGAATAGCCAGAAGGTCATTCTTTGGCGACAAACTCGCTTTGTAATCTCCTCTACCAGCGACGTTAGGGTTGGTGAGAGGTGTGACTTCACCAGTTGAGAAATTGAAGGCAAAGATACGATGTTGTTTGTTGGGGCGCATGTTCTCAGCTAATATCAGCCCGCTGTCGTCCTCCAGCCAGCCGATAGCGTATTTGTCTTGCAAGCCTTCAGCTTCGAGTGTTTCTAGTTGTTCAATTTCCCCAGCCGGATTGAAGTGTGCGATATGCAGCGTGTCCCTTTGATCAATGAGACGCATGAACACCAGTTTCTGCCCGTCCCATGACCAGTAGCTATCTTTGTAATTAGCTTGATCCCAGCTCAATCTGGTGACGACGCCAGTATTTAAGGATTTTAAGTAAAGTTGTTGCGGACTATTGCGTGCGCTTCGATGGATAAACGCCAACAGGTTCTTTTTGGCATTGTAGCTGGCGTCGACTTCTGAGCCTGTTAGTTGCGTCACGCTTTTGATTTGAGCAATGGGGAGTGTCGGCAATGACGATTGGGAGGTAGGCACAAAAATCGCAATAACCGCCAACAATAGTGCAACCGATAGAGTGGCGAAAAGCCCCCATTTTAACCCGGGGCTCATTGTTTTTTTCACATGCTTTTGAGGCGGCCGTGGTACTGGTTCTTGGGTAAAAACCGGAGATAACCATCGATACCCCTGCTTGGGAATTGTCTTTATAAATATTGGGGATCTTGCATCATCGCCCAGTAAATCACGTAATTTCTTGAGTGCGGCCCTCAATGCGTCATCAGTCACAGGGCGCCGATTCCAAACCTCGTCTTCAATAGTTTGCTTGGTGATGAGTTGTGATGGATGGGTGACAAAAAGTCGTAACAGCGCATAGAGTTGGGGCTCTATTCTTATCAATTCGTCGTCTTTATACAAACGTTCACTCGTAATATCTAAACGAAAATTCGCAAAAGTATGTATTGTCGTTCGACTCGTATTTTCATCCATAAATCAGTGGCTTAGTAATGTGACTTTTTGTGACCTAGTCAAGTTTTACACAGAATCACAAGAGATAACAAAAGTTTCGTATTTTTCCATCGCGCTCTGAGATTAACGTTGCACAAAACGCGGTTTAAAAACACTAAAAAGGAGAATACCTTGCATAAAACGTTAACGTTTATCACGGCACTCATTGCTACGCTACTGACTTTTTTTTCTCACGCTCAAGATTCTCCACCCGATGGTCTTGCTAATGACGCTATTTCATTGAAAAGTGTAAATCAGCAGGTAGAGGCTCTTGTTCAAACTCATAAATTGCCGTCGCTGGCCTATTCGATAGTGGAAGGTGATGAAGTGACTTACTATCAGCTCAGCGCCGATAGTGAGCTAAATCAATCAACTTCATCATACCGAATAGCTTCGATAAGTAAGATGGTGGTCGGCATTGCGGTGATGCAGTTGGTAGAGTCGGGTCAGTTGAGCCTAAACGACAAATTGTCCGACTTGCTACCGACACTGTCTTTTGAAAATAAGTGGGAAGCTACTCACCCGTTGACTCTTCTCCATGTGGTAGAGAGCACAACTGGCTGGGATGAAATTCCCCTTGAAGCATTTGCCTTTCGCAACGAGCCGAAGCTACCTTTGGCTCAGGCACTATCATTATTCCCAAACCATCGTGCCTCGAGATGGCCGCCAGGGACTCGACATGCGTATACTAATGTGGCTGCTGCGGTTGCAGCTCTTGTGGTAGAAAACGTCACTAAGATGCCCTTTGAAAAATATGCGCAACAGTATATTTTCGCCCCTCTCAACATTAGCTCTGCTGACTATAGTAACTTCCCGAAAGACGTGAGTTCCGGGTATTCAGTGACGCAAAAAGCAATAGATTACAAACCGATATTACTTAGCCATGCTGGTGGATTATCAATTCGCTTGCAGGATCTCACTGTGATTTTGCAAGCCATGAAAAATCGTTCACCCATTCTACTTTCAGCAGATAGCTACGAGCGTATCGAACACTCATTTGGTACTAATGTAGGCGAGTTTGAAGCTGGATATGGAGTGTTCAATTATGCTCGTTACTATCAAGGCGAACGCTTTCGAGGTCATGATGGTGCCTTCCCTGGGTGGCGCGCTGAGTTGTCGTATTCGCCCAAACACAATATTGGCTTTGTGGTGCTACAAAACAGTGAAAACGACCGCGCCTTTAGAGCGATAGTTAAAGTAATTAGTGATTACTTACTTTCAAAATCGGCCAAAGATATCAGATTGGAATCTGTATTAGACGAAGAGCGTTCACAACTCAACGGCTACTACCGTTATCACAATCCACGCAATCAAAAGCGCTACTTCCTTGAACGCTTGGTGGCAAGCTACTCTTTACGAGTTGATGGCAGCAACGCGAGATTATCAAGCGTTATTCCTCCCGGCTGGGTGAGAGAGCTCCAATACGTGGGCAATGGGCGATGGCAAAACGACAAGGGAGAGGTGGTAATGATAGAAGCGCAGGACCCTATTTTAGGTGAGGTAATGCACTATGGCGATCGCGTTTTCAAGCGAGAATCAGCGATGTCGGCCTTGGTGGATAAGTGTATTGCGGTGCTTTGGTTACTCTTGTTGTTGGTTGGCTTGCCTATCACCATTGTTTGGATGATAAAGTTGGCTCGCGGTCGAATGGCTGAACAAGCGGACCGTCGAATTCGTAAAGCCACTATGTATGCAGTCGCTAATGCGTGGGGGTTCTTACTGCTATTGGCCTTCGGCATGATGGCACCCATCGAAAGGTTAGGGGCGCCCAATGCCATTTCTTTGAGTCTGTTACTACTGAGTTTGGGATTGGTCGTGACGACAGTCTTTGCCGGTTGGCAAACCGCAAAAAATATTAGTACTACAAGAGGTCGGTTTACTAAGTTGTATGTGTGTACTTACTTATTTGTTCAGGTTTTGGTGGTAGGCTATCTAGTTTGGTTTGGTGCTATTGGCATACAAACTTGGTCCTAGTGCAATCACTTCATAGGGAATGTAAATCGGTGGCAGTGTTTTTGTCACCGATTTGCTAAAGTACCGCAACAAGCCGACTAGTAGGTTGTTATCATTCGGAGCGACAGAGCCATGGTAGATTTTACAAAAGGAGTTTGGCTTCATGAGCCCAAAAATCATGAAGTATCAGAGAGAGAAGTGACAATAATTACCGAGCCTTGTACGGATTTTTGGCAGCGCTCGTACTACGGTTTTCGCAATGACAACGCGCCAGTATTGCAACTCAGTTCCAGCGATAATTTTTCTTTTACCACTAAGGTGGAATTTGAATATCAAACGCAATTCGATCAGTGTGGGGTAATGATTTACCTCGACAGTGAAAACTGGTTTAAAGCGTCAATCGAATACGAATGTGCAAGTTTCTCGCGTCTAGGTAGTGTGGTGACAAATCACGGGTATTCGGATTGGGCGACAACGGATATCACTTTGCCTGAATCTATTTGGTATCGGCTTCATCGCCGGGGCCCCGATTTTCTCATCGAAACTTCATTAGATGGGAAAGACTTTAAACAGATGCGCGTCTTCCACTTGCATGTACTTGGTGAAACAACAGCAGAAATGGGTAAAGCTGACCCTCCCATAGCGCCATCCGAACCCGTATCCTTTGGCTTGTATGCCTGTAGCCCTCAAAACGCGTCTTTTACTGCGAAGTTTTCAGACATGAAACTAGAAGCTTGTCTGTGGCCGGCGCATCAAGTTTAAATTGTTGACTAAACTACCTCTCGACTTTTCACGGAGTGTAATGTGAGACCTATTGTATTTGTCTTGATGATCGTATTTTTCCCCTGCGTCGCACAAGAAGCCTTTCAAGTCCCGCGCAGTCAAGTGGTTGAATTAACAGACCCCACAACAAAGCGAGTGTATCCCATTTTCATTAAGGTTCCCCGAACTCACGGGTCCTAAGGTGATAAAACGTACCCCGTGATTTACTTGATGGATGGTTCCTATAGTTTTCAATTGGCATCAGGTGCTACGCGTTTCCCGATGAATAGTGGCGCTATGCAAGAAGCGATTATCGTCGCGGTATCATACGAACGAGGCTCCAGAGGGTCGACTAGCCGCGTACGAGATTACACGCCAACGACTGCCGAGCAGTGGAAAATGGAAACCGGTGGAGCAAGTGCTCATGCAGCGTTGTTGCGGAACGTCGTATTTCCTTACGTAGAGCAACATTATAGAGTCGATAAGACAGCGCGAACATTTGTGGGCAATTCTTTAGGCGGGCTATTTGGCGCTTATATTTTATTCGATGCACCTGACATGTTTAATAGTTATATATTGGGTAGCCCTTCAGTTTGGTTTGATAGTCATAGCATTTTGAACCAGACGACAAAATCAGCGACTACACCAGTAAAAGTTTATGTGGCCGTGGGTGAGTTAGAGCGTCCTGAATTTGGTGAAGGCCAGGACATGGTTGACGGCGCTAGACAATTAGTGAAAAAAATAAAGGCTCAGTCAGGTGATCAAGTCACCCTAATGTTCAACATTATTGCTGGGGCAAAACATACCACGGCGTTCCCAACAACCTTAGTTCAAGGGCTAGATTGGATTTACGCTACTCCTGACTAAATTTCTATAAGCGATTGATTCTAATAATTAACTTTGGGTTTTTGATTTCCATATTAATTGCGGATAAAATTTATCCGTAATTGTGGAGGCGTAATGAAAATTAACAAAGGCGTGGAATGGGCCGCACATACTTGTGCATTGTTAGCGGTAATACCTGCAAATGGTGTACTTGCTCTTGAAACTTTGGCGCAGTTTATTGGGGTTACGCCGCCTTATCTTGCGAAGCAAATGCAAATGCTCAGTCGAGCAAACATTGTTTCAACGAAGCGCGGTGTTGCTGGTGGGTATAAATTAGCCCGTTTACCCGAAACCATAACGCTGTGGGATATCACCGCAGCAATTGAAGGGACTGCACCTAGCTTTCGTTGTACTGAAGTTCGGCAGCAAGGCCCATGTGGCGCATCGTCAGACGAAGTATTTATGCCGTGTAAGATTGCCGCTTCATTTCGTGAAGCAGAAGCGAGTTTTCGCCACTCCTTGGCGCAAGTCAAACTCACCGAAATTGTAGAATCAGTGACGCTAGATGTCAGTGAAGCCCGAAAACAGCAAATTTCATCGTGGCTAAAACAGCATGTCGTCATACCGAAATAGGACGAAAATATGATAGAGAACCTTCTTCCTCAACACCGTTCATTAAATATTTTAGGACGTTTTTTGTTTGTATTTTTGTTTTTACTCTCTGGAGTAACGCATTTTACAAATGTGCCTTATTACCTAGGCTTGATGCCTGACAGCTTTCCTTTTCCACTGTTTTGGATTTACGTTTCGGGTGTCGTTGAACTCGCTGGCGCCTTTATGATCCTATTTAATCGGCAGGCGCGAATGGGCGCTTGGCTTCTGGTGCTGTTCTTGATACCTGTCACTGTTGTGGTTCATGGTTATCAAATGCTAAACGCACAAGACGAAGTAGTAAGAGCCCTACAACAAGCCCATTTCATCAAAGGCTGGGCACTTGTTGGTGCGGCATTGTTGATAACACAAGTCGGGGTGGCGATTAAACGGGACTAATGACCAGTTTGGCAATTCAGTGCTACATAGTACTCTCTCGTAGAGATTGGGCATGACGCACTTTTATGTAGTCGACTAGCTTTTTGATTTGGCTTTGAGCGTGTCGTCTGCCCAAGTAATAGGCGTACATAACACGAGTTCGCGGAGCCAAACCATGTAACACAACGTGTTTAATGTCATCATTGTTCAACATCGACGTAGGCATCATCGCCATGTATTGACCACTTTCGACAGCGTGTAACGCCAATGCGAGATCGTCGACGGTAAGCGCTGCACTAGGTTGAATGAATTTGGGGTTATCTCGCTCATCGACAAACGCCCATTTCACGGCAGGGCGCGAAACAACGCAGGGCAGTGTCATCAACTGTTCTTGGGAAATGGTGGCATGGGTTAAGCCATAACGAGTTACAAAGCTGGAATGGGCGCAAAGCGTGTAGGGGATGTCCCATAAGCGCAGTGCAATTGCCGATGAATCAGCAAGAGGGCCGACCCGAAAGGCCAAATCAATGTCATCTTTTACCAAGTTTTTGTTGCTATTCGATAGCGACAAATCGAGTTGTAAATCAGCGTGAAGTTTGGCGAAATCAATGAGCCATTGCCCGAGGAAATCAAGCCCAGCTCTTACTGGCATGGAGACATTCAGCCGACCTTTGAACATAATCTCGGCATCGATTGCACTGCCAATTGACTGCTTAAGTGTCTCAAAAACGGGATGGCAGTCTAAATAAAGTTCGTGTCCTCGCGGTGTGACTTTGACTTCTCTTGTTGTGCGCTGAAGTAATGACAAACCGAGACTATTTTCTAGCGCGTTTATTCTCCTACTTACAGTGCTATGTGGGATGTTGAGTGAATCTGATGCAGCCTTCAAGCTGCCGTGTTCTACCACTGCACAAAAGAGCTGTAAATCGTCGTATATGCGTTGCATAGCAAATAGTCTTCTCCACTTGAGTGTCATGTCATTATTTCATTTTTGGAATTCTGATGTCCAATCTTGCGTATTTTTAAAAGCAAACGCTTTTCATACACTGCAGGCGTTTCAATTAAACCGAATCGCAACTGAGGAGCGTGTCATGAAAGCTGTAGTACTTGAACAAATTGGTGGTAGCGACAAGCTGACTTATAAAGATATTGAGACCCCACAACCAGGTAAAGGGCAGGTGTTAGTGAAAGTGGCAGCGGCGCCTGTCAATTATATCGATACCATTATTCGAGAGGGCAATATGCCACCAGGAATGATGCCGAATTTACCTTTTATTTCGGGAGTTGAGGGTAGCGGTATCATCGTCGATGCGAATGAAACCGACATGCAAGTAGGCCAGAAAGTTGCCTATCTCGGCCCTATTGGCGCATCCATGTATGCCGAATATACCGCGGTAGATGCCAACAAGCTGATTCTACTCGATGACAACGCCGATCTAATGCTTGCGGGGGCAATGCCAGTGACCTATTTCACTGCATATCACATGCTACATAATGTAGTGAAAGCGCAGTCTGATAAGTTTGCTCTCGTATATGCGTCTACCGGGGGCGTAGGGACCGCGCTAATTCAGCTAGCGAAAGCGGCAGGGGTAAAAGTCATTGCACTCGACAGACAAGATGCAAAAGTTAAACAGGCATTAGATTTGGGCGCGGACTTTGCGTTTAACTCGACCCAGCCATGGATTGAGAGCGTAAAGCAAGTGACGGGTGGCAAAGGTGTAGACTACATTTTTAACCCTGTTGCAGGCGACACCATTAAACAAGACTTGGAGGTACTAGCAACCCTAGGTCACATCGTCATCTTCGGGTTTTTAGCGGGTGTAGGTGATACAAATACGCAAGCGGAAATTGTGAATCACTTTGGTAAATCTCCCACGTTGACGTATTCGGAAATCTACGCCACCTATTTCAGCAATTTCCCTCTGGTAAAGCAGTCTCTTGAGTACGTCTATCAACTGTTGGGTGAGAACAAGTTAAAGCCTGTTTATTCTCAGATGGCATTGTCTAGTGCGGCTGAGGCTCATGACCTTATTCAAAGTGGAAAAGTCATGGGCAAGCTGCTGTTGGCGCCTTAGTTCATCTGATGTGCTCGTAAGAGCTATCGCCGATGAATCTTGTTATTCGAGGTTTATCGTTCACTAAATACAATACCCAGGTCACAAGTGACCTGGGTATAATGATTTAAGCTAAACCTAATTTTTGGTTTATAAGTTGCGCTCCTTCGGCTAACGATGTGAGTTTCCCATATGCTATATCGGGGTCAACTGCACCAAAGCCGGCAAATGTACCGAACCCGCAGTCGGTACTTGCAACTACACGTGAAGGGCCTACGATATTTGTGAATTTTTCAATGCGCTCAGCGACTAGTTTTGGGTGTTCGATAAAGTTAGACGTGCTATCAATTACACCTGGCATTAATATTTTGTTTTCAGGTATGTCGGCTTTGCGCTCAGCAAAAACTTGCCATTCATGACCATGTCTCGGGTTGGCTGATTCAAACGATAAGTAAGTCGCTTTCGTACTCATCAGCGTATCAAACATTTTTTCCATTCCGATATCACAAACATGGGGTCCTTCATAGTTTCCCCAACAAATGTGAAGTCGGATTTTTTCTTCTGGAATGTTTTGTAAAGCGTGATTCATTGCCTCAACATGCATATTGGCGATACGGATAAACTCACTGTCACTTAGCTCGGTGAACACCATGTGGCGAGATAAAGCAAGATCAGGACAGTCTAATTGCAAGTCAAACCCAGCAGCCACAATTGCCTCATACTCTGCTTTCATCACATCAGCTAATGCGGCGAGGTAGGCTTCCCGCGAGGCGTAAAAATCATTTTGTAGAAACAAGGACACAACCCCAGGTGAGGCGGCATTCATAAAACCACGGCTAATATCATTGGTATTTAATGCCAAGGAGAGGTTTTCAATATCTTTGTGCAGTGCGGCCATGTCTTTGACTTTGATTTCCCCAGTACAACGCGGCCGGGCATAGGTAGGTGTACCGCCCGACTGAGCGATGCGTTGGAGAAAGTTCGGATACAATTTTAAATCGGCAGGGGCGTTTCGCTCGCTATCACCTGAAAAGCCAGTGTATCTGTCTTTCACATAAGTGGCATAAGAGATCTTTGACGTCTCACCATCGCTGACAATATCGATACCAACGTCTTTTTGTTTTTTTACGGTCTCTTGAACTGCGTTTTGCATGCAATCATCAAAAGCTACCTCGTCGTAGGGGTGCTGCTTCTCTTTAGCAAATATGAAGTCTACAACGGGTTGTGATCGAGGCAGCGAGCCTACGTGGGAGGTAAGTACTTTTTTCATTTGCCCTAGATATTGATTGTCTGTTTTGGCCAGTATATTGATAATTGCATTCGAAGTCATATTTTGTTTCGGCATCACTACCAATATCAAGTCAAGGGAATGTTAGTGTTTGTTGGGCAACCAGCACTCTGCAATGCAGCCGTTGGTATCGCTACGATTGACCAATCGTAGCGTGCCTTGGTGTGCCTCAGCAATTTGACGGCACAAGAAAAGGCCAATGCCATTGCCATGTGGCTTTGTTGTGTAAAAAGGAACAAATAAATTGTCTGAACTGGGCAGGCCAACGCCATTATCGATAATTTCGATTCTCACGCCGTGATCAAAGGCTTGCCAGCCAATCGAAACAGGCTCATTCGTGGCTGATGCCTCAACGGCATTTTTCATCAAATTAATCAGCAATTGTTGAAGCTGATCTGGGTCAGCTTGAAGCACTAAGTCGGTGCTGTTGGTAAGGATAAAAGTGCCTTCGACAAGGTCGGTCATTGCCGCAAATACATTGCGCAAGTTAACGGGCTTTTTCTGCGGTTCTGGCAATTTCGCTAGTCGCGTGTAGGAATCAGTGAAGCGCAACAAACTACTGCTTCTCTCGTGAATTAAGTTGAGCGCTTTGTGATATTGAGTATGCCATTGCTCATTTTTGTCATCATCGAGTCGTGTGACTAAGGTCTCACTGACGGAAATTAGTGATGCCAATGAATTGTTTAACTCATGGCCTAATACACGAATTAATCGAGTCCAGGCAGTGCGCTCTTCCTCTCTCAATGCCCGAGAAAGATCGTTGATCAAAACCAGCGAGTAAGAAACGCCATGTTGTACGAAACGGTTTTTACGCAATTCCCAACGGCCGCCCCTACTGGGAAACCAGTGCTCAAAAACGCTACCAGAGGGCTGGTTGAGTACTGTCCCCATTTGTAATTGGCTTGAAGACAATCCAACTAGCGATGAACGGCTAGTTAAAAACAGTGCCTCACCTTTTTCATTACAATTTTGCAATACGTCTTGATGATCAAAAATAAACACAGGAATATCAAATTCAGCGAGCAGCTTGTTCAGTAAAATGTCTGACTCTAGGTCATCGAGGCGTTTATTTTGATGTTGTTGCGCTAACAGATTAATCTCGCGATACACATCACTCCAAGCACTGGAATCGGTTTGAGCAGCAACCCGTAAACTGAAATCGCCGACTCTGAGGCTTTCAATGACATTGGCAAGGCTGTGAAAATGGCGGGTAAGTGTGTTTTTGACATGAAAGGCGATGAGCAGCCATAACCCTATTAGCAAGGGCATTACCGTCAGAGCGACCAACCAACTTACTCCCGACGTCCACAAAAGCACCGCGACACTGCATATCAGTAGGATACCCAGAAGCAGAAACCAACGAAAAATTCGCGACTCCAAGCTCGATGCGGATGGTGTTGTTATGGTAATTGGCCTATTCCTTTATGTCGGTATCGATAATGTCTGCATATTTTTCTAATCTACGATACAAGGCTGCACGAGAAATGCCTAGTTTTTGGGCGGCAGCAAGTATATTACCCTCGCTCTGGTTCAGAGCGCGCGTGATCAAGTAGTGCTCAGCTTGCTCCAATGTCATATTGTCCAGTCCTTGTTGCGATGGACTGTTTTGTAATCCTAGATCCACAACGCTGATCATCGAACCGGTAGCCATCAGCACCGCTCTCTCCACACAGTGCGACAACTCTCTCACATTGCCAGGCCAAGTGTGGTGGCGCAATGCCAATTTCGCGTCTTCACTCAAGTTGATTTCCGGGCGTCGGTATTTCTGTCTTAGCGATGAGAGAAAACGCTCTGCAATCGGTACGATATCTTCTATTCGTTGTCGAAGCGGTGGAATTTCAATGGTAATCGTATTTAGTCTGTACAGTAGATCTTGCCTAAAGCGACCTGCGGCTAACTCGTCATCGAAATTAACGTTACTCGCGGAGATCACCCTGACATCGGCACGTTTAGTTTTTGAACTGCCCAAAGGTTCAAATTCCCCGCTCTCGAGTACGCGTAAGAGTTTGCCTTGTAATCCCATCGGAATATTGGCAATTTCATCGAGAAAGAGTGTTCCTTTGTCGGCCATCTCAAATCGTCCCATTCGATTGGCTTTGGCATCGGTAAACGCTCCTTTTTGATGCCCAAAAAGTTCGCTTTCAAACAATGAGTCAGACAAGGCCCCCATATTGACGCTGACCATTGGAAGAGAATTCCTGCTACTTAAATGATGAATGACCCCTGCGAAGAGGCTTTTCCCTACACCGCTTTCTCCCGTTAATAGAATATTGGCGTCGCTCGCTGCAGTGCGCTCTATTAACGACATAACGGCTTCCATACTCTTAGCGTTGGCGATGATATCGGGCTCAGCTGGTCCTCTGCTTGCCGCAGCCGTTAGACGTATATTGGATTGTTTGGTTGAAGCCAGCGCCAGTTGATTGGCGATGAGTGAGAGCAATCTTGCGTTATTCCATGGCTTTTCAATAAAGTCATTGGCACCTTGCTTGATTGCTTTAACGCTGAGTTCAACATTGGCCCAAGCCGTCATTGTAATAATGGGGAGCACAGGGTCGATGTCGCGAATCTTTTTGATCAGCGCAATGCCTTCATCTCCTGATGTGGTGTCTTTGGCATAGTTCATGTCCATCAACACTAATTGAATCGGGCGACTGTCCAGCAAATGCAATACTGCGTCTGGCGAGTCGGCTTCAACAATCTCATATCCTTCAGGTGCAAGCAGTATATCAAGCGACTGACGAATATGAGACTGATCGTCTGCAATGAGAATTTGGGCGTTTGTCATACGTTTTACATTGCCTTGTTAATCATAATGTAGCGCTTGCTGAGGATGTATGCGCGTCGCCCTTCTCGCGGGCAACCAAGTTGCAATAACACCAACGGCGAACAAAATAAACGGGACTAACACAAAGGTTATCGGATCCGCCAAGTTAACACCATAGAGTAGACTCGCGATTAGATTGCCCGACAAGATAGCGAGTATCACGCCGACAACAGCACCGATTAAAACTGGCCTTGAAGTATCAATGATGATCCAACGTCTAATCACAGAAGGTCGCGCACCAATTGCCATTCGAATACCAATTTCATTCGTTCTTTGGGTTACCATGTTATCGCTTATGCCGTAAACGCCGATACTTGCGAGAATTAAGGCAACAGCCGAAAATGCGGCAAGTACGATTAACAGTAACCGCTCACTTACTATAGAACCGCTAGTTAATGATTCCAGTGTCTCAATCAAAATCATGGGGGCAGTCGCTTCCATTGCCGTTGAGGCATTGAGCATGTGGTTTTTGACTGAGCCAAGGTTGCCACCAGTCGTTTTGACTAGGAAACTCATACCCGGGTAGTTATGTTGAGTGACTGGCAAATAGAATTCTGCAATCGGAATGGCTCTGAGGCCGCGATGTTTAACATTGCCAACGACGCCTATGACGGTGTGATTTCCGCCCATCCAAGCGGGTAGCGACAATACATTGCCAACAGGGTTTTGACCCGGCCATGTTTTATCCGCTAGTACTTTATTAACAATGACAACTTTTGGGCTGTCAGGTGTGTCGCTGAAGTCAAACTCACGTCCCTGAGTGACAGGGATGTCGAGTAGGTTGAAATAGCCAGGTGTAATCGATCGCACTGACGCCGACGGCTCTTCTCCTACCGGCACTGCAGGTGCACCTGCATAGGTGTAGTTGACCGGATAGTCGATGCCTGTTTTACCCATTGGCATGGTCGATGTTGCCGCGACGTCGACCACCTTAGGATCCGCCTTGAGCTGTTCAGCTAAATCGAGCCAATACTGTGAGCGGTTGGGTTGGGGATTAAAATTATCGGGTAGCCATACGTGCCCGGTAACGATATTTTTGGCGGTAAACCCGGTATCTTGATTGGCAAGTGATAAATAGCTGCGCAGCAATAACCCCGCACAGACAAGGAGTACAACAGCAACGCACACTTCGCTTGATACCAATAATCTTCTGACATGCTGGCTTTTTTTGTCGCCTGTCACTTTGCGGCCAGCTTGCTTGATAGCCTCGGATAATTTGCTGGGGTGGACGATAGAATATGCGGGGACCAAGGTTGTTAATATAGTTGAAAAGGTGATTAACCCTAGCACTGCAAATAAGGTGGTTTGATCTAGTCCGATTTCATGAAGTCTGGGTAGGCGGCCGCCCATAATAGAAGCTATCCACTCCAATGACCATGCCGCTAGGAGTAGCCCAAGCAAACCACCAATCGAACACAGCAGTGCGCTTTCCGTTAATAACTGACGCAGCAATCTTGCTCTGGATGCGCCAACCGATACTCGGATGGCCAACTCTTGGGTGCGGTTGGCGTATTGGGCAAAAGTTAAATTAACGACATTGAGCACCGCAATAAGAAAAACGGCGCTCACTGAGGCTAAGAGCAAGTAGAGTGACGCTTTAGTGTCTTTGACAATCGCTTCTAAAACCGAGGTGTACTTTATCACCCACGTTTTGCCACCATCGCTATTGTCTTGGTCAAGCATGCGTTGTAACGCCGCGGAACGCTGCGTAGCCTGGGCAATCGATAAGTCACCTTCCAATCGGCCTACCATTAAAACGGGTCGTTGTAGTTGATTAATAGGTTGCCAAAAATCGACGGACGTAAATCCGGTATTTGAATAATTTTGTGGCATCACACCTAATACATTGAATGCTTGGCCATCGAGGGTGATAACGCGGTTAAGTATGTCAGGGTCACGGTTAAATTCATCTTGCCAGATGTTGTAACTGATAACGACGGATTGAGTATTGATGTCACTTTCCTCGTACCAACGCCCTAAAATGGGCTCTACGCCGAACATCGATAAATAATTGTGGCTTGTGATAAGCACAGTAAAAGGAATATGTCGGTCACCTTTTGCCAAGGTCACTTGATCATAAGCGTAGAATGAAAGTTCGCTGAGAGGCGATTCGGTTTGCCGTACTTGGTCGTAAAAGCCGATGTTCAAGCCACTATTAAATTCGTTTTTCTTTTGGTTAAACGCACCGACATATACCAACTGGTTGGCATTTGGAAAGGGCAAAGGCTGTAACAGGACTTTGTTGACTAGGGTAAACATCGCGGTGGTGATACCAATGCCAAGCGCGAGAGTCAGAATTGAAATCAGCGCAAATGTAGGGTTGGCACGTAGGCTACGGCCACCAAATTTTAGGTCATCTATGAAACGTTCCATGAGAGCCTCCTACTGATTAGCGGCCATAGGGTGAACAGGTATTTGTTCGTCAACCATTTTGCCGTCGAACAATTGAATCACGCGATGGGCAACGTCAGCATAGCGGCTGTCGTGCGTGACCATACAAATCGTCGTGCCCTGTTGGTTGAGCTCCCCTAGCAATTGAATTACCGCTTCTCCGTTTTTGGAGTCTAGATTACCTGTTGGTTCATCAGCCAATAAGAGCGCTGGCTCGCATACCAATGCCCTTGCCACAGCGACCCGTTGTTGTTGGCCACCGGACAATTGACCGGGGAAGTGCCGTTGGCGATGACTCATGCCCACTTTTTCGAGAGCCGCTTCAGTTTTGACTTTGCGTTCAGCTTTACTCAAATCATTGCGGTATGTCAGTGGTAACTCCACGTTTTCAAAAACGTTCAGATCGCCAATTAAGTTGAAGGCTTGAAAGACGAAGCCGATAGATTGACAGCGCAACAATGCGCGATCGTCGAGGTTTAAATCCTGAGTTGGCTTGCCATTGATTGAGTAACTGCCTTCACTTGGGACATCTAACAATCCGAGAATTGACAGCAAAGTCGATTTACCGCACCCAGAAGGACCAGAGATGGATAGGAACTCTCCTGCTTGTATATCAAATTCAATGCTGGACAGCGCATGGGTTTCAATTTCATCGGTGCGAAAAATTTTACTGACATTTTTCAACGAGATAATAGGTGATGTTGGTGTCATGTTTATTCTCCAAAGCGCTGGGCTATTGTGTTAACTGTATCGCATTAAATTGATTAAATTCAGACATATCTGAAACAATGACAGCGTCACCGAGTTTTAAGCCTGAAACGATTTGTATTGTTGACACGGAGGCCTTGCCTAGCAGTATGTCTCTCTGCTGTGCTTGGCTTCCGTCGGAAGTCAGTGTGAACAAGGTGGTTTGAGTAGAGGCGACTGAACCAATTGGCCTTTCAATAAATAGCGCATCAGCTATGTGCTCTACTGTAACCGTGCCCGTGACACTTAGGTCGGGCCTAGCGCCGTACGGCAATTCACTGACGAGTGTCACGTCTACCTGAACATTGCCATTTTCAACTCTTGGATCGATACGTTTTACAACGCCTTCGACTAAACCGTTGCGAGTGTCGATTGAAACGGGAAAACCAATTTGTAATTCCTGCACACGGTTTTCCTGTACTTGCAGTTCTGCCATCAATGAATCTGGGTTAGCAACTTGTGCTATGTTGCTACCAATTTCTATACGCTGGCCCACATCGACCGAAACTTGTTGCAAAACACCGTCAAAGTCAGCCGTGATACTCAATGCCTGTATTTGTTTTTCGAATAAGTTGACTAAGTTTTGGTACTTCAACACATTAGCTTGTTCCGCTCGTAACTTCGCATCGACAACATCGGTTCTGCGCTTTTGCGTTTTCAGGCGGATATTTAGTTCGGTTTGTTTTTGGGCTGTTTGTAATTTGGTATTAGCGAAATCAAGTTCTGAAATGATGTGTTTGTCAGCCAGTGGTTGCTCTGCTTTTTCTTTGAGTTGAGCTGAGGCGAATGCCATTTTGGCCTGTGTTACTAAAAGCTCTTGCTCTAATGTTTGCTCTTCTAACTGTGCTTTTAGGGCAAGTAGATTGGCTTCTGCCGCATCAAGTTCCCAACGAGCTTGTTGCATTTGACTGACAAGATCTGGGTTGGACAGCTCGGCGATTACAGTATTTGTCGTTACTTGAGCGCCGGGTTTGACTAAAACGCGCTCGACACGGCCTGGGCTACTGGCTGCAATCCATCTAATCTCGGACGGCACTAGCACACCCACTCCTCGCACTTCGCGAATAAAGTTGCCCTGTTGGACCTTACTTACCCAAACATCCTGCTGATTGACTGAAGGCAAAGCTGAATCAAAAAGGTATAGGGAGGCGACTGTCGCACAGAGTAAAGCCACACCTAACGCGATTGTTATGTGCTGTTTAGTGCCTTTTTTTGTTGCCTGATTATTAACTGGAATATCCATCTGGTTTCTCCATTTGGTATTGGGAACGTTTCCAGTATTGCGAGGAGTATGCCAATTGTTGTTTTAAAATTAACATTATGATTTTTATAATATTTATTGTTTCAGTTTAGAGGCTTCGCTAGTATGACGCGACAGATGTGTTCGGTATCGATCAGCGTATTTACGATATCGAACACTTGGCTCAAAAGGAGAATCTTGATGCGTATGATGATTGCAGTACTATTGACACTGGTCTTGAATATGGGGGCAGTGGCACGTGATGAATCCACCTCTTCCATGCTCGGTTTGAGAACCGTGGTATACATGGTCGACGATATTGAGCAGGCAAAAAACTGGTATACCCAAGCGTTTGGTATCGAGCCGTATTTTGACGAACCTTATTATGTTGGATTTAACATCCGAGGTTACGAGTTGGGGTTGATGCAGAGCGAGAAGGGCCGGCGAACGGCAAATGTGATTGCATATTGGGGGACCGAGGACTTAGATGCCACATTTGAACGCCTAAAGAAAATGGGAGCGACCGAGGTTGATGGTATTAGTGACGTCGGCGGAGGAATTAGACTCGGTGTTGTCCAAGACCCATTTGGCAATGCACTAGGGCTAATCTATAACCCCATTTTCAAAGCCCAATAGTTATTGGGCTATTGATCGATAACTTCCTGACGTTCTCGCTCATAAGTGTCATAATCCTTTTGGTAGCGAGCTTCGCACTCTTCGCGTTGCGCACCATAGAGCTTTCTGCATTCTTGTAATCGATTCTCTTGCGCAGCGTTATAAAGGTCCCTTGAACTGCACGCCGATAGTAAAATCGCACCGGCAGTGATAATGACTCCAAATTTTTTCATCGTTTTTTCATCAATAGTGGCTCTTGTGTTTTTCGACTATTGCGAAACACAAAGGTTCAGCCTTTAGCTCACACTTTTCGATTCCTCGAGCAGGACTTGGCATGCATTGAGGCGAGTTTTCCAGTTGTTACCCAATATCGCAGTCATATCGACATTTTTCTTTATATCCCTGATAGCAGCAGTCAGTGAGGGAGTTAGCTCGCTATTTTTATTGCTTAAATAGTGATAGCTGAAAAAAGAGTAAGCCGGAAACGTTTTATAAAAGACTTCCTTTCGGTTGAGCTGACATAAGACTTCCGGTGCATTGTGTAAAGGGAGCAGCAATGCTGACACCCGAAGTGCCTCCAAAAGTTTGGCGAGATCATATGTTCTGGCTACCGGGATGCAGGCTAGATTGTTGTCAGTACATACTAACTGTGACATTTCGGAGCCCGACTGCCTTCCATAAAACGCGCCTTCAACAGCGCGACACTCTCTATCTTCTAAACAGAAAAGACCAAAGCGCACTTCACCTAACGGTTCATCAACACGAATGACGCCTGAATAACTTTCCATGACCGGTGGTAAACGCCCAGCGTCCGCATCAAGTTCGCCAGAGGCCACTTTTTGTAGTCCTCTACCCGATGGGTAATACGTGAACTCTGGCGTGATCCCGACCTTTTGATAGGCCATGGTTAAATACTTTTCTAGATGCTTACCTGCCATCGAATTGTCCAAGCTTTCACTCACATTGATGACATAGTTTCTCGCTCCAGCGGAGAAGGAAAACAACACAATTAATGACAATAAAAATCCACGCATAACAACCCATTTATTAAACAACATCGGTACCTTATAGGTATGAAAAAATATATAAGCGCATGCTTTGTTATTATTTTAATTAAAACAATTGTTTAGTATTATTTTGATATGAGTGCATCCTGCTTCATTCAACAAAGCTGACGGATTATAGCACGTTTTCGACTGGTCTGATGTCTGATTGGTATGATATCGAATACCAATGTATTGCTGCGCCATACAAAACATGTCAATTGGGCCAATCATGTTTATTTCGGCTGAAATGACGGGCTTCAAGGGTATGTACCGCTATTTGATGGTTTAGTAGAGGCTCCCAAAGGCAGCATCGACCGCCTTTCGAACACCCCAAATCTAGTTATCGATAAAAATCCAACTAAAAGGCATCGTCGAATTGGCATGTATTGCATCAAGCTTGCCCATCGACGAAGTTATTCGCAGAGTAAACTACTCACCTTAAATGACGCTAAACACCCGACATGATTTAGTCTTCAATTGACGTTTTGTAATGATTTTTTAATCGCATCATTGGTACCGGGTTCAACGGGTTGCGCGTTAGTTGCTTGAGAGTAAAGCGGCCTAAACAAGCGTGAAAGCCACGATTGGGTAGAGCCTTTTTGACGTCGCGTATAAAAGCACGGTCGACCCCATTGGCGATGACACCAAGGGAGAAGTCTGCCAAGTCCGCTTTGCGAAACACCTCTGTTAAACGCTGGTACGGCCCTTGATAACTAAACACAAGATGATGCATATCAATGATGGTTTGCACTTCGCGAATCCAGGCTTCTCTTCCCGTCATTTTGAGGTACTCATTGCACAATTCATAAGACGGCACGAGGTAATCTACGCGGTCGTGCGTCCATAATGCAATATCGTGAAATGCTGCGGCAATTTGCCATTTTTCACTGTCTTCTTGAGAGTGATCGGGTAATAGATAATGGCAAAAATTTAGCATTCTCGTGACGTGGTTTCTGTAGCCGTCAAAGTCTTTGCCGATAGTGCTCTTGTACTCGGCTAAAATACGGTCAGTTAGCGGGTAGCTGTGTGTGACTGCCATTGTTGATCTCCATTGCTTTTTAACAAACTCATGTTAGAGGATGCAAACTATTTCAACGATGGCTAAAATGGTATTAAACATTACTATTACGCCAAAATGATATGAAAATTGCGCTTATTGGTTTTGACGGCATTAGTCTATTTCACTTGTCTATTCCTATCGCGATTTTTCACGACGCGCTGGCTGTCGATAGCCACCCTTATGATGTCCGTGTATGTAGTGAAAACGCCAAGGCTATCGTCACTGCGAGTGGCCTTGTCGTCAGCGCGCAAGCGGATTGGTCTTTTATCGGTGTGGCTGATGTCGTGATATTTCCCAGCTGGTCTCCTGGTTTATCTGTTTCCAACGTATTAAAACGCAACGTACAATCCGCAGTTGATAGCGGCAAAATGGTAGTGGGTCTTTGTGTAGGCGCTTATGCACTTGGCTATATGGGGTTGCTTGACGGACAACGTGCAACATCGCATTGGCGTTATGCCGATGACTTCAAACGGCAATTCCCAACCGTTACTTTTGAAACAAATCCATTATTTATCGATAGTGGCAATATCATTACGTCTGCTGGCAGTGCCGCCTCAATAGACTGTTGTTTGTATTTGATGAGAAGGCTGCGCGGGCAGAGTATTGCGAATCAAGTTGCGAGAATGATGGTGGCCGCTCCGAGTAGACAGGGAGGGCAGAACCAATTTATCCAGCAACCCATTCCTGAACGTCCAAAAGATAACAGGCTGGCGAATTTTATTGATCATGTATTGCATGATTTAACACAAGATTTCACGTTAGCTTATGCCGCTAAGCAGTGTGCGATGAGCGTCCGCAGCTTTAATCGTCACTTTCAACATGCCTATGGGATTGGCTTCATTCAATGGCTAATTCATCAGCGTCTAAATGCCTCGCTAAGGTTACTTGAGGAGTCGACGTTATCCATCGCTCAAGTTGCAGAGAAATCTGGATTTTCCTCTGAGCAGATTTTTCGTAAACACTTTAAAAGTCGATTTGATACGCTGCCCAACCAATGGCGAAAACTGTTTACCACACCGAGTCTTAAGAAGGGACCTTTGTTATGAGTAGTCGCATGTATACCGAATTTGCAAAAGAATATGAAGCTGCAGTCAGTGACAACATATACAACAGTATGTATGAACGCCCATCTTTGCTGACTTTGTTGCCGGCATTGGCGGGAAGTACAGTGCTTGACTTGGGCTGCGGTCCTGGGATGTATGCAGACATTTTAGTGCAAAATGGTGCGAGCGTAACGGCAGTCGACGCCTCTGCCCAGATGGTTGAGATTACTCAAGCCAAAATTGGTTCGTCTCATCGTTGCTATCAACAAGATTTGGCGCTGGGGTTACCTCGTGAGTCGACAGAACAATATGATTTGGTCATCAGTCCGTTAACGATTCACTACTTAAAAACGCTGTTACCGCTGTTTAAGGATATTGCGCGAGTGCTCAAACCAGATGGCAGTTTTGTGTTTTCCACGCACCATCCCATTGTCGATTTTGCCGATTCACCTGCCGGTCAGTACTATGACACGGAGCGTATTACTCAACAGTGGAATACCTTGGGTCGTCCTGAGACGGTTAGTTACTACAGAAGGCCACTAAGTGACGTCACCCATGCCATCAATGAGTCAGGTTTTGTCATCGATAGATTGACAGAAGGACAAGTGTCGCCTGATTTAGCCTCCCGTTCTCCTAAGTACTATGAGCGTTTAACTACGCGGCCCACGTTCCTTTTCTACCGTTGCGTCAAAAGACGATAATTCGCGGCAGAAATAAAAAAGCCAACCGAAAGGTTGGCTTAGTTCTTAGGTTGTCAGGTTATTCCGTTTCGTTTGGAAGGGGGAAGCCTCTGTCACGCATCAAAGCTTCAACCTTGGCATCTCTGCCTCGGAACAAGCGATATGCCTCACCCGGATCCATAGCGTTTCGTATAGAGAATAAGTGTTCAACTAACTTATCTGCCAAGGCTTTATCGTAAAAACCACCTGGTGCTTCGGCAAAGGCCTCTGATGCATCGGCGGTTAATACTTCTGCCCACATGTAGCCATAATATGCTGCTGCATAGCCTTCACCAGAGAACACGTGTCCGAAGTGAGGGCTGCGGTGACGCATTACCAATTCTTTTGGCATCCCCAGTTTCGTCAATTCTTCACGTTCAAACGCGTCTGGCTCGATCTTTTCAGGATCTGTCGTGTGATACAACAAGTCCATAATGGCGGAAGCGAGATATTCAGTCGTACCAAAACCTTCGTTAAACGTCGCGGCCTTCTTAATTTTATCAACAAGCGATTTAGGAATCGGCTCACCCGTTTCATGGTGAACGAGGTAATTGTTGATAACCTCGTCCGTTAACAACCAGCGTTCTAGAAGCTGTGATTGAAATTCTGTGTAGTCTCGTACACCTGAATGAGAAGTCGGGTATTTAACCGTTGCACTTAAGAAGTGAAGCGCGTGGCCAAACTCGTGGAAGTAGGTTTCAGCATCATCCCACGAAATCAATGTCGCTTCGCCTTCGGCACCTTTAACA
Source organism: Alteromonas sp. 5NS40-0096 (assembly GCF_057544385.1). Lineage (NCBI taxonomy): Bacteria > Pseudomonadati > Pseudomonadota > Gammaproteobacteria > Alteromonadales > Alteromonadaceae > Alteromonas > Alteromonas sp. 5NS40-0096. The sequence continues at coordinate 162,145 of NZ_BAAJLQ010000005.1, forward strand.
AAGTTTGAATTGTTTGACGATAAGACCGTTTTCTTGCCATCAAATGTGGTGTGAGAACGGTAGGTTGTTGCCCATGCACCAGAACGTTTACCAGTACGAGAGAAGGGATCTAAATACCATAGACCAATGTGCTCACCAGTTGTTTTATCTGTTACATCCCACACTTTCACGTCTTCGTGGAACACGGGTACCGAGCCTTCTGGTACTGGCTTGAAATCAAAATTGAACAAGCGACCCGCGACATAGAACATAGCTTCACGCAGTTTGTCTAATTGTAAGTACTGTTTTACTTCGTTGGAATCGAGATCATATTTTGCTTTTCTCACTTTTTCAGCGTAAAAGCGATAGTCCCATGGCTCGATTTTGATATCTGCCCCTTGTGCATCTGCTACGGCTTGCATATCGGCAACTTCTTGCTCCACTCGCGCAATAGCAGCAGGCCAGACACTCATCATTAGTTCCATCGCGGCTTCAGGTGTTTTGGCCATTCTGTCTTCAAGACGCCATTGCGCGTAATTGTCATAACCTAGTAGCGCTACACGTTCATCACGAAGGGTTAAGATTTGCTTAATTAATTCATTGTTATCAAAACCGTCACCATTGTCGCCTCGGTTGTAATAGGTTCTCCATACTTTTTCACGCAGGTCGCGTTCTGTTGAGTACGTCAAGAATGGGTCCATTGAAGAGCGAGTATTGGTAATCGCGTATTTACCGGTTTCTCCTCTGCTTTCTGCCGCGGCAGCAGCCGCTTTAACAAATGACTCAGGCAAGCCATCAAGCTGATCTTTGGTGATATAGGTGACATAGCTTTCTTCGTCAGCGAGCACATTGTTTGAAAACTGCGTATGGAGTCCAGCCAACTCTTTATTGATCTCAGCATAACGCGCTTTGGCATCGCCAGTCAGCGTTGCGCCATTGCGAGCGAAACTGTTGTACGTTAGCCAAGTAACACGTTGCTCTTCCGAAGTGAGATTTGCATATTCAGGACTCTCATATACCGCTTTTACACGTTGAAAGAGTTTGTCGTTCTGGGTAATTTTCGAGAAAAATGAAGACAACACAGGAGACATTTCACGCTGAATCTCGCGGAATTCTTTACTCGATTTATTCGATGCCCAAATACCGTAATACGTGAAAACGTTCCCCAAGGCATCTCCGGCTTTTTCCATAGCTACTATGGTATTTTCAAATGTTGGAGCGTCTGGGTTATTGGCAATTGCTTCTATTTCAGCAAGATTCAATGCCATGCCTTCTTCCAAGGCGGGCTTGAGATCTTCAAGCTTCATTTTGTCAAAGGCAGGTACGCCGCCGTATGGACCCGTGTAGTCAGATACAAGTACGTTGCTCTGCGCCATTGGCTCTGCACTCTCAGATTTTGCTTCAGCTGCTACGTCAGTTTGTGGTGCTTTCGTATCGCTGCATGCCCCCAATGCAAGCACAACACCTGTCGCTAGCAAGGCTTTTTTGAATTTTTCCATGGTTTTCCCGTCTTGTCGTTTTTATAAGTTTTGATTGAAAATTGGTCGTTAAATATGACTAAACACCTTAGCGTAGAACATTACTCTAGTTGGTTAAATCAAATTTGTCGTATGTATCTGTGTTTTAACGCTTTTTTGCGTTATGTGATAACGTATCAAGGGGGAGTGGGAACACAAAAAAACGGGCAAAAGCCCGCTTTTTTTCAAGCTTTGATTAGGCGAATACAACCGTTTTGTTACGGTGAATGATGACTCTGTCTTCTAGGTGATAGCGTACGCCGTGGGCCAGCGCGTTGACTTCACAATCCTTACCTTTGCGCACCATGTCTGCGGCAGTATCACTGTGGCTAATGCGTTTTACGGCTTGCTCAATGATTGGTCCCTCATCAAGATCTTTTGTGACGTAGTGACACGTTGCACCGATGAGTTTTACCCCTCTGTCATAGGCTTGCTGATAAGGCTTAGCGCCCGCAAAAGAGGGTAAGAAGCTGTGGTGAATATTGATTGCCTTACCACCTAATTCCTCACACAACCAATCTGGCAGAATTTGCATAAAGCGAGCGAGTACTGTGAGGTCGATTTTGTACTCTCTTAGCAAAGTCGCAATTTGCTCGAATGCTGCCTCTTTCCCTAACGATTTAAAGTCAACCCAGTGAAAAGGAACTTTATACCAGTCTGCAAATTGTTTCATCTGCGGGTGGTTTGCAATAATACAGGGGATGTCGCAATCCAATTCGCCAGTATGCCATCGGTGAAGAATATCGACCAAGCAGTGTGATTCTAAGCTTGCCAATAATGCCACCCGTTGCTTTTTCGATGAGTCCGACAGCTTCCAATTCATCTGATATTCGTTGGCCAGAGGCGTAAACTCCTCGATAAAGCTCTGATAGTTGAGCTGAATAGAGTCTGCTCGAATTTCGTGACGCATAAAGAAGCAACCAGTCTGCTGATCAGTGTGGTGACTCGCTTCAACGATAGAGGCGCCGTGCTCGGCTAAAAATTGAGAAACACTGGCGACGATGCCCACTTGGTCGGGACAATCAATTACAAGGCGATAAGTAGGTTGCATGATGGCTTTCGGTAAAAAACAATGACCCCCTTTTTACCCATCTAGACGTCTGCTGTAAAGGGGGAACTCAAGAAATTAACCGATTAGTCCATTTTTTAATTGCTCTCGCAGACTCATTGCCGGTTTCAGTGACCATGAATGACGAATCGGGTAGGTGACTCCACTTGGTGTAGAAACAGATTCAAACAAATGAAATTTGTCAAAATGACAAGTGATATCGGGCGTGAAAAGCGGTGGTGGCAATGTACTGTTTGCCTTTCGAACTAGGGTGACGTGCGGGCGATAGGGACGGTTCTCGACCTCAATGTTTGCGCTGCGGGCTGCTTTTCTTGTTTGTTTTGCCAAAGCTTTAATGGTATCCGGTGGTGATGTTGGGGCAGCAAATACAATTTTGGGGGTTTGCCAGTAACCGGTCGTATCGAGTTGCAATGTAATGGGTTCGCAAATTATGTCATCAAGTCTTTCAATTAATTCATCTAAATTGCGGTGTTCCACCTGACCTAAAAAACACAGTGTAATATGAAAATTCTTGGGTGGAATGGCTCGTGGTTGAGCTTGTCCGTGGGTAGTTCTGGGCGTAAAACAGAGCTCGGGTAACGCATTGAAGCGCCAATCGTCGAGCGCTAGTTTGCTTTCTTTAGAGAGATCCAAACCAATAAATAAGCGCATAGTTCACCTGATTCGTCATGATATTTGTTATCCATGCCGCTGTATGAATACAGCGAAGCGTTATTTTGTCATTGTGGTTTGAGGTATCTGTAGGGCGGCATACTCCTGTAAAAATTGCGGTTAGCTGTGCATCAAACGTTGATTTCACGGATAATGGTAGTATTAGATTTTGTACTTGCATAGGAAAAGGTGAAAGTCAGTTGTCTTCCTTTGGCCAACAATTACCCGTAACAAGCGTTATTCAACCTCTGATGGACGCGACGCTATCCGGCAACGATGTGATTCTTCAAGCTGCGCCAGGCGCAGGTAAATCTACAGTTGTCCCTTTGGCTCTGCTAGAACAAGGCTTCGACGGCAAAGTTCTTTTAATGCAGCCCAGACGAGTAGTGGTTCGCAGCTTAGCTCAATTCCTAGCGAGTCAACTGGGCGAAAATGTGGGTGAAACCGTTGGTTATCGTATTAAAGGCGAGACAAAAACCAGTGCTAAAACGCGATTGGAAGTCATCACAGAGGGTGTACTTGCTCGAATGATTCAGTCTGACCCTGAGTTAAACGGTGTATCGCTGATTATTTTTGATGAGTTCCATGAACGCAGTATTCACAGTGATTATGGTTTAGCGCTGGCAATTGAAGTGCAACAAGGGCTGCGAGAGGACCTGCGTTTATTGGTAATGTCTGCGACATTCAACGTGGAAGAAGTAGCAAGCCTGTTACCTGATGCCACATGTTTACACAGTGAGGGACGTCAGTTCCCGATTGAGACAATTTACGTCGGTAACATAAAACACGACGATATCGTTGAGCAATCAGTGAGATGTGTCATTCGAGCATTGGATCAACACGAGGGCGATATCTTAGTGTTTTTGCCTGGCGCGCGCTGGATAAATCAGGCATTGAATAAGTTGGAAGCACGGGTTAGTGATAGTGATGTCATCCTAGTGCCTCTTTTCGGGGCGTTATCTCAGGCCGAGCAACAACAAGCGATCGCGCCTGCGCCCTTGTCAAAACGCAAAGTGATATTGTCTACCAATATTGCGGAAACCAGTTTGACCTTACCTGGCATTACGGTGGTCGTGGACAGTGGTCGCGAGCAGCAGGCACGTTTTCACGCCGCCTCTGGCTTGACGCAATTATCGCTACAAATGATCTCACAAGCGTCATCTATTCAACGACAAGGACGAGCTGGGCGTGTACAAGCTGGCCATTGTTACCGTTTGTGGGGGAAGGACAATCAAAGTCGGCTAGCAAAGGATATTACGCCACAAATATTGGCCCAAGATGTCACGGGCGTGACGTTAGATGCGCTAGCGTGGGGGACAAAATTAACTGAGATGGCAATGTTGACACAACCGTCTCGAGCCCAATCTAGATTTAGCCAAACGACACTTTTTGACATCGGGGCGATTGACAAAAACGGGCAAATTCTCGCGCGAGGTCAAAAGCTAGCTGCCTTTCCTATTGCTCCTCAATATGGTGCTGGCCTTATGGATAGCACGAATTATGCGGAGCAATATGACGCGCCAAACATATTGGCAGCCGCCTGTTTTCTTATCGCTTGGGTTGAGGAAGGTATAGGGCGCCAAGACAGTGGTAATATACTCGATCAGTGGCGTGAGCTTTCCGGCCCGAAGAAAAAGCAGTGGTTGAAACAGTCTGCTCGTTTATGGTCTTTGGTTCGTCCAAGTTCCCCTATGCCCGAGCCCGAAGGCTCAAACGACGACAGTATCGCGATTGCCGCCATCTTGTGTTTCCCAAGTCGGATCGCCAAAAGAAGAGGGAGTGGCCGCTATACCATGGCGTCAGGGAGTGGCGCTCAACTGAGACAAGAAACAGGTAAACCAATTGATTGGCTGGTTGTACTGAGTGGGCAAAACAAGGATTCTGAGGTTGTCATATCACAAGCTACACCTTTCGAATACTCATTGTTTGAACGTGTGATGGGCGCCCAGTTCAAACGGGAAACGATAGTGCATTTTGACAAAGATGCGCAAAGAATGAGAAGTGAAGACGCCCTGACATTTAAGCAGTTAATACTAGAACGTTCACCGTCACAGCGAAAAGCGAAAGATAAAATTGCTGCTGCTTGGATCGACTATTTAGAGCAACTGGACTTCAAACAATGGCCACTGCAAGAATCAGACTGGCAGTGGTTGAAAAAAATTGAGTTGGCCCGTTGCATTTCCCTGCGTCAGCCTGCGGCATACGACGGCGACGATCCTTGGCCACAACCCAATCAGAACTGGTTACTCGATGGTATTATTGAGCACTATCAAGCGCCACTCAGCCGATGTACATCACTAACCGATTTAGCAAAATTGAATTGGACGGAGTTGTTCACCCAAATGTTAACCTGGCCTCAGCAAGATGCCATTAAACAATTTTTACCTAGCAGCCTAGCGGTGCCAAGTGGCAATCAACGCAAGTTAGATTACCTCGACAATGGCAAAGTGAAATTATCCGTGCGTATGCAGGAAATGTATGGGTTAGCTGCACCAATTTATGTGGCCGAGGGGAAAGTGATAGTGACGGTAGAGTTGCTCAATCCAGCTGGGCGACCTATCCAAACGACGCAAGATTTAGGTGGTTTTTGGAGTGGCAGTTATGCCGATGTCAAAAAAGAAATGAAGGGGCGTTATCCAAAACACTACTGGCCAGACGATCCGACCAGTGCGCAAGCGACGACTAAGACCAAAAAGGCAATGGGTTGATTTTTAACCAGTTTATTTTATTGTTTACAAATCATTAACTTAGAGTAAAAAATGTACTAACACTAAGGTCTTATACCGCTATTGTCATCTTTCTTTTATATGTGCTTAATAGACTAAAGTTTAATAATTGAGCAACCGTAAAAAAGGAGAAAAGCCATGGCTAAAGTAGCATTGGTGACAGGTGGGACCCGCGGTATCGGTGAGGCAATTTGTACGACATTGAAGGACGCTGGCTACACTGTTGTGGCGAATTACGGCGGTAATGACGAGGCTGCAAAAGCGTTCACCGAACGCACAGGGATTCCGTCTTTTAAGTTTGATGTTTCGAGCTTTGAAAAGACGAACATGGCAATTGAGCAAATTGAGAATGATTATGGGCCGATTGATATTCTTATCAATAATGCTGGTATCACTCGCGATGGCACAATGCACAGAATGGATTTTGAGCAGTGGGATGCCGTCATTCAAACTAACTTAGCATCGTGTTTTAACACTTGCCGGAGTGTTATTACGGGTATGCGTGAAAGGGGGTTTGGGCGTATAGTCAATATCGGCTCAGTTAATGGACAAGCTGGGCAATATGGTCAAGTTAACTATGCGGCCGCTAAGTCTGGTATTCATGGTTTTACCAAGGCGTTGGCGCTAGAAACGGCAGCAAAAGGCGTTACCGTGAACGCCATTGCGCCGGGCTATGTTGACACTGACATGGTCCGCGCGGTACCTGAGGAAGTGCTCAAGAAAATTATCGCGACTATTCCAGTTGGCCGACTTGGCAAGCCAGAAGACATTGCTGATGCAGTGATGTTTTTAATCTCGGATAAAGCTGGCTTTATGACAGGTTCTACACTGTCGATTAACGGCGGCCAGCACATGTACTAACAACCGGAAGGTGTAAAAAAAGCGCGGTCGAGAAGCCGCGCTTTTTTGTATCTAGCGTGCTCAGATTAAGCCAACTTACTTTGAAAACATCAATTCACTCTAGCTTGACGCTGCGCCAACCTTTACACCAATCTTTTCCATCACACTAAGAGAAGGGAAGCCATCAGCGGTCAAGGACTCAGCCGTTTGAAATGCGCGAATACCTTTGCGTGTCGCTGGCCCAATGATGCCATCAGGTACACCAACGTCATAGCCGTTTTCATTGAGCAAGCGTTGCAATTGCTGGATTTGTTTGCGGCTATACGCAGGCAGATCAGGTAATGGTTGTACTAATGGGGATGCGCCCGCAATACGGTCGGCTAAATGGCCTACCGCAATGGCATAGAATTCAGAGTTATTCCAACGCATGATCACGTTAAAGTTTGTATAGGCGAGAAACGCTGGCCCCTCACTGCCAGATGGTACAACGAGGTAAGCCTGAATATCAGCTTTGGGGAGCGCGCTACCGTCTGCTTGAAATACCCCTAGCTTTGCCCACTCAGTCATGGTGCGTTTTTTCTGAATGCCGGCGGATTCAAAATCAAAGTCCTCAGATAGCTGTACTTCACGTCCCCAGCGATAACCCGGTTTCCACCCGAGCTGAGCAAGGAAGTTGGCTGCGGATGTGAGGGCATCTTCTTCACTCTCCCACAGATTGACTTGGCCATCATCATCGCCGTCTACTGCGTAGTTGATATAGGCTGATGGCATAAACTGCGTATGCCCCATGGCGCCTGCCCACGAGCCAACCATATTCGCTTGTTCTATGTTTTCACGCTCCATCAGCCGTAGTGCCACCATCAATTCCTGAGTAAAGTAAGCCGAACGACGTTTGTCACACGCTAACGTTGCAAGGGAATCCAGCACAGGCATTTTGCCTTTGTAGCTGCCGAAATTGGTTTCTAAGCCCCAAAAAGAGAGCAAGTAGTGGGGAGGAATCCCATACTTATCATTTAAGCCTTTTAAAAGCGCTTTGTGTTTTTTGTACATGGCTTGGCCTTTTTCGACTCGCCATTTGGTCACTCGCTTGCTGAAGTAGCCCGGAAAGGTTTGGACGAACTCAGGCTGACGCTTGTCTAGTTCAAGCACGCGTTGCTGAATCTTGAGAGAGGGGATGACTTTGTCGATGGTGTCGTCACTGAGCTGGGCATCAGTTGCCAGCGTTTGCCATTGTACTTTGCACGCTTCGAAATCGTCAGCCGTTACTTCCGCGGCGCCGGCGTGATGAATCAGAAAAAAAGAAAACAGAGAAAGAGAAACGCGTCGAATCATGTATCAAACCACTTCAATTGGGGTAACCCTCATGCTACCCCAAACCATACCCTATGATCGAGCTAATCAGGTGTACTTATGAATAAAGTCGGTGATTAGCGGTCGGATATGTTTACGAAACTTGGAGCCGCTGAATATCCCATAGTGCCCGGCTCCTGGCTGTACGTGATGTCGACGCATGGTTTTGGGCAAGCTCTTACAAATTGTCTGTGCCGCTTGTGTTTGACCAAGGCCACAAATGTCGTCTTCAGCCCCTTCCACAGTGAGCAATGGCGTATCATCAATGGCCTCAAAGTTGACTGGTTGGCCTTTGTAAGTGATTGCACCTTTTGCCACTTCATTGTTTTTAAATACACGTTCTATCGTTTCGAGATAAAACTCAGCTGGCATATCGAGCACGGCTAGATATTCGTCGTAAAACGCGCGAAAGCGGTCTGCGTCTTCTTCTTCACCAAATACTAGGTTTTGAAAGAAGTTCATGTACTTTTTGGTGTGGCTCCTTTGGTTCATGCTGATGAAACCACCGAGTTGCATGAAACCCGGATACACTTCTCTTCCTTCTCCAGGATAACCATAAGGGACCTTCATGATGGCGACATTTTTGAACCATGACATTGGATGTTCATGTGCAAAGTCATTGACTCGTGTTGGATTTTTACTGGTATCTAACGGGCCGGCCATCAAGGTAAGAGATTGGGGTACGCAAGTGTTTTTCTGTTCCGCCATGACAGCCGTCGCGATTAGCGCCTGCACTGTTGGCTGACAAATAGCAATCATGTGAGTATCTGGCCCAAGAAACTCAAGAAATTCAATCAGGTATTCGACATAGCAGTCGAAACTGAAAGGGCCTTCGCTAAGTGGCACTTCACGAGCATCTCCCCAGTCGGTGATGTACACTTCGTGATCCGGTAAGAGTGCCTCCACCGTTCCTTTAAGTAAGGTTGCATGATGGCCCGATAGGGGCGCGACCAAGAGTACTTTGTGATCCTCGCTATGGCCTACTCGGTTAAAATGCATCAGGTCACAGAAGGGTTTGGACATCACGACATCTTCGCGTACTAGGTATCGCTGACCATCAATGTTGATATCTTCAATGTTGAAACCAAGCTTTTCGTAGCGTCTTGTAAGCCGCATGGCGGTCTCCAAAGAGGCTCGCGTAATCCTTCCGCCGATAGAATGGCTGAATGGGTTAGCGGGGTGGTTTGCAATATCGTTCATCAAACTAAACCCCTCGTGCATTATTTGCGCGCTACGGGTGAGATAATCATAAGCTTGGTAGTTCATGCGTTATTCCTCGAAGAGTTAGACTGGCAGGATAGGGCACTATTGTCGGCACAACAGCATTGAATGATTTACATAACAAACCAACAAAAAGGGAATCGCACTATTGCACGATTCCCCATTTGTACGTGCTAACCGTTATTACTTGGCAGTAGTAAATTTACTGGTCATGTCCTCAGACATCACTTTCATCATTTCGCCTGCTTTTTGTTGCGCTTCTGAAAGGATGCTGTAGTTAGTTTTCGCCGCGTCAGTCAGTGTTTCTTGGAAACCCTCGAAATACGCTTTTTGTGCTTCAGCAAGGCTCATTACATCTTTCTGTTGGCTCGCTTTTTCTACAAAAGCCATGCCGTCTGAAAGTAGGGTAGACAGCAGTGTATTCTGCTTTTCTGCCAAGTCTTGCATCGTGCTCATGTTCAATGTCGCCAAATCTGTAACTGGCTTCATTGCGTCTTTCATTGTTTCGTTGAATTGTTCGAACATTGGTGTATCTCCAGTATCAATTTAAAATGTTACAGGGTTAAGCGTTGGTTTTACTTGCCGTTTTTGCCGCGGCTGCCTTCGTTGTAGGGCTCGAGGCTTTACGTGTACGCGTTGCTGGTTTTTTTGCAGCGGTTTTCTTCGCTGCTGGTGCTGCTTTTACTTCAGTTTTCGCTTCAGCGGTTGGACTCGATTTCGATACCGCCGTAGGATTGACTTCGGTTGCTTTGGTAACCTTTTTAGGGACGGCAGGTTCTGCTTTTGCTGCTGAGTTTGGGACAGGCGTGTCAATCACCGGACTCTCAATCGATTGCTGCAGAACCTTAGTTACTTGTTCACTCATGGCGCTGAGCGTGGAGTAGGTTTCTTTAGAAACACTCGCAAAGCGTTCTCGCATCGCTTGAGCGTATGCGGAATTAGCAGCCATTACGCCTTTAACTTCTGTTTGGTGCGTGACACTTTCCATGTATTTGACGCTTTCGCTCAGTAATCCTGTGAATAGCTCTGTCTGGTGTTGAGACAGATCTTCGAACGTTTTTGCATTCAGTGCGACTAGTGAGTTTACTGGCTTAGCCGACTTTTTGAGTTGCTCTGAAAACTTACCAAACATACTTTTCTCCTAACGAATAAGGATAAATTGCTGCGGTGCAGCAGCGTAGTTGGTTAGATATTAGACAAGGTGTTGTTCGTGATCAAGTACAAATTGCTGCTTTGCAGCATGATGCTTAGAACAATAAATTCTATCGATAGGTTATTTTATGTTGCGGTGCAGCATAAGGGCGCTGCTAGGGACTGCTAAGGGCTGCTAGAGGTAAGCTAAATAAAACTTCAGTCGTCCTTATTGCGTTTGGTGGATTTCATCCATGCATCCATGTTCTGTTCCATCATTTTGTTGAACATACCGAACGGGCTAGTTTCAACCATATTTTTCATCATGCCTTGTACTTTGTCTTGTTGCTCGATGAAACTGACGATGCTTTGTTCTAGGTATTGCCTAACAAAGGCTTGCATGTCTGAGTCATAAAAGCGAATGAGTTGCTTGAGCAGTGAATTGGTCAGCAGAGACTGATTTTCATTGGTTTCTGATTCACTGATAATTTGCAACAGAATCGACTTAGTCAAATCTTCTTCCGTTTTAGAATCGATAACACGAAACTCGTCCCGTTGATTGATCAGCGATTTGATATAGTCCAGATTGACATACTGGCTACGAGATGTGTCGTACATTCTGCGGTTTGGGTACTTCTTAATCGTGATCATGGATATCTGTAATCGCTGGGTGTGGAAGCATGAGAGTAGCTTATCTGAGTCTGTCGCTGCAAGGAATAGCTGCCCTGTGACGATATCACAGGGCAGCGACTGAAACAGATAACTCACACTATTTCAGTCGAGTCGCTTGCGAACGTAACTGCCCGGTGCGGCCTCTAATGTCGGATAACTAGCATTGCTACCGGGTTGTGGAGCTTCAACCTTGCTGCTGTCTTGGTGCTCAAGCCACTGATACCAATCGGGCCACCAAGACCCCTCGACTTTTTGTGCATTGTCGAACCACTTTGCCGGGTCGGCATCTAATTGGTCATTGATCCAGTGTGGATACTTGCCCTTTTCTGGTGGGTTGATAACGCCAGCGAGATGCCCCGAGCCAGCAAGGACAAATCGGGTGTCTCCTTTGACTAACTGAGTGCCTTTATAAGCGCCTTGCCAAAGCACAATGTGGTCTGCCAGTGTGGCGAGAAAATAAACGGGCACATCAATGTTGCCAAGGTCAATGGCAATACCATCAACCTCAATGGCACCTCGCTCTTTGAGTTTATTTTCCCAGTAAGTTGTATTGATGTATTGCTTGAAGCAAGATGCCGTGATGTTGGTTGCATCACTGTTCCAATACAAAATATCAAACGCGGCTGGATCTTTGCCTTTCAGGTAATTATTGATGAAATAAGACCAGAACAAATTGTTTTCGCGTAATAAACTGAAGCTCAAACCGAGAATACGGCCGTCGTATACTCCTTTAATATCAGCATTTTGTTCGAGTAAAGGAAGGGCCTCATCTGTTAGATAATTGCCAATTTCTCCCGGTTCACTGAAGTCTAACAATGTAGTCAGCAAGGTAATCGAACCGAGTCTTTCGTCGCCTTTCGCTCTCAGGTAAGCACTTGCCATTGAAAGCAACGTGCCTCCCACGCAAAAGCCCACCATATTGACTTTCTCTTGTTGGGTGATGTCTGCGACAACATCTAATGCTGCAACAGGGCCTTGCTTCATATAGTCGACGAAATCATAGTCAGCTAGAGTGGCATCTGGATTGACCCACGAAATCATGAATACACTGTGGCCTGCGTTGAGCAATCCATTCACCATGGACTTACGTTCTTCCAAGTCGAGTATGTAGTACTTATTAATAAACGGCGGAACAAACAAGATTGGACGGGAGTACGTTTTGGCCTGCTTCGGCTGATAGTGGATAAGTTGAATTAAGGCATTTTGATACACCACACTACCTGGCGTATTCGCTAAATTGTCACCCAGTTCAAAAGCCGTATTGTCTGTTTGGGTGATTTTAAATGCTTCTATTGGGCTTTTCTCCAAGTCGCGCATGAAGTTCTCAATACCGTGAACCATGTTTTGGCCTCTGGTTTTGAGAATCTCTTCACAGACTTCGGGGTTGCTCAGCAAATAGTTAGTGGGAGACACAGAATTGATGTACTGGCGGGTATAGAACTTCACTTGTTCTGCCGATTTTGGATCGTCGAACTTCATCGTTTCTAACATGCTTTGGAGCATTTTAGAATTGATGAGATACGCCTGTTTGAGGTAACTGAAAACGGGATTATCTTGCCAATCAGAATGGACAAAACGCTTATCGCCGGGCTCTTCGGTAGCAACAGCTTGCGCTTTTTCACCTAGCATAGCTTTGGTAGCTTGTTGCCACAGCTCGGTTTGTTGTCGCATGAATTCCATTTGGTTCTCAACCAACTTCGCCGTATCCACTTCTACAGAGCCCGACAACAAATGTTGTAATTTGGCTGGATCAAACATTGCTGCAGTATCTGCACTGCTTGCGCTGCGAGATAATACTTCTTTGACCATGGCATTGAATTGGTGAGCATATTGGTTGAGTGTATCCAATATGTCGTCATCATGTGTATGTTGCACGCTAGCTCCTTGGATTAATTCTCCGAACGTTGAGAATGGGCAATATTCTCAAACAATTTTGAATACATTGTGAAGGCATTCTGACTGCCATCGAGGTAATGTTGTAGTAGGGACGACATCGTGTTGATATCGCCACGCTGAATTTGCTTTTGTAGCAGTTTTAGCGTCGGTTCGTGAAGCGCGCTTAAATCAGGCCAGCCAAATAGCTCGCGGGCCTCTTGGGGAGACAAGTCGACATCGATAGTGATTTTCATGCTGTTATCCTCACTGGCATGAAGGTTTATACGCTTGCAAACCGCCACTACACGTATCTGATGTGTGAAGATTGTCGAAATGTGGCAAAAATACACTGGAATTTCCCCCAGTTAGGCCGCAAAATGACATTCTCGTTCGATATACTTCATGGTGCGAAACCATGAGGCGCCTTCCTTGAGCGGACGAGTCGATTCTTCACTCCTTTAAATATGATGGCATGATAAGTGGCGAAAAAACAAACGAAAAATAAGCAAAAAAAGCGTGGTTGGACCGGATTAATTGTTAAGTTGAGCTTAGTAGGTACTGTGTTACTCGGCGCTTACATGTTTTACCTCGATGCTCAAATTAAGCACTCCTTTGAAGGTAACAAATGGGTTGTTCCCGCGCAGATATATGCTCGTCCCTTAGCGATAGCGGTGGAACAAGAGATCACAACTAAAGAAGTGATTGACGAGCTAAAGCTGCTCGGTTATCGACGCGTGCAAAATGCCAAAACAAGTGGCCAATATACGTTTAAAAATGGAGTACTACACGTTCAGCGCCGTGGGTTTCACTTTCCCGATGGCTCTCAACCACTTCGCGAAATCGCGATTCATTGGTCGGGTAGCAGAGTAAGTCGTATTCTCGACCGTGACCTCGGTGATGTGAAAACTATCCGTTTAGAGCCTTGGTTGGTTACCCGGCTGGTTAGTAGCTCTCGTGAAGATAGAATGCTACTCGATATCAACGAGGTGCCACCTCTGTTGCCCAAAGCGCTGACATTGGTTGAAGATAGAAACTTTTATGATCACCACGGGGTAGCACCACTTTCGATTATTCGCGCACTCATGGCCAATATCGCGGCAGGGCGGACTGTTCAAGGTGGCAGCACCCTGACTCAACAGCTCGTGAAAAACTTGTATCTGACTCGCGAGCGTTCCATCGTGAGAAAAATAAAAGAAGCCTTGATGGCCATTATTATTGATGCCCGTTACAGCAAAACACAGATTATACAGGCCTATTTAAATGAGGTGTTTCTTGCCCAAAATGGTGAAAACGCAGTACACGGTTTTGGTTTAGCGAGCCACTTTTTCTTTGATCGCCCAGCGCATGAACTCAACACAGCGGAAATCGCTACGTTGGTAGCGATGATAAAAGGGCCATCCTATTACAATCCTCGTCGTTATCCTGAGCGAGCCCTTGAACGTCGAAATCTCGTTCTCCGAATCTTGTTTGAAGCCAATGAAATTGATAGAGCTGAATACGAAACGCTCGTTGACTTTCCACTAACACTTGCCAGCGGGGCCAGTCTGGCGAGTGGCAAACACCCTGCGTTTATGGAGCAAGTTCGCCGTGAATTGTCTGATATCCTTGCGGATCCGAATATTCGGGAGTCAGGGGTAAAAGTCTTTACTTCACTGGATATCTACGCGCAAAGGCGAGCGGAAAAGTCACTGACATCTACGCTCGGCTCGTTGCAAAAAAATCGCAGCGTTCCGCTGGAAGGTGCGATGGTAGTATCTAACATTTCAGCTGGGGAGATTCGAGCAATTGTCGGGAGCGTGAATACCAGCTACTCGGGCTTTAATCGCGCTTTGGATGCTCGCCGTCAAATTGGCAGTCTGGTCAAGCCCGCGGTTTATCTTACTGCGCTTGAAAGCCCCGGATTGTATAACTTAGCAACGCCTTTAAAAGACGAACCCGTCACCCTCAAAGGAAGAGAAGGTCAGCCGTGGTCGCCGCTCAATGCAGACAAAAAGTTCAGAGGCCAAGTGCCACTTATTGATGCATTAACAGGTTCTTTGAATGTGCCTACCGTGAACCTTGGCTTGGAAGTGGGGTTAGACAGCATTACTAACACGCTACAACGGCTGGGTGTTAGTGAGCCAATCGAGCAGGTGCCCGCGTTAACACTGGGCGCGGTAACGCTTAGTCCATTTTCGATGAATCAAATGTACCAAACTATCGCAAATAGTGGCCGCTACGCCCCTTTACATACTGTAAATTCAATTGTGTCCTCCAATAACCGGTTATTGTGGCAGTACGCTGACTTTTCTGAGCAACGAGTTGACGAAGCGGCAACTTATTTACTGAACTATGCGCTGTATAAAGTCACTGTGGAAGGGACGGCTAAACGCATCAGCCAAACATTTCCGGGCATTAATATGGCAGGGAAAACGGGAACAACTGACGATTATCGAGATAGTTGGTTTACCGGGTTCGACAGAAATAACGTGGCTACGGTTTGGGTAGGTAACGACGATAATCAGCCAATTGGCTTGACGGGGGCTAGCGGCGCGCTACCTATTTTTGTCAATTATCAGCGTTTGCAATCGCCAAAATCATTATCTAGACGCTTTCCACAAGGCTTGGGGATCGCAAATTTCGACAGAAGTAGCGGAGATATTATGGCGCCTGGGTGTCCTAATACTCTGAATGTGCCAGCCGTGCTAGACGTTTTACCTGCGCCCTCCGATTGCAAAGGTATGCCACCGCCAGCGGATAAAAAGAAAAAACGAACTTGGTGGGATAGGTTACTAGGCAGATAAAAAGCCCCAGGAGAATCATGATGATGGGGTAAATGATCATCATGATTTACCTGAGGAAAGGCCCTACGGGAGTAAGGGTTTTGGTTGGGAGAGGCGATGTGCGATGAATCGCACACCATTGAACACGATGAGACTGGCTAGGAAAGCAAGCACAGGTCCCATCGCGAGCATTAATACTGGTGTTGCGCCCACTAACATACTGGTTACTCAGCGTCAGTGTTGGCAGCAGTTTGTTGAGCTGGTAAGTCTGTTACAGTGACGTCTGCAACTAGACTCTTCTCAACCGCTTCTGGTTCAAAATACAAGCTAGCAGTTAGCACGTTACGTGTTGCGTCTACTGACAGCTGGGCTTGTGTTTGAGCGATTGATTCATTCATGTACTGAGTCAATACATTCTCAACGGGATTTTGTGCTGCAGCAGCTGTTGATGATACGCCAACAAAAACTAGTGCAGTGAAAAGACGACGATTAAAAAGCATGATGTTCTCCTAAAATTTGGTTAAAAAACTGCACTCTGTTTACTTCTGCTTTGCAGTTAACAATTAAGTCGCAATAACATTTGCGATAGTTGTGCCAATTTAGAAAAAAATTTTAAATTATTGATTTATAATGCTTTTTAATTTTTATGAGAATGAGAAGTGGATTTTGTCTGATCTGTTGAAACTAAAAGTTGGTCAAATTCACAGATGATTTTGTGAAATTGACCAACACTTTGTCACGCTAGCGTTTTAGCTTTTTGGCTACCATGACGATCCCCAACACTAAGGCCCCAGCGACAAAGCCACATGCCGCATCAAACAGCAGTGCAGAAGCTAACGAATAGTCGGCCGCCATCTGGTTTAGACGTTCTGCTAGGTGATGTAATGGACCAATATTGTGGGTAAGAATACCACCGCCGACGAGGAACATCGCGATTGTCCCAACGATTGCAAGTAATCGCATCAGGGCGGGGGCGGCAATGAGTAGGGCGCGTCCAGACCATTTTTGAAAAGTATTGTAACCACCAGAAAAAGACTTTCTCAGCATGTAAAGCCCGGCGTCATCCATTTTGACAAGGCCCGCTACGAGTCCATACACACCCACTGTTACGCCAATACTCAGCGCGATAAGTACACCAAGTTGCGTCACAATATCTGCTTTTTGAACACTTCCCAGTGCGATGACAATGATTTCCGCTGACAGAATAAAGTCAGTTCTGATAGCCCCTTTAATTTTTTCTTTTTCAAAAGCGACCATGTCAACTTCTTGATGGGATGCTGCACTCAAGCGCTCCTCGCGCTCGTGATCATCGCCGGAGATAAAACGATGGAGTACCTTTTCCGAACCCTCAAAGCACAGAAAGAGGCCGCCGGCAATTAATAGAAGTGTAATTAGTGGTGGAAAAAATGCGCTGATCAGTAAGGCGCTGGGTACCAAGATGACTTTGTTAAGGAATGACCCTTTTGCAACGGCCCAAACAACGGGAAGCTCTCGGTCTGCCTTTACGCCTTGAACCTGGTTTGCATTCAGGGCGAGATCGTCGCCCAGTACCCCGGCTGTTTTTTTCGCTGCCACTTTTGACATAGCAGCAATGTCATCCATCAGTGTCGCAATATCGTCAATAAGAGCGAGTAAATTGGCAGAAGCCATGCAATTTCCTTGTTAGCTTTTTTTCTCTATCTTCGGGCATACAGTTAAAAAAGCAAGTATTGCGTATCGTTTGAAAATGCGTAAATGGACTGGTTGAACGAGTTGGCCAAACAAGGCTTTTGCGCTCATGCCAGTGCGTGTAGATAAATGGTCGCTCGGCGTTTGTATTCTAACGAGTAGCTACACTAAAAGGGAGAATAACCTTAACGTTGTTAGCATGTGTCCGAGGAGGGCGTGGTAGCGTAACTTTTCAATAGCAATGAAAGCAATTCATACGATAACTCTGTTTCTGGGTGCCAAACCGAGAGAATGTCTTAGACCAAGCAGAGTTGATAGTACTAACCACGTGGTGTGACCAAATAAAAATCGTTGGTGCACTTATGCGGTGACAAAAAGACCACTCACTTTGTTGTAAACGGGGCGAGGACACGGCTATCGCTGCTAATACTCGCTCTACCCAGACTTAGTTGTCCACGTCACTCTCTTTGTTGACATGTTTTTTGATAAATTTATCTAACCCATCATTGCGTTTGTTGCATTGCACTCGGCCACCGGTAAATGAACTGATAACGGCCAAGGTTTTTGCTGCGCCAGAATCACAATTAACTTTGGTCGGCTGCAGCGTCGCGCGTTTTCTCTCTTCTTGCACCAAGTCTCGCTCAGGTAGATCAGGTGACGTTTTTAAACGTCTATGCTCTTGCGCCGCTCGGGCACCGTCTTCGTTAATTGCTCGGTCTTGATGGGACTGCATGAACTGCTGTAAGGCTTGTTTTGTCGACAAGTTCAATTGCTTTTGAGACAGCTGTGTCGTTGCGTTTTCTGAGTCCGTAGTGAGTATCTCTGGGCTTGGCGGCGACGCTATGGCCTCTGCAGGCTGAGCCGGCGGGCTTTCTGGTGAGTTTAATACCTCGGGTTCCGAAGGGGCTTTATCTATCGCTTGGGTTTGCACGTCGCTGTCTTCCGTTGGAGGGACGAGTTGTTCAACAATGGGCTCTGGCTCGGATTGAGGGACGACAGTAGGAAATACTAAGATCGCTGAAATCGGTTCGTTCACCTTGTCACTCGATACAGAGACGTCGTTGCCCAGTGACAGCGCGAAAAAAATCGCCAGGTGCACCAATAGCGACAAGCTCAATAAAATCAGCGATGTTTGACGTTTTTTGACTAAAGGAGTGGGTCTAGCAGGCAGCTCTATTAGCTCGGAAAAACCGCCAATTATCTGTGTTGTCATCTATATTCACCAGATAATTCAATATGTTGCATTGCCCTTACTGTCCCTAGTTGTCTCAACTTGAAGTATAAGTACGCCTAAATTCACAAACCAATTTGCGCAGCAAAATAGACGCGACTGTGTTTAAAAAGTTCCCATTTATTAGACAAATTTGATATTGCCAGTGGATGCGATCCAATAGGGTGCGTTGCTTAGCCCTTGCACAATTGTGGTGCACTAAATCAGTGCGTGATAATTTGTTTTGAGTGTAAGTTGTTGTTTTTTATGAGATTGAATTTGTGGCATAGGTCTTGTGTTAAGGACAATACATAAAAACAAAATTGCAATAAATCCATTCAAATCTGGGAGCAACTCATGAAACTAGTCACAGCTATCATCAAGCCTTTCAAGCTAGATGATGTCCGTGAAGCCATTTCAGAAATCGGTATCGACGGTCTAACCGTTACCGAAGTGAAAGGTTTCGGACGTCAGAAAGGCCACACTGAACTCTACCGTGGTGCAGAGTATCAAGTGGATTTTCTACCTAAGGTGAAATTGGAAATCGCCGTTCAGGATGATCAGGTAGAGCGTTTAGTAGAAGCCATCGTTGGCGCAGCGAAAACCGGCAAAATTGGCGACGGAAAGGTTTTTGTTTATGACCTTGAGCATGCCGTTCGAATTAGAACCGGCGAGTCTGACAGCGACGCGTTGTAAGCGCGACTGATAATTTTGCGGAGAAAATAATAATGGAAATCACATTTGAACTTGGGTATGCATTAGATACCTTCTATTTCCTAGTCTGTGGTGCGCTTGTCATGTGGATGGCTGCAGGCTTTGCAATGCTTGAGGCTGGTCTAGTTCGAGCGAAAAACACAACTGAAATTTTGACTAAGAACATCGCGCTTTTTGGTATCGCTTGTACCATGTACATGGTTTGCGGTTATAGCATCATGTACGGTGGCGATGACTTCTCTTGGTTCTTAAAAGATATTACTGGCGACGGCGCAACAGGTGCAGAAGAGCCTGCAACGTATGCACCTTCAGCTGACTTCTTCTTCCAAGTGGTATTCGTTGCAACAGCAATGTCTATCGTATCGGGTGCAGTTGCTGAGCGTATGAAGCTTTGGGCATTCCTTGCTTTTGCTGTTGTCATGACAGGTTTCATCTACCCAATGGAAGGTCGTTGGACTTGGGGCGGCGAAGCGGTATTCGGTATGTATACGCTAGGTGACCTTGGTTTCTCTGATTTTGCTGGTTCTGGTATCGTTCACATGGCTGGTGCTGCAGCAGCATTGGCGGGTGTACTAGTTCTAGGTGCTCGTAAAGGCAAGTACACGGCTGATGGCAAAGTTAACGCCATCCCAGGTGCAAACTTACCACTAGCAACTCTAGGTACATTCATTCTTTGGATGGGTTGGTTTGGTTTCAACGGTGGTTCTGTATTGGCTACAGCCACAGTAGAAAGTGCAAACAGCGTTGCTGTTGTATTCATGAACACAAACGCTGCAGCTGCGGGTGGTACTATCGCCGCGTTGCTATTGGCTCGCGTATTGTTCGGCAAAGCTGACCTGACTATGGCATTAAATGGCGCATTGGCTGGCCTAGTAGCAATCACAGCTGAGCCGTCTACACCTACACCACTACAAGCAACACTCTTCGGTGCGCTTGGCGGTGCCTTGGTAGTATTCAGCATCATTACTCTAGACAAGCTAAAAATCGATGATCCAGTAGGTGCTATCTCTGTTCACGGTACTGTAGGTCTTCTTGGTCTATTACTTGTACCAGCTACAAATGATGGTTCTTCAATCTCTGGTCAGTTGATTGGTGCATTGACTATCTTCGGTTGGACATTTGTTGTTAGTTTGGCTGTGTGGTTCGCACTGAAAGCTATCATGGGTGTTCGTGTAAGCGAAGAAGAAGAGTTTGACGGCGTTGACTTGAGTGAGTGTGGCTTAGAAGCTTACCCTGACTTTACAAGCGGCCGTAAATAATCGGATTCATGATTAGGCAAACAAAATAATAATAATAAGCCTGACTCACCACGATTAGCCTCGCTTTTGCGGGGCTTTTTTCTGCCTGAAACAAAAGCCCTGGTGGCCATCTTAAATCGCTTTTGTATCAACGCGTTGTCATCTATACTTTTTCAATATCCTTAGGTTTTTGTGCGTAAATCTTTTGCCCCGTTTGCGCGGGAAAGTGGCCACAACAAGAAAAACGAAGAGAGCCATCATGAAAAAGCTAGCCAGTTTGTTTTTGGGTTTATCCACTTGTATCTCGGTTTTTGCCGCCGATAGGATAACCGGCCATACATTTGCGACCCGTTCGGAAGTTATTGCCCAACAGGGGATGGCAGCAACGAGCCAGCCATTGGCGACACAAGTGGCGCTTGATATCTTAAAACGCGGCGGCAGTGCCGTTGATGCCGCGATTGCTGCAAATGCGATGCTGGGGTTAGTAGAGCCAACTGGATGCGGTATTGGAGGTGATTTGTATGCCATTGTCTGGGATGCAGAAAATCAAAGCTTGGTTGGCTTAAACGCATCGGGCCGCTCACCCAAATCCCTCGAAAAATCAGAATTCGCCGCCCAGGGGATGACAAAAATTCCTTCGTTTGGGCCATTGCCTGTTTCAGTTCCCGGTGCCGTCGATGGCTGGTTTATGCTGCATGAACGTTTTGGCAAATTGCCAATGACAACCGTGCTGACACCAGCAATTGAGTATGCAAAGCGAGGCTTCCCCGTCAGTGAGTTGATTGCCTATTACTGGCAGATGAATACAGACCGAATTGGGCACTACGACGGCTTTGCCGATATTTACCTGCCCGATGGTAAAGTACCAAGAAAAGGTGACATCTTTACCAATCCTGCATTGGCGGCGACATACGAGAAAATCGCAACGGGTGGAAGAGATGCATTCTACAAAGGTGATATTGCGCGAACCATAGATGCTTATATCAAAGAGCAAGGCGGTTTTTTGTCATACGAAGATTTGGCCTCGCACACATCTGAGTGGGTGGTGCCAGTATCAGCCAATTATCGCGGTT
Source organism: Alteromonas sp. 5NS40-0096 (assembly GCF_057544385.1). Lineage (NCBI taxonomy): Bacteria > Pseudomonadati > Pseudomonadota > Gammaproteobacteria > Alteromonadales > Alteromonadaceae > Alteromonas > Alteromonas sp. 5NS40-0096. Next base: position 183,841 of record NZ_BAAJLQ010000005.1, read on the forward strand.
ACGATGTATGGGAATTACCACCCAATGGTCAAGGCATTGCCGCATTGCAAATTCTCAATATATTAGAGGGATATGATATCGAAGGCATGGGCTTTGGCTCCGCTGATTACATTCATACCTTCGTTGAAGCGAAAAAACTGGCGTTTGCCGACCGCGCTAAATTTTATGCGGATATGGCGTTTAGTGACGTGCCAGTGGATTGGTTGATTTCCAAGGAATACGCAAGAGAAAGACAAAAACTCATTGACCCTAAAAAAGCCGCAAAACGCGTTGATGCTGGCATTAATCACGGTGATACCATCTATATGACGGTTGCAGACAGTGATGGCAACATGGTGTCACTGATTCAAAGTAACTTCCGTGGGATGGGATCGGGAATGACACCGCCGGGACTCGGCTTTATATTACAGAATCGGGGTGAACTTTTTACGTTAGAAGAAGGCCACGCCAACGAATATAAGCCGGGTAAGCGGCCATTTCATACCATCATTCCAGCATTTGTGACGCGCAATGGTAAGCCATGGTTAAGCTTTGGCGTAATGGGGGGGGGAACCCAACCACAAATGCATGCACAAATTATTGTGAATATGATTGATTTCGGTATGAACTTGCAAGAGGCCGGCGATGCTCCGCGTATTTTGCACTCGGGCTCGAGCAGCCCAACGGGCGCAATGATGTTGGATGGCGGCTTTGTTAGTCTAGAGTCGGGAGTCGCTCAGTCGACGAAGCGCGAACTAATTGAAAGAGGTCATAAACTCCAAGATAACGTTGGTTCATTTGGTGGGTATCAAGCAATCAGTTATGATAGTAAACGGAATGTGTATTTTGGTGCATCTGAAAGTCGCAAAGACGGCCAGGCAGCAGGATACTGACGAGATTACATCGGCCGAGTAAAAGGACAATAATAAACGATGTCTCAGCCTCAAAAAGGTGTGTGTGCAGAACCTAATCTACATGCGCAATACTTAATGCTAAATGTTGTCGATGACGACTGCGAGGCGGTGCGCGCAAAACTCGCGCGAATCCTAGATATCTTTGAGCACTACGACAATGAGCATTACGAGGCTATGGTAACCGGCATGATTGCGATTGGTACCTCGTATTGGCACGAATTGTATCCCGGTTTGATTCCTTTAGAACTCAAGCCCTTCCCCGATATGCAATGTGAAGACCGCTGTGCTCCTGTTACACCGGTAGATCTCTTTATTCAAATTCGCGCTGACCGCATGGATATTTGCCATGCAATTGGCCTTGAAGTGATTGATTTAATGCGTTTGCACGTGGAACTTGTGGAACAGATCAAAGGCTTCCGTTATCTCGATGGGCGGGATCTCAATGGTTTCGTCTATGGGGCTGACAACCCAAGGGGGATGTACCGCCGAGAAGTCGCAATAGTGGGTGATCAGGATACGGATTTCGCAGGTGGAAGTTATGTACATGTCCAGCGATACCAACATGATTTAAGACGCTGGCTTAGCCTTTCTGAAAGGCAGCAAGAGCAAACGATGGGCATGACGCGTGAACATAATTTACCCAGTGCCGAACAATCTGAATGGTCTCACAGTGTAAGAGCATCGGCGAAATTTCCTGGAGGGGATAACCCGCAATTACTGAAACAAGGTATGCCCTATGGGGATATGACTTCTCAAGGTTTGCTCTTTGTCTCTTGCGCTTCCAGTTCTCAGCCATTCAAGGCCATGCTTCACAGTCAGATATTTGGTTCAGGTAACAACGATTACGACCGTTGGCTGGACTTCACCAGTGCACAAACCGGGGCCGCCTTCTTTGCGCCCTCCGTTAACTTCATTAAACAACATCAAAACTTCGAAGGGTAGTGGCTTATAAGGCCAAAGCGCCATCCCAATCGCTGGATAGTTTCATGTGCTCGTACTTTTCACAAACGCTAATGTGGTGAGCGATAAGAGGATCATCTGGTTGGATGGTTAACGCTTGATAGAACTGCGCTTTTGCTTGCTCCCAATTCCGGGAGATTCGGTATTCTATGCCCGCTTTTATGTACACTTCTGTAGCCAGCTTGCGTTCAATTTCAGCATCGGGTAAGTGGCTTAACACCTCATAGATTTGTAACGGTGCTTTGCGGCCTTTTACTCTGACCCAGTCGAGAAGTTTAGTGCGTATTGGGTAATCTGGGCCCAATGCCTCTAACACCTGGGCACTGATAATAATATCGGCGTGATACACCGGAGATAAACCCTCTAAACGGGAGGCAATGTTGACGCTATCGCCAATAACCGTGGTATCCATTCTGTCATCTGAGCCCACAGTACCAATGATAACTGGGCCGTAGTGAATGCCGATGCCAATATTAATCGGTTCATAACCGCTGTTGCTGCGGTGCATATTGTAAATGGTGATGGCTTTTCTCAAATCCAATGCGGCTGATAGGGCATCGCGAGTCTTGTGGACTTGAGAGCCTCCTGGATGATCAAACAGCGCCATAATGGCATCGCCGATAAACTTATCAATGAAGCCACCATTTTGATGAATCGGGTCGTTCATTCTCAAGAAGTAAGAATTGAGAAAGTTCATCAATTCCTGAGGCCGCATTTGTTCAGACAACCCAGTAAAGCCGCGAATATCACAAAACAAAATGGCCACTTCGTCTTCATCGGCATGACCGAGCTCGAGGTTCACTGTACCGTGTTTGGCAAAGTGCTCAACAAATTGGCGAGGGACAAACTTTTGAAATGTTTGTGTTAGCCGCATTGCTTCGTCGGCTTTCTCTTTGAAGCGCTCGTCCGTGTCAAGCAGCGCGAGCGAAGCTGTCTTGTCGACCCGTTGCAACCGTCGAGACAAGCGAGAAGATCGCCTTTCTCGAACGTACAGCAGTGTAACAACCAAACTGTACACAGACAGAATGACTGACAACACTATGATGGCCATGAACTCACTCACGCGCGCTTATTTCCTCAACAATTTATAGGGTTTTGAATACCGTCTCTGCCGCTTCTAACGTCTGAGCGATGATAGTTTCATCGTGCTGTTTAGAGACAAATCCCGCTTCATAAGACGCAGGCGCCATATACACCCCTTGTTCCAACATACCATGATAGAACGAGTTAAACTGTTTTGTATTGCAATTGATTGCTTGTTGATAGTTGGTTACGTGCTCAATATCGGTAAAAAAGATACCAAACATAGAGCCTGCCACGTTTGTCGTTAACGGAATGCCATACCGATTGGCAAGGTCTTGGAAACCATCGGCTAGCGCTTGTGTATTCGCGAAAATGCTGTCGTACAATCCGGGCTGAGAGATTTGCTCAAGTGCAGCCAATCCAGCTGCCATCGCGACAGGGTTACCTGATAGCGTACCAGCTTGATAGATTGGGCCCGTAGGCGCAATGTGAGTCAGGATATCGCGTCTGCCACCAAACGCACCAACAGGCATGCCACCACCGATAACTTTGCCTAGGCAAGTTAGGTCGGGTTTCACATTAAAACGCTCTTGTGCGCCACCGCGGGAAACGCGGAACCCAGTCATGACTTCATCAAAAATCAAAACGCTGCCGAAGTCGTCACAAATTTTGCGCAAGCCTTCCAAAAAGCCAGGAACCGGAGGGATACAGTTCATGTTACCGGCTACTGGCTCAACGATAATACAAGCGATGTCATCGCCGTGCTCATTAAAAGCCTCTTGCACACTGTCTAGATTGTTGAATTCAACCGTCATCGTGTGTTTAGCATAGTCATCTGGTACGCCCGGTGAACTTGGTACGCCCAACGTCAGCGCGCCAGAACCCGCTTTGACTAGCAAGGCGTCAGCGTGGCCGTGGTAACATCCCTCAAATTTAAGAATTTTGTTGCGGTTGGTGAAGCCACGAGCGAGGCGAATCGCCGACATAGTAGCCTCGGTGCCCGAATTTACCATACGCACCATTTCCATTGACGGTACCAATTGGCTAACCGTCTCCGCCATGATGATTTCTGCTTCTGTTGGTGCACCAAAGCTCAAGCCATTCGCAGCGGCCGCTATGACGGCTTCACGGATCTTCGCATTGTTGTGACCAAGCACCATTGGTCCCCATGATTGCACGTAATCAATGTATTGCTTGCCATCGGCATCAACGATGTAAGGGCCGTCAGCCTTGGTAATAAAGCGTGGCGTCCCGCCAACGGCTTTAAATGCCCTAACCGGAGAATTTACGCCACCTGGAATAGTTTGCTGAGCGCGCGCGAAAAGTTGTTCTGACTTATGCATTAGATTCATTACTCTTATTTGTGTACCACACCACACTACGTTCGTATTGCTTAACTAGATTTTCTACACCTAAAGTTAGTGCAAACAATGCCATTCTCACTAGGACGCCATTGTCAGTTTGACGGAAGATAGCGAGATTGGGATTCATATTGAGGTCATTGTCTAGTTCATTTGCCTGCGCACGTGAATCACGTGGCAGTGGATGCATGATGACGGTTTTTGACTGGAAGTGTCTGGTATAGATGGATTGATTTAAGCGGAATTTACCGCGGTATTTGTTGGCTTCCTCTTGCGATGGGAAACGCTCTTCTTGAATTCGAGTTTGGTAACAGATGTCGGCATCCATGTTGCCTTCAAGTTGGTCAGTAATCACCAATTGATGGCCTGCGTTTTCTATCTCGTCGATAATGTAATCAGGCATGCTAAGTTCTTTTGGAGACACCAGGGTGAACTTAACGTTCTTGTATAGACAAAGCAATTTCGACAGTGAGTGCACGGTTCGACCAAATTTGAGGTCACCAATCATAGCGATATGTAACCCATCAATCGTCTTGCCTTTGTGCTCTAACTCACGCCTAATGGTGTAGAGGTCTAATAATGCTTGAGTTGGGTGTTCGTTTGCACCGTCACCGCCATTGATAACTGGAACGCGGCTACCTTCGGCAAACTCACTAACCGAGCCTGCCTGCGGATGCCTCATGGCAATGATATCGGAGTATCCACTGAGCACTCTGGCGGTGTCGTAAAGTGATTCGCCCTTTGCTAAGGCGGAGTTATCCATGCCAGTCGTTTCGCGAACCTCACCGCCCAATAAGTTGAAAGCGGTGCCGAAACTCACACGAGTACGGGTACTGGGTTCAAAAAAAAGATTTCCTAGAATTGCGCCGTCTAGAACTGTTGTTCTTCTTTCCCTTTGGGCGTAGGGCGCCATACAATGTGCAACGTGAAAAATACGCTCAATGGCGTCGCGGTCAAATTGGTTGACCGACAAGATGTGATTACCAGTAAACTCTGACATGAAGAAACTCGCGGATGTTTTTGACGGGCGTAGTCTAACAGAGTTTTACTGGCATTGCTTATAGCTAAAAGTCTGTTTTGTTAACTGTTATGCAGGACTTTGATCAGTGTCATTATTTTCGTTACGGCATGTTCTACTAACGCGTCTGCACGGCCGGGCTTTAACTTTTCTTCTAAACCGAGCATGTTTTTCATATGAAATTCGCCTTTGAGCAAATTGAAAAAGTCGACACTGTATTCCACTGCTTGATGGTCAGTGAGCTCTAACCCAGGAGCGTGCTTGATCAGTTGAGTCGCGACACTAATGGCGCGCTTCGGTCCCGCTTCGTAAAACAGGCTCGCGACACTTGGGTTGTTTCGACCCTCGCCAATCACCACGGTATACATGGCATTGACCTGTGGATCTTGCATTAATTGCAAGAACTGCTGGCCAACTTGGGTGAGTTTTTCTTGCAAATCAAGTTCAGCAGATTGCAATGCATCAGGAGCCAGTCGGTACTGGTTACATTTCCACTCAATTACTGCCGTAAAAAGTGCATCTTTGTTAGAAAAATGAGAGTAAACCGTTTGTTTTGATACGCCAGAACGTTTTGCAACTTGGTCCATCGACGCGTTGGTAAAGCCGTGTTCCAGAAAGAGTTCACTTGCTGCAATCATAATCTGGTTGCGCTTTTCAGCGCTTTTGGGGCGGCCTGCTTTAACGGTTTTTACTTCGGTCAAAATTACTTCTCACAACACAAATCGATTAAAAATTATATTACTAAACTGTACAGTCCAGTATTTATAGTCTAGCATATACTCAGTGATTGTACACTTATTGTACTTTTTGAACGGTTTTTACGATCGCCGAGTATGGTAAAGACTGTTGAATCAAAATAGTTAAACTTACAGCTTGCTGCGCGATTTTTTGCGATAAGGCGTCAGCATTGCAAAGCTAGTTTACACCATGGTTCAACAGGCTCTATAGAAACTTCGGCTTTTTACGGAATTTGGATATGACCATGTCGCATGAATCAGTTGGGCTCTCTTCTTCTCAGCCCTCTCACCGTCGTTTTTGGCTACTCACGGTTAGCTTTGTTTGCTCGCTGGTATTACTGCTGTTTTTTGCTGGAGTCGGCCGTGCTAATCAAGCGGCGATTTCTCCCACACCTCAAACCGTGGAAGTGATGCAAGTCAGTTTGGAATCTAGCTACATTCAAACGACACAAGGGGTGGGCATAATCGAAGCCAAAGAAAACTCTGATGTAGGCTTTGAGCTTAGTGGTCAAGTCTCAGTGTTCACTGTTGACGAAGGCGATAAAGTGGCGAAAGGGGATGTCATCGCACTTTTGGATACCCGTCGACTCGAAGCTCAACAAGCCGAACTGGAGGCAAGCCTGACACGGGCCGATGCACAGGCGAATTTGGCTAATTTGACGGCTAAACGCGTGGCATCGTTGGTCAAACAAAATCTGGAGTCTAGCCAGCGTTTAGATGAGGTCAACGCCGAGCTGCGTGCGACTCAAGCGCAGGTTTCAGAAATTCAAGCGGGAATCGAGCGCATTCGCGTCGAAATCGACAAGAGTCAACTGTTAGCCCCTTTCGATGGCCAAATTACTCGGCGATTCGTAGACACGGGTACCGTAGTTAACGCCGGTCAACCGGTGCTTGGATTAACCGCAAACTCTTCACTAGAAGCTCGATTTGCATTGCCGTCTAGCCTCGCCAAGCGCACGCAGGTAGGCGAGATGCTAACTCTAGAGCAAGGCGAAATGCGTTATCAGGGTATTGTTCGCGCTAAGTTGCCACAGCGCGCATTGCAAACGCGAACGGTTGATGTGATGGTTGAGGTTCGAGATGCCTCTCAAACACTGCTACCCGGTGACATTGTTACCGCGACGCTCGAGCAAGAATTCGATCAAAGGGGTGTTTGGGTGCCTGTCTCTGCCTTGAGCAATGGGCTACGAGGGTTATGGACACTTTATGTCGTGGGCCATGAAGGAGATGATTCGCTGTCGAGTCGCAGTGTTGAAGTGATTTACACCAATGGTGACAAAGCCTTTGTCCGTGGTGCCCTAAGTGAGCAGGATTACGTTGTGATGTCAGGCACCCACAGACTGGTGCCCAATCAGCAAGTGGTAGCCGTAAAATCTTCGACTGATGTCAACGCGGGGTAACCACAGTGTCTACAACACCTAAATTACCCTGGTTTACGTCTTTTTATCGACGTGGGCATCTACTTGCGCTGAGCATTGTTATCGTATTGGTTGCAGGCTTGTCAGCCTTGTCCAATTTGCCGCGATTGGAAGATCCGAGGATTGATACGCGTAACGCATTGGTAATAACGCCATACCCTGGTGCATCGGCTGACAGAGTCGAAGCATTGGTTACTGACGTTATCGAAGACAAATTGCGTGAAATTTACGAGATAAAAGAGATTAAATCGACCTCTCGCGCTGACATTTCCGTTATCTCAATTGAAATGCAAGACTGGGTGAACAACAGTAACAATGAGTCATTATTCAGTGAAATTCGCGACTCGATTGCAGATGCTGCAACGGCATTTCCGGCGGGCGCGGGTACACCGTTGCTCGATGAAAAGCGCGGTGCGACCGCATTTACATTACTGATTGGTATCAAGCCGAGTGTTCAAGATCAAACCCCAATGACGATGGTGGGGCGTTTGGCCGACGAGTTGGCAGATAGATTGAGAAATGTCCCAGGTACAGAGTTGGTGCGCATTTACGGTGATCCTGAAGAGGAAATCAACGTCAGTATCGACCCGAGTCAGCTAACGCGAAGCGGGCTCACACTGGGACAAATTAGCCAAATCATCCAGCGGGCGGACCCAAAATTGCCTGCAGGGGTGGTACATACTGATACCCATGATATTCGAATTCAAGTCGGTGACACCTTAGACAACCTCTCGGTGATTCAAAACATCCCTTTGATTAACCAACAAGGCGCTTATTTGCGATTAGGCGATATTGCGCAGGTTTCTCGAGGATATCGTCAGCCCCAGTCGGACATGGGGTTAGTCAATGGCGAGCCTGTTATCTTTGTTGCAGCAAGAATGCAAACAACGGTACGCGTTGATAAGTGGACGCAGTCTGCTATTGAAGTGGTTGATGAGTTTAATCAATTGTTTGATAACACTGTTGATGCCGAAGTTGTGTTCGAGCAAAACGTATACACTGACGCTCGACTGTCAGAACTTACGCAGAACTTGCTGATGGGTAGCTTGGTCGTGATGGCGGTTATCTTGGTCTTTATGGGCATGCGGGCGAGTTGGATTGTTGGTTTGGCACTGCCATTATGTGCAGCGTTTGCCTTGTTTTCATTGAGCTTTTTCTCAGAGCAGATTCATCAGATGTCGATTTTTGGCATTATCATTGCCATTGGTTTGTTAATTGATAATGCCATCGTTATCACCGATGAGATTCGCATCAACTTGCAAGACCGGGCGCTTACACGCGGCCAAGCGTTAACCAAAAGTATCCGCCATTTATTTGCTCCATTGTTGGCGTCTACGCTGACCACCATCTTGGGTTTTATGCCTATCTTTTTGTTAAACGGCAACATTGGTGATTTCGTTGGTCCCATCGCTATTAGTGTGGTGATGGCCTTGATTGGCTCATTGTTTATTTCTATCACCATTATTGGCGCGTTAGCTGCGAGGTTCTTACCACGGGGCGAAACATCAGCAGAGCACGCTTGGTACGCTCGTGGTATTCAAATGCCATCGGTTACCCAGGTTTTTCGCAAGTACTTAGCGGTTTGGGTGACCAAACCTATCCTCGTGCTGCCGGTTGTTATTGCAATATGCTTGAGTGGGTTCGTGTTGTCATCGCAGTTGGCCAATGTGTTCTTCCCCAGTGCAGACCGTGACCAGTTTGAAATATACGTATGGACTGGCGACGGTTCTAGTATCAAGCAAACACAACAAACAACACTCGCGATTGATGAAGCGATCAGAAGTTATGACGGTATTAAACAAGTTTCATGGTTGATTGGTGGTTCCGCTCCTTCTGTGTATTACAACCAAATCATGAAGCGTGACAACTCGCCGAATTTTGCTAATGGCGTGATATCTACTGAAACAGTCGAACAAGCGGCTGGTTTGATTGCGAAGTTGCAAATTGAGCTCCAAGCCCAATTCCCCAATGTGCAAATTGTGGTAAGAGCATTTGGCCAAGGCCCACCGATTGATGCCCCTGTTGAGGTGGATATTATCGGCCCAGATTTGGCAACGTTAGATCGCTTAGGTCAGGAAGTGAGACGAGCGATGTCTCAGGTACCGGGGATCTCCCAATCAACCGCATCCATTACCATGGGGAATCCCGAGTTGGTTGTTGATACGACTAGTGACAATACCTCACTTGGCGCATTTAGTTTGTCAGATGTGGCTGACCAAATGCAGGTCAATCTCAGTGGTTTGGCGGGAGGATCAGTACTTGAAAGCACGGAGGAGATTCCAGTTCGAGTGCGTTTAGCTGAGCAATCTAGAAGTAATTTGACGTCATTAGGTGCGATTCCTTTGTTAAATCCAACTGTGGTAGAAGGGGGACAATGGATGCCACTGGCCGCGGTAAGTGAGTTCGAATTGCGTCCTTCGTTATCGGGTATTACACGCCAAGATGGTGAGCGTATCAATCGCATTCAAGCCTATTTATTGCCAGGTGTGCCAGCCGTTGATGCGTCAAATGCAGTACGTGACGCCTTGCAGAGCAGTGGTTTTAGTGCCCCACCTGGATATCGGATCAAGATGGCAGGTGACGCCGATGAACAGAAACAAGCGTTAGGACAGCTTGGCACTTATGCACCAGTGTTGTTGGTGATGATGATTACCACCTTGATTCTAACATTCAGTAGTATTCGCATGGCCGGGGTTATCGGTATGGTAGCGATTCTATCTGTTGGGTTGGGAATGTTCAGTTTATGGTTGTCTGGTTTGCCAATAGGCTTCAATCCGCTGCTCGGTAGCGCCGGTCTAATTGGTGTTGCAATCAATGGCTCCATCGTTGTCATTGCTGCAATCAATGCAAACCCCCAGGCCAAACTCGGTGATACTCAGGCCATCATCGACGAGACATTAAGCTGTAGTCGTCACATCTTGTCCACTACCTTTACGACGGTAGGAGGTCTTATTCCATTGTTGTTGTTCAGCGAAGGATCGTTCTGGCCGCCTCTCGCGGTGGTGCTGGCTGGTGGCGTTGGCTTTTCCGTCATCTTGTCTTTGATATTTACGCCAACCATCGTTGCGGCTCTGGCACGTTTACGCGCCAAAAAAATCGCCCGCTTTGGCGAATGCATACCTGCTTAATTACCGTTTAGCTTCAGGTGTGGGTTGAGTTTAGCGCCCACACCTTTTTTTATTCTCGCGCTTCTCATTCTCCGTTTAAAACTTGGTATACTGCTGCTATTGGTTTGTGATCTATCCGGCATGCACACAGTATGAAAAAGAGTCAATCAAACAGTTGGTGGAAGACCGACTGCCCATATTGCCAACGTATTCGGTTATACGTGATTTGGGCTGTGTTGATGGGCGGAGTTTATCTGCTGTTCTGGGCTTAAGCCGCCGAACTTTGAGAAACACGAGTATTTGGTTACATGAATTCAACAGAATCCATCTTCATTACTGCAAGTGCAAAGCGCAATAGTATTACGACACTAGTGATAGGCACTGTTGCACTGTGTTTATCTCTGCTCGCTTTGGCACTTGTGCCAGACTGGCTGTTTTTAGGGACGGTGTTTCTAACGAGTGCATCAATAGTCACTATCCTGATTGGCTACTTTAAGATGAGAGAACCTGCGCATAGTTTGGAAATTCGTCCAGATGCCATCATTTACCAACACAGGCGAGGCCAGTGGGCACTTGACTGGGACAATATCCAGCGGGTTGATATGCCCAAAGTCCGTCGTGGTTTGGATATGGTTCCGCTGGAAACCGTGGGGTTTAGGCTTAAACACTACGACAATTTTATTCAGACGATTTCGCCTAGGCTAGCGACGCATTTGTTGATGGAACAACGACCATTATTGATGCAAAACCTCGAAGATTGCCCCACGGGTACGTGCTACGGCAACGATTTCATGGAAGATACTCGCTTTAAATTGGAAAGTGGGAAGCAGTTAACGGGAGTACAAGCGATGCTAGCAAGCCGAATGCATCAGCTTCGCGAGAGGTTGGGTTACGATGTGTTTGTCTCGTCTAACGAACTAGATAGAACACCAAGTGAGTTTGTTTCTTTACTCAAAGATTGTGACCAAGCCAGGCGGCAGCGCGCCAATTCTTGATAGGCTGGGCGGCTTAGCTGGGGTCTAACTCCGGTGCAGTTCTTCCCTCAGCCACAATGATTTCAGCCTCGATAATCAAAGATGGTAACTGCTCTGCTACAACAAAGTGCTGGCCGAGTTTTAATGCCCCTTCAATTTCTTCAGCTAAACCCTGCAGCTTGGGTACGCCAGTATAGCAACTGGCACCATGCAATTTATGCACTTCTGCTTGGAGGCCCGCATAGTTTCGGTTCTCCCACTCGGTTTTGATTGCCTCAATTGAACGAGGCAAAAGGTTGATGAAGTCATTAAGCAGTTCTTTTGTGGCTTCTTCGTTGTGATTGGTACGCTTGAGAGCAAGTTGCCAGTCTAAGGATGGCAGTGCGAGCTTTTCAGGGTCCGTAATTTGACACCAACGTTTGATAAGGTCGAGTAATTGTTCGACGTCTATCGGCTTAGGTAAATAGTCATCCATACCAGACGCCAAAAGACGTTCTTGTTCTTCTTTAAATGCATGGGCGGTGACTGCGATGATAGGCGTACCCAAATTAAGGGGCGATTGACGAATCAGTCTCGAGGCTTTTAAACCGTCCATCACGGGCATCTGAACATCCATCAAAATCAGTTCGTATTCGTTGCTTTGACACAATTCTACGGCTTCTGTACCACTCAATACCGTTGTTAATTCGATAGATGAATCTTTTAGCCAAGTACGCAATAGTTTCAGGTTCATGTCCATGTCGTCCACTGCCAAAATGCGTGCACGAGGTAACCCACTCAATTTCTCTTGTACAGGGTTGCGCATCCTGTGGTCTTTGTGGTGCAGAATACTATCCATCTTGGACAGCGTTAATGGCATTCTGACTTGTGAATGGAAATGTTGTGCAAGGGTCGGGAATTGAGCGAACGGCTCTTCACCTGAGTACATGAGTATGCGCTTTTTCGCAGGGACTTTTACCAATTCAGCGAGAATGGCATCGCGTTTTTCACTTTGGCTGCCTGGCACGGTAGCAATGAGAACATCTGCTGTGGTATCGAGGCGCAATAAAAAGTCAGTGGACTCTGCCGAGGTGACATTAGCCCCTAAGTGTTTCAACATGGATGCACTTGCTCGGCGAGTCTCAGGGATGGGATCAAACAAGGTGACTCGCTTGCCCAGCCACTCGGCGTTGGGGGTCAGCGCAAACTTTTGACTTAGCTGGTTCGTTTTCAGTGTTACGGTAAATAAACTGCCTACCCCTGGCGTACTTTTTAAGGTCAAGGTACCGCGCATTAACCTTACCAGCTCCTGACATATGACCAACCCTAAGCCGGTGCCTTGGTAGTTTCTGTTAAGTGCATCATCAACTTGAGAAAAGGCTGAAAACAGCTTTTTTCTGTCTTGGCGGCTAATACCTATTCCCGTATCTTCGACCTTTATAGTCATCTCATGAATACCATGAGGCAGGGCTTGGCCTTCTATCGACAACGTAATATTGCCCGACGACGTGAACTTGAGGGCATTGCTCAAAAGGTTGTTGAGTATCTGCTTTATTCGGAAGACGTCACCAATCAATTTCTCAGGCAAGGGACCTAAGTTGTATACAAATTCGAGGCCTCTCGAGTGTGCTGATTTAGACATCATGGTTACCATCTCTTCCAGCAATTGATTGGGCGAGAAGGGTTGGTTGTTTATCTGTAGCTTACCGGCTTCGATCTTAGAAAAATCTAACACGTCATTGACGATGGAAAGTAGATTGTCCGCCGCAGTATTGATAATCCTAACTTGCTCCTGTTTTTCGGCAGGTAAAGTAAACGAGTTCAATTCCCGGCTAAAACCTAGGATGGCGTTGAGAGGCGTGCGAATTTCATGCGACATATTCGCTAAGAACTGAGATTTGACGTTACTGGCTTTAATCGCATCTTTGCGCGCGATATCTAGTCGCACATTTTGTTCTTCAATCAACTCCATATTGTTGCGCAAGTCATTGGTGGCTTGAGCCACTTCTGACTCGAGTTGACTGCGGCTCTTCTCCATTAACGCAAAAGAAAATAAGCCCGACTCGATAAATACACCGACTTGGAAGCAGTATGTGGTGAAGGTGTTGGAAGGTAACACTCCCATGAGACTGAGCATTCCAACTACCGCGCCTAGGGCTAGCATGGTCCAAGCGAAAATAAAGTAGCGGGCGGGTTGGAAGTGGTTGAGAAACGCTTCAAAGCCAGCATAGATATAACTACAAATAGCGAGTATCCCTATGCCATAAATGAGGTTGTTCTCCCATACAGGTGGCAATAGTCCGAATACCGATGACGCGCCTAAAATACCCTGTAATATCAGTAATCCGATAACGATGGGATGAGAGCTAACGGCATTTTTTTGGTTTCGAGGAAAGTGACGGTGAAAATCCCAGAACTGATACCAATGACCACGAAGATGAGTTCTGTATGAGAAACTAGGGCGTCTGGAAGGCCATTGTCAAATATCAATTGGATATGGCCGCCCCACACAAACTGCCACACCAATACTGCAGAAATATAGCCGACATAAGCGAGCAAACTTGGCTCTCGCACACCTACATATAAAACAAGGTTGTAAACTGCGAGTATTATCAGACCACCGTAAAACAATCCCCAAAGAACACTGTCAAATTGCGTTTCCTTATCAAACTGATTCTCTGGCTGGACTTTCAAAGGCACGATCAAACTCGAACTATGGCTTTCTACCCGAATATACAACTCCAAAGGGGTGGCGACGGGTAAGTTAGCGCGTAAGGTTGGATAACGATGAATCTGGTCTGATTGCAATTTGCCTTGATGGCTTTCCAGTAACACCCTACCGCCGGATACCAGATAAAAGTCGACAGTGTCGAGCTGGCTAAAGGGAATTTTGAATACCCATTCGTCTACATCACTGACATTGCTCAATTTATTGGCTAACCACAAGCCACGTTCGTGGAAACCAAAATTGGGGTTGTCTTCTGTGTACCATTGAAACTGTTGCCGACGTTTTACGACGTCTTCTATAGTCAGGGTTTTACTGCCTTCAAAGTAGTAGGCAAAGTGCTCAGATAAATCCACCGTATTCTTTTCGTCGTAAAGCTGAATCGTGGATTGAGCGAAGCTGGGCGCAGTAACAAGTGTAAATACAACTAGGCAAAGCATTCTTACTATTTTGGAAAGTGGCATTGTCACTGGCGTCTGAATAAAGTGGCTGAAGTTAATGTACTGTTAAACTGTAACCTTTGTTATCAAATCAATGCAATCTTTCGCATAAACATTTTTCGTTTTCATCCAACCTCTGCAGCCAGGCCAAGGTACTTCACGTTTTGTTTATCGCGCCCATCTATTTGCTCACAATGGCATTGCGTTACGTTCCTGATTAGCACAGAATGGGGAGCGCGATGCTGTGTACAGCATAGGATTACTAGGTCGAGAATTATAAGAAACTATGAGTGACGACATAACGATAAACCGCGACGGCGTAGAACAACTACCCTTACGACGTTTCACTGAAGAAGCCTACCTCAACTATTCCATGTACGTAATCATGGACCGAGCACTACCTCACATCGGTGACGGTTTGAAGCCGGTTCAGCGGCGTATCATCTATGCAATGTCTGACTTGGGATTGAGTGCGACGGCGAAATACAAAAAGTCGGCACGGACTGTCGGTGATGTATTAGGTAAATTCCACCCTCACGGTGATTCGGCGTGTTACGAAGCCATGGTGCTAATGGCCCAGCCCTTTTCCTACCGTTATCCTTTGGTTGACGGCCAAGGTAACTGGGGAGCGCCAGATGATCCTAAATCGTTCGCGGCGATGCGTTATACCGAAGCGCGATTGTCTAAGTTCAGTGAAGTGTTACTCAATGAACTAGGTCAAGGCACAGTAGATTGGGTACCGAACTTCGATGGCACTTTGAAAGAACCTAGTACCTTGCCTGCGCGTCTACCGCATATTCTTCTCAATGGTGTAACCGGCATTGCGGTTGGTATGGCAACAGATATACCACCTCACAATGTGAGAGAACTTGCAAACGCGTGTGCTATGTTACTGGATAACAGCCGCAGTGATATGGCAGAGCTGTTAACACATGTTCAAGGCCCAGATTACCCAACAGAAGCGGAAATTATTACGCCGCGTCCTGATATTCAAAAAATTTACGAGACGGGTCGTGGCTCGATTAAAATGCGAGCCGTATTCTCAGAAGAAAACGGTGATGTGGTCATTACTGCTCTGCCGCATCAGTGTTCTGGGGCTAAGGTGCTCGAGCAAATTGCGGCGCAAATGCAGTCGAAAAAGCTGCCAATGGTCAGTGATTTAAGAGATGAATCCGACCATGAAAACCCAACGAGATTGGTCATTACGCCTCGCTCTAATCGCGTTGACGTCGAACAGTTGATGCAGCACCTTTTCGCTACAACGGACCTCGAAAAGAGCTATCGCGTCAATCTCAATATGATTGGCTTAGACGGTAGACCTCAAGTCAAAGATCTGAAAACCATCCTAAGCGAGTGGCTAGTGTACCGTCGCGAGACTGTCACTCGTCGTTTGCAATATCGTCTAGATAAAGTACTGGCGAGACTACACATTTTAGAGGGCTTGATGGTGGCCTTCCTCAACATCGATGAAGTGATTGAGATCATCCGCTTCCACGATGAGCCAAAAGCAGAACTGATGCGTCGTTTCAGTCTAAGCGACAAACAAGCAGAGGCCATTCTTGAGTTAAAACTACGTCACCTTGCCAAGTTAGAAGAAATGAAGATTCGCGGCGAGCAAGATGAACTCGAAAAAGAACGGGACCAGCTACAAACTACCCTAGGTTCTGACCGTCGTATGAAAACCCTCATCAAGAAAGAAATTCTTGCAGACGCTGAAACCTATGGTGATGACCGACGTTCACCTATCGTAGAAAGAGCCGAATCGAAAGCGTTGTCTGAAAAAGAATTGATACCGTCTGAAGCTGTAACCGTTGTGGTATCAGAAAAAGGTTGGGCACGCTGTGCGAAGGGCCATGATATCGATGCTGCGGCACTGAGCTACAAAGCTGGTGACGCCTATTTGGCAAGCGCTGCTGGACGCAGTAATCAGCCAGCCGTTTTCCTCGATTCATCAGGGCGAGCATTCTCCTGTGATGCGCACAGTTTACCGTCAGCTCGAAGCCAAGGTGAGCCTTTGACTGGGCGTTTTAATATGGTGGCGGGTGAGCAGTGGGAACACGTGCTAATGGGCGATGATGACCGACGTTACCTGATTGCATCTGATGCAGGTTATGGATTCGTCGGTACCTTCAAAGACATGGTCAGTAAGAACAAGGCGGGTAAGGCGTATTTGAGCCTACCGACAGGTGCCAAAGTCCTCGGCCCACAAAACGTGTCAAATATTGAATCTGATTGGTGTTTGTGTATTTCAAATGAAGGCCGCATGCTATTGTTCCCGCTGAGAGATTTACCGAGCTTGGGCAAGGGTAAAGGGAACAAACTGATCAATATTCCATCGGCAAAAGCGCAATCGCGAGAGGAATACGTCAAAGTCATTGCAGTTGTACCAGACAAAGCTACGGTGAAAATCATTTCCGGTAAACGGGGGATGACATTGAGTGCTGATGATCTTGCCCATTATCACGGTGAGAGAGGCCGCCGAGGTAACAAGCTCCCCAGAGGTTTGCAACGTGTAGATGGGGTGGAAGTCGAAATGTCCGCAGTGGCTGATACCCAAGTGTCGGATTCACCTGATACACCAGCAGAGTAGCCTACAACGCCCACCTTTTGGTGGGCGTTTTGTTGACTTGTCTAACAAACTAACTCATCTACACTTAAATAGGCACGCCAGCGCAGTTTACGCGTCCATCTCGAAAACTTAAGGACGAATTATGTTAGGTGTTGTATTCACTACACTCATTGATATGTTGGAAGAAAATGTGTCACCAGATTTCGCAGACGAGGTCTTGGTGGAAGCCGATTTTCCTCATCAAGGCGCATACACAGCAGTTGGTTATTATCCTTTTGAAGAGATGGTGACCTTGTTGACTATCCTCAGCAATAAAACGGGTAAAACGGTAAATGAGCTGTTGTACGACTATGGTATCTACTTGTTCAACACGTTAATCAATGCGCACCCGCAGGTGGCAACGGATAAGTACTCGGTCGTTGATATTTTGAAATCGTTGGAAGACGATATTCACGTTCAGGTGCGAAAACTTTATGCCGATGCTGATTTGCCCACTTTTGAGGTCATCGACAGTAGCGACAGCCATATCGATTTACTCTACACCTCAAAACGGGAATTGTACGCGTTGGCAGAGGGGTTAATTGACGGCGCGGCTGCCAGATTTAATAACAAGATAGAACGCTCTACTGAGAAAGCTGAGAAACCAGGTACCTATGCGTTGAGTGTAAAAATCATTGATGAATAGAGCAACAGGCTCTAGGTAACATCACAAAAAAAGCCCTCTTAAAAGAGGGCTTTTTCGTTTTTTACCATTATGAGGCGTTGGTGCTCTCAAAGATTTTGTCCGCCGAGGCGGCGACAAAGCCCTGATATAATTGGCCATCAGCCATTTCAAAGCGCTCGGCAAATTCATAGAAACAACTTGGGATCGCAACCGATGCATCACTGAATACCACAGTCTCTGAGTCAGCCATGGTCGATGACTGCGCCAGACAAACGTCTTTTCCGCCTTTGATTTCACCACCGGACGTATTCAGCGTAAAACCGGCTTCTTTCAGTAAGTCGTTGACTTGAGGTAAGGTGTAATCACCGTTGAGCTGGTTAACACTTACTGTAAAATGATTGGCTCGGTAACCCCAAGCAGACATCCAAGCCGCATATTCTGACTCATTAAGCAGCGTGTCGTATTCTGCTTTGGTCACCTGCCAATGTGTGCCTGAGTATAAGAAATTATCCGCAACGACTGACTCAGCATTTACGCCTTCGACCATTTTAGCAATGATGGCCTGTGCCTTATCTGAAAGCTCTTCAACTCGTAACTCACTGATAAACACTTTGGGTTTAGTGATATCTGCATGTTCAAAGTGCTTAGCCGATAATTTCTTTGCTTCAAAATTGTATTGGCCTTTTTCTTCATAACCCAATGCTAAGAAGTGGGCGGCCAACTTTTCGAGGTTTACCTTTTCGGTATTAAACGTTCTAAACGCAACATGGTCGTTAACAATAGTTTCGCTTTGCGCTTTATTCGCCAACAATGCGTGAATTTTGTGTGCAGACGGTGTAATTGCAACATAGTCCTTCCACAATTCTGAAAATAGGGTATCGATATTATTATGCATTGTGTGTCCTAACTTACATCTTAAGGCCAGGGCTAAGCTTGCCAGGTAGCGTTACCGTATCGAGTTCGACCGATGCCACTGGGAATGCACAGTAATCCGCAGCATAGTAGGCACTGGCGCGGTGGTTACCGCTGTCTCCGATACCACCAAATGGTGCTGCACTACTTGCACCTGTGATCGGACGATTCCAGTTAACAATACCTGCTCGAATACGAGCGAAGAAATGGTTGTAGTCTTCTTCACTATCGCTTAACAAGCCAGCAGACAAACCAAAGCTAGTGTTGTTTGCTTCTTTGATGGCTTGGTCGAAATCACTGTATCGAATCACCTTAACCAAGGGGCCAAAGTGCTCTTCATCAGGCAACGATGCGAGGATGCTGGTGACGTCAATGATGCCTGGTGTAACAAAACCTGTGTTTTCGTCAGTGTGTTCAAGGCGAACTAATACCTCGGCTCCTAAGCTTTCCAGTTTTTGTTGTGCGCCAACCATCATGCTTGCAGCGCGTGCAGAAATCATTGAGCCCATAAAGGGTTGATCTTCTGCATCGTAGTGGCCAATTTCAATTTGTTTAGTGACCTCAATCAGGCGTGCAAGAAGGGCATCACCAAATTCACCATTGGGTATGAACAAACGGCGTGAGCAAGTACAGCGTTGACCAGCTGTGACAAATGACGACTGTACAATGTCATGTACCGCTGCATCGACATCTTTGACATCACGGACGATTAGCGGGTTGTTGCCGCCCATTTCTAGCGCCAATATCTTTCCTGGGTGCCCCGCGAATTGCTCATGTAGTAACTTGCCTGTAGTGGAGCTTCCCGTGAAAAATAGGCCGTCGATATGAGGGTGGCCAGCCAAGGCTTTACCCGTTTCAACTTCACCTTGAACAAGGTTGAGAACACCTTGAGGTAAACCTGCTTGTTCCCAGAGTTTCACCATTTCTTGGGCAACCAGAGGGGTTAATTCGCTCGGCTTAAAGACAATGGTATTACCCGCGATTAACGCTGGCACAATATGGCCATTAGGCAAATGACCAGGGAAATTGTAAGGACCAAATACCGCAACCACACCATGGGGTTTGTGACGAATGAATGCCTTGCCTACTGGCATCGCGTTTTCAACTGTACCGGTGCGTTCATTGTAGGCTTTCTCAGAAATACCAATTTTGCCAATCATGGCAGCTACTTCAGTTGCGGTTTCCCATTCGGGTTTGCCCGTTTCTTTGGCAATCGCTTTCGTCAGTAAGGCTTTGTTCTCGCCGAGTAATTCAGCGTAGCGTTTGATAATGTCGAGACGTTCTTCAACGCTCGTCATCGCCCACGTTTCGAATGCTCTTCGCGCCGCAGCAATCGCAGAATCAACTTGTGAAGGGCTGGCACCTGCGCCTTCCCAAATTGATTGATTCTTCGCCGGGTCTATTGATTGAAAAGCACTGCCTTCACCAGGAAGCCATTGGCCATCAATAAAGTGAGTGGTTTGCATAATTGTGTCCTGTCGTTAGTCTTTACACTTAGTCGGTGCAAAGCGAATCGCGTCGCCAGCCTGAATATTCAGCGCGTCTGCTGTAGCTTGTGTAACAAGTGCGGTGTCGCTGTCTTGTTCAAATAGTACATTGGCCACGGTAGCGCGGAAGTTGCTAACCGACGTATTGATAATATAGCTTTGGCGACCGTCTTCTGCGGCTTTATCGCTGATTTCAATAAGGCGTCGTTGACTATTCAAAGCGGTATTGATTTTGGTTAGATCGGCTTCTACTGTTGGGCCACCGTCAAAAATATCAACGTAGCCTCGACAGCTAAAGCCTTCCTCTTCGAGAAGTCTTAGGGCTGGTTCTGTTTTAGTGTGGACCTTGCCAATGACAGCTTGTGCTTCTTCACTGAGTAGGTTCACGTATATAGGGTACTTAGGCATCAACTCGGCGATGAACACCTTGTTGCCGATACCTGTGAGATAATCTGCGGTAGGAAAATCGACAGAGAAAAAGTGTTTCTCTAGCCATTCCCAAAACGGTGAGCGACCTTCTTCGTCGCTTACACCACGCATTTCTGCAATGACGGTCTCAGCAAAACGATGCTGGTGCTCCATCATGAACAAGAAGCGAACTTTCGATAAGAAACGCCCGTTAACGCCTTTTCTTGCCGACTCGCGAAGGAACAGCGTACAAATCTCAGATACCCCAGTGTAATCATTACAAAACGTAAGGATCTCTACGGTATTGTGTACGTTGAGCTCTCGAGAGGCATGAACGACTTTGCCCAAGTGATAGTGGTAGAAGGCATCATCCAAACCAACCGTTGCTTCGATACCTGTAGTACCCAGTACTTGGCCAGTTTCGGTGTCTTCCATAACAAACAAGTAAGACTCATTGCCAACATTTTCTACTTCTTGAGAAAATGCATGTTCAGCTCGTTGAATCTTCTTGCGCAGTAGTTCTTCATTCACAGGCAAAGACGTAAAGCCAATGCCTGATTCTTCCGCTATCGCGTATAGTGCGTCGTAATCAGCCGCAGTGATTGGGCGAATTATATTCATGTTCGCTTACTCGCTATTTAGTTCGTTTTAGGCGTTTGCGTTTACTACGTCAGCTACCGCTTTTTCAAAGCGAGCCAAACCTTCACGGATATCGGCTTCTGGAATCACCAACGAAGGAGTAAAACGAACTACGTTTGCACCAGCAACCAAACACATTAGTTTGTTGTCTGTTGATGCGAGTAAGAAATCACGAGCTTTACCCGCATATTTTTCATTGAGCGCACAACCGAGTAGTAAACCTTTCCCGCGGATTTCTGAAAAGACATCGTACTTTTCATTGATGTCGTTAAGTAGGCTGCGGAACAAGGCTTCTTTTTCTTTCACGCCATCAAGCACACTTTGGTCGTTGATTACATCAACCGCTTTTTCGGCAACGGCACAAGCTAGTGGATTACCACCGTAGGTTGAACCGTGAGTACCAGGCTTGAGATGTTGTGCAATCTCAGTGGTTGTCAGCATAGCGCCAACAGGGAAACCACCACCTAATGCTTTAGCAGAAGTCAAAATATCAGGCGTTACGTTCAATCCCATGTAGGCATATAAGTGTCCCGTACGGCCGACACCTGATTGTACTTCGTCAAAGATCAATAGCGCGTTGTGCTTGTCACACAGTGCGCGAACACCTTCGATAAATTCTTGAGTTGGGCTGATGATACCGCCTTCACCTTGAAGTGGCTCCATCATAACCGCACAAGTCTTGTCTGAGATAAGTGCTTCAAACGCTGCTAAATCGTTATACGCGCAGTGATCAACCGCACCAGGCTTAGGACCAAAACCGTCAGAGTACGCTGCTTGACCACCTACCGTCACGGTGAAGAACGTACGGCCGTGGAAACCTTGATTGAATGCAATGATTTGGTCTTTTTCTGGACCAAACTTGTCTAGCGCATAACGGCGGGCGAGTTTTAGTGCCGCTTCGTTTGCTTCTGCACCTGAGTTACAGAAGTAAACACGTTCAGCGAATGTCGCATCTGTGAGTTTCTTAGCAAGGCGAATTGATGGTTCATTGGCAAATACGTTGCTCAAATGCCACAAGGTACTACCTTGCTCCTTAAGTACATTGACAAGCTCTGGGTGACAGTGGCCCAATGCATTAACGGCAATACCGCCGGCAAAATCAATGTACTCGGCACCGTCTTGATCCCAAACGCGAGAACCTTCTCCGCGAACGGGAACCATTTTGGCAGGCGCATAGTTGGGTACCATTACTTCATCAAATGTGGCGCGAGTTACATTCATTTTATTACCTCTTTAAGTGAGTTCATTTGCGGCTTTGCGACTAGCTATTATTGTTCTTCAGTCACAAAACGGGACAAAAATTTTGCCAAAGTATGACACTTTTCGTTCGATTTGTCTCGCTTGTAAATCGCTGAAAGCCTTTAAATTCAAGGACTCTGGCTCTTTTTGCAGGAAAAGTGAATAACTATCCAAAAACACTGGGTATTCGCACTGTAATCCCCGTTCGTAGGTTTGTAATCGAGGCACCGTCAGGCTTTTTGCCAATACCTGTAAAAGCCAGCTACACGCAGATTTTGACTTTCTAAGGGTGAATTTTGCGTAGAGATTGAGCGATTGAATAATCGGCTTTTAAGCGATTTTGCATAAATATTGATAAAAAAATTATCGCTTCGGTTCTTCTATTTCGATCGGAAGATGCTGTAGCTCTTTCTTTTTAAGCATTTCCAAAGCACCAACGGGGAAACCGAGAGGGCTGAGTAGTTCGACGGCTTCTTCTCGCGTAATGAGTTTATCGTCGTTGAGCATTCGGTACTTGGCATAGGCTCGCGCTTGAACCAAGATGCGCTCAGGCGCGTCGTGGGCGGTATCCACTTCATTTAACGCGACATTGCGCATGGGATTAGTAACGTTAATTCGTCTAAATCCCATGTAGTCGAACAAATCACTGACGATACGGTCAGAATATTCTTCAGCCAGTGCGATAAAATAATTCGCACATGGTTCGATGCGCATTAAACTCGCGTGACCTTTGCGGTCTTTCTCCCGTTGCGCGTGTTCCAACTCTTGGCGATGTACCTGATCAAAGGTCCTAAAATACAACCGCCCAATCGCACATCGACCGAGATGACTGAGCATGGTTAGCACAAAGATATCATAGGGCTTTTTGTGTTTGATAAAGTTAGCCACTTCCAGGGCAGACAAAGAAGACTGCATTGCAAACCGCCACAGTTTTTTCTTTATCTGTGGGTAAGGGTCAGTAATCGGGGGTAAAGAGCGCCTTACTACTAATGCTGGGAATATCAATTGTAAGTTTTCTATACCGACGAAACTCAGTGCCGTTCGCAAATTCTCGACAAGTAAAGGCTTACCTGTGGCGTCTTTTCTCCGGTATTTCGGGGAATTGACCATGCGCAGCAGTTCTTCTTGTAACCAAGGTAGCTCTGCAACCAAAGGCTCGAGTTGAGAAATAGAAGATGCCCGTAAAGACAGTGCTTCTATTAAACTGGTGACGTGATCATTCAGCCCCAGTGTTTTTGCGAAGATATCACCGGGTTTATCGAGTGCGCGCTCAATCTCTGACAGCGTGAGGCTATTGACTCGGTCTTTGGCTTGCTCGATGAAGTCTGCTTCTGTCACCGCAATTTTTTCTTTCTTGCGAATGGCGACCTTTTCCACTTTTAAAAGCTGGCGGCGCGCGTTGTTCTGCTCTGATTCTTCAAAGGTCACCTTACCGGGGACCTCAAGACCAAGCATATCGATTACACGCTCCTTATGGATGAGCAAATTTTCGAATTTTTCACTGACACTAGGTTCGGTGTCGACAACTTCCGATTTCACCAATGACTCCACACAATACCGCTTTTACAGACTCACACTTGATAGTATATGCAAATCAACCAAATACGCGACGCTTTCACGTCAATTTGCGCATTTTTATCACATTTGGAGGTGATCACTGTTCAATCAGCCTACGAGAATATGACGTTTTATCGACCTAATAACATATAGCGCATCGCTTATATCGGCAAGCATAGCAAAACCTTTGACAGATCTGGTCTAAGATGCGGAGAAAGACGATTACTTGAATTGAGATGCTAGCGCGATAAAATTCTTGAGAAGTTGATGGCCGAAGTCAGTCAACAAGGATTCGGGATGGAATTGAACGCCCCAGACTGGCAGCGTTTTATGTTTTATCGCCATTATCTCGCGTTCGCCGTCTTTCGTTTCACACCAAGCTAGCGATTCAAGTGATTGTGGCAACGATTGCGGAGAGAGTACGAGTGAATGATACCGGGTAGCGTTAAATGGGCTAGGCATATGATCGAATAGCCCATGATCATTATGCATAACAGGAGATACTTTACCGTGCTTAATTTCTTGTGCACCGACGACATTGGCGCCAAACACCTGACCTATCGCTTGATGGCCTAAGCACACCCCAAAGATTGGAATTTTACCTGCAAAATGAGAAATAGCACTCAGGCTTATTCCCGCGTCATTAGGAGTACATGGCCCAGGAGATATGACTAAATAATCTGGAGATAGTCGTTCGATGTCTTCGATGGTGATGTCGTTATTACGAACAACACGCACATCCTGCCCGATTTCAATAAAATATCGAGCAAGGTTGTGAGTGAACGAGTCAAAATTGTCGATTAGCAACAACAAAGCAGGCTTGTCATCCAGTTATGGTTTTGGGATAAAGCCTACAGCTTCATAAACGGATTTAAGCGTCTGAGAGGCCACTGCAGATGCTTTATCTGCACCTTCTCTCATAACTTTGTTCAGGTACTCGCGGTCATTCCTGAGCGTTTCAAAGCGTTGTTGAATGGGTTCTACCAAGCTAACTACAGCGTCTGCAACGTCACCTTTAAGGTGACCGTACATCTTGTCTTCGTACTCTGGCACGAGTGCATCGATTGATTTTCCTGTTGCCAGTGATAACAAGGTCAACAAGTTTGACACTCCTGGCTTTTCTTGAACATCAAAATAAATACGGGCTTGCTCGTCAGAGTCTGTTACCGCGCGTTTAATTTTCTTCGCTAACTTTTTGGGTTCTTCCAACAATCCAATAAAATTATTTGGGTTGTTGTCTGATTTAGACATCTTTCTCTCAGGCTCTTGCAAGCTCATGATGCGCGCACCGAACTCTGGAATATAGGGATCCGGCAGTTGGAATGTTTCACCGTAAAGGTTGTTAAAACGCGTTGCAATATCTCGAGTGAGTTCAAGGTGTTGTTTCTGATCTTCGCCCACGGGAACTTTATCGGCTTGATACAAAAGAATGTCAGCAGCTTGCAGAACAGGGTAGCTATATAGGCCAACATTGATATTGTTGACGTTCTTCGCAGATTTGTCTTTAAACTGCGTCATGCGATTGAGTTCGCCCATTTGCGCGTAACAGTTGAGCACCCAAGAAAGTTGAGCATGCTCTGGTACGTGAGATTGAACGAATAACGTACTTTTTTCAGGGTCTATGCCACAAGCGATGTAAAGTGCGAGGCCGTCTAGACAGGCTTCATACAGCGCTTTGGGATCTTGTCTTACAGTAATGGCATGCAAGTCAACCAACATATAAAGGCAGTTGTGGTCATCTTGCATGTTAACCCACTGTTTAAGGGCGCCCATGTAGTTACCAATGGTGAGTTGGCCAGAAGGCTGACAGCCACTTAATACAACAGGTTTATTACTCATAGTGTTTCCTAATTTTGTTACTTTGTTATGTCGGCAGCTGCGAGTTCTGCGCGCATCTTGTCGATCACCGATGCATAGCTTGGCTGATTAAAGATAGCGGAGCCTGCGACAAACATATCGACGCCTGCTTCGGCGATGGTGCGAATGTTATCGACTTTCACGCCGCCGTCAATTTGAATTCTCACATCGCGACCACTTTCTTCAATACGCTGCTTCAATTGGCGCGCTTTGTCGAGAGTTGACGGAATAAACGCTTGGCCACCAAAACCAGGGTTTACGGACATTAATAATACGTGATGAAGCTTGTCTAGCGTGTGGTCAAGGTAATGAAGTGGTGTCGCAGGGTTGAATACCAGCCCTGGTTTACAGCCAGCGTCGATTATCAATTGCAAACTGCGGTCAACATGTTGACTGGCTTCCGGGTGGAAACTGATCATCGATGCACCGGCTTCAGCAAACTGTGTAATCATCTCGTCCACCGGTTGAACCATAAGGTGGACATCAATTGGCGCCGTAATGCCATAATCTCTAAGTGCCTTACAAATCATCGGGCCAAATGTGAGATTGGGAACATAATGATTATCCATTACATCAAAGTGAACAATGTCGGCGCCTGCTTTAAGTACTGCTTCTACGTCTTCACCTAATTTTGCGAAGTCCGCTGAGAGTATCGACGGTGCAATCAAAAATTCTTTCATCAAGAGTCCCCAGTGTTTGTGTCACTACGCGATGGAATAACACGCTGAATCGCTCATTCATCAAGCGGTTTTGAATAGCGTGGGAGTGTAACGAAAAGCGAGGGGCGAAAAAAGTGAGATTTTTGCTCGTTTTTGGTGAGGCAGCGCCATCGTGGTGCATTTTTCATGTGAATTACACGGAGGGAATTTCGTTAGAAACAAAATGTAAGTAAGTAAAGTTCTTTTTAAACAAGGTTTTACGTGTGTTCTTCTCCATTTTTGTGCATGTCTCTTTTTTGGGCATCGGTTTTGCGTAGTCAATGCCATAAAAATAAAAACACAGACAGATTAAAGATTAAAAACCTTAAAAATAAATCGGAGAACACACATGAAATCTTTTAACAAAACTATTGTTGCTGCTGCGGTAGCACTAGGTTCACTATCTAGCTTCGCTGCGCAAGCAGAGTGGAGTGCTAATGCATCTGTCACAAACAACTACATTTGGCGTGGTTTGACGCAAACTACCAACGAACCAGCGGTACAAGGTGGTATCGACTACGCATCAGAGAGTGGTTTCTACGTAGGTACTTGGGCATCAAACGTTCAGTACGCAGCAGATGATGTATTTTCATACGAGCACGACATCTATTTTGGTTTCGCTGGTGAAGTAGACGGCATTTCATATGACGTAGGTTACCTGTACTACAACTACGACGGTGAAGCAGAATTCGACTTCGGTGAAATTTACGCGTCAGTTGGTATGGGTGGTTTCTCATTGACGGGTTACTTGTTCACTAACACTGAAGCTGACGAACCTGTAAATGAAGCGGGCGAAAAGATCCTTGATTACGATTTTGGTAACGCGTATTACTTGTCTGCAGATTACGCATTTGAAGTGAAAGAAGGCGTAGAACTTGGTTTCCACGTAGGTCACCACAGTGGTGACTTTAACGAAGGCTTTAACGGCGTGCCAGGAAGCTACACAGATTACAACGTAAGCGTGTCTAAAGACGGTTTCACATTCATGGTGAGCTCAACTGACCTTGACGACGCTGGTGCTGATAACCTTGACAACGACGAAGTGAAGTTTGTCGTATCTTACGCAGTCGATTTCGAGCTGTAATTAGTTTCAGCTAAAGCGTTCAAAAGCCGCGAGTTATCGCGGCTTTTTTTATGCTTTGCTTTGGCTGATAACACGCCATTCTGTATGTTTACGGTATTGAGATATACTTAATCCTCAGGGCAACATTCTGCGTACTATCACTATAAACGTTCAACAAATGGATACAGTCGTACGTATTTTTAATGTGTACACCGCTGTATATGCGATTTATCGCGATTAAATACATTGTTGCGAACGTTAAAATGAGTATAATTCGTATGAAAATTAAACAGAGGTGCATTATGTTCAGGAAAGAACAACGTAAAAAAACGATAGCTGCAATGGCCTGCGCTGGCGTGCTTACGCTTACTTTGTCTGATGTAGACAGCGTATCAGCATTCTTTTGCGCTGACGACGCACCGAGTTTTAATGCTACCGTTACGCCAATGGTGAATTTAGTCGAAGCGCCCTCACAATGCGCATCTTCGAAGCAAAATGAACGAGTGAGCTGGCTCTCTTGGGTAACAGGTCAATCCTCTTCGTTTGAGTTTCATTTCTTAGACTTACTCGAATTGCTGTCTCGCGAAGACGCTGAGACGTACCACGCGACGACGCCATAATGGCAGGTACTAAGCCAGTCACCTGGGCGAATGCGCTAAAAAGTGTATTCGCTAGCGTGTTCGGCGTGCAGTCTCACTCTAACTACGAACAAGATTTCGAGGCGCAATCACCTATGCGCTTCATCGTTGTTGGTATCGTATTTCTTTTGTTATTTGTGTTGGCCATATACGCCGTTGTGGCGTTAGTGACACCCTAACAGCAACTACTTTTGCGATGCTGGGTCGAAATATGCCAGCAGCTCCATGACAGGCTTTCGCTTGGCACCATTTTGACTAATTGAACGTTTTACTGAAAGCTCAGACATATCTGAGTTTTCATATAAATCTCGGGTCAAAGGTAAATCGTGATTGGAAATTAGCACGGGTATCCCCCGCTTGTAGGCTGCTCTATTGGCCAGCTGTGCTAACTTTGCTTGGGCATCAAGGCCAAATGCTTTGGCTGCATAGCTGGTAAATTGTGCCGTTTTGCTAATCGGTGCATAGGGTGGATCGCAATAAATTACGTTGCCTTTCCTCGCCCGACTGAAGACTTTCTCAAACGGCAAACAAGTGAAAGTCGCTTTTTGTGATTTCTCAGCGAATATCAACATTTCTTCTTCAGGGAAGTAAGGCTTTTTATATCGTCCAAAAGGGACGTTGAACTTACCAGCTAAGCTATAGCGGCACAATCCGTTGTAACCATGACGATTGAGGTAGAGAAACAAAATGGCGCGATAGTAATCATCGTGGGTTTTATTGAATTCCTCACGCATCGCGTAATATCGTGATTCTTCATTGTATTCGGGCGTAAAGTATTGCGACGCATCGTGAATAACGGCATCGGGTTGCGCTTTCAACAGGTTATACAGGTTGATGAGATCGGGGTTGATATCATTGAGCAAATAGCGACGATAGTCTGAGTTTAAAAATACTGAGCCGGCGCCCACAAAAGGCTCAATAAGCTTGTTACCGCTGGGTAATCTAGCATTGATATTTTCTACTAAGCTGTACTTTCCGCCCGCCCATTTCAGAAAAGCGCGATGTTTCTTTTTTGTCATTGTAATTATATTGAGCAAACGCGCTTAGAAAGTGTCGCGTGTTAAAATGCGAGGTTTTATTGCCCGAGGGCTAAACAAAATCACACACTTACATCAGTAAAAAATAAGATTGTATCTGGCATCGAAGATCCCGACAACAGAAAAACAAGAGTTATCGCGACTTTTGCTTATTATTGCGCCTCGAGACTTATCTCAGAGAGCACCGCGGTAGCCGATTTAACAAAAGCTTGGCTGCGCTGCGGATACTCAGGCATCTGAGTTATGGCGTTTCGTGCGTCATTTAAACTTGGGTAAGTGTTTGACAGCACAATAACGAACCAATCACCGCCGTATCTCTGAGTTTCATATACCCGAACAAGTGATGTTAATGCGTTGTCATTGAGAAAATCATCTAGTAGGGCTCTGTCTTTCATACCGGCGATTTGAATCACGTAATCGGTTGGTGAAAGGTTATCCAGTAGCCATTGGTTATCGGAAGGTTGACGTGTGGCAACCGTATCAATACTTTCATTAGCCGACGGCACGGCAAGCGTGTCTTGTTTCGAATCATCTGCTATCTGTGGGGTGGCTGTTGATTCTGGTTCTGGCGTTGTCAGCGTCAATTCTGGGCTAGCGCTAGACTCATCTTGAAGCGTCTCGTTGATTGCCGCTTCTCCAACTTCTGGTAGATTTTCTCGTGCGGTAGGCCAGTCAGTCACTAACAAGCTATCTGTTGTGCTGGGTATCTCTTCAGACGGCTCGCTTGTCGCCTCTCCAGGCTCAACAATTACAGCAGTCGGGATAGCTCCGGCCTGACTCTCTTGCACCACGGCCGTCTGAGCACTGGGCACTGATACTTGACTTTCTGGTGCTTGTTTTTCAATGGGGTTGAACAAGGTGCTAAACGTTTCGCCATACTGCCAACTAAATATGGCAAAGAACAAGGAGACGAACAGTAAGACCATCCCAGTCCAAAACCAAGGTGACGTCATGCGGCTATTCACGGTAATCGCACCCGCTTGTGCCCGTTTCGCTAGGTGGTCGTTAAACTCAGCTCGACGTTTCGCAATCATTTTGTCTAGTTCGGAGGTATCGTCATCAGAACTGACGGACTGGCTTCCTATAAGCAGAGGTGTGTCGGTATTTTTGGCGGGTAACCATTGTTTTGCCTGCTCAGCCCATTGGGTCTCACCGAATAGCAACACGTTGAGGTGTTGCTTGTTTCCCGCAAATCGGCTTTGTAACACTAGATCCCATAGTTCTTGTAACAAACCATCGGGAAGATGCTGGGCTTGAGTAATGGTGATAAGAATGGGACCGTCGTGCTGATTAAGCTCTGCTAATAGCTCGTTCAACGGTCTAACAAAACTACCCACAACTTGGCCGAGTAATTGACGGCACAGTTGTCGTCGATAGTCTGAAGCATCGGCATTCTCGTCGGCAGTGAGGTAGGCAATTTCAGTATCATCATGTTGCTGATAAACGAAAGCTTCTAGCGTACGTTGTTGCTGTGCAATTGAATCGCCGCTAACAAAAATTAGCTGCGATGAAAAATTGACAAGATACTCTAAACGCTCATGAAGTTCCGAATTCACGTCGACGCCCTCTTCTAAATATACTCAGCCGTAGGACACTTCTGCGCCTGCGCTTGTTAATCAAGTGAAGCGGGTTATAGAATTGCGCTCAGAATGTCTTCTGTTACGTCTTTGGTGACGACCGCTTTGCCAATCCCCTGAGGAATAACAAATCGAATGGCGCCAGCTTCCACTTTCTTGTCGCGCTTCATATGTTTGATATAATCCGCTTTGGTCATAGTCTGTGGACCTGACGTAGGCAATTCAAATGCTTCACAAAGGTCTTGGATGCGACGAGTTTCTGACGATGTCATCCAAGACAGATGCTCTGCAGCATGGCAAGCAATTATAGTACCAGCGGCGACAGCTTCGCCGTGTAACCAATTGCCGTAACCTTGCTCAGCCTCAATGGCATGGCCAAAGGTATGACCGAGATTGAGTATGGCACGCAAACCGCCTTCTCGCTCGTCTTTCGCGACAACGTCGGCCTTGATGGCACAACATTTCTCTATCGCGTCACACAAGGTCGCATCATCAAGTGCTTTCAATGAATCGATTTTGCTCTCAAGCCAGTCAAAAAATGCCGCATCATATATGATGCCGTATTTAATGACCTCAGCCATACCGGCGGCAAACTCTCTTTTGGGCAGTGTTTGTAGGGTCGCAGGATCGATGACTACAGCAACAGGTTGGTAAAATGCACCAATCATATTTTTGCCGAGCGGGTGATTCACCGCCGTTTTGCCACCGACCGAAGAATCCACTTGAGACAGCAAAGTTGTGGGGATTTGTATGAATGGGACGCCTCTTTGATAGGTAGCGGCGACAAATCCGCACAAATCACCTATTACGCCACCACCAAGTGCAATGAGTGTCGTATCGCGAGCCGCGTTCATTTCGAGTAGGCGAGTCATTACGACACCAAATTGCTCGAGCGACTTATACTGTTCCCCGTCAGGCAAGACGATGGTTTCAACAACAACGTCAGTAAGTGATGATACGACGTTGTCTAAGTATAGTGGGGCGATCGTCTCATTTGTGACGATGACTACCAATGGGCCTTTAATAAAATCGTCAAGTAGACCTTTTTTATTAAGTGCCCCTGGCTCAATAAAGATAGGGTAGCTGCGCTCACCTAGTTCTACTGTTAAGGTTGACATGCGCGCTACTCCCTTTTTAGCCGTTATAGGCCGATTTTACTGATGATTTGATTCGCTACTGCGCGAGCCGATTGCTCATTAGTGTCAATCACATAATCCGCAACTTCTTCGTAAAGCGGGTTGCGTTCTTCAGCCAGGTTGCGAAGTACAATTTCAGGATCGTCCTTCTGCAACAACGGGCGTCTCTTGTCGCGCTGTGTACGTGCCACTTGTTTGTCGATTGGTGTTTGTAGATATACTACGATGCCACGTGCAGATAAACGGTTACGTACCGCTTTGTTTATAACAGAGCCGCCACCTGTCGCAAGTACAATACCTTGCTTGTCAGTCAGGTCGTTAATTACGTTTTCTTCACGCTTGCGAAATCCGTCTTCGCCTTCTAAATCAAAAATCCATGTAATATCGGCGCCTGTTCTGCGTTCGATTTCTTGATCTGAATCGAAAAATTCTAGGTGTAGTTCGTCTGCTAGGTGTCTACCGATAGTGCTCTTACCGGCACCCATAGGGCCAACCAAAAAGATATTACGTTTTTCAGCCATTTTGCTTTTATCACAACTTTAAATTCTGTTGAGGGTAGTAATAATAAACTGGTCGTTGACTACCCATACGCACGTGCTTATTCAAACTCAATAAGCACCACTCCATCTACCTCGCTTAAATTTCGAGAGCGGGATTATCTCAGTTTCATACAAGGGGTTGCAAGTTTTGTTGTGCCTTTATTGAATATTCATTTAATTCAATGGCTTATATTTGGTTTTGTATGATTTTACTGCGTTTTTGCATCAATCACCGCGAATAAGTATGAGAAAAAACACCAATATCGGCAAGGTGGATTGCGATTTGGCCAAAGATAGAGGCAAAAAGTAAAAAAGAAAGCGGACGTTTAGTCCGCTTCTTATAGAACATTGGGCTTTTGCTTATAAGCTCAGGCTATAGCGAGTCGGTTACGATCTTTGGCGTGACAAAAATCAAAAGTTCACGCTTCTGATACACAGTTGATGTATTTCTGAAAAGTGAACCGACCACAGGTAAATCGCCAAACAGAGGAACTTTGCTGACATCGTCGGTATTGATTTGCTGGAAAATACCGCCCAAAACCACGGTTTCGCCATTCTCAACCAGCACTTGTGTCTTGATTTCTTGCGTATCAATCGCGACCGCTGGGCCAGTCGATGTACTAACGGTTTCGCCGCGAGTATCTTGAGTGACGATCAAATCCAAGATGATTCTGTTATCTGGTGTGATGTGAGGCGTCACTTGCAGGCTCAATACCGCTTTTTTGAATTCAACCGAGGTAGCACCACTGGATGTCGCTTGAACGAATGGTATTTCGGTACCTTGTTCGATATAGGCTTCTTGTTGGTTTGCCACCGTGATACGCGGACTCGCAATAATCTCGCCTTTGTTCTCGTTTTCTAAAGCAGAAAGCTCTAAGTCGAGAATAGTGCCGTCGACTAGGCTCGCCACTTGGAACCCGATACGGCCCGCGGCAGAGGAAACTGGGAGGTTTACGTTTAAGCGGTTGTCCAGCGTTGGAATAACACCGCCGGCTACCGTGTCGGCGCCTTCTAATGAACCCGACACACCATCATCACCCTGACGGTCGGTGAAACCCCAACGTACGCCTAATTGCTCATCGACATTGTCGCGAACAGTGACCATACGTGATTCAATCAGAACCTGTCTAACCGGGATATCCAGTGCGTCAATCATGCGGCGAGCTTCATCAATCGAAACTTGCGTATCGCGAATCAGCAACGTGTTGGTTCTCTCATCTACTGTAACCGAACCGCGCTGGCTTAGAATGCCACCCTCTGTTGATTTGAGGATGTTGGCCATTTCCTGTGCTTTGGCGTAGTTAACTGTGATATTCACTGACTCAAGCGGTGCTAAATCGGCGACTTGCTTCTGAGACTGCAGCTGTTGTGTTTCTCTTGCTGTTAACTCGTCCGCTGGTGCGATTAGCAAAATGTTGCCTTCTAGTCGTTTGTCGAGCCCTTTAATCTTGAGAATCATTTCTAAAGCTTGATCCCAAGGTACACCGGTAAGGCTTATGGTAACGTTACCTGTTACCGTGTCAGTGGTGACCAAATTAAATCCGTTAACTTGAGCAATAATCTGTAGTACCTGTCTCACAGGGACATCTTGGAAATCCAAGGAAATTGGGTCGCCGGTATACACCGTTTGCTGGTTGAGTTCTTCAACCTGTTCTTCGGTCATAGGAGACACTTCGATTTGCAAAACATTGTTATCGACTTTGTGGCGAGCCAGAACGCGACCTTCATAGCGAATAACCAAGCGTGAGCTATCGGTATCTTGATACGTTTCTATTTCGCTAACTGCCGTCGCAAATTGTACGACATCGAGTTTGACTAGCTGATCTTCGTCAATATCAACGCCGGGAAAAGTAATAGACAGTTCACCCTGCGACTCAACCATTTGCGGCACGATAGCAGTATTTTTAAACGTAACGGTAGTGACCGCAGTGTTGCCGATATTGCGATTAAAATCGATGTTAGTCAGGGTATTGTTAAATACCTGTTCTTGCGCCGCGTTAGGGTTGAGAAGCACAGGATCTTCTTGGGCTCTCACTGGAGAAACAAATGCCGTTGCTGCAGCACAGGCGATGATTGAACCTGTGAGCCAGTACCTTACTCGGTGGCTGCGGTTTAGCTTCTTATTAAAGATATAGCGCTCAGACATTATCCTGCTCTCCTGTTAACGCCATTTTTGTTAACGTTGTTTCTTTTTGTTGCCAACAACCCGCGCCATCGGGTAGTAACTCGTCGATGATCACACTGTCACCGGTAATACGTTTGATTTTGCCGTGGAACAGACCTAAGTGTGTGCCTATCGTGCCTTTGTACAAACCACCATCATTGGTTTTAAACAGTACCCATTGTTTACCCGATATTGAGAATGAACCAGACAATGCGATGGCATCTAAACCATAGGATTCTAGCTCTTCTTTCGAGCGTTGGTAGTTGGGCTGAATACAATTGGCTTTTTGCACAACTACAGGCGCTTCATTCTGACCTCTCGGACGGCTAAATGGACTGCGCATATGCTGTGCAGCATATTTAAATGGGGGTTGAGTTTCAAACTCAGGATAAGGCTCAATTCTAACCTGCGTCGTTTGTTTCACTTGGCTGGTGTAGGCAACCAAGTCATCGATACGCGGCGCGCAGGCGCTGACTAAAAAAGTAGCCGTTATCAAAACGAGGTGCTTTGCATACTTCATCATTGCGCTGCCTCCGCCGTTTGTTGCCCAACAGGTGCACTTGCTGTGCGATAGGTTTTTGCTTGCATTTGTAAGCGTAACCCATCCTTCTCAGCATCAATGGCAAAATCATGTAATGTGACGATTCTTGGCAGGTCAGCGACTTTCGATACAAAATCGCCGAAGTTGTGGTAGCTGCCAGTTACCTCTAATTCAATCGGTAATTCGGTATAAAACTCTTTGGGGATCTCTTGTTGCCAGTTGAGCAACTTAAATGTGAGCCCCGATGTAGTGCCAACATAGGTAATATCGTCCAAAAGCCCTGGCGTTTCGTTACTGGTCGGTAACGACTTCAACATAGAAGAAAAGTCTTCTTCGATGCGTTCCAATTGCTTTTTGTAGGCGACAAGGTTAACCGCAATGCGATATTTCGCTTCAAATTGAAGTTTGAGTTCTTGCTCTTTTAGTTCGG
Source organism: Alteromonas sp. 5NS40-0096 (assembly GCF_057544385.1). Lineage (NCBI taxonomy): Bacteria > Pseudomonadati > Pseudomonadota > Gammaproteobacteria > Alteromonadales > Alteromonadaceae > Alteromonas > Alteromonas sp. 5NS40-0096. Next base: position 219,631 of record NZ_BAAJLQ010000005.1, read on the forward strand.
CCGAGTCCAATAATGGAAGCTTGGGACTGACGACCATGTAGTAAGTGAGCGCACAAACAATAACGGCAACAAACAGGGCGACTACCGATTTAACTTCAAATGGCCATATGGCAACCTGTTCAAAGTCCAGTTCGTTGAGTTCTTTGAGCTTTTCAACGTCAAACTTTCTCATTGTAAGCCTCCTGTTGTGTTCTCAACGACGGAATCAGGTGCCAACTGAGGGCTAATGGTAAATGTGAGAATAAAGTCACTTACCGAATCAGTACTCGTGGTGTCAGCGACAATGGATGACAGTTCACCATTATTAAAAATATCTGAATTTTCGATACGGCGCATGAATTCTGATAGGCGGTTGTTTGACTCGCTTACACCTTGAATTTCGATATTGTTGCCATTGCGGCGCATCGTCTTAAACGACACACCAGGTGGTACAATTCGAGCGAGTTCATCGAAAATCGCCGGCGATGTATTTCGACTCGCTTGAAGTTGTTCAATTAATGCCATGCGTTGTTCAATTGCATTCTTGCTTTCTTTGATCTTCTGAATCTGGCGAATCTGCGCATCGAGCAATGCTATCTCTTGCTCTAGGTAGCGGTTTCGGGCATTTTGATTGCTAATCTGTTGATCGATGGCTTCGCCAATAAACCAAAAGATCAGACCCGAAATAGCAGCGACTGCAGCCAACATGCCAAGGTATTGCTGTTTTTGTTTTTGGCGCTGTGCGTCACGCCAGGGAAGCAGGTTTATATGTGCCATGTATTGAAGCTCCTGCTAGCAAGTCCAGCCGCAATGGTTAGCTGTGGTGCGATGGTTTCCAGTGCAGCTTGATCAATTTTGCTGTTTACCTTCATGTTGGCAAATGGATTGAACACGTCTACATCTAATCCTAAGTCTTGCTGTAACAATTCAACCAAAGGCGCAATATTAGCGGCACCACCAGTCAGGAGGATACGTTCTGGTCGTTGGGCGTTAAGTGTCGTCATGTACATTTGTAACGCACGGTTGATTTGTTGCTGTAAATTCGCTGCAAATATTGGCAAGGTGTCGTCTATCCAGTTTCCGGGTAAGGCTTTTTCTAGCAGTTGTCGCTCTGCTTCTTCTTTATCAAGCATATGGATAACCGACAAATCCTGCACAAGCGCTCCCACGCCGTACTGATGTTCTTTGCTGTAAATGACTTGGCCGTCTTGCCAAACGCAGACCTGAAGCAGACTTGCTCCTACATTAACGCAGACGATTTGTTCTTCACTCGAAGAGTGTGGATAGAAATAATCGAGTGCATTACCTAGGGCATAGCCCTCAATGTCGACTACTTTTGGCACAAAAGGAATCTCTCGTACGAGGGTAAGGCGAGAATCGACAGCATCTTTGTGTGCAGCACTGAGTAAAACGTTGACTTTACCGACATGCGTAGGACTCGGGCCAACCTCTTCAAAATCAAGATACACTTCTTCAAGCGGGTAGGGGATTAAACTATCCGCCTCTATTTCGATTTGGCTTTCAAGTTCGAAATCATTTTGGTCTGGATCCATGTAGACAATCTTACTAATAACGGATGTACCCGCCACAGCAATTGCAGCATCCTTAATTTTTGTCTTTAGCGAATGTTTTACTTTTTTAAGCGCAAGATTTACCGCGTCAAAATCTTTGATTTCTCTTTCGGAAAAAGCTTGTTTTGCGATTGTTTCGCACGCATAACCTTGTAAAATATAACCGTCGCCTGATTGCTCGATTAAAACTGCTTTTATTTGTCTTGTACCAATATCGAGACCGATAATGGAAGGCAGTTTCTTTTTGAACAAGCTTTTCATATCATGGTGTCCAACGTACCAAATAAGTATTCTAGATTAGGATATTACGCAATTTTCTGTAAGCGTATGGTTCTATTAACGACACGTACGTATAAATATTAAGTTATTTTCACACTTTTGCCTTGGTAATATTACCCTGTGAAGTACATCAAAGCCCTAATTCTTTTTACATTATCCGGAATCGTACTCGGTAGCCTTTGTCTATTGGGTATCTATTTTTATATCAAACCGGACCTACCAAGCGTCACTGTTTTAAAGGACGTGCGTCTTCAAACGCCGATGCGAATTTACACTCAAGACGGCAAATTAATTTCACAGTACGGGGTAAAACGCCGCATCCCTGTTAAATTAACGGAGACGCCTGAAGCGTTAATTCAAGCCATTATCGCTACCGAAGATAGCCGTTTTTACGAACACTATGGCGTTGATCCTATTGGTGTTTTTCGCGCAGCGCTCAATTTGGCAGTAACGGGTGAAAAAGGCCAAGGTGCCAGTACGTTAACCATGCAGCTAGCGCGTGGTTTTTTCTTAACCCGTGAAAAAACCTATATCCGCAAAATTAAAGAAGTCTTTATTGCGCTGCATATGGAAAACGAACTCACTAAGGATGAAATTCTAGAACTTTACCTAAACAAAGTAGAATTAGGACATCGTTCCTTTGGTGTTGGCGCAGCGGCACAGGTTTATTATGGAAAGGATTTAAACGACTTATCACTTGCGCAACTCGCGACATTGGCTGGACTGCCACAGGCGCCCTCAGTGTTAAACCCGATTAGCCGGCCCGAGCGCTCAGTTGAAAGACGACGAATAGTGTTGCTGCGAATGCTCGATGAAGGCTTTATCACCCGAGCTGAGTTTGAAGAGGCCGTAGCCGCTCCAGTTACGGCAAAAAAACACGGTGCGGAAATTGAATTAGACGCCCCTTACCTCGCAGATTTGATTTATACCGAGATGGTTGAGTTGTACGGTAAAGAAGAAGCGGAAACAGGTGGCTATCAAGTCTACGCGACGGTTCCTTCACACTTACAACAAGCCGCCCAGTTTGCTGTTCAGCAAAACCTGCATGACTATGATGAGCGTCACGGTTATCGAGGCCCGCTTTCGGTATTGTGGAACGCCGTAGAAAATGAAGAAACTCCAAAGCAATGGACTAACGGCGTGCCTGAGGAATGGGATAAAGCGGGGCTAATCAGTGCACTTGAACCTATCCCAGAATATGGGGAGTTGGTTCCAGCGGTGGTGACCTTTGTTTATGAAAAAACGTTCTCCGTTATTGATACCAATGGCATTAACCGCACGATCCAATGGCAAGGTATGGATTGGGCTCGACCTTACATTTCGGACAACAAACAAGGCGATATTCCACAAGCGGCTACAGATATCGTAATGCCTGGGCAGGTAGTGTATATCCGCCACTATGATGATGAATGGCGACTGGCTCAGCTACCGGAAGTCAGTGGCGCATTTGTCGCAGTTGATCCAAAAAATGGCGCAGTGCAGGCTATCGTTGGCGGATACAGTTTCTACCAGAGCCAGTTTAACCGCGCGACTCAAGCCAAGCGTCAAGTGGGCTCGAATATTAAACCTTTTGTTTACTCTGCGTCCCTTGAGCATGGTTACACCATAGCGAGCCTGCTCAATGATGCGCCGATAAACCAATGGGATGCCTCTTCAGGTGTCGCTTGGCGTCCGCAAAACTCTCCAGCGGTTTACGATGGCCCAATTCGAATGCGGGTTGCACTTGGTAAGTCCAAGAACGTGGTTTCGGTGAGGTTGCTTCGCGGGGTAGGCCTAGACGAAACCATCGAGCATTTGACCAAATTTGGTTTTGTCAGAGATGAAATCAACCGCGATGAAACCTTGTCATTGGGTTCGGGCTCGCATACCCCCATCGAAGTTGTCCGCGCAATGTCAGTGATTGCGAATGGTGGTTTCTTGATAGAACCCTACTTTATCGAGCGCGTAGAAAATGACTTAGGTGAAACACTTTGGGGAGCTGAGCCGGTTTGGGCATGTGATCCTTGTAGCGCTGACGTGACTGACGAAGCCATCGCCGAAGACGATTTAGAAGCGCTCTTAGCCGCAGAATTTGGCGCAGAAGCGACAGAGCCTGCGGCGCAAGAAGACAAGCGCAGTGCGCCTCGTGTTATTTCAGCACAGAACGCATTTTTAGTGTCAGAGATGATGCGTACGGCTGTGCGAGCGAATGGTAACTGGAACAAAAAGACCTATTGGCTGGGGACAGGGTGGCGAGCTAGAAACATTCTAGGGCGGACTGACATAGCCGGTAAAACCGGTACAACAAACGACTCCAGAGATACTTGGTTCAGTGGTTTCAATCCAAACATAGTGGCAACGGCTTGGGTCGGCTTTGATGACATGAATCGACAACTTGGCCGCACCACTCGAAACCAGCACCTTGTCAATCGCAATCCTGAGAAATTCAATTGGATCGGTAATGGTTTAATTGGCGCGGAAGATGGTGCGAAAGCGGCGCAACCAGCGTGGATTCGTTTCATGGAAAAAGCCATGGCAGAAATGCCACATACGCCAATGCCAATCCCCGATGATATCGTGCGTGTAAGGATTGATCGTACCAGTGGGAAGTTGACTCGATTGACAGACCATACCACACTATTCGAATATTTCCTGAAAGGGACAGAACCGCAGGTATATGTGAGCCCAAGCGAGTTTGTTGACCCTGCCGAACAGGAAAAAGATACCCTAACTGAGCCCGAAGATATTTTTTAGTACTTCGGGTTTGGCATTCTCTGTTGCCTGATAATTATAAATTCGGAAAAATAATGTCTGACGAATCATCAAGATATTTGTATATCCCGCACTCTGGACCCTCATTACTAGAGACCCCCTTACTCAATAAAGGCAGCGCGTTCACCGCCGATGAACGTGCGACGTTTAATTTAACTGGCTTACTGCCTCCTCGCTATGAAAGCATCGAAGAGCAGGTAGAAAGAGCCTATATGCAATATTGTAGTTTCAGTGAGCCGCTGAACAAACACATTTATCTCAGAGCGATTCAGGACAATAACGAAACCCTGTTTTATCGCCTTGTGCAAGCGCACATCGACGAGATGATGCCAATTATCTACACACCCACGGTAGGTGACGCTTGCGAGCAGTTTTCTGACATCTATCGCAGTTCTCGTGGTTTGTTTGTGTCGTATGAAGAACGACATGAGCTAGATGACATTTTGCGAAATGCTACTAAGCGCAAAGTGAAAGTGATCGTTGTCACAGACGGTGAGCGGATTTTGGGGCTTGGCGACCAAGGTATCGGTGGCATGGGCATTCCTATCGGAAAGCTCTCCTTGTACACCGCATGTGGTGGGATTAGTCCCGCGTATACATTGCCAGTTATGCTAGATGTGGGCACTAATAACGAGAAACTGTTGAACGATCCTATGTATATGGGTTCGAGACATCCGCGTATTGCTCAGGAAGAGTATGATGAATTTATTGATATGTTCATCAAGTCGGTTAAACGTCGTTGGCCAGAGGCCATGATTCAGTTTGAAGACTTTGCTCAACCCAATGCGATGCCAATCTTGAAAAAGTATCGCGATGAGGTTTGCTGTTTTAACGATGATATTCAAGGCACGGCCGCGGTAACCTTGGGCACGATTCTCGCGGCATGTAAGATGAAGAAGCAGACACTTTCACAGATGAAAGTTGTGTTTGTTGGCGCAGGCTCCGCAGGCTGTGGTATTGCTGAAATGCTGATCGCACAGATGCGCCGCGAAGGTTTATCCGATGAGCAAGCCCGTAAGCAGGTGTTCATGATAGATCGCTTTGGTCTGGTGACAGAGGGCATGGAAGGGCTAAGAGACTTCCAAGAAAAATTACAGCAAAAACGAGAAGACCTCGTTGAATGGCAATTTAGTGGTGACTATCCGTCGCTGCTAGACGTCGTTAACTGTGCTCAACCTGATGTCCTGATTGGTGTATCAGGGCAACCTGGCTTGTTCACTGAGCAGGTAGTGAAGGCGATGAAAAAACATTGTGAGCTGCCAATCATCTTCCCTTTGAGTAATCCATCTAGGCAAGTTGAGGCGAGACCTGAGCAAGTCATTGAATGGACAGAGGGCGAGGTAATTATCGCTACTGGTAGTCCATTCAAACCAGTAGAGTATCAAGGGAAGTCCTATCCCGTCGCACAGTGTAACAACAGTTATATTTTCCCAGGTATTGGGTTAGGTGTGATTGCATCAAAAGCAAAATTGATTAGCGATGAAATGCTAATGGCAGCGAGTAATGCATTGGCTGACAACTCTCCGTTAGCGACAACAGGCAAAGGTGAATTGTTGCCCCCGTTGACCGAAATCACTAACTTGAGTAAACAGATTGCATTTGCCGTTGGCAAAATGGCGATGGAGCAGTCGTTGACATTAGAAATGTCTGATGAAGCGCTTCGAGATCGCATTGAAAAACACTTCTGGCAGGCTGAGTATCGACCTTACAAGCGAGTCAGTATTTAAGTCCATAATGTATGAAAGCCCGCAGCAACGCGGGCTTTTTTTTGCACGTTTCACGGTAGTTAAGCGATGTTAGCGACACAAACACTAGGTTTTCGAGACGAGTAAAAAAAATGTAAATATAGACGAAAGTAGATGAGTGCATAGAAGGTCTATGTATAGGCTGATGATGTACTTTTGCGGGCAAAGGAGTGCCTGCTTTTTTTTTAAGCATAAATCAGCTAACTAAGATCACAATGGACTAGTGCATCACAGTACTCGTCCCCATGTAATACGTCTACCGCGATAAAGAAATACCAATCAACCTTTTGTATTGCACAACAGAATCGTTTTGAAAATTGGAGAACAGGATGAGTGACGCTAACTATACACCACCAGAGATTTGGACATGGGATTCAGAGAACGGTGGAGAATGGGCAAGTATTAACAGGCCTACGTCAGGCGCGAGATTCGAGCGAGATTTACCCAAAGGTGAACACGATTTACAGCTCTATTCCCTCGCCACACCTAATGGTCAGAAAATCACTATCTTGCTCGAAGAGTTGTTAGCTTCAGGCATCAAGGCCGCAGAATACGACGCCCACCTCATTCGCATTGGGGATAGTGACCAATTTTCTTCGGGCTTTGTCGCAGCGAACCCGAACTCCAAAATTCCTGCACTACTCGATTATTCTGCCGGTGAGCCGGTAAGAGTGTTTGAGTCTGGGGCAATTCTCATGTATCTCGCTGAGAAGTTTGATGCGTTTATTCCAAAGGATCCGTTGGCTCGCGTGGAGTGTATGAACTGGTTGTTTTGGCAAATGGGATCAGCCCCTTATCTGGGCGGCGGCTTTGGCCACTTCTATGCATATGCACCATTTAAGATGGAATATCCGATAGACCGTTTCAGCATGGAAACCAAACGACAGCTTGATGTGCTTAATCAGCATCTTGCTAATAATGAATATATGGCAGGGGGTGAATACTCGATTGCTGATATTGCAATATGGCCTTGGTATGGAGGTCTTGTTTTAGGGTACTTGTACGACGCAGCAACGTTTTTACAAGTTCATGAGTATGAACATGTCGTGCGCTGGGCAAAACAGATTGAAAGCCGTCAGGCCGTGAAAAGAGGGCGAAGAGTAAATCGTACTTGGGGGCCAGAGGACGAGCAAGTGGCTGAGCGACACAGCGCAGCCGATATTGACCGAACCTTCGACTAAGCTTTGTCGATACAGGCTAGCGTGCGCTCAAACACTTGCGGGGTATTGAGCGCGCGTAATTCCGATGTGTTAGGTAGACATTTCACATCAACATACTTCAACAGTACCCGTTGCTGGGGGCAATAAATAATATCTAACGCAAGGCGTTCGCCGCCATATATCCCTCTGTGCAACATGTTTGCAGAAAACACGAGTAAATCACCTGCGGCTAGCGCTACCTCTCGACCTTCTTGCATGGGATCTGAAACCGTTTTGCCATTTTTAGCCAACCTGATGTCGAGTTGTTCCTCGCTGTCCCATTGTCTGTGAGAGCCCGGCACTAGTTCAATACCAGGTTCATCAAAAACGGGTAGCCTGAAATGCAATACATCCGATTGATGAAGGGCTTTTTGCTGCTCAGCTAAAGACAAATGATATTGCCCGTCGCGGTGCCAGTAATTGCGTTGAGTGGTGTTATAGGGGTTGAAAAACAACTGGGTATTCATGAACGCAGGGGCTTCGCCCAAACACGCTTCGGCGATCTCAACCAGTTTAGCGTCGGTAATTAATTCGAACAAAAATTGCCGCCCCGCCTTATCCATGACCTCTAAAGAGGTTAGGTAGGCCGCATTGACCGCTCGTTCGCGATAGAAGGTGCGATTAGCGTCTTTCCATCGCTCGAAATACGATACCAAGTGTTCTCGTAAAGACTCAAGGTCTGCCACTGGCAGAAAGTTTGTCAGGTGGAGGTAACCATTTTCTTGGTAGCTCATGCTTACTAACTCGCTTGGGCTTTATCCGTGCTGTGTTGTTCTAGCCAATCAGTGGCAAGTGGCCAAAGTGATTGGCACTGACGACTGAAAAATTTCATGTGTCCGATGTCTTTCAACCCCAGTGACTTCGGCTCTAAGCTCACGCGCTGTGCATTCACTTTAGTGTAAACACTGAGCATGTCATCGACGTTGATATCTAATGCAATAAAATCATCGCTCGCGTTAACCCAAAGAGCGGGAAAATTGACTTTGTCGTACAAGTGCGAATCGATAGCGCGATTGAAATCCGTTTTGACATAGCCTTGACCATTGCACCATTTTTGCCACTGGCGCGCGACCTTTTTAGGTAGTGGCTCGCCCATGCCAAGCCACTGCGATTTAGTATGTCCAAACACCATATTGCTAAGAGGTATAAAGGTATTCATGAAAAAGTGAGCTTTGAACTTAGATTTAAATGCCATATTACGCAATTGCCCAGACGAACTGGCAAAAGCAAACATTGAAGTTAGCGATTCAGCGTTATCCATTAAACCTACGAGCTGGCCACCGGCACTGTGCCCAATCAGATGATAAGACATAGAGGGAAAGGTCGTTTGTAGGGTGCGAAGAACCGCCGACATATCGAGGCGCCCCCATTGTACTAAATCCGCTTCACTTTCATTAATCGGAACGGGTTGAGACTCGCCGATACCGCGATTGTCGAACGTAATGACGCCATACCCTTGCTGCGCTAAATGATTTGCAAAGTTATGGTAAAACTGTCGCTTGATACCCGTCGCTGGCGCAATCATTATGGCGGCTTTGATTGGTGTTGTTGGTGTATACACACTGGCAGCTAAAGGGTGTCCATCGCTACAGGTTATTGTCATGTTGTCATTCATATTGTCCCTCGACGTCAATCTGGTATTACCAGTTAGTGTGAGTGTAAGGCAAAGTCGACTCTCGAGTAAATTCATCATAGTGAATAGTGTTAAATAAACCAGATTGTATTGGTCTTTGTGGCGTGTATTTGATAGTGGGTGGCAATGCAGACAAACAAGTATCGTCGTAAAAGCGCTCAGGTTGTTGCCAATATGCAGAGCAAAGGCCAAAGCGTCTCATGCCGTTTTACAAATCACCGCGCAGATTACTAATATCAATCTATGCTTACATGACGAGTTCGCTTTCACCTAGGGGAGTGCAAAATGACCAAACCATCACTGACGCTTTATTCTATGGCCACGCCCAACGGTCAAAAAATAGGAATTGCATTGGAGGAGATGGGCTTAGCGTATACACCGGTTTTAATTAATATTCGCGAAGGTGAACAGAAAACGCCGGAGTTTTTAGCCATGAATGCCAACGGTAAAATTCCCGTGCTGGTGGATACTGATACGCCAGATGGAGAACCGTTAATACTGTCGGAGTCAGGTGCGATTTTAATGTACTTAGCCGAAAAATCGGGCCAATTCTTACCACAAGACGTCCATGGCAGAATGGCAACGATGCAATGGTTGTTCTTCCAAATGGCGGGGCTGGGCCCTATGTTTGGGCAGTTCGGTCATTTCACCGTCTTTGCGGATCAAAGTTTAGAGCTGAGTTATCCGATAGAACGATTCAAAAATGAATCGACACGGATTTTGGGAGTGCTGAACGATCAGCTCAGCCACAGCGCTTACATCGCTGGAGAGGAAATGACAATCGCAGATATGGCAACCCTGCCTTGGTTACTGTGTCTAGATCGATTCTATCAAGCAGGTGATACTCTCAATCTGGCCCAGTACAAGCACATTTGCGATTGGCAGGAGAATCTATTGGCCAGAGAAGGGGTAGAGAGGGGCCTGCTGGTTAATGCGCTTCCTTGAAGCTTCGAGCCCTAGCAGGCGCTCTGCACTATTATTACTATCGTAAATTCAGGGTAAATACCTTGGAGTTACGCTGAAAATTATAGAGCTCTTGCTTTTGTGAAGGTAACGCCCTGACATCAGCTTGTTCAAAGCCTTGCTCAAGAAACCAGTGTGCGGTGACGGTTGTTAAAACAAATAATTTATCGATACCAGCATTCACTGCACGCTGTGTCACTTCCTCCAGGATCCGCTCGCCACGATTCTTACCACGGTAGTCTGGGTGGGTCGCAACACAGGCCAACTCTGCTAATCCCTCATCCTCATATAAGTACAAGGCAGCACAGGCGATGATCATGCCGTCTCTAACGATAACAACAAATTGGTTAATTTCGCTCTCTAAGCGTTCGCGGGACCGTTTCACCAATATTCCCCGTTCTTCTAATGGGTTAATCAGTTTGAGAATCCCGCCTACATCGTCAATGGTGGCACCGCGTAATTGCTCATAATGATGCTCCATCACCAAGGAACCCGTACCGTCGCGAGTAAACAATTCTTGTAACAGCGCACCATCTTTGACAAAGCTCACGCAATGCGCTCGAGGGATTCCTGCCGCTACGCTGGTGGCAAGTGCGGTTGCTACTGTCGTTTCGGTTTGAATAGCGCCGTCACTCACCATTCTCTGTAAATCTGGACGAACCAAGGTCCGAAGCAATTTACCTTCCTGGTTGAAAATACCGTCTTTGCTGGAGAAAACGATCAGTTTGTCGGCTTTAAGTGCGATAGCCGCTTGGGTAGCCACATCTTCATGGGACAGATTGAACACTTCGCCGGTAGACGAATAACCCATTGGAGAAAGCAAAACGATTGAGCCATCGTTCAGGTGATCATTAATGCCTGTGGTGTCGATACGGCGAACCATACCTGTGTTTTCATAATCGACACCATCACGCACGCCCATTGGCTTAGCGACGACCATATTCCCCGAACAAACCCGAATCTGAGCACCATGCATAGGCGAGTTGGGAAGACCCATAGTTAATAAGGCCTCGACTTGAGAACGCACCGAGCCCGCGGCATCCTTTACACATTCTAATGTCTGCTTATCAGTAATGCGGACACTCTCACTAAATCTCGGTTCGAGGTCGCGCAGCGCCACTCGCGCATCAATTTGCGGACGGGCACCATGAACTAATACCAAGCGAACGCCCAAACTGTTTAACAGCGCAATATCGTGAATGATGTTGGGAAAATTGGGATGCTCAATGGCTTCCCCACCGAACATAAGCACAAAGGTTTTCCCGCGGTGCGCGTTGATATACGGCGCACTGCTTCTAAAGAGTTTAATGCTGTCGTTTTGCGATAACACCATGATCGAGCCCTAACCTAGCTTGTCGAGTTGCTCAAGTTCTTGATACAGGGCTTTCGTTACTGTCTCAAAGCTAGTACCGCCCAAAATATTGCGCTTGTTGATACCAAACTCGAGCTGCAACACTGCGTACACATCGTCTTCGATCTGTGGGCAAATTGCTTGTAACTCGTCCAAAGGCATATCTTCAATCGCCAAGCCTTTTTCAAGCGCTGCAACGACAACTTGCCCCGAAATGTCGTGACCCGTTCTAAATGGAATGCCTTTTTCAACGAGGTAGTCGGCCAGCTCCGTTGCATTGGCGTAACCTTGCGCCGCGGCTTCTCGGCAACGCGCTTCATTGAGACTAAGGCTGTCGAGTACTTCCACCGCAATGCACAAACAGATGTGCCATTGATTAACACTATCGATGGCACCTTCTTTGTCTTCCTGCATATCTTTGTTGTATGCCAACGGCAGGCCTTTCATGGTAACCAGTAGTCCTTGCAAGTTACCGAACACACGACCACATTTGCCACGCATTAATTCAAGGGCGTCTGGGTTTTTCTTCTGGGGCATCAAGGATGACCCTGAGGTGACGGCATCCCCGAGCTGCAAAAAGCCTGCTTCGCCCGAATTGTAGAAAATGAGATCCTCTGCCATCCGAGAGATATGCATCATGCTGGTACTCGCACAGAACAAGAGTTCGAGTACAAAGTCTCTGTCGGATACCGCATCAAGACTATTCAAACACGGGTTGTTAAAGCCAAGCGATTCAGCAATGTGATGACGGTCAACCGGGTAGGTGGTTCCAGCAAGCGCGCCGCTACCCAGCGGGCATTGGTTCATACGCACCAATAAATCGTCTATACGAGATACATCACGCTTGAACATTTCTACGTAGGCTAAACACCAATGTGCGAACAAAATAGGTTGAGCACGCTGCAGGTGAGTATAGCCAGGAATAATTGCTTGCTGATGCCGAGACGCTGTATTTAACAAGGCACGAATCACTTGCGTGACATCAGATTTGATTGATTCCAAATGGGTACGTACCCACAAACGGAAGTCAGTCGCGACTTGGTCGTTACGGCTACGGCCAGTGTGTAGCTTACGGCCAATATCACCAAGTTCGTCAATTAGTGCGGCTTCTACAAAGCTGTGAATATCCTCTTCGCTGCTATTCGCAAAATCCAATTCACCGGCAAGAGCTTTTTGCTTTAAATCGGATAAACATACTTCCAGCGCCGCTTGTTCGTCATCAGTAAGTACGCCCGCACTGTGTATCGCTCTCGACCATATAATCGAACCTTGAATGTCTTCTGCAGCCATTACCTGATCAAATGGTAACGAATCATTGACTTGGCGGAACATATCACTGCTACCACCAGCAAATCGACCTCCCCAAAGTGCCATGACTAGCCTCCTTTCTTCATTGCTTCGATTCTGCTTGATAAGCTGAATAGACGAATGAAGCCCTCGGCATGTGACTGATCGTAAACGTCGTCCTCACCAAAAGTGGCAAAATCTTCAGAATACAAACTATTTGGTGACTGACGTTGAGTCACAGTTGCTTGGCCTTTATACAGCTTAACCACAATTTCCCCAGTGATTTTCTGAGCAAATGCCTCTGCACCAGCAAGTAATGCATCATTGAGTGCTGTAAACCAACGGCCGTCATACATTACATGAGAGAATTCCAGTCCTAACTGTTCACGGTGTTTCAGGGCAGCTTTATCCAGAATGAGCGTTTCCAATGCTTTGTATGCTTTGAGCAACACTGTGCCCCCTGGCGTTTCGTAACAGCCTCTTGATTTCATACCAACCAAACGGTTTTCTACGATATCGATACGACCCACGCCGTGAGCTGCTGCGATGGTGTTGAGTTTTACTAGTGCTTGATAGGGTGACAAGGTTTCACCATTCACTTGAGTAAGCTCGCCTTGTTCAAAGCTAAGTGTGACGCGTTCAGCTTGATCTGGTGCATCTTCAGGGTCGACAGTCATTGTCCACACCTGTTTAGTGGGTTCTTGCCAAGGATCTTCTAATTCTCCACCCTCGTGAGAAATATGCCACGCGTTCGCATCACGGCTATAGATTTTGGTTGCCGATGCCGTCGTTGGGATGTTTCGTTCGGCTAAGTATGCCAGCAGGTCTTCCCTCGAAACCATATCCCACTCTCGCCAAGGTGCAATAACTGTGAGTTCTGGCGCAAGGGCAGCAAACGTGCTCTCGAATCGGACTTGGTCATTTCCCTTGCCCGTACAACCGTGACAAAGCGCGTCAGCTCCTACTTTCTTAGCCACTTCGACTTGTGCTTTCGCAATAACGGGGCGAGCCATTGATGTGCCGAGTAAGTATTCACCTTCGTATACTGCCCCTGTCTTGATTGTTGGGAAAATATACTCTTTAACAAATTCTTCTTTGAGGTCTACGATGTAGCATTCACTTGCACCTGACTCGATCGCCTTTTCGTGTAGGCCCTCGAGTTCTTCGTCGCCTTGGCCAACATCAGCGGCGAATGCCACAACTTCACAATCGTAGTTTTCTTTTAGCCAAGGAATGATGGCTGAGGTGTCCAAACCGCCAGAGTAGGCTAATACAACTTTGTTTATCTTCTTCATTTTCGTTTCCTAAGCATTAAAAAGGTGAGCCAATATGGCGTTTTGTGCATGCATGCGGTTTTCCGCTTGCTGCATGAGTAATGAGGCATCGCTGTCCATCAATGACCCGGTAATCTCAAGGTCTCGATGAGCAGGCTGGCAATGCATAACATGTGATGCGCCAGTGAGTGCCATCATGGCTTCATTAACTTGATAGGGCATGAACTTCGCTTTGATTTGTTCAAGTGGCGTATCATCGCCCATGGATAACCAAGTATCGGTATAAAGTACGTTAGAGCCTTTCGCATCTTCGATATCATTGGTTATCGTGATTTCGGTATTGGTTTTTTCTGCAATAGCCTTGGCCATTTCGACAATGGTGGAGTCTGGCTCATGGCCTTGCGGGGTAACCACGACTTGGTGACAGCCAAGAAGTGCCCCTACGATCAATAGTGAATGTGTGACGTTATTGCCATCGCCGATATACGCAAGTGTTAACCCTTGTGTCTTGCCAAAGGTTTCAAACAGCGTTAGGTAGTCTGCTAGCCCTTGGCATGGATGGTATTTGTCACACAAAGCATTGACCACGGGTACGTTGGCGGTTTGTGCAAATTGCTCTAGCGTATCGTGAGAATACACTCGGGCAACAATGGCATCAGCCCAACACGCTAGGTTGGCAGCCACGTCGACAGCATCCTCTCGTCCAGCCAATTTGCCTGCTTGACTATCTAGGTAAACCATATGCCCGCCAAGCTTATTGATACCGATATCAAAACTTACACGGGTTCTCAGTGATGGTTTTTCAAATAGTGCAACAACAGATTTTCCAGCAAGTACTTGATTGTATTGAGCTGGGTTTTGCTTTATTTCAACAGCTTTACTCAACAACGCATGTGTTTCATCGGGCGTCCAATTGGCAAAGGTAAGTAAATCTTGTTTTTTCATCGTTATGTGTAACCTGTATTTATGGCAATATCCGCGTACCGGATTGGCCACTTAAAATAAGAGATAAATCTTCTGCCCAACTGGCGATAGTGACGGGGTGCGCCATCGTTTTTGCTGCCTCTAACGCCGCATCTACCTTAACCGCCATGCCATCTTTAATGACATCTTGGCGCTTCAATGTGTCAATTTGATTGTCATCGAGACTGCTGAGTCTTTGCATTTCGCCATCCAGTACACCAGGTACGTTTGATAGCAAAAGTAAGTCTGCGTTTAACAATTGAGCGATGAGTGTAGCAGCCGTATCGGCGTTGACGTTGAGTAAACGACCATTTTCGTCACTGCCAATTGAACTGATAACCGGCAAATACCCCTTCGATAACAGGGTTTCCAGTAAATCTGGTTTGCCTGGTATAGGCGTACCTACCGCGCCCAGTTCAGGTGCTGTTTCAGTACACGACAGCATGCCACCATCTAGCAGTGATAAGCCCACGACATTAAGGCCTGTTGAAATGGCTACACCACACAGCTTTTTATTCGCAGTACCTGCCAGTGCACCACAGATATAAGGCATATGCTCGTCGGGTGTAACACGTAGCCCATTGAGTTTATGGCTGGCCAACCCGAGATCACGCATCAAGGTTTCAACTAAAGGCCCGCCACCATGGACCATGACTACGGCTCTGGTTTGACTGAGTTCGGCGATATACTGAAACAAAGTACTTGCTGCGACCTTATCATCAATAAGCGCACCGCCTACTTTAATCACGACGGGTTTAAGCATTGTCTTGCCCCCACACTAAGCCAGTCAGCGGGTTAAGGCCAACGGCGAGATTGGCACATTGCATAGCTTGGGACGCCGCGCCTTTCATCACGTTGTCGATTGCAGACGTGATAACGGCGTAGCCAGATGCTTCATCTAATTTCCAATGTAAGTCGCAAAACGGCGTATTTACCACATCATCCAGTTTGGGGAAGCTCTGCCTTAGCCTAACCAATGGCGCATTGGCATACGCCGACCGATAAGCGCTGTCAAAATCTGAAGCCGTAACGCCTTGCCCGACTTTTACCGTTATTGTGGCCAGAATTCCGCGCTTAAAGTTGCCTAAATGAGGGGTGAAAATAACAGGTGTCCCCAAATGCGCTTCTATTTCTGGGGTGTGTCTGTGACCCAATACCCCGTATGCTTGCAAACTGACTTCGCACAAGCTGGTGGTTAAACTTGCTTTTCGACCTGCGCCACTCACACCTGATGTGGCGTTGATAATGGGACGATGTTCTTGGTTGAGCAAACCGGCTTCAAAAAGGGGCTTTAGTGCAAGCAGTGATGCGGTTGGGTAGCACCCAGGTACGGCAACCACCGACGCATTGGTTATCGCCGAGGCATTCCATTCTGCCAAACCATATACTGCCTGCTCTAGGCTTGCAGTCGACGTGTGTTCAAAACCATAGTGTTGCTTGAATACGTCTTTGTCTTTGAGCCTGAAGGCACCAGACAAGTCTAAGATTTTGGCATTCTTATTGACCAAGGTCGGCATCCAGTCATGGCTTGCTTCGTGCGGTGTTGCCAGAAAAACCAAGTCCATTTCTGCGGCGATATCTTCAAGCGCGTTATCGTTAATAGGTTCTAGGGTAATGTGATTTTGATGTGCCAGTTGACCATGCAATGCAGAAATAGGTTTGCCTGCATCTGCACTATTTTGTGAAACAAAAGCGCGCACAAGTTGCATATTGGGATGTTGGCATACCAATTGAACGAGTTGTGCTCCTGTGTAACCACTGGCACCGATAATAGAGACGTTAAGCATAGTAAAAATCAAATAGTAAGAAGATAAAAAAGCACTTTTTACCCTAGTATTTTGGCTCGCAAATGGCCAATTGCCAGGCTAACCCAAATCGTCGGGTAAAAAGTGTGCTACTGAAATTGTTTCGCATACTCGACGTCGTCGAGCCAAGAGAGACAATGTGTAGCCAGCCCAGGGGAGAGCTAAACTGTTTAAACGTGTAACCTGCTTTTGAGATGGGCAAGTCGTGAGTTTCATGTGTTTGTCCTGTATTTATCACCAGAAATCCGCTGTGCGTTAACGCCCCAACGACACGGGTGATGTCTAAACCGTGGTCAATGATACAATTTGCGAATAAATATGCAATAAAAATGTATATTTATTTTTAAAATTAATTCTGGTTTGGCCACTTGGTGAATTATGACACTTTTGTTAATCATGGATTTAGAGGTGATTTGCCACAATTGCTACCAGAATTAATAAATTGAATGATTTTGCGTATTGGTAGATACTGCGTACAGATAGTAATCACATGATCAGGTAGTGGAAATGGCGAATTACACGGTTGCACTTGTTGCACATGACCATAAAAAAGCAGAATTGCTAACGTGGGTAGAGCAGCACATCGATGCGATGAAGCAATGTGACTTGGTTGGAACAGGTACGACTGGTGGCATGATTGCTGACAAGACCGGACTGTCAGTGAAACGGTTAAAGAGTGGCCCTCTGGGCGGTGACCAACAAATCGGTGCGATGATTGCCGAAGGCACATTAGACGCGTTGTTTTTCTTTTGGGACCCGCTAAACCCAGCGCCTCACGATCCTGACGTAAAAGCATTATTGCGTTTGTGTTCAGTGTGGAATGTGCCGGTGGCTTGTACGCCTGCGACTGCTGACCTCATTGTTACCTCTCCATGGTTCAACAATCACGCAGATTACGCTCGAGCAATCCCCTCGTTCGACCGTTAACCAATACCGAATAGAAGTGGCCACAGCGTAACGGGTTCTTCGCTGTGGCGCAGCGCTATTAGGGTAGTACGAGATAGCCTTCTCTTACGCGTTGCGGGTGGTCGCCGACGTCGATTCGCGCGACTTCTTTTGCCGATTGGTAGTTAATGACGGAAACCTGATCCGTTTCACTCCAGGAAACAAAGCAATGCTCACCGGTTTTGTCGGTAACAACCCAATAGGGCTTTTTACCCAAGTCTGTGAGCAAGGTGAATTTCTCGGTCTCAATATCAACGATTGCAGCGTAGTCATCCATCGTACCTGCGACGCACAGTGTATTGTCATCTGCACTGATGGCCAAACCGTGATGAGCAGAGTCATTGACATACTGCGTACGAGGTAATGTCGTGACCTTAGGTAAATCTATTTTTCGCGTGATTTTCCCCGTTGGGCGATGGTATTCCACCAAGCCATGTAGGAATGACAGTTGAAAATAGAAATAGTCCTCGTTACTGGTGTGGGCCATTGGGCGAACCGCTGGGCTAATATCGTGTAAGCCAGCGGCGTCAAGCTTATCTCGCATATCAAACTGTTCAACAATGTGATACTGCTCGGTGTCGACAACTTGAAATACGCGTTTGCCTTTCAAAAAGCCGCCGCCATCAAAATCGAAGGGCGAGAATACGTTACCAATACTGGCATGGAACAAGTGTTTGCCGTCTTTTGAATAAACGTTTTCATGAGGAGAGTCGCCGCTTGGGAAATTGGCGTGCTCTTGTCCCGTCATAATGTCTATGATGTGAACCCTATCTCCGGTTGACGCAGAGACAGCCACGTATTTACCGTCTGGCGACAAGGCCATATGGTCAGATCGAAAACCCGCAACGGGGAAGCGCCAGATAATGTCGCCGGTTAGGGTGTCGATAGCGACAACATCGGCGAAACTGGGGCGGGAAACAATCAATCGGCTGCCATCTATCGAACTGTACATGTCATCAACGTATTGATCATGGCCTTCGCCAACGAGATTGCGGACCCCATAAAAAAACACGCGGCCAATGAACTGTTCACGAATAGCTTTTAATCGTTCGAGTTTATCGGGAATGCCGTCTATCACTCCGATTTTGCGATAGCCATCCAGTGCAATCACAGTAATTGACCCTTGCCAGTTATTGCCGACAAAAATCACTTCTAACGGCTCCTGAGTTTGTGTTGAGGTCGCAGGAAGACCATCCTGATACCACAAGGTTAAGGGCCGTTGCTGAGTCTCTGCTTCTGCTATCAAATCGTCTATGGCTGATATCGCCAAAAACTGCACAGTAGCGAAGCCAATTGCTATCACTGCAACTAGGCTCAATAGTACATAACGTATTGCCTTGAACATGACGCAGCCTCGTTACAGTGTGAACTCGATGACGAGTGGTAAATGGTCGGATAGCGGCTTGGCATCTCCTCGAAGTACTTCGCCGCCGGTTTTTGTCACCAGTGGTGAATAAAAAATGTAGTCTATCGTGCGATTTGGCGAACGGCTTGGATCAGAAGGAGACATGTAAGTGAACCACGGTTCTGGATTGGCATTAATATCGTCCAGCGCCGGCACAGAGGGATATGCCGAAATAAGTGGAACCAGTTCTGTGCCTTGATCATTGTAATGGCTACGCAACTCTGTATATGCCTCAAGAGCGGCATCATTGGGCAGAAGGTTGAAATCACCACCCATCACCCAAGGTGTGTTGTCGCCGAGCGTTTCGATTTGCGCCATGACCTTTTCGATTTGACGCTCCATCGTGTCACTACCTTTGGCAAACGCACTCAAATGGGTATTGATCAATACCAGCTCATTCCCGCCTTGAATCGGTAAATGGACTTGTTGCATGGCGCGTTTCAAATTGAACTGACGGGTAACTATGTCATCAGTGGTTATAGCTGGCAGCGCAACCCTCGTCGCTTTATCAATTTTATACTTCGACAGTACCACCAACTTCATACCAACTCGGCCTTTGATATTGGGGTGGGGAAGGTAGTCTGCTTTCCAATAAAAGGTTTCATTGAGCACGGTGTACTGCGGGAGCGCGTTAAGCAGCATCTGGGTTTGATCCTGCATATGCGTTCTTTTTGCTAAATCATCCACCTCTTGCAACAACACCACGTCTGGATTTTGTTGAGCGATGAATGCCGCGACATCGGCGGTCACCTTATCAACGGTTGCTTTGTCTGGCCATCCATCCGGGCCATCATCATAGAAGAAGTGGTTATTGGCATTACCTGCCATAAACTGCACATTCCAACTCAATACTTTAACTCGCTGACCCGGTGTTAATTGAGGCGCATCAGCTGAACTTTGAATTGCAATATCTTCGATTTCATCAGGGTGGAACGTGGTGAAATACACCCATCCACTGAAGGCTAAAACTAACGTCACCACCAAGGCGAGTAGGGCTTTTATTATTTTTTTCATGTTATTACCTAGGCTGTTTTTTCATCATAGTACGCCCGAATTAGAGGTCTGGCCACTATATATACCGATTTCTTTTTTTGATATAAGATGAAAAAGTAGACTAATGACTAACAAAGAATTTTTTACTAAAGCCGATACCTACACTGCACTAAAACAATAACTTTATCGTGAGAGGATATAACCATGTCAGGCAAAAACGTCAGCATCTTAAACTTAATACTAGCGATTTTCTTACCACCAATTGGCGCATTTCTGCAAGTTGGTTTGAGCTTACACTTCTTTCTAAACATCATTTTGACTTTGTTGGGTGGGCTGCCAGGTGTAATTCACGCAATTTGGTTGGTTGTGACAGACAAAAAAGGCTAGCTTCAGCCGTAATACCCTAATCAATACCGCTATGGTGTGATACTTTAGCGGTATTCACTACACGCGCACACAACTGTGGCGTCAATAACAATAACGATATTACAAGGAACGTAGCATGAAAATGCATCTTGCGAGTGCGCTATTAGCGCCGACAATCCTATTCTCTTCAACGGTTTTTGCTCAAACTACAAACGACACATCAAGTGAGTCAGAAGCGCCAGTAGCTTTAACGCCAGAGCAGGTTGAAGAGCAAGAATACTTGGCTTGGGCACAGAGTTTTACCGAGTCATTAACGCCAATCTCTGGTGACGTGAAATTGCCTGGGGGTAAAGCGTCATTAAACGTGCCTGACGATTACTATTATTTATCCCCACAAGATACAAAACGCGTGCTCGAAGAGGCCTGGGGTAACCCAGAAGGGCCGTTGATGTTGGGTATGTTGTTTCCTAAACAGTACTCCGTATTAGACGCTGCTTCATGGGGCGTGACACTGCAATACGTTGATGACGGCTATGTATCAGACGAAGATGCACAAGACATCAATTATGACGATCTATTGCAAGATATGCAGCAAGATACGCTTGACGCCAACGAATGGCGGGCTGAACAGGGCTACGAGCCAATTCAACTCGTTGGCTGGGCGGAAAAGCCATATTACGACGTTGGTTCTCATAAATTGTATTGGGCAAAAGAACTCAAGTTTGGCGATAGCCCGCAAAACACACTGAACTACAATGTACGAGCGTTAGGAAGGCAAGGTTATTTAGAAATGAACTTCATCGCGAGTATGAACCAACTCGAAGAAGTGAATTTGGCGAGAGATACCGTACTAGCCATGGCAAGCTTCGATGCCGGGCATAAATACAGTGAGTTTGACCCTGAAATAGACAATGTGGCGGCCTATGGTATTGGCGGCTTGATTGCCGGCAAAGTCCTCGCCAAGACCGGCTTTTTCGCAATCGCACTCGTTTTCTTGAAAAAGTTCTGGTTTATCTTGTTGTTGCCTCTGGTTTGGCTAAAAGGGAAACTCTTTCCTAAAAAAGCTGAAGCCTGATGATTGGGGCCATAAGGCCCCTGCTGTCTACTTTTGTTGGAGAGTATCGACAAGAACTGACGAGCAGAAAAACCAAAGAACGAACGTTCTATTGTATAATTTTTAGCTGCGAAAGAGTGCAAATGTAGAGCATTAGTCAATACAAATGCCCACTATCTAAATCAAAAACAACTTCACTTTGCAGTGTCCATCAAATGAAATAACCAATTTATGCCTCGTTTCCATCCAAGTTTTAAATACTATGGAATCCCTATTTCCCATAATTGTTTTTCACTCAAGAGTAACGTGTCACCAGATACAGAGTATCGAATACCCAAGCAAGAACTTGTGGAGATGAGCAGTCCTTTCTCCTTTAATTCAAATACGACAATGCCATCTTTACCATGAAAATCCGTCCAGCAGTTCAATCGATAAGTAGTGTTGCCGAGAACGCATTCTTTGTCGGTAAAAAGTAGTTCGCTATTTCCGGTTGCAATATATTCAGCACGTAATTTTTCTAGAAAAGAGAGAGGATTCATGACGGTCCTTTTGGTATTACTTACTTTGCGCCAGCGTGTGACGGTAACGCTTTGTGTTTCAGGGATCGTATGGAGAATAGGGCAAGTAACTGGAATAGTTGACTATCGACTCGCTACCGTTGTTTGGCCTATTTTCACTCCCCCCGCTTCTAGCATTTTCAGTTTTTAGCTAATAATCTTGTCTATTGAAACAACCCTCTCAGGGAGCGTTTTAGATCTAAATCCGACTTGGCTTTTAAGAGTGCTTCCAGTGTATATTTTTCGTAATTTGGCTGCATTCAGAAAGGCTCCTAACGTTCCAAGATGAAACTGAGCCAAGCTTTGGTAGTCCCGTACCCAATCCACTTGTCGTATTGTGGCTTACCTATAATAGAGCATGATTGACGCTATCGACGTTGTTACTAGTGGAGAATATAAATACACCAACCATTTACGCCATGCTGAAACCTGCCCATTGCGATAAATTTTATAGCTTTCAAGTGAGTATTTAATTATTGCAATAATACAAGCGAGAGAGCTAATTGCGGCTATACCCGACCAAATGTTTGGAATTGCAAAAGAGAGCATAATAAGCCAAGAGATATAGGCAATATAAATCACTTAACGAGATTCCTTTCATATAAATTCAACTGTAATACAACGGTAAGCTAATGGATTTAAGCGCAATGCGATAATCACGAAGGTGTAGTGTATTTTTGCTCCAGAAGCCCGCACAGCGAGTTGCGACTTGAGCATTTTGCTATGCATCAATTACCCCAAACAACTTCCTATAGTGCTTTTTGTAGGTTTTCACTGTAATAAAAGGTCGAACTAAGCAAACGTTAATCAAGACCGGAAATAAAGCAAGAATCGCAAGAAAACCCATGGTATCGAAGGGTATAAAAAACCCAACAAGAGCAATAGATGCAAAAGTCATTAAAGAGTATGTATTAAACCATTGGATGTTCTTTCTTAGAACTGAAACTTCATTTTCACTGGTGTAATCGTGAATGAATAAATAGAGAAATACCAACCCAACGAAACCCCAAATTACGCTTTCGGGCCTTATTTCATAGGCCGCGCTACCGAAGAGCGTTGACGCTATCCCTAGAGTGAATGAATCGGTGTACGCCATTTTCCAAAGTAAACATTGGTCAATGGGGTCTTTTGAAAGAGGCATTCGATCCATTTTTTACCTTGATGCAGAATATCTACCTAATGAGAGCAAGCTGAGCGTTTTACATCCTTTTGAGTAACTTATTCGTTGCCGCAATACTTAATCACATCTTTTTTAGTTTGTGAAATCAAAGACGTTGCAGTACCCGACAATGTTGGTAGTTCTAAATATCCATCAAGCGTTTCTTTCGATTCACAAATAAGTGTGTTGGCAATAATCAATGCTTCTGCAGGTTTGTTCTTGCGAAGTGTTTCAAGTGCCATCAGAAAATCTATATGAAGCTTACCTTGAAGTGCCTCACCAGTTTGAGACTCTTCAAATAATACAGTAAGCAAATTAACCTTTTCATTTAACTTCGCCGTTTGGATGCTCATGATCAAACAAGCAATAATTAGCACAACATTAACAAGTAAACTCACATTTTTCATGGGCAACCAACGCCTTACTCAAGTTCGAATAAATGCTTGGCTAAAACTAGCGTCTATGGAGCGTAAGCCAAGCATTTTGCGTCCTTCGAATAACTTTAAGTGGCCGTTGTTCTTGATTTTACTGCGTCAAAGTCTTCAGCATTAATATCAATTTTAGCGCCTAAATATATAACAACTTCTCGAGCTCCAGCTCCGATTGCTAACTCGCGCAAAACTCTCTCTTCAATATCTGTTAATCCACCTTCGGTTTTCTCCAATTGATGAACAATAACGCGAGGAGAGGGCTTAATCTTCGACTTATGCATGGTGTACATACCGTGCTGCAATATTTTTTCTGCGCACACAAAGTCGGCTACAAATGACCTATTGTGTTTAAAGGGATTAAGTACTCTAACATTGGGAGCAGAGAGCGATTTAGCTTTCGTTCCTATCGCTTTTACAACTTCACCTTTTTTGGTGTTTTCTATCGCAATATAAGGCTCATCCTCAAAGGACAAATTGGAAGAAAAAGCTTTAATAGAAAGTTTGTTTTCACTCAACTCAAAAAGTAAATCATTTGAAAAAAGGCTTCTTATAAATGTGAACAATACGCTGGGCCTCCGAGCCACTTAATTTTTTATATTAGAATCGCATACGAGTGGACTGCGATGCAAAGCAGCAAGTGAGTACGCGCTCTAGAGAGTGAACTAAGTGACTTAATTTGTATGTTTGAAGTCATACGCTAAAGCTTCCACTGATGCCTTTGCTTTTTGAACCGCTGCAATTATTTTTACCCTTTTAGGCCAACGCTTAAGTTTTGAAAGAAATCTACTAAGCCAATGATTATTGGGGCCATAATCATTTCCTTCTAGACTAGAGAGATGGCGTGTAATTGGTAGGTGTCTCTGCTCCATTACACTTAAACAATGCGCTATTTCAAGAGATGAAGCAAATTCAATTCCAAACCCCAAAACGGTGACTGTTACAAAAGGATAACCCTTCAAAACGTGTTTTTTGGGAAAGGGCGGCTCGAACTCGTCGCATTGAGAATACGCTCCTGTTTTCGCGCCAACATCTTTATTTTGAAAATAGCAAGTGTTGAACGACTTTGTGAAGGTCGCTTCTCCTCTGTATTTGTTGCAACCCCCATAAACAGTGGCACCATTTTCAGTCATTTGGTCGATGGCTGTGTTAAATATGAGTTTATTAGGCAAGTCAATCAGGTTTCCATATAATCCCAAACGAGGGACATCAGCACGGAGCGAGAATGGTCGAACGGCATTATATTTTGGCCCTACCACCCACACGGCGAGTTGTAAGTTGCGTAGTTATAGTTAAGTGTTATTGTGAGGTTTAAACTTTACTATTGAATTTAGTGGCAAGGAAGTCGAAATGAATCAACAGGAAACTCAACTTCGTATGCTGGCTCTTGCCATCTATGAGCTCAAAGGCCTGCTTTGTAATCATCTTGGTAGCACAACTAAGGAAGTCAGTGCTGAGAAGTTGTCTGCACATCTCGCTTATTCACTTCACAATGAGGCGCTTGCTATTTTAGAAAACAGACCGGAACAGTTTGATATCGAAGTTGCTCTGGACAAAATCAAAAGCGTTGACACTATGTTTGATTCTGATTTCTCGAAATTGTTTGATAAGACAATCAACGTAAAAGGGACGTGACAGAATGCGCTAATCGCAACTCAGTGCTAGCGAATATATACTCCAGCTGCTTCATTTCTTCGAAAGCATATATAGATTTTTTTGTGGGATGCTGTATGCACATGCATAAAATTTTAACAGCTACTTTGTTTTCTTTGTCGTTTAGTGCCTTTTCAAGCTGCCCCGAACAACAAAATTTAGACGTTCAAACTTCCATTGAGGCAAATGGTGTTAAAGCCGGTGGTAATCATGGTTTCATGGATGTTGTGACAATTTCCGTCCCTAAAAGTGTCAGCAATCTACCATTTGAAAGCATACAGTTAACTTACGGAGAAGTTGCAGAATACTGGATTCCATTAGATACGAACCTACTTAACAATCGGATAGTAGCGACATTATTTGGCTATCAAGATTCGATTCAGAATTTTGAGTTTTGGGTTAACTATTCAAATGGAGTTTGCTCGCTTTATCAAACAGGAACGATTGGGGACATATACACCAAGCAGCTTAGACAGGGCCGGTAAGGCAGAATTTCACTTTTAAACCTAAAAATTACAGCCAAATACTACACCCTAAAACCATAGGTTTTAATTCTATTGCGCATTTTGCAACCGTAAAATACGACTCAATGTTTGGCTGTAGTATTATTAGCGAAAATTCCTGTGCAACTCACGCTTCCAAGTCTGCAGGTTCCAATACAGTAAACCCACTACATATATAGGGCGAACATCCATGTTCTACTCAACACGAGAAAGGTAATTAATTGCGTCTTTCGCCTTTGCGCTTCATTTTCTCTTTCATTCGAGACCAACGGCTTTGCTGCTTTTCTAACATTTGGTCGACAAACGCGACTTTTTGTTCATCGTCTAGCACATCAAAAAACTCTGCGCGTAACGAGGCTAAGGCTTTGCCATGCTCAATCATTTGTGGCTTGTAATCCTGCGCTAATGCTTGCCACTGGTCTTGGTCAAAACTGGCTTGACGAATAAGCGCTACCTCTTGCTCTCTGAACGATTCGCGCAATGCTTTGCCCTGTTCGTGAAGGTCTTCGCGTTTCGCCTTTATCTCTTCAAGTGCTTGTTGCTGACTCTGTGTCAGTTCAAGTGATGATAAGTCCGGCTTGGGCTTTTTGGCGTGTCGAGCTCGCTGCTCGGGGATCATTGCCGCCAATTCCGCCTGTTGTTCACCGTTGAGTACTTGCCAAATTTGGTGTCTGACTTCGGCCATTTCAGCGTGCTTAGTTAGCATGCTTTCTACACGTCCTTCGACCTTGCTCTCTATCTCTTCATCGCTAAGTGGGCCATTCTGCAACATGTTGAGCATGGCTTGTCTGCGTTGGGCGAAGCGATCTCGTCTCTCGCCTTTTTCCGGCGCGGCGGCTTTTACGATAGCCCTAATCTCACGTTTTTGTGTTTGATCTAAATCGAGTGATTTCAGCATCTCGATGCCAGGGAAAGGATTCGCACCATGTGGCTTGGCGACTACCGCAAGGCTCGCCGTCAATAGTGCGGCACCAACCGCAATACCAATAAACGTCTTTTTCATATCAGTTCTCCTAATCAGTTGCTAACAAGAGCTATGGATATTCGGGAAAACCTAAGCTCTGGATATAGTCTAGGCTTGAATTGTGCAAAGAAACGCAAGCACCGTGTAAAGCTTGTGTAAATCGATGTAACAGTGTGCAAAGAATATGAGAGTATGAAGGTAGCAATATAGCCAAGTGAGATGTGAAGCGTGGAATCTGGAATGAACAACGAACCTCGACATATTCTGATCATTGATGATGATGCTGAATTGACAGAGATGCTGAAAAGCTATCTGTCGACGCTTGGTTATCGTGTCAGTGTTGAGAATGACAGTGTCGTTGGAGTTCGAACAGCGACAGCATCAAACGATTTCGACTTGATATTGCTCGATGTCATGATGCCAAAGATGGATGGGTTCGACGTACTCAAAAAGATCAGGCAATCCCACACTACGCCGGTATTGATGTTGACAGCGCGCGGTGATGACTATGACCGTATTCTCGGATTGGAATTGGGCGCAGATGACTATCTACCCAAACCTTTCAATCATCGTGAGCTAGCCGCTCGGATAAAGGCGATCATTCGTCGTATTGATTTGGGGGCGACCCAGAACCAGCAGGTGGACATCGAGCTCAACGAGATAGTGTTAAGCCCAAAGAGTCAAACTGTGACCTGTGCCGGACAGCCACTTGTGCTGACGGGGACGGAGTTTGGTTTACTCAAGTTGTTAATGGTGAGTGCCGGCGAACTAGTGACGAAAGAAGAAATAAGCCAGAAAATTCTCGGTCGGCGCTTGATGGCGTTCGACCGCAGTATTGATATGCACGTGAGCAATGTGCGCAAGAAAATCGCAGAGTTGTCTGACGGCGAGAAAATCAAGACGGTACGCGGTAGCGGGTATATTTTCCATGACGCCTAAATTCTCTTTTTCTTCACTCAACCCAAGCCGCCACTTGGTAGGGCGCTTGTTTTTATGGTTTTGGGTAACCCTTGTCATCAGCGTACTGATTTCTGGCTGGATTGGCCGTTTGTTGGCCGACAGGATCGATGTCAGGCAGCCACATGAAAAGGAACTGGTTGCCTTAACCAATGGCGCTAAACGGATTGCGAAAGTACATGAGGCAAGGCCTGATGTGCCGATGGATGCATTGTTGCGAATTGCTCACAAGAGGCGAGCTGCAGACCACCGGAATATCTATGTGCTGTACAACCCTAACACCAGTGAGGTGATATCAGGGCCCGGGCGTGGACCATTTACGCCGTTTATCGAGGAAAATATTCGGTTTTTGAAAGAACAAAACCGCATTATGGCGGTGTCTAGAGGCCTATCGACCTTTATTGGTATCGAAGAAATCTCCGTTAAAGGCGAGCCTTGGTGGTTGGTACTTCAACGCCCGAGCGGTAAGCCGATGCCATTACGAGAACATTTTTTGTGGTTTATTGCCGCAGCCATAGTGATGTCTGGTTTGTTTTGTTATTTCTTCGCTCGTTCTATTGTAAAACCAATTCAGAGGCTGCAAACGTCAACTAAAAAGCTAGCTGATGGACATTGGCAAACGCGGGTGGATGAACATCATTTTCGCCGCGATGAAATCGGCCAGCTGGTGAGTGACTTTAATGCAATGGCCGAACAGCTGGAGCGAGCATGGCATAGACAACAGCGTTTACTTGCCGATGTATCTCATGAGTTGCGATCACCTCTGGCTCGTTTACAAATGGCGGTTGGCTTAATTGAACAAGAGGGCGCTTCTGAACATTCCATGGAGAGAATTGAGCGGGAAGCGGAGCGCATGGAAGTGCTAATCAATCGGTTGTTGCAGCTGACTCGTGTAGAAGGAGCCCAACCCAGTTTTGAGTCGTCGAGTCTCGCAGAGCTTTTGTCCGAAATGCTAAATGACGCAGCATTCGAAGCGCAACAAATTGGCAAGCAGTGCTTATTGCCTAGCATTCCCAATGTTCAAGTTAACGTGAATAGAGAGTTGTTTCTGAGTGGCGTTGAAAACATTATCCGTAATGCCATACGCTACGCAGAAAAATCTGTTGTAGTAGCACTACAGTGTAACGATCAGGCTTGGGTAATCAGTATTGCCGATGATGGGCCAGGTTTACAGGCATCAGAATACGAGGCTATTTTTCGGCCGTTTTACCGACCCACAGAAGCGAGGGATCGTGCTTCCGGTGGCGCGGGTTTGGGTTTGGCGATTGCAAAAGCGGTTGTAGATCTGCATGATGGCGATATACAAGCCGCTCAATCTGCCATGGGGGGCTTAATAATTACAATAAGTTTACCCTTGGACGGACACCAACAATGCAGTGGAAAATAACCCGAGAAGACCAACTCGAATCCGTATTTAACGAGTCGATCAACCCGTTTTGGCACCATCAAGTCATTGAAGACGAGATTACTGCAAAAGATGGCGTAGTATTAAAATATGCCTATTCTATCCCGGCTCACGCTACGGCAACCGTTGTCTTGAGTAGTGGCCGAATAGAAACCTATCTCAAATACAAAGAGATGATGTTCGATCTTTGGCAAAATGGTTTTGCAGTTTTCATCATTGATCACAGAGGCCAGGGGTTATCCGGGCGTATGGTAGAAAACCCACAATTGGGTTATGTCGCCGATTTTGATGAGTATGTGGAAGATCTCAACGATTTTATTCAGCAAATCGTCAAGCCCCGTCAGGTTGGTGAATTACACTTGGTTGCCCACTCTATGGGGAGCTGCATTGGGGCACTGACCTTGATGAAGTACCCGGAACTTTTCAAAAAAGCAGTACTTTGTGCGCCTATGTTTGGCGTTAAGCCTGCCTTACCCAATTGGTTAGGTAATTCGCTCATACGCATCGGGTTGTTTTGGAACGCGGTTCGCAAAAAAGAAGCGGGTTATTTCTTTGGTCAAACGGATTACATTGCCTATCCGTTTAAGATCAATCCGCTGTGCCACAGCGAAGCGCGATATCGAGTCTTTAGAGACTTGTATGAAGACATGCCAGAAACCCAGTTAGGTGGCGTAACAACGGAATGGCTAAAAGCGGCGCAATTTGCCATGAATGATATCCAGGAAAATGCCGGCAAGATTCAAACGCCGACGTTGGTATTCTGTGCCGATGCAGACATGATTATCGACAACAAAAGGCAAAGCTCTGCCGTGGCGAAAATGCCGAATGCAGAATATCGCATTGTGAAAAAAGGCTTCCATGAGCTCTTCAATGAAACCGATGAGTATCGACTACCGGTGATGACGGAATTACTGGATTTCTTAGCGGCCGAATAAACGCTTTGATGTAAGTACTTTTCAGTGTTGTAACAAGTGAATACGGCCTGCGCAATTTACCCGTCAATGACAACGCAGGCTGCCCTTAATCTATGTCAATTGGCAAGGATTGGGCTATACTAATCGCCCGATTTATTCAGAGTCTTTTGCAGTAATGTTAGATATCGTCTTATACCAGCCAGAAATTCCACCTAACACGGGAAATATCATCCGCCTATGTGCCAACAGTGGCTTTTCATTGCATTTGATTGAGCCGTTAGGCTTTGAATGGGACGATAAGCGGGTGAGACGAGCGGGCTTGGACTATCATGAGTTTGCCGATGTGGCCCGACACGCTAATTTGGAAGCCTACATCGAAGCGCGTCAACCACGAAAAATCTACGCTTGTACGACGAAGGGCAAAGCGTTTCATTCTGATGTGGAATATCGCGCGGGCGATGCGCTATTGTTTGGTCCAGAGACGCGAGGGTTACCAATGGATATCATAGAGTCCTTGCCTCCAGCTCAGCGTGTGCGGATTCCCATGCTACCAGACAGCCGTAGTATGAATTTATCCAATGCGGTATCGGTGTTTGTCTATGAGAGTTGGCGCCAATTTGGCTATGAAGGCGCAAGATAGCAGTATTAGCTGCAGTAAACACAAACAAAAAATGGGCAGTAAGCCCATTTTTTTATTCTTGTTTTAAATCTCTACCAAGAAGGGCTAGCGCCGCTTCTTTAGGCGATTTTCCTTGATAAAGCACTTGGTATATTTGCTCGCTGATTGGCATTTCAACCTGCATTCGCTCAGCCAAAATATGGACTTCTTCAGTGTTGCGATACCCTTCTACCACCTGTCCGATATCGGTAATCGCTTGTTCAACTGATTTGCCTTCTCCCAGCGCTAATCCGAACCGTCGATTACGAGACTGATTGTCAGTGCACGTGAGAACTAAATCGCCGAGCCCCGCCATACCCATAAAGGTTTCGGGTTGAGCACCGAGCGCAACACCCAAACGACTGAGTTCAGCCAAGCCACGAGTGATCAAAGCTGTTCGTGCGTTAGCACCGAAGCCAAGGCCATCGGCCAAGCCAGCTCCAATCGCGATGACGTTTTTCACTGCACCGCCTAATTGAACACCAGTAAAGTCTGGGTTCTTGTAAACCCGGAAAGACTTACTGCAATGCAATTTCGAGGCAAAATCGTCGGCAAGAGCTTCGTCGTTCGACGACAGTGAAATCGCCGTAGGTAAGCCAGCAGCCATCTCTTTGGCAAACGTTGGACCTGATAACACGGCTAACGAGCAGTTGTCACCTAATACGTCGACAGCAACGTCTTTTAGCAATCGGCCCGTACCCGGCTCTAATCCCTTTGTTGCCCATACGATACGATGTTCTGGGGTCAACAAACCTTTGATTTGTTCAAGCATGGCTTTGAATGCGTGACTGGGCACAACGACGAGAATATCTCGGCTCAAGCCAATGACTTGCTCTAAATTTGGGTTGGGTAATAAGCTGTCGGGAAACGTTGCCCCTGGAAGGTAGCGCGTATTTTGTCTGTCATTAGCTAACGCTTCAATGTGCTGAGCGTCACGCCCCCAAAGATGAGTATCGACCCCATTTCTGGCCAGACAAAAAGCAAGGGCGGTGCCATAAGACCCCGCCCCCAATACTGTCACTGATGACATGTTCATCGTGATTTATGCGTCAAGCTGTGGTGCTTGTTCTTGCTCTGCCGCTTGTGCCTGCTGCGCACGCTTTTGCATGTAAGCTGCAAAGATAGCGTCGAAGTTAACAGGTGCTAGGTTCAATGCAGGGAAAGTACCACGGTTAACTAGGTTTGAAATGGTTTCACGTGCGTAAGGGAACAAGGTGCTTGGGCAGAAAGAACCCAGCATGTGTGCTCTGTTTGGCTCAGGCATATCCGCAATGGTGAACAAACCTGCTTGCTGAACTTCACACAAGAAGCCCGTTTCTTCGCCAAGTTTCGCTGTTACAGTAATAGATAGTGTAACTTCAAATACGTTTTCTTGAATTTGTGCTGTGCTAGTGTCGATATCTAGCTTTACTTCTGGCTTCCACTCTTTAGTGAAAATCGCTGGCGCGTTTGGTGATTCAAATGATACGTCTTTCACGTAGATACGTTGAATCTGGAATTGAGGTGTTGCTGCCGCTTGGCCTTCTGCGCCCGCAGGTGTGTTCTGATGTTCTTCAGCCATGATACTTCCTAATTATGCGTTAATTTGCTGTGATTCGTTGTCGTTTATGCGTTGAGCAAAGGGTCTAACTTATCGTGATATTCGAGTGCCATCATGTCGTCACAACCGCCGATGTGCTGGTTGTCGATAAAGATTTGAGGCACAGTGTAACCGCCGTTTGCTCGCTCGATCATTACATCGCGCAATTTGGGCTTCACATCAATCGGGTATTCCACGTATTCGACACCTTTCTGGTCAAGCAATGCTTTTGCTCGACGGCAGTAAGGGCAGTGACCTTTGGTATATATTTCTACTTTGCTCATTACATGATTCTCTATTTTGCAATCGGTAAACTCGCGCCTTGCCATGCGCCCATCCCGCCTTTGAGGATGCTTACTTGGTTAAAGCCTGCTTTTGTCATCGCTGACGCAACGCCACGAGCAGAGTGTCCCAAAGCACATACGACAATAATGGGTTTATCCTTGCTGTTTTCAAGCTTAGAGAAATCCTTATTGCGAATTTCTTCTTCTTTTATTTGCCTCGCGCCTAGAATATGGCCCGCTTTGAAATCTTTTGCTGGACGGGTATCCAATATCACCGCGTCGTTTTTATTGACTAGTTGTGTCAGCTCGTGGGTTGATAACTCTTTAATTGAAGAGAAAAAAACACTGACATAGCTAAAAATTAGCATGCCCACAATCGCCACCCATATGCCTGCAAGCACAACGTGATTGCCTGCAAACTCTATCAATTGATCCATTGACTAAAACCTTAGATTTTTTATGCGTACTTCAAAAAAGAGACGAGAGTATATAATACCCGAACCAAATCTTGTACTGGTGTCGTTAAATTAGGCGATGGACAATTTTGGTGTGATTAATCTGTAATAAAATAACGATAAAATGGATGAATAATCGAGATTAGGTTGAAATGTGTAATTTTATTACAAATTGGCGGTGATGTTTGTCATAATATTCGTGCAACTATCAATCAAGAAGGGCTTTGTCATTGGCGTCCACTGATTTAAACTAGCAACTATGATGTTGAATCTAGGGTGAATTTGGCGCGCTCCAAACATCTGGGCATAGGTTTTTACACCATTACCCAGCTGTAGTATTGGATACAGACAGAGCCGCTCGACCTATCAGCAACCACTTTATTTTGTAGGAAGCGCTATGACTGAAGCGAAAAAAACACTTGCTCTGATTATCCTCGACGGTTGGGGTTATCGAGAAGAGACGACTAACAATGCTATCTTGGCTGCCAATACGCCAAATCTTGATCGCCTCTTCAAAGAATACCCTAGCACTTTGATAAGTGGCTCTGGTCTGGATGTGGGGCTGCCTGATGGGCAAATGGGTAACTCGGAAGTGGGCCATGTAAACCTTGGTGCAGGCCGCGTGGTATATCAAGACTTTACTAAAATTACCAAAGCTATCGATGATGGCGATTTTCAACAAAATCCAACACTCGTGGCGGCTATTGATGACGCCGTAAATGCGGGTAAAGCAGTACACCTGATGGGGCTGTTTTCGCCGGGTGGTGTTCACAGTCACGAAGACCACATCTTTGCCGCAATTAAGATGGCTCATGGCCGCGGCGCGAAAGCCATTTATCTGCACGCCTTTTTGGATGGCCGTGATACGCCACCGCGCAGTGCACAAAGTTCATTAGAGAAGGCTCAGGCGCTGTTTGAAGAACTGGGCACAGGTAAAGTAGCAAGTTTGGTAGGCCGTTATTTTGCCATGGACCGTGACAAGCGTTGGGATCGCGTTGAAAAAGCCTACAACTTGATAACCCAAGGCCAATCTGAACATTCAGCGAATAGCGCAGTAGAAGGTCTACAGGCCGCCTATGAACGAGACGAAAACGATGAGTTCGTCAGTCCGACGATAATCGGCGATGCGGTGAAAATGGAAGATGGCGACGCCCTGTTGTTTATGAACTTCAGAGCAGACCGCGCACGTCAAATATCGCAAGTGTTTGTTGATGATAACTTTGATGGTTTTGACGTTTCCAACAAACCAGCATTGAGCCAATTTGTGATGCTAACGCAGTATTCTGCTGATCTGAATGCGCCTGCAGCTTATCCGCCTGAAGCATTGGTAAACGTAATGGGCGAATGGTTAGAGAAGAACAACAAGACACAACTTCGCATATCAGAAACGGAAAAATATGCGCACGTCACCTTTTTCTATAGCGGTGGTCGTGAGAGTGAATTCAATGGCGAAGAGCGAGTATTGATTCCTTCACCAGATGTTGCAACCTATGATTTGCAGCCTGAGATGAACTCTGAGATGCTCACTGACGAACTGGTTGCCGCGATTGAGTCTGGCAAGTTCGACGTGATCGTTTGTAATTACCCCAATGGCGACATGGTTGGTCACACTGGCGTATTTGAAGCTGCGGTGAAAGCGTGTGAAGCCGTAGATTATTCAATCGGTCGTGTGATTGCGGCCCTCGAAAAATCTGGTGGGGAATGTTTGATTACCGCTGACCATGGCAATGCTGAGCAAATGGTTAACGAAAAGACCGGACAAGCGCATACCGCTCATACCAGCGAACCTGTTCCTTTCATTTACTTCGGTCGTAATGCTACACCGCGCACTGGCGGTACGCTAAGTGACGTAGCACCGACAATGCTTCACTTGATGGGCATGGAGCAGCCTGAAGAAATGACTGGCACACCTATCATGACGTTGAACGACTAATGATAGAGAGACGCCAGGTGCGAATGTCGTTAGTAGCGAAGGTAACTTTGCTACTCACTGCGATGTTTGCCCTAGCGTCACCAGTTTTGGCACAAGTCTCTGCTGACGAAGCACAGCAGGAACTTCTTCAAATCCAATCCGAGTTAAAAGAGCGTCAGAGCAATCTCGCCAAGTCTCAGGCCTCTGCGCAAGAAATCGAAGCTGTGCTCAGACAATCCGAACTCGAGATTGGTAAAGTTGCAGGCGCATTAAACGCCACACAACAATCCCTTTCAAAAAATCGCCAAGAGCAACGTCAACTGACAACGCGCCAGAGTGAACTAGAAGCCGCGATTGGCCAACAACAAGGTCAGCTATCAAATCAGTTGCGAAGTGCATTTATGGCTGGGCATTACGACTATGCCAAAATGCTGTTTTTTCAAGACGATGCCAGAAATTTCGAGCGAGTACTGACATATTACCAGTATATGAATAAGGCTCGTCAGCAAAGCATTGAAACCTTTCGAGACAGTGTAAACGAGCTGGAAACGGTGAAAGTGAGCTTAGAGCAAGCTCGATCCGCTTTGGCTGCTCTGTTAAGTGAACAGACGCAACAGCAACAAGAGCTGAAGGCTCGTCAATCGGATAGGCAATTAACCCTAAATGCGCTGAATAAAAAGATCCGTTCAGAAGCTACCAAAGTCGAATCGTTGCAAGCCAGTGAACAAGCTCTCAAACGCGCCCTTGAAGCAGCATTACTCGCTGCGGAACGCGCGGCTCAGCAAGAAAATATTGTGCTAAATGGGCTCGCTAAGCTCAAAGGGAAACTAGACAAACCAGCTAGTGGCAGGGTGATGCGCTTATTTGGCAAGCGACGCCAAGGGCAAGTTCGTTGGAAAGGCGTCGTTATCGAAGGTAACGAAGGGAGTGCTATAAGCGCAGTATCATCTGGCCGAGTGCTGTATGCAGATTGGCTCAAAGGCTTTGGTTTAGTCACGATAATTGATCATGGTGCGGGTTACATGAGCGTTTATGGACACAGCCAAGCACTGTTGAAAAAGGTCGGAGATACCGTGGTCAGTGGCGAAACCATTGCATTAGTCGGGCAGAGTGGTGGTCAGAGTTATCCCAACCTGTATTTTGAAATTCGCCACAAAGGCAAGGCTCTCAATCCATCTGCTTGGTTGGCTCGCTAAGATCTACCACTTTCACGCGTTACTAAGCCAAATTGAAAAGTAAATGTGCTTAACTTACCGACAGTTGGCTCGCGTATTGGCAATTCCATTATCAACCCTCAAACGTTTGTGATACTTTGACAATATTGAGCTGATAGAACGTGTTGGCCTTTGGTGGACACGCCACAATAACAATAATGAATGCTTTGTATTATGCTGGCTAGGCCGCAACCTTTTTCGCGCTGTTTTCACTTTCGATTATTCACGGTAATCCTATTGCTGTGCACTAATCTTGCGTTCCCTAGTATTACCTCTGCGCAAGGACAAGCACCGGCCAAAATTGCGATTGTGCTAGATGATTTAGGTTACCGCTCTAGTGATGCCGCTGTGTTTCAGTTACCAACCCAGATTGCGATTTCCGTACTACCAGATACACCATTTGCCAGTAAATGGTCTCGCCAAGCCCACACTGAGGGGCGCGATGTCATTTTGCATTTGCCGATGGAGTCTGAGTCACAAAAGCGATTGGGACCTATGGCGATTACATCGGATATGTACCCGTACTCGATAGAGCAAACTTTGGAAGAGGCATTAAATACGGTGCCATTTGCCATTGGCGTGAATAACCACATGGGCAGTAAGCTCACTGCTCAAACCGAACCTATGAATGCGTTGATGTCCGCGCTTAAAAAACGCAATTTACTGTTTATCGATAGCCGTACAACACCTTTGTCGGTGGCGGAGCTCGTCGCTAAGCGGAAAGGATTGACCACCGGACGGCGCCATGTCTTTTTGGATCATGTGCAGTCAGAAGCGTTTATTACCCATCAATTTGAGTACCTCAAATCTCTCGCCAGTAAAAAAGGCCAGGCCTTAGCCATTGCTCATCCACACCCACTGACGGTAGAAGTATTGAAACGCCAGCTTCAAGCCCTTGATTCTACTCAATTTGAGCTTGTCGATGTAAGTGATTACTTTCGCTTAAATCAAGAGAATAAAACACAAGTGAGCCAAATCGCAGAGTGATTCAAAAAGACTTATTGAGAAGTAGCAAAGGCGAATTCAGCGACCAAAAAACTTGCAAAATTGATGCGTTGTTATACTATAACGCCTCTTCAAAAACCGAGCTTGTCAATTCATGCGAACTAATTCCGAAGCCTCACCTATCATGGATAAATTGGGTATCTGGGTGTCCAGCCTCTGCGCTGTTCATTGCCTAGCCTTGCCTATTCTACCCATTTTAGCGACAACGGTTTTTGGTGAAGTGTGGTTTGAACGTTTGATATTGAGCATTTCGATCTTAGTCGGCTTGGTGTCATTACTGCTTGGTTCCATTCGCCATCACGGCCAGTACTATCCGCTACTCTTTCTCGTCGTCGGCGGGGTCATTTACTGGAACAAAGGCGCATTGGGCGATGAGTGGGAGCCACTGACAATCGCCGTAGGTGCAGGTTTAATTATTGCCGGTCACTGGATAAATCTGCGATTGTGTCGACAGTGTAAATGCTGTCACAACAGCCTGTTTGATACTCCAGCGCCTACTGTGACTAAGTAGCGTTTAGACAGTTTCGTGCTACATCTGGCACATTGGTAAAAATTCCATCTACACCCCATGCTCGCATTTGTAATATATCTTGTGGGTGATCTACGGTATACACAAAGACTTGCAGACCCGCTTGGTGTGCCTGTTTCACAAAGGCTTCGTTGACGACATCGATATCGATATTGGCATAGTCTGCGTTCAAATAAAGAGCGTCGTCAATCGTACTCAAGCTAATACTTGCGCTCAGCGCAGCAATCGTCATCTCTGGCATTATGTGTTTTAACGCTTTTAGCCAGCTGTGTTGAAAAGATGAAACCACAACTTGCGACATCGCCAAGCGTGAATCTCTGAGGCAAGTTTGAATTTCCTCTGCCAACAGCTCAATATCATAAGCGTACTTTATTTCGATGTTGATCAGAGCACGTTGCGGACATATAGAGAAAACTTCTGATAAGAGGGGAACGGCTTGGCCATTACCCGCATCAAGTGCTCGCAAGTCACTCAGCGATTGCTCGGTCACTTTGCCCTGCCCATTTGTGGTTCTGTTTAACCAGCGATCATGAATTACAACACTCGCGCCATCGACTTGGTAGACATCAAATTCAATGCCGTCTGCACCCATTTCAAATGCTTTTGTGAATGCAGTCGCCGTGTTCTCTGGCGCAGCTTTGCTTGCCCCTCTGTGACCAAGGATCAGCATGTTTCCCTCTACGATTTGTGGAGTTTGTGTGTATTGATTGTTTCGTAGATTGATGCCGATGTCACGAGGATTCCACCGAGTAACGTTTTCCAACTAGGGTTTTCATCGAGCAACACCACAGCCAAAATAACGCCGTAAAAGGGCTGCATGCAGGCGATTAATGAAAATGTCTTTACTCTCAAGTGTATGAGACTGGCCGCAATGAGAGCATGGGGAAGGGCGGTAAATACAGTGCCAAGTACCAGCAATAGTATCCATGCATATCCACTTGCTTGCGGTATGTTATCCGATGCAAACGGGACGAGTGTAATGAAGATGACCAGAGACTGCCACGCGATCGCTTTAGCGCCGCTATAGTGTGAAAAGTGCTTGCGGTGTAGGAGATTGCGAATCGCGTACAAGACTGCGCTCACAACACCAACGACAACGCCTAAGGTGACATCGTTCTCTAATGAGCCAGCAGGCACAATTAAAACAATACCGACAAACACAATGAGTGCACTAATGATGTCTTGCCAAACCAATTTGGTTTTTTCAAACAACGGTTCTAGCAGCACACTAATCACGGGAAACGTAAAGAGAGCGATAATACCTACAGATATGCCTGCGTATTGCATGGCGGCGAAATAAGTAACCCAGTGGGCCGACATCAGTGCGCCCAGCCCCGCTGCTATCCAATAGTCTTTCGCTGACGATAATTTCCAAGATTCGCCTTTCAGTGCAATAAACGTAAAGAGTGCGAGAAACGCAAACAACGAACGGCCGAAGGTAATATCTGTTGCCGATAGCGGTATGATTTGTGAGAACAGCGCCGTGCCGCCCAACAGCATAACTGTGACGTGCAGCGAGAATAAGCTACGCTTTACTGGGTCCATTGGCACGGGTCGTATCGCAGTCTATTCGGCGTCTGAAGTTTCAGACTGGGTATACGCGAATGGCGTACCGAGTCGTGTTACTTGTCCTGGCTCAAGATCAGCAAAGTCTATCGCATTTGGCTCGAAGCACACCACAATTGTCGATCCTAATTTGAAGCGTCCCATTTCCTCGCCCTTGCCGAGTGTGACACTGGCTTCACTGCCTTTTTCATATTGCCAATGTTGGACGTTTCTGCCCGCTGGCGGTGTGACTGTGCCAGCCCAAACGGTCTCGATGCTTGCCACTATCGTTGCACCCACAAGTACCATTGCCATCTTACCCACGGGAGTATCAAAGTACGCGACGACTCGTTCGTTTCTGGCAAACAAGCTCGGTACATTTTCCGCCGTCAATGGATTTACTGAGAATAAGTCGCCGGGAATGTAGACCATGTCTGTCAATGTGCCTTCAACAGGCATATGGATACGGTGGTAATCTTTTGGTGAAAGATAAATTGTGGCAAATCGGCCACCTTTAAACGGTTGGGCCAATTCTGGCTTGCCACCGAGTAGCGTCGTCAGGCTGAAGTGGTGCCCTTTCGCTTGAAACAGTTTGTCGTCTTCGATCTCACCAAATTGACTCACGGTACCATCTACTGAATGGGCGAGCACATTTTCTCTGTCATCGATTGGACGCAGGCCCTCTTTCAAAGGACGAGTAAAGAATTCATTGAAGCTGGCGTAATCCTCTGGATTTTCGCGCTGCGCTTCACTCATGTTAACGTTAAACTGTTTTACAAACACCTTGATTAACCAGTGTGTTAATCCACCAGCCTCGGCCGCAGCAAGCTTGCCAACCAATCGAGAAAGTAAATGTTTTGGTAAGATGTATTGCAGGTTAACTTTGAACCAGTCCAGCACGGTAACGTCTCCATTCTAATATAGCGGGCGGATTGTACCCTAACCTTGCCCATCTAGATACCTGAGGTTTAATATGTGTTAGTCGGCTTTGGCATAAGCCTATTACCGTTTACTCTTGGCCTTTCACAAAGTTAGGTCGTTGCTCTTCCATCGACACCAGTATTCTGTGGTAGCTGTCGAAGCGCTGAGCGTCAATCTGGCCATCCTCTACTGCCTGTCTTAACAAACATCCCGGATCGTTTAGATGTTTACAGTCTCGGAATTTGCAGCCGCCCAAAAAGTCTCTGAACTCGATAAACCCCCATGTTACCCGCTCGTGAGGTAGGTGCCACAGGGCAAACTCACGCACCCCAGGAGAGTCAATTAAATCGCCGCCAGTGGGGATGTGAAGAAGCTTAGCGGCAGTCGTAGTATGCTGGCCCAAACCTGAGTTGTCGGAAATCTCGCCAACCAATTCATCTGCGCCTGGCAGGATTTGATTGATTAAACTCGATTTGCCGACCCCAGATTGGCCGACAAATACACTGATTTTGTCGCCGAGTAATTGGCTCAGTGCTTCAATACCTTCGCCTGATTTACAACTAGTGAACATCACTCGATAACCCAGTTTTTCGTAGAGCTCCAGGGCGGTTTGGGTTTCTTTTCGTTCTTCATCCGACATCAACTCTACTTTGTTCAGTACGATTACGGGCTGAATGCCTGTGTCTTCACAAGCCACTAAATAGCGGTCGATAATATTAAGCGACAGAACAGGCAGTACCGAACTGACGATGATAATTTGGTCGATGTTGGCAGCAATAGGTTTGATACCATCGTAAAAATCAGGACGGCTTAGCAAAGAGTGCCTATCTTTGACGATTTCAATCACGCCGGTGACTGCTGAATCGTCATTGTCTTCTTTGCTGAACATAACATTGTCGCCACAAACAACCGAATCGACAGTACGTCTGATATGGCAGCGTGTAATAGTGCCGGATTGGTCTTCAACATCCGCGTGTTTACCAAAGCGTCCAATGACTCTTCCCAAGAGCTGCTCGCCACCTGCACTGATCGTGCTTTGGGGTTTGTTTTTTAGTCGCTTACTGCGGTTGGCCGCAATTTGCCTTTTTTGTCTTTGCGTAAGTTTTGGTTTTTTAGCCACTTTGCTTCATAAGTTCGCGTATACTGTGTTCAATAGTAACGTTTTCGCACCGAGTGTGCACGGCTAATGCCTGATAATTGAGGAATTGAGATGACCAAAGATAATGCAAACTTGGTTTGGATCGATATGGAAATGACAGGGTTAGACCCTGAATCCTGTGTTGTTCTTGAAATTGCTACGATAGTCACTGATCCGCAGCTTAATATTTTAGCTGAAGGGCCTGTCATCGCGGTACATCAGCCGGATGACGTCCTTGATAATATGGACCCTTGGTGTGTAGATACTCATGGTAAAAGTGGCTTAACCGCACGGTGCCGCCAAAGCACAATCTCAGTCGAAGAGGCGTCTCGGCAAACTATTGAGTTTTTGAAAGATTATGTCGATGCTGGTCAATCGCCTTTGTGCGGAAATACGATAGGACAAGACAGACGCTTCATGGTTAAGTACATGCCGGAATTGGAAGACTATTTTCATTACCGAAGCATTGATGTGAGTACGGTTAAAGAGCTTATTCGCAGATGGAAGCCAGAAGTGCTGTCGGGCTTTAAGAAAAAGGGCACGCATTTAGCCCTAGATGATATTCGTGAATCTATCGCTGAAATGCACTACTACCGAACTCAGGTCTTCACTATTTAGGGTACAGTCAGGGATTTTGGTGGCTATTTGAACAAATAGATAGGAATTCTTAAAAAAGTTGCATTTAATAGTTGCGTTGAACAGTTATTTTTGTACAATGCGCTCCACTTCAAAACGAAGTGCCTTTTCAAGCAGTTTTTGATGCGGGAATAGCTCAGCTGGTAGAGCACAACCTTGCCAAGGTTGGGGTCGCGAGTTCGAATCTCGTTTCCCGCTCCAAATTGCCTCAGGTCAAACGACCATATGCTTGAAATCCTACGCGGGAATAGCTCAGCTGGTAGAGCACAACCTTGCCAAGGTTGGGGTCGCGAGTTCGAATCTCGTTTCCCGCTCCAATTTCTCTTCAGAAATAGCTTTAATACTGTAATGACCCCAAGGGGTACGCGAACGGTCACCGTAAGTTGCAAATCTGTTTTCCAGACGGAGAATGGCAATGAAACTTTGTCATCGTTGTTAGGTGAAATGACACCGCCCAATAGCGCTACGAGAATGTAAATAAAAATTTACGTGACTTGCTACCGCGGAAACGTTTGCATTAATGAAACACTGTAACACTTGCAAGTTTGTTTTTTGTACAATATCAGTGATCTCGCCGATTCGCTTGCTCACAACAACGAGTCATCGTTCCATGTAAAGGTTTTTGAAACATTTTGTTACAAAATTGTTGGTGCGTAGAATTTCACTTATTTTGGAAGTTTATTTTGTCGCTTTAGCGTGTATTTCATACCGCTTATCTCAAGTTCTTCTTCACACGCCCTATTTTTCTGCGCACGCGTTAATGGCGAATGAACAATCACTAAAATGAATAATAAGTGAATATATATTCACTGTGCATTCTTTGTTCATGCACAACAATTGAACAAATCCTGATTCAACGGTGTGCAAATCGCAATTTTTGGACTAATTTGTTGATTTACTGCACCTCTTTCGTGCGAGGAATGGTGTAGTATAAGGGCGTTGTAGCATGAACTGTCGCAATATGTGAATACATATTCAGTAAATGTCGCTCAGGGACCCTGATTTCTGCATTTTTAATCAGTAAAGCGGCATGGATCATGCTCAGGGAAACCACACATCATAAAAACTATAGTGGCCAAAGAGCCACATTGGAGAAAACATGACTGTAAAACTAGAGAGTCGTAGAAAGTTTACTGCGCTAGCTTGTGCTGTCGCTTCTGCTTTTGCCGTTAACTCGGCATGGGCACAAGAAGCTCAGGACGAGAAAGAAGCAGGAGTAGAGAAAATTGTTGTTACAGGTTCTCGTGTTGCTCAAGATGAGTCACTTGAAGCAGCGAGTCCTGTTTTAGCTATTGGTGCTGACGATATCAAACTATCAGGCCAAATCGATCTAGGTGCATTATTACGAGAATCTCCGCAGCTGCAAGCATCACTGCC
The DNA here is from genome assembly GCF_057544385.1 of Alteromonas sp. 5NS40-0096. NCBI lineage: Bacteria > Pseudomonadati > Pseudomonadota > Gammaproteobacteria > Alteromonadales > Alteromonadaceae > Alteromonas > Alteromonas sp. 5NS40-0096. Next base: position 262,987 of record NZ_BAAJLQ010000005.1, read on the forward strand.
TGGTTCATTTTCTGCATTTAATGGCACGCCACTTGGTGCGAGCTTACTTGACCTGCGTAACTTGGGCGATGAGCGTACATTGGTAGTCGAAAACGGCCGTCGTCATGTTTCTGGTATCGAAGGTACAGGTTCAGTTGACGTAAATACCATTTCAACCGCTTTGCTGCGCAATGTAGAAGTACTTACTGGTGGTGCTTCAGCGGTATATGGTGCCGACGCGGTATCGGGTGTTGTTAACTTCAATATGCGTAAAGGTACGTCATTTGACGGTGCGGAAGTTCGTACTCAAACTGGTGTAAGTGCTGACGGTGACGCAAACGAATTCTTCCTTTCCCTCGCGAATGGTTTTGCTACAGATAAGGGCGATTTAGTATTCGCTGTAGAGTATCAAACTACAAGCCCTGTATTTGCTCGAGATAGAGACTTCGCTGGCTCTGGTTTGTACACACAGGTGGCTAACAACGCTGCAACTCAACAAGCATTTGGTGTTGATCCGCGTTTCGCTAACACCTGGGTTCCTGATTACCGTCTTCCTATTTCGAGTGACGGTGGTGTTATTTCATTGACCGGTAGTGCATTCGTTGATGCTGCATCTTCCGGTGGTACAGTGGGCTGTGGCACGATAGGTTCTATCAATGCTGCTACGTGTCAATACGTCGATGCGAATGGTCAGTTACGCCCTTACAACCCAGGCGATGTTTTCATCGGTGCATTCGATGCGAGTGGTGGTGATGGTGTACCAGCACAACCTGATTCAGAACTCATTCTTCCTGAGTCTACACGCGTACTTTTCCAAACAGCTGGTACATATGAAGTAAACGACTTTATCAATGTTTTCGCTGATGCGAAGTTTGTATTCAGTGAAACAAAAGAAACAAACCAAGTTAACGGTTTTAACGACGACATTCCAATTGCGTTAGACAACCCATTTGTACCCGCCGCTTTGCTAAGTCAAATCAATACGCTTCAGGCGGAAGGTGAAGATATTAGCCTAGTGATGTCTCGAGATGTACTTGATGCAACGGCAACGTCTAATCCACGTGCTGAGCGTAAAACATTCCGTATCGTTATGGGTCTTGAAGGCTATATTCCGGGTACAGATTTAGATTACGAAATCGCGTACAACTACGGCCGAACTGATGCAGATATCACTTCACGCTTGCGTCTAGAAGATCGCTACTTTGCAGCAATTGATGCCGTGGTAGATCCTGCGACAGGTCAAACGGTTTGTCGTTCAGAACTCGACACAACTGCAGTGCCTCCGACTTCACCGTTCCCTGCCGCAAACCCGAACTTTGGCTTTTTGACGTTCCAGCCAGGACAAGGCAACTGTGTACCGGTAAATCTTTTTGGTATTAACTCAGTTAGCCAAGAAGCAGCAGATTGGATCTTCCAACCTGCAACGTCTCAGAATGAAATCGAGCAAGAACATATCCTAGCTGTTATTTCTGGTGATTCAGGCGAATGGTTTGAACTTCCTGCTGGCCCAATCAGCTTCGCAGTCGGTTATGAATGGCGCCGTGAGACGAGTGCATTTACTCCAGATGCATTCTCAGCTGCGGGCTTGACCTTCGGTACATTAGAGTCACGTAGTGGCCCAACTAATGCTTCAAATGGTCAGTACGACGTTTCTGAATACTTCATTGAAGCTAACTTCCCAATACTAGACGGCCAGCCATTCGCAGAGCGTCTTGAATTGAAAACTCAGTATCGTGAATCAGATTATGACCCATACGGCACAAATGATGCGTGGACGGTTGGTGCAGTTTGGTCGCCAGTGGCATCTTTGACTGTTCGATCAACGCTTTCTGAGGCGGTACGTGTGCCGAACATTAACGAAGCATTTGCTCCAACGTTTGCTGCGACAATCGGTGCTGGTGATGATCCGTGTAACCAAAACTTGATTGGTGCGGGTTCAGAGTTCCGTGAAGCAAACTGTATCGCGTTGATTGGTCAAACTGTTGCAGATGGTACTTATGACTCTACTCAGTTCCTATCAGCTTTCGTAGCAGGTACAACAGGTGGTAACCCTAACCTGAATCCTGAAGAAGCAGAAACACTAACCGTAGGCTTAGTCTGGAATCCTGATGGCCAGTTCGATGGTATGTTAGATGACCTAGTCGTTACTCTAGACTACTACAATATCGAAATCGATGGCTTGATTGACAGCTTGACGGGTTTCCAAATCGCACAGAACTGTGTGGATGCACCGACAATCAACAACGTATTCTGTGACGCGGTTCAGCGTGATGCAACGAATGGCTTCATCACTGACTTCCAGTCTGGGTTCATCAACCTAGCGGCGGTTGAAACTGCAGGTATCGACTTCCGTGTCGACTACGGTTTCGATGTGTTAGACGGTCGTTTGAACATGACACTAAATGGTACTCACTTCACTAAGAACGATGAAATTCGTGATGTGTCTGCACCAGAAGAAGTGACTGATGTCTTGGGTACATTTAACCGCCCAGAGTGGATCGTAAATATGCGAGCAGACTACTTGTACGGTGATTTTGTCTTTGGTTGGAGAGGTCGTTACGAAGGCGATCAATTGCTACCTGGAATCGAAAATCAAGATATTCAGAACAACCCTGACTTTGTGAGCATTACATCTACAGGCTCAGCATTTGTTCATGACTTCTCTGTATCATGGGGCTTCGCTGAGAACATGGAACTTTACGGTGGTATCAACAACGCCTTCGCTGAAGATCCTTTCCTAGGAACACTTTCGCGTCCGGCTGGTCCACGCGGTCGTTTCTACTACATGGGTCTTAACATGACACTGTAGTCGGCGAATTAGTAATACGTTAAAAAACCCCGGTTTTACCGGGGTTTTTTGTTTTTACTTGCACTGTCAGTTCGATCGTTTTAGTGTACTGGTCTAACCAGAAAGTAAGGCCGTCAAAACTATGTCCAAGTCGAATCCTCTTCGTCACTTTGTCGATAAAGTGAATCAGTACCCATCATGGCTCAGCAGCAAACTAATGACCTGGGTATTCAGGTACAAAGTTAAACTCACTGGCACCGTGAGTATCGACATTGTCGAGACCGATGGTAAGCAAGTGACCTTTAGGCAAAAAAACTATAAAAAAGTACAGAACCACATCGGCAGTGTTCACGCCGCATGTTCTGCATTATTGGCTGAATCTGCGACCGGATTTATTGTGGGTATAAACTTACCCGGCGACAAGCTACCTTTGATTAAAGACATGAACCTCAGTTACGTAAAGCGTTCTTCTGGGGACATGATGGCGGTGGCTAAGCTTACGGACGAGCAAATTCAACAAATGCAAACGGAAGAGAAAGGGGATATTTCCGTCGCGGTGACCATTACTGACGGCAAAGGTGAAGAAACTGTCACTGCTGAGATGATATGGGCTTGGGTTCCGAAAGTACGTAAAGACTAACCGCAAGTGCACCTCAAAAAAGGTATTGGTTTTGTACCGGTTTGGAGCGGAGCCAATATCGTATTTCCCAAGATTATTTCAGTTTTTTTAAATTTTGCTAATCCGCCTGCAGAAACGCTTTTTTTTCATTGACAGTCCGTCAATTTGCTTCTAAAAAACATAGTAATTCAACTAAATATTACGTGTCGTTGATGGGCCGTCGGCCCAAGCTATTTTTGGAGTAAAACACCATGGCTCAAGTGACTAGAGACTCGTTGAAAAAAAGACTGTTTAGTGATCCTAAAAACTACCCCTATGGCTTTTCTCGTTCGGGAGATTTTTCTATCTCCGAAAGCCGTGCGCTTGGCCAGGAAGGCGCTTTTATCGCTGCCTTGGTCGATGGTCATATCACTCCTGAGAATGACGATGAACAAGCGATTCTTGAAGCTGCGTTAGGTGCGCGAGAGGCGAGCACACCTGCGCTTCGTGCTTGGGTGAAATACCAAGGCAGAATCAACCGACCGAAAACCGCCAGTATTTATGGCAGTAAACAAGCCGCCAGTGTTGAAGACGATGACGACAGTATCGTTGCCGATGATTCTGATATCGAAATTGAGATCGATAACGCTTGATTGTTAAAGGGATGTAAATAAATATCCTCTTATTGGCTAATTTTTACGCTTTTGCGAGATATTCATCCTAATTATTCCTAATATTGGGATATATATCTCGCTTTTGGCGAAAATAGTGTTTTATCTTCCTAATTCCTTCGTTATAGTCGCGTACACAAACATTTTGTCAATCTAACAATAGGAGATAGGACAGTGAAAATGATGTCGGGCGCTGCCATGGTGGTTGAAGCGCTAAAAGATGTAGGAGTTACACATGTGTTCGGTTACCCAGGTGGTGCCGTCCTTGACATTTATGATGCGTTGTTTGCGCAAGACGATGTCAAACATGTCCTCGTGCGTCATGAGCAAGCAGCTGCCCATATGGCAGATGGTTATGCACGCTCAACCGGCAAAACAGGTACTGTCCTCGTCACCTCAGGTCCTGGTGCTACTAATACGATCACAGGTATTGCCACTGCCTATATGGACTCAATTCCAATGGTCGTGTTATCGGGTCAGGTACCATCGATGCACATAGGTGAGGATGCGTTCCAAGAAACCGATATGGTTGGCTGCTCTCGCCCTATTGTAAAGCACAGCTTCTTAGTCAAACGCGCAGTGGATATTCCTGAAGCGATTGCTAAAGCCTATTACATTGCCAACACTGGCCGACCTGGCCCTGTGGTTGTTGACCTACCCAAAGACTTGGTTAACGTGCAAGACGAACACCCCTATGTGTTCCCAACTGATGTCACGATGCGTTCATACAACCCAACGCAGCGCGGTCATATGAAGCAAATTAAAAAGGCGGTAGCGTCAATGGTGAAAGCCGAGCGTCCCGTCGTTTACGTTGGTGGTGGCGCAGTAGCGTCGGATGCGTCAGAGTTAGTGACCACACTTGTTGAAAAGTTAAACGCGCCTGCAACTTGTACTCTCATGGGGTTGGGTGCGGTCTCAGGTACTCACGACCAATTCATTGGTATGTTGGGGATGCACGGTACACTTGAAGCAAACAAGACGATGCACAACTCGGATTGCATTATCGCTCTGGGAGCGCGTTTTGATGACCGGGTAACCAACAACGTTGAAAAATTCTGTCCACACGCTGAGATCATTCACGTCGATATTGACCCTGCGTCAATATCAAAAACGGTGAAAGCGCATATTCCGGTAGTGGGTTCAATTGATAAAGTCGTCGAGCAATTTTTAGAGGCACTTGCTGAAGAAGATCTCTCAGGTCAAAACGAAAAACTGAGCGATTGGTGGCAACAAATTGACCAATGGCGCAGCCGCCAGTGTCTTAATTACCAACAAGGTGAATCGGTTATCAAACCTCAGCGCGTTATTGAAGCGCTATACAAGCATACCAATGGTAATGCCTATGTTAGCTCTGATGTTGGTCAGCATCAGATGTTTGCAGCTTTGTATTATCCTTATGCCAAGCCTCGTCAGTGGATTAATTCCGGTGGCCTTGGCACCATGGGATTCGGCCTTCCAGCGGCGATGGGCGTGCAATTTGCTCACCCCGACGCAACGTCGGTTGTCGTTACGGGCGACGGTAGTATTCAGATGAATATTCAGGAGTTATCTACCTGTTTACAATACAATTTGCCGATCAAAATTATTTCGCTAAATAACCGTGCACTTGGCATGGTAAGACAATGGCAGGACATGATTTATAAGGGGCGTCATTCGCATTCTTATATGGATTCTATGCCAGACTTCGTCAAACTCGCAGAGGCTTATGGCCATGTAGGTATTAAAGTCGACTCCCTTGACGAGCTAGATGCCGCAATGGAGAAGTGCTTTAGTTACACGGACCGATTGGTCTTTATGGACATCGCCATTGATCAAAATGAGCACGTGTACCCGATGCAAATTAAATACGGGGCGATGGATGATATGCGTTTGAGTAAGACGGAGCGTACATAATGAAAAGAATTATCTCAGTACTAATGGAAAATGCGCCCGGTGCACTGTCGCGTATTGTCGGTGTGTTTTCTCAACGTGGTTACAACGTCGACTCGTTGTGTGTTGCGCCGACTGATGACGATAGTTTGTCACGCCTTACCATCATTACCCATGGCAATGACAAGGTAATCGAGCAAATCACTAAGCAAGTGAATAAGTTAATCGACGTCTTAAAAGTGGTAGATTTGACCGAAAACGCGCATATCGAACGCGAGTTGATGCTGATTAAAGTGGCAACGCGAACAGAGGCAATACGTTCGGAAGTGAAACGCAATGCAGATATCTTTCGCGCTCGCATATTGGACGTCACTGCAACCAACTACACCATAGAAATTACCGGTACAAGTGACAAACTTGATGCATTTGCGATGACGATGGCGCAAAGTGCTGAAATCATTGAATCGTCGCGCACAGGTGTGTGTGGTTTGGCGAGAGGCGAGCGCGCGCTGCGTCCTTAAAGTTCATCTTTTGTGGTGAGCACAGGCCTTGTGCTCAGCCACAATTGCCAATGTTTGGCGAACTCATCTTTCAGGCTGTTTTCGCCAATTAATTTTGCCAGTTCCTGATCAAACCGTCCCATTAGTGCGGCACAAGGCGACTGCTTAACAAACCCAAAATCGATTTGCCCAATAACAACGGGAGGGTCGAGGACTGTGTACAAGCTCTCTAACCCTTCGCCACGCAAATAGGCTAGCCCTGTGTTTAGACCGGTAATAAAGTAATCTGTTCGGCGAAGTTTCAACATGTCGAAATTCGCTTTCAAACCTTGTACTCGTTGAATCCGTAAGTGATTGGCAACAAAGTTATCAAACGCTTCACCAAAGCGGTCGCCTCGGTTCATGTTTCCGATACGGCCTTTTAAATCTTCCCAACTTTGATATTCAAATTCATGGCCTTTTAACACGAAAATCGCGAAAGGGTTTTGTAGGGCAGGGGTTTCGGTAAACGTCAAATAAGACTCCCGTTCAGGCGTTTTTTTCAGGCCCAAAATCATGTCTACATAACCTTGCTGCGCGCTGAATAAAACTCGAGTCCAAGGCCCAACATTCACGGATTTAGACTCTACTCCCAATGTTGAAAATATACGCTGGGCGAGTGCTGGTGTGAGACCGACGATATGGTTGTCTTCAGCCCAATGAAAAGGGGGATAGTTGGGGTGAGCTGTGAAGCGCACGACATCACATTGCTCAGTAACAATGTCGGCACAAACTGTCCCACTGAGACAGCACAAGGCAGTGAAAATAACCTTTTGCAGCAATTTGACGTAGGATCGACCCAGCACTCACGCTCTCTTTTTACAACAGATGAAAATTACCACTTTAGTATGATTTAAACGTAGACAAATACAAGGGGCAGCAACCGACAACGGGATTTACCGGATTTCACGTTAATGCAATGTCTGTTCAGTACGCTTGGTTTAGCATTATCTGACCATACATCCACACATAAGAGCTAAGTTTTGTGGCGCAACATGCCCCGTAATCGAGCACCTTGGTGCTTGAAAGCGAAATCTTGTTGGTGATGGTGTGCCAGATGCATGTATAATTTGATAAAGCGATTGAGGTCGCATACGGCTTTGTGAGATATTGCGCTATAGAAACAAAGCTTGCGTAGTACCAGTACCAACGAGCGATATAAAGAAAAGAAGTAACGGAGAGTGTTATGGGCGGAATTAGTGTTTGGCAATTGCTAATCATTTTAGTGATTGTTGTGTTGTTGTTCGGTACTAAGCGATTGAAGGGCATTGGCACCGATTTGGGCGGAGCCGTTAAAGGGTTTAAAAAAGCTGTGTCGGAAGAAGGCAGTGATGCTGACTTTAAAGATTCTGACAAGCGCGTAGAAGAGAAACCAGAACAAAGCGTTTCAACAGAAAGCGAAAGCGTTAAAGAAAAACAGTAATGTTTGATATTGGTTTTTTCGAACTCTTAATCATCGGTGTGTTGGGGTTGCTCGTTTTGGGCCCTGAACGCTTACCCGGTGCATTGCGATCGACAATAAAAACGGTGCGCAGCATCCGGAATATGGCAACTGGCTTCAAAACCGAGGTTGAGCATCAATTGCGCGTGCAAGAGTTACACGAAAACTTGAAGAAAGCAGAACAACAAAGTTTGCAAGATTTGGCACCAGAAGTGCAGCAAAGTGTTGAAGAGCTAAAAGAAGCGGCTAAATCCGTTCAGGAACCTTACAAAAAACCTTAATGTCTGATCCCAATACACTTATTTCTCATTTAATTGAGCTGCGAAGCCGGATTCTCAAAGCACTCGTTAGTGTGCTTGTGGTATTTCTCTGTCTGGCTTACTTCGCTCAGGATTTGTATCAAATTCTCGCTGAACCATTGATGAGAAATCTACCAGAAAATGCCAGTATGATTGCGACTGATGTGGCATCTCCCTTTTTTGCACCATTCAAACTGACCATGGTACTGTCATTCTTTATCGCTATACCCTATGTACTGTATCAAGTCTGGGGGTTCGTTGCGCCGGGGTTGTATCGCAATGAGAAGAAGTTGATTGCGCCCTTGTTGGTATCCAGTACCTTGTTGTTTTACGGTGGGATGGCTTTTGCCTACTTCGTAGTGTTTCCCCTCGCATTTGAGTTTTTTACAAACTTTGCTCCTGAGGGCGTGACGGTTAGTACTGATATATCTTCGTATCTCAACTTTGTGCTGAAATTGTTTTTTGCGTTCGGTGTTTCATTCGAAATCCCGATTGCTATCATCTTGTTGTGTTGGACTGGTGTTACCGACGCCGACAAGCTCAGAGAAAAACGGCCTTATGTTTTTGTCGGGGCGTTTGTGGTTGGTATGTTAATGACGCCACCTGATGTCATTTCACAAACGCTACTTGCTCTGCCCATGTGGTTGCTATTTGAAATTGGTGTTGTGATAGGCGGCTTGTATGCCAAGCGCAATAATCAAGATGAGCATGAAACTAATACTGAATCTTAGCGTCATAACGACGATAAAATAATAAAAATGTGAAGGGGAATAACAAATGAAACGAGCGCTACACGCGGTATTTGCCACCGTTATCGTCGGTTTCGTGACCACAGCAAATGCGGCGACAGTAGAGCAGGCATTACTTGCCTGTAAGCAAGAGGATAATGCACTAAAGCGATTAGTCTGTTTTGATAATGTCGCCAGTGCTATCAGTAATAACGAAGCGCCCGTCGCCGAGTTCAAAAGCCAACCAACCCCTCGTACTACAGCACCTACACGAACGGTTGCCAGTGCGCCTAAATCACAAGAAGACACCTTTGGGTTAGAGCAAAAGCAAGCCCGAGAGAAGACCGAGGAAGTCGAACGCATCTCCTCCAGTGTGGTATCAATTGCTAAAAATCAGCGCGGTAATATGACCTTGACGCTAGCAAATGGCAGTAGATGGCGTCAGGTAGAGAGCTCACAATTACGTCTTAAAGAAGGTTCAAATGTCCAGATTAAACGTGGATTATTTGGCGCATTTTACTTGTTTTTGGAAGGCTCGAATCGTCAAATGAAGGTTAAGCGAATCGACTAACATGGCGTGGTTTGATATTGGCGTGAATTTACTGGATTCACGCTTCGACCCCGCAGAAATAATCCATAACGCTGAGCAACAAGGCGTAAGCCGACTGTGCGTTATCACTACGCATCCTGATGAGTGGGAATTAGCCGCCGACCTGTATACAAAGTTTCCAGATCGTCTTTGCTACACGGTTGGTGTTCACCCTCACAATGCGAAATCGATGCGCCCCGAACACTGGCCAGAGTTACGTCAAAGGGCACGCGCTCATGGCGTCGTGGCGATAGGGGAATGTGGATTGGATTACAACCGAGATTTTTCGCCAAGAGACGTACAAAGAGATGTGTTTGAGCAGCAATTAAAGCTGGCTGGCGAGTTAGGTATGCCAGTGTACCTGCACGAACGAGATGCCTTTGACGACCAAATCACCTTACTCGATTCCCATCTCGATTCAATTCCTGCCGGCGTGTTACACTGCTTTACAGCGGGCCGTATAGAACTTGAACAATATGTGAAACGCGGTTTGTATATTGGGGTAACAGGTTGGGTGTGTGACGACAAGCGAGGCGAAGCGTTACGTGATGCCGTACCAGCGATTCCTATCGAGCGTTTACTCCTCGAAACCGATGCGCCGTACCTATTTCCGAAAACGCTGCGGCCACGCAAACGCAACAATGAGCCTGCATATTTGCCTCACATTGCGATGGGGGTTGCCAAGTTACGCGGTATGGCACAAAACGAACTTCGTGAAGTGAGCTACCGCAATGCCTGTCGATTATTTGGATTGAATGAGTAGCCTATGCCTCAAGTACAGATAGACGTATCCAAAAAATTTGATTATGTACTGGCATCCATCACTTTGGTTGTTATCGCAGCGATTGCGTCTGTCTTGCTCAATCTCACTGGGTCGATTAGTCAACATGAATTACTCAACCCAGTTAAACACTATTCCACTATTGAATCTTTGACGCTAGAGCAACTTCCACCTGATACATCGCCCCAATGGGAGCCTGTCGTCAATCCCGTCAACATGGGAATGGACAGCAATGAACACTGGTTTATTGCCCCCGTTGCTGGGTATCAAACACCCTATGAGCATTACATGCTTGAGGTGAACTACGCCCTAATGGATACATTAGATGTGTGGATGATCAACACCAAAGGCCAGGCAGTGGCTTCTTGGCAAAGTGGAGACAGCCTACCGTTCGGTTCACGTGACTTATTGCACGAGTCCTTTTTATTCCCCTTGCCCCATGACGAAATGATCGAACAAATCGTGATTCGGGCAAAAACAACAGGGTCTCTGAAGCTTCCGATTCGGTTTTGGCAACAAGAACGCTTTCTTGAGTACAGTGCTTTTAAGAATTTAGTCAACGGGCTATTTTTTGGGTTTTTATTGGCGATGGGCGTCAGTAACTTGTTCTTTTTTGCAACTACGGGCAGTAAGACATTCTTTGTTTATACCGGGTATGTTTTTTCTTTGACGCTAACACTGGCCAGTTTGCAGGGGCTGGGTTATGCCTACTTATGGCCCGATAACACGTGGTTGCAAGGGCGAGCAGTCGCAATATTTGCTAACGCCACAATTATGTTCGCGGTCATTTTTTCCAGTTGGTTACTTGATGTAAAACAACACAGCGCCTGGGCGGCTAAGTTGCTGAATGTTATCTCAGCAGTATTTCTCGTAAGTATCGTGATTTCACTCATATTACCCTACCCATTCTTGATCAAAACGTTCTTAAGTTTGTTGAGCGTTTCGGTAGTGATCACCTTGTCCGTTGGTGTGTGGTTAGCGTTAAAAGGTGTCGTACTCGCGCGTTATTATTCTCTCGCTTGGGTAATTTTACTTTTGAGTGGTCTCAGTGTCGCTTTTGACAATATGGGTTTCATTTCCTTGCCAATCCACTCTAACTATTTACTCATGCTAGGCGCCACTGTTGAAACACTGTTGCTCGCCTTGGTATTGGCTATCAGTTATAGCCATAAGCGACAACAACTGAGTGATGCGCAAGCCAAGGCTTTACAACATGAAAAAGCGCTGCTCGTTGCCAAAGATGAGTTACTGGATGTCCAGCAGCGCAATCAGGACGACTTAGAATACAAGGTGCAAGAGCGCACACTAGAACTCGAGATTGCACTGCGCGAATTGTCTGACGCCAATCGAGAGCTAGAAAACCTCAATACTATCGATCCGCTCACCGGTATACGCAATCGCCGTCATTTTGATAAACGTTTACTGGCTGAAAGTCGACGAAGCCGAAGAGAACAAACTCAGCTAAGCGTGGCAATGGTCGACATCGATAAATTCAAAGCGATTAATGATGAGTATGGCCACTCCGTGGGCGATGAGTGCATTAAATTTGTCGCGAAAAAACTGCAACAGCAATTACGTCGTTCTACCGATGACGTTTGCCGATATGGTGGCGAGGAGTTTTCCGTCATCTTGCCTAACACCGATGTTGTTGGTGCGCGTCAAGTATTGGAAGCAATGCGTCAGGCAGTAGAGTCAGAACCGGTATTGGTTGACGGCCTCAGTATTAATATGACGGTGAGTTGCGGATTGGCCACAACGATAATCAGCCAAGAAAAACAAGAACTCGAGTTGCTAAAATTTGCTGACGAGCAACTCTATGGCGCCAAACAAAACGGACGCAATCAAGTCCATGGCGCGGTATTTTCGGAATCATAATCTATGAATTATTCTCAGTTTCCTGCGCGCAGAATGCGCAGACTTCGCTCTCAAGACGCACTGCGTGAAATGGTGACGGAAAATCGGTTACATGCAAGTGACCTGATTTATCCCGTATTTGTGTTACCGGGCAAAAATCAACGAGAAGCGGTAGCTTCAATGCCCGGTGTTGAGAGGTTATCGATTGATCTGCTGTTAAAAGAAGCAGAAAAGTGCCTCAAGTTGGGTATACCTGCGATGGCCATTTTTCCGGTAACGCCATTGGATATCAAAACTGAATGTGCGAAGGAAGCGTTTAATCCTCAAGGGTTAGCACAACAGGCTATTCGAGAGCTAAAAGGGCACTTTCCTGAGCTGATGATTATGTCGGATGTGGCATTAGATCCCTTCACCTCTCATGGTCAAGACGGCCTAGTTAACGATGCCGGCTACGTCGTGAACGATGAAACCGTTGAAGTGTTAGTGAAGCAAGCCTTGTCTCATGCCGAAGCCGGGGTGGATATTGTTGCACCATCAGACATGATGGATGGCCGTATCGGTGCCATTAGACAAGCATTAGAGAATCAAGGCTTTATCAATACCAACATAATGGCGTACTCCGCCAAATATGCGTCGAGTTACTACGGCCCATTCAGGGATGCGGTTGGCTCTGCGGGCAATATCAAAGGCGGCGACAAGAAAACCTATCAAATGAATCCTGCGAACAGCGACGAAGCGATTCACGAGATAGCGCTGGATTTGCAAGAAGGTGCCGATATGGTTATGGTCAAACCGGGTATGCCGTATCTCGATATCGTGAGGCGTTGTAAAACAGAGCTACAAGCCCCCACTTTCGTGTACCAAGTCAGTGGTGAATACGCGATGCATCAGGCGGCATTTGCTAACGGTTGGTTGAGCGAAGAAGCGGTGATCCTCGAGTCTCTGCTGGCGTTTAAGCGAGCGGGCGCAGATGGTATTTTGACGTACTTTGCGCCCAAGGCAGCTGAGCTACTGAGCCGTTAAGCGTATGCCAAGGACATAAAAAAACGCCGTAAGTGACGGCGTTTTTTTGTATATATCTTTGGGTCAACACGCTAGTCACAACTGAGTGACCAACCTGCTTGATGTTGGAGCCAAATTTCATTGTAAAGCTCAGCTTTGATGAGCGGGTGAGATTTGAGCCAGCCATCAGGGAAGCTCAACTGCCAATCGTTGCCGTTTACCGTCAACACGGCCTCTGGTAAAGCTTTGTTTTGGCGACGGATACAAAGTACGGTAGCAAGCCGTAACACTCTCAAGAGCCCCAACAGCATAGGGCGAACTTCATCGTGGTAGTTGTCAAATGCGCTGACATTGATTTTCAATCTGTGAGCGCCGACTAAGTCTCGAATTGCAGTGCGTTGTAGGCGCGTATAACCCGGTAAGTCAATAAATGACAGAATGTAGGCGCCATGTTCATGATGCTTCTTATATTCTATGTGAAGCCCAATTTCATGTAGCACGCAGGCTGCATGCAAGACAGATTCAGAATCGAGATGGCACAGGTCGGTTTGAGCGCACAGTTGATTACACAAATTGACCGCGACATCGGCTACCAAGTCGGCATGCTCTTTCTGAATATGGTAACGAGCCATTGTCTGATTGAGCGTTTGTTGGCGCCGGTCACTTTCCTGCACGTTATCCAACATACCGTAGATAAGGCCTTCTCGCAGTGCCCCACCAGAGATGTTCATGGTTTCGATTTGAAGTGTTTCGAAAAGCGCAATGAGTATTGCCAAACCGCTTGGGAATATGGCCTGCCTAGAGTCAGCAAGTCCGTCAATATCAAGCTTTCCGACGTTTTGGCAATCAATACATTGAGATTCTAAGTTGTACAAGTAATCCAAACGGATAGCATCACTAATGCCTTGCTTTACCAAGATTTCGGTAATCGCTTGAGGCGTGCCCGATGCACCTAAACAGTTGTGCCAGTCGAAGCACAGGAAGCTATCGGCCACGTCGGCTAGTAAGGCTTTAGCTTGCGCTTTGGCAGCGTCAAAGTTGCCTTGAGTAATGTCGCCGTTTGGAAAATATTTCTCCATGAAAGTGACACAACCCATGTTCAAGCTTACAAGGTGGATAGGATCCATGTCATTACCAAGGATCACTTCTGTACTTGCACCGCCAATATCAATAACCAGAGAATTACCTTGGTTTGCTGACGTGTAGGCTACACCTAAATAAATTTGCTTGGCTTCTTCTTCACCACTGATAACGGCCAGTTTAATGCCCAGAATATCTTCGGCTTTTTCGATAAACGTTTGTGCATTTGTCGCCAGACGCAGTGTTGCCGTAGCAACCGCCTTCACGTTAGCAATAGGAATGTCTTGTAGGCGGTCGGCAAAGCTTTGTAAACATTGCCAACCTCTTTCCATACTATCGTTGTCTAAGGTGTTATTCTCATCGAGACCTGCAGCCAGCCTGACTTTTTGTTTTACTTTTCCGATGATCTGCACATTGCCATTGACAACGTGAACCACCACCATGTGAAAACTGTTTGAGCCCAAATCGATAGCGGCGTAATAATCACCTTTTGGGGTCGTTTCATTGAGGAACTCTGGCTGCATCATAACTTACGAATTTGAATGATTAGGCTTAGAATTTGGGCGACCTTTTCCTCTTCTAGAAGAAGAACGGTTGTTTGGCGTTCTTCGACGTTGTCGAGGTTTAGGTGCTTTAATGTCTTCTAGCAATGCACCGCGGTCGTATTCGGTCACCTCGATAGCATGCTGGATATACTGCTCAATGGCGGGCAAGTTCAGCGCATACTTCTCACACGCAAAACTGATCGCATGGCCGCTTTTGCCTGCTCGTCCGGTTCTACCGATACGATGAACATAGTCCTCCGCATCGTCGGGTAGGTCATAGTTGAAAACATGGGTAACATCTTCAATGTGCAAACCACGTGCTGCAACGTCGGTTGCGACTAAGATATCCAATGCATCTTGACTGAAGTCTTTTAATATAGAGAGGCGCTTTTTCTGTGGCACATCGCCACTGAGTAAGCCTACTCGATGTCCATCAGCTTCAAGCCAACTCGCCACCATTTCACATCCGTATTTGGTGTTGGCAAATACCACCGCCTTCTCTGGCCATTCTTCTTCCATCAATGTGAGTAGTAACGGCATTTTGTCGTCATCAGACGGATAGAACAGCTCTTCTTCTATTCGGCTGCCAGTTTTTTGCTCTGGCGCAACTTGAACATGCGTCGGGTTATTCATGTGTTCGTATGCAAGTTCTTGTACGCGATAGCTCAACGTTGCAGAGAACAACATGCTCAATCGCTGTTTTGCTGCAGGCATACGTCTAAACAAGAATCGAATGTCTTTAATGAAGCCCAAATCAAACATTCTGTCGGCTTCGTCAAGCACGGCAACTTGGATATTCTCTAAGCTGAATACGCCTTGTTTGTAGTAATCCAGGATACGTCCGGTGGTGCCGATAATAATATCTACACCTTCTTCTAAAACTTCCCGTTGACTTTGGTAACCTTCGCCCCCATATATGAGTCCAAGTGATATCCCAGTATGTTCACTGAGCAACTTGGCATCATTGTATATTTGGACTGCAAGTTCACGGGTAGGCGCCATAATGATGGCTCTCGGGCCATTCTTTTCTTGGTTTTGTTGTTCACCACTGAGTAAGTAGTGGAACGTCGCAACTAAGAAGGCAATAGTCTTACCGGTGCCAGTTTGCGCTTGTCCCGCAATATCCATACCCTCTAATAAAGGCGGTAAGGATAACGCTTGGATAGGCGTGCAGTGAGTAAAATTAGCTGCCACCAACGCATCAAGAACCTTAGCGTTGATTGGCAGGTCAGAAAAATGTGTTTCAGTTAAGTGAGTAGTTTGCATAGCTTATAGCTTATCAGTGCTTGCATTAAAAAACAGTTTCTATATAACACTTATGGTAGAGCTGAGACAAATCAGCGACAGACCAATTACGGAGAAAAGAATGAGCGACAAAATTATCCAGTTGACTGACGATAAGTTCGAAGCAGATGTTATCAATGCTGAAGGTCCTGTGCTGGTTGACTTCTGGGCTGAATGGTGCGGCCCTTGTAAAATGATCGCGCCGATTCTAGAAGAAATTGCAGGCGAGTTCGAAGGCAAGTTAACAGTTGGCAAGTTGAATGTCGACGAAAATAATGAAACTCCACCAAAATATGGTATTCGTGGTATCCCAACATTGCTTCTTTTTAAAGATGGCAACGTTGCCGCAACTAAGGTTGGAGCATTATCAAAAGCGCAGTTGGCAGATTTCTTGAACGAAAATCTGTAAGCGATAAATCGCATTTAAATAAAAAGCCCGGATGTAATTCGGGCTTTTTTATTTCTGGCAGACGCTAGAGTCACAGCTAACAGGGATGGAATTGCACATTTTTTAACTTTTCCAGTTTAAAACGCTGGACGTCTGATTATTATGGTGCTAACTTTTTATTAACTCTTATCTGAGTAAAGTTCACCTGCCCGAACCTGGGCCTAAAACTATAACTCTTATCTAACTAATGAATTGAAGTGGTCCTAGAGGCGTCATTCAAACATAAAAACCCACCAGTATGAATTTAACAGAACTAAAGAATAAACCGATCAGCGAGTTGGTTGCTCTAGCAGAAGAAATGGGCCTAGAGAATATGGCTCGTGCTAGAAAGCAAGACATTATTTTCTCAATATTGAAGTCACACGCTAAAAGTGGTGAAGACATTTTTGGCGACGGCGTACTAGAAATCCTACAAGATGGTTTCGGTTTCTTGCGTTCTGCTGACTCTTCTTATTTGGCGGGTCCAGATGACATTTATGTCTCTCCGAGCCAAATTCGTCGTTTCAACCTGAGAACGGGTGACACGATTGCTGGGAAGATTCGTCCACCAAAAGACAGCGAGCGTTATTTTGCACTGCTGAAAATCCGCGAAGTTAACTTCGACAAGCCTGAAAATTCACGCAACAAGATTTTGTTCGAGAACTTGACGCCGTTGCACGCCAACTCACGCCTTCGTATGGAGCGTGGAAATGGTTCGACTGAAGACATTACAGCGCGTGTACTCGACCTAGCGTCGCCAACGGGTAAAGGACAACGTGGTTTGATCGTTGCACCGCCTAAAGCAGGTAAAACCCTTCTTCTACAAAATATTGCACAGTCAATTGCCGCCAATCACCCTGAATGTGAGTTGATGGTATTGCTTATTGATGAGCGTCCGGAAGAAGTAACAGAAATGCAGCGACTGGTGCAAGGTGAAGTGGTGGCATCAACGTTTGATGAACCTGCAAGCCGTCACGTTCAAGTTGCAGAAATGGTTATTGAAAAAGCCAAGCGATTGGTTGAACACAAGAAAGACGTGGTTATCCTGTTGGATTCAATTACGCGTTTAGCTCGTGCTTATAACACGGTTATTCCTTCTTCGGGTAAAGTCCTTACCGGTGGTGTTGATGCTAACGCATTGCACAAGCCAAAGCGTTTCTTCGGTGCAGCGCGTAACGTTGAAGAAGGTGGAAGCTTGACGATCATTGCAACAGCCTTGATTGATACTGGTTCTAAAATGGACGAAGTTATCTACGAGGAGTTCAAAGGTACAGGTAACATGGAATTACACCTCAATCGCAAGATTGCAGAGAAGCGTGTATTCCCAGCGATTGATTTTAATCGCTCTGGTACACGTCGTGAAGAGTTGCTAACCAGCCAAGAAGAGCTACAAAAAATGTGGATCTTGCGCAAGATTGTCCATGAAATGTCAGAAATTGATGCGATGGAATTCTTGATTGCGAAGTTGGCAATGACTAAAACCAATGACGAGTTCTTTGACGCAATGAAGCGTCAAAAAGGGTAACGAATACTCTGCGAAAAAAGCCGCTACTGAGCGGCTTTTTTTATGCCTGCAAGTCACGGATTTCGGGCGTGAATTCGAATGACAAATTGTTGAAGAATCTTGCGTATTTATAATGATTTACGATACTGTTATGGGAAACAACTATATCGCAATGGTGTTCACATGTTCAAACGCTTAACAACAGCGCTTCTATTTCTCTCAAGTCCAGTTTTTGCCGCATCAAATATCGATCAGATGGCTGATGCCGTCGAAGCCGACGTGATTAAATGGCGACACCATTTTCACGAGTTCCCAGAACTGTCTAACAGAGAATTCAAAACCGCAGAGTACGTCGCTAAATATCTTGATTCTCTGGGGTTGGAGGTGACCGTTGGCGTTGCTAAAACCGGTGTGGTTGGCTTACTTGATAGCGGAAAACCAGGCCCTGTAGTCGCATTGCGTGCTGACATGGACGGACTACCTGTTCCAGAGCAAAATGATTTGCCGTACAAATCCGTGCAGTTTGGCGAATACAATGGCAATAAAGTACCCGTGATGCATGCGTGTGGTCATGATACCCATATGGCGATGTTGATGGGCGCAGCAAAAATACTGACCGAGCTCAATCAGAAAGGTGAGCTGAAAGGTAAGGTGAAGTTTATTTTCCAACCTGCTGAAGAAGGTGCACCTGCCGGAGAAACTGGTGGCGCTGAAGTAATGGTAAAAGAAGGCGTGCTGAGCAATCCAAACGTCGATGTCATTTTTGGGCTTCATATCAGCGCGAATACTGACGTAGGGACAGTGCGTTACAATTCAGGTGGTACAATGGCGGCGGTAGACCCATTTAAAATCGTCGTAAAAGGCAAACAGGCACATGGCGCTTACCCGTGGAAAAGTGTTGATCCAGTGGTTACCTCAGCGCAAATGATTATGGCGCTACAGACTATTGTAAGCCGAGAAATCCGCCTAATTGATGATGCTGCAGTCGTGTCTATTGGTTCAATTCACGGTGGTAATCGCTCCAATATTATTCCTAATGAAGTGGAAATGGTCGGCACCATTCGCACGTTGAATCATGCAGCTCGAGAACATATCTACGAAGCAATGGAACGCAAGGTCAAAGGTATAGCGGACAGCATGGGTGCTCAAGCTGAGCTAACCTTGCCATTGGACTATAATTACCCCATTACCTACAACGATCCAGCGCTTACAGCACAAATGATTCCAACACTTGAACGCACTGCCGGAAAAGGAAATGCGGTATTGTCTAAGCCTGTTACTGGCGCGGAAGATTTTTCATTTTTCCAAGAAAAAGTGCCTGGATTGTACATGTGGGTAGGCGGGAAACCTTTGGATGTTCCTGAAGCACAATCACCCGCTCATCACACACCAGAGTTTTATGTGGATGACAGCGGCATGAAACTCGGCGTGAGACTGCTCACTAACCTAACGCTTGATTACATGGCAGCTCACTAGTCTGATGGAGCCCAAAAGCGCGTTGCAACCTTTAATCATAACGATCCTGATATCGGCAGTTGGCGCGCTTGTAAATTTATTCAATCAGCCGTTTATTACGGTTGGCTTTATCGTATTTGGCTTAGGTGCGCCGGTATTAGTGGCGCTGTTGTACGGCCTGCGTTATGCGTTTCTGAGCGCATTAATATGTTTGGCTCCTGTTTATGTCTTGTATCAGGATGTTGTTGCTGTCTTAGTCCTCGCATTACAGCCTATCATCGTGGCTTATTTTTGCTATCAAAAGCCAGTCGGTACGCCGCTAAAGTACGGTTTGTTTTTATGGAGTGTCATGGCGCTGCCGTTACTCAGCGTGGACTTTTCTGTTGGATCTGAGCACGACAAGCAAGTCGTTATTACCGCAATATTAGTGACTTGGCTAAATGGTGTAGCCGGCTTAGTACTTGGTCATTTTGCTTTTATTGCACTGAATCTGCTCAAAGCAAAACGCGAAGACTTTTCTATTCCCATTCATTTCTTGTTTAGTTATGTGTTTGCTGGCTTTTTCTTCTTTTCTTTGATGTCGGTTATTTACTTTTATATCGGGTCTTATCAGTCTCAACAACGAGCACAGATTGACGTATACATGGGGCAACGAGCTCAGGTCATGTCCGAGCAAATTGGGGAGTTTTTATTGTCTCACAGTCGGGCAATCAATACTGGCTCTCAGTTTATCTCATCGGAAGATGGCGATTTGGAAATGCGTTCGCCATCTATCACCGCTACATTGGCTGCATTAGCAGAAGAACAGCCTCAATTTCTGACGTTTCTGGTGGCAAACGAGCCTGGTGACATCGTTCATGCGTTCCCTCCTGACTTACTGTTCAGGGCGAGATTGGTGAATCAGGATAATGTTGCACAACGAGAGTACTTTTATACGGTAATGGAAACCGGCAAACCATTTATTTCTGACGCCTTCCAAGGAAAGGGATTTGGTCAAGATCCTATCGTTGCGATGTCTGCGCCTATTCGCAATGGCATGGGAGAGGTGTTAGGTATTCTAGAAGGCTCTTTGAGCTTACATGGCTTTGTAAAATTCGATAAGCAAAACTTAAATGGCTTCTACATGTTAATTGCCGATGGCGAACATAAAGTGGTTTACAGTTCATCCTTATTGGGTCTCGACTTTTTGGTCAACATAGACAACTTGGGCTGTATCGAGGCTATCTGTGGTGACACGGTCGAATTGGCAGGACAGAGTATGTTTGTCGCAACTAAGCCTATCCCAAATACGCAATGGTCGGTGAGTTTGTATTTCCGCTTTGAACAGTTTGTATCGCAAACCACACGTATTATTCTGTTCGCGCTCGCGGCACTCTTGATTCTCGCCTTGGTGGGAATAGGTGCAGGCTACATGGTGGCTAAGCTTGTGAATAGACCCATTAAACAGCTAATGGAGCACTTCGCTAATTTTAACCCGGCAGTGCCACAAACTGCACTCGTCGAGCAGCACAACGAATTTTACTTACAAGAAATTGCGGCACTCGATGGCGAATACAGCCGATTAAAAGAACGATTACTTGGTGCTTTTAGCGAAGTGGAAAATGCTCACGCGCAGCAAGCGACGCTTAATGCTCAGCTAGAACAACTCAACGATTCTCTCGAGAATCGCATTGAAGAAAAAACCAAGTCGTTAGCCATTGCGCTGGAAGAAGCCAAGGCCGCAAGTGTGACCAAGTCTCAATTTTTGGCCAATATGTCGCATGAAATTCGCACCCCGATGAACGGTATTATCGGAACTTGCGAAAACCTATTGGACTTATCCTTAGAGCATAAATTATCGCAAAAGGTCGCCGTCATTGCGCAATCTGCATCACACTTGTTGATGATACTCGACAGTATTCTCGATTGGTCAAAGATTGAAGCAGGCAAAATGGTAATTGAACAACAACCTATGTCTGTTGAAGAAGTCCTCAGAGCGTGCCATCAGTTACATCACAATGCTGCATCGCGAAAAGGCGTTGATCTCACATTAAATGTGGTGCCGCCTATTCCTAACGTCGTTTCTGGCGATGCGGGTAAGCTCAGTCAAATTATCAATAACCTTTTGAGCAACGCGGTTAAATTCACAGAAGAGGGCACTGTGGAGCTGACAGCAAGTTTTAGTGATGGCTTTTTGTATTTGATCGTAAACGATACCGGTATTGGAATAGATGCGGCCAAGCAAGCGACGATCTTTGAACACTTCTCGCAAGGTGACACCAGTATCACGCGTAATTACGGCGGTACCGGTTTGGGGTTGGCGATTACTTACAAACTTGTCGAGTTGATGAATGGGCACATCTCTTTACGCAGTACATTAGGCGAGGGAAGTTGCTTTAGAGTAGAAATTCCTTATCGCGTCACGGATGAACCTTTATTGGACGAAGAGCAGCGCATTCCGTCGATAGCAAAGTCAACGCGTGTTTTAGTGGTCGAAGATAATGACATTAATGCCGAGATTGTAATGGATATGCTTCGGTCTCAAAACATAAAGTGCTTGCGTGCGATTAATGGTGAACAGGCGTTAGCTGCAATTGATAAACATCACTTTGATATTGTGCTGATGGACTGCCAAATGCCAGTGATGGATGGTTTTACCGCAACACAACACATCAGAGAACGTACGGATGA
Source organism: Alteromonas sp. 5NS40-0096 (assembly GCF_057544385.1). Lineage (NCBI taxonomy): Bacteria > Pseudomonadati > Pseudomonadota > Gammaproteobacteria > Alteromonadales > Alteromonadaceae > Alteromonas > Alteromonas sp. 5NS40-0096. The sequence goes on from NZ_BAAJLQ010000005.1 coordinate 285,090, forward strand.
GAAAGCGGATTTGCCTATTATTGCGCTGACGGCGAATGCCTTTACCGAGGATGTAAAGGCTTGTATCAGTGCGGGAATGGACGACCATTTGAGTAAACCTATTCGCAAGTATCACTTGTTCAGTGCTATCGATCGAGCGCTGTTTGGCAGTGACCGCTGAATTTGTTTGCGAGGCTTTGCGGTTAACTCAGCCGTATATCATTAACTCGCTTGACCGGCAGCTTCGAGCGCTTCGACAAACGCCTTTGCTGCCAAGCTTTGCGGCCGATGTTTGGAGTAAACTGCTTGCCACTCGGTGCGCAACGGGAAGCCATTGACGTTGAGTATTTGCAAACCATTGTCTACCGAATGCTGTAGCGTGTGTTGTGACAATATCGACAGACCCAATCCAGATTCGACAGCCAACCTAATTGCCTCATTACTTTCGATTATCATATACGGAGAGAGGGAAAGATCGTGATCGGAACAATATTGATCGATCGCTTTTCTGGTTCCACTACCGGTTTCACGCATTAAGAATTTTTGATCTTTCAGGTCACTCAAATTGCAATAATTCGGACCTGTGTAGTTTGCTGGGGCAATGACAACCAAGTTGTTGTCCAAAAATGGCTTGGTTTCCAAATCGTCACTGGCCGGAGGTTGGCTAAACACATAAAGATCGTCGCGGTTTTCATTTAGACGACTAACAATCTGCTCTCGGTTACCAACAGTAAAGCGAACATCAATGTTGGGGTGAGCTTCACAAAATTTGCTGAGTATGGGGGGAATGACATATTTGGCCGTTGTCACCACTGCGATTTTTAGGCTGCCTATTTCAAGCCCTCTCAGCGCCTGAATTTGACTTGTTAGTTTGGATTGCGATGACAATACCTCTTGAGCGCATTGATACACAGCTCGTCCGGCTTCGGTCATTTTTATTTGGCCTTGAGAGTGCTCAATCAACGGCATACCGACAATAGACGTTAGCTTTTTTAACTGCAGAGAAACAGTAGGTTGCGAGAGCGAAAGGGCTGCAGACGCGCCAGTGACAGAGCCGCATTCTATAACCTGCTGATAAACTTCTAATAATCGAAACGTAAGTGAATTCATGCTAACTCGCCAATGTTGATGCCCCAATCAAGCTAGGGCGTGGAATCTATGATGCCCTGTAAAAAAAAGAGACTGGGGGCAAATTCGTTTCAAGCTATCTATGATTAATAAGTACCGTTAAAGCAGCGAATTAGTTCATCAATAAACAATTATTTTTGGTTGTTGTTTTTTTGTTCGGTAGATGGATGTGGCATGGTTTGGTATTGCGTTAAAAATGCGCTACAATCGCCGCCTTTCCAAGCCCAAGTAAACGAAAGTTTGCATCGGACGGGCACGCTTTTATAAAGCAATTGCACACACTAAATTTGAGCGTTTCTACGCTGAGGAAGCACTAATGGCAAAAGTCGCTATTGTTATGGGATCCACCTCTGATTGGCCTACGATGCAGCAAGCAGCTGTGATGTTGAAGGAATTTGGCGTTGAGTTTGAAGCCAAAGTGGTATCAGCCCACCGTACGCCCAACTTGTTAGTTGAATTTGCAGAAACGGCAGAGGAACAGGGTATCAGTGTTATTATCGCAGGTGCAGGTGGCGCAGCTCACCTGCCTGGTATGATCGCCGCTCACACCCATATTCCTGTTTTAGGTTGCCCAGTTAAGTCAAAAGCGTTAAACGGTATTGATTCTCTTTTATCTATCGTACAAATGCCAAAAGGCGTTGCTGTTGGCACGCTTGCCATTGGCGATGCGGGGGCGGCAAATGCAGGCTTGATGGCAGCGCAAATTGTCGGTCTGCAAGACGAGAGCGTACGGGATGCAGTAAAAGCATTCCGCCAAGCACAGACCGATAAAGTCCTAGAAAATAGCAAATTGGAGTTAGACCTGTGATCGTACTTTGTTATGGATCTGGTCAGCTAGCACAGATGATGTACCTCGCGGGTGCACCTCTGGGAATTGAGGTTCAGGCCGTCGACGTTGCGACGCAAACGGTTGTTCACCCCGTTAGCAAGCTGCCTTTGGATATCAGTTTAAAAAATGCTATCGATAGCGCTGACAAACTCACTGTTGAGTTCGAACATGTGCCTGAGGAACTTCTTGAAGAAGCTGACCGCTCTGGCAAATTGTTTCCCAACATGGAGTCTATCCTCGTCGGCGCTGACAGAGTGCGTGAAAAACGTTTATTAACGAGCCTAGGCATTGATAACTGCCCACATAAAATCATCACAAGTACTGATGAATTGGACGCGTGTGTAGACGCGCTTGGCGACGCGTTGATCATCAAGTCTAGTCGCGATGGTTATGACGGATACGGCCAATGGCGTTTGCAAGGAAAAGCGAACCTCGAAGAAGTAAAATCGTCACTCGCTGGTTTGGACCTTGAACAAGTGCCACTAGTTGTAGAAAAAATGGTGAATTTTGAACGCGAACTGTCGCTGATTGGTACTCGCACGCCAACGGGTGAAGTTGCGGTGTACCCATTGGCCGAAAACCTACATTACCAAGGTCAACTCCATGTTTCTGTTGCACCTGCGACTCATGTGGATGAAGCTCTTCAGCAACAAGCAGAAGACATCTTTACTGCGTTGGCAAATGGTCTAGATTACGTTGGTGTTCTCGCTGTGGAAATGTTCCAGTGCGGCGATAAGCTATTGGTAAACGAGTTGGCACCCCGTGTTCACAATTCGGGTCATTGGTCTTTGAGTGGAAGTGATACCAGCCAATTTGAAAATCACCTTCGCGCTATTGTCGGTTTACCACTTGGTGACTCTCATGCCCGCGGGCCAAGTGCCATGGTGAATATCATAGGGTGCAGCAGCTTTTCTCGAGACTTACTGAGCATTGCTGGCTGTCATTTGCACTGGTATGGAAAGGAAGTGCGTGAAAAACGTAAAATGGGACATATCAATGTCGTTGCACCGACGTATGCAGCCCTAGCAGAGAAGTTAAGTGCATTAAATGGCTACCTGCCAATGGAGTTTTTCCCGAAGCTCGCCGCGGAGGCCATAAGGCTATCTAAGGTCGAAAAGTAGCGAAAAATGAATCAAATTGTTCGATAAGTCATCAAACAGTTCGATTTGCAAAAAGAAATAGCGGCGCGGTGTTGACAAGTCAACTCGAATGACTAAAATACGCGTCGCTGTTAACGCAGCGCTCACTTTTGTGTGCCGACTTAGCTCAGTTGGTAGAGCAACTGACTTGTAATCAGTAGGTCGCCAGTTCGATTCCGGCAGTCGGCACCATTTTCTCCCCCCGAGAAAATCGAAATTCCAGCACACAATAAATATTCAGTACGAACTGGTTCCCAGCTCGATTGTTCGTATCATCCATGATACTCACCGCTACGCGGCCAGCTAAAGCTGTCCTACCGTGTTCCAGACACGCTAGTCCGGCAGTCGGCACCATTTTCTCCCCCCGAGAAAATCGAAATTCCCGCACGCAGTAGATATTCAGCACGACCTGGTTCCCAGCTCGATTGTTCGTATCATCCATGATACTCACCGCTACGCGGCCAGCTAAAGCTGTCCTACCGTGTTCCAGACACGCTAGTCCGGCAGTCGGCACCATTTTCTCCCCCCGAGAAAATCGAAATTCCAGCACACAGTAGATATTCAGCACGAACTGGTTCCCAGCTCGATTGTTCGTATCATCCATGATACTCACCGCTACACTACAGGTGGAAGTTTACTCGTCGGTGTGTCTATTGATTGAGCCAGTTTAGAGCATCGTCATAACTAACAAAGTTTCTTATCTGATAGCCATACTTTTGTGCTTCATCTAGGAGTATCTCCATTTTTTGCGGCTGTAGTACCGCTACTCGCGCACCTTTAAATTCCTCTTTAGTGGCGATGAACTTGCCAAAAATCTCTTGCTCAACGGCGCTCATTTTCTGTTTGGTTTTAGTTGAGTTGATCAGTAATTTGAATCTATCAAAGAGATTGAATTCACAACACAGTATATGTACCACCGTTATCCGTTCATCCAAGGTAATGTCACCAGAATAGATAACTTCTATAATCTCCGATTCTTCGAGCACGTCTATCTTGTAAGGCATTGTTTTATAGTTCTAATTTTTATGATAGTGGTTTCAGTCTACTTCATGCTCACTCTACGCGCGAACTAATTTGCTAAGTGAGAGGCTAAACATACGTTTATGTGTATCCTTTAAAACCCTTAAGGCATCCCTCGCCCTAATCGGCAATGCCGCATGTATTTTTTGTTGCAAACTATCCTTTGCCGGCTTTTGTCTTTTCGGACTTTTGATAGTAACTCAGTGGTTGGGGAAGGCCCAAGCCAAAGCCCTGCTGCAGGTTCATACCCATCTTTTGCAGTAATGTCGATTGGGCTGCGGTTTCGACTCCTTCGATGATCGTTTGAAAATGCAATGACTTAATCAGTTGATGAATACTGCTGATTAATGTTGTTTCCAGCGTGATTTGCTGAGTAAACGATCGGTCGATTTTAATATAGGTCGCTGGGATTTGGTTGAGATACGCCAAAGAGGAAAAGCCCGTGCCGAAATCGTCTATGCTGATCGCGATGTCGTGCTCACGCAGTATATTCGCAGTCTTTTGGCCGAGGCTAATATCGTTGATCAAGGTTGTTTCCGTTAACTCAATGTGAAGAGATGAGTAGGGCAGTTGATGCTTGTCTAGCTCTGACGTCAATAGCGGGATAAAGTTGGCATCAGAGAAGTATTGTCCCGAGATGTTAACGGCTACGCTGATTTGCTGATTAAAGCACTGTTGCAATGGTTTGATACTAGCGATGGCAGTTTTCAGTACCCATTGCTCAATATCTAGTAGTATTCCCATCTCTTCTGCAACTTCCAGACACTGGTCAGTCGGCACTTTACCCAATACAGGGTTGTCCCATCGCAACAGTGCTTCCAAGGCGAAAACCTTGTTCTGGCTTATGTCGTAGATAGGTTGGTAATACAGTTCGAACTCTCCATTTTCCAACGCCCGATACAAATATTGAGCGAGTTTACTGTGACGTTGTAGTGTCGTTTCCATACCTTGACGATAACGTATCCATCGATGTTTACCCTGTTTTTTCGCCTCGTACATCGCAGCGTCGGCTTTAACGATGAGTTCTTCGAAGTCCGTATCATCACCGGGATATTGTGCGACACCTATACTGGCTGATACGTTTATCGGGCGTTGCATATCATCGAAAAACGGTTCACTCATGGTTTTAATCAGCTGTTGAGCTAGTGTGTCGACAGAGTCAAATAGGTCGTTATGCTCGACTAACCAAATAAACTCGTCACCGCCGCACCTGCAGGCAATACCATTTTCAAAAGGCCCTGAGGTGAGTTTTGCACTGAGATATTTGAGTAATTGATCTCCTGTAGCGTGGCCTAGTGAGTCATTCACCAGCTTGAAACCATCTAGGTCGATATAAAAAAGCGTGAATACGGTTTTACCGACGATGAGGTTTTTTAGCCCACGGCGATTGAGTAAACCCGTGAGCGGGTCTGTAATCACTTCTTTTTCTAGGGCTATTTCCTTGCGCTTGCGCTGGTCGATATTAAATTGCTGTACCAGAAGACTGTCGTCTAGATTTTCATGGGGGCAAACGCTGACTAACAATCTGTGCCATAGCGCTTCTTGATGGCTGTATATTTGTACGTCGCCTTCAAAGCGCCCTGTATTATCTAACGTATTTCGAACTTTTTGATAATCCTCTTCGAATACAAACAGTGATTGAAGATGATCGTAGTGAGCACTTTGCCCCTCGATAAAAGGAGGGTTACCGGAAATAAACTGGCCATCGGTGGTATAGGTGGACAAGGTAATCACTGAGCTGGTGTCACTGTTGTTCCTAACCAGATCAACGTTTATCGCTTCTGTCAGCAAGGCAATGCGGCCATCTTTCAAGGGATAACCTGACATTTGGCAGTACACTTCTTTCAATATACCTTTGGGAGAGTAGCGCCAAATTCGTGAAACAAATTTCCCTGATTTGAATATTTGCTGAAAATCTACAAGGGTCTGTTGTACCGCGTCGGATGCGCCAGGTTTGAAATCGCGACTTAATAGTTCGTTGAGAGAATCACTCTCCCAATGGGCAAGGCCCGCTTTGTTTGCCCATAAGATACAGTAGTTTTCAATATCGTATAACCATACTGCACTCACGAGCTTGTCGAGTAAAGATAGTTCAGGACTAATATCAAACAAGATATCGTCATGTTGTCGCGTCTTGGTGACGGCCGTGCTTGATACTGAAGATTCAGATTTCACAGACGGTTTCCTTGGGTACATCTTGCCTGCTGAACCGCTCCTACAACCAGATGCTAGTACTCTGCATTGGGTTGGGTGAAATCCCTCGGAGCGGCACTATTCGTTTAGATTTCTCTTATATATAAAGCCTAGTTCAAAGTAACAAAACTCGCATTATTAGATACAGAAAATAGCCAATGCCGTTATGAAGACTCGTGATTCGCCACATATTGCTGGTGATTTGTCTCGCTAGCTGCGACATACCCAATGCAGTTTGTTAGTGTGATCTGAGTCATTCTCAAAACGCAGTAAACGAAGTATGCTTGTCGTGCGTATTGAAAGTAGTAAATAAAGGGATGGCAATGATTAAAAAGTTAAGTGCACTGTTGGTATTAGTCGCGGTGGCAATGAATGCGTTTAGTGTCGAAGTGACGCAAGCTAAGGCGCGATCCACGTTTGCTTTAGCCAAAACGGGAGCGGTATACCTGACGCTTTCAAACCCCTCTGATGCTGATGTCAGCTTGATGTCCGTATCGGTAACAGACAAAGTGGCGCAAGAAGCACAGATTCACACCACAGTAATGGCCGATGACATGTTGCGTATGCAAGAGCTCAAGGGCGGGTTGGTTATTGCTTCTGGCAGTACATTGGAAATGGCGCCCGGTAAAGAACACATTATGTTGCTTGGTCTGACTGGGCCATTGGAAAAAGGGCAGACGGTCACGCTAACGCTTCACTTTAGTGATGACACTAACCAAGAGGTTACCGCCAATATCGTCGATATGAAAGATGGCGGCCATCATCATCACCATCATTAAGTTAAATAGCAAATTAGGGTAACACTATGACAACAATAGATATTGGTATTAGCGAACAAGACAGATTGGCCGTTGCCGAAGGGTTGAGTAAACTGCTTGCCGACTCCTATACTCTGTATTTACAAACGCATAATTTTCACTGGAATGTGACAGGGCCTCAGTTTAGAGAGCTACACCTTATGTTTGAGGAGCACTACACCGAGCTTTCTACCGCGGTTGACGACATTGCAGAACGTATTCGAGCACTTGGTGTTGCCGCGCCAGGTACGTATAAGGCATTTTCAGCGTTGAGTGCTATCGAAGAAGTGGATGGTGTACCCTCAGCAACAGAAATGGTAACCCTGTTAACAAAAGCCCACGAACAAGTCATTAAAACCTGTCGTGCCGTTCTCAAGTTGGCCCAAGACGCCGATGATGAATCAACTGCGTCGTTGGCTTCCGACCGAATGGTGGTACACGAAAAAACTGCCTGGATGTTAAGAGCGTCTTTGCCACAATAAAAAAGAAATAGGACACCAACATGAAACTACGGGTTTTGTCTTCACTAAAAACTGTCGCTCTAGCGCTGAGTGTATCACTTGCTGGCCACAGTATGGCAGCCACTCAGGTACAAAGCGAAATACTCGCTGAAGGGCTCACTCATCCATGGAGTATGGCGTTTTTGCCTGATGGCACTATGGTCATCACTGAGAGAAGTGGTGGTATACGTCGCTACTCTGAAAGCGATGGACTAAGTGCTCCTTTGAATGGTGTGCCCGATGTCGTCGCACAGAATCAAGGTGGGATGCTCGGTATTGCGGTTGACCCTGAGTTCTCTAAAAACAATACCTTGTATTTTTGCTTTAGCCGAGCAGGTGAAGGCGGCAGTAGTAGCAGTGTTGCTAAAGCCGAACTGACCAACACGGGTTTAAAAGATGTCGAAGTGATTTTTGTATCGACTCCCCTTGTAGATAATGGGTTTCACTTTGGCTGTAGATTGGGATTCGATCAACAACAGCACCTTTACGTGACCCTAGGCGACCGCTACAAGTACATGAAAGAGGCGCAAAATACCGATAACCACTTCGGTAAGATCGTGCGTATCAATAAAGACGGATCAGCGGTTGCCAGCAACCCTTTTGTCAAAGGCAAAGCACCAGAAGTCTTTACCTATGGTCACCGCAATGTGCAAGGGTTAGCGATGCACCCAGAAACCGGTGAAATGTGGGCAATGGAACACGGCCCGAAGGGCGGCGATGAGGTCAATTTACTGGCTAGTGGCAACAATTATGGTTGGCCTGTGATCACGTATGGAATCGATTACAACGGCGATATCATTTCAGACAAAACGGCACAGGCGGGTATGGAACAACCGGTTTTGTATTGGGATCCATCGATAGCCCCAAGTGGTATGGCTTTCTATTCCGGAGACAAGTTTCCCGAATGGCAAGGAGACTTGTTGGTGGGGTCATTAAAATTTAGGCACTTACGTCATGTTAAAATGAACGATGGCAAGCCGGGGAAACAAACAGAATTACTAAAAGGGCTAGAGAGTCGAGTTCGCGACGTTAAAGTTGGGCCTGATGGTTACGTCTATGTATTGACCGATGCTCCCAATGGGAAGCTAGTTCGGGTCAAACCGCAGTAGTTGAAAAAGGCGTGCGGAGCACGCCTTTTTTATGCCTCATTTTCCGAAGGACTAAATCGCAATTTACCAGTCAATATATCTTTAAACATTACCCAATCTCCCATCAAACTGTAGAACGGATAGCGAAAGGTGGCAGGTTTGTTATGTTCATAAAAGAAGTGACCAACCCAAGCAAAACCATAGCCAATCACGGGGAGCAGCCACAGCGCAATCCACTGGCTCGTAACTAAAGCAAACGCAATAACCACTAAAACCAAGCTTGAGCCAATAAAATGGAGTAACCGACAAGTCGGGTTACGATGCTCACTGAGGTAATAGGGGTAAAAGTCTTTAAAGCGAGTAAAGCCGTTTTCTGGTTCAGTCATAATGCCTCCTGTATTCGGGCGTGTTGACCAAAGGTCGACACCTTGTAACAACACCTTAACATTTCGTCCGAGCAAGAGGTAGCGTAAAAATGCAAGACGTATTTGAGGTTGTTATTTCGCGTAGATTCCCCATATTCTTGTATATCAAAAATAAATGAGCGAATTCCCATGGATACCTTAGGTGTAAATAATATCGTTGATGTCACGCCAGAGAATTTTCAGCAAGTTTTTCTACAAGCGTCACAAGAAAAACTGGTTCTAGTCGATTTTTGGGCTGATTGGTGTGAGCCATGCAAAGACCTGATGCCAATATTGGAAAAAATTGCCGGCGAATATCCCGATACTCTCTTACTTGCAAAAGTGGATTGCGAGGCTCAACAGGAAGTGGCTGGTCAGTTCGGTATCAGGAGCTTGCCTACGGTGATGGTCGTCAAAGATGGACAGCCAATTGATGGATTCGCAGGGGTTCAACCTGAAGCTCAAATCAGGGAAATGTTAGCCAAATACTTGCCTAAGCCGGAAGATGAATTTGTGGCTAAGGCAGCGCAGAGTATCGCTGAAGGTGATTATCAGACCGCGTTCGTATTGGCGAAGCAAGCCTATGAACTTGCCAGTGACAATCTCGATGCCAAATTAATGTATGCGGATTGTCTGATTGAAACCGGTGGTGTGAGTTTAGCAAAGGAGTTAATCGGCACAATTGGCCTGGCTGACCAAGACGGGCGATATCAGGCCCTTGTCAGTAAACTGGAATTGGCAGAACAGGCTGCTGAAACACCAGAGATTAAAGCGTTGCAAGAGAAGGTTGCGGCTAACCCTGACGATCTACAGGCTAAAATTGACCTTGCTGTACAGTTACATCAAGCAAGCAAAGCTGAAGAGGCACTCTCTCTCCTTTACTCAGTATTGATCACGGATATTAATTTTGGCGAGGGCAAGAAAATTATGCTCGATGTGATCAATGCCCTTCCTGATGGTGACACATTGAAATCTACCTATCGTCGTAAGGTTTACAGTTTACTGTATTGATAATCGACTAAGCGGGTTGTTAACCCGCTTTTTTGTATCATCACTCAGATTTCCGCAGGGGGGAGTATGGAATGGATTTGGCCTGCATTGGCCATGGTTTTGGTTTTTGAGGGAATAGGTCCCTTACTCTTTCCTCGACTATGGCAAAAGTACCTTTTCGATATGTCACAGCAGCCAACCAATCAGCTGCGGCAAATTGGTGGTGTTCTTGTTGTGGTTGGCGTAGTTTGCTTAGCGTATCTGACCTAATTCAGTCAAAAATGACGCCCGTGAGTGACTAGATTTCAAGCTGAAACAACCCTTTGTGATAAAACCGCTATTTTTGCTGCATTTTTGGGCTAAAACAGGTGAAAATCACTTCGGATTTTTGTTAGAATCCACGCCTAATTTTCTTACGCATTAGATTCAATGGCACAGAACGTAGTGGTGCTCGGCACTCAATGGGGTGACGAGGGTAAAGGTAAGGTCGTAGACCTATTAACAGATCGCGCTAAATATGTAGTTCGCTATCAAGGCGGGCACAACGCAGGTCACACTTTGGTTATCGATGGTGAGAAGACCGTTCTTCACTTGATTCCTTCTGGTATTCTTCGCGATAACGTTACCTGTATTATTGGTAATGGCGTAGTACTTAGCCCAGACGCTCTGATGAAAGAAATTACCATGCTTGAAGAACGCGGCGTGCCTGTGCGGGAGCGTCTAAAAATCTCTGAAGCATGTCCTCTTATTTTGCCTTATCACATCGCTTTGGATGTGGCGCGTGAGAAAGCACGTGGCAGTAAAGCAATTGGCACAACTGGTCGTGGTATCGGTCCAGCATACGAAGATAAAGTCTCTCGACGCGGTTTGCGTGTCGGCGATTTGTTCAACGCTGACGATTTCGCTGCTAAGTTGAAAGAAGTACTCGATGTTCACAACTTTACATTGACTCAGTATTACGGCGAGCCGGCAGTTGATTTTGACGAAACGCTCAAAGGTGCAATGGCCGTTGCAGATATTTTGAAATCGATGGTAGTTGACGTGACCGACGAATTGGACAAAGCCGACAAAGCGGGTTTGCCAATTATGTTCGAAGGTGCACAGGGCACTTTACTGGATATTGACCATGGTACTTACCCTTATGTAACGTCGTCAAACACGACAGTGGGCGGCGTGGCAACGGGTGCAGGTTTTGGCCCACTGAAACTCGACTACGTGTTGGGTATCGTGAAAGCATACACCACTCGCGTAGGTTCTGGTCCATTCCCAACTGAACTTGACTGTGAAGTGGGTGAGCACCTTGGTGTGAAAGGCCATGAATTTGGTGCGACAACAGGGCGTAAGCGCCGTACAGGTTGGTTTGATGCAGTAGCGATGAAGCGCGCTGTACAAATTAACTCTATCACGGGCTTCTGTCTGACCAAACTTGACGTGTTAGACGGCCTTGAAACATTGCAAATCTGTGTTGGTTATAAAGATGCCGATGGCAATGTGTCTGACGTCCCTCCGATGGCTGCCGATGGTTACGATCTGGTTACTCCTGTTTACGAAGAAATGCCTGGTTGGTCGGATAACACGTTTGGTGTGACTGATTTCGACAACTTACCTCAAGCGGCGAAAGACTATATTAGCCGCCTTGAAGCTATCACAGGTGTACCAGTGGATATTGTTTCTACTGGCCCTGATCGCAGTGAGACTATGGTATTGCGTCACCCTTACGACGCTTAACCAAGCGAATCATGAAAAAGCCCGCGGTTGCGGGCTTTTTTGTCTCTGAAAATTGGCCGTTGGTAAGCCTATAGCTTGGCTGCCAATTCTGCACCTTGGCGAATCGCTCGCTTGGCATCAAGTTCTGCCGCTACGTCAGCCCCACCGATTAAATGCACAGATAAGCCTTTGTTCTCTAGGCCTTGTTGCAGGGCGCGAAGGGGTTCTTGTCCTGCACAGACAATCACGTTATCGACATCTAAGGTGTGAGGCTTATCACCAACGAGGATGTGCAATCCGTCGTCGTCAATGCGTTGATATGTGACTTGGTTCATCATTTGAACACCGTGTTTTTGCAGCGTAGTACGGTGTATCCACCCAGTTGTTTTTCCCAATCCAGCGCCAACCTTGCCCTCTTTTCGCTGTAACAATGTGACTTGGCGTTTTGGTGTGACAGGCTGTAAGTTAAGCGCGATACCACCTGCTTCAACGGATTGGTCTATACCCCAGAACTGCATCCAATGCGCTTTGTCCAATGCAGCTTCTTGAGATTCTAGTAGGTATTCAGCAACGTCAAAACCGATGCCTCCTGCACCGATGATGGCCACTTTTTCCCCAACGGGTTTGTGATCTTTCAGTACGTCGATATAGCTCAATACCTTATCGTGTTCGATCCCTTCAATCGCGGGGGTTCTCGGTGAAATGCCCGTTGCCAGTACGATTTCATCGAAGTCAGTGCCGATACTGTCTACCGTAACGGGCGTATTCAAGTGCAGGTTTACACCCGTTTCTTCGATTTTATAACGGAAATAGCGAAGGGTTTCCTCAAACTCGTCTTTTCCAGGAATCTGCTTTGCCAAGTTGAACTGGCCGCCCACTTTATCGGCTTTGTCAAACAAATGGACCTCATGGCCGCGAGCGGCGGCGTAAGTAGAGATAGACAAGCCCGCGGGTCCTGCACCCACAACTGCGACTTTTTTCTTGGTTGCTGCAGGTGGAAAGCTCATCTCGGTCTCGAAACACGCTTCTGGATTGACCAAACAGCTCACTCTTTGGCGTTTAAAAATATGATCAAGGCAAGCCTGATTACAGGCGATACACGTATTGATAGCTTGAGGCTTACCGGCTGCAGCTTTGTTGACAAAGTCGGGATCAGCTAAAAACGGGCGAGCCATGGATACCATATCCGCTTGTCCACTGGCAATGACTTGCTCAGCAATTTCGGGCGTGTTGATGCGGTTAGTGGCAATCAAAGGAATGGTGATGTGTGGGCGAATTTTTTCCGTTACCCAAGTAAACGCCCCCCTTGGTACAGAGGTCGCGATAGTCGGAACGCGAGACTCATGCCAGCCAATACCGGTATTGATGATAGTGGCGCCCGCTTCCTGGATGGCTTTACCGAGATAAACGACATCTTCCCAACTGGCGCCGCCTTCTACCAAGTCCAACATCGATAAGCGGAATATAATGATAAAATCCGGGCCGCACTCTTTTCGGGTTTGACGCACAATTTCAATGGCTAAGCGGGCTCGATTTTCTACACTGCCTCCCCATTCATCTTCGCGATGGTTGGTTCTTGGTGAGAAAAACTGGTTAATGAAGTAGCCCTCTGACCCCATAATTTCTACACCATCGTACCCAGCTTCTCTTGCTAAGTAGGCACATTTGGCGTAATCATTGATCGTCCTCGCTATGCCTCGACGACTCAACGCTCTTGGCTTAAACGGTGTTATCGGCGCTTTTAACGCAGAAGCTGATACTGACAAAGGGTGATAACCATAGCGCCCAGTATGCAGGATTTGCATACAAATTTTGCCACCTTCGTCGTGCACGGCCTGAGTGATTGGTTTGTGGCCTTTAGTATGACTGCGACGACTTAATCGGCTCATAAAAGGGGCGCCCCAGCCTTCAATGTTCGGGCTGATCCCACCTGTGACGATAAGGCCGACACCGCCTCTCGCTCGTGCCGCGTAAAACGCTGCTAACTTTTCATGGCCGCGTTTGGCTTCTTCCAACCCCAAATGCATCGAGCCCATTAATACTCGGTTTTTTAGCGTCGTAAAGCCAAGGTCCAATGGCTCTAACATGTGTGGGTACATTGACGACATAAGGCACCTTTTTTTTATGTGGTATTACCAGTTACTGCATTTATACGCAGACGGATTTACCATTGCAACTATTGCACGTTGTTCGAAAGTAAAAATAGACGGTTTCGAGTACCTTTAATTCAATGAATACGTGAATGTTCAGTATCTTGATTGTTTTCACCCAAATCACTACCCGTTGTGACTCGAGCAAGGTATAACAGTGTTTATCGTATTGCATCGGCAATGCAGACAAATAAGGAGTGTCAATATGCCTCAACCTTTTCACCTTGCTATTCCTGTTACTGATCTTACGGCTGCGAAGGCGTTTTACGGCGAGCTTTTGGGCTGCGAGCAAGGTCGTTATTCTGACGCGTGGATAGATTGGGATTTCTTTGGTCATCAATTAGTGACCCATTTAGTGGCGGCAATGCCTGGTGCGGCACAACACAATGACGTCGATAATCACGCGGTACCTGTTCCCCATTTCGGTGTGGTGTTATCTATGTCTGATTGGCGACGGTTAGCACAGCGACTCACATCGGCAAACGTCGAGTTTGCTATTGAACCTTACATTCGATTTGAAGGTCAGGCTGGTGAGCAAGGCACGCTCTTTTTCTATGACCCGAGCGGCAATGCCCTTGAATTCAAAGGCTTTGCCGACATGGATAAGTTGTTTGCTACGCAATAGCCCTTAGAAGCCATTCACGCTAGGCCAGCATCACTATGCTGGCGACAGTATAGGCAACGACCGTAAGGCCTCCAGCAAACAACGCGTAAGGCAGTTGGGTTTTGACGTGGGTTAACAAGTCACAGCCCGCTGCCAGTGATGATACCGCTGAAGTGTCTGAAATTGGTGAGCAATGATCACCGAATATCCCGCCACCTAATATTGCAGCGATGACCAATGATGGTGGCAAGCCAAGGGACTGAATCAGTGGCACACCGATCGGGATAAGAATGGCGAATGTTCCCCAAGACGTACCCGTTGTAAACGACATGATAGCTCCCGCGATAAACAACATGGGGACGATCATGAAGGCGGGTAAGTATTCTCCGACAATACCGGAAACAAAGATACCTGTTCCCAGTGCTTTCAAACTCGCGCCAAGACTCAGTGATAACAAGACGATGGTGACAAGAGGTAAAAGTTCACCCATGCCTTTGAAGCCGATAGATACGGCCTCTTGATGGGTAAAGCGTTTGTGAGACAGCAGGAGCAGGTAGGCCACAGCAGTCCCGACAACCGTCGCATACAATACCGATTTGCTACCGCTACCTTCGGCAAGCACACCACCACCTGTCCAATACATAAAACCAAACATACTGATTATCATGGTGAGCAAAGGAACTAACATGAAGCGAGCTTTTGTCGCTGGTGCAGTATCCAGTGCGGTTTCCGTATGGCTCATGGCTTGATCTTCGGCTTTCATCGGCCCGTGAACCTTGTCGGTGACGATAGTGTAAATAACCAATGCCAAGGTGATCAGTGCATAAAAATTGAGAGGTACCGTTCCCCAAAGAATGCTGGCACTACTTTCTGCTAATTCATATCCATTGAGCAAACTCAGGACAAAGGCTCCCCAGCCATTCAATAAAATCAGGATACAAATAGGGGCACACGTGCTATCGATGATGTACGCCAAACGGGCACGGCTCATTTTGTATTTATCAAATAAACCGCGAGCAAAGATACCTGCGGTTAATACGCTTAGGTTCGACTCGATAAAAACGGCAATACCCGTTAAAAACGTCGCGCCGCCGACACGGCGTTTGCTCTTGGCTATACCACCGCTTACTAATTTATCCACGGTTGCTGCAACACCACCCGAATCGCGAATAAAGGCCAATAACGCCCCTACCAGCAAGCTGAAGAGTAATATACGAGTATTGCCCGCACTGGAAGCAACGTTGATAACACGCTCTGTCGCTTCGATGGGAGCCAATATCCAAGCACCCTGAGGGTCATTAAACAGAATGAGTAGTTCGGCACTCAAAATGGCCATGGCGAGTGCGAGAATGACTTCTTTTTTCCAAAAGACGATAGCAATTGCAATCAGTGGGGGAACGACCGATAGCCAATCCATGAGAATGTTCCTGTTTTTGTTATCGTTATACAATGCTCATAGTATCAAGGTATCGAACTGATTTCAGGCGCAATTTTACTCATGCGTTGCAACCAAGGTGTAGGGCACGTATCTTTGATGTTGGAACTAAACTTCAAAAGTAGAGTGTATCTTTGATTTTTTCTCGTATCGTTAAGTCTGCCATGGTGGCATTGGTTTTCTCCTTTTCCTTTCTGAGCGTTTGCCAAGCACAAGACACGACACCTTCTCTTCGGCAGCAACTCGGGCAAAAACTGATTCTGGATATTCGCTTTTACTGCGAGACTTTACCCGACAATGGTCAATGCAGAGAACCCGTCACTCGGCTGCCAGATGAGCTAGCTACAATGCTGATTAATGAAAACATAGGCGGGGTGATTTTGTTTGCGGAAAATCTGGTATCTGCCCCTCAAGTTGTTGCCCTGAATCACAGTTTGCAAGCGTTAGCACAGCAGTATGGAAAACCGCCGTTTATCATCGCCGTCGACCAAGAAGGAGGTAGAGTTGCGAGGCTCGCCGACGATATCGCCACGCGGTTTGTCGGCAATATGGCAATCGGGGCAACGTATGAAAAGCACGGGGTGACTTATGCCAATAAAGTGGCGACAGGTATGGCTCAGGCGCTCAAAACACTTGGGTTTAATACGAACTTTGCTCCAAGTTTGGATATCAATAACAACCCTAAAAACCCAGTTATCAATGTAAGGTCATTTTCAGATTCTCCCAAAAGAGTTGCCGAGTTGGGCGAGGCAATGACAGAATCTATGCAGTCTCAAGGCATAGTAAGTGCTATCAAACATTTTCCGGGGCACGGAGATACCAGCGTCGATAGCCATACTGGCTTACCTCAAGTTTTGCATCCTAAGCGCCATATTTTTCAGAACGAAGTGTTGCCCTTTGGCACTTTGATAGCGTCTCAGACACCACCAGAAATGGTCATGACTGCGCATATACAATACCCAGCATTAGACAATTCGGTTATTAAAGATAGGCAAGGTATTGAGCAGGTTTTACCTGCAACTTTGTCTCGCCGTATATTGCAAGACATGTTGCGACAACAATTGAATTACCAGGGTATTATTGTCACTGATGCATTAGACATGGCGGGTATCGCTCACTACTTTGCACAAGATGATGCCGTGGTTCAGACATTTAACGCGGGCGCTGATATCGCTTTAATGCCTTACACGATTCGCTCTAAGCAGGACATTACTGGATTCAGCCGTTTTCTCGATAGTGTTGCGGCCAAACTTACTCGCACCAATACTCAAGAATGGCGTTCGTCGCTTGCCCGTATAGCGTCGTTAAAACAGCGCTATAACATGGCAGAATTTGCGTCTGAGCCAGTTGATAAACGCAAAGCCATTGCGACCCAAATGCTGCCAGCACCGCACAACAAGCAGCTCGAACAAGCTTTGGCAAACGACGCGATGACTGTTGTTAAAGGGAAACCACATTTGCCACTGGATAGCCAAGGTCAGTGGTGGGTGTTGATGCCGGATGAAGCGAGATGTCGTGCGTTCATTCTCGGTATTGAGGCACAAAATCAAGACTCAGGCCATATACAGTGCACAAGTATGGCGAAGGTAGCGAGTTGGCCTGATATCAGTTCGATGGAAGGGGTGAAGCACATTATTATCGGTGACATTTCTCCACTTCACAGTGCGGTGGAAATGGGAGGGATGGATGATTTAGCAGGTCTACGCCGCTCCAACTTAAAACAGCAGCACCATTACTTTAAGCAAGTTCTAGCACATTTCTCGTCAAACGCGGTAACAAAGACCATGGTTGCGCTGCGAACACCTTACGTGTTGAAAGACTTTGAATCGCTTGTCGATCTCAGTTTGGCGACTTATTCCTACAATGTGAATAATGGCCAATCTGGCAAAATTGAAGGTCCGTCGTTTCATGCCCTTGCTCGAGTATTGCTGGGCAAAATGCCTGCGCAGGGTCAGCTTCCGGTTTCCTTAAACTGAACTCGCAATCACTGCTCTGGGTAAAGAAGATACGGTTTTCTTTGCTCTCGATACTGGGAGAGGGGCTGCTTCCAGCTGGCTCGAATAGCCGATTCACTCAGGCCTGATTCGATGTCCTTTCGGAGTTTGTCTGTGCCAGCGAGCAAGTCCATAAAGTCAGGCCGAGTAAAAAGCGTTTTCTGTTGCTCACTGAATGCCTTTTGCGCCTCAATCAGCCATCGCAGTGTTAAGCCCTTTGCTGGGTATTGGGATAGATCTTTACCCAGTGCTTGCTTCCCTTTTAACTTAGGGTGGAGTGATTTTCCCGGGATGCTTTTTGGGGTAAACGCAAACGTACCAAGCGGCACGGTGTCATGGCCAAAAATGCGAAAGGGGGTTGGCGTTCCTCTACCAACACTGACAGCTGTAGCTTCAAAAAAGCACAAAGAGGGGTAGAGTGCGATCGCTTGATCGTCGGGTAAGTTAGGGCTTGGCGCAATCGGTAGCGAGTAAGGCATCGCTTTGGTGTAATCAGCAATGGGGACCACTTTGAGGTCGAGAGATGCGCTCTGGTTAATCCAATTTTCGCCTTTAATCATCAAGGCAAGCTCACCGACGGTTAGGCCGTGTAATACAGGGATGGGGTGTTTACCCACAAAAGAACGAAAAGGCGCTTCGAGAACTGGGCCGTCAACATAGGGCCCGTTGGGGTTAGGCCGGTCCAATACCACGACCGTTTTGTCAAATTGCGCGGCGGCTTCCATGACTAAATGCATAGTGCTGATATAGGTATAGAAGCGCACACCCACATCTTGAATATCAAAAACAATGACATCAACATCACGAAGCATGTCTTGGGTTGGTTTTTTCGTCTTCCCATACAGGGATACAATCGGCAAGCCTGTTTGTTTATCGATATTGTCATTGATTGTGGCGCCTGCACCTTGGTCAATTCGAAAGCCGTGCTCAGGCGCAAAGACCTTAGTGACCTTGATGTTTTCAGCCAACAAGGCGTCGACTAAGTGCCCTGATGATGTCATTGATGTACTGTTGACCACGAGGGCGACGCGTTTGCCGGCCAACCACGGTAAATAGCGTTCTTTTCTATCGGCGCCGACAGTCATCGACAACGCTTGAAAGCTCGAAAAAACTAGGATGAGTAGTGTGATGAATCTCATGCTTTAGTGGCATCCTGTGCCCGTTGTAAATAGCCTTGATTGGCGGTGAGTAAAGACCTTGCCTCTTCAACACCTAAGTTAGTTAAAATCATAAGTATCGCTAGCTTAGCTTGATTGTCGGCCTCACTTAAGGCTTGGGTCGCGGTCTTGTCATCACATTGCGTTGCTTGCATGACAATGCGCACCGCTCTGGCTCTTAGCTTGTGATTTGTTGCGTTAACATCAACCATCAAATTTTGATACACCTTACCCAATTTAATCATGCACGTACTACTGAGCATGTTTAACACCAACTTTTGAGCGGTGCCTGATTTCATTCGAGTAGAGCCAGTAATACACTCAGGGCCTACTTGTGCGCAAATTCCAACATCAGCGAGGGTGAGGACGGCGGTATTCGGGTTACAGGCAACTGATGCAGTAAAACAGCCGAGTGACTTGGCGTACTCAAGACCAGCAATAACGTAGGGGGTTCGGCCACTGGCAGTTAACCCGACGAGTGCATCCTTAGCACTTAGGTTGATGTTTTTTAGATCATTTACCGCCATAGTGGTGTCGTCTTCTGCGCCTTCAACGGCGTGTTGTATTGCTTTTTCGCCACCTGCGATTAAACCAACTACCATCTCATCGGGTACAGAGAATGTTGGGCGACATTCAACGGCATCGAGAATACCAAGGCGTCCGCTGGTTCCTGCGCCCATGTAGATTAATCTACCGCCAGATTGAATCGCGTTTGTGATCGCATCAACCGCGTCGGCGATATGAGGCAGGGCGTTGTGTACTGCGCCCGCGACCAAGGCATCTTGTTGATTAATCGCTTTGAGCATGTCGATCGTTGAGAGCTGATCGATATTCATTGTTTCAGGGTTGCGCCCTTCGGAAACGAGATGCTTGAGCTCATTGAGCAGGGTTTGGGTGTTTGAGGTGGTCATCGCTAACAAATCACAGTGAGAGTTAGCTTCATTGTACACAACCTCACACCTAACGTATCTAGCATTGCGTGAATACATCGAAACCGTGGTACACTGACGTTTTTCTTCAGGTACCATTGTCGAGTGAGTAGACAAACCCACGCCATCATTCATACGTCAGCAATTCAAGAGAATTTTCGCCGTTTACAGGGTCTGTCTACGGTCGGAAAAACTATGGCTGTGATCAAGGCTGATGCTTATGGTCATGGCGCCGTCGCGGTGGCAAAGGCATTACAAGGCTTGTCTGAAATGTACGCGGTGGCGATCACAGAAGAAGCCATGGAACTGCGCAATGCGGGAATCGATAGTCCGGTTGTCGTGCTCGAGGGGCCTCATGATCAAGCGGATTGCGAGCTAGCCTCGCAAAATAACTGTATTCTCGTTTGTCATTGTCGCGAGCAGCTCGAATGGGCTTCGCAATGCGATACCGCCCCTATTGTTTGGTTAAAGGTGGATAGTGGTATGCACCGATTGGGCTTTACGCCCAGTGAAACCTTGGCAATGGCTAAGGATTTTGCTCACTTGCTCACCGGAGATTCTGTGCTTGTCACGCACCTAGCCTGTGCAGACGATACCGACAATGAATTTTCGCAACAACAAATAGCGCGCTTTAAATCCGTGGTGGATAGCTTGCAGATGCCAGTCAGTGTTGCCAATTCACCGGCGACAATTGGGTGGCCTTGTAGCCATGGCGATTGGAATCGGGTAGGCGTTGCTGTTTACGGCGGTGAACCTATGCTGGATAACCAATTACGCGATATTCCCTTGTTGCCCGCGATGACGTTAACTTCATCGGTGCTTGCCGTTCGCACAATAGCCAAGGGTGAAGGGGTAGGTTATGGTCAAGTTTGGCGAGCAGAATCTGAATCAGTCATTGCTACCGTTGGGATAGGTTACGCCGACGGCTATCCTCGTCATTGTCCGAATGGCACCCCCGTTTTAGTCAATGGCGTTGAATGCCCACTCGTCGGCAGGGTATCGATGGATATGATTACAGTGGATGTCACTCAGGTAGATAAGGTTAACATTGGCGACAGTGTTGAGTTATGGGGGCAGCACATCAGTATCGACCGAGTAGCGCAATGTGCCGGCACGATTTCATATGAACTCATGACGCGCGTATCGCCAAGGGTTCCCCGAATCACGGCATAAAGTATACTGGCTGGTTTACTTTTTAGCTCGATAGATTATAATCTCCCCAATTATCGATATTGGGGATGCCATGCGCTCAGTTTTTCTTGTTGTTTTATTTTCAGTGTTGAGTGCATGCAGTATCAATGCGCCAAATATGCCGCTCAATCAAAGCCCACAGTATTACGACTATATTCAACCTTCTTTCGAGGCATATCAGCAAGTCACTTATGATTGGCTGAAAACACATCGCCGCTTTATTACCGATGATACGGCCAAAGAATTGGCAATGAATGCACCTTATGCGCTTGGGGATAAATCGAGTGAAAAAGCCATATTGCTCGTTCATGGACTTGCTGACTCACCGTACTCGTTTTCTGATATTGCTCCAAGTCTTGTCGAGATGGGGTTCTACGTTGAAGTCCTATTGTTACCCGGGCACGGTAGTAAGCCTGAAGACATGATGTTACCGACCTACCAAGACTGGCAAACGATCGTTGATCACTATGCAGCAAAGTTGAGCGAACAGTACGATACCGTGTGGTTGGGAGGGTTTTCTACTGGGGCTAATTTAGTTACTCATCATGCCATTGGCGATGCATCAATTGATGGGTTGTTACTCTTTTCTCCGGGGTTTCGCTCCAAAGTACCTGTGTTAGAACGATTGTCTCCGTTGGTCGCCAGTGTTCGCGATTGGGGCTGGCGTGGAGAAGAAAATAATTTAGCACGCTATCAATCTTCGGCAACCAATGGCGCTGATGCCTATGTGAAGAGTGCCATTGCTGTCAGAGAGCGAATCAAGCAACACGGCGTCTCCGTTCCAGCATTAGTCGTGATGAGCGAGGACGACAGCGTCATCGATGCACAATCGACCTTTGAGCTAATGGATACGTATTTTACTCACCCGAGTACATCTATGGTGTGGTATGGCGATGAGTCACCAAAAAGCGATTCAGTGTTGGTTTTTCCTGCATCAATTCCCGAACAGCGTATCGTTTCTGCGTCTCACATGAGCGTGTTATTTTCGGAGACAAACACTTACTACGGACGATTCGGTGAAAAGCGCTATTGCGAAAACACCGTGTCTAAATCAAAAGTAGAGGCATGTGAATCGGCCGAAAGTGTTTGGTACGGTGCTTGGGGCGCTCAGCATGAGGACGACCCAGTTGCTCGCCTCACATGGAATCCACATTACGATGAACTTGAGCAAACAATTCGCCAGATTACCCAGCAATAATGTCGGTGTTTATGCAGTTTTTATACATATTTATGACAGTTGCTTAACAATTTATTCTAAGCATTTTTAAGTTTATGTTTTTGAAATGTATAATGATCTTATCCACAGCTTTCCCTCAGTAATTGCAGGATGTTATACACAAGCTAAAGAAGACAAAGTCCGACCAGTGCGCTAGAGTCTCATCAGTCCTAAGGATACGGACAGAGTTAACTTGTAATGGAGAGGTTACCAACATAGGAGTTTTGTGATGCGTACATCTTACTCGAGACCAAGAGTTAACCGAGGTGCAGTGGTCAACCGACCCGCACAAAAGCCGGCGCCCAAGCCAGCAGAGTAATGCGCTACTCTTGCGCTAACGTATTTGACAAGCCCGGCAATGCCGGGCTTTTTCATTTCTGTTGTGTATTAGGACTAACAGCGTATCAGGCGCTCTGCGTGGCCTAAACGACATTCAAACCAATGCAAAATTGCGTAGCGAAGGTCAATGCGCCTTAGTTTTGGGGTTGAAGGCTGTCAGCATGAGAGTCGTCGGATACGGGTCGTGCTGGCAAAGTGTAACGTTCTGGTCGGTGGTTTAACGAGATAACCATATTCAGAAAGAAGGCCGCTAATACGGAGATGAGTACTAAGTACCAAGACACGAATAGCGCTGAGCACAGTAGAATAGTGGTATCAACCGTTAACTGAAACACACCCGCTTTTATACCGAATCGGCCTTGAAGATAGACAGCCATAATACCGATACCACCCAGACTAGAGGCATGTCTAAACATGATCAACATGCCAACACCAATTAACAAGCCGCCAAAGATGGCCGCAAAAATAGGGTTGATCGCTGTGATGTCGACGAAAAGGTGCACGTATTCAGATAGCACTGAGACTGTGGCGACAGAAATGAAGGTATTTAGCGTAAAGCGTTTGCCAACTTGAGTCCAAGCCAGCGCATAAAATGGTAGATTGATCAAAAAGAACAGGGTACCAAAGCTAAGATCACTGACATAAGTACCAAGCAACGCCATACCCGCAGCACCGCCAACCATCAGGTCTTGTGCTTTGAACAAGTAAATACCAAAAGAAACGAACAGGCCTGCACACAGAAGCGCAAAGACATCTTCGATAACACTATGAGAATTTTTAGGCATGAATCGGGCCGCCAATTGAACACGGCGCGATTATAGTCCTGTTACTGTCCCTTCGCACTCGTGCGTGGGCTGGTGGTTTTAACCGTTTTACACGGATGGTAGCGCTAGCTTTACGCTATTTTTCTCCAGCGTAAACAGCCTGTTGCAATCCTGTAACAAGTGCACCTTTTTGACGCATTTAGCGCAACTTTGCTACTGTTTCACTCAAATTGGTATCCAGTTTGATTAACTTGCCAATGTCGACTTGATAAAAGTAGATTATGGCATCAACACCCGTTCCTTGTTTTAAGTGCACTAGGTTGTCGTTTTCAACATTCATAGAATCTACATTACTCAATACGAGAGTTAATGCCGAGCCGTCATAGTTTGAAATATAAAAATTTTGATGATCATCGCTGCTCAAATAGCCGTCTTGATTGGTGTCGTCATCAACAATTAAGTAGCCATTTTTTGCCAGCGCGTACTGATACGTGTCGGGGGCGTCTTCATACAAAAAGTAGTCAGTTATCACGGTGTGGTGTTCGAAAAGCAGTGTTGGACGTTGTTGTTCTCGAGCAAACAATAAATTAACCGTCATCATGTCGTTTTGTGTCGAGCCGCTGAACATATTGACTATTTCTGTGCTGTCATTTTCGCCTGGATCAGGCTGGACTATTTTGTCGGATTTGATTGAAAAAACGTAAACGTCGTTGATTTTTCTTTTAAAAAGCTTTGAGTAGTTGATATCAACAACCTTGTTCTCACTTGTTGTTTCCACCAATGCAATTTTCGGTGGTTCATACCCTGCTCGAGTGATGTCTTTGTATATCTCCTTGCCTGCAATGGACAGCAATAGCATTGCACCGAGCAAAAAAAGATACTGATTAATTTTTGAAATCCGCTCCGTTATTGAGAGCCGTTTAGTTGTTGTCATTTGCTGTCCTTGTAGTGTTGGCGTTTTTTACCGTGCGTTAGGGTTAACTTAAGGGGGAAACGCGCAAACTCAAGGGGAAGGGTGACTTTCAATAGGCGGGTGGGGTTATTTTTTGTTTTTGCAATTCCATAAGATAATGAATCTACGCATTAAGTGGCTCTGGTTTCTGCGTGTAAGCGTCTAATAGCAATAACAGTCACGCCAGTGTATAGGTGTATTACACGTTAATTACCAATACCGCTAGACTGAGTGTTTATGCTGGCTTTGCATATCTTCGTTATTCTAACTTTTCTGCCAAGAAATCAATCAGTAGTCTGACTTTCGGTGAAAGGTGTCTATTGTGAGGATAAATCGCAAAAATTCCCTCTTTTTCATCTCGGTATTCGCTGAGCACTTCCACTAGTTCGCCCGACGTCAACTCATCGGTGAAATAGTATTCCGGTAATTGAACCAATCCTAAACCACGTTTCGCTGCGTCCAGTAGCGCATAGCCAGAGTTACAATTGATGCGGCCCGATACTCTGACGGACGTTTCAGTGTTGTCGATTTTAAAGCGCCAATAACCTGAAGCACCGACTAAACAATTGTAATTTTCGAGTTCGGATAACGTTGTCGGCGTACCATATTTTTGTAAGTAATTGGGTGTGGCGCAGACAAATGATTGTCGTGAAGAAAGGCGCTTTGCAATCAGTCCAGAATCGTTCAGTCGTCCTAATCGAATGGCAACATCAATACCAGATTCAAGTAAATCAACGGTTTGATTGGTTAGATTTAAGTCCAAATCTACGTGAGGGTACAATTCTAGAAAATGGTTAACCAAAGGCACAATGTGAGACTCGCCATATGCCACAGGCGCGGTTAACTTTAATAGCCCTTTGGGCGTTGCTTGCATTTGGGTTACTGCCAGTTCAGCAGTTTCCAGCCCTTCCACCAGGCTACGGCAGTGTTGGTAGTAAAGCTGCCCCGCTTCAGTAACAGACACTTTTCTCGTTGTTCTTTGCAGTAACTTCAGTGCTAGCCTATCCTCTAGCGCAGACACCCGCCGGCTAACTTGTGCGACCGAAGTATCGAGCTTTTTTGCCGCTTTGGTGAAAGACTGGGAGTCAACTACGGCGACAAACTCGGTTACTCCTTCCCAATTTCCCATGCGATTGAATGGCCTCATTTACGATTGTTGAAAGCGCACTGCGATAGTGTCTTCTACATTATTACATATATGTAAAACTGTATTTCAAAATGCTTGGATTATCAATCATGTGTAACGGCGCTACACTTGACGCCAACAAGATCCAATCTCCAACTTTCCCGATTCAGTCATGTTTGATTGTTCGGAAAAACCAAAAAGGAAAAAGCGGTGTCACTCGATATTAAACCTGACCAAGAGTTCATCAAGTCAAAAGCGGCGGTAGCATGGGCTGCTGGCGAGCCTCTGAAAATGGAAGAGGTAGAGGTGCAACTACCGAAAAAGGGAGAAGTGCTAGTACGTATTGTTGCCACAGGTGTTTGTCATACTGATGCTTTCACATTGTCTGGTGATGACCCTGAGGGGATTTTTCCTGCTATTTTGGGCCATGAAGGTGGTGGGATTGTTGAAATGGTCGGAGAAGGTGTGACAAGTGTTGAAGTTGGCGATCACGTTATTCCCCTTTACACCGCAGAATGTGGCGAATGTAAGTTTTGTAAATCTGGGAAAACGAATCTCTGCCAAGCCGTTCGTGAGACCCAAGGTAAAGGTTTAATGCCAGATGGAACCACGCGTTTTTACAAGGATGGCAAACCAATTTATCACTATATGGGATGTTCTACTTTCTCTGAGTTCACCGTGCTACCAGAGATTTCGTTGGCGAAAGTGAGTAAAGATGCTCCACTCGAAGAAATTTGCCTTTTGGGGTGTGGTGTAACAACGGGCATGGGAGCCGTGCTGAATACGGCGAAGGTCAAGGCTGGCGATACGGTCGCGATCTTTGGTTTAGGCGGTATTGGCCTTTCTGCCATTATTGGCGCGCGTATGGCAGGCGCAAGTCGCATCATAGGTATAGACATTAACGAAAGTAAATTTGAGCTTGCACGGCAGCTTGGTGCGACAGATTTAATTAATCCTCAACTCGCTGATAAACCCATTCAAGATGTGATTGTTGAAATGACAGACGGTGGGGTGGACTATTCGTTTGAATGTATCGGCAACGTGAATGTCATGCGTCAAGCGTTAGAATGTTGTCACAAAGGTTGGGGAGAATCCGTCATTATCGGTGTCGCGGGTGCCGGACAGGAAATTTCCACTCGACCGTTCCAACTTGTTACGGGCCGCGTATGGCGTGGAAGTGCTTTCGGCGGTGTAAAAGGACGTTCACAGCTGCCTGAAATCGTAGAGCGCTATATGGCAGGTGAATTTGGCTTACAAGAGTTCATTACCCATACAATGGGGTTAAAGGATATCAACGAGGCTTTTGACCTGATGCACGAAGGAAAAAGTATCAGAAGCGTAATCCATATGAGCGAATAACCTGCTAGAGAGCACTGCGACCTCAAGCGTGGCAGTGCGATATCTGGCGTCACTCACTTGTGTATTGAATGTATCTTGAAGGACTTGCTCCATAGAGGAGAGAGTAACCGTGAGGCGCTCGCTACAACGGCATGAGTGCGAAAACACACTCTTGTGCTGGGCATTTCCCTTTCATTCCACCCTCTACATCTGCGGTTTGCAGTAAGGCTATGGAAAAGCGATTGTCATAGTATTGGGCGACGTCAGTTTGCGAGATTGAAAAGGGTGGCCCACCCGCTAGGCGTTGATCATATTCGAACGTAACTAATAGTTGCGGGCATTGATAGTCGGAGCAAACCTTGGTCATAAGACTCACATAATCTAAGCGCATATCTACAGGAAGTGCTACCAAAGCGGCACGGTCGTAGACAGCGGCAATACTGCCTATCTCAGCGATGGGCAATTGAAAAATATCACCTACCCATATATCGATGTTTGGGCCCTGGTACAAACGCATTTCGCTGTGTTCAGTCACGGTGGGAGTAATGTCGAGCTCTTCAAACAGTTGAACGATAGCGTCTTCAACTAATTCAACCCCGACTACATAATACCCCTTTGCTAGTAGCCAGTGAATGTCGATGGTTTTGCCACACATAGGCACAAATACCCGTGAGCCAGTGGCAATGTTCAAGTGTGAGAAATTGTTGGTTAAGAGTGGATTGGCGCTGGGTAAATGAAACCCGATTTGATTGACCTGCCACCTATGCTGCCAAAATGCTGCTTCCACTCCTGTCTCCTATTCGATGGGATAATCATTCTGGCGGTAGGCTACCACTGGTACTACTGACTCACAACCAAAACTGCTTCCAAAGACGCACCAATTAAGACTGAATTAATGATTGCTCTGAATAGCCACGGCAAAGCGCTATACGATAGCTTGAGAGCTTGTGTTAACACAATCACCAATGCCATTACACCGAACCAAGGTGTGAAGACCACATAGACAGTTTGCTTAACCAAAGAAATTGCCAAATCATGAAGGGCGCCACTGACAACGAATGTCAATATCAGTGCTACCGAGGGAGGAAGGAGTTTGAGTAGTGGCCGCTGAATGTAACGGGCAAGGTAATAACCCCAAATGGGATTCCAATACAGCCAGAACTCGGCAAATGTACCCGCACCCAGCGAATAGCGCAGCATATTTGGCAGAGATCGATTATCCCCCAGCGGTACGCCGTTGCGTCTTTTTACATACTGTCTCAAAGAGATCATAGCTCAGGCCTTACCGCATTAGCGATTCAGTGCGTAAATATAAGCTTGGTAATTATCTGCGTTTTCCATATCTACTTCGACCAATGTGCGCGTATATTCGCTACCCTCAAAATCATCGAGTTGTTGCCAATGCGCGCTGAGGTTGTTTGAAACAAAGATGTGCCCTTCAACCCATTCTCCATCCTGGGCGGGGATAATGGCGGGACAGCCTTGTTCTGCACCCCAACCTTCATTGACAAGATGGCCTTTTACTCGACCCGCAAACCATTCACCACCGATGGCTAACATGATGTGTTCATTGGGTTTGCCTGGCCCTAATGTACCGTATACGAATAATGCATCTGACATAGTTTGCCTTTGTTCCTTCTGGTTATAGCTGTCATCATCATGACTTTACGCCACTACAACAAATTGGCAAGTTGCTTCGCTCTTAATGTGGTTGCAATATAAATTCTTGTAATCACTGCATTAGTCATTAAGCTGCACGTTTTATTATAAAAAAACTTTGGGTAAGGAGTTAAAGTGGAGAACACATCCAGTGCTAATTTTTGGGGATTGACCCCGATATTATTGTTTGTCTGCCTGGTTGTAGCCACGGGCTTCATTACCGATACGATTACCGCCATGCCCATACTGGTGGCGTTTTTCATCAGTGCCGGTTTTGCATTATTGCTTAATCCGAAAGGGGAAAAACTGTCAACAAGTGAGAAAATCCAACTGTTTTGCCAAGGTGGCGGCGAAAAGAACATCATTTTATTGGTATTTATTTTTTTATTGGCAGGGGCTTTTTACGCGTTAACTATCGATATCGGTGCACGTGATGCCACGGTGAATATGGCGTTGCAATTTGTACCTACGAGTTTGATTTTACCCGGCCTATTTTTGATTTGCTGCTTTATCTCTTTCGCGATGGGAACCTCCATGGGGACTATTACTTCCCTATCACCCATAGGGGTGGGACTGGCAGAAAGTTTAGGTATTCCGATTCCTTTGGCTTTGGGGATTGTGGTAGGGGGAGCCATGTTTGGCGACAACTTATCGTTTGTCTCGGATACTACGATTGCCGCAACTCGCAGTCAGGGCGTCAAACTCACGGATAAATTCAAAGCTAACTTGAGTATCGCAATACCGGCTTCGGTTATCACCCTCGGTATGTTGTTATTTGTGGATGTGAACAACGCTGAATCTATCCAAACCACCAGTTACGAGTTTTCTCGTATTCTTCCTTACCTCGTTATCATCGTTTCAGCCCTAGCGGGGCTTAACGTCATTGCGGTATTGGCGTTAGGCATTGCCAGCGCTGCGACGGTCGGCGTCTTTGAGGGGGTATTTACCTTTTTAACGATGCTGCAAAGTATTCAAAAGGGTATGGGATGGATGCAGGAACTCGCTATGATCGCGATTACCATTGGTGGAATCGTAGCCTTGATGCATCGATATGGCGGAATGACCTGGCTGATTAACACGCTTACTAAGCGGGTAAAAAGCCGCCGTGGCGCCGAGTTTAGTATTGCCGGCTTGGTGAGTTTTCTCGATGTGTCGACAGCAAACAATACCATCGCTATTGTCGCCGCGGGCCCCATTGCCAAAGACTTAAATGAGGAGTACCAGGTAGACCCACGTCGCACGGCTAGCTTGCTAGATGTATTCTCTTGTGGGTTTCAAGGTTTGGTGCCTTATGGTGCGCAGCTGCTCAGTGCTGCTGCAATTGCAGGCATATCGCCGTTGGCTATTTCGCCGTATTGTTGGTATCCAATGCTGATATTGGCGTTTGGCGTGATAGCCATCGCTATCAATCAACCCAAATTCCGGTCTGTCGCCACATCGGATTAAAAACCTGAATTTGGCTGCTGCAAAAAGGCCTTTTCTTCATCCGTAGAAGGCCGACCTAAGATATCATTGCGGTGTGGGTAGCGCCCGAATCGGTCAATAATGGCTTTGTGTTTTTGCTCAAACTCGAGGCCGTTTGGATCGCCTAACGCTGCAAACAGCGTCAAAGCGTGTTCGTGTATTACTGTTGATTCACTGTGCATGTATGGCATGTAGAGAAAATAGCACTCGTCTTGAGACAGCTCATAATCCAATCCTTTATCGACGGCGTGCTGTGCCAGTGTCAGCGCAATGGTATCGAAAGCGAAAGCTTGTGGGGTGTCGCGATACATATTACGAGAAAACTGGTCGAGCAAGATAATCTCAGCGAGACTCCCTTTAGCCGAATGACGCCAGTGAAACAACTCACCTTTTGCCGCTTTTGAATGTAAATGACCGAAGCGCTCAGTAATGACTGCGTCCAGTGCTTGGTCCTTTGCCCACCACTGTTGTGTAGTTAACTCTCGAAACCAAAAATCCAAAACGTGTTCGAACATTGCCTTGACCCGAAATTTACCGAGCTATCAGTGTAGACCATTCTTATTTTAATGTTGGTTGCTTTTATTTCGTTGTTTTTTGCGGTGCAGACTTGAGCGAGAGATAACCCAATTCTACTTGAGTTACGGCAAATCGCTCTAGCGGGCTCATACCCGTTTTAGATGTGCCTAATGCGACCAGAAAACAACATGGCGCTAAAATCAACACCATAGGTTGAAGACCAAAAGCGATCACACCGATACAATGCATTACCGCCGCAAACGACGCTACGGGAATCCGAGGTGCAAGTTCATAGGGGTGGCCAATAAACCTTGCGAAAAGCCCAATTAGTAAACTTGGCACTACCAGTAAAATGATGAAGGCTCCCCCAAGAGACGAGAACCAATAAAACAAAAAGCCCGCAGGAATGGATCCGCAAAGTGCGCCAACCGCTGTAAGTAGGGCGTTTTGCTTGTGATGCAACGCGTGGTAAGCGTCTAATGCTTGTGTTTGAGTGAACTGCATATCTCATCCTTGAGGATTCAGGATTACCCTAAGTATAGATTGACTTGACGATGCATCAAGTATGCGATTTATCTTATGGGCGGCGACCAATCAACGCAACGCTTTTTCCTGATTTTGATATTGGTCAATTGCAGAGGGAATGTGGCATTGGTGACGTCTTTCACGTTTACCGAAATGTACTTAAACGAAGGTTGATTTAAGGCGTCCTCAAATACAGGGTTGCTGCATATTTTGCTTATAAGTGAATCCTTAAAATGCATGGCTAAGAGTTTTCTGTCAAAGTCTTCGGCCAGTGCCGATGGGCGCCGATATTCGAAGTTAAGAACGGCCGACCTGTCATAATACCTTGCTTCTGTTAACAGTAGGCCTGCATCGGGGGTATCGGGCTGGTTAGAATGAAAATACACGCGTAATTCTTCTTCTAAAATCCGCATCTGTTGGCTCGAACTGGGTGCGAATAGAAACAGGCCTATGAATACCAAAGCAAACAAGTAAATAAACACCAGGATAAAGTTTTCTGAAAACCAAGTTTTCAGCTTGGCAATGTGCTGATTATTGCTCATAGGTCATTCACTCAACATATACAAAAGCGATACTATGGCATGATGCCTTGCTGTTCGAGCCACGCTTTCACAATACTTGTCCATGCATCATAAGGTTGGTAAAAAGCACCGTGTTCTTTTCCGGTGCTAATAGCATGTTCGGTAAAAGCGGATTCTACTGACTGTCGCTGTCTGACAAACTCGCAAGAGCCCACTTGATCAGAGGTTTCATAAATGGAAAGCACGTTTGCACGGAGTGCGACGTCGGGATTCTGTGAGATAAGGCCAGCACATCCCGCCAGCACGATTAAGTTGATGTCGCTATTGGCGACAATATCTGTCGCTAATATTGACAATGCCCCACCACGTGAAAAGCCCATCACTGCGATATGCTGTGGAGGTACCCCATTATCAAGCAACTGCTGAATTTCAGCGGCCAATTTTGCCGCGTAGCGTTTCGGAGCAATACCACTTGGTCTGTGTCGGGCAAGAAGGTGGTAGCTTGATGATAAAAAGTGAGTTTTGATGGCTGGAAAGTCATACTCACCCCATCGAGGGTGTACAGGGTTAGTATTGGTGCCCTCAACAATGAAACCATGAGAGTAAAACAAAAATTTATCGTTGGCATTGATTGTCGAAGGAAGATCTTCGCTAACACGTGGGTCTGAAAAACTTGCCTTTGAAAAGGCTAAAAAAGCGATGAGTAGTATGAATTGACGCATGGTTGTCCCTGTTAAGTCGAAGATGTGTCCCTGTTGTTACACTTTTTTCTGAAAAAAACTGCACTACATTAACTGTATGATTTATTTGTATAAATACTGATTTTTTACCTCGTCTGGCGACGTAAAAGTGTAACGGCATAAAAAATATTGTACAGCCTTTAAACTCTTTTGTTGTTTGCTGCGACTAGATCTCTGATTGTTTTTATCTCAGGGATTTGTCATGAAAATTGAAGATACAAGTGGGCAAGATACCGTTCTTGCTCGTCCGAAAAATAATAAACCCATTATTCTGGTTGGCGCATTGGTCGTTGCTGCTGGGGTGTTGTTTGCCACACTGGCGCCAGCTGTAACCAATTGGTCTAGCGCCGACATGTCTGTTGCAAGAGATCGGCTACTCGTTGCCAGTGTGGAGCGTGGTGACTTCATACGAGACTTGTCGGTACAAGGCCGTGTGGTTGCGGCTGTGAGCCCGCGTCTGTATAGCCCTGCTCAAGGCACCATTACGTATAGGGTGGATGCGGGCGATGCCGTTGAGATAGGGCAAGTACTAGCAACCATTGAAAGCCCAGAACTCACCAATCAGCTCAAGCAAGAGCGCGCGAGCTTTGAAGAGCTGAAAATGGCACTAGATAGGGAGAAGATTAAGTCCAAAAAACAACGTCTTGAGGACCAAAAAGCCGTGGATTTGGCCAAGGTTGCACTGATAGCGGCAGAACGAGAAAAGCGTCGAGCGGATAAGGCCTATGAGAGTAAATCCATCAGCCAAATAGACTATGAAAAGGCTCAAGATGACCTTGAAAATGCCAAACTTGTTCATCAACACGCCGAGCAAGACGCACAGCTCAACAAAGAGAGTTTAGCGTTTGAAGTGCAAACTCGTGAGTTACAAGCTCAACGCCAATCTTTGTTAGTCGAAGAGCTGACCCGCAAAGTCAACGAACTTACGGTGACCTCACCTGTTACTGGTTTGGTCGGTAATTTGACCGTAGAGCAAAAAAACCAAGTAACGCAAAATCAACCAATTCTGAGCGTAGTGGATTTATCTGAGTTCGAATTAGAAGTCCAGATCCCAGAGAGTTACGCCGATGACCTGTCTATAGGAATGGATGCTGATGTCACCCTCAATGGCAAACCGCACCTCGCTAAACTGGTAACTATTTCGCCTGAGATCGAAAACAATCAAGTTACCGGTCGGGTGCGTTTTGCCACCCTCGATGAAAATGGATTACCGATAGTAGCTCCCACCGGATTACGTCAAAACCAGCGTTTGACCACCCGTATTTTGATGGAAAATAAAGCCGACGTACTCATGGTACAACGCGGGCAGTTCCTCGAAAGCGGCAGCGGCCGAATTGCCTATGTCATTCGCGACAATATCGCCTATCGAACCGCAATAAAAACGGGTGCTCGCAGTCTCGCCAATGTCGAGGTTGTAGCCGGCTTAGCGGCTGGTGACACCATAGTGGTTTCTGCGACCGACCAGTTCAAAGGCGCTGAACAAGTGCTAATCACTCAATAAAACTAACAATGTCATTGGCACAACGCCCTGACCAGGAGAACTCCATGTTTACTATGTCGAACATTAAAAAAGTGTTTCGCACAGATCTTGTCGAAACTCATGCGCTCAAAGACTTTAACTTACAAGTCGACGAAGGCGACTTCGTTGCGGTTACCGGCCCATCGGGCTCAGGAAAAACGACTTTCTTGAATATTGCTGGGCTATTGGAAACGTTTGATGGTGGCAAGTATGAATTAGATGGCCAGTGTGTGAGCCATTTGTCAGATAAAGCCAGAAGCAAAGTCAGAAATGAAAAAATTGGATTCATCTTTCAAAGTTTCAACCTGATCCCCGACCTGAACTTGTTTGACAATGTTGATGTCCCGTTGCGCTATCGCGGATTCAGTCGAGCCGAGCGCAAAGAGCGCATTGAACACAGCTTAGATGTCGTGGGCTTAGCCAATCGAATGAAACACTTACCGTCGCAGCTATCGGGTGGACAACAGCAAAGGGTGGCCATCGCTCGCGCACTGGCAGGCGAACCACGTTTTCTGCTGGCTGACGAACCTACAGGGAATCTCGATACTAAAATGGCCCACAGCGTTATGGGCCTTTTACAATCGATTAATGAGCAGGGCACAACCATAGTCATGGTCACCCACGATCCCGAATTGGCCCAGCAATGTAAACGCAATATCTTTGTGCGAGATGGCCAAGTCAGTGATCAATCTGACGCACCGATTCAACAATTGGCGAACGGCTAGGGGGCAATATGTTTGCATACTATTTGCGACTCGCGCTGAAAAGCATTAAGCGCAATGCCATCTTGTCGACGCTGATGGTGACGGCGATTGCGCTTGGTATCGGTGCGTGCATGACCACAATTACAGTGACCTATTTGATGTCAGCGGATCCGATCCCACAAAAGAGTGATCGTTTGTACTATGTTCAGTTAGATAGCTGGAGCCCTCACGATGCGGCTCGCGATCCCAACGATCCGCCAGACCAAGTCACCTGGACCGAAGCGAACAATCTAATGGCGGCCAAGTCGGCGTTTCGTCAAACGGCAATTTCATCATCAGGTGGTGTTATCGAACCCGACGACCCAGATGCAAAGCCTTTTATGGCCAGTATTCGTCTTGCGTTCGCGGACTTTTTCCCAATGTTTGACGCGCCTTTATTATATGGTTCGGGTTGGTCGAGCGAAGACGACGATAACCTCAGCCAAGTAGTAGTGTTGAGTAAACGTATTAACGACAGAGTATTTGGCGGTGAAAACTCGGTAGGTCGCAGTATTAAAATTGTCGGCCGCACTTTTACTGTCGTCGGCGTTTTAGATGAGTGGGTATTAGTGCCGCGATTCTATGACGTCACCACGGGCGCATTCGATGAAACCGAAGACGTCTTCATGCCTTTCAAATTGAAAAAGCCGTTAGAACTTAATTCAGGTGGTAACGTTAATTGCTGGAAAACGCCAGAAGGTGAGGGGTTCGAGGCATTTTTAAATTCTGAATGTGTGAACTATCAGTTTTGGGTGGAATTACCGTCAGACAGTGACCGTTTGGCATACATGAATTTTCTCGACAATTATGTCAACGAGCAAAAGTCTCTCGGACGTTTCCCGCGGCCGCTCAACAACCGTCTTTCAGACGTCATGGCCTGGTTGGAATATGAAAACGTAGTGGCCGATGATGCCCAGATTATGCTGTGGCTATCCTTTATGTTTTTGATTGTTTGTTTGCTCAATACCATAGGGTTATTGCTAGCTAAGTTTAATGGAAAAGCGTCGGAAATCGGGCTGCGACGTGCCGTTGGCGCATCCAAGCAAGACATCTTTATTCAATATCTCATCGAAACGGCATGTATAGGTTTAGCTGGCGGAATTGCTGGCCTTGGACTAGCTATGCTGGGGCTTGAAGGGATTAAGAGCTTATATGGTGAGTTTGTTCAGAACTTAGTCGGCTTGGATATCACGTTGGTCATGATAGCGTTCGGTTTGGCGTTAGTTTCCAGTATTGCCGCAGGCCTCTATCCAACATGGCGAGCATGTAACATTGCACCTGCCAGCCAACTCAAAACGCAATAGGGAGTGTAAGGTATGTTTAGTCGATTAGAAATTGGCCCTATTTTGCGAGCGATGACGCGAAACAAAGTGGGTGCCATACTCATAGCAATCCAGATTGCTGTGACCATGACAATTATCGTTAATGCCATTTTTATCATTAATGAGAGAAGCGAGTTAATGGGCCGTGCAAGTGGCGTTGACGAAGCCAATAGCTTTTATCTCACAAGTACTGGTTTTGCTACGGATTTCAATGCGAAAACCGTGGTTCAAGAAGACCTAAATACGATTCGTCAAACCCCGGGCGTTAAAGATGCTGTGCAAATCAATGCCATTCCGATCAGTGGTGGTGGTTGGTCAATGAGCTTGCAAGTAGAACCCGGTGAAGGGAAAGACGATCAAAGTGCTGCTATCTACATGGTGGATGAGCACGGCCTTGAAGCATTGGATGTAGAATTGTTGGCAGGGGACAACTTTTTACCCACAGACGTGCGCTGGCGTGAGCCCTCAGACAGTAAGTGGGCGAGCACGGCTATTATCACGCAAGCACTGGCAGAAGCGTTGTTTCCCGATATTCCCTTCCAACAAGTTGTGGGTAAAACCATTTATATTAGCGAAGTACAGCCCATTTTGGTGAAAGGCGTTATCGACAAATTGCAGGCACCTTGGGTAGGGTGGAGCAGCCTTGAACAGGCGATGCTTGCCCCAGAGCTTATGAACTTTACGTCGACACGCTATTATATTCGCACGGAACCGGGTATGCGTGACAAACTCATGCCGCAAATCGAAGATACGTTGGCGTCAGGGAACAAAGACCGCATCATTCGCAATATGAACTCGGTTGAAGAGACTCGCGAGCGCAGTTACCGTCAGCACAGTGCCATGATTAAAATCCTCACCACGGTGATGGTGATTTTAACCATAGTGACGGGGTTGGGTATCGTTGGCTTAGCGAGTTTCAGCGTCAGTCGTCGCAAGAAACAAATCGGCACGCGTCGCGCGTTGGGTGCAAGCCAAACTGATATCGTGCGTTACTTCTTGATTGAAAACTTTATGATCACTTCAGTTGGCGTTTTGTTGGGGGCGGCTATGACGGTCGGACTCAACATCATCCTGGTGAATAACTTTGAAATGGACACCATTGATTGGACATACATCCCTGTGGGGATGATTGTGCTGTGGTTGGTTGGTCTTTTTGCCGCATTTGGCCCAGCCAAAAAAGCCGCCAGTATTGCCCCTGCGATAGCAACTCGAACCGTGTAAAACCGAAAAGCAGGCTTCCAGAAGCCTGCTTTTTCACTCGGCTATCCACACTGCCGCGCTTCTTTCCACAGTTTGTAATACGCGTCGTAAATTTCTTTTTCCACTTCCGTACCGTAGCACCGAGTATGAATGAACTCTCCGTGTTCCGAATACACGCTCGAGTTATAAATAATGTATTTGATGCCGTTTTTGGTCTGTACGATGGCTGGGTAATTTTTCAGTGTTTCCAGTTCAGTCAATCGCTCCATCATTTCTTGAAGACATTCTTTGTCCAACTGAAACTCCGAAACGTGATGGCCCACATATTCATCCTTGTTAAAGCCCATCGTCTCGAGCTCACATTGATTGGCGTACACCACAATGCCTTCAGGTGACACCGCATGGACACCCACAGAGGCATTTTCAATAAATTCAGCTGCGTCTTCTTGATACATTGCCTCTCACCTAGTTCACGGCCCTACTTTTACTATAGCAAAAGCTCGTTAAATCACAGGCAAACTCGGCCTCTATACACAGTATTGTGGGTTTCCATTTCAAAGACTGGTATTCTTCATTACGTAACATGTTGTTTTCAATTAAGAATAAAGAGATTTAGATGTTTTATGCCTTGATTACCATTGGCCTAATTGTTGTCAGTGCATTTGTTTTTTTACCGAGGTTTCGTACCGTCACTGAGCGCTATAGCCTTGGGGTGAATTTTTTTCTCACCCTTATCGCGACACTCGTTGGCGTGTTAATCGCTATTTTGATTTCAAACTATGAGCAAGCCAAAAAAGAGACGGCTGATGTAGTGAAGTTGTTGCACGCTTCTATTGCGTCTATCGAGACCTGTCATCAATACAGCGAGGCGTTGGTCGAATTCTATCAGGAGCTCGATGACAAGGACGCTTTAAAGCCACAATTTTACAGCAAGAATCCTCCGCCATATCCGGTGTATATCGATAGTTTGCTGACTCAAAATATCGTGAGCAAAAATCTTTCGGAAAGTACCTTGAGTGATCTAAATGAACTCGTTATCAATCTGCATCGTTCACGATCGCATCCAGCACTTTATATCAAAGTTCTTGAACAAATTGCCGCGTTGATTCGCTTTGAGATTCAATATCAACAAGGCGATATTTCTCAAACTGAGTTGGTCGATAAAGCCGGGACTTTAAAAAACCGGCTAGAGTTCAACGCTACGTTATTGGCGAATTGATAGAGGCGATGCCCGCCAGTGATGAAACGATTTTGGTGGGATTGACCCCCCAAGGGTCAAACACTTGAGATTCAGACCGCTTTACCCAAACGGTCTGAATATTACAGGCGTTGGCACCAATGACGTCAAAGGGGTTGCTCGAAATTAACCATGTATTGTCGGCAACGCTATCACGTCGACGCATGAGATAGTGATACACGTCCGGACTCGGCTTAAAGGTCCGCACATCATCAACGCTGATAATATCGTCAAAAAACTCAAGGATCTGAGCATGATTAAGCAATTGTTCGACGGCCTCTGCTGTGCCATTGGAGAAGGCACATAGCGTGACTCCTCTGGTCTGCAGCGTTTTCAATGCTGGGCGTACATCGTCAAACGGTGGCAGTGTTTGATAACTCGCCATTAACTCACGGCGCTGGGATGGCGATAACGGGGTTTTAAAATGCTGGCATGTGAAGTCTAAGGCTTGCTCAGTACACTGAGCAAAGCTGACATATTGATTCATCAAACCTCGACGAAAGGCATATTCTAGTTGCTTGTCACGCCATTGTGTCGAAAATGCGTTGGCATCAGTACCGACCATGGACGATAACGCCGCTACCACGCCGTGCGTGTTAATCAGCGTGCCGTAAACGTCGAAAGCGAGGGTAAGTGACATTGCTAATCCTGCTCAAATTGAAGACATCATTCCTTCATCTTAGTCGAACGGGGCGTCTCAACCTCTAAGACTTAGGGCGTATAGTGGGATTTTACTTTATCGATAAACGCTTGCCATGTTTCATCGGGTTGCCAAATCGCAAGCAAGTCTTGTTTTGCCTCTTGTTCATCAACGCCTAGTTGAGTGGTGCGATAGAGATAGGTAAAGACCGCACCACGCCAATTCAATTTGCAGTGTGTCAATGTAATACCAGTAGGCTCATTAAAACTGGCTTGCATCGCAGCGACATACTGTTGAAAGTTCGCTAGGGTTGGATTGTGCCAATCTACGGGGATATTGACGTAATTGAGGTTTAATTGCCGCAAAAAGTCAGCTTCTGCACTCCTATCGCCTGGGATTAGATCGATGACAGATGTGACGCCATTGGCTTTCAATAGCGCAAATTGGTCATTGGTAGGCAAGCCAGAACTTATCATTCGAGGCGAGTTAACTTGGTAGTTTTCAAGCTCGTCCAAAAGGTTGGGTTTTGCAGTCGCACTGGTATAGGTCGATACCATTATCAGCGCAGAAAATACGTAGCGTAAATAGGCATGCTTCATGGTTGTTATCTCTCTCAAATTTGCTTACGGGAGCTTGGCTCCCATGGCTAACCTTGTTTGTGTGTCGGTTATTAAGGTCGCAGGTTTGATACGTGTTTTTCAGACCTTGATCTTATAGGTTAGGTCATTCGCTTCATCGCCTGTCATACCCCGAAATCCCCATTGATACGGGGCCTGCTCTTGTATCGTGATCTCAATATCAACAGGTGAGATGTTAAGTGTCTTTTCTATATGTTCAAATAGGGCTTTAATTAATCGCTTTTGCGTGTCGGGCTCACGGCCTGCCATCATGTTGATTTCAATAACAGTGTACGCGTCGCTTCGACCTCCTGGGTAATAAAAATCGTCCTTGGACATAGGAAAAAAACGATGCGCTCGTTTGTCTTCGGGCATGCCCAACACCTTTTGCATACAATGGTGTATCGCATCCGATAACTGCGCCTTTATTGGGTTGAGATGGCTATCAATGCCATAGACCACTATCATGGCGCATCCTTATAGAGTTTTTTTGTCGCCTCACGCAGTTCTGCATGAGGTAAAAAATGGTCGGAAATCGTTAAAATAGCATGTACGTTATTGGCGAGTTTTGACGTGTCAATGTCGTCGGGCTTGAGCGCTGTTTGCAATAAGTGCAGTGCCATATCTGCCAACAAAAGGCGTTGCTTCTCCAACCATTGCGGGTCGCCCTTTTTGGCGAGGTTGGCCAGATAGTTTTCTTC
This sequence comes from Alteromonas sp. 5NS40-0096, assembly GCF_057544385.1. Taxonomy (NCBI): domain Bacteria; kingdom Pseudomonadati; phylum Pseudomonadota; class Gammaproteobacteria; order Alteromonadales; family Alteromonadaceae; genus Alteromonas; species Alteromonas sp. 5NS40-0096. Next base: position 325,463 of record NZ_BAAJLQ010000005.1, read on the forward strand.
CACTTTACTGTGCATATCCCAGCTGGTATCAATTAACGCCTGACGCGTTTCGGTATTCATTGCCTGTCCTTGTTTTCCATGCTCATTTGAGCGCTCTTGTCTATTGACCGTTATTGCGCGTTCAAGGTCAATAGTTTTGGTAAATACTCAGCCAGAGAAACTGGATAAAGGTGTAACAAACCGTAAACACGAGTTGTTTTTGACTGTGTTAATGACTATGTCTAGTTTATTGGTCAAACCTAAATAGCCTTAGTTAACTGAGATATGAGTCAATTGCTGAACAAAATGAAAAAACCGGTAAAAAAGTTGGCGCGCCTCGGCGTGGCTCAATTGGATGACTGGTTTTTGAAAGAAACACACAGGTTTACTATCACAGGGCTGAGTCGAAGTGGTAAATCTATGCTGTTTACGAGTTTGATGACAATTTTAAAGTATCGCAGCGAACACAATTATAACTGCCTCCCTCTTTTGGAATATTTACCTGTTGAACTTGTTGAGTCGATGCGAATAGAAGCTTTAGAGGGACATCAAGCGTTTCCGTTGGATGAGCATTTGGCTATGTTGGAAGCAGGGCAGTGGCCTTCACCTACTGAACACATTTTTGGGTTTAAGTTGATCGTCAGGCTAAAACAAACCAATCGACTAAAACAGTATGTGCTGCCCTATACCGATGTGGTGTTCGAATTTGTTGACTACCCTGGCGAGTGGATCACCGATTTACCCATGTTAAATAAAACGTATGAACAGTGGTCTGATTCGGCGTGGGCTCAACAGGCGAGTGACCCACAACTTGCTTTTGCCCAGCCATGGCATGAATTTGCGCGGCAATTTGATTTTGAGCAAGCACCGACAGAAGCTGCGATTCAAGCGTTGGTAGAGTGTTATCGAGGGTATTTAATCAATGCCAAGCAGGCGGGTTTATCGCTTTTACAGCCGGGTAGCTTTTTACTTGAGAACAGTGGTTTTGACTGGGGCGCTGGTGGCTTTACGCCCTTGCCGGCAAAAGTGACCAGTGACGTGTCTCATCCTTGGTTAGTGGCGTTTCAAGCTCGATATCAAGCTTTTCAAAATGAGTGGCTAACGACATTGAAACGAGATGTTTTTAAAGAGTGTGACAAACAGATTATCTTGGTCGACTTGTTTGCGGGGCTCAATCACAGTAAGCAGCACCTGTATCAGCTGAAAGAGACCTTAAGCCATCTAGCCGATACGTTTGTTTATGGCAATCCAAACTGGTTTAGTCGCAAAATTTTGCGCAAAAATGCGATTGCGAAAGTGGCATTTGTTGGCACTAAAATGGATTTACTGCCTCATAGCCAAAAGCGCAATATGCTATCGCTATTGACTCAACTCACCGAAGGCGCAAGGGCAAAATTCGCAGAACAATCTGTTGAATTTGAACATTTCTTGGTATCGGCAATACAAGCTACGGACAAAGGCAGCAATGAAAATGCCTTGCGATTTGTATCGTCACAAGGGCAATACATCGAAGCGGAGTTTGAGTCTATCCCCGCAACGCTTCAAGACATGGCCGCTGATGAGCACTTTCCCACCCTCGATGCGCATGTACCCAAAGACCACCTTGCCCGTATGTTAAACGGTCGAGGCTTGGACCGTTTATTTCAATTTTTGCTGGCGAACTAGGAGGCAAAAATGCACAACCAGACAGAATCACCTTATCGCGCCAAAATTACCCAAACGCCCGTCGAGCAACAACCCGAAAGCGTGGCTATGCCCGCCAAGTTACCCGATGAACCTTGGCAGTACGAACAGCGCCAAACTGGCATGGGATTGTGGGGGGCAACATTGTCATTGGGGATGGTATTCCTGTTTGGGTACATGATTTTTAGCGCGGTACAAAGCATAGTCACAGGGTTTGCCCAATACCCTATTGCGGCGTCTCTTTTAGGTACGGTCTTAGCGGGTTTCGTTGCCAGCTTGTTAGCGTTGATGACTCGTGAAGTGAAAGGCTATTTCCAAGTAAAAACATTTGTTAGCCCGAAACAGTCTATCGCCAGCATCGAGAAAATCAGTGATAGCCAAGCGTTGCGCCAAGCGCTGAAACAACACGCAGGACGTTTTACCCAAAACAGTTACGCTTATCGATGTTATACCCAGTTTGAATCGTCGCTCAACCGAGATATGTCTGCCACAGAGATCATGGGGTTGTATCAAACCCAAGTGCTTCAGGGTGTCGAAAGAAAAGCGAATGAAGTCTTGAAAAAAGAATCCATGATGGCAGGTACGGTAAGCTTTATCAGCCCTAATGCGTTGATACAAACACTGTCTATCGTATGGGTGAGCTTACGTACCATTCGCAGAGTAGCCCTGGTGTTTGGTTTAAGGCCAGCGACGCTAGGCAATTGGACTTTGCTAAAAGTACTAGCACAAAATGTGGCGGCGCAAAGTATTTTCGATATTGCTACCGATGAAATTACCAATCAAATCAGCGGTTCAATCAGCGCTAAACTTGTCGAGAATTCAGCAGAAGCGGTTGCGGCAGGCGCACTGAATGTGCGCTTGGGCAAGGCGTTAATCAGAATGTTAAAGGATTAACGCCCAACCATTAGTTGAGCGTTACTGATAACGAGCGATGATGGCTATGCTGATAAGGCGTTGATTGCCACACCTATTCTCGGTAACCACATGACAGTGATGGCTGCCGTTACGCCCACTAACGTGATAATCGCCCCCAGACTCATTGCGCCTACAACCCACCATTGTCGCCTAGAGTCATGTTGGCGTTTTGCCCAAAAATACAACTCGGCTAAACCCATCGGTAAAAGGTAGCAAGCGAAGGACAGTCCAATATCAGCAGGCCCATCAAGTGTTCGGTTATTGCCCAGCCCTTGGGTGGTAAGATACCACGCCATCAAGAACAAACGCAGTGTCCATACGGCATTGACCAAAAAGAAGGCGTGCACTGCCCAGCGCATATGTTGAGCGATATTCTTTTGTATGGCGTAACGCCAAGCATAATAAATCGCTACTATAATAAGTACTCCGTTAAGTGAAATTCCAATAGCACCAATATCGCTTAGTCTAGTCCCTCTAAGCCAAGTCAAATACAAACCACTAAGTGCGCCGAGCAAGCCTAAAGCCATAAACAGTCGGCCGTTGATTTTGTGCACGTTGGGATAGCGCGTTCGCAATGATGGCACTAGCTGCAACATACCTGAAGTACTCAGAATGGCAGCGCCGAAAATGTGCATCAGCAACATACCATTACCTGAAGTATCACCGTCCACATAACCGGTAATATGGGTGGATAAATTCATCTGCTCTAAGTGACCAGTGATCACCGGTAGCCCGTAACGAAATGCAATGTATATCGCAAACATTAGCTGCCCGGTTAAGGCAAAAAGAAACCACAGCTTCACACTGATGTTCAGCGCACGCAGTGGAGTAACCGCAATAGATGACATAATTTTTCCTTGTACATTCTTTCGTGTATTTCTCCATAGTGCTGATAAAACAAGGCCGAAACGCGCCGAATTCAGAATTCGGCGCACAAAAATGCTGTAACAAACCGATACATTTGTTGATTTGGTTAGCAGCAATTGTCATTGCTAAGATAGCGGCGTGATTGAGGAGATTCCGTTATGGGCTTAACCGAAAGTAACTTATTGCTGTTGTGCGTCAGTTTGGGCTTGATGATTGGCCAATTGATGGTGAAGCAAAAACAGCTTGTCCATATTTTGTTCGCTATCTTCTGTGGCTCAATTGCAATGACTGCGGCACAGCGATTGAGTGTTGACGCCATTGGCCACTATCACTATTTAATCGGCATGGGTGCGTGTGTAACGTGCAATGGTTCTTGGCTTATCACTCGCGCTCTGTTTCGCACCGACAACCCTATCAACAAAATTCACGTCCTGATTGCTGCGTTAATTGCGGTGCTTTTGATTAGCCGCCAAGGCTTGAGTTTCACAATGGCGAACTACGCCATTACAAGTGACAGCTTGGTTTTTGCCAAAGGCTTTATCCAAGAGGTGTTAACGCTGCTTTCCTCCACCATCATCGTATTGAGCTTTTGGGAAGGCTGCCGTGGCTGGTCAACGGCTTCGCCTCGAGATAAGATGCAGCGGGGCTTTTACCTCTCAGCCTTTGCGCTAGCGGTGAGTTCTGTGTCCTTGATAGCGCCGCAGCTACCTGCCGAGCTGTTCGATGGAAATTTGCGGGTTTGGCTGTCCTGTTACGCTGCATTGTTTATGATGCTGGTGGCGCAAATCCTAATCTTTTTGCGTACCCGGGGCACTGATTCGAATACAGTGAAAGCCGAAGATAGTCCCGTCGTCGAGCAAGCCATTAATCAGGAAGACATAAAACTCGCATCCGATCTGAAAGCGTGGCTCATCGATCAAAAGCATTATCTGCAAGCCAATTTGAAAGTTGCCGATGTCGCACGGGAATTGGGCGTATCTGAATATCGGGTTAGCCGAGTTCTGACCTCCCAACTCGACGCGAAGAATTTTAATCAATACGTCAATCAGTTTCGTATTGCTCATGCCAAATCACTGCTAAAAGATTCGGACAAGTCTCACTGGTCGGTGTTAGTCGTAGGGTTAGAAAGTGGGTTTGCTTCTGTGGGGCCTTTTACCCGTTCCTTCAAAGAATCAGTTGGCTGTACGCCTGGGCAATTTCGCAAATCTTTACATTAATATTTTACTGTCACAGCCGCTGTGATGATCTCAACTGACAAATCCTGTATATCTATTTGCACGACTTCTTGGTGCAAACGGGATTGCCATGCTGCTACCTTCAAAGAAATACATTATGTCGACGGGTATTGTCATCGTCACGGCTTTGATAGCGTTGTTTCAATATCAAGGGACTGACTCAGATAATCACACCGCATTCTCAAAAGAACCAATAGGGCTGTCACCTAAAGGCGCTGGGTACTTTTACTCTGCCAAGCGAGTCAACCTCAATAAAGAGGTTCTCCCTCAGCCGGCAATAACAGAAGCCGTGGCAAGAAAGCGGCGCTTTTTCTCTGCACAGCAAGCCAAAAATGTGGCCATGGAACAGTGGCAGTCAATCGGCCCATTTGACGTAGGTGGGCGAACACGAGCACTCACATTTAAGCCTGATAATCCCGACATCATGTTTGCTGCAGGTGTCTCTGGTGGTGTATTTAAGTCTGAAGACGCGGGTGCCTCGTGGCGTCCCGTGACTGACGATATCGAAAACTTAGCCGTAGTGACGTTAGCCATCCCCAGCGATTTCCCTGACATGATTTTTGCGGGCACCGGAGAAGGGCAGTATGTCGGCAGGCCGATAACCAGAAGCAGAGGGGTTGAGGGTAATGGAATTTTCGTCAGTGACGACGCAGGAGCATCTTGGTCAGCCATCGCATTGACTTTGGATAACCCTGATTTTCGATTTGTGAACCGAATTCGAGTGGGTCAAAGCAGCCATATCTTGGCAGCAACAGGATCAGGTATCTGGCGTTCCACGGATTTGGGGACGAGCTGGCAAAATGTCCTTGACCAACGCGACCGAGTGGGTGGTTGTCTCGAAATTGAGGTCAAGCCAGATGAACAAAATGTCATTATGGCCTCTTGCGGTAGTTTCCAAGCATCAGCCGTGTTTAGAAGTATCGATGGCGGAGATACATGGCAGGAAGTGTTGGCCGACGAAGACCAAGGCCGCACGTTAATCGCTTTTGCACCATCACAACCAGATACGGTTTACATGTTAGCTGCGCAAAACGAATTGGGAGCGATTCCGCATGCTTTAAAAGGCTTGTACCGCTCTGACGATGGTGGCGAAAATTTCCGTTTAGTCACGGATTTGAATTCGCCAAATCTCATTAGCCGTTTGTTACTATCCATGCCACTTACGGCGTTTAATTGCCCTGCGAATGAGTTCGACCAACAGCGTATTTTTGGTCAAGGTTGGTTCAGCAGCTTACTGACCATAGACCCAATTGACCACGAGCGTTTGTGGGTAGGGGCATTGGACTTGATGCGTTCGGATGACGGTGGCGAGACGTTTGGTATTGCATCTTACTGGTGGGCTAACCCACAATTTGGAGGTACGACAACACCAAGTTACGTGCACGCTGATCATCACTTAGTGGTGTTTCATCCCAATTATGATGGTGTGACTGAAACCCGGATGTTCAATGCCAACGACGGTGGTTTGTTTGTTACGTCTAACCCCAATGCCACAACATCCCAAGCGGCCTGTGATCCGCTAAGCAGCGATATCGTGTGGCGTAATACTAACAATGATTACGCAGTAAACCAGTTTTACCATGGCGATGTGTCGCCTGATGGCAGTATCGTGATTGGCGGTATGCAAGATAACGGTACTTACATGAGTGTTAATGGTGAAGCGTGGCAGCCAATTGGTGGAGGTGACGGCGCTTATGTGGCGTTTGATCCAACCGATTCTAGACAAGTGTATATTTCCTCACAGTTTGCCAACATCAACCGTTTAAATCTTGATGACCTAACAACGACGGATGTTAACGCTACGATTACTGAACGAGCGCCGTTTATCACGCCTTATCTGGTGGATCCCAACGAAGGCGAACGCTTGTTTTTGTCAGCCTCGTCATTGTGGCGAACGGATAATCGGGGGCAACAATGGCAGCCAATATCGACAGCGAATTACGACAATGTCGTGCTGGATTGGTTGTCAGCCATTGCGGTACAACCGAATGACTCTAATTACGTTTTAGCGGGTAGTAGTGATGGGTTTGTTTATCGGCACGATGCGGCGTTAAACGCAGACGCGACCTACGAAATGGCAAGAGAAAAGGTGTCTGACGGGTTTATATCATCTATCCACTACCATCTGTTCGACGCGCAAGTCGCCTTTGCCACGGTGTCAACCTTTGGCGAACCACACGTGCTGTACAGTAACAATAACGGCGTCAGCTGGCAGAATATCGACAGTGTGGGAGACAATGGCTTTCCGGATATCCCAGCTCACGATGTAATCAAAGCGCCTGAAGATGAATCGACATTATATGTTGCTTCGGATTTGGGGGTGTATGTGAGTCGAGATTTAGGACAAACGTGGCAACCGTTTGGTGCTGGTTTTCCAAATACACCCGTAGAAAAACTCGTTAGAGTGAGACAAAACAGACAAACCACCTTGTTTGCTTTCACCTATGGACGAGGCGCATTCAAGCTGACGTTGTCGGATGATGAGAACATAGCACCACAATTTGTCGGTGAGAGCGTAAGTATTGACCTTAATGAAGGTGAAGCACTCGCGGTAACGCTGGCCGATTTGTTCATTGATAGGAATCTCGATACGTTAACCTATTCGGCCTCGGGTTTGCCTTCTGGACTTGTACTCGGTGATGGTGCCGAGCTTTCGGGTAGCGTGGATACGGCGGGTAGTTACAGTTTTGAGCTTACCGCTACAGACGGTGAGCTAAGTGCGAATACTACGGTAAGCATACAGATTAATGAGGTTGTTGCCCCGCCAATACCGCCTGTGGATCCTCCGCCTTCAAGTTCTGGTGGTAGCCTAGAGTATTGGCTATTGATCCTCTGCGGTGGCTTTGCGATTGGACGGCGGGTAAAGTGATGCAAGGGTAAAAGGCGGCGAGGGCTGTTGGCTCTCGCTATCTTTTGTCCGTTGATAAAACACTGCTTAATCTATTTTGCTCAAAGCCGTGACGCCGCTGTGGTAGTCTTTGTGTCGGTTATCATCTTCTATTGTCTTATTTTTCAGTTTTTTAAGAGGTTTTCACATGTCAGTACACTCTATTCGCTCCTTAAACGTGTTGTTGTGTTGTGCAGGAGCGCTGGCGCTGACAGGTTGTGGGACCTCTCACCTGAATTGCGACACTGAGCACAATCAAAGCTTGTTCAAAGCCGCGGTGAATGAACTGGTGGGGGAATACATCGCGTCCAGTGAAACTCTCGATGCCACAGGCAAAACGGGGTTGATGCCAGAAATCACTATAAGAGAACACAATCAGTTCATCGTCGATATCAATGCGAAGAAGTGTGAGTACTTTATCGATGCGAGGTTTCCACATACCAAAGACGTAGTGGAAGATGTGATGCTGTCAGTGGTGTTTCGCAGTACAGGGACGAATGGTGAAACTCACGAACTCAGCGAGTTTACCATCGATCAGAGTGAAGGACTTCGGTTGGGTATGGCTGCGGTACAAAACGGTAAACGCGCCGACTAGCATGACAATGCACTGATCTTATACCATCCCATTTGGTTATGAATTTACATACGTTCGTATACCTATAAATTCCTACAATGTAGTAATAGACGTTGCAACTATATCTATCAATAACTACATTGTAGGAAAATTAAGGAGGTCACGATGAACCCAAAATCACTAGGCGAGTTTGAACATATCGTTTTGCTCGCATTATTGAAATTAGACTCCAACGCTTATGGTGCGGCGATACGCCAATTATTGCTGTCGGATATTGCTAGAGATGTGGCGCTAGGCGCGCTTTACTCAACATTGGAACGCATGGAGAAAAAAGGGCTGGTTGTGTCTAAACTTGGTGATGCGACTTCACAACGCGGTGGCCGACCAAAACGCTTTTTCACTGTTACTGCCGAAGGCAAAGCCGCTCTCAAACACACAAAGCAAGCCATGGATACAATGTGGGAAGGTGTTGCGCTTAAAGTCGAGGGCAATTGTTATGCATAATTTAAATACGCAAGCCGAACCGATGGGAACCCTACCCAAAATTGCGGTGTGGCTCTTATCGCGCCTCAGCAATCCCGCATATCGCGAAGAGTTAATAGGTGATATGGAAGAGGAATATCAAGACCGATCGCAAGCGGGCTTACAAACTTCAGCTTGGTTACTACGCCAAACTGCCTCAGCAATCTGGGATGGACAAAAAGCCATGGTGAAAACAACGCAATTTCTAAAGGCGCTGAGTATCATATTTTGTTTGATGTTACTGCCAACAATTATTGTATTTGTAGGGTGGCTATCGAATGTCAGTGAACCCTCTGAATACTTGTGGCAGTTGTTATTGGACGGTGAGATTCACACGATTGTGTTTAACAGTGAATTCTGGCAGTTAGCTTGGCATGAAAGTGGTATTAAACATTTGGAATTCGGTATGTTTATCAACATCCCGGCTATCCTGTGGGCCATGGTGTTTGCCGCTAGTACATACTTATACTTGAAAAATAGCCAACCCTCAGCCTGGGTCTTTAGTTTGTTCGCCCTAGCATTTTTAACCGTGCCTTATTTATTCGGATACGGCATCATCTCGGCGTTGACGCCAGAACCGAAAAAAGTTGGGCCAATACTGGCTTTCATGATGTTGGCGCCGTTTTGGACACTGCCGGTTTACGTTGGTTTTTTGTTCAAACAATATTCGAAAAAATATGACGTCTAGGCAAATACCTAAAACGCAATTGAATAGACCGAATACACCTTGCCCACAATACACCCATCAACCCAGTATTGTGGGCATGTTTGCCCATTCAAATACTGCCAGCTATCGCCCAGCGCAGTACTAGCATTAGCATAGCGATGACAATTGCGGCGACAACAAAATATTTGCCGATTTTTGCGTGTTTTTCTCTTTCAGTCGCGTTTTTGATATGGACTTGGCTAATGATTTCTTCATTGGTCATACCGACGCAATACGGGCAAGCAATGTCATCCTCATTGTAATGCATACCACATCGAGTGCACTTTTGGGTTCTCGGCTGAGACATTCCACTTGAGATCATAACAAACTGCGCTATAACGTTGGCTGTTTCAAGGTGACTGTACAACCAAGCAGGAGAGGTAGTGACGTTAATTTATTCCGGCGTTTCCACGAAAGCTTGTATTGCATGCCACGCTCCTTTGGGATTGGTTTGAAGCAAAAAATGCGTCCCATCAAGTTCTTTGACGATAACGTTTTTGAACGTGTCGATAAATATGGCTACAACGCTTTTCGACACCAATGTATCTTGATTAGCCAAAAGGTAGAGGCTCGGCACTGTCGATTCAACCTCCGGCGCACCAATACTCGAAATTTGTCTAAGCCGGAACTGTATCAGAGCTGGAGAAATAGAAGACATCACCTGCTTAAATTTCTCTCGTAAGTACTGCTTATCGCCCCGTCCAAATAACAGTTTTTCTAGCAACCAGTTCGGCTCTTTTGCAAGCTTGATTAACGGCTGTGGTATGTTGCCAGCCAGCTTGGATAGCCGAGAAGGCGAACTCAAGAAACTCGCAACAAATACGATTTTCTCTACTTTTTCTGGAAACTCTTTCACTAACGCTAAAGCCACCATACCAGAATAGGACTCGGCTACTATGATGGACGGGCCATGTATCTTTGGTGCTACATATCGGGCTTGCGCTTGATAAGATGCCCCTATTTCCTGCAGTAGCGGAACAACAAGGGCATTCACACTTGAAGGTAGAATGTCAGTAAAGGGCTCGAATAGTTCGCCCGTACCATCCATGCCTGGTAACAATACTAAATTCACGATTCGCACCGAGTTTTATCTTGCATTGACCGTATCCTCAATTTGCCAGTTTAATTAAAAACGACACTTTCCTCGTCTCTTGTTAGCGGCGAGAAAGTTTCCGAAGAGTTGTTTATTTTCCGTTTGAAAAAGAGTTGGTAAGACACTAAAAGCCAATCGTAGTTTACACAAACCAATTCCCATCCTTCCGCACCGAGTTCAGTACAAGCGGTTTCGATTTCCAATGTTTTTGTTGCGCGAAACTTAAATAACCCGTTAATTTTTACAATCTGGTATTCAAAAGAGTCCATGATTCTCCTTTTATGATGTGTTCTGAAGCCTGAATGGACAGCAACATGCTCTTTAGATTTAGCGCTATTGAGTATTACTGGCTAAAGGCCAATAGATGGTGAGCATAGTAAATAGCACCAGCAATACTGACAGCATAAAGCCCATTATCGAAAAACCTACAGAGAACCGATTAAATGCCTTTGAGCTTTTAAGTGGCGCAACAAATGAAATGATAAACAGTGCAAGGTAGATAATTGCCGTGAGTGGCCAGTAATGAAAAGAGGGCATAACCCAAGCTAGCCAAAATGGGAAGTCTACTTCGAACTTTGTGAAAACCTCTTCGAATCCTGCCAAAAATATCGACGAGCCATAGCCAATCAAAGCCAAGACCATGCAAGCAGAGAGTAAAAGTGTATTCGCGTGTTTGTTAAAACTGTCCATGTTTTTTCCAAATGTTATTAATAACGTAGTAGTGAGGTTAGTCGTGCAAAAAAGTCCATGAAGCGGTGTAACAGGGCCCGCCGTGATCATACCTTTTTGCTTGTCCATTATGTTTGAATTCAGCTGTAGCTTTGAGAGTTAGCCCATTTCTATCTTTTCTCGGTCGCTGTAAGCACTTTTCAATCTCATCCCACCTTGGTGAAATTCCTCCATGTCCAGGATGGGAAGTTGATGCCACTTTCCCGCTTTCGTAGTCATTATTCCAGTCTACGAAGATTCGCCACTGTTCTATTTCTAATTCCAATTCTGAGTTCGATATTGGAATTAAACTAAAAGTATCGAGATAACCAATGTTATTGTCAAAATCAGAAATGAACCTGTATGGTGTGTTGTGCAATATAGTTATTCCTGTACGAGGGCCGTCGTAGTATTCGTTTTCGACAAGTACAACACTCTCCGAAACATTTTCAATGCCTTGCTGATTCAAACTCATCTATTGCGGTCACTCATCAATATATCTCGTTATCGCTAAAGCCTATGTCAGTTCATTTACGTTTCCAATAAGGCTTCTTATCTTCAGCACAGGCATTCGTGTAGGTGAGGTTGCGTGCGCTTCATCGGACTCGACGACACAGTTATTAGGCGAGCCTAGTCATTGTCGAGACACTTCAAAACGGTGTTTAATGTGTCTTGCCATGCTGTATTCGAGTCAAAATTTTCTACTAATCCGTCTTTGGTCGTTTGGCCAGTGAACGCCGCCATTCCATGCTGAATCATGTAGGTAGGCTTGTAAGCTGGTGGACCTAATTCAGCGAGGCGCTGGCAAATGTTACTGTTGTCACTCGTTACATTTTCAAGTGCGGCCTGAAATGAGGCCAACGTATCCTGAGATTGTGCTCCAAATACGTTCATTCGCAGCACACTGATGGCTTGATGAGCCGTCTTGTCTGAAACGCGTTTAGTGTCAAAAAAACCATATGACATACCAGCAAAATAAAGTTGTGCAGCGTTGCTGTAGTCTTGTTGGTTTAAACAACTATTTAGCCCTCCGAATATATCAACCGGATTGCTCGTATTCGAAAGCTCAGTGACAGGAACACATTCAATTTGTTGAGAAGACGCTAAATTTTCATCTGCCTCATAGTGAGTTACCGTACTTTGGGGTGTAGAGTTGCAGGCGGTGAGCAGTAACGCACTTAGACTACCTAAAATTAACTTTCTATCCATGATCATAAGCTCTCTTTGTTATCGTTGTAGTTTTCGGTTTTGATGTTAAATAGCCACTGAAGATTATGTCTAGCGCCATTTTAGTTGCCGTTTTGTTGTAATTTGGGCTCCGCATATGACCCGGGTTTACTCTAGTTTTTTGTCACAACAACTGACTCGGCATGAGGAAGTGTCTTACCCCATGGCCCTGACTTACAGCCATTTAGCCACATACTCACTTTTTTGTCGCCCATGTGTGCCGCTAGCACACTACTCAACATCGAGTCATATCCGTTTGGATAGTCATCGCGCCAAAAAACGATTTTTGCATTGTCTTCACAGTTGTCGCTAGAAACCGGCCCAGACGCAGAGTAAACAGTAAAGAAGGTGTCAGTGACTTCAACAGAAGAAATATTAAACTCTCCACTGCTAACTGCGGAATAAACGTGTGTCGTGACGCATAGGAGAGGCAAGAGGATAAGCCTGGTAAGTTGTTTCATCAAAGTCCTTTTAATAAAGAATGGTTAGTGAGTGTATAGGTAGCTTACTATCAAAGTGGGTAAACAACCTGCTGGAAATCCATGCCACAAGTGTTCCATTGTCATATTGTTTATTCGGGTCCTTGGTTCTGGACATATATTGCTAACAATAGGGTTTTCGATTTAATAGTCTCACCTAGGTTTCCCGTGGAGTCTAGGCTGGCTGATTTTGAGATGTATCCTTTGAATACCACGCGATCATTTTTTTCAATTACTGGCTTACCCGCAGGTTGTATGAAACTCGTTACCCAGATCGGCTCGATGCCTTCGATTTTGAGGTCGAGTTGATAAAAATGATTACTTTCGAACTCAATATGGGTTATGACTGTGCCACCTAACGCCGTGAGTTCACCTTCGTACAAGGGGTTAAGTTCGCCATTCATGAATGGATTTTCGTTTGCTTGCTCCGCATATTCTCCTGCAAAACAAGTGATTGATAAAAGTGCGGTAATGAAAAATACAAATTTGAACATGGGTTTTGCGCATCCTTGGCACAACTAGCAAGTTATTGGTTATACCCAACACTTAGTCATAGTACCAGCCTTCTTCGGCATAAAACTGACAAAATTGGTCAATTGTTAAAGATGGAGCATCAACTAATATTGCTTTTCGCCTCAGGGCGTAGCCACGAATGAATTTTGTTGCATTGGGGATGGAAAACCACTCGTGTGGTGTGTTCTCATCTTGAACGATGCGTAATAAGTAGAGCGCGGCTTGCTCGGCGTTGTGTTTGTTGAATTCTGATTCCTCAATTCTCATATCTTCTGCCACATTGTCATTGAGCGGGCACAGGTTTTGAGCGCTGATGGCCGAGCTATAAAACGACAATAAAAAGAATGCCAACGGCATGGCTGTTCGTGATGACGGTCTTAACTTTACGAATCCGTTGAATCTTTCCATGCTAAAACACGCTTCCTTATTGTGATTTGGTGATTTTCTCAATGACAATTGGCCGGGCGCAATGATTTGCACCTCTGAACTGTTACCAAGTGTACTTTATTGGGTTTGATGAACCTTTTTTTCGAAGTGTATCTGGTAGTCTTTTGCCCACATACATTGCCTTCAACTGCGGTGGAGCATTTTCTCCGATAAATCCATAGCGCCCTTCGACGGGTTCTCTGCCAGGAAAGTTTTCCGAATTGGCTGGCATCCAGTTTTTCACGACAAAGGCGTCGACTATGACTCCGCGGACTGAAGCAAGGACAACCTCAGCTTCGCAGGCTTTGTTTACACTGATACGCCAAGCGTACCGTGTGGCCTCATAAACTGAAGTTTCTAGCGCAGTTCGGTTGATTGAAATAATTAACGCTTTGTGATGAAACTCTGCAGCCTCGGCTGCGTATTTTTTTATGATTTCAGCAGCATGTGCGGCACCGTAGTCGTTACTGCCATGCCCACTCACTATGTTGGTAATGCCAGGATAAGCGTCTATTAGTGCCGCTTCCACTTCAAAAGCGGTCTCCTCGGATAGACCGTGTCGATGAATAACATGGGATACCTCAAACCCGGCCAATTGTATTTCACGAATTCTTGCAAGCTTGTCGCTTAATTCGTTATTTGCTGAGTTTCCTGCGGCATGGGTAAAAACTCTATTTCCTTGCCCCTTACCAATATAAAAGGTTTCTCCATTCCGCGGGTCGATTAATCGATAGACGTAATATTGAAGTTTACTGATAACCTCTGATGGGAATGACTCGATCTTTGAGCCCGACATTCTCTCTCCTTGGCCGATATTCCAGCATATTCTCTATGGGTTAGTGACTAAAAACAGGTATTCCGTGATGAATGGTTAACTATTTTTAGCGGCTACGAGCCAATCTGGCATCGCCTCCTAGGGCAATTGTTTCAAAGCAGCTGTCGAAGTCTAAATATATATCCCAGTAGTCTTTACCGAGCTTGCCTGCAATGAGCCGAATTATTCGCGTTTCTAACGGTTCGATTCTTTTGCCTTTCCACAGCTTGTCTGAAAGTGCAATTAGCAGCTCCTCGAGCGAACACTCAAGTTCGTTGTACCTAGCATGTGATAAACAGCAACGGGCAATTTTGCTATCGATACCGTGTTTGAGAAGCAGTTGTTCTCCAGCAGGTTCATGTTCACTGCCCGGTCCATCGAGTTCATTCGTGAACTCAATTTTACCTGCATCGTGTATTGCTACACCAATCTTTATAAAATCGTAATCCAGATCTAAGGGGTACGACGACAAAAAGGTGATCAATTCCTCGGCTGCTTCACCAACTAACAGCAAATGTGTAATAAGTCGGTCACAAGCCCCGAGTGATTTTAAAAATGTTCTAGCTTGAATGGGTGAGCTGAATTTCAAGATGTACCTTTATAGCAATGAAAGTGCAAAATGCACGATAGTACTCGCAGAGAATCGTTAAAGAAGTCTGGTTTATGTGGTCGAAGCACAGTGACAACATTATTCAATATTGAGTTTGCCCATTTCTTGTTGGGTAATTGCCAACACATGAATCCGTTCCAATGTTATTTTACTTAGTGTTATCGCAATACCAAATGCGACAGGTGTAAAAAGATAGAAAAGGGGATTAAGCCCGAGCATATAGCAGCCGATGATATGTAACACGCCACCGATAATGCCCACAGGAAGCCGGTACTTTAACTTAAACATTTGGCCTGTGAAGCGCGCAATAAAACCAACTGCAGCGGGGGGAACGGCAAGCATCAATATGATTGCGACTCCCATCTCAGCGATCAGCATATATATTACAAAACCAACAAAAGCACCGATAAGCGCCCCGAGCAAACCGAAAACTGGTTTTTGCTTTTGATTGAGCTCTTGCAGTGCCGCTTCCATCTCTTCTTTTGAATATCTCATAAAACTTCCTTTTTGGTATCTTGAATATTTACACCTGAAATCGTTCGATGCTCGCGACTACTCCAAAGCATTGAGATCTTGAGGATTAAATACGTGGTTAAAACTGTTCCAATTAGATGTAATACCAATATCGTAACCGTAGATAAGTGTTACTTGAATCACGTCTTTTTCTAATGACTCTGGGTAAGTTGTTATGATTATCTGTGCTATATGCTTAGCTCTCCACGCAGCGTGTTGCGAAATGAGCGTTTTGTTAATCTCTACTACTGTTTAAAACTTCAAACTCACTGACTTGTATAAAGCACTCATCGTCGATGACTTCTTTTTCCCAGTCTACGTTAATAATGGTGGGGAAGCCAAAAAATGGATGATACTCAATGGACACCTTGTGCGACATTAGATTTGCCTTTCTGACTTCGTCAAATAAGTCATCTATGCTTATTGGTTTAATAACAGGGGATTTTTCCGCTGGTGTTGAAACTAAGCCTAATTCAGTTTTTTCAATTCTGTATGAGTGTATCCACATACAACCAGATGAAACTTTATAGCGGTATAGCGAAGGCTGATTTGAAACCCACTTTTGCACGTTCAGTTTAAGTGTGTCATTTTTCCTTTCGCTTTCACTGATTGAATATCCAATTACCCAAATGCCAACAAGTAATAACATTAATATTACGATTGAAAAAATAGTAAGAGGACTGCGGGAATCTAAAATCACAGTGAAGCCTATCGCCTTTTTAAAACGGCCCAAACTATTGAGTTTGGGGGCGGTTGGAAAGTTTGTTTGCTCCAATTATTCACAACAACTTATATCCAAGTGATCGTATAACACTAACAACCAGGGCAACCTCTCAGCCACTTTTTGTGGGTAATACGCAAACTTAAAACTTTGTTAATTGGCCCTGAGAGTTTACGAACGAGCTTGAGTGACTCTTCATGTACGCACAACTACAGTACCTCCTATTAGGTCATGAAGAGCTCTACGCTTCTTATTGAACAACATCGTTACAAACTCAGATAGCGTCCATAAAAATGAGAATATCCCCAAGAGAATAGAAGAAAAAACAAGCGGTTGTGAAATCGCATTGTGCATACTCATTTCAATAGTGATGGCGACGACTAAAATCGCCCAAAAACTGTTCAGAGCTAGATTGACTGACTCTCTTTTAAATGCCTGAGGAATGTGAATTCTTCCTTCGTCTTTGTAGTTTAGGACTTGGACGCCAACTAGCATTTTTCCTAGAGTTTGACCATACACCCCATGCATGATGATGAAGTAAACAGACAACTGCACGCCATTTAACGCTTGTATGAGACTATTTTCTCTAGCGTACTCAACGCCAAAAACTAGGCATTCTATGTAAATAACAAATGCAAATAGAATCCCGTCGATAAAAGCTGCCCAACATCGAGGCCAAAACGTTGAATAGCGGTCAGCGTTAGAGAGAGTTTCTTCAGAACTAGTGCCATTTTGCTCGTCGAAATTTGATAACAGCTCGCTGATTATGTTGTACCTATCAGGGTACCGTTGTTTGTCGATGTTTAGTTTGGCTTCAAGCAATTCATCATATGAATAGTTTTCAAAATTAGGAGCGTCATCCATAAGTAAAAATCATCCTTTTGGTTTATAAAATCCCGATAACGGGTGAGTCTTTGCTGCGAAAATGGCGATGTGGTATTGCGTTTGCGTCCCAGTACGCGAAGCGAGTGTGTTAATTTGTTTATACCCCCATCAGAGTTACATACCATTTTGGCCAATACAGGCCAAAAACGAAACAACTTATTATTGAGATTAAGAGTGGCCTTGTGTCGCTTAACCAAAATGATAGAGCCATACCTAGAGTGCTAGCCCATCCCCACGGCAAAGCAATCGAAAATAGAAAGCCGATGGGCAAAATAGTTATCATGCCAAACAAATCATCGATTGGGCGCCAATCGACATTTGGCTGGGGTACATAAGTGTAATTCCAATAGAGCATAGAAATAGTAGACACTACCAAAGTGACGACTAAGCTACTGACTACCCAATACAGTGGGATTTTTTTTCTACTTACTGTGAATTCCATTCATTCCTTGAGACATGCAGTAGTTTAATCGACTCTGACGTCTTTTTGTTCTGTTATGTGCCAACATAGCTCATTAAACCCATTATATTTTTTACTTTGCTGGAAAGAGCCTTAAATTCCTCCTCTCTTTTGAACCCCTTACAGCCATGATTTATGCGCACTGTTTTCTGCTGACCCACATATTGAAGCGTTAGAAAACTGTAACCATTATGGCTCCATAGTTCTTTACACTGTGGGTCCACGCCGTCTGGATTCATGCCATAGCTATCTGAAAATTCTGTGAATTGATGATTGTCCAAGATCCGCAGTACTTCTGAAAAAGTCTCTGACTTGTTTTCGATTTTGTACGCTCGGCTTATAGCAGCATCGTCTTCGATTATCAGAAATGTCGTTCCATCACTAAAAATTGAAGCCTTGTAGTGTTCCCAAGGCTCTTTAAAACTAAAAGAAGATACAGTGAATGAAACATGACTTGGCTGCTCACACAGTGCAACGAATGAAATCAAACACATCACGCACAAAAAGTATTTCACCGTAACTCCTCTGGCATATAGGCACGATCACGCTCTTTAAAATTCCAACTTGCGTAGCAAGTAGCGCATATTCTGCTCTTGTTCCACAAAAAACATGACAGCTTGCGGCAATCGTGTGCAGTGATTTTAATTCGCATCCCAAGTGCAATATTTTTTGCCATTAGAAGTGAACAAGTAAACTGAAACATCATAGTTGCCTTCTTTGTGGTTGATAATTTTCTTCTCAGGAAGAACATCCCAAAGCCAATCAAAATCTGTATTTTCTATATCAAAATCCATAAATGAACTTATGAACTCATCTTTATTTTCAAAATCTTGTTTTGAAGCTAAGCACTCGAAGACACAATATTGATTGTTAATAAATGGCCAATCTAGATCTTGCCAGGTTGGTAGACTCGGTGTCTTGTACACAATTGTCTCTATTTCTTCTACGCTACCTTGAGTGGCCTCGTTTGTTTTAATTTCAAGTTTCTTGAGTTTGCCCTCGGAAAGGCAGGTATCGCATATGCAATCTATTTCATTGGGACCATAATAGCCGCCTGCATAAAACCACAAACCTTCTTTATCGCAGATTGTGCATTTTGATATTTCATCAACTTTAAACGCAAAGTTTTCTGGATCTCTAAAGTACCTAAATTTCATGTAGCCTCACGACGTCTTTGTTAAATAGCTTGCTAGGTAATTCCGTTCTTGATGGGTTCCGTCAGTAATTTTAGCTTCGATAAGTCATCGCAAAAAAATGCCACGGTAGCTTCATTTTTACATTCTATCTATGTGATTGAAGCAAAGGAATATCCCTTAATAGATAACTCACACCAAGAGAATTCTTTGAAGTTAGCAAAGTGATGTAGGTTAACTCCTTGAGCATGCCATTCAATAACGGAGTTTAAACACCTAAAGCATCTGAAATTGATTGAGCATTGATAGATACTAGCGATTCCCAAAACTGGAAATAATTTTTTGTTCTTCAGTGAGTGCGAAGCAGGGGTGTTTGTTTCATGATATTCAAGCACAAAACAAGTGACTTTGTGGACGTCCTAGCCATCTTGTAAGTAACTTGGGCGGCTTGTTGTGTATTATTTTACCAATGAAATAGTGCCATCGTTTTTTGATATCTTTAGACTATACTTTTTCACGCTCCATTCTTTTCGTGACTTCGCAGATACATTAGTGTCTGGCAAGGTTGTTAACAACGACACCACTATCTCATTCTCTGTTTCTGTAGTCTGCATTACATGCCATCCCTTTGCTGTAGGAAGTTCGAAGAGTAAAGGAGATTCATGTAAATCTCCCATACTAGATGAAATGAACAACCTGGAATTAGGACATGATTGCCATGGACCAGAACATTCTGAAACCTCCTCCCAACTTTGTATTACTTTGACAATTGGAAGCCCAGAGCTTTCGTATAGAACATTCATCGTGGAGAGAATATGAGCCAAGCCATCATCGCTTCTCATCAATTCATCAGAATATGCGCATGCACTAAAGTATAGGAGCACAATTAAAGCTAGTTTTTTCACTTCCCATCCTTATTAAGAACATTTGATTAATGGGCGAAGCCGCTGCAAGTAGGCGTGCAAACGAGCGCGTTGTTCGGCGTGTTAGAAGCCACTTGCATAGTACGGTTCAATTTCGAATTTTCCATTATCAACGGATAAAACGGCTGGGTAATATGCTCGATAATTAGCATCAAGACTTTCATCGACAACCCAAAGCAAATATTTTTGATCAGTCAGCATACCTTTCACACCAATCTTCACGTTGTGATTCTCTTTTTCATACGCCAGCGAATCATTGCCTTGGACCATAAATAAGGCTTTTAACTTATCATTGCGATCAACCATTTGTGCTAGAGAAAGTGGGAACTGACGAACACGTACTTGCTCATTAACTTGGATTAATAATAACGTGTAACTTGGTAGATGGCGTAGACTGGGAGATAAGGAACATTCAAGGTATTCCGATGCGATCATCCTATTGTAAACAGTATCAGCTAAGCGTTCTGATTTACGCTGGTGGTTGTAGCTAGCGCAGTCTGAGGCAGTGTGGCCGGATTGAAAACTGATTTCCGTCTTTGCTTCTACGCAGACGCAAAATAAAAAAGCTAAGACTATAAATCCAAATCTTCGCACAAAATTCTCCTCTTGTGGCTTCTTAATTCCAAATACAGGACGTAGGCTCTTGAGCAAAACTGGCGAAGCCGCATTGTTTTTTCCCAGCAACCCGCGCAGCGGGTTGCGACTTGAACGTTTTGTTATAACCGCTATGGAGTAACATTGCTCAGTGTTGCAAGATAAGAAACAGAGAAATAAATAACAAGAAGAACTACGCTAAATCCTTTAAAGTACGACTTTGGATTCTTTTTTACAGAAGATGAGGCAAAGAAGATCCCAACCCCAAATATTAATGACGTCACCCCCAATAGCATGTCACTTTTAGCTTTCGATGGAATGTCATTGAAACCCCAAACAGCTCCATATAACTGAACACACCCACCGAGAATAATTAGTAAAGCAACAACTCTCAAACCTGAATCCTTCGCGGTTAAAACAATTGAATAAACTCCAAAACGGTCGTGTTTCACAAGTCGTAATGGTTTTTTTACGTTTGTATTTGTTAAGAGGCTAATGCATAAGTTACTGCAATGGCAAATAAAGTCTGTGTTGGGTGTTTTTTGTTTAAATGGTAAAAACACTCCAAAGAAAAGCATTTAATTCGACTTTAACTCCTTTTATTTGCAGTTGTTTGCTTTTCAACACGCCCGCGTGCGTCGATAGCGATCTGTTATATGCGTTTATATAAATTGCACGGACCTACAAGAAATGGCTCGCTTAAGCTACCACTCTCTGCGCCCGGTTTAAATGAGAGAAGATAGTAGCTACCAGTTATATCTGGAGGTTTGGGAAACCAATTATTCATTCCTCCATTTGTTATAAATTTTGCGTAGAAAGATTCTTTTGAAGTACCTTTAATCGCTTTTGCATTTATAAAACGCACAACGGTTACGGGATAAGATGTATCTTTACCTTTAGCTAAAACCTCTGAATTTTCCGTCTCAATATATGATTTAACAATGGAATCAAACTCACCGATGAGTACGGTTGACCCAGAAGGTGTTTTCTCAACGTAGTTTGGGGAACCACACATGATTGAATAAGACTCAAAACTGAACAGAATAAATGTTAAAAAATACCATCTCATTTGATTGGCCCACTAGAGTATAACTTTTAAAAAAAGAAGGCAGAAAATTGGCCTATACTGCAGAGCAGCCCACGTGAATGCGCTCGTGTGCAACGTCTTGATGCGTTGGTCGTTGAACGCTCTGTGAGGCTTTTGCGCCATAATTTATTTCCAACCGGAAATAAACTCGAGTGAAATCTTCGAGTTATCATATTCTTCTGGAACATTACCGATCTTCACTCTAACTCTATAGTTTTTAGTACCAGAAGGAAAACTGTGGGTGTACATCACTTCGGATGATTTCATAGGTTCAGAGAATGGGTCGAATGCAACAGCTCTATTGTTAAGCCTTTCTTCTGAATACTTATAACGCGCATTCCATTCAAATTCATTTGCCCATTGGGCCTCACCTAATTCAACCATTCTTAAATAGTGTGCATTGAGTGGTGAGTTTCTATAGAAATATGTGACATTGTTTTTACCGATTATGCTTACTTCGAGAACTGTATCTAGTTCGTGAAAATTCACTGGATTGCCATTTGATATTCTCACGCGAAGAAATGATGTCCCATGGGAATCGTAACCGTTAATAGAAAAACTGTATTCACGATTTGAGGCAAAATCCTTTTGCGGTAATTTGAGCGAATAATTCGTTAAAAACCAACCTGACTTTTGGTACTCACCATCATCTTCATACCCACAAGCCGTAAGTAAGAGAGGTAAGATCAAAATCCATATTCTGTTCAAAATGACTCCTTTTCCTTGGAACTGAAAGGCCAGTATAACGGCAAAAATACGTAGGCTATAGTAACAAGCGAAAGGACCCTACGTGTTTTTTGTCCCTGGCGAGCGATGCGAGTGTGTCTGCGTTTGTTAGGTATCCTATTCTCCGAAGCCCGGATAACATTATTGGACAATAATCCCAAATTCTTATTGTTGAATTTATCGTTTCGAATTCAAAGTAGTGGGATTAGCAATAAATTTATTGATGGTTCTAAAATCGAGCACAACATTTTTAACTAACAATGATAGCTACAAAATGGACTATACATCCTTCACGCACTAACCCATAACCCCATGCACCATAAAGACCATCCCATGCATCTTTACTTGTTTCAAGTTCAAGAATCGAATCCCCCTCTTGAAAAGCTCTTTTAATGACATAAAACTCTTTCCTAGTGTACTTTGAATCTTTCATCAATGTTCGAAGCTGTTCCAACGAAATAGGATCAGATCTTTTATACAAAGTCGGATAGCCCGATACGCAAACACCATTCTCCATTCTTTTGGAAAAGCCGAGATTCAAAAAATAGATAATGCCAATAACTAGTATGCAGCTAAGTAAAATAGACAAGCGAATTGTAAGTTTATTTAAATGCATAACACCCTTGTTAAACGGCCCAAATGCACTGGCTATACTGGGAGTGAAGCGAACCTAACCAGCGATTTCGGGGCCGGTTAAACAGTTTGTTAGGCCTACCAACCAATGTAGTCAAAATTAAACTGTGTCGCATTTGGCCAGATATGAAGCATGCCGTAAATATATGTATAAACAACAATGCTAAATGGAAATAAAAATATTGGCGAAACCGTTTTGTTTTTAACGACGAATTCATATAACCAACCACCAATACCCAGCGGGATGAGGACAATTAAAACGGCATAAATTAACTTGTTGTTGCCCGTGAGCTTATCCGACTCTCGACGCATTAGGTCAACTAGGCACAGCAACCTATACCCACACAACAATACAGCACTGAACATTCCCACGGCAGTAAGTGCTCTCCATGAGTCCAAATCCATTCCCATAAATTCATTCATTATTTAATTCCTTTTCCTTCGTACATTTTGGTAGGCATAACGCCGCGCTAAACGGAAAGTAATAGTTGGCTATACTGAGAGGTGAAGCGAAACCGAGCCACCTGTTTCGAATCTGCCTTTAGCGCCTTGTTGAGCCTCATTGACTAACAAGCTCTTTAATACTTTTAACTACCAAATCACGGTCAGCAATGTGTAAGTGGTGCTTTTCTGATTCAGAATAAACGACACGACTATTGGTAGATAAGCTCTTAAAATAGTCTTCTGCACCAGCGTATAAAGCATCCATTGAGTAAGCTATTTCATCAGGAACAAATGGTGGATCGTTTCTTTTACCTGTTAGCTTTGAACGTAAAACTATTATTGGCTTGTCGCCAAAGTTTGAGGCATCAGTTAATATTTTATAGCTTCTCATATGGTCAACATTTTCAGGGACTTTTTTAAACATGGGGTCGTGAACGCTTTGCTCGAAATTATAAAGGCGTTCTAATTTTTCATTATCTGTTTTAAAGTTTTCTGGCCATCGAGTACCCATTGTATAAAAATATCCAAATGGTGGCGGATCAATAAGAACAGCGCCTAAAACTTCTTGTGGATAAAGATTGTTGTATGCACTGATAATATACGAGGCATATGAACCACCAGCAAAATAATATGGTGGCTTTACTTCTGCTACTTTTAGTAACTTCCTGAGTCTATTTGCCATTTCATCTACAGTGAATGGAACGGTACCTTTTTCGCTTTTTCCTAATCCTGCGCGGTCATATAAGCAAATGCTAAAGTCGTCTTTCAAGCGATTTATATTTTCTAGCCAAACGCCATCTGAGCCTGAACGTCCAAAACCCTGCTCTAGTATCAGTTGTGGCTTATCATTTTCATAACACTCAAGATAAAGCTTAAATCCACCTACATCATATAATCTCGATTTTGTAGGTGTTAGTTCTGATTCTGACGTGTATGCACCAAAGCTAACCAAAATTAAAAATAACCATAAAATTGATTTCATATTGACTCCATTCTTTCGGTGAGGTTTAACTTTTCAATAACGGGCAGTATTGCGTGGGCAAAAATTTGGAGCGAAGCGACTTAATGTATTTATTGGTTTGTTAGGTCTCATAGCTCGCGAATCACTATATGTTCTGGTTTGAAGATGTTCACTTGTCCTGTCTCGTATTCTTTGAGCCTCCACCTGTAGACACCTTGCTTTAATAGGCTCACAGCATTTTTGACTGTGCGAATATTAGATACTTTATTTTCGGCTTTCTGAATTTTGTCACTCTTGTTTTTAAATTGGAGCGTTTCTGAAAACATCGAAAATGTTCCGTCCTTTTCTCGATAAGGTAGAAAGACTTTATCAATTACCTGACCTTTCATTCCCAATGAATAATTAATGTAATTAACTTCCATATTTCCTCCTTGATCTCTAACGCTCAGCTAAGGAGCGACATAGATGTGACCCTCTGGATCGCCTTTTTAAATGGCATAAGCACCAAGCCTACTGATTGTAAAACCAACATACTTACCTATTACTTTTGAATCATGGGTATCAATTACATCCTCTTCAATTAATACCCCACAATCGACTTTGACTGGATCTATGGAAATAATTTGGCCAAACGCCCTGTATTTCCAACCTTCAATTTGCTCAATACTTTTCTTCCTCTCAGGGTTTGAACAGAAGATAGACTCCCAACTCTCATCTTCATCAAGTAAATTTGAAAACTCAATTTCAAAACATTCGCCAGCCTTTGGCATGACGTCCACATCTAAGGTTAATTCATCCATTACGCAATAATGTTGCCCATCTATTTCTAGAACGGCCTCAAGATAGGGTCCTTCAGTTGATACAAGTACTGCTTTCATGTTAGCCATTTAACGCCCCAATGAGCGAAGCGATAGCCTTTAGTGGTTTGTTATCTGCCAACATAGTCACTGAGCCCTATGAGTTCAAAAAGTGTTTTCTCTAAAGCTTTTAACTCTTCTTCCCGATCGAAACCTTTACAGCCATGGTAGTGATGTACTGTTTTTATATTGCTCGCAAACTCTAAAGATATAACTGTGCTAGGAAGGTCTGACCATTCTTCCCTACACGGATTTTCTTCTCCCTCTCCGGCCCACCCATAATCATCGCGGAATTTTTGAAAGCTGCTCTCATCGAGAAGACGTAGGATTCTTTGAAAAAGATCAGAATTGCTAGGAAGCCGATATGTACCGACTAGTTTAGTATGGGCATCCCCGCGATAGACAATTATTCCATCAGAGAAGACGTCAACTCTATACGCAGGGCATGTGCCAAAACAAGCTGTAGTTTCCATACTAAAAGCATCTGTTGGGCTAGGATTGGCCAACAACCCGGTAGATAGAAACGACAGTAAAAAAATAACGTATTTCATAGATTCATCCTTGGTACATAACACTAAGCTAAAGGGTAACGTGCGAAGTACCATAGTGTTATTGTCCCAGTGACCGACGGAGACAAACTAAGCACGCTGTTATGCCTTGCGTAATTTAATATCATTTTTTGAAAAAACCTTGGACCTGATTGATAGAGCCTTGGAATATCCCCCTGTGCCCACGGTCTGATTTACTAAATTTGCCAATAACACCGACAAATTGCCCGCTTGCGTCTTTAGGCTGGAGCAATTGATTACAAAGATCCGCATTTTCCGGAAATTTGCAGTTGAAATGATCCAACTCTGTGTCACCAAAACTAATCCATATCGAGTTAGAAAAAGATGAAGCAATGCTGTGTTCTTGAGTTAAAAACAAACCACTTACCTCGAATTCGTATCTATAGTAACCATCTACTTCAACAAACTTGCCATCATATTTTTCTGGGGAAGCTATCAAGTTGATTATCGAGACTCTGCAAAGCTCTCCAAAATGAAAGTTTTCACAGTTCATGTCTGAGCTGTATGAATGAATCGGAGAACAAATCATTAAAATTAACAATGCTTTTTTAAACATGAGATCCCTGTAAGGTATAACGCCCCGATAAAGAGCAATTGCATGCATGCGAGGATTGCGGCGCCGCATGCGAGAAATTGTCCCAGTTAGCCAAGTGAGTTTATCGGTTCGTTAGGCTTTGAATTTGTTAAGATCACTTAACACAACCTCTTTACCAATGTAATCATCCATATTAACTCTATTTGCCTTGTTTCTGCTTACACGGAAGTCTTCAAATATTTTTGCATAACAGTTGTCATAAATGGCAAGTGCGTTATCCAAACTGTTTGCAATAACTTTAAAGACAGCGGTATCACTACCTAGTTTGTTCATCGCTTTCGAGGAAATTTGATGATCGTAACTACTTTAATCACCGATCACAACAACCCGCCTCATAACATCCTTAAACCAGAATAGTTTTCCTAGTGAAACATCTAAGTACTGATCCCTCCAATCCCAACTCAAAGAAAACCAAAGTGGTCCTTTGTAAAAAAGGTACTCTGGGCACATACACCCTTGTAACTTTATTTGCTCAAAACCAAGTTCTATTAGCTTTGAACCAACAATCTGATGGAAGTTTTTATCGAATGAATCTGACATAAACCTCGTGCCAAAGCCCACTTAATGGGAGGTTAATTGCTGGCTTAAATTTGCGAGGGACTAGCACAGCCAGCGAATAACCGTCCCAGTGAACGTAGAGAGCGCCAACAGTTGTTTGTTAGCTACACAACCCCAAATAGCCTACGAATTTAAAGGCCAAACATGAACACCATTATTGATATAGTATGAATTAAGATTTGGCAGTGCTCTCTTTGTTAATAACTCAGGCACAGAGCCAAAACGATGTTGATATAGTCTGACAGCTGATAATCGTTTCCAACGATACAAGATAAATGAAGACCTTCGGCTTTGCCGAAGTTGATTCTCTCTCGTTGCAAGTCGTTTAATCAAAGTTTGAAACATTGATTTATTGAGAGTAAACCAAATTCTTTCTTTAAGAAATGGACTACCTAGCTCTACTGAATATTCCCTTTTAATCTTTACTCTTCCTTCGTGTAACTAACGGCCCGCATAATGGGCATATAATACCAAGCGACTTAATGTGATTGTTATACCGCTACCACTAACGCTTTAACCAGTGCTTTGGCAAGTTTTCGTAGCGGTAAAAATAGTCGATACATTGCTGCATATTGTACCCACATCTTTTCGCTATTAACCATGTAACGACTACAGTGGATAGACAAACTGAAAGTACAAAAACGACTATCATATACACAATAAATTCAGTTGAATTTTCTTGGGTTTTCAGAGGCGAGTCAGGATCTATGCTGAGGTATTCTGATAAAAAAGAATAAAACTCCGCAATTGGAAACGCACTAATAACGAAGATGACGAAAGTAATGAACAGGAACTTCATTCTTACGCTAAGTTTGAGGTTATTGTAATTAGTTCTATTCATTCGATGACGCCGTATAACGCCCCAATAAGGGGTTGATAATGCTTGGCTATAGTGTGCAGCGAAGCGGAATCGAGCCAAGCGTTAGCAGTCCCGCTATATTGGTTTGTTATGTTTTCTTTTATACCATGCCCCATAGCCAGCTGTATAAAAAGTAGAATCCAACAGCTAAAAAAGATGATGGTATTAAAGGTAATATTAAAACAACAAAACTAGCCATTGCGAAGTCTTCAACTGCTTCATCAGGGAAATGCTTCATCTTTTGGCGACCGCCAAAACTTTTGTAGTATGCGGAATCTTCGGGAAACTCTTTTTTAAAACCTTTATCGAAACTTTCAGCGTTACCACTTACAGCTTTAAACAGGTAGCTAAACATAGGCTTGCAAATAAGGCAGCCAGTTAATAGTGATAATATTGCTATCCACAAATTCATCTCGATTCCTTGTGAAAACAAAACTCTATGCTAACGGGCTATAACGCATGGGCAACAATGGCGCAGCCGCCCATGTGTTAGCGTCCCGCTTTACCGCCTTGTTATGAATTTTAGTATAGCTCTTCATTTTTCAGCTCATTTTCGAACAACTTCCAAAGCTTTTCGCCCGTTAAGACAAAATGACGATACCCTCTCTTTTTTGGTTCATGAGTTGGAGTCCATACGCACTCTTTTCCTTCGTTCTTTTCTAGACACCAAGTTGACCCATCTAGACCATTTATATCATCACTTATTAGTGTTTTTTCAAGATTGCTAAAGTCCTGCTTTAGCTCCGTATAAGTAGCATGATTTAACCATAAAACCCACGCCAAATATCTATTGGTATGATCTCTTATTTTTTCTACAGAATTAGATTTTCTTTTTGGGTCAATATATTTAGATGACATAATTTTCTGTGGCTTCAGCTCAAGAATAATAAAGTAATCATGCTCCTTTTCATCCACACATAAAGTGAAATATTCTCTATACTCGGAAAATGCTCTAGAAATAAATATTTTTCCTTTCTGCTCATATTTATATCCATACGCATAATCACATGTAATATCATCTCCAGCATACAAAAACGATGACTTTATAATTAACGCAATTAGTAGAAATAATCTCATTTTGGACCTATTCATAACGCCCGCTTAACGGGCAAATAATTGGCTTAGCTAAAATTAGGAACTCAGCGACAGGAGCCAAGCTTTAGTTGCCCCGTTTAAGGACTTGTTAGGTACACTTGGTTGTTGACTAAAATATTAACTAAACAATACAGTACCAAAAACGTAAGTGATACCGATACCCGTTAATGAAATACCAAAACCGATAAACCAGACTAACGCTGTTCCACGAATAAGTGATGACTCAGCATTATTAAGTTGCCGTTTAGTCCAAATATTGTAGTAGTAAAATAAAAAGAGCCCACCCAACGACATCGCAATACCGACAATAAAATTGAGCCAAATATCAAAAATAGTTAATTTTGTCTTAGATTTTGAAGACCATATTTATGTACCGAACACTTCAATAAGGGGCAATTGTTTGTATGCGAGAATATCAGGTCCATATGCGAGGAATTGTCCCAGTGAGCGGAGCGAGTGAGTTTGATTGGTTTGTTAGCCGTCATTAGTCACCACCTCCTGCATCACTAAAAGCATCACCAAGCTCACTGGTACTAGAAGAGCTATCATGGGAAGCAAATTCTTCTAAGTCAGAGAAAGTAAATTCGAAATGGTTGTCAAAACATATTTCGGTGATGTCCTTTCTCAATTCGATATAGTTTCGACGTTCATTATACTCGACTTGAAAGTCTTCAAATTCGTGAGGCGTACAATACATTGCAAAAGCATAACAAACATTTTCAAACGACCAGTCGTTTGTATTGCCTAAAAAGGTAAACGTCTCAAGAATTGCCAGCCGCACTTGCTCTTTTGTATAGAAGCTACTCCAACCGAACTGTTTCTTTAGTTCGAAGGGTAGCTCTCTAGCGAAAGACACGATTTGATTGTAGTTACTACTTCCTTTTTCCATGATAGTCCCTTTGTTGGCTAATTGCTTGCGTGCGAGAAATTGACCCTGTGAACACTAACGCCCAACTAGCGCCAGCGAGTGTCTACAGTGGTTTGTTATACCTACTTTTTACTTACAGAGAGCACACTGTAAGCCCAAACATTTATTTTACGCTCTTTGCAAAGATCACCATCCGTACAAATGCCACTAAACCAAATATCTCCAAACCCTATATTCAGTCCATTATAATTATAAAATAAGTTTTTAAACTGCTGTTCTTTAACTCTTGTCAGCATTTCCGGTGTAACAATACTGTCGTAGTTTTCAATGAATTGCTCTGTGGTGTCGTAGTAAACGCTACCGTTTGGATAATTAACTCGTATCGGATACAAATTTAGCGACGCTACCTGTTGCTTATCACCTGATAACAAGCTTGATTTTAAATTTAAGAAGAAAGCTTCGTAGTCTAGATTACCTTTAAAATACTCGTTGAGACTCTTATTCGAAATACCCTTAACATTGGCCGAAAATGCCGGACCACTGAACAATAAAAGAAAAATAACTAGGTAAACTCTCAATTAAACACCCTTTAGGGATAACGCTTTAATAACGAGTTAGCAGGGTATGGCGTGACGGTCGCGAAAGCAAGCGGCATGGCATGCTCTGATAATCTCCGTTCATTAACTTGTTAGGCGACCTCATGCTGATATAACCACCTTTCGTTTTTTATAACTTTTACCATTTTTTGTTTTTTCCCAGTATTTCCACATTTTTGAGTTGAATTTAAATTGTGCGTTTTCTTTTAGAAACTCTACTTGTGATAGAAATTCAGAACTCATACTCTCAAATGGAACGCACAAAAATAGTTCCATAGTTGAATTTTCCGAAAGGTATATATTTGCTCTTGATAGCCCAAGTTCTTCAGCTATCCTATCCCTACTAACAAAGTGACCATAATCCACAGTGGATTGGAAAGGGAGAGCTTTTCCCATTTTATCGATGAGCTCGAAATCAATTCTAATATTGAGTCTCGCCGGACTAATTTCCTGTTTGGGAAAAGGTCGGAATTGTTCGTATCGAGATAGGGTAGACGATAAATCTGAGTTTGGTATAACCCATTGATGTGAATGCCAATCTCCAAGATAGTTCCATCCATAGATTTCATACTTGCGATCCAGAACTTCTCTTTCAGTATTAAAAAACTGTGTTGGTAGATTCGAGGCATGGACAAGCTCTATCGCGACCCTTGAAGGTAGGCTATTATTTGCAGACTTTTCCATAAATGATTTTACTTTGAGCCAGGGCTTCGTAAAACCTTTTCCTAGTGAAATGTTTGACCGATAAGTGAAAATTCCTTCTCGCATTCCTTAGTCACCTAACGCCCCGATAAGGGGCTGATAATACTTGGCTATGCTCGTGAAGCGAAACTGAGCCAAGCGTTAGCAGTCCCGCTTTATTGGTTTGTGATGCGTATTTTATTTGCGCACTACAAGATCACCTGACGAAAACCATATTTGTCTATTATCAAAAAAGACTTCTTGCCAATTTTCTGGGTTAGTTGATTCATTTTGATAAGCAACAACAAATTGATGTTCAACCGATGATGTTTCAGGTAATACATTGATTAAAGAACTACCTGTAATTCCATATTTATCACAGAGGTTGAGCTGAGCAATGGAATCTTTAATTTGGATAATTAAGCCTATATGTTCTGCTTTTTCCTCTAACGACTGAAAATCTGATTTTTTCTCAAGGGCTTTCAAGTGTGTTTCTAAAACTGCAACTGCTGGATTCATCAGAAATCTCAATACGTATAATGCCCCATTCAGGGGCTGATAATAGCTTGCTAAAATTTTGAAGCGGAGCGGAACCGAGCAAGCTGTTAGCAGTCCGGTACTGTAATGGCTTGTTAGGCACTACTATACGCCGAACTACGCCTTTTGTTTATTAAAGCCGTAACTAAAATCTCGCTTTTGTACATCACGATTGTCATATTCTGCCCACCATACAACACTGCGAGGATCTTCCAGCGCTTTGTTTGTATAACTTACCAACGAATCATAATCACTAACTGAAAGATACAAAGCGCTTCTAATTATTCGTGAATGATCAATGGCAGTATCAATTTCCAATATAGGCTCAATGATTTCTTTTGCCTTTTGAGCATCGGGAAACTTATTTGTGATCCAGTTTTCAATGTCATCTTCAAACTTTTTCATGGTATGCCTAACACTAAGCTAAGGGGCACATACATGCAGCTAAAATGGCGGAGTCGCAGCAAGTAGGGGCTCAGCGAGCGCAGCGAGTGTGTTTATTGGTTTGTTAGGTGTCACTTGGTAAATCAAACTCCCTGTTTTCTGATTTATGGAACGCATTAATTACCTTTACTGTTGAGAGTAGAGCATCAAGGTCGGCTTTGTCAGTAAAAAATAACGTTATGCTGTCATCATCATGCTCGACACAATAATCGTATTCAATATCAAAAACTTCGATTAAAACGTCTTCGATATAATCGCGATGATCCCAGTCGACCAAATTTAAAATAGGTCCATGTTCTGGATCTATTTAAATAGTGATGTCAGATAAGAGATATTGAAAGTCCTTTTTCATCTTGGCACTTAATACTAAGCTAAGGTGCAAAAGCACAATGCGATAATAACGAAGCCGCACTGTATATTTGTCCCAGTAGCCCGCGCAGCGGGTTGCGACTTGAGCGTTTTGTTAGCTACCATACCAAAGCACCAATGGAGAGAGTATTGCCAGAATTGCAACAAACACTATTAAGTGAATGATCACGAGAACAAAATAGTTACGGATGACCAACAATGCACTAGCTAATGAATTAAACCATTTTGTTGCAGATAACTGCACAAATATGGGGTGATAAGAAACAAATGGTTTTCTTGCGAAGTGTTGGGCTGAAACAACTCCAGAGAAAAATACAAAAAGCACCCCCACTAAAATGGGAAATACGAACTTAGCAGCAAAGTCTCCAACTGATGAAACCACGAATATTAAAGCAAATGCACCAAAGAACATCGCAAATAACTTTATCGTAGATGTTTCTTTGAGTGAATCAAACTTTGAAGCAAGTAATCTGGGTAAGAACTCCATTTCTATTCCTTGGTAGCTAACGCCAAGCTAATGGGCGTTTGATGCTAGGCTAAAATGACGAGCGCAGCGAGACGAGCCTAGCTTTAAACGTCCTGTTGAGCGCCTAGTTATAAGCAACCTACTCATAATCCTTTAGGCTTAAACCTTCTTTTTCGCAAACTCGTATAATAGACTCTCGTTTAGCTAGTTTTTTAAGGTAGCGAGATAAATTCTTGAATGATAAAGGCGGTTTTTTTAACTCATCTGACCAAATAGACAGCATAAACAGAAAAAAATCACAGGCGCTGAGAGAGTCTCCAATTAAATAACTTTTACCTTCAAGCTCGTTGTCGAGCAATTCCAACATTCCAGTTAGCCTTTCTTCCTGAGCTTGTACTATACACTCAGCTCCTTTGCTATCTTTAGTATGCTTTTGAGGATAAAAGTAAACCATCAATTCAGCTTGAACAGTATTAGTCAAATACATCATCCATTGAAAAAATAGAGCTCTATATTGAGAGCCTATTTCAGGTATCAAGTTTGAAGATGGATTTGTTTCTGCTAGATGAACGCAGATTGCAGGGCTCTCGAAAATAGCAGACCCATTATCAATCAACGTTGGGATCCTTCCCGCAGGATTTAAAGCTAAATATTCCTGAGATTTTTGAGCGTTACTTTTCCTATCTACAGTGATTAATTCAAAATCAGCTTTTAACTCTTCAAGAATAAAGTGCGGAGCCATACTGGCATTCAGTGGATAATAGTACAATTGGTACAAGGGTCACTCCTTTTACAGTTGCTTTTAACTTTAAGTTAAGGGGCGAAACGCGTGGCATAATAGCCGTAGATGTAACGTGTTTTGCTCCCAGCGAGCGAAGTGAGTGCGTTTATTGAGTTGTTAGGTGCGGAACTTTTCAAGAGGAACCAACGTTAAAAACAAAGAAAACAAAAGGGCATTAAATAAATATGTTACTGAGGCATACAGCAAAATTAAATATACATCTTCTTCACCAGAAAACAGCATGCTGAACCATGGCTCACATATGCTCCCAGCGGATATGAAAACAAACATAAAAGTCAAAATGCCTGCGCCTGAGCCAGGCGAATCAGAAGTAAAGCTAATAAATAAATCGATTCCAAAGCAGACGGCTAGGGCGACTATCCAAGCCCCAATTAAGAAAATTATTGCTATGGTGTATCTTTCAATTATTTTTTGTTTTAAACCTGAACGGTTACCCATCAACCATAGCACCTAACGCCTCTCTAATGGGCGTAAAATTGTTGGCTAAAATTAGCGAAGAATGAGCGCAAACCAACTGTTTTGCGTCCACTTTAAGCGACTTGTTAGGTATTGCTTTCTCCAATAATGTCACTACTTGCCGCTATTCCACATAACCCGACGGATTCGGGCCACCACATAACATGCAAGAAAGGTAATGAATTCTCTTTTTGCACCACTTTGAAAGTTCCTACAGCATTACCATCATTAACCTCAAAATCAAGTTTTAGAGATTCTTGCATAAACTTGAAACCTTCAGCATTTTTAGGTGAGTAAACCAAATAAACTTCTAACTCATCTAACCCCTCCATTTCGGAAGGAATAACGAATTTATAAACACCTTTATCTTTAGTGTTAATAATTTCTATTTGCCTATTGTATTTTTCTCCGCTCATGGGAAAAGAACAAGACCAAACACTTGTGGATATACAAAATAAAGATATTAAAGTGATTACAAACTTCATAGCGAAACCTAACGTCTCGATAACGGGCGAATGCTTGCTGCGAAAATGGCGAAACCGCAGCAAGTATGCGTCCCAGCAAGCGAAGCGAGTGTGTTTATAGGTTTGTTAGGTGTCTGAACCCAAAAGCTACAGTACATCACGCAGTTCTCCATCTGCCTCGTATTCTCCAATTTTAACTTTAAGCCACACGCCTTGTTTGGTTATACGTTTGTCAGTGACTCTAGCGAACAAAGGTTCTTGCCACTGCCTGTTTGAGTCTTGAGCCACCCACATTTGACCTTTAATTTCGAGTTGTCTTTGTTTACGTTTGCTAACTCGCATTTCAGTAACGCCGTCGTACCAGTAACCTTTTCTAATGTCGTGAAAAAGGCTACCACAAGCATATTCCAACAAGCTACTAAACTCTCTTTCGTAACCACTATTAGTTTGTTTGACCAATAGTTCATCAATAATTTTTGTAAATCTTAAAGCGTTTGCAGTTTCCATTTAGTGCGGCACCTAACGCTAAGCTAAGAGGCAGTGACATGCGGCGAATATGCCGAAGGCGCCGTGCGTTACTGTCCCAGTGAACGTTGTGAACGACTTGAGCGCCTTGTTATACGCATGCTTACTCAAAATAACCTCTTTCGAATGGGACAAACTTTATAGCCTTGTTCTTTCCAACACCAAAGTTGTGCATAAACTCAATGTAGGAGTTCTCGACTGTATCTAATGCGGAGTCTTGGACTGGCCCGAAAGTTTGTGAATTTTTGTTTTGATAACCAAACAAATAGTCTATTTGACCGCCAAAGCATTCGTAGACAATAAACATCCAATCTAGCCCATCCGTAATTCCTAGGTTTGAGGCAAGGGCAAGAAGCTCGTCTTGAGTGGGATCTTTTGAGATGAATTTAGGAACAGAAATGCCAACACCGGAAAAGGGTTCATCAATAGCTACTACTTTTTCAACATCCTTATGTTTGTTGATGTCACGTGGCACTCTCTTTTTAACAAAGAAACCCGAAAACTGAAATGACATAAAACTCCTACTGCGTATAACGCCCCATTAAGGGGCTGATAATGTTTGGCTAAACTATGTAACAAAGCGGAACCGAGCCAAACTTTAGCTGGCTCGGTATATGCACTGCACTCTGGACTAACTGTTGGCTTTAACATTAATAATAATCCACAAAATGAAGAGAGCCGCTACACATCCAATAAATAAGGCTTTGTTTCCAACATGCCCAGCGTAAAAAGCAAGGCTCATTACCGAAAAAGCTAACACGCGATAGATTACTTTAAACCTTAAGCTATGCCGGTTTATTTTTCTTTCTACTAACTTGTCTAAAAACTTCATAGGTTTCTTAAGTGCATATAACTTTACGCTAAGGGGGCGAAACGCGTGGCAAAATAGGCGAAGCCTTCAAGTGTTTTGCTCCCAGCGAGCGGAGCGAGTGCCTTGAGCGCTTTGTTAGATTTATTTTAATCTTTCTTTGCATATTTGACACTGTGATGGATCTAAGTCCCAAAGCTCTCTTCTGACCAATTTGCCTTTAATTTCTATGTATTGAAATTGCGAAGTTCCGCATTTTGGACATGTGTTTAGAGTGAGTTGCACATACATAGCTAAAACAACTGGCAATGCACAAAGGCAAAAATACCAGAATGAGTTGGTGTCCATTGCAATTCCAAACAAGGCCAAAATGACAAACAGAGCAAAGCAAGTTTTAATAATTAATACAAACTTAGCTCTTTTTTGTTGATAAATTTTAGCGTTGTCCTTTTGACTCATTGATACCTAACTTTAAGCTAAGGGGCAAAAGCACAGTGCGAAAATCGCGAAGCCGCAGTGGGTATTTGTCCCACCAGCCCACGTAGCGGGATGTGACTTAAGCGTTTTTTATGTACGTTCATTTTTAG
>NZ_BAAJLQ010000006.1:0-289599 GCF_057544385.1 Alteromonas sp. 5NS40-0096
TTTTTTTGTTTTAAGTGCAGTAAAAAGCGTCATCTTTATCTTTACTCACTGGGGCTAGCCCGTGAGAGTCGCCACCGTCCCTCGCCGGTACGGGGCTCCCATTCCGAAGAGCCCACTCGATTGAGTGGGCTTTTTTGTTTTAGGCGCAGAAAAATGTGCGACCTTAATACCAGACCCATTTATATTCTTGACGTGCTATAGGGCATTCCTTATTCACGACGCCCACAATTTAACTCGATTCACAGGTTCGAACCGTGTGAGCGTCGCCACCGTCCCTCGCCGGTACAGGGCTCCCTGCTCTATTGAATGGTTATCTTGTTCTTAGGCGCGTATTGAAGACGCATTACTTGCATGTTCATTGGCGGGTATGCAGACGCCCTTAGGTTTGTTTGCGATCGAGTTATTTATAACGTTTATATGAATCTTATGATTGGCGTAATACCTCAACCACTATAGGTGCTGTTTGCAGTTAAACTTGTTCATAATTCCTGCACTTTTACTGGCTAAGCTATTTGATAAATTTAGGCTAGGTTGATCTGTACTTGCCATCTTTTAAGAAAATTGTCTCTTAGAATCGTTGTCAGTTGTCATATAGTGGGTTATTACTTTAACTATGGCGGGTAGTTTGGACATAGTGGCGTAGAGTGTTTGAAAGGGGAGTACTTTGATTACGCGAGGGAAAGTGAAAATCTGGCTTATGTTAATTGTATTTTCATTGCATGCTCATGGAAATGAACAAACATTGCGTGTCGCCGTGTTTTCCGATCAATTGTCAAATATACAAAAAGATTTGGATTCAAATGGTTGCACTCCACTCAACCCTGACAGTTACCAAAATAATCAAATGGTGATGGAGTATCAGCTACTCTGCCAATCGTTAATCGAACTATTACCAGATATAAAGTTAAAATTGGTTGGTTATCCTGTAGCATTACGTGCTGTTAATGCTGTGGCAGAAGGTGAAGCCGATTTAACTGGCTTTGGCGTATGGTCAGGAGAATCAAATAAGGTTGGTATTATTCGCACCATGCCTTTGCTGGAGTTTGGGGAATTTAATAAGGGCTTGTTTGTCACCCCAAAGACTCTGCAGACGTTAAATATTGCTACTAGAAAAACACAAGCAGTCGATTTCGATAAGATGATAGCTGTGTCGAATCGAAATTGGTCCTATGATTGGGGCATGTTGAAATGTGGAATGGGCGATGTATTGCACGTTGACCATTATGAGCAAATGTTTCACATGCTGCAAAGAGAACGAGCGGATGTATTGCCTCTCGCGTTTGGGAAAGAATTTGGGGTAGGTCGTAGAGAGTTTGGTGTAGAGCTCGTCCCTATACCTGGCTATAAACTCGTTATACCAGATTCTAGCCACTATCTTATATCCTCTAAGTTATCGTTTGGTTTCTCACTCGCAAAAACGCTTAATAACCGGTTAGTAGAAATGCGAGAAGATGGTTCTCTGCTGAAGCATTACGAATCAGTAGGGGCTGTCAGTACCGAGGCAAAGGATTGGAAGCCTATTTGTGATGTCATTAGAGAACAGTGAAATAGTAAGTGTTGCACAATCTGATTGAATTAATGTATCGGAAAATTATAAGAGAATCTATGTCATGAAAAGGGTGTTGACAGTATTACTTTGTTTGTTCGTTCATTTTAATCTCGGTGCAGAGGTAGTGTCTTCGGGTACACTGATTGTCATTGACAATGTTAAGTCTAAATTCATAGCGCCACGAGATATTCGTGTGTGGCTCCCCAAGCAATATGACACTTGGTTGAAAAATGGCGAAGAGATAGCAACACTTTATATGCATGATGGCCAAATGCTATTTGACGCGTCAACAACATGGAATCAACAAGAATGGGGCGTGGATGAGACTCTTTCCGTGTTGTTTGATGAGAGGCAAGTCATACCTTTTATCGTTGTTGGGATAGATAATGGTGGTAGCTTACTTAGGCATGCCGAATATTTTCCACAAAAGCCGTTTGAGAGCCTAGAAGCACCCTACCAACAGGAACTTTATCAGCTTGCCAGAGGGGATAGGCTATTGTTTGGCGGTAACAATGTTCAATCTGATAAGTATCTAAAGTTTATCGTGAAAGAGCTTAAACCCATGATACAAGGCCGCTTTAAAACCAGTAAAAAGAGTAATCGCAACGTGTTGTTGGGCTCTAGTATGGGGGGCTTAATATCTTGGTATGGTCTATTGGAATATCCAGAAGAGTTTGGTCGGGCGGCAAGTATCTCTACCCATTGGCCGGGGACCATGGCGGTTGACGATAAGCGTATTATTAATGCGTTTGAACAGTATATAACGCACTCGCTGCAATACAGAGAGGGCATGCGTTGGTATATGGATCACGGTGATGCCGAGCTAGATAGCCTGTATCCACCGTTGCAGGATCAAATAAGCAAAGCGTTATCTTCAATGGCACTTCCCGATGAAGCTATTGAGATTCGAAGCTACCCCGGAGAAGGCCACAACGAAAATGCGTGGCGTAAACGCTTAAAAGCGCCCATACTTTACCTTATGGCACCCTCGAGTTTTATATCTGCCGAACATTAGTCGTGGCGTTAGGAGAGTGAATTGCGGTTGTTTCCTACTCAAATCAGTACCTTCATTATTCTCATCAGTTTCTGGACTACGGGTATTGAAGCTCAGACTTTACCCTTACTCAAAGACGAACAAACTATCGTGTTTGGTGCTGTGGTGTTTCCGCCAACGACCTATATTGATAAGGAAAGTGGTGAGTGTATAGGGCGCGGTATCAGCCTAACGAAACAAATTTTCGAAAATGCGAATATTACGATTAAAGTCATATGTGCGCCCGCTGCTAGAATATACAAGTTACTGGAGCTTGGAGCTGTTGACCTCACGATTAATGTAAAGTCAACGGAGGCGCTACAGAATATTGTGCAGTTCATCGATCATCCGGTTGGGCAACTAAATATTGGTATTTATAAACATGCCGATATGGCTTCCGCAAAATCCGTAGCCGCCATACGTGGTTTCGACTATCACGGTGTCAGGGCATTACTAGAAGATAGGGCTCATACGTTTTTTGATGTGCCGTCGGCAACGGATGCGATTACGCTCTTTCTACGTCGTCGAACGAGTCATCTAGTGAGTTATGTAGGACCTTTTAATGCGTTCATCGCGAGTAGTGATTTTGAAATGCCGTTGTCTTTGTCTATTGAGTATATAGGTAAAGCCAATACGTATTACGCGGTAAGTACAGCATCTGATAACGTCGCGATTGTTACGGACATTCTTGAGGCTTATGTCGACTCTGTTGACGGTAAGTATCTGCTGGACAATGCTACTAACAACTAATTTTGCTGTTGTCGCTGTAGTCGAGAGATAACGATATTGGGGTCTTCAATATTGTAGCGCCGCTTCAAACTTTCAACCAACGCTTCCTCTTCGATAAGAAACTGATTGAGTCCATCAATTAATCGCTTGTGTTTTATTGTCGCCAATCTGAAGCCAACATCATCAAAAGGTAAGCTTGGATCTAATCTTATGTTGCTGAGTTTGTGTTTGTTACGACTAAGATAGCTGGCGACGTTGTACTCTAGGTCTACGGCATCGGCTTGTTGTTCCGCCAGTAATAACAATGCGGATAAGCTATCTTCTGCAGGTATGAGTTTAGTTTGTTTACTCTCAATTCTAGATTGCCACTTCACCGGAGAAAAACCGGCAGGTAGCCCCAATCGTTTGACGGCGTCTATCCCTTTTCCTTGCTTATCCAGAGTGACAATTGTTCCGCCTAAAGCCCTAACCAAAGGCGATGAATAATATTTATTGTCAGTTTCTAGTTGGCTGTTAAACCACTTCGGATTGTCTGGATAGATGATGTCAACATTGCCTTTGACCAACTCTTTGCGCAGTCGGACGATGGGCAAGGCGACATAATCGAAAGTATGGCCAGATTTTTCAGCGTAGGCTTCGAGAATCGCCCATGCTAAACCTTTATCTATTGGGGATTGAAAGGCATAGTGAGGAAAGTAGCTGATATTTTGCGCCCCGACAATGTAATGCTCAGCTTTAACTGAGGTGTGCAGCATAATCGCTGTCAATACAACAAGAAACTTGCGCACCTAACATACTCCGCGTTTTTTACCGATTTTACATGTTCGACTTTAGTCGAGTTTCAGAAGCTTAAGCTGGTACAATCTCACGCTCTTTCTTCAATGTAAAGGTGCAAAAATTAGCTTTGACCTATATGATTGATTTAATGAAAATTTCGGGCGTTCAATGTGAGCTGACCAAGTAGTTCAGTATGGTCAGTGAGTTTGCCGGCTATGACATGAACCACCCCTTCTTCCGATTTTTCTACAATGCCATCTATTTGCAGTACTTTAGCATTTAAAAAAGGTACTTTTTGATGCCGTGCAGTGGCTTGCCAGACGACAACATTGATATTTCCAGTATGATCTTCGAGTGTGACAAAGGTGACACCTGAAGCCGTCCCTGGTGCTTGACGTCCAGTCACGCAGCCTACAATGCTAACGACACTATTGGGTCGAGTATGCTGTAAATCTTTAGCTAACTTTACTTTGTTAAAATAACCGCGTTGTTGAAGTAAGGCGATAGGGTGCTTATCTACAGACAAGCTCATTGATGCATAGTCTTCCAATAACCCTTCTACATCGTTGGGCATGTGCTCTATGCTTTTGGGTAGAGGGTCACTATCGAAAAGTGGTAGCTTCTGATGGCTATCCATTAACTGCCAGCGCGTATTAAAACGATTACTACCCGCGATGACACAGAGCGCATTAGCGCTTGTCAGTGCTTGCAAGGAGTCTTGTTTAATCTTAACAGCTAAGAGTGCTGTGAGGTCTGCGTAACCTTCCTGGGGACGTTTTGAAACCAGTGAGGTGAGACACTGTTGGCTTGCTCCTTTGACTTGCCGTAATCCGATTCTTAACGCCTTGATTTGTTGTGAGCCTTCTAGCGTGTAGTCTATTTGGGAGGCATTAATACAGGGAGGAAGTACTTCTATATTATGTCTCTGAGCATCTTGGATTAATTGGCTAGCAGAATAAAAGCCCATAGGTAAACTATTGAGCAACGCGGCATAAAATTCTGCTGGGAAATAATGTTTCAGCCAAGCTGAAACATAGGCCAGTACAGCAAAAGAAGCAGAATGAGATTCGGGAAAGCCATACTCGCCAAAGCCTTTGATTTGCTCAAAAAGTTGAATGGCAAAGTGAGTGTCGTAGCCTCTAGATTCCATCCCAGATACAAGCTTGTCTCTAAACTTATTCAGCTCACCGGTCTTTTTCCAGCTAGCCATTGCACGTCTCAGTTGGTCAGCCTCACCCCCACTAAAGCCTGCTGCCACCATAGCGAGTTGAATGACTTGCTCTTGAAAGATTGGCACACCCATAGTGCGTTTGAGTACAGACTCAACTGCTTTGGACGGATAACTGATGACTTCTTTAGCGTGACGCCGACGAAGGTATGGATGAACCATGTCCCCTTGAATGGGGCCGGGTCTAACGATGGCGATTTGCACGACCAGGTCGTAGTAACATCTAGGTTTCAGCCTAGGCAACATCGACATCTGTGCTCGAGACTCGATCTGAAAAACGCCAACAGTATCTGCTCGGCAGAGCATATCAAAGACTTGAGGGTCATCGGGCATCGCTGTGATACTAGCGATGCTAAGATCATAGCCAAAATTGCATTTAATCAAATGAAAGGCTTTGCGAATTGCAGTCAACATACCCAGAGCAAGCACATCCACTTTAAGTAACCCTAAACTTTCCAAGTCATCTTTATCCCATTGAATCACCGTTCTTTCTGGCATTGAGGCATTTTCTACCGGGACAAGGTTATACAAGGGCCCTTCTGATATGACAAACCCGCCTACATGCTGAGATAGATGGCGAGGAGTACCAACGATATCCTCCACTAGTTTGATAAAAATGTCGGTTTGTTTACTGTTTCTATTTAATCCGGTACTGGCAAGTTGAGATTGCCATGGTTGGGCCCGATCTCGGCGATTGACATTTTTGATAAAGAAATCAAGTTGGCTTTCGTCATAACCTAATGCTTTACCAACTTCTCTGAACGCCGACTTGAAGCGAAAAGAGATGACAGTAGCGGCTAAAGCGGTGCGCTCTCTACCGTATTTTTGGTAAATATATTGGATAACTTCTTCTCGCCGTTCATGTTCAAAATCAACGTCAATATCAGGAGGCTCGTTACGCTCTTTTGAAATGAAACGTTCAAAAAGTACATTGATCTGTTCTGGATCCACGGAGGTGATTTCAAGACAGTAACAAACAACGGAATTCGCAGCTGAACCTCTGCCCTGATAGAGAATGCCTTG
This sequence comes from Alteromonas sp. 5NS40-0096, assembly GCF_057544385.1. Taxonomy (NCBI): domain Bacteria; kingdom Pseudomonadati; phylum Pseudomonadota; class Gammaproteobacteria; order Alteromonadales; family Alteromonadaceae; genus Alteromonas; species Alteromonas sp. 5NS40-0096. The sequence goes on from NZ_BAAJLQ010000006.1 coordinate 6,340, forward strand.
GCGTTTGGCAAATTGCACCACATCGTGAATAGTAAGAAAAAAATACTCGTAAGACTGCTCAGCGATCAAATGGAGCTCTTTCTCTATGATGTCTCTTACCCTTTGTGTAATACCATTGGGAAAGCGGCGAGTAATACCCACCTCTACGCATTCTCTTAAATATTCAGTTGCTGTCTTACCTTGTGGAATGAGCTCAGCAGGGTACTGATACTTGAGTTCATCGAGACTAAAATCGCATTTTTGGTTGATGTTAAGTGTTTCTGTAAGCCAATGTGCTGGAAATAATGAGACTAGCTTGGGAATGGGGCGCAGGCTTTGCTCGGCATTACTGAGAGATGCTTGCCCTAATGTATCAACCGTTTTTCTTGTTCGAATAGCATGTAGTACATGTTGTTGCTGTAGTCTATCAGCGTGATGCATCAGGATATCGCCGCACGCTACGATAGGGAATGCATAAGTTTGGTGTAGTACATCATAGCACTCGTACCTTTGTGTATCTCGGCCATCCAGCTTTCGATGGGCGCCTATCCAAGTCCGAGAGGGATGATACTTCGCCAACCATTTTGCCCAGTAATTATTGTCTTTACCGTCTATTGATGGCATCCAAATGAGTAAGCAGTGCTTAATACTTTTAAGATCCCATTCAGCTAATTGATAAGTCCCCTTTGTAGCTCTGCGTCTAGCATTGGTAATAATACGGCAGAGTTCGCTATATGCCGCTTTAGTAGGGCAAAGTAGGACTAACTCGAGTGATTCAGAGAATTGAAAACGGCTGCCAATAATTAGCTTGATAGGCAATCGGTTGCGATTTATTTCTGTATAAGCGCGAACAACACCTGCTACTGAGCATTCATCAGTAATAGCGATACTTTGGTAGCCTAAAAACGATGCTGTTGTCACTAACTCTTCAGGAGAAGACGCCCCATCTAAAAAGGAAAAATGGGAGCGACAAACTAGTTCAGAGTAACTCATGATTTAGCTATACCAACCTTGTAAAAACCAGCGCTTTTGTTTATCTCGGTATATCCATAAATATTGCCCGAGCTCATCTTGAGCAACAAAGTAATCGCGAAAAATCGGGGTATCCCACCATGCGGTTTGCAAGCGTCTTGGGCCATAAATAATGCGTGATTCTTGAGCTAAAGGAAGCGGGTTAAAAGTAAGTAAACACGGGGCGTAGGGAGCATAAACCATAGAGGATGGATTAGCGGGTGTCGACGTGGTTTGCTTTTCCGGTTGATGCTCATTTGCTGGTAATGGTTGTATCACATTGGAAACGCCAAGCTTTGCTTGTAAATGACCAATCAACTGTAGGTGAGCAAACTGGTGCTGGCGTTGGGAAAAAAAGTCTGTTTTTTGTTCCGTAATATCAACTAACACGTCGCAACTTAGTGTGATACGACGAATGGGCTCTGATAATGTAATCGCTTCGCATTTTAACGTGAGTAGAGACAGCCAGTCATTGGCTCGGTTGATATGTTGTATCGAATTTAACGGAATGGTTGTTTCTTCATTGTCTCGACCGAAGAGTTGTAAAACGAGGCTATTTGTCAGCTTGTTACGTAGCACAAGATAGGTTTCCAACTCATTTAAAAGTTGTGTAAACCACGGCATTAATAGTGTTGTTTTGTCTAATTCGAAAGGCAGTTCTACAGGAGAGAAAAACGTTTCTCTAGGATGGTAATACACAACCTTGGGGTAGACTTCACCTTTCAGTGCTGTCAGGTAATGAATTAGTGTATTGGGGAAGCGTTTGCTAATTTCTTGTGTGCTTATCTTTAGAATATCGCCTACCTTTCTAATGCCCACGCGGTGCAGTGACGTTTGTTGTTTGGCAGTAAGCTGGCATAACGCAATAGGGCGATCAGCAAGCCATGCTTTAATCGTTTGCTGATTCATTGATACTTTATTCAACCCAGATAATGCCAAAACTTGGGCTGCTTCTATGCTCCACGCTGTTGCGTAGTGATAATGCAGCTGTTGGGCTTGTAGCTGACGAGCGAGTGTTGCAAGTAATGGCTCAAGGCCATCATAGTAGGTGAGCATGTTGTCGAGCTTTATGGCCATGGCATTGTGGGTGCAGATGACAATGTCTGAAACCACCATATACAATGCATTAGCTACGGCTTCTAGGCGGTGCTTCTCAGCGTTAGCGTCATAGGCAATCAAATGTAAAGATGAACACATTGCGCTCGCAGTGGCTAACCCCATGCCTTGTTTAATGCCTTGCGATGTCGCGACGTCATTGCATTGGACAATGGCATTTAGCGCATTGTCATATATCGCAATAGCTCTTGTATTCTGACTATCAGAAAGTGATAAGCCGTCGAGTTGTAACTGATAGAAATAAAGATACATCCAGTGCATAAGCTATCACTATCGTACGAGGTCGAGTGGCTGAATCGTTAGTTCTCGGCCTTTTTGCATAAGTTGGGTAATGATGTGGTTAGACGGGATATGGCCGAGGTTGATCGGAATATTGTGCCGTGCCCATCCACCTACTTGCTTATGGATATGGATGACAGGCTGGATGTCATTACATTGCATACTGAGGTCGACGTTCATCGGCATGACTTGATGTTGTGGCAGAGCCGCACGATAGAGTATCAACAAGGTTTGGTGTTGTGCTGCTGCTACTTGTAATCGACGGGCTTGCTTATGGGTAATATTGCTAACCCAAGTCATGACCACACTACATGCTTGGCTGCGTAGGCATTGTTCTGCTGCCCACAGTGTGTTTTCTTCTGAACCACTATTTACTTGATATACGAGCTTAGGGTCGAGCTTTTCTTGTATTAACCATGGGCCATTGATATTCGCTGGAGGGCGAATAAAGACGGTGAGCTTTCGTGTTTTTTGCTGCTGCTTTAACACATTGGAAAATAAAGTGATCTCCCCAATACCATTGTAATTTGTCGCTAAACTGATGGCTCCTGCATTTGGTAAACCACCGTTTAAGGCTTTGTCTAATTCGTGGTGGCCCGTTGTGATTTTCTCGTGAGAGGTGGCAATATAATCCCGTCCTTTCCATATGAGAGGATTACGTTCTAGTAACTGCAAAGACATAATCAATCACCATAAAATACTGTATAGATATACAGTATTTTAGATCAGCGAAAAGCTTACGCCAAGATCTGTGTGCAAATAAAAAAGCCCTGCGCGAAGCAAGGCTTAATATCATTTTTATAATCAGCTAGTTAAGATGTTTTAGCGTCTTTGGATTCAGTGGCAATATTGAGTGCCGATTGAGATAATGCATGACACGCTGCCATAAAACCGTCTACTGTATTTCGACACCAAGCTACACGAATTTCACTGGGTTTTTCTTTAATGAGTTCTCGTACGCTTTCCATTGTCACTTCCGTATCTTTTAGTGCTTTGCTCAGCGCTTCTTCAACCGTGTCACCCTTTTCACAGCAATCCATAGTGATTTGGCTAAAGTTGTGCATGATAATGCTCAATACGCTGTATTCTGCCCCTGATATGAGCCCTTTTTTGTGAGCATTATCGACTCTAGAGGCATACACTTTCTGTAATTCTTTCGACATCAATACTAAGTTGTGAAAGGCATAGGTGATTTTTTTCGTATTAGACTTAACGGCGTTTCTGGTGAGTGCGAGTTCTTTTTGCATATTCTGGCTTCGCAAAACCAAAAAGATCAGCGCAAGTACTAAAACACCAATGATAGAAAATGACACCACCATAATTTAGTTATCCGTTTTATGTAATTGAATATAATCGTCAATATTCTGCTCGAGAATAAACAACGGTACTGATCCATGAGCGAGTACCGCTTTGTGAAACTCTCTGATATCGAAATCTGCACCCAGTTCAGATTCAGACCGTTGTCTGAGCGATTTAATTTTAATTTCGCCAATCTTATATGACAAAGCTTGCGCCGGCCAAGAGATGTATCTGTCTATTTCAGTCTTGACGTTATGTGCGGATAACGCTGTATTTTCGAGCATAAAGTTTAATGCTTGCTCCCGAGACCAGCCAAACATATGCATGCCCGTATCGACGACTAGGCGGCAAGCGCGCCACATTTCATAGCTTAAACGACCAAAGTCATCGTAGGGATCTTCATACATACCAGCCTCAATTCCGAGGTACTCAGAATATAAACCCCAACCTTCGCCGAAAGCAGAGATGTAAGTACTCTGACGCACTTTGGGTAGGTCGGTCATTTCACTAGCTAGGGAGATTTGTAGATGATGGCCGGGAACTGCTTCGTGTAACGTTAGTGCAGGCAAAGCATACAAAGGGCGCTTGTCCAACGCATACGTATTGACCCAATAATATCCGGGCTGATCATCTCGCCTCGGACTAATATAACGGCCTGTTGTATACTTGGGGGCGATGCTCGCAGGTACAGGCGCCACGCCATATGGAGTACGAGGTAAGTAGGAAAAGAGTGCTGGTAGCTTGGCGTCCATTTTTTTCGCGATATAGGATGCGGTTTGAATTAGCTCTTCTTCTGATTTGGCATAAAACTGTGGGTCAGTACGCAGAAAATGGATAAAGTCAGCGAAGCTACCTTTGAAAGCCAGCGAATCAATAATACTTTGCATCTCTGTGCGAATACGCTTGACTTCAGCAAGGCCTAACTCGTGAATTTCCTCCGGAGTCATCGAGGTTGTCGTGTAATGCTTTGCACGATCTCTATAATATGCCTCGCCATGTGGCCAATGACGTGCAGCAATGTCATCTCGAGCGCCAGGCATGTATTCATTCACCATGAAATCATAAAAACGTTGATACGCAGGCACTACAATAATTTCGATAACGTCAACAGCTTGCTTTTCTAAAGCTTCCTTTTGTTGCTGTGTGAAATGGTTGGGAAACTGTGTAAAAGGCGTGTAGAAACTGCTCTCCTTTGCGTCTTTTACTAAGTAGGGTTTGATGGAATCTTCATACCCTTCAAGCACCGCCTTTGGCTGAGTATAATCAACCGCTAACCCTTTGCGCATCCAGTCAATGTTTTGACCAAAATACGTATCAAATGCTGCCAATCTGGCTAAATAGTTTTGGTAATCCTTTTCTTGTTTGAAAGGCATGGTATTGGGTAAACCACCAATTGCACTATGAAAGCCATACTCAGATGTTATGGGCACCCAGTGGGCGTTGAAGTTGTATTCACTGATGGCATTCTGCAAGCGATATTTTTGCATGTGCAAAGTAATCTGATCTTCCCTGCTCATCTTTGTACTGTCTAGCGCTTCTAGCTCTTGCATAAAAGCAAGACGCTGTTTGTGTAGCGTCGCTAAGTGATCCGCTGATAGGTCTGGAAGAACGTGATTGTAGCCGTCAACACCCTCTGCTGTGGCTAGAAAAGGGGAAGAGTGCACTTCGAATTGCCAAATTTCCTCAACGAGTTCTGGCAGTGTTTTCGCTGAACTCGATAGGCTAAAGACCACTATTCCTAAGTAAAGGCAGGTTGTGATTAGCTGTCGCATGGGGTACTCCATTTGCCACTCTACGGTGGATTATTCTTTTTTAGGCGTGTATATCGGACTAGGAAACGCAGTGACTTTATCTGAAAGTTGAGTGATCTTAGCAGTCCCTTGTTTTTTGACTTCGTCGACTCTCAATACATTGTGCATTGGGATGTAAGTACGAGTAACATCACTGAATTCATCTTTGAGTTTCTCATGGCTTGGGTCTAAAACGAGTTGTGTGTGGTTGTCCCAAACAAACCCTCCAATTTCGATAAACCCGAATAACCCACCTTGAGATACTTCTTGAACGTACAGTTCATAGCGTTCGCCATTACTGACAAATTGCACGCGAAACAAAGGTTCTTTACTGCTCATATAATCTATTAAACCTGCTCAAATAAAACCAACATCAATGCCTTGAGGCATCGAAATTGGAGGCATTTTAGCGCGATTGTCAATCGATCTGCAAAGGGCCGAGCAGGGCTTTTGTCGCAATCTTCATCTCGTCAATACTTTCAGCGAGTATGGCGTTGACAGCGAAACCTTGCACAAAACTCGTAAGCTGCAACGCCGCCGCTTCAATATTAGCTGTTGGTTGAATTTGTCTCAGTTTTTGCCCTTGCTCCAAACACCCAATAAAGCCAATTTGAAGTTTGTCTAAATAATGACGCCCCATATCCTTAACGGTGGGGTTATCAACACCAAGTTCAGTCACCATGTTAATCAACAAACATCCTTTTTGATAAATTAGCTCTATGTAGCGGTCAAAAAATTGCTGAATTGATACTATGCCTTGGTGGCTGTCGAGTTCACTGACAATCGGACCTAATACCGTTGTTTCATAGTGAGATAGCACTTTGTATAGAAAAATTTGTTTACTGCCAAACTCGAGATAAAACCCCCTACGGTTAAAATCGGTGCGAGCAATAATTTCATCCATGATTGCGCCGTGATAACTGTGTTCGAGGAATATATCTATGGCTTGGTCGAGAACAACGTCGACCTCGTAAAGTGCGGTGCGTGGCATATCAGTCTTTTTGAGAATTACTATTCTCAGTCAGATTAGCGCAAATTAACGCAGCGTCAAGGCATACACCGCAAACACTAGGCTATTGAACCCGAGTGGTATACCATGACACGGTTTTAATATCGCAATAAAAAATCACATGATGAAAAAATTCCTACTTAGCAGCTTAATGCTGGTGGGGAGCTTATCGACTATTGCTCATGAACATGAGCAAGAAATGGTGTTTGCTCCCGATACACAAAAAATTAAATCACACCTATTTTTCCTAGCCGATGACCTACTAGAAGGTCGCGATACAGGCTCTAGAGGTCATGATATCGCAGCTTTGTATATTGCGACGGAATTCGCAAAATACGGCTTAAAGCCAGCTGGAACTGACGGATACATGCAGCAAGTTAACTTCCGCAAGGCCAGTTTGGTTCAAGAGTCGCCCGTATTCACTTACAGCAACGCCGAGGGCGCTGGAAGTTTTGACTATCCAAAAGACTTCATTACTGGCCCAGATTTACTCAATGAGCAATCTGCACTAAAGGGCGAGTTAGTTTTTGTGGGATACGGCATTGTTGCTGATGAGTTGGATCACAATGACTACAAGGACTTAGACGTAGAGGGCAAAATTGTTGTCACACTGGCGGGTAAGCCTAAGTCGTTTCCGAGTGAAGAAGGAGCGCATTTTGCGTCTGGCTACCAAAAGCAGAAGTATGCGGTAGACCACGGTGCAATTGGTATGATTACACTTTCTACGCCAGTTTCGGAAAAAGTGCGCCCTTATCAACGTTCGTTGAGCTACATTCACACTCCGCGTTTAGCATGGTTAGACGATAATGATGTTCCTGCCAATGCGTTTAGTCAGCTAAAAGGCAGTGCCTATATGAGCATGCCTGCAGCGCAAAAGTTGTTTGCTGGCTCAAAAGTCTCGCTAGACGATATCTACGCAATGGTAGAGGAGGACAAATCTCCTAAAGGGTTTGCACTTGATGCCTCAGTGGATATCGCTAAAAAAAGCAGCCATATGACGATCGACAGCCCTAATGTTGTTGGTATGATCGAAGGTTCAGACCCTGAACTGAAGAATGAGTATGTTGTTTTCACTGCTCACTCCGACCACATTGGCTTTGCTAAAACCGTCAAAAAAGACAATATCAATAATGGTGCCATGGACAATGCGTCGGGTACGGCGATTATGCTAGAAACTGCACGCTTGTTTAGTGATATGAAAGTCAAGCCAAAGCGTTCGATTTTGTTTGTATCTGTAACCGGTGAGGAAAAGGGGCTATTAGGCGCTGATTACTTCGCCAGAAACCCTACAGTGCCTGCTGGTTCCATGGTAGCGAACGTCAATCTAGATATGCCAATCTTAACTTATGAATTTGCTGATGTAATTGCGTTTGGTGCCAATCACTCGGACATGAAAGCGTCAGTAGAACAGGCTGCAGCAAATGCTGATATCACATTGAGTGAAGATCCGTGGCCAGAACAAGCGTTATTTACACGTTCTGATCATTATGCATTTGTGAAGCAGGGCGTCCCTGCCGTATTTTTAGTACCTGGTTTAGTTTCAGCTGACCCAGAGGTTGACGGTGCAAAAGTCTTTGGCACATTCCTGTCGACTCACTACCACAAGCCAACGGATGATATTCATCAGCCCTTTAATTGGAAGGCAGCAGAGAAATTTGCCAATGTAAATGCGCAAATTGGATATACGCTTGCTAACCAAGACGCTCGACCAAAGTGGAATGAAGGTGATTTCTTCGGAAACACCTTTGCTAAATAAGTCGAATCTGAACAAATAAAAAAGGCGCTAACAGCGCCTTTTTTGTATCTATTGTATTTATTGCATCGGCTATAAAAACGTTTGTTTAAAGCATTGCCATTGTTCGGCAAACTGTTCAGTTGGTTTACGCGTAAACCCACTGCGGATAAACAAGTTGATTCGGCCGTCCGTATAGCAAATGAACATATTTGCTAGCACCGCTTCATCTGCCGCTAGCGTTTTTCCTTCGCGGAGTTTGCGTTCTCTCAGCACTTGCTTGAGTTGTGTTTCAAGTCGCTCATAAAGCTTGGCGATGCGGGCTCTGAGCCTATCTTGCTCACCTAGCAAGGCGTCGCCGTTTAAAATGCGAGTAATACCTGGGTTTTTTTCAGCAAAGCCAAGGATGAGATGAAGGATAAGCTGGCAGCGCGTCGCAGAGTCCTTTTCCTCATTCACAATTTTATTGATTCGAGAAAACAGCGTCTCTTCAATAAATTCGATAAGGCCTTCGAACATACGTGCTTTACTTGGGAAGTGACGATATAGTGCCGCTTCCGACACGCCAACTTTCTCCGCTAGTTTTGCTGTAGTAATACGCTGGCCTTGGTTTGTTTCAAGCATACCGGCTAGCGCTTGTAATATTTGTGCGCGACGATTGGTTTTTTTGACAGCAGGCATAACGACAGTGTTTCCTCCGCTATCGGGTTATATCAACCCGTAGTCCATGTTGAATTAGCAAGCCCTGTTGGCTCGCGATGTTATTATTTTTCTCAGCTTTTATCGGCCGAATTGAGGCAGATTTAACTGTTATTTTTTTTATAGTGTTCAGCAACCAATGACAGTAATTGATGCGCTAACTCTGTTTTAGTTGCTGCAGGTAAACGTTTGTCACCATCAGGCCAGATTACGTGTAACGCATTGCGATCACTGTTAAAGCCCAAACCTGCTTCGGTTATATCATTAGCTGCAATCATGTTTAATCGCTTATTTGCTAACTTGCCTCTGGCATATTTCTCCACATCTTGGCTTTCCGCGGCAAAACCAACGGTGAAAGGAGGCTCTTCTAACGCGGCAACGGTTTTAAGAATATCAGGGTTTTTAACAAAAGTAAGTGTTAACTCGTCGTCATTTTTCTTGATCTTGTTATCTGCCACTTGGTGTGCGCGATAATCGGCTACGGCTGCGGTCGCGATGAAAATATTACACTGTTGTACATTGTCGCTAACGGCATCTAGCATCTCTTGAGCAGATTGTACGTTGATTCTATTGACATTTTGGGGAGTGGGTAAACTCACCGGACCGCTGACTAAAGTGACTTTTGCGCCGAGTTGTGCAGCAGCTTGGGCAATGGCATATCCCATTTTCCCAGAGCTATGGTTTGATATGTACCGCACTGGATCAAGTGCCTCTCTCGTTGGACCCGCTGTGATTAAAAGGTTGATGTCCGAGAGAATCGCGTGATATCTGGAGTTTAACGCTTCGACAATATCAAGAGGATCTGGCATGCGACCAGGGCCCACATCACCACAAGCTTGATCTCCTGCATCGGGGCCGATTTGTTGGTACCCGTCGGATAATAACTGGGTAAGGTTTCGAGCAGTGGAAGGCGCTTTCCACATTTGTTGATTCATTGCTGGCGCAATGTATAGATCGGCGGTTGTGGCGAGCGCTAACGTGGTAAGCAGGTCATCTGCAATACCATTGGCTAACTTCGCTATTACATTCGCAGTGGCTGGCGCAATCAACAAAATATCAGCCCACTTTGCTAGCTCGATATGCCCCATTGCTGCCTCAGCAGCTGGGTCGAGCAGGCTGTTACTTACGGGATATCCCGAAACGGCTTGGAGAGACAATGGGCTAACAAATTCTTGTGCTGAGTCTGTCAAAACGACTCTTACGGTGGCGCCGGCGGCCTTGAGTTTTCTGACAAGATCTGGCGTTTTATAGGCAGCAATGCCACCAGATACGCCCAGAAGAATACGCTTATTTTTTATCGACATCATATCGGATTTTAAACACCTATTTAAACTGTAGCCTAACATGCCACGGATACGGAGTGTAGAGGAAACCCTATCTGTGACCAGTTTTCAAAGCGCCTTCTTTCACGCATGCTTCACAATCGTGTGCAGATTAAAAGGAAAGCCTAGTGATAAAAAACTGGCCAGACACACTTAGACCCAGAGAAAAACTAATGGCATATGGTCCAGAAGCATTGACCGACCAGGAGCTCATTGCCATATGGATAGGTAGCGGGAGCAAATACCAAAGTGTGACAGAGATTAGCTATAACCTGTTGGAGCGGTTTGTCGATTTACGAGGCATACGAAAAGCAACGCATAAGCAACTATGTGGCGTCTGTGGTGTGGGTAATAGCAAATACATATTACTGCGCGCTGTTATGGAGTTACATCAACGAAGCTTGCAGCAATCGATGCAACGATTCCCCGTTTTTACGCATGTTGATGACGTTAAGATGTACGTCAAAATGCAGTTCACCGATTTAGAATCAGAGGTATTTGGAGCGCTTATACTCGATAGCCAACATCGCCTTATTACTATGAAAAAATTATTTTTCGGCACTATTAATGCCGCCGCGGTGTACCCAAGAGAGTTAGCTAAACAGGTATTATTGTCAAACGGGGCGGCTGTAATACTGGTCCACAACCACCCCTCTGGCCATGCTCAACCAAGTCGCGCTGACATGGAGTTAACGGTTGAGCTCAAGCAAGCCATGCAGCTAATCGATGTCGATTTGCTTGACCATCTTGTCGTAGGAGATGGCGAGATCATCTCGTTTGCACAGAAGGGATTGCTCTGATCCTCACGAAAAAACAGCCTTTTGTGATATTTTGATCATATTTATGCAATAAAAAGTGGAAATACTCTATCGTGTTTTTACTTTTTTGATCTTATAATTACAAATTGTAGCAATTTTTGCTGCAACTGATAGCATCAGTAAAAGCCCTATGGCTGTATATTGAGTTAAATTTTGTTTCGCAGCAGTAGTGCGGCGAGAATTTATACGATAATATACTCAAGCACTAGTGTTTATTAAGGAACGTATTATGAAAAAGACAATTTTGTCTGCAGTTTTAGGAGCGTCACTAGCGTTTTCTGCGACTGCACAACAGGAGTCTGCCGGTGGTTTGGGTTCAGTGACGGTAGCTGGTGGTACTATCGCTGTTGAAACTATCGTAGCAGCAACAGTATTTGCTGGTGTAGTTGCTGGCGCAGCAAGCAACAGCAGTGGTACTTCTGCACCTAACCCAGACCCAGATCCAGATCCTGTACCAACGTGTGAAGGTGATGACCCACTTTCAAATGGTGTTTGTACTGGTACTACTACGACAGTAACAGTATCTGGCACAACTACTGCAACGGCGACAGTGACTTTCACGTACCTGCCTACGCTTCAGTAAGAGCCATTTGGTCTCGAAAAGCCGCCTGTATACGGCGGCTTTTTTGTTTCTGACATTGTCTAAAATAAGCCCCTTATTCATGATTAGACCCCTTGTCCCTGCAATATGTGTAACATTGCTTCTTGCAATTTCTGGTTGTTCTTCAACCCTTAAAACCTATGTTGACTCAATAAACATTGTTTTTAATCAAACTGATACCAGCCGTTCGTTGGAAGAAACGCGCCAGAGCCAAATCGATATTGCCAAAGTGGAATACGGTGAGCGACCCGCTGCAATCGTCGCATTAGCCTATATCGAAAATGGTTACAGGAAATGGGTGTCCAGCGACCAAGTGATGTTTCATACGCGAAATGACATTTTAGCCCGTACAACGGGTCTTGAAAGTGATTTACAGTTTGTTGGTGGGGCGCAAAGAGCCATTCCTCTTGAACAGCAAACGCAAACATACAGTTACTTCGTCGATGTTGCTGAATTGGCTTATTCCCACCCTGTGCGCTCTCAGTGGGAATTCAAAGGCCAATCTACATTGGAAGTCTGGGGACAATCGATCACAGCTAATGTGTATGAAGAACATATTCAATTTGATAGCGTGAGGCCCTACTGGGAATCCGGGTTGTCATGGACTAATCGCTACCTTGTAGACCCCAAGTCAAACTTGGTGCTTTATTCTTGGCAAAAGCTTTCTCCAACACAAGATCCCATTGCCTTCACCTATTTGAGTCGCGCTGCTCGTATTATCGATGGAAAGTAAATTGATGTGGAATCAGATACCTAAACTTTTGATTGTGACCGTTGCTGCTTTGGTTTATTCGTCTGTTGCTCACAGTACGGTCGATATTATTCTCAACGGTACACTATACCGATATGAAGCATCACCAAGGCTTACCTCCGTTTTGGCCCCTATTGCGACTGAAAAAGACTGGTATTGGCCTGCAAGCAAGGTTTTTGAAGTAAACCGCCCAGAAGTACGGGAAGATTACTACAATGTGATTGCTCAGCTGGACGAACTGTTTAAAGATGCCAGGGGTGACTCTTCCGCGATAGCCTCTCTACGTTCAATTAAGTCCCAATTGGACAATTGGTTTTTGGGGAAAAGGTTGATGCGGCGAATTGATTTCGATCGTTCACGTTTATTCTTAGAAGATTCACCAAGCTTTCCTCAGGGTGTTTACCGAATGTTTTTGACCGAACGCCCCACCGATATTGAAGTGTTCGGTTCTGTCGCTAAGCCTGTTAATTTAGTACATCGTTCAGGTTTCACTGTGGCTGATTATGTTGCCGCAGCTAACCCTTTGAAAAAATCGGATTCTGATTGGGCCTATTTGGTCACCTTGTCTGGGAATGTCGAAAAGGTAGGTATCGCGTATTGGAATCGTGACTATCGTCCTATTGAGCCGGGTAGTGCCATTTATATTCCGATAACGGAAACGAATTTTCTTCCCAGTATCGCCGCGTTTAATCAGGCCGTTGCTGAACTAGCCGTAAATAGGATGCCAAAGTGAAGTTAACAGCATTGCCTACATTTCGATTATCGCTCTTGAGCGCATTAATGGTATCGCAATTTGCACAAGCGCAAGATGAGATCAAATTACAGCCGTTTCGTTCACAAATGGTACAAGGTGGTACAGGGTTAATCCAAACACCCACATCCAGAATGCGTCAAGAAGGCGCATTAGCGATGAATTATACAGATAACGACCAATACCGTTTCTGGAGCGTGAGCATGCAATTGTTTCCCTGGATGGAAGCAACAGCGCGTTACACCGATGTAAGAACCCAATTATACAGCCCGGATCCTAACTTCAGTGGTGACCAAACCTTGAAAGACAAAGGGTTGGACGTGAAATTTAGACTGTGGGAAGAGTCCCAATACCTACCTGAAATATCAATGGGCTTTAGAGACTTTGGGGGAACCGGCTTTTTTGAGAGTGAATATGTCACTATGAGTAAAGCCTATGGTTACCTCGATTTTCACTTGGGCTTGGGGTGGGGCTATATGGGCACTCATTCTGACTTCAATAATCCTTTTTGTGAGGTCAGCGATCGGTTTTGTGAGCGCCCCGATGGATTTGAAGGGCGAGGTGGTAGAGTTGATTACAACCAGTTCTTCAAAGGGTCTATGGCGGTATTTGGTGGTGTCGAATATCAAACACCTTGGGAGCCATTGAAACTCATGGTCGAATTTGAGGGCAACGATTACTCAAACGACCGCGCCGGAGAGTTAGAGCAAAAGACGCGTTGGAATGTCGGAGCTATCTATCGTTGGAAAGATGTCGATTTTAGCCTGAACTATCAGCGTGGTAATACCATAGGGTTTGGGGTGTCTTACCGACTGAATATGGATACCATTCGACAAGCTAAATTTGATCCACCAAAGCAAAATTTAGCAAAAGCTCAGCGCCCTGTTGATTTGAGTGAAGTTGATATCAATGAACTTCGTACAAATCTTTATAACTCTGCTGGCTTCTTTCCCGCCGATCACCATGTTGATGACAAAAAGGCAATATTCTACGGTACGCAGCTAGCTTATCGAGACCAAGATGAGGCCGTTGATCGCATTGGACGTGTACTTGCCTCTGGCTTGCCAGATAGTGTTGAAACATATCACATTGTCGAAGCGTCAAGAAACCAACCTATGGTCGATACGGTTATTGATGCCGATGCATTTAAACGCCACACCTTGCACGAGGTGTTGGAGCCGAATATTCAAGCAACGTATAAGCGCACTGACCCAAGTACAACGATTGAAAATGAATATGACCCTTCAATCAATTCTGGGTTGGTTTTTTCAACCGACTTCTTTTGGTCTCAATCTTTTGGTAACCCCGAAGACTTCTTCTTGTATCAAGCCGGTTTACTTGTCAGCAGTGGTTACGTGGTAAATCCAAACTTCGGTCTCTTTGGCAGTTTGCGTGTTAACTTGTTTGATAACCTCGACAAGTTTAATTTTACCGTAGACAACGAAGACTCAGCCCTACCTCGCGTAAGAACATTTGTGCGTGAGTATGTGACTCGAACGGATCTCGGGGTTGATACCTTGTATCTGAACTGGAGTGATAAAATTGCCAAAGACTGGTACGCCCAAGCGTATGGTGGGTACTTAGAAACCATGTTTGGTGGTGTCGGTGGTGAAGTACTTTATAGACCAATCGATTCTAATATCGCGTTTGGATTCGACGTAAATTACGTCCAGCAGCGCTCTTTTGAAGATGATTTTAGCTTCCGCGATTACAAGGCATTCACTGGGCATGCCAGTGTTTACTGGCGACCAGAGTGGCTGCCGGATGTACAATTGACGTTAAGCGCGGGTCAATTCTTGGCGAAGGACAAAGGCGTAAACATTGATTTTGCCAAGCGATTTGACAGTGGAATTATTGTTGGCGCTTTTGCTGCGTTAACCAATGTTTCGTCGGAAGAATACGGTGAAGGTTCGTTCACCAAAGGTTTCTACGTATCTATTCCGTTTGACCTGTTTGTACCAAAATCTGCTAAGGGTAGAGGCCGTATTCCATGGATACCAATTGCTCGAGATGGCGGACAAATGCTTAGCCGACCGGTGAGATTAATAGACCACACCGAACTGAGATCGCCGTTTTACGATTAAATCTGGTTACCTTGTCACAGGATCAGATGAGGTAATTGAGTAAGAGTGGAGGCTCGATCCGAGGATCAAAAAGGATCAATTAACGAGTTTTTGTTATTTTTTATTGAACTCAGGAGGGATTTGCTGTATAAAATGCGCCCTCTTATTTATGGTTTAAGCCAAATAGTCAGCACTCAAATATTGCTGAATTGATTGGCAAGACAGTTTTCGTTGTTCTGGAGACAAATACGATGTCTAAAGTATGTCAAGTTACAGGTAAGCGTCCTGCGGTTGGTAATAACCGTTCACACGCTAGAAACGCGACTCGTCGTCGCTTTTTGCCAAATCTTCATTCTCACCGTTTTTGGGTTGAGAGTGAAAACCGTTTCGTTAAATTGCGTTTGTCTGCTAAAGGCATGCGTATCATCGATAAAAAAGGTATTGATGCAGTATTGACTGACATCCGTGCCCGTGGTGAGAAAATCTAAGGAAGCCTACGATGCGTGATAAAATCAAACTAGTTTCTTCAGCAGGTACAGGTTTCTTCTATACCACTGACAAAAACAAGCGTAACATGCCTGGCAAAATGGAGATCAAAAAGTACGATCCCGTTGTACGTAAGCACGTTATGTTCAAAGAGGCCAAAATCAAGTAAGAAAGCTTGCTTTTGTCTCCACGAAAACCCGGTCTTTGCTACCGGGTTTTTTGCGTTTTGAATCCGTGTATTTAGCGTTGACCTTCTTTCGCCAGCGAGTAAAGTAACGGTTCAAGTTAAAAGGACGCTTATGTTAAATCGACTGTCACAACGCTCGCTGAACAACGTGGTTATTATTGCCATGTTACTTATGATGGCATTATTCAACTTAGATCGCCTTTTACCCTCAGCTTCCCAATCTGATGCTTTTTTACTCCTTTCACCGGATAGCTATTTGCTCAAGGTTGAACACGATAGTGCGAAATTAGAGAGAGTCGGGCAAGAGTGGCGACAAGTTGGCGCTGTGATAAACACTGGCGTCTCGCCCGCAGAGCAACTCAACGCTTGGAAAACCGCTGTGCTAACGCCAGTTGAGAGAGTTCCCGAATCCGTTCTAACTCAAGCCCCTCAAGTTGTTGTCGTTTGGCTTGCTGGAGAACCCAAGGGATTGGTTTACGCGCTGTATCAGATTGAAAATGAACTTTACACAGAACACCAAGGCAACTGGTATCGATTAGACAATACCGCGATTGAATTGCTCCTGCCTTGGTCAAGGAGTTAGACATTGCCTGAGTTACCAGAGGTAGAAGTCAGTAGACTTGGTATTACCCCACATCTTACCGCTAGGCATATTTCTCGGGTTATTGTTAGAGACGACCGTTTGCGTTGGCCTGTACCCAGTGAGATTAAACAGTTATCCGATCAACCGGTGTTGGGTGTTCGGCGCCGCGCAAAATACCTACTGATTGACCTGCCAGATGGCGCCATTATTTTGCATTTGGGTATGTCTGGGAAAATAAGGGTAATTGATGCCAAACATCCCGTTATCAAACATGATCACATTGATATCATTCTCGACGATGGTCAATGTCTTCGATTTAACGACCCTAGGCGTTTTGGAGCTTGTTTGTGGCAACCTAAGGGGCAATTGCTGAAGCAGCTTGAAAATCTCGGCCCAGAGCCGCTCACAGATGATTTTGACGATAAACGGTTATATCAGCTTTCACGAGGAAAAACGGGGCCGGTGAAAAATTTTATAATGGACAATCATATTGTCGTTGGTGTCGGCAATATCTACGCGAACGAAGCTTTGTTTATGTCTGGTATTGATCCCCGACGTGCTGCTGGGCGGGTAAGTGAGGCGCGTTATCGTTCACTCACTCAATCTATAAAAACGGTGTTAGCGAGAGCGATTGAACAAGGCGGAACTACCTTGAAAGACTTTGCTCAAACCGATGGTAATCCAGGTTATTTCCAGCAAACACTGTTGGTATATGGAAGAGCGAAGCAGGCGTGCTCCGTTTGCGATACACCTATTAAAAGCGTCACCATTGGGCAACGCAACACGTTTTACTGCCCAACTTGCCAGAAATAGTCGCCAATTCGCCACTTAGATGGCGACTATTAATCACTTTTTTATGGCCGGAAAGTTGCCTACTTTTGCTCGCTATGGAAGCGTTGCTTCAAGGCTTTTTCTACAACCGGATGACAAAATCCACTGACATTGCCGCGATGAAGCGCAACTTCTTTTACTAGTGTCGAAGAGATAAAAGAATTCTCTTCAGCTGGCGTCAAAAATACGCTTTCAAGTTTGGGATTTAAACGTCGATTCATATTGGCTAATTGAAATTCGTACTCAAAATCAGATACCGCCCGTAGCCCTCGAATCAGTATGGTTGCATTTTGCGTATCGGCGAAGTCTGCCAGAAGCCCTGTGAAGCCCATAACTTCGACGTTATCGAGTGTCGCGGTAATCTGCTGAATCATCTCCACCCGTTCTTCTAACGTGAATAGGGGTTTTTTACTTGGATTAGACGCAATGCCCACGATTACGTGGGAAAACATGTCTGCTGCTCGATGGATAAGGTCAGCGTGGCCATTCGTAATTGGATCGAATGTCCCCGGGTAAATCGCTCGTGTATGCATAATGTTCTTGTTAATAGACAATTTTCTGCAACAGTAACGATTATTGCCCTTAGATGCAATTTCTGGCGTTTATCTGGCGGTAAACTGCTCTGAATATTCACTATATCCCGAGATCAATGATTGCCACTCTCGTTGATCAAAATGAAACTGTGACGCTTTTTCACGTTCTTTTAGCAGTGACCTGTGAAGCCTGTCGAGATTGTCCTTTTTCCATTTATCGCCCGCTTTGAGCGCGCACTTATCGAAATCGATAACCCACACTTTTTCGTCGTTGTCTAACATGATATTGCGGATGTTCAAATCGTGGTGGTAGACCTGAGCATTGTGAAGTTGGCGTATCGCACTTCCTATTTGTTTCCAAATGTTGGTTGCTAGAGGCTTGCTAACCAGTAATTGATGTATGTCTTTTGCGTGTGGAATTCGCAAGCACAAGAGGTCGGCGCGATAAAAAAAGGCGTCTCTTTGAACTCGAGCACCTACACCTTGAGGCACCGGCAGTTTCAAATTATTCATATGCTGTAGCAGCGCTAATTCACGCCACGCTCGAGTGCGTTGCAAGCCACCAAATACATACTTGTCTCTACTGATGTGCCGAATCGCTCCGCCCCGGCAATAATGACGCATGATAAGGTCTACATCTTGCCAACGCACAAAGAGTGTCGAACCGCGGCCAGAGGCTTGCCCTGTTATGGCGTTATTGTTTTGCCAATACTCGGACTCAAACCATTCGCTTGACAGTGAATGAATCCCTAACGTCTGGCACGAACGGGTATCCATAATGATGGTGGTGCCGTTTTCAGAAGCGTATTCAAGCGATGTGGTCACGAATCCAGTATTCCTTAGTCAATACGGTTAATAAGTCGATATTGTAATGATATTATTCGAAAGATTCAGTTTACTTAGAGACTTTCTTTGGCTACTTCACTTCAACTTAAGCAAAACGCAGAAATTTGTATCCTACGTTTGTCAGCGATTGGTGATGTCTGCCACGCTGCAGCGATGGTGACGCGTATCCGTCAAACTCGGCCTGATATTGCTATCACATGGGTGATTGGCAAGATTGAATATCAGTTATTGAAAGGTATGGACGGCGTCAAATTTGTCATTTTCGATAAGAAAGCTGGCAAGGCCGGTATTCAAGCGGTGAAGCAAACATTAAATGGCCAAGTGTTCGATGTGCTCTGTGTTATGCAAGTGGCATTAAGAGCCAACTGGTTGTCTCGCGCGATTAAAGCAAAGGTAAAATTAGGCTTTGATTGGGCGCGAAGTAAAGAAGGTCATAGCTTGTTTATTAATAAGCGCATTGACTCCCAAGACTTTCCCCATGTCCTTGAAGGCTTTATGGCGTTCGCCGATAAAATGGGTATACCTCAACAACCAAAAACTCAATGGGCAATGCCGTTGGATCAAGAGAGTGAAGCCCTTGGCAAAACACTTGTTGTAAGACACCAAGCCTATGCTGTCATTTGTCCAGCAGCGTCAAAAGCGGAGAGAAACTGGCTACCTGAGCGGTACGCTGCTATCGCCGATTATCTCAGTGAGCAAGGCTTAAAAGTAGTCGTGTGTGGTGGCCCAGGTCCGCTGGATAGGCAACTGGCTGATCAAATCAAACAACGTTCAAAGAATGTGTCTGAAGACTTAGTTGGTAAAACATCGTTAAAACAACAACTCGGTGTACTCAAACATGCGGAACTTGTCGTCGCGCCAGACACGGGGCCTGCACATATGGCTCGAACAGTCGGTACGTCGGTTGTCGGCTTGTATGCGCATTCCAATCCGGTGCGAACAGGGCCTTATTTAGGTATAGAATTTGTTACCTCAGTCTATGATGACATTGCTATTGAACAATTTGGCAAACCATGGCGAGAATTGCCTTATGGCACGCGCGTTAAAGGGGATTCTCTGATGTCGAGAATTGAAGTCGATGCGGTGAAAAATTGTATAAAAAACGTATTAAATCAGAACAAATAACTAAAAATTTTTTTTTGATGCTTTTTTAAGCTCGCAAAAAACGAGACTTTTTCTACACTTTTACTATAGATTGTAAACACTTAAGGTGTGTTTCGATGTAACGGATCTACAGTGCAATCAATGCGGTGGGATGCGTGTGCAAACACAAAGTGTGACTAAGGGCTTAGTTTGCTAAAGCGTCTTCTTCTAATGATACTGTTACTTCAGGTAGCTGGAGTTGCTCTTGGCGACTCGAGTACTGAAGAGCTAGTAATTATTACTCACAATAGTGTTCAACAGGACGAGCTCTCTCCTGTCTATCTCAGGCACGTGTTTAGCGGGCAAATTCAGTTTTGGGACAACGGTGACAAAATCAAAGTGTTCGTACTCGAGCCCAGTGATCCGAATCATCAAGTATTTTGCAAGAAACAACTCAAAATGTTCAGTTACCAACTGGAGCGCCTGTGGAGTCAGCTGACCTATTCTGGTCAAGGTGAACCACCCATCATCGTTCAATCATTAGACGCACTCGTTGAAGCGGTTGCCGATACTCCCGGTGCAATTGGCTATGCTACACCCGATCAAGTTATGTCAAATATCAAAGTAATCAGTGGAGATACGCAATGAATAGGAAATTAATTGCGAGCTCTATCATCAGTATTCTGGGGCTGTCGGCCCATTTAGAGGCGCAAGAACTTACCTGGCACGGGTTTGCTTCCCAGGGCATCGTACAATCGGACAACAGTGAATTTATTACCAACAACGATAGCGTGACAGCCCAGCTTACAGAACTCGGCGTTAATACAAGGCTGCAACTCTCTTCTAAAGTTGGTGTAGTTGGTCAAGCGGTGTATTTAAACGGAGGCAATCGATTTGAGGAAGGGGGGAGACTCGATTATTTATTTATCGATTGGAAGTTACCCGAGCTTTGGGGATGGAACAGCAGTTTAAATATTGGCAGGTTTAAGAATAGGCATTGGCTGTATTCAAGTACCCGAGATGTTCCTCAAACAAGACCGATGGCAGTGCTTCCGCAGTCTGTTTACTCAGATAGTCTCAGAGATGTCATCATCGGCAGCGATGGTGTCGACCTTAGAGTCTTCAAATACAATAATTACGGCACATGGGAAGTGAATTGGAGTTACGGCAGCTCGCCTATCAGTCAAGCGACTACCAGAGCGCTTGTCGCACCGGATGCAAGAGGAGATGCCGAGCAAGATTTTGTGCACCAAGCTAGCGTATTCTGGCAGCCTGATTTACTGAATTGGCGGGTCGGTTTTAGCTATTTAGATTCAGATTTTCGTTATGACCCCGCGCCTGACGAGAGGTATGTACAAGGTAGCTCTTCGATTCAGCGCTATATGTTCTCGCTTAGCTATTTCAGTAGCAAGTGGGAAATTAATAGTGAAATTTTCCGTGAAAAGCAAGTTAACAATGGCGGACTATTTGATGGATTCACCAGCGATCGAACGGCCGAAGGGGGCTACATACACGCCCGCTACATTGTTAATCCAACAACGAGTCTCATCGCGGGTGTAGATACATTTGATCGAGATCGAAGTGACCGTAACGGACGACGTTTTGAACAGCTGACCATGGGGCTTCAGCCAGCTTTCAGTGGCTACATGGACTCATTTATGTTGGGAGGGCGATGGGACTTCGACTCAAATTGGCGTATCCAAGGTGAGCACCAATGGGTGAGAGGGACTGCAAGATTAAATCTGCTTGGGACAGGCGAGGCGATCATAGACGCCAACGAATATTGGCAAATGTGGTCTATCCAAGTTATGCATTGGTTCTGAATCGATGAAAGCATCAATATCACTCACTACCAAGGTCATGTTCGTACTCCTTGTTATGA
Organism: Alteromonas sp. 5NS40-0096; assembly: GCF_057544385.1. Taxonomy (NCBI): domain Bacteria; kingdom Pseudomonadati; phylum Pseudomonadota; class Gammaproteobacteria; order Alteromonadales; family Alteromonadaceae; genus Alteromonas; species Alteromonas sp. 5NS40-0096. Next base: position 27,991 of record NZ_BAAJLQ010000006.1, read on the forward strand.
TATTGTCGCTTTGCGTGGCGATAAGCTCAGCACTGATTGTGCGTTCAAATGGCGATATTCAGCGAACACATGAATCTACCCAAAAAGAAAACCTCGCAAGACTGAACTTACTCTCGGATTTACTGGTAAATCGCTCTTTGTATCTGGTTGAATCCATATATTCGTTTGCCAGCGGTGAATCGCCAAATGCCAAGGCGCTAAGCGAGGTGCTGTCGACAATTACGCCATACATGGCGCTTAATCTAAACGTTAATAATGTGTGGGTCGTTAGCCCAGATACCCCAGCTACTGCGCCCGAAAATGTATCTTTACCCGAGAGTGCCACATTGGCCGTGACTCAAACTCAGCGACAGTTTAGGCCACTCACGATTATCGACTGCAAACAGGTATGTAAACAATGGATTACTGTTCCCATTATGGTGAGTGAACAGGATACCGCCGTAGTAATTTTAGAAACGTCACTGCGAGAGCTGCTCGCGGTTTTAAGTGAGGCTTCAAACGCAAGATTGTCCGTTGTGACGGTTGATGAGCAAAGCCAGTCTTTGAAACTCGTCGATCAGCTGTCGAAAAATAGCCAAACTTTTTTTGCACAAGTACTTACGCGATTACCCGATAAGCTGGCGTTGCAACCTTTGACGGAGTCTGGCCTGCAAGTTTCATTGTCTGGTAAAGATTGGTTAGTCAGTTTGTTGCCACTGGAAAACTCAATTCATCATTCCAACTACGTCATAGTCGTGAACGACATTACAACCTTATTGGCAGGCACTCGAAGCTACCAGCGATGGATTGTCGGCGGGGCAATTGTGTTATTCACTATTTTCTCCTTCATATTGTATCTGCTGCTTAATACTTATCGACAAAAAATGGTCAGTATCAGTGAACGACTGCCGCTATTGGCTGAGCATAAATATGAAGACTTTCGACAGAAAAGCGTCTTCGCTCGCCTGCCATCGGAAAAACGTTTTCCAGATGAATTGGACGTTTTGGAGTCAACGGCGGGTGAGCTTGCTGACGAACTAGAAAACCTCAATGATCAAGTGGCCAAGAATACCGCACAATTGGAGCAAATGGCTCTTTTCGACACCTTAACGGGTCTGCCCAATCGCAATATGTTGACTTATCAAATAGAGCAACAGTTAGCGTCGTCTGCAGATTCCCCTAAATTGGTTGCCATCATGTTTATCGACCTCGATGACTTCAAAAAGGTGAATGACAGTTATGGTCACGAGGTAGGAGACTTACTGCTTAAAGCGGCAGCCAAACGAATATCCAATGCCATTGATGAAGGGCATATCGCGTCACGATTTGGCGGGGATGAATTTGTCATTCTTTTGTCTGGTGGGGACAAACACCACTTTGAAGATGTGGCAACTCGGTTACTCGAGAGTTTCACTACTCCCATGCATGTTGGTGAAATGAATTTTTATATCTCTATTAGTGTGGGTATTTCCATTTCAGAAGTTTCGCAAACTAATGCCGTTGATCTACTCCGCCATGCCGACATCGCAATGTACGAAGCCAAATCTGCTGCGGGCAACAACTATCAGATTTATGACGCCACAATGAATCAACGGGTATTGCGTAAAGTTGAACTCGAAAACGAGGCTCGAATTGCTTTGCGCGACGACCAGTTTTATCTTGCTTTGCAGCCGCAAGTTGACTTGAAATCCGGGAAACTAGTGGGATTCGAAGCGTTATTGCGTTGGTCTCACCCTGAAAAGGGCGACATTTCGCCGGGTGAATTTATTCCGATGCTCGAAAACACCCCTTTTATGTTGCAACTTGATTATTGGGTTATCGCTAGAGCGATCAGGTTGCTAAAAGCGATTAATATTAATGGTTATCCCGATGTTCGAATGGCAATAAACTTGTCTGCTGGCCAATTCATGGATCCATCACTCAAGGATTATTTGGTCAGCCAAATTCAACAATATGCCATCTCACCAAGCTTGATTGAATTGGAGTTGACTGAGACGGCCTTGGTTGCCGATATGAACCGAGCAACTTCGGTCATGCGTGATATTCAAGCGTTAGGGTGCCAAATTGCGATAGATGATTTCGGTACCGGTTATTCTAGTTTGAGTTACTTAAAATCCATTCCTGCGGATCTAATTAAAATCGATCAAAGTTTCGTCAAAGGTATGTTGGATAACCGAGACGACCGCAACATTGTGTATTCCACCATTTCTATGGTTCGGAACATGGGGCTACATGTTCTCGCAGAAGGCATAGAGACAGAACAACAATTTGAACTGTTAAGTCATTTCGATTGTCACTTTGGCCAAGGATATCTAATCAGTAAGCCAGTTAAAGAAAGCGATTTGTGGCAACAACTAGAACGGCATGTTGTTGACGGTGCGTGGGAATTCGCTGAACAGGTGAGTAAAGACATCGAAAAGCGTACAGCAACCTAAACTCGCTCGGTGATAGTAGGTTTATGGGGCTAATTGCAACTTATGTTATCAACGCAATCACTCGTGCTGGTGGATTAGCGCGCCAAATACGTCTACCTTTTTAACTCTAGGATACGGGTGTAACGCATTAGTTACATTTGGGCAACGTGTGAATTTAAATCATGAGTTTACCTGTATACCCGACCCAGTGTGTTGATTAAAATGGTATTTTTAATGATAAGAAGGGGCGCGCTATGCCATTAGCATTTACCCAGCATCTACAAGCGCAAATTGATGCCGCGAAAGCCGACGGGTTGTACAAAAACGAACGCGTGATAACGTCGCAACAACAAGCCGATATCTCGGTGAGCGATGGCAGTCAGGTGGTTAACTTCTGTGCGAATAACTACTTAGGTTTAGCGAATCATCCCGATCTTATCGATGCCGCAAAAGTCGGACTGGAAGACCATGGATTTGGTATGGCTTCGGTACGTTTTATTTGTGGTACCCAAGATATTCACAAAGCTTTGGAAGAAAAAATCAGTCGTTTCCTTGGTACAGAAGATACGATTCTCTATCCTTCTTGTTTTGATGCAAATGGCGGTTTATTTGAGACCTTATTAGGGCCAGAAGACGCCATTATTTCAGATGCGCTAAACCACGCCAGCATTATCGATGGGGTACGACTTTGTAAGGCTAAACGTTACCGTTATGCGAACAATGACATGGCGGCATTGGAAGCTCAGCTGCAACAAGCTGACGCGGATGGTGCGCGATATAAGTTGATTGCCACAGATGGCGTCTTTTCAATGGACGGTGTTATCGCCGATTTGGCTTCGGTATGCGACTTAGCGGATAAATACAACGCGCTTGTTATGGTTGATGATTGTCACGCGACAGGTTTCCTAGGTGACAATGGTCGCGGTAGCCATGAATACTGCGATGTTGTCGGCCGTATCGATATTATCACTGGGACCCTAGGCAAGGCCTTGGGCGGTGCATCAGGTGGTTATACTGCAGGTAAAAAAGAAATCGTCGAGTGGTTGCGTCAGCGCTCAAGGCCTTACTTGTTTTCGAATTCCGTTGCGCCACCGATCGTTGCGGCATCGTTGAAAGTGTTCGAAATGATGGAGCAGGGCAAAGCATTGCGTGACCAACTCTGGCGTAACGCCGCTCATTTCCGTCAGCGTATGGAAGAGGCCGGTTTCACGTTAGCGGGTAAAGACCATCCGATTATTCCTGTGATGCTTGGTGACGCCCGCCTTGCGGCAGAAATGGCAGACAAAATGTTAGCGAAAGGGATATATGTAGTTGGTTTCTCTTACCCAGTAGTACCGAAAGGCCAAGCGCGCATTCGCACCCAAATGTCAGCGGGTCATACCCTTGAGCATGTCGATAGAGCGGTAGACGCCTTTATCGAGGTAGGCCGTGAGATGGGAGTAATCTGATGAAGTCGCTAGCCAAGATTCATCGCGAACCTGGCATTTGGTGCATAGATTCGCCAAAGCCTGAGGTCGGTCACAACGACTTGTTGATTAAAATTCGCAAGACAGCCATTTGTGGTACTGACATGCACATTTACCAATGGGATGAGTGGTCTCAAAATACCATACCTGTGCCCATGGTCGTTGGTCATGAATACGTTGGTGAAGTCGTTGGTATGGGGCAAGAAGTACAGGGTTTCGCAATTGGAGACCGCGTATCGGGCGAGGGGCATATCACATGTGGGCATTGCCGTAATTGTCGTGCTGGTCGTCGCCATTTGTGCCGAAATACTGAAGGTGTAGGCGTGAATCGCCCTGGTGCATTTGCCGAGTATTTGGTGATCCCTGCCTTCAATGCTTTCAAAATCCCAGACAATATCAGCGATGATTTAGCTTCGATATTCGATCCCTTTGGCAATGCCGTACACACTGCGCTCTCGTTTGATTTAGTCGGTGAGGACGTATTAATTACCGGCGCTGGCCCGATTGGAATAATGGCAGCCGCAGTTGCAAAACACGTTGGTGCTCGCCACGTTGTGATTACAGATATCAACCCTTATCGATTGGCACTCGCTGAAAAAATGGGGGCAACGAGGGCGGTCAATGTCAGCGAACAAAAACTCGAAGACGTAATGTCTGAACTGGGTATGACTGAAGGCTTTGATATTGGCTTGGAAATGTCAGGTGTTCCGGTAGCTCTCAGAGATATGCTAGAAAAGATGAACAATGGTGGCAAGGTAGCCATGCTGGGCATTCCACCTAAAGACGTCGCGGTGGATTGGAACCAAGTCATTTTTAAAGGCCTAACAATAAAAGGCATTTATGGTCGTGAAATGTTTGAAACTTGGTATAAAATGGCAAGCCTCATTCAGAGCGGTTTAGATCTTACACCTATCATTACGCATCAATTTTCAATTGATGATTTCCAAAAGGGTTTTGATGCGATGGGGTCTGGCCAATCTGGTAAAGTAATACTTAACTGGCAGTAACATCATGAAAGCATTCGAGCATATTAGTGTACAAGACGTCGCCCAGCGTAAAGATGAACTCACGATAGTGGATATTCGAGATCCACAGTCATACGCTATGGGACATATGCCGAATGCTAGCCCGCTGAACAACGACAACCTTCCTACCTTCTTGGAAAATGCTCCCAAAGATTCGCCGGTTGTCGTGGTTTGCTACCATGGAGTGAGTAGTCAGCAAGCGGCACAATTCCTCATTGAGCAAGGCTATGACGAGGTCTATAGCATGGACGGTGGATTTGAGGCTTGGAAGCTCGCGCAAGACGTTGTGACTGGGTGAACTTCCCTCTCATCGCGTTCAAACAAGAACGCCATGCTTATCTGTTGTCCAATCACCTCTCTCAAGAGGGCATTGCCGCAGCTGTCGTCGCTAAAGACAACGATTACCTTGTCGTCGTTAATAGGGAAGAACACATCGAAGCGGCGACACACCTTTGTCGAGCATATCTGAAGGATCCAACAAACCGTCGTTATCAAGAACAAGCCTGGCTCAGTGATGATATGCCTGTCAGCTCAAAGCCGGTGAGTTGGGATTTATCTCCTGTTCGCATATGGGCAACGTCTGCGCCATTGACTGCATTGGTTATAGTGATTGCGGTAATGGTTTATCTAGGAATGTATATTGGATTCTGGCCAGTTATAGGACGGAATTTGATGATGCAACCGCTGCCCATACTCCTTGAATCGATGGAGTTTTGGCGTTTACTTGGTCCGAGTGTCATTCATTTCTCCTTAATGCATATTGCCTTTAACTTGTTGTGGTGGGGCGTATTTGGCGGGCAAATAGAACGAAAGATGGGCGTTAGCACATTGCTTCTTGTTTTTGTTTTTGCGTCTGTAATCACTAGCATTGGACAAACGTTTATATCAGGCACGAATTTCGGTGGGCTGTCCGGTGTAGTATACGCCGTTGTCGGATTCGTGTGGTGGATGCAATGGTTGGCGCCCGACAGAGGCTTGATGATACCACCTTACATTGTTGGGTTTATGCTGGTCTGGCTGTTGATAGGCTATGCTGATGTGCTCTGGTTTAGCACAGCAAATACCGCACACACACTGGGACTGATAACGGGCTGCCTGCTGGCTTTGCTCTATGTAAAGCGTCCTAACAAAGCCTAGCGTTGGTACAAATACTTCGTAAAGATGACGTCCCTGATCACTTCCGCTCCAGTCTCTTGTTGCATTTGATTTTGCAGGGCTTTGAGTATGGCGCGGCGAATATCTTCTCGACCTGTGAGGGATTTAACTTTTTCTTCAGGTTGACGGCCGAATATTTCAATCGCCGTTGAGCGCAAGAGCGGCATATGGTGCTCTGCTATTTCCAACAACTCAACATCGTGAATCATCAGTTCGATTGTGACTCTGACATACCCCAGCTTCCTTGCAGAAGAACCAACGTAATTTGTAACAATATCTGGCTCTAGGCCGATGTAGGCAAAATTAGTGTTGTCCTGTGCTTGAGTCGGCAACGACAGCGACGCAAGCAAAATGCCTGCTACTAGTAGCTTGTGCCCAATACGACGAAAAATTCCGTTAATCATAGTCGCTCAATCTTATCTAAGTTACTGTATAGTGTAGCAACTTAGTTAATACTCGCACTAGTAAAACCCGATGAAATTTATCTGCACTCGACTAATTGATAATATTCCTAGTTCAACTAGAAGTGGTTGGGAATCATGAAGCTAGAATTGAACTGGCATAACCGTGCGGGTTATGCATTACTGATGCGTTTGGATAAGCCTGTAGGTATCTACTTGTTGTTATGGCCCACGTTATGGGCTTTGTTGCTGGCGTCCCAAGGCTTGCCTTCTTTACACGTGGGTATCGTGTTTATTCTTGGTGTCATTATCATGCGAAGCGCGGGTTGCATTATCAATGATTACGCAGACCGCAACTTTGATGGTGACGTTGAGCGAACGAAACATCGTCCGTTGGTGTCTGGGCAAGTCACCCCTACTGAGGCGCTTCAGCTGTTTTCACTACTCATTGTCATTGCCTTTTTGTTGGTTATTACAATGAGCTGGTTCACCGTTTTGCTATCTATACCTGCGTTATTGTTGGCATCCTCTTATCCCTTCATGAAACGTTATACCCATCTGCCCCAAGTTGTTCTCGGCGCCGCATTTGGGTGGGCTATCCCAATGGCCATTGGTGCAGTTCTCGGTGAGGTGCCGCTGTGGGGATGGTTGTTGTTTTTTGCCAACTTATTTTGGACCGTGGCATACGATACTATGTATGCAATGGTCGATAGAAACGATGATATTCACATTGGCGTGAAATCAACTGCGATTTTATTCGGTCAACAGGATAGGGTAATAATTGCACTGTTGCAGATAACGACAATACTGTTATTAGCATACGTTGCATCGATACTGTTTTTGGGACCCATTGTTTACGGTTCTATCATAGCCATGGCCGGCTTATTTATATACCAACAAGTGTTGATTTTTCATCGTGACAGGGATGCTTGCTTTAAAGCATTTCTCAACAATCATTATGCTGGACTTGTTTTTACGTTGGGGATTGGTGCGCACTACCTACTCCAATAACACATAACACACGAAAGGTGGTTAACATGCTGCTCACGCTAACAAAGCCAGCTCAATCCATTATGTCTGGTTTGCGCTACTCTGGTAAGTTTGTACTACTCAGCGCAATTTTGATTTTGCCTTTGTTAATCACCCTTTACTTTCTCGATGACGAATTACGGGCTGATATTCGATTTGGCCAGGGTGAAGTCGCTGGGTTGCATATTGTTGCCGAGCTGTATGACCAAAAAGATGCCGCGATGATGGGCAGCAATCGTCTAAATACCGCAAAAATTAGAAACCTCATTGATACTGAATACCCTTCCTTACTAACACGACGCAGCGGAAAGTTACTTGCTGAACTGCCAACAGAATTCAATGGTGGTGACGTCGGTAACGTTGAAGCTCAGCTCAGCCTTCTGATTAGCGCAGTAGCAGATGAGAGCAATTTGTCGCTTGAGTCTCAGTTAGACACACATTACTCGATTGATGTGCTCACAGCACAGTTACCTGCCTACATTGATAGTTTCAGAAATGCCCACGAGTTGGCAGTTGAAATCGCACAAGCTAATCGTTTCACTCAAGATTCGTTTATTGGTTTATCTAACGCACAACGCGAATTGTTGTTTAAGAAAAAGCAAATTGATGAAATTCTGACGCTTGCAAGCGTGGAATCAGACCAGCCGGTACCGAGCCAGTGGCAATCACTAAACGAGCAACTTGAGCGTTACTTGGTGATGGTCAAAGACCAAATGTTAGACCCTGACAGCATTTTAGTTTCGCCAAGCGATGTGGAGCGTCACTATAAGCAAGTCGTTGAAGCCTTGGGCACGTACTTAAATACAGCGATTCCCATGTTAGATGATACGTTGAAAAAACGGGTATCTGGCGCGGTATACACGCATAGATTTATTGTGGGTTTAGCTGTGATTGCGATTTTGCTCGCGGCCTTTTTCTTTATTGGCATGTACGCCAACGTTACCCTAAACATCGCGGAGGTCGTTAGAGTTGTGCACGCCATTGCTCAGGGAAAGCTGAATGCTAGGGTGAAATTGCAAACCTGTGATGAAATGAAAACCATCGGTGAAGATGTAAATAGCATGGCGGAAAATTTGGAGCAAACTGTCAAGAACATGGCTGTCGCTACCGATAGTTTGACGACAGCGGCAGGCTCTTTGCAATCAGTAACACGAACGACCTTAGAAGGCACCCTTGCACAGCAAGAAGAAACGCAGCAAATAGTGGATTCAATGTCGCGAATGGCAGGTATGGCGCAAAATGTTGATGATAACTCTGAGTCGGCCTCTCAAACGGCTAGCGAAGCGGATGAAGCCGCTCAGCAGAGTATCCAGCAACTTCAAACCTTAGAACAAGTGATGCAGGCGATGGAAAAACAAGCCAAAACATCGCAGGCTTCACTGGATAAGTTGGTTGAAGATACAGAAGCCATTAGTAAAGTGTCCCGTGGTATTGATGAGATTGCTGAACAAACTAATTTATTAGCGCTTAATGCGGCCATTGAAGCGGCTCGAGCGGGCGAACAGGGCAGAGGCTTTGCCGTAGTTGCTGATGAAGTTAGAACATTAGCTCAACGGACTCAAAGTCAAACTCAAGAAATTCAAACTATCATTGATGCGTTGCAATCTGCTACCAAAGACACCCATACCAGCATGACGCAAAGTCGCGAACAAATGAATTTGAGTATTGATGAAGCGAAGAATGTTGGTATTGCAATTCAGCGTATTAGCGAGCTCGTAGCGCAAATCAATCTCGCCAGTACCGATATCTCAAGTGAAGCGAGTAATCAGCGACGAGAAACCGAATCCGTTGCAGAGCAACTTGACGATATCGCCAAGATTGCACAACGTGCTAAAGCTGGAGCGGAAGAAACAGGGTCAGCTGTTACTGGTATAGAACAAGTTATTCAAGATCTTCAGCAACAGCTTCGAAGGCTTCAAGGCTAATAGTTTCGCTGATATTACCTTTGCCAAGAGTAAAGGTTTGTACTGCTATTCTTTGTTCTCTAATGCATCTAGACGTGCTTCTAGCGCTTCGAGCTTTTCTCTAGTTCTCATGAGAACTTGGGTTTGGATATCAAATTCGTCACGAGTGACCATATCAAGCTTTGATAATTGAGCTTGCAGCACTTGTTTGACTTTCGACTCAACTTCTTCGGCCATGTTTTTCATGCCAGCTGGCATAGTTCCCGCAATTTGCTGCGCCAATTCTTCGAGTTTTTTCGGATCTAGCATAAATTTACCTTATAATGCCCGTCGCAATGGAATGACCTTATATTAGAGACTTGTGGTCTAGTTGCAATGAAAACCCGCACAACCGCCGACAAGTCGGCAAAGCCCGTTGGTAATTATCACTATGAAGTTAAATGAAGCACAACAATCCGCTGTGACGTATGTGTCTGGCCCTTGTCTCGTACTCGCTGGCGCAGGCAGTGGTAAAACCCGCGTAATTACCAACAAAATCGCTTACTTAGTAAGAGAATGTGATATGCCTGCTCGGCAGATAGCCGCCGTTACCTTTACCAATAAAGCCGCTCGAGAAATGAAAGAGCGGGTTGCGCAAACTTTGGGTAAGCAAGAGGCAAAGGGCCTGAAAGTGTCCACTTTCCACACCCTGGGATTGAACATCATCAAAGCGCATGTCAAACAGCTTGGCTTAAAATCAGGGTTCTCTTTATTCGATGATAAAGACAGTATGGCGTTACTCAACGACCTTACGACTGACACTTTGGACGGTGATAAAGACCAACTATCTTTGCTACAAAGTTGTATTTCAAACTGGAAAAATGATTTAGTTTTGCCAGATGCCTTGCTGAAACAAGCAAAAAGCCAAGGTGAGCGGGATTTCGCTGCGGCCTATCAACAGTACCAAAATCACCTGCGTGCCTATAATGCGTTGGACTTCGACGACTTGATTCTATTGCCGACGTTGCTACTTAAACAAAACGAAGAAGTGCGAAACAAATGGCAAATGAAGATTCGTTACTTATTGGTGGATGAATATCAAGACACCAACACTAGCCAATATGAGTTGGTAAAACTGCTAGTGGGTGAACGGGCGCGCTTTACCGTGGTTGGAGACGATGACCAGTCAATTTATTCGTGGCGTGGCGCTCAGCCAAAGAACTTACATTTATTACAGACCGATTTTCCTCGGTTGAATGTAATTAAGCTCGAGCAAAATTATCGTTCCTCCGGCCGTATTCTTCACTGTGCTAATATTTTGATTCAAAACAATCCACACCTTTTTGATAAAAAGCTTCGCTCTGATCTGCCTTATGGCGAGACCCTTAAAGTCCTAACCGCAAAAAATGAGGAACACGAGGCAGAGCGCGTCGTTGCTGAATTGATTGCTCACAAGTTCATGAATCGCACTGACTTTAAAGACTATGCCATTCTTTATCGAGGCAACCACCAGAGTCGTGTATTTGAGAAAGTGCTAATGAGTAACCGGATCCCTTATAAAATATCAGGGGGAATGAGCTTTTTTGGCCGTGCAGAAGTGAAAGATATCATGGCGTACTTAAGGGTGCTGGTGAATCAAGATGATGACAACGCCTTGTTGCGCATTATCAATACTCCGAACCGTGGTATTGGTCGAGCAACGATGGAAAAGCTTGGCAATTTTGCCAATGAACTAGGCGTATCCATGTTTGCCGCAGCGTGTGATGACCGATTGGGTGGTGTGCTTTCAGGGCAGGGAAGATTGGCTGTGAGTCAATTTGCACGTTGGATAGTTGAGCTTAGCGATGAGGCTGCGAGAGGGGATACGGTCACGGCGTTGAGGACCATGATCAAAGCGATGGGCTATGAAGAGTGGCTTTACGAGCATAGCGCCAGTCCGAAAGCGGCGGAAATGGCAATGGCTAATATATCTACCTTGTTCGGTTGGATAACCGGCATGTTAGAGGGCAATGAGCTAGAAGCGCCAATGACGTTACAAGAGGTCGTCAATCGACTTATCTTGCGCGACATGATGGAACGTGGCGAAGACGATTCTGAGTCAGATCAGGTACAGCTAATGACTCTCCATGCTTCAAAAGGGTTGGAATTTCCTATTGTTTATCTTGTTGGGATGGAAGAAGGCCTATTGCCTCATCAAAGTAGTATTGATGAAGACAATGTCGAGGAAGAACGCCGCCTCGCGTATGTCGGTATAACACGGGCGCAGAAAGAACTAGTATTCAGCTTGGCCAGAGAGCGTAGACAGTTTGGGGAAATTATTATTCCAGAACCCAGTCGATTCCTATATGAGTTGCCGGTGGATGATTTGCAGTGGGAAAACCAAAAGCCTAAAGCAAGCGCAGAAGAAAGACAGCAAAAAGGGCAAACAAGTATTGCTAACTTAAGAGCTATGTTGGGGAAAGGGGATTAGGGCGTATTGGAATTTCTGATACTGGTCGCGGCTCCATGAGAATTTTGCCTTGAGCATAATCACATTTAATGTCATTCAGTGCATCCAATTGCGATTGGCCATCAACGCCTTCTGCGATGACTTTGAACTTTAAGTGCTCAGATATCAGCATCACTGACTGAATCAGTTTTAAATTCCTTTGCGACCGAGGCAGCGATTTGACAAACCTATGGTCAATTTTGATGTAATCAAATGGGTATGAAAACAAGTAGCTGAGCGACGCCAGCCCACTGCCGAAATTGTCCAGCACTAAAGTAATACCTGCGCGCTTTAGCTTTTTGATAGCGGGTAATATGTACTGTGAGCGACGGTTTAAGTCGTTTTCGTCAAATTCAAAAACTAACGAAGCTGGATCGATGTTTTCTGCTTCAATCGACTGAATAATTTTATTCACCAACGAACTCTGTAAAAGGTGGTTGATAGATACATTCACACCGACTTTAAATGCCGTCATTCCTTTTTGCTGCCAAGCTTTGACCATTTCAAAGCTCTTTTCTAACTGGAACAAATCGAGTTCCAGGGTCAGCCCGCTTTGATCAGCAATCTGACGGAAATGTGTTCTATCTACTTTGCCTAACGTTGGGTGGGCCCATCGCACGTACATTTCGTAGTACAAAGGGTTGCTATTCGAGAGTGCGAACACCGGTTGTTGATAACATTCGAATTCTTCTTCTCTCAGCGCGCGTCTAAACTCGTTTTCGAGTTCCATTTCTTCCAGAAGACGCTCTCGCATACTCTTGTCAAACATGGCTAAGCGACCGCGCCCAAGGGTTTTTGCTTGATACATGGCAGCATCGGCATCCCTTAAGACTTCATCTGCCGAACGGTAATAGGTTTCCAAGTGAGCAATACCAATACTCGCACCTGAGTACATTTCTTTACCATCGAGCTGGAATGGCGCTGATATGGTATTGATGATTCGTGCTGCAACGTCTTCAACATCAGCCATGTCTTCAAAGTTGTCGAGCAACACAACAAATTCATCTCCGCCCAAACGAGCGAGCAAATCATGCCCACGAATGCAGTAGCCAATGCGTTTGGCAACCTCTACGAGGAACTCATCCCCCGCGTGATGACCAAGGGTGTCATTGATGATTTTAAAACGGTCTAGGTCAATAAAAAGTACGGCAAATAAGTTTTCTGGATGGCGCTGCTTATTGGCAATAGCTAGCTCTAGGCGACTAGTGAACATCACTCGGTTCGGCAAGTCGGTCAATGCATCGTGATGCGCGTCGTGGATCAGTTTAAGCTCAATTTCTTTACGTTCTTCAATTTGCTGTTTCAGCACTTGGTTCGCTTTGTCGAGTGCTAAAGTGCGAGCTTTAACCCGCTCTTCCAATTGAACGTTGTAAGCTTGAATCTCATCTGTACTGCGCTTTCTTTGCATTGCAACGGCGATATGGTGCGATACAAAGCGGAGCAGTTCTAAGTCTCTATTTGTGTAATTGGAATGCTTACCGTAGGTTTGAACCGCTATGACACCTGACACTTCACCATCGACAACCAATGGCGACCCAAGCCAAGAATTCGCTTTGTTCAACATATTTTGTGCGACGGTCACATCGATTTCGCCTTCTTCGGCTAGCTCGAGAATACGAGGTGGATTAATCAACTGAGCCTGACCGGTTCGAATAACAAACTCTGATAATCCTAATCCCATAGGCCGAGGCGAGGCGGCATCCTCTTCGACATCACAAAAATAGGGGAATTCCAAACGTCCTCTATCATCGCTGATAGTGGTGATGAAACAGTTGGGCGCACTGATGAGCCTAGCGAGGATATCGTGAAGACTAGAATAAAACCCGTCCATATCGCCTTCGAGATTGGCGGCCAATTCCGATATTTCAAACAACGCCTGCTGGAGTGATTCGACTTTTTGACGCTCTAGAATTTCTTCTTGTAAGTCGTCGTTGATCTTACGCAGTTGCCGAGTGCGTTCCCGAATTGTGCGTTCAGTTAGTTCACGGCTCTTTACACGGTCAACGGTTGTGACAATGTGTTGAGATACAAATGACAAGACTTCGAGATCTTCTCTGGTATAAACCACACCTTGGTCATAGGTCTGGACAACCATTGCACCAATGATTTGCGAGCCTCGCTTTAGAGGAACGCCAATCAATTGTTCGGGGATTGAGCCGCAGGCATCGATGTTTTGATTAGACTCGATTTCCGACTTACTCATGAACAAAGGCTCGCCTTTCTTGATGAGATAGCCTGTGATGCCATTATTCAATCGTTCAGGAGGCAATTGCCTGACGACATCCTCATCATGCTCATCAATAAAGTATGAGAAATCGATGGAGTCGTTGTCTTGTTCGTAGAATGCGACAAAGAAGTTATCAGCTATCATGAAATCACCGATGATTTCGTGGATAGCAGAATACAGCAGAGCGAGGTTGCTCACGGAGCTGGCTAACTCCGAGATGTCGAGTAACGCTTTTTGGACTCGTTCGGCCCTTTTGTACTTATCGGTCAGTTGTTGAAGCTGTGGGATTAGCTCTCGTAACTCTTCTTCCGATAGCTCGTTCTGAAATGGATCCGTCGACATTTAGCAAGCCAGTTGAAATGCGTTCAAACACGCATAGAGGTGCGTGTACCTGCGGTATTCCACAGGTACACAAACCATTAGATACCTTCGATCATGTACTCGATTGCAGCTTTGATGTCATCATCACTACAAGTGCCACATGTGCCTTTCGGTGGCATAGCGTTGATACCATTGATGGCATTTTGCCATAGTGTATCAAACCCTTTTTCATCGATACGAGGCTGCCAATCCGCAGCTGCTTGAAGCTTTGGTGCACCTAGAACACCAGCGCCGTGGCAATTCACGCAAGATTTGTTGTAAATATCTTCACCTGACAACGCTCCTGCTGGTTCAGCTGCAACCGCGCCGGCTACATGAACAGAACCCACTGGCTTAATACGCTTGATAATTTCGTCGTTATTTGTGTCTTGTGCCTGTGCGGCAAACACAGTGAGTGCAGCGCCAATAACACTTATCCAGGTTTTTACTTTCACATTTGTCTCCAGGGAAACTCGGTCTTTTAATAGTAATTGGCCAGATTATAACTTTAAATCAACCCCCGACAACACTTTACGACTAAATACCTACAAAAAGTAACCATTTAGTGTTCATAAAATGAACAAAATGCTGATATCCCTAACACTCTGGCGGTTTGATAGCGAAATGGGTTGATGCAGAGAGTCTCGGTCAGTATGATTACGCCGATCACGCTACATTAGATTACTCAGGTTTAACGATTAAACACCAGCTAATCGTCGGTTTATCTGACCATTTGTAGCGCTAGATCAATGTAACGCTCCCGTGGTGAAGTGGATATCACGTGTCCCTCCGGAGGATAAGTCGTAGGTTCGATTCCTACCGGGAGCGCCATTTCTTTGTTTTTATGCTCAGTGGCTTTTGTCTAAAAGCTGCGGGTTGGCAACAAATACCGCTAGCCTTTTCTGTTCTTTCTCGTCAAATGACGACTGTTTCAACGCGTTAATCTCATACTCTGCCGCTTGCGGGTTGTCTGATAACGTCTCTGTCAATTCTCGTGATGCCTCAAGAAACGCATTGACTCGGCTTTTCCATTGTTCTTGTTTTTGTGTTACTTCGACCAGGCGCTGAGCGGCAGTGTGACCAAATTCGGCGGCGAGCATATTGTATGGATTGCCGTTAGACAGAGTCATCTGTTGCAGTTTTTGAAGCTGTTGGGTGGGTTGTATGGCATCCAGTTGATCTTTGGGTAAGCCCGCAAAATGCGCGTCTAAAAGCGCTTGTTTTTGCTCGCTGTCTAACGCATCGTCGTAATAAATCGCTAGGCGTTGTAATGCGTTCTCATCCCAATGTTCGTCACCAGCAAACAATGCTAATTTTTCGACTTCAGTAAAAAAACGCGCGCGAAGGTCTTTTAGCAAATCCAATCGGCGATAGAAGCCATCGGCTTGACGAATAGGCCCGGTGTCTATTGCTGAAAGGGCGAGCTTGTAGTCGATGTAACGCTTGAACAAAGCCGTCAGTTCGGGACAATAGCTCAGTGGTTTACAGTGGGCCTTAAATGCCACCCACATTTCCTCTTCGCCATCTTGGTAGCGCAACAGAAAATGATCAAATAGACGCCGAGTGTTTTGGGTCAACCAGTGCTCAACATCGTTGCTTTGCGCGCCGTCGATATCGATCGTCAGTACCCTTGGCGGGGTTTGTGGCGATTCCTGCGGATTGATTTCAACACGGGCTTTGGGTGAGACCGACGGTTCCGGTGTCTGAGTGAAGACATGGAAAAGCAAGAAGGCAGCAACCATCGTTGCTGCACTGAATACTAGCCCTTTTTGAAACATTACAAGCCCATGTTTTTGAGACGATTTGCTTGCTGGCGGTAAACCGTAATGGGGTCTGTTTCAAACAAGTGATGGATACCGAACGTGTGATTGACTTCATCTATGTGATTCATTCGGTAGTTGTCCTTTATCACGTAGCCCAAATGACTACTGCAACGAGGTACTAAACCATCGTTGGCTTCGTCGATGAGAAGGCTGGTAGTAAACATGGGTCCATCTAGCGGGTCAAACACGTTTGTCAGTGGGCGAGTGCCGCTCCATGAGAAATAATAGACGCCATTGGGGGCAAGAAAATCCCCCTGTCCGCAGTAACTCGAGGGCACGCCTTCTGGATACTTTGCATTAAACGCCAGTGTGCCTTGGGTAGTTAATACTTCCAAACCTTCGAGTGAATCTTGTGGTAAATTTTCGTTGCCCGAAAACCAGTCAATCACAGTAGCCAACGCGTTTGCAGCACCTGCCGCCAAGGTCTCACTAACAGAGCCCTCAGGTACTTTATCACGGATAACGTCGGCAACAGGGCTGCCCCAATTCACGCCACCAATACTGGTGACAGAAGCGACGAGGTCAGGCCTTACGCTGGCCACGTATCGGGCGGTTTGTGCGCCTTGACTATGGGCAAACAAGTTAACCTTGTCGGCACCTGTTATCGCCAGCACTTGTTCCACTTGTACTAATAGCTGCTCTCCCCTGAGTTCTGAGCTATTGGCAGCGGATACTGCTGTCGTAAACACTGTTGCACCATCTTTACTTAACGAGTAAGGAATACGATAGAAATAATCCACGCCGAGTACCGAGTCAAAGCCAAATATGCCGTGGACCAATACAATCGGGTGTTCGGTTTTCGTGTAAGTCCCACTAAATGCGTTAAAACTCAGTGCAAGCAGAAGGGCAGGTAGGGTTTTTATTAGTTTTTTCACGCCAACTCTCTCTTTTAACAGTTTGTTTACAAATAATTATCATTAAGCTGGTCAGAGGTCAAACTAGATGTGGTGAATGCTGGTTATTAATTGAACAAATGATGAAGTTGAAAATTTATGCTAAATCAAAGCGTTTTTGTTAAGTATCGAATACTAAAAATACCAACGCATTCGCACGTAAGCGTTACTCGCCTTTTCAAACTGATTAAAAGATGTGGTTGGATTTTTACCGTAAAAGTAGTTGATACCTGTCGTAATCGAAGTGGTGTCATTGAACTTATACGAACTCGATAATCGTAAATAGCCATCGTTATCCTCTATCGAATAAAAGTGAAATGCCTTGAACGACCAATATTGGCGTGGTGTGGTGTAATTCAGCCCTGTCGTCAACAGCCAGCGGTTTGATACTGCCACATTGTTAGCTTCATGAGATTGTTTGTTGTGAAATTGCTCAGTGTAAAGTTGGAGATTCAAGACAAGCGACGTGGCAATTTCTGTGTCTATTCCGAACAACCAACGAGACTCGTTTGGTGGATGAGATATCAGGGCCTGTCCTCGAGGTATTGAATAGTAACTATATTCGGCTTTCAACAGTCCCACAGAACTGGGTACTACAAGGCTTAAACCGATACTCTCCATTTTGTGATGAGCTGGAGCGCCCTGCATGTCTGTACTTAAAGGAGATCTGGCAAAACCTTGCGACGCATAGAGAGCAATGTCCGAGCGGCCCAATTGAGTGGAAATTCGAGTAGACCATTCTCTCCCATTGGGTAACTGCACATGAGGGGAGGTGCTCGTGTTACCGTTTATTGCTGGTTGGTAAAATGAGAAATACT
This sequence comes from Alteromonas sp. 5NS40-0096, assembly GCF_057544385.1. Lineage (NCBI taxonomy): Bacteria > Pseudomonadati > Pseudomonadota > Gammaproteobacteria > Alteromonadales > Alteromonadaceae > Alteromonas > Alteromonas sp. 5NS40-0096. The sequence goes on from NZ_BAAJLQ010000006.1 coordinate 45,952, forward strand.
CGCCATTGATATAGTTATCGGGTTCAAAGCGAGGGCTGTAAATCACATCAAGGGTTAGCAATGTGTGGAAGTAGCTAAATTTGATAGCGTCAGAAGGGGCTTTTAGGTATCTGTCATCTCTACCGTTAAAAAAAGACTGGAAGTCTTTAGGAAATAAATCATTTAAGAATAGATAATCTCCTACACCCCAAGTCAGAATCTGACGACCTATTTTAATATCGGCTTTTTCAAACGTTGCTAAGGAAGCACTCAATTCTCTTACGTTTAGAGTGAATTTCTTCGTGACGGCGTCATGGACCAATTCTACTTCTGGGGACATCGATATTCGATCGAGCGCTTTTTGCCAAGATAGGTTAAGCCTTGTATCTCTCATCGTTGCAGCTTGGAGCAACGCAGGATCACGGTGGAACCTATTGCCCATACCAATTTCGAAAAAAGCATTTAATGTGGAATCGTCCTCCCAATCTGTCCATGCTTCTTCCCACACACTATCTGCGGATTCGGCCATTTCCTGCGCGTTAAGCCACTGGGTAAACAGAAATAGCGTTAAAAGAACAATTAATCTCATATTACTTCAAAAAACGAGTAGGCGGAGTGCGTAAGCTTCGCTCGGTGAATACGTCATCTGATATCGCAAGTTCATACTGTATGTTGCGAAATTCCATAAGCGTAAAGCCGCCAGTGACAAGATCCGATACTTTGCTTTTAACGACAGTGGGAAAACCCTGAATCACCTTCGTTTCGATCGCTTCTACTCGCCGATATACTTGGCCTTTGCCATCTAAGTAGTCTATTTTTACCGGCAGAAAAGTGGCTTTATCTATGGTAACTAAATAGCTCGTAAACTCGACAGAATCTGGCAAGTTGGGAGTGGCCAATAGTGAGACCTCAGACTGCTTGTCTTCGGCGATTTCGAAAGTGTCTTCTCGAATGTTCCTACCAGACACATCTTCGTAGTAAAAATGTGATCCGACGAAGGATGTTCGCTTGTCCGTCGATGCGATTCGCTTGACGAGATCGAGGGCAGGGAGGTAAAGCCAACGATCATCTGTAGTGTTGTTACCAGCGTGTTTTTCTACTCTGAAGACAGTATTTTTGACTTCTGCAGGACGAGAAAAAAATACCATCATTTGTTGGTCTGCGTTTTCCACATTGTTTTTCCTTAGCAATGTAAACTGGCGGAATTGCTTTCTTTGTTGACCATCGACAATCATCATTCGCACCTGAGACCTGGCAGTATTGCCGCTGTAATAAGCCGCCTTTTCTGCTTTTAGCGCCCACTTCTTCGCCTCCTTCGGGCTAGTACTGGCGAATGATTGTGGGCAACACGCCATAAGTGACAACAGTAAAAACGTCAGCCAGCATCTAATGTGTTTCATAATTCAATCCTTCATAACGACGAGTCGTTTTGTGGTGTAGCCAATGCAAACAAACAGGCAAAATTAGTAATGTGACTAAGGCAGAAATCAGCATGATTGCAGCGAGGAAAAAACCAACAGTGATGTATGGTACGAGTGGCGCAAAGAGCAGGGGAACAAACCCGAACGCGACCACTAAAGCATTTCTGACAATCGCAGTTGATGGTTCGGTGAACATATACTCAAGGGTGGCTTGTATGTCCTTGCTTTGTTCAAGGTGAGATTTCGCACGGACAAGAAAGTGAATGGCGAAATCAACAGATAATCCCAACGTCAGTGCTGATAACACGGCAATTGGCATATCGTAATCTTTGCCGATAAAGCCAATAAGGCCATAAATGCCCAAAATGGAGATACTCAGCGGAAGCATGGCTATTACCGCCAGTTGCACCGACCGCAAAAGCAACAACATGACAACAAAAACAACGGCAAATGCCCCGATCAAGCTCTCCAGCATGCCGCCGACCATGTTCTCTTGCCACACTAAATTGAGATACGACTTACCCGCCCATTGCAGCTTAAGCGCTTTGGGTAGCGGGTTCGTTTTAGTGTAATCCTCCACGAACGCTTTGACCGAAGACATAGTCGTATTGTCGCCACTTGTCATTTGCAGCCACAACAAGGTTTGTCGATAGTCCGGCGTAACATAATGCCAAAGGTCTTGAGGTCGATGGGATGACTGATATTGCAACAGTAATTGCGCAATCGCATCGCGACGAAGGGGGAGTCGATAATCGCTTTGATTACCGCTCACTATCTCCCTATTCATTAACTTGACGATATCGATCACAGAATTCGCCTTACCAACAAAGGCCTGCTCTTCAAGAGCCTGTTCTAAGGTATCAATGTATTTTAGTACGTCGGGTTGTAACATAATTTGTTGCGACCCGATTGCCTGTTCAACAGTATGGGCAAACTCTAGCAACCATTGTTCTGTCTCAACATTGTTCAAGAATAACTGGTCTTCAATTTCGTTGAGTAGTGACGGCAAACTTATATCTTCCGCCAGCGACGCAATCCAAGGCTTTAGTTTGGCGGGTGGGTTTGTCGGCATTAATTGAGCAACAGATTGGCGTTTGCCGGTGTGCGAAATTACGAGATAGGCATTGTAAGTGCCACTAAATTGTTCATTGAGCTTGGCATCTGCTATGCGGATCTCATGATTTGATTTAAACCAACGTACCGGGTTGTCATTAACCTGGATTTTGGTCATACCTACTATTGCCACGGCGCACACAAATGCAGCTAAACCAACCCAAACTGATTTGTGATTCATCGCGAGGTTGCCAATGACACTGCACAAATGCTGAATTGCTCCCTTGTTAGTATGAATGCGATGCAGTGATTGCAGTGAAGATGCCGACATACTGTTGATGTATATCGGGATAATAACAAGCGTTAGGGCAAAAGCGACGAGAATCCCTAGCCCGATAAACGCACCAAATATTTGTACTGGGGGAATAGGAGTTAACAGCAATGATAAGAAGCCAGCTGATGAAGTCACCGATGTTAACAACATAGGTTTGAACAGGTCTTTTAAAACCAAGGCGATAGTATATTTAACATCGCTATTACCGTCGTATTTTTCACTGAATTCCGACAATACATGTACACCGTCAACCACAGCTATTGGCATGAGAAAGATAGCGATCATTGATGACATGATATGGACGGTAAACCCCATTCCAATGAGTGCCCCCATAGTGATGATGACAGTCGCAATGGCGACGAACATGGGCGCAAGAATCAGTGGAATACTACGAAAAAACAGCCACATCAAACCGAAAATCGTCAGTCCAGCAAGCGGCGCCGAAATCGCCATTTGAACGAACATTTCTACGCCAAACTGGTTTTCTGCGATAGGTAAACCTGTGATATACCAATGAGGAGCAGAAGGTAATTGAGAGATGAACTCACGCAAAACTTGTGCAATTTCATAGCTTTTTTGCTTATCGGTAACAGGTATAAAAATAATCGATGCCTTACCATCTTCCGACACCAGTGTATTTTTAAAAAGAGGAATGTTGAGCGCGGCCTCGCGAATTTGAATGGCTTTGGCTGGGCTATCAGGTGCTTCCTTCATTAACCACTCGAAACGAAGTGTGCCTGAATCGATATGTTTGATGTTATCCACGGTACTTAACGACAATACGTCGCGATGTACGACGTGTGGATTTGCCAATACAAATTGACTAACGACATCGATATCCGCCAGGTAAGCAGGCTCAAACAACGCTTTATCAACTGAGATACCGAGCACAATGACATCTTTCAACGCAAAGGTTTGCTTTATTTGATTATGAAAAACTCGGTCTGGGTGGTGTTGCACCAGCATATTCTCAGGATCCGTATCAATCTGAATTTGTGGCAATTGCCACGCACAGCCCAACACGATCAGCACAATTGCTGTAATAACGGATTTGGAATGAGAAAATAAAAAATGCATAAAACATAAGGTTTATCTAATATTAGTAAAATCTTATATTTTATGCCGAAGAAATACAAGTCGACTAAAGTCTATGTATTAATGTTGCTTACGCGGAGGCGGGTAAGTCGATGATAAACGCGGCGCCGCCCATATCAGATTGTCCGATACTGATACTACCTTTATGGAGCTCAACGTAGCGTTTTACGATAGCGAGCCCCAACCCAATACCGCCAGAATTGCGATCTCGGCTTTGATCTAAACGTACAAAGGGCTCAAAAAGCGTTTGCCAGCTCGATGGCGGAATCCCAGGACCGTCATCGTTTATACTGAGGTTGGTATGGCCATCATTGATTTGTAATTGAATCAAAATGTGAGTTTCTGCATAGCGCACGGCGTTGCGAACGAGGTTATCTAACACCCTTACCATGGCATCCTCATCACATTGAATGAGAGTCTCAACAGGTAATGCTGTCTTCAATTCGAACCTCAGGTGGCTGTGAATCATTTGAAACTTAGCCAGCGTATCGGCGATGACTTTGCACAGTGGTATCGGTTTAATAGTAAGTTGCGGCTCTTCTCTATCAAATCGAGCGTAAACCAATAGCTCGTCTACCAAGCTATCAAGCTCAACGATGTTCTCATCCATCGTTGTTAGGTATTTTTGTCGAGAATTATTGCAATCCACAGCACTGACCATTTCCATTGCAAAGCGGATACGCGCGATAGGGGTTCGCAGCTCGTGAGAGACAGCATGAGACAACTCTTTGTGTGACTTGATCAAGCGCTGTATGCGCTGGGCCATACTATTGAAACGCTCAGCGAGGGGTTTGAGCGGCGCGGCGACATGCGCATCAACTCGCGCATCGAATTCGCCTTTGCCGAATTGTTCTGCCGCTCTGGTGAGGTTAACTAGCCCTTTCGAAATTGGCCATACCCAAACAAATACCGCCAGTGCAAGCCCGAACAAGAAAACACTGGTAAAAATTGCATCATTTTCGGTTGAGGAATGGTTGACGATTGGCCCGATGACAATGATGTTTTCAGACTGAGCGTAACGTTGAATAAACCAGCTTTCACCGCTGAAATCGTCGAAAATAGTGACAATTCCGCCTTCTTCAAGAAAGAATTGTTGCGATTCAGTAAGCGGTGTTTGGTTAAGTGTTTCACCTTGTATAACCTTGTAGGCAGGTTGTAAAGATAATGGGTATCCAAATGACGCAGAAATCGCGCTGAGATAATCTTGCTGTTGTTCGGCAGACTGTCTGGCCAATTCGCGGTTCAGCAGAAAAAAAGTGCCCTTATGCAAGTCCAAATCGGTTGTGACGTTCGCTTCTTGCATGTGCTCATCGTAGAGCCTATCGAGACTCCAGCCCAAACCAATAACCATAACAATGATAAAAAGGTAGAGACGAAAAAAGAGGTTTTTCATAAGCAAATATCAACTAAAAAGAAGCGCATGCAACGCTCACGTGGACGTCTAAAAATACAGTGTTATTCGAGGCTTCGTTGCTTACGCCCAAGCATCGCTAACAAACAAATAGCCTTTCTTCCAAACCGTTTTGATTTTTTCCGGTTTAGTCGCATTGTCGCCCAGCTTTTTGCGCAATCGCGATACCAGCATGTCTACTGTTCTGTCCATGCCATCGTAGCCAAACCCTCTTAAGTTGTTCAATAGATCGTCTCTGGATAAGACCTTATCGGCATTTTCAGCAAACAAGCATAGCAGTGACAACTCGTTGGTTGTGATATCAATATTTTGATCTTCAAGAGAAACAATCTGCTTGAGGCTATTGATATACAGCTCGCCAAACTGGTACTCATTTTCATTGAGTTTGCCGCTTTGTGATACGGTTGATTGTTGCGGTGTGCGTCTGAGAAGTGCTGTCACACGAGCGAGTAGTAATCGCGGCTGTACCGGCTTGCAGATGTAGTCATCAGCGCCTACTTCTAGACCGACAATTTGGTCAATATCATCGGTTCTTGCTGTAAGCATGACAACGGGTACCTGACTTTGGAGGCGCAGCTCACGACAGATATCGAGGCCGTTTTTACCGGGTAACATCAAGTCTAAAATGACTAAGTCAGGTTGTGTTTGCAATATGCGATCTGTGGCGTTGTCACCCATGTTCTCGACACTGACTTTGAACCCCTGTAATTCAAAATACTCTTTGACCAGGGTTGCTAGGCTATGATCGTCTTCTACTAAGAAGATGTGTGCGAGATTGTTTGTATTGCTCAAACCTTATTTTCCTTTTGTAGAGTTGGGAGACAGTTGATGCCTCCCAGTGCTACTTTAAAATCGATATGTCAAAAATGCACCGACCAAAGACTCGTAGTTGGTTCGTTGATCGTAGCCGTTTTCTACCGCATCAAAGTTAGTGTATTCGGCGAATACGCCCATACTTGTGTGCTTTGAGAAAACGTACTCTGCGCCCAAGGATACGCTGTGAGCGTCATCAGTAACAAAATCATTCAGTACACTGTAGCTGTATGTTCCTGTCAGTGTAATCTGGTCTGTAATGTTTTGCATCGCGCCCACGCTAAAACGATATTCGTTCCGGTTGTCTCTGCGTTCTTCGTCCCACAAAATATACTCTGCTGCGAATAGATAAGCACGATTTTCGCTGACTACATATTTGCTACTTAAATCTACGCCGTAAGCAAATGCCTCTCCATTGCCGTTCTCTCTGTAGCCTCTGAGTCCACCGCCTAGCGCCACATCCCAACCGAGTCCGTTGTTTTCACGACCGACGATTTTATAACGCAATCCATCAAGACCAATGGTTAAATTGTCATTGATCCCGTAGGCTGCTTGTAGGCCAATTTTCCAATCGTTGCCTTCTGTTACTTCATGGGCGACACCTGCCGCCAAGAAGATTTCATTATCGACTAGTGTAAGCGGTCGAAGAACAGGGTTGTCTGGGCTTACTTCATCGGCAAATGATGAAAAGCTGGCCAGTCCTAATAATAGTGTTGTGAGTGTCTTTTTCATGGTTTTGCTCCGTTTTCTGTGTTTCCTGATTTGATGAGCAAAGTGTAAAGACACTGTTTGTCTTAATCTTTCGCGTTGATGTGCAAAAGTGTTGTGTGTTTGTAATTTTATGTAATGCGTTTAAAAGACTCGCCAGAAGCGATTTCGTCGTCTTGCGCGTAAACGTTGTTCCAAGGCTCCCATGACTTTGATAGTCGCAGTAGCCAATACAACACGCTGTTCTGAGCGAGTAAGCCTAAAGGTCCTGCTAGTGTCTCCACTGAAGGTTAGCTTTACCGTTCCTGAAACGGCTTCCGACCAACACTGTATTGGCTCTTCACGACCTTCATCCCACAGGCAATAGCCTCCTGACTCGGGTACTTCCCATATTAATGCAGCTTCCATCTCGCAAAGTGTTTTTCCTTGTTCGCGAATACAAACTTGTGGGCCAGCAACGAGGCTCGCAACCGCTGTTTTCGCAGTGTCTTCACCGTGGCTATTGGTTGAGATGCCCAACAGAACAGCGAAAAGGAAAAATGGTATACACTGCCTTGTGTTTAAAACGTCCATATTGCTCCTACACCAACGTTGAAGCCATTGCTTCGAGGAGTCACTAATGGACTTTCCGTTATATTTCGACTCGGTAATGCTATTCCAGCAAAGCCTATGATCGACCATCTTTCACCAAATGGTCTTTCAACATACAGTTGAGCTGCCGTGATGTAGGCTGAACCGGCGGTATATTCGGGACGGCCAACTCTTACCTCACTGGCATGCACGCCATAGTAGTAGTCGACGGCATTACTGCTGACAAACGCAATACTCAGTGCCGGCAACCATAGCGTCGTTTCAGTATAGATTGGGCGCGCCATTTCAATTGTCGCTACGGTACCGTTGTGGCGACCCAGTGCATCGTGGAGTAATCTGACTCTAAAGTCGTATTTGTGGTTCGTTGATATGTACTCAACACCGGCTTCGAAAGAGGCCTTTCTGGTGATGATACCGTCTAGATTAGAACTATCCTCACTTTGGTTTTCTTCTGATATTTCGAAAAACCATGACTCTGCGACCAGATTAAACTGGTGTGAGTCCGAATCGTGAAGAACATAGCCGAATGTCAGAGGGTGTAGTGTATTAGGCGAGGCCTCGGCGTAAAACTTACCGTAATAAACGCCACCACTTACAAAGGGCGATAAACCAAAAGAGTCGTCTCTTTCTGTTAGGCCTTCAATAAAATGGCGATTGTAGTTAACGGTTAAGCCGAGATCGACTTGCCACTCTATTTTGGTTTCTGTTGACTCTGCGGCACTTACGAGCCAACTCGATAGCAGCAAACAGGCAGAAAAAATAATCGTTACGGTCTTTGAGACATTCACAGCTCAGTATTCCAAAGGAGTCCATCGCACATAATTGCGCTTGTTATATTTATCGAGTCTGAATTTTAGCGGTGACTTGTATTTAAAATCATCAAAAAGCTGCGGTTTATTACAAAACGTTACATTTGTACTGAGTAAGTCGGCACTTTTCATTGTGATTCCATCCAAACCACCCAGTATAAACTCGCGACTTTAGATCTATCTCATAGAGCTCAATCAAAAAGTTTGGTACTCTAAATAATAATTATTATTATTTGGAAGGTGAAATTGCCGGCCAAATCTATTTCAGTAGTGAGAATTTCGATGACATTATGGGAACTTTCGCCAACGCAGACGGCAGTTGTCGTAACAATCGCTGATACAGTCTCTCCAGCCGTTTTGTCTAGATTAACCGAGATGGGCATTGAAACTGAACAATCAATTCATTGTTTGAGAAAAGGTCCGTTTAACGGCCCGATCGTGCTCGAGTTAGGTGGTAGTGTCTTTGCGTTAGAACAAGCGCTCGCAGAAGCCATTTTCGTTCGTCTCTAATTCCGTTTTATAAGGTCGTTGATATGCAACGTATTGTCATGGTTGGCAAGCCAAATTGTGGTAAGAGCTTGTTGTTTAACCAACTTACAGGATTACGCCAAAAAGTGGCCAACTATCCTGGGGTAACTGTTGAAGTGAAGTCTGGTCGATTTGGCGAGCATGAACTTGTCGATTTACCTGGCACCTATTCATTGTCAGCGATTACTCGAGACGAAGATATCGCGGTAAAGGAAATTACGCGATCGATTCAAGATGACGCCACGGCATTAGTAATGTGTGTACTCGACGCCACTCGGCTTGAGCGTAGCTTAGTACTTGGTCTTCAAGTACAAAAACTAGCAGCCGAAAACAACAAAGCCGTGCTGTTCGCACTCAATTTTATCGACGAAGTACACCGTTTTGGCAAAGATATAGACACTGAACAATTGAGCCGAGAGCTAGGGAGCCCGGTAATCGCGCTGTCGGCACGCGCTTTAACTGGCGTGCACGAACTGAAGCAAGGTGCGCTTGAGATGGTCTCACAGTCGTCACCACGGTTACCGATAAATACAATCGATTCCAATGCCGCGGCAATACACCGCAGCCGACAATTGGCTAAACAATTTGGTGTTAAACAAGATGTTGTCCTGAAAAATCAGCATCAAATAGACAGTTTCATGCTCAACAGTGCGTTTGGAAGCGTCGTTTTTTTTGCACTGATGTTTGTCTTGTTTCAAAGTATTTTTACATTGGCTGCACCGCTGATGGATGGTACAGAAGCGGCCATTAGTGCCCTCGCCCAATGGATCACCGTCTTTACCCCCGAGGGTATAGTCAGTGACTTTCTCAATGACGCCCTCTTTGGTGGCTTCGGTTCTTTCCTCGTATTCGTCCCCCAGATTATGGTTCTGACATTTATCCTTGGTTTGTTGGAGGATTCTGGGTATCTCGCCCGAGCCGCTTTGGTGTGCCACCGCCCTTTGAGTTTTTTTGGTCTATCTGGCCGTAGCTTTATACCTTATTTATCAGGCCACGCTTGCGCCATACCGGCCATCATGGCAGCGAGGACTATCGAGTCTCCTCATAAACGATTGATTACTATGCTGACCATCCCGCTTATGTCCTGTTCAGCACGACTTCCTGTTTATGCGTTGCTCATTGCAGTATTGGTGCCTGCTGACGGTGTATTTCTCGGGTTGTTCAATCTCCAAGGCGCCGCTTTTTTTGGTCTCTATTTCTTCGGTATTCTTATGGCACTAGTAGTTAGCCAGGTATTGAATAAACTACTGCCAAAGGATTTAGAGCAGTCTGACATGCCATTTATTCTCGAATTACCGACGTATCGCCTACCCCACTGGAAACCCTTGTACCAACGAGTTATTGGCAGTGGTTTGAGCTTTATTCGCCGTGCCGGACCGATTATTTTTATGGTCTCGGTGGGCATTTGGGTACTTGGATACTTTCCGATGAATACCCCGTTGGAAGATTCTTATTTAGGCCAGATTGGGCAATTCATTGAACCTGTTTTCGCACCGCTGGGTTTGGATTGGCGATACGGTGTTGCTATCTTGATGTCTTTCTTAGCGCGAGAAGTATTTGTTGGCGCTCTGGGGACGCTTTTCGGCATGGACGATGCTGAGGAGAATGTAGAAGGATTAGCACAGCAGGTTCAAGCGGATGGACTCACACTGGGTGCGGGCTTAGGACTCGTACTATTTTACGTAGTAGCACTGCAGTGTGTGGCAACCGTTGCGATGATTCGAGCTGAAACCGGTAGTAGCAAGCTAGCGTGGGGTGTTTATGTGGCGTATGGGCTACTTGCCTATGGCATTGCAGCCCTAGTCTATGCCGTTATCTAAACGTAATCGGCACTTTGTTTGTATAGGGAAAGTGCCTGATTTGCATCATTGTTGTCTTCGCTGATTTGTGCCAATAACAGCATATCCTCTTGTGACGGTTTTAAGGTAATTGCTTTGCTTAACGCTTTTTGAGCCAGTACCGGATCAGCACAATGATAGGCGAGATGGCCGAGGGTTGAATACAGTTTTTCGTTGTCACTGTCTGCTTTGATCCACTGCTCAATCCGTTTAAAACTGGGCGAAGGATCCGCCAATTCTAAGCGTTTAAACAGTGGCAACAACAGAGGATTAGGGCCTTTCTTTTGGCTGTCTAGCAAGAAAGCTTGAGCATCAGAGTGCATCCCCTGAGCCAATAGCTGTTCAACATAAGCAAAAATGTAAGCATCGTCATTGCGTTGCTTACGGGGCATGTCTGCCCACGTTTGTTTGAGCTGATTAGCGCCGTGACGACTTGCGACTTCGCTTAATTTACCTTGTGCAATTTTGCCCGCCCATCTCGAATAATCTTCTCCTAAAGGCTTTTTCCAGCGACCCAATGAGCGCTCGAGTGTACTCCATTGGCCATCTTCAGCGAGTGCTTTTGCAAAAGTTTTGATAAGCATTGGCGATGGTTTGTTCGCTTCCATACTCGGTTGAAGTAAAGTAATGGCTTGGGCTGGCTGACCTTGGTCCATCTTCGCTTCTGCACTCAATACAAGAGCGGCTTCTGATGTCTCCGGATACTCTTGTGCTAACTTGAGGAACGTTTCTGCACTTTCAAATTGACCAAGCCTAATATTTGCCAGTCCAAGGCTGAGGTAATTCATGCCACCAAATTCTGTACCAACGGTATCTTGTAGCTTCGAGACTGCATTTTCAGGCTGGTTTAACATTAGGGCTTGCATACCCTGTTCGAAAAGCTGTTGTTGCTTCTTCGTTTTTCGTCTCCCCAACCAATGGCGAGATCCCGTGAGTAACCTAACGAGACGCTTCACGGCCCATTTGAGTATCACCAAGGCGACACCCGCCAATACCGCAATAATGCCAAGACTTACTAAGTTAGTCTCAATGACATGCGTACCCGCTTGAATCAACACGTAACCTTTTTGGTTGATTAAGCTCGGTGCAATGACCAGAAGCGCTAATACCGTAACGACGACCAACGTTAACCAGATAAGCCTTTTCATAGTGCCTGCACTCCGCGTTCAATCACACTGTCTACGCGATCAGCAAGTAAATCTGAAAGTGGGCGCTGTGCTTGCAACTCTGTGGGTAGTGCTCGGCTTACATCGTTTTCCAACAGGTTTTGAATGCTGCCCATAAAACCTGACACTTCGGGCGTAGAAAGGTCATAGTGTTCAACCATTAAACCCAGAGCCTGTTGAAGCGATTGTTGATAAAGGGTGTTCTGTGCCTTGTTTGCAGCAGCTTGAGCCTGCAGTAAGTACAATGACAATTGTTCCCTAGCGAGCCAGCGTTGCTGTTGATTCATAAATGGCTTGATGGGTGTGTCAACGCGCTCGTGTGAAATAAAGTCGTCAACAATATTGCGCCATACAACCGCCAAGTTTTCCTGCCAATCGGAGACCGACTCGGACATTTCGGCTTTGGGTGTACCGGCATTCGGATCTGGGAAGTCAATATAGTCCAATGGCAAAGCGTCGACTTGGCCAAGCAATCCCGACAATGCCAGGGCAATACTGACGTGAGCGACTTCATTGACTTGTTTCAATCGTTGTATATCTTGCGCAATCAAGCTTCTAACGGGAAGAATTGATGGATCACCCAATTCGCTCAGTCTTGCATTAGCACTGTCGAGTAACATGATGGCGGTTCTGGCATCGTGTTCTAGCCATAGCTTTCTGCCTGCCATGCGTACAAGGTAATCCGCTTCTGCAAGTAACCAATCACTGGGTCTGCGGCCGTTAATGCCGTCAAGTTTGTCTTGAAGAGCAGCGTTTTGTTGCTCTAAGGCCAAAGTTGAGTCGTTTAAAGCGGAAATGGCCTGCTGGCGCTGCGCATTGTCTGCTCTAACGCTGTCTATTTCGCTCTGTAGCGCTGTATTTTGGGCGTTTAGTGCATTAAGCGTAGACTGCTGCTGCGCATTGGTTTGCTCAAGTGTAGTGACGGCACCCAATTTCTGTTCGAGGAACCAATAGCCACCACCAATACCAGCAAGTGATAGCAACATAGCAAAAAGGACAAATACCCAGAGCAATCCCGTTTTCGGGGATGCTGTATTCCTTGATTTCGGAGAGCTGGTGGACTCAGTTGTGTGTGTGACATCATTCTCGACAACCATTTCTTTACTCTCTGCCATGTATTACTCCCAATTCTCCTTGACCCATTCTATTAACAGCGGATCTGAAGCGCCGCTGCAAACCTGCACGGCTGAAATGCCTTGCTGATTCAATAAGGTGGCGACACGTTTACTTACTGTGAGCCAAGGTTTTGATTTTACTTGCTCAAATCCGTATTGCTCAATCAATGCAAGCGCCATTTCACCACTAGTTGCGATAATACCTGTGACATCTTGCCATTGCCATTTTGCTGATGAATAAACGGGATTTAATTTCGTGCGTTGGTACACGTTAAACACAATGACTTGAATCCCGCGTTCGGCCAATTGTGTTTCAATTAGGTCTCGTCCTCCAACGCCTTTGATGACTATAGCGGATTCACAGTTAACTTGCTCAAGTTCAGCGAGCGCAAGGATGCCCTCTGAATCACTGGTATGTGGCGTGATGACATGGCTAAAACAGTTGGCTAGTGCCTGCTTTGTCGTCAAGCCCACTGCCACTACAGGTGTGTGACACGGCACATCCCTCACGCAATCAACTAAGGCATCTGCCGCAAATTTACTGGTGGCAATCAAGAGCCGTTTATTAACTCGCTGTGATAGCGTCTCTTGTAGTTTTTCCCGCACCTCATTTTGAGGTTGAATGTCGAACGGAGCTACACCAACCACAGCCAACCCCGCCGACTCAAACGCGGCGACACTGGCGGCGAGTTTGGGTTTAGGGCGGGTAATCAGAAGCATCAGTCGTGAAGTGCTGCCAATAAGTCGCCAGCGCCTTGTGCTAAAAGTGACTCAGCGACAGCAACTCCAAGGGAATGGGCTTGGTCTGCAGGTTGCGAACTTTGGGCAAAAATAAGCTTAGAGCCGTCGGTTGCTCCCACCATGCCACGCAGAGTTAATTGGCCATTCTCAAGTTCGGCGAAACTGCCTATAGGCACCTGACATCCCCCTTGCAGACGAGCGTTAAGCGCCCGCTCGGCGGTAACTCTTGTCGCGGTGTCTTGGTGATTCAAAACGCTAATAAGCTCAATCAGGTCGCTGTCATCGTTACGACACTCAATGCCTACTGCGCCTTGCCCTACCGCGGGAAGAGAGACATCGGCGCTAATTGGTTGAGCGATGCGCGCTTCCATTCCCAAGCGAATTAGGCCTGCTGAAGCTAGGATGATAGCGTCATATTCACCGGCATCTAGTTTGGCAAGCCGCGTATTGACGTTGCCGCGTAAGTCTTTAATTTCAAGATCGGGGCGTCGTTTGCGCAATTGACACTGACGACGCAAGCTTGAAGTACCTACTACTGCGCCTTCTGGCAGGTCGTCTATACTGGCGTACTGATTCGAAACAAACGCGTCGAATGGATTTTCTCGTTCGCAGATTACATGCAATCCAAAGCCTTCGGGAAATTCAACCGGTACGTCCTTCATCGAGTGAACGGCAATATCGGCTCTACCTTCGAGCATAGCCACTTCAAGCTCTTTAATGAACAACCCTTTCCCGCCGATTTTGGCCAGTGGCGTATCAAGAATTTTATCCCCTTGAGTACTCATTGGTACCAATTCGATTTGTAACTCAGGGTAGTGAGCTTGCAAGGCGTCTCTGACATATTCGGCTTGCCACATGGCTAATGCGCTTTTGCGCGTGGCAATGCGCAGAGTTCGATCGAAACGAAGGGTAGAAGACATAGATAAACCTTGAAACATGGAAATTGCTAGATTGCGGTCATTCTAACAAAAATGCGGGGCCTGGGGCTAGCAGGCCCATAGAATACTAGGCAAGAACCTGTTGTAGCCATTGCGAAATATCTTGGATTTCTTGCCAACACACGTTGTGTTGCATGGTGTAGGTTTGCCAAGTGGCGTTGAATCCGTTTTCAGACAAGATTTTATGTGCGGCATGACCTAAAAACACCGGGACGACCTCGTCCTGCTCACCGTGAGCCATCATGATCGGTGTGCTCTTGTTCACATCTACCGCTCGCTCTGCCAAGTTGTCTGGCTCGCATAGATAGGTAGACAGCGCCATTATGCCTGCTACTTTGTGTCCGAAAGTTGTCGCCAAGTGTAGAGCAATCACGCCACCTTGCGAGAACCCTGCAAGGACGATTTTGTCGTGGGGAATGCCCTTTTCAACTTGCTGCGCAATTAACGCTTCCACTTGTGCCGCAGATTCCCTGACACCATCAATATCAGCGCGACTGTTAAAATCCAATGATTTGATGTCATACCACGCTCGCATTCGCATGCCGCCATTGATTGTCACTGGGCGTTCGGGTGCATGTGGGAATACAAACCGAACCGCCAACGCCTCTGGCAATTTGAGTTCTGGTGCGATCGGAGCGAAGCCATGCCCTGAATCGCCAAGTCCGTGCATCCAAATGACGCAAGCTTTTGCGGGCAATGCTGGCTCTACCTCAACGTAGGGTAGAAGGTTGTTAGCCATCTTGTGTGTTCCTCAATTTTATTATTCTAATTGTTGTTATCTTTGTATTGCCAATGAGTAAATAAGTGGCATTCCATGTTTACGGTCAAGGCATCCTGCACTTATTCATTTATTGGTTCCTTTATCAGTATGCTACCATTGCCTTTTTGGTTCATCACCCTGTAAAACGAAATTTCCCTATTATGAGTCAATTACTTGGAAACCTATTCATTCTTGCAGCACCATCTGGCGCTGGTAAATCGAGCTTAATCAAGGCGCTATTAGCGAAGAACGCTGGCCAGGCAGATAAAATGCAAGTGTCTGTTTCTCATACTACTCGTGCTCCCAGACCGGGTGAAGTAAATGGTGAGCACTACCATTTTGTGAGCAAGTCCGAATTCGAATCCTTGATAGAACAAGGGGCGTTTTTTGAATGGGCAGAAGTTTTTGGCAATTATTATGGAACGTCGAGAATTACCATCGAAGACACCTTGCACAAGGGTATTGACGTATTCTTGGATATTGACTGGCAAGGCGCACGCCAGGTGAAATCGCACATTCCAGATGCCGTCGGTATTTTTATTTTGCCGCCTTCGACAGAAGTATTGCGTCAGCGTTTGCAAAGCCGCGGGCAGGATTCTGAAGACGTGATTGCATCGAGAATGAGTGAGGCTGTTTCTGAAATGTCTCACTATGACGAATTTGATTATGTGATGATCAACGACGATTTTGAAACATCGGTTTCTGCGTTAGACACCCTAGTGACGAGTCAGAGGATGCGCCAAGCAAAACAAGCGATACGCCACAAGGATCTACTGGCGGATCTGATTTGCTAGAAAAGTGAACAAAACACTTAAAGATCACGCCGCGCTGTATTATACTACGCGGCCGCTTTTGAATTAAATTTGCTCATCGGAGATACATTACATGGCTCGCGTGACCGTAGAAGACGCTGTCGATAAAATTGGTAACCGTTTTGATCTAGTCCTAGTTGCAGCGCGTCGTGCTCGCCAGATCGCAACTGAAGGCAAAGATCCTAAAGTTGAAATGGACAACGATAAGCCAACTGTTGTCGCATTGCGCGAAATTGAACAAGGTTTGGTAGACGCTCAATCTATTGAACAAGAAGAATTGCGTGATGAGCAACAACAAGAGCACGCTGAGTTTACATCTGTTGCTAATATCTTAGCTGACCAGTAAACACGCTATTCTCGTTTAAAATAAAACGCCAGGGTTATGAAAACCCTGGCGTTTTAGCATTGGCAACCCGTGCAAAAACCCCTTATCCTTAAATCTCATCCTTTAAGTGGAAAATTTCAGCAACCGTGTATTTGTTTGAAGGGTTAAAACAGAAAGTCGCAGAGTACCTCCCGAGTGATCGCGTAGCGTTGGTACAGGATGCGTTTGTCCTCGCACATGAGGCTCATGATGGTCAGATGCGTTCTAGCGGTGACCCTTATATTACTCACCCCGTAGCAGTAGCCAGTATCTTGGCTGACATGCATCTCGACCATGAAACCTTGATGGCGGCCTTGTTGCACGACGTCATTGAAGACACCCATTACAGCCAAGATGATTTGGCACAAGCTTTCGGTGATACGGTAGCAGAATTGGTTGAGGGTGTGAGTAAGCTAGATAAAATCGCGTTTAGCAGTAAGCAAGAAGCACAAGCCGAAAACTTTCGCAAAATGATGATGGCGATGGTGCAAGACATCCGCGTCATTTTGATCAAGCTTGCAGACCGTACGCACAATATGCGAACGCTGGGCTCATTACGGCCTGATAAACGCCGCAGAATTGCACTAGAAACGCTCGAAATTTATGCACCAATCGCTCACCGTTTGGGTATTCACGATATTAAAAACGAGCTAGAAGACCTCGGTTTTCAAGCGATGTATCCTATGCGACATCGCGCGCTGAAATCGGCGGTAAAACAAGCTCGTGGCAATCGAAAAGAAATTATCGATAACATTCGAGACGAACTCGAAACGCGTTTGGGCGAATACAGGATACAGGGCCAAGTCACGGGTCGTGAGAAGCATTTGTATTCTATTTACCGCAAGATGCGCAATAAGGAATTGATGTTCAACGAAGTGATGGACATCTATGCATTTCGTATCGTGGTAGATTCGGTGGATAACTGCTATCGCTCCCTGGGGGCAATGCACAGCCTGTACAAGCCCATTGAAACCCGCTTCAAAGACTATATCGCTATCCCTCGTACCAACGGCTATCAATCGCTGCACACGAGCTTAGTGGGGCCACATGGTATTCCTGTTGAAGTACAAATTCGCACCGAGGCGATGGATCATATGGCCGATAAAGGGGTTGCCGCTCACTGGTTATACAAAGCCCCTGGCGATAAAGATACGACGGCGCAATTGCGGGCACGTAAGTGGATGCAATCACTTCTCGAACTGCAACAAAGCGCAAGTTCGTCGTTTGAATTTATTGAGAGTGTTAAAACCGATCTCTTCCCAGACGAAATTTACGTATTTACACCAGATGGTCGCATTATTGAGTTGCCAATGGGCGCGACTGCCGTTGATTTCGCTTATGCGGTTCACTCCGACATTGGTGATACATGTGTAGGGGTGCGAGTAGAGCGCCGCAACTTCAGTTTGAGCAAGCCGCTCGAAAATGGCCAAACTATAGAAATTATCACGTCGCCGAAAGCAAAACCCAATGCTAACTGGCTGAATTTTGTGGTCAGTGCACGAGCCCGAACTCGTATTCGCCAATATTTGCGCAAACAGCATTCTCAAGAAGCCGTTACTATGGGTAATCGCTTGTTACGCCATGCATTAGGTACCGTGAAACTTGATGATATTCCGCAAGCGGATATCGATCGTGTAGTAGCGGAAACGAAGCACACTGATTTTGATTCCTTGCTAACCGATATTGGTTTGGGTAATGAGTTAAGTGCAATTGTGGCTCGTCGTTTAATGGGCGAAAGTGACGACTTACCTGATAAAAAAGGCAATGTTGCGATTCGTGGTACGGAAGGCTTACTCGTGACTTATTCTCGTTGCTGCCATCCTATTCCTGATGACGAGATTGTATCGGTATTGAGCCCGGGTAAGGGTATGGCCATACACCAAGTCGGTTGCCCAAATATTCGCAAATTATCGCGAGAAGAACCTCAGCGAGTGTTGCCCATGCAATGGGATGACGAGCCTCAAGGTGAGTTCAAGGCAGCCTTGAGAATTGAACTATTCAATCACCAAGGGACCTTGGCCACATTGACCAATACGATCTCTGGTGCCGATTCGAACATCGTTGGTCTACAGACCGAAGAGAAAGAAAGTAACGTTTACTTCATCGACTTAGAGCTCACTACACACAACCGTGTGCACTTGGCCCGTGTGATGAAGCGCATTCGCTCAATGCCTGAAGTGCAGAAAGTGTCACGACATAGCCAGCTTCGGCTCTAATTATTTAATCAAGGAATTCTCATGGCTAAATCGATCATTCAAACTGATAAAGCGCCACAGGCTATTGGTACATACAGCCAAGCGGTAAAAGCTGGAACCACTGTTTATTTGTCAGGCCAAATCCCTTTGGTACCGGCAACCATGGAAGTGATTTCTGAAGACTTCGCCGAGCAAGCGACACAAGTTTTTGAAAACTTAAGTGCGGTGTGTGAAGCCGCGGGTGGCAGCATCAACGACATGGTCAAAGTGAATATTTTCCTAACTGATTTGGGCAACTTTGCGACAGTTAACGAAATCATGGCGAAGTATTTTTCTCAACCTTACCCTGCACGTGCAGCAATCGAAATCAGTGCACTGCCAAAGGGTGTGCAAATTGAAATTGATGGCGTTATGGAGTTACCGGAGTAACCCATGTCACCTGAACGTTATCGCCGCATCCGCGAAGTATTAGCTAAACGTCAAACTGACCTAACCGTCTGTATGGAAAATGTTCACAAGCCGCACAATGTGTCGGCTATTGTGCGTACCGGAGATGCAGTTGGTGTACATCGAGTTCACGCCGTATGGGAAGAACGCAACCGATTGAAAGGTGGTACTGCGGCAGGGAGCCAACAATGGGTTCGCCTCGACACACACGAGACCATCAGTGACGCCATTGCTGAAATGAAAAGCCAAGGCATGCAGGTACTGGTAACCAATTTGTCAGAGACGGCAGTGGACTATCGCGAAATCGATTACACCAAGCCAACAGGTATTATTTTTGGGCAAGAAAAGTACGGCGTCACTGACGAAGCCATCGCTAATTCGGACCAAGATATTATCATTCCTATGGTAGGTATGGTGCAGTCTTTAAATGTATCTGTCGCGGCAGCCCTAGTGTTATACGAAGCGCAACGCCAGCGCCAGAATGCGGGTATGTACGAGCAGCAGCAATTGCCAGAGGAAGAGTGTCAACGCCTGCTATTTGAAGGCGGTTACCCAACGTTAGTGCGCGTATGCAAACGCAAAGGTTTGCCTTACCCTCAAATTGACGAAGAGGGCCATATTCAGGCGTCTGGCGAGTGGTGGCAGCGCATGCAAATGACAGAAGCCGCGATGGACGAGATTGAAGCGTCTGCCTCCGAAGCCCAAGAAGAGTAAATCACCTGCTAGAAGCCAGCTCAAAGCTGGCTTTTTTCATTCTGTTTGTCGATCTTTGAAAGATTTCATTTTATCCCTCGGTCTCAATCTGCTCAGCGCGAATTGCGCGACGCACATAACATGTACCTTGGGAGAATCTAATGAAAAAATTTGCTGCTATTGCCGTGCTAATGCTCGGCAGTATTCTTAGTGTGGGCAATGCGTTTGCTCTGGATAGAGCCACGATTGCGGATGAAGCGAATGCGGTAACACCTCTGTTGAATGGTCAGGTAGCCCCTGATACGGCATTGAAAATGGCAGATGGTTCTCCTGTGAGCTTAAAAGCGCTTACGATGCAAAAGCCAACAATTGTATTGTTCTACCGCGGTGGCTGGTGCCCATATTGCAATCGTCAATTAGCTCAACTAAAAGACATTGAAAAAGATTTAGTCGACCAAGGCTATCAAATTCTGGCTATCTCGCCCGAAACACCTGAGCGTCTACAAGAGCAAAAATTAGAAACTGAGTTTCTTGTTACCTTGTTATCTGATGCGTCACTCGACACGATTCGTGAATTTGGTATCGGCTTCTACGTTGATGAAAAAACCGAAGAAAAATACAAGGGATATGGCATTGGCCTAACGAAAAGTGCAGAAGGTCGCCCTGTCTTGCCGGCTCCCGCTATTTTTATGTTAGACAAAAAAGGTCAGGTACAATTTAGCTATGTTAACCCTGACTTCAAGGTTCGCCCTTCGGCAGATCTTATCCTTGCTGCCGCTACGGCGTTACAGTTAGGAAAATAATCCTATCGCAAGCCCATGAATTTTCATGGGCTTGACCTTCTTTCTCTGCCCGCATATCTTGTAAACATCTGAGAAGCGTTTCTCACATTATCAAACTAAGACTTATCAAAAAGGTGAGTTATGTTCAGATGGATGTTATTTGTTTTACTGACAGTGAGTGTGGCGTTTGGTGCGCAGGCACAACGAGACTTTGCACCGTCAGCCATTGAAGTATCCCCTATTCTCAACGGTCAGTTTATACCGGATGTCGTAGTACAAGACATTGATGGTAAAGACGTTGGCCTACAATCGCTAATAGAAGGCCAGCCGACGGTGATCTTGTTTTATCGCGGTGGTTGGTGCCCGTATTGCAACCGTCAGATGTCTGGACTGATTGAAGTTGAGCAACAAATTCTCAATCTCGGCTTCAATATTGTCGCAATTTCGCCTGATTCCCCCGAACGTCTCTATGAACAACGGGTCAGTACCAATGACTTTGCTGTCATGCGACTATCTGATAGCAACTTGGAAGCAATAGAGGCATTTGGCTTGGGTTATTACGTCGCCGATGAAATGGTGAAGTTCTTACGGGATCAGGTGGGAGCAAGGTTAACAACGCCCGAAGGCGATGAGAAAGTCGTGTTACCTGTACCGGCTGCGTTTGTCGTCGACTCCACTGGTTTAGTGTTATTTCAATACGTTAACCCTAATTACAAAGTACGCATTGAACCTCAATTGCTGTACCATGCCGCACGTTTATCAAAGCAATAATCTGTTATTTCGGTAGGGTAAGCTTATCTCTTCATCAGTTATAGCGGGTCAAAACTTGGCCCAGTCTCCCATTACTACGTTAAAAGGCGTAGGGGCAAAAGTCGCAGAAAAACTACAGAAGCTGGGGCTTAGCACCGTACAAGACATGCTTTTTCATTTGCCTTTGCGCTATGAAGATCGCACGCGTATTTACGCTATTGCAGACTGTCGGCCTTTTACCCACGTGAGTATTCAAGGGGAAGTAAAAAATGCCAATATTCAATACGGGAAAAAGCGAATGTTGGTGGTGAAGGTAGCTGATGGAAGCGGCACTATTACATTGCGTTTCTTTAATTTTGGCGCGCCCCAACGCACTATGATGACACCGGGGAATACGGTGCGGTGTTTTGGCGAAATACGCACGGGTAAAATTGGCATTGAAATGATGCACCCCGAGTTTTCGTTAGTTGATGAAAATGCAGAACTGGTGGAAGAGACCCTGACACCCGTCTACCCCACAACTGAAGGGGTGAAACAACTCACATTGCGAAACCTGACGGATCAGGCACTGGCGCTATTGGAAAAAGGCGCCTTAAGCGACCTATTGCCCGATGGTATGTACGCCCAGCAAGTGAGCTTGAAGGATGCTCTGAGGGTTGCACACCGCCCTACCCCAGATGTTTCGGTAGCCGAACTGGAAGCGGGTGAGCACCCCGCGCAAAAACGCCTGATTCTTGAGGAATTGTTAGCCCATCACTTAAGCGTATTGAAAGTCAGACAAAATTCGAAAGCCCAGCCGGGTATTGCTATCGATGTAAATCTTGAGTTGATTCAACAACTACTCGACCAACTCCCCTTCTCCCCAACAGGCGCTCAGCAGCGCGTGGTTGAAGAGATACAAACTGACATGCGGCTCAGCCAGCCAATGATGCGACTAGTCCAAGGCGATGTTGGCTCAGGTAAAACATTGGTCGCTGCCCTCGCCGCGCTGTCGGCAATTGGCGCTGGCTATCAGGTGGCGTTAATGGCGCCTACAGAACTACTAGCCGAGCAACACGCAAACAATTTCCGAGGTTGGCTTGAGCCTATGGGCATCGAGGTTGGATGGCTCGCAGGTAAGCTCAAAGGCAGTGCGAGAAACGAGGTCCTCAGCAGGCTAGTTTCGGGCGAGGTTCAGTTTTTAGTCGGGACTCATGCGATTTTTCAAGAGCAAGTAGAGTATGACCAACTCGCGCTAGTCATTGTGGATGAACAGCACAGGTTTGGTGTTCATCAACGTCTAGCATTGCGTGAAAAAGGTGAGAAGCAAGGGCGTTTCCCACATCAACTTATCATGACCGCAACTCCCATTCCCCGCACTTTGGCAATGACTGCTTATGCGGATTTGGATACATCTATTATTGATGAACTACCTCCGGGTCGTACGCCAGTAACAACCGTCGCACTGCCTGATAGTCGCCGTGGAGATGTCATAGAACGAGTGCGAGAAGCTTGCGCACAAAAGGGGCGGCAGGCTTACTGGGTGTGTACGTTAATCGACGAGTCCGAAGTGCTTCAATGCCAGGCCGCAGAAGATGCGGCGGTTATTCTAAGTACCGCTTTGCCTGAACTCAAAGTTGGCTTGGTACACGGGCGTTTAAAGGCAGCCGAGAAGCAGCAAGTGATGGGTGCCTTTAAGGCGGGAGAGTTGGACTTATTGGTTGCGACAACTGTGATTGAGGTCGGGGTTGATGTACCTAATGCAAGCTTAATGATTATTGAAAACCCTGAACGTTTGGGTTTAGCGCAGTTGCACCAGTTGCGAGGTCGAGTGGGCCGTGGTGCGGTAGAAAGCCATTGCGTATTGATGTACCAAAGCCCGCTTTCAAAAACGGCAACTCAGCGTCTTGGCGTACTACGAGAATCCAATGATGGATTCTATATTGCCCAACGTGACTTAGAAATTCGTGGACCGGGAGAATTAATGGGAACGCGGCAAACAGGGATGGCAGAACTCAAAATTGCCGATTTAGTCAGAGATAATGCATTGATACCTCAAGTTCAAAATATTGCCGCCAAGCTATGGGAAGATTACCCCAGTCATGCACAGGCGATCATCAATCGATGGATTGGCCATAAGGAGCAATACAGTAATGCCTAGCGTATTCCCTTTGGTTGTCAGCCCAGATGCGCGTGATGCTGACAAAGCAATGTCTCTGGATATTGTATCCCGTTGGCCATTCGAGCTAGCAGAACAAGCTTCAGGGCTTGCGATGAGCTTTGTTGATGGCAAGCTGTCGCTGGTGGATTTCGAAGCTCCCAAAACCGGTGGCGTGTTCGTTGACTTTTTGTCTGGTGAGTCGCTGTATCGCAAACAACATGGTGGGGGCAAAAAAGAACCTATCGCCAAGGCCATAGGGGTAAAAGGTGAGGCGACACCTAAAGTGCTCGATGCGACACCCGGTTTGGGGCGTGATGCATTTGTATTGGCCAGTTTAGGCTGCCATGTAACTATGGTCGAACGTTCACCTGTCGTTGCTGCCTTACTCGAAGATGGTTTGCGCAGATTGGCCGTCGCTGCACCTGAACTTCACAGCCTGTTTTCACTGGTTCACGGCAATAGTTCAGAGGTAATGAAACACTGGCAAGGTGATGACATAGATGCAATTTATTTGGATCCGATGTTTCCACATCGCAAAAAGTCTGCTTTAGTTAAGAAAGAAATGCGTTTGTTTCAGCAGTTGTTAGGCCCAGATGAAGACGCCGATGATTTACTTGAACCGGCGAGGGCACTAGCAAATAAGCGCGTAGTGGTGAAGCGGCCCAACGCGGCTGATGTCCTTGCAGGGGTACAACCGTCAATGGCTATTACAAGTAAAAAGCATCGTTTTGATGTTTATATAATAAGTTAGTACGCGGAGATAATAATGATAGAAGTGGGATGTACCTTGCCTGAAGTTACCTTCAGTCAACTTGTAGACGGTGAAATGACTAACCCTCATACCAATACCCTGTTCGGCGACAAAAAAGTAGTGTTGTTTGCGGTCCCTGGGGCCTTTACACCAACGTGCTCAGCCGCCCATTTACCTGGCTATGTAGCACTAGCAGACAAGATTAAAGCGAAAGGTGTTGATGAGATTATCTGTATTTCAGTCAATGATGCTTTTGTTATGGATGCATGGGGCAAAACAGCGAATGCAGAGCACATTCGAATGATCGCCGATGGCAATGGTACGTTTGCCAAAGAGATCGGTATGGACATGGAAACAGGCGATTTTGGTGGCGTGCGCTCAGTGCGCTATTCGATGCTAGTAGAGGACGGTGTCGTTACCAAAGTTTTTGTTGAAGACCCGGGCCGTTTTGAAGTTAGTGACGCTGAAACGATGCTCGACGCGCTGTAAAATAAATCGTTGTCGGGTAACGTCTTGTTACCCGCAAGCCTTTCTCAATAATTCCCTCCAAAATTGTCTCTCACTGCTATAATGCCCATCGCAATAGTTATAGGTGAACGAGTGTGATCAAACGAGACGTAATTGTCATAGGCGCAGGCGCCGCGGGTTTATTTTGTGCTGCAGAAGCGGGTAAGCGAGGCCGCAGTGTAGAAGTACTGGATCACGCCAAGAAAGTCGGCCGTAAAATCCTGATGTCGGGCGGGGGACGTTGTAACTTCACCAATATGTACGCTAGCCACGAAAACTTCTTGTGTGCTAACCCTCACTTTTGTAAATCCGCTTTGAGTCGCTATACCCAATGGGACTTTATCGGATTGGTTGCCGAATATGGAATTCCTTATCACGAGAAAACATTGGGTCAATTGTTCTGTGATGATTCTGCTAACGATATCGTGAAAATGCTGATGGCAGAGTGTGATAAAGCGGGTGCTACTGTGACCACGCGTTGTGAAATTCTATCGTTGCAAAAACAAGATTCAGGCTTTTTGCTGAAAACGTCTTTGGGTGACTATGAGTGTGAAAGCGTGGTAATCGCAACAGGCGGTTTGAGTATGCCGAAGTTGGGCGCTACTCCTTTTGGCTATCAGATTGCCGAGCAATTTGGCCTCAAAGTTTTACCCACTCGAGCAGGATTAGTACCCTTCACATTGCACGACAAGGACAAAGAGAAGCTGGCAGAGCTCAGTGGGGTTGCTATTGATGTGACTGCACAAGCGAATGACACACAGTTCAAAGAAGCTATGTTGTTCACACATAGAGGGTTGAGTGGCCCGTCGATGTTACAAGTCTCATCGTATTGGGAGCCGGGCGACGAGGTCGATATTGATTTAGCGCCAGAATGTGACGGCGAGGCTTGGTTAAACGAAAAAAGAAACGAGAATCCTGATTCTCTATTGTCTACGTGCTTGTCTTCGCTGTTTCCCAAACGCGTTGCACAAACCTTGTTGGAGTGGTTCGAATGGCCGAACAAACCCATTAAGCAATTCAACCCCAGTGAACTTAAATCCATGGGTGAAGCGTTAAACCGCTGGCAAGTGAAACCCAATGGTACAGAGGGCTATCGCACCGCTGAGGTCACCTTAGGTGGCGTAGATACAGATGAAATTTCGTCAAAAACTATGATGGCAAAGAAAGTAGAAGGATTATTCTTCATTGGCGAAGTCGTAGATGTAACCGGCTGGCTAGGAGGCTACAATTTCCAATGGGCTTGGTCTAGCGGCTGGGCCGCTGGGCAGGTGGTGTAAGTGTCAAGAACAATAAAATTTGCCTGAGAGAGCTTTTGAGTAAGGCGCATCACCGCTGCGTTCAGAGTCAAGCAGCTGAAGCCATTTGCGCAGAGCTTTTTCATGAACGTCTACTGCTCTCTCAGTGGTCTCAATGTGAACGGATGTTGGAGCATTGTGTCAATCTTGGCAGTAGTAGCCTCTTTCGTGACTCGAGCATAATGATAAGGAAAGAAAAATGAAAATAGTAAGAACCAAGGAACAGGTAGAGGCGTTTGGCACAATAAAACTGCACGAAGTGATACATGAATCAGATGTTAACCCTACCTTGTACATGCCTACTGATACGTCTTCAGCCTATGCCAATACACCCGACGTCGCGTATTTAAATGAGGTCAATAGTATTCATGCTTCTGGCGAGTTTGAAGACATTGTTGAAGAGTCGAGTGCAGAATATCTGTTTTACCTTAAATTGGACAATCACGACAATATGGTCGAGCTGCATTTCAAGCAAGATACCATCTACATCTCTGACCAATCTAGTGCAGAACATGATGCTCTGGTTGATATCGCAAATTCTCTGGATGCGACACTACTTGATGATTCAGGTGCGGTTGTTATGAGAAGTAAACCGAAGAGTAAGTCGTTTTGGCAGCGGTTGGGTTTCTGAGGTCAACAAAAGGACTCAATGTAAAGATTCCTCTGATGGGTGATGAGCTCACCGAAGTGAGCTCTGTACTGATCAAAGTTTGATTGATGATAACGCCTGAGTGAGCAATTGTTTGGCTTGCTGACCTTCTTCTGTGTCTAGATAAGCCTTCGCTTGATCTACGTAGCTCATTATCATTTGTGGCTCGAGGCCAAGGGCTTCAAACTGCTTTTTTAAGTCATTTACTGCTTTGAGCGATTCGCTATATTCTGCAGCTTTATCGAGCAGGCCGCCTAACCCATCTTGCTGCAAATTACTGATGTCTGGCAGATTACCCATAACAGAGTCGATGCCAGGGATTTGCTGTTTCAACTGGTTAAACGTGTCTGAATCGACATTGTTCTTTGCGTAGTTTAACAACGACGCTAACCCACCCTCTGCTTGATCTGAGCTCACATTCAAATTATCAGTCAACGCCGACAATAATCCGTCTACAGTGGGTTGTTCAACGGTTTGGGTTGCGGTGTCTCCGATACCAAAAAATTCTTTGAGAGAATCGAAAAAACCTTCTGCCTGAACCTGTGAGCTTAGTGATATGCCTAGTACTAATATCAGTGTGGCGCGTGTTTTCATGTTGGTTTGCCTTGTCATTGAAGCGAGTGATGTGCTCACTCTAGCACGGCGTGCCCAAGGTGGTAAGTGTTGGCAAGTTATGTAGTGGTAAATTTGTCGAATCGTTGCTTCTCGCGTTTCACACCTATTTCACAAAGTCACTTTTAAGCTAACCGAAAATCAATTCGGTGGGCCTAAAAATGAGTCACGTTTTACAGAGTCAGATCCAACTTAAACAGCTAGGGCAGTCTTTTTCAACCAATGAGGGGCGGGTGGAGTTGTTCCAGCATCTCAACTTAACCATAGAACAAGGTCAATCCTATGCGATTACTGGTCCTTCTGGGTCTGGTAAGTCGAGTTTGTTGATGCTGATGTCTGGGCTAGAAAGTCCGTCATCCGGTGAGTGTAGTTACCGAGATGAAACAGGTCAGTTCCCACTGACTTCGGTACGCAATCATATTGGCTTTATCTTCCAGCAATTCCATTTGTTACCCGAGCTAACAGCGCTAAACAACGTGGCATTACCACTGAAGCTACGTGGTGTTAAAAACGCGGAACGCCAAGCCGTGGAATGGCTAGAGCGAGTAGGATTGGGCCACCGTTTGCAACACAAACCGAAAATGCTCAGTGGCGGTGAGCAGCAGCGAGTCGCGATTGCTCGAGCAATGATTTTTCAACCCAAGTTTATTTTTGCCGATGAGCCAACGGGTAACCTTGACGAGACGAGTGCAAACGGCATTGCAGATTTACTGTTTGATGCCTGCGAACAGCAAGGGGCTGGGTTAGTTGTCGTGACTCACAGTTTAGATTTAGCCGCTCGCGCTACCCATACATTATCGTTGAAAAACGGTGAGTGTTTGTCCGCAGTTCAACAAGCGGAGATTGCATAATGATTCATACCTATTGGCATCTAGCTTGGCATTTTTTTACTCAGGAAAATCACCAACTGTCTCAAGCCCTGATGTACTTGGCTCAATTAACCTTGATGATTTTTATCGTCACTCTGAGCTTAACTAGCTATAGCGTTCAGCAGTATTTACAGGAAAACTTAGCCAACCTTTTAGGCGCAGATGCCGTTGTTAGCCAACGGGGACCATTAAACGAATCACAGCAGGGTCGACTCAGTGAACTGGCTAATGAACAAGCACTGGTGCAAACCGTTACAACAACATTGACGTTTGGTGACAATTGGCAGTCTGCAAAGCTAAAAGGTGTAGATCAACACTACCCGTTGCAGGGTGAGATGCGTGTTTCCATGAGTCTCGGCGGACCAGAAAAAGCTGAGTTTGGCGGACCCGCTCAGGGTGAAATCTGGTTGGGGCCACGCTTGCTCTCTAGCTTAGGGGCGAAGGTGCAAGATTCGATTAGTTTGGCAGGGCAATCCTTTGTCATTAGCCGTGTTTTGCTTCACGAACCCGATAGACTGATGCAAGGCCATTCTGTTGATATGTATGCGATGCTCAATTCAGCTGACTTCAACACATTGGGCATTGCAGAAGATACGGTGCAGTATCGTCATTTACTCAATATCGAGTCGACACAAGTTTCTGAACTTATCGATTGGCAAAAAAATCATCTGCCTGCCGCTCAGCTTTATCATTCTCAAGGTGCTCATCCTCTAGCATTGTTCTGGCAACGAACAGAAAACTTCATTGGACTTGGCTCCATTATCTTGTTTTTCATGGCTGCCATTGCTATCGAGCAACTCACTCGCGTGAAAATAGCAAGAGAACAGTTTCTATCGGCGGTATTGATGAGTGTCGGGGCCTCCCGAAAAGTTGGATTGAGTCTGGCCCTTATCAAGTGGTTCCTTCAACTTTTGTTTCTTTTACCTATCGTATTTGCCATGTCGTCAAGTTTGCATTGGTTGCTGATTGATTGGTTGAGTCATTCATTTGCTGACTTGCATTGGCAATGGCACGGGGTGGTTGCGTTGAAGGCCTTTGGGGCGGTCAGTGCTCTGTTTCTCGTATTCCAGTTGCCAGTGTGGTGGTCGATTTATCGCAGTTCAGTCGCGAAATTGATCCAGCAAGTCCAATCGTCGATGGCAGTTTGGCTATCCGCCTTTAGTGCAGTGTTAGTTTTGGCACTTGTTGCAACATTCTATTCAGATAATGGTTTGCTCACGCTCATGGTGCTGGTATCTGTGGGCGTATGTATTGCACTTATTTTAGTGGTGAGTTGGTTAGGTTTGACCGTGAGTGAGAGGCTAAGTCGCACATTTTCTGGTTTAGTGCCTTTCGCGCTCTACATGATGAGGCAGCGTTTAATGAGTAAAACCACGCAGGTTTTGGGCGTTGGTTTGTGTGCCTTTTTACTGCTGTTTACCTTAATGTTGATGCGCGATTTGGGGAATACCATGAGCGCTTATTCACGCCAACACGATGGTAATTTATTGGTGTCACAAGCGTCAGTGGAGCAGATGACGGATATTCGCTCGTTAGCACACCGCGAGGGGATGCAAATAAGGCAAAGCAAACCTTATGTTTACGCCAGCTTGGTCGCCATTAATCAGCAAATGTTGTCAGACTATACCGATAGGCCGAGTGAAAGTTTAACAACAATGCAGTCGGCTATTCGCTTGCATTGGAGCGAAGCTGTGCCTGCTAATAATCGCGTGGTTGATGGGCAGTGGTGGCAAGCGGGCGATGCCAATTGGCAACAAGTATCGGTCGAGGAAGAAGTCATGACGGACTTAGATTTACGCATTGGTGATACGCTGACGTTTGCTATCGGTGATCAAACGCTAAATTTTGCTGTTGCAGCGAGTCATGTATACCAAGCGGGGGCGGGTTCGATAACCTTCTGGATACAGATGCCGCTTGAAGCGGTCTCTCATATTACTGCCCCTCATTATCACATGGCGAGTTTAGAGCTTGAGCAAAACCAATTCTCAATGCTTGCGCCACTTTGGCGAGAGCACCCAACGCTGAGAATGGTCTCATTAAAAGAGATGACGGCAAGATTCGATCGCATTTTAGCCATTGTGACCGATGTCATTAGCGGGTTTTCAATGCTGATTAGTCTCTTGGCTGTGATCGTGATTGTCTCGTCCATTCAAGGGCTCGAAGCCAAAGAAAAAAAGAAAAACAGCGTCATACTGAGCTTTGGGTTTAACGCAAGCACTTGCCTGAAACTTAACGCCATCGAATGGGGTGTCACTGCACTTATTGCGGCTACGGGCGCCATTGTGGGGACTTATGTCGCTGGGTTGTTGATCTATCAATCCCAATTCTCCCTCAACTACCAGCCCGATTTCAGATGGTTATTCACTACGTTATTGATCATTCTCACGGCCGTGACGTCCTTGGGTATTGTCGCGAGCAAAAACAGTCTCCGAGCTTCAGTTCGAACACTGATGGCGGAGTAGTTTCACATCTCTTTCACAGGGTGTTTGAAACACTGTGAACCAGAATAAAGGAGACAATGTTATGAAACAGAATTTACTATTAAAAATGAAATGGTTGTTAGCAGTTTTGCTCTCAACCATAGCAATCAACAGTATGGCGGCTGAGACAAAAAAAGTACTCATGGTTGTGAGTGGATATGGGCAGAAGCAGGGCGAAGAAAAGCCTGGATACGAGTTTGATGAATTCGCTAAAGCCTACCTTGTATTTAAACACAATGGTGTAGATGTGGACGTTGCGAGTCCGTTGGGTGGAACCGTAGAGGCTGATAACTACGATCCCAACAAACCCTACAATGCTCAAGTACTCGCCGACAGCGTCGCCATGCAAAAGCTCGAAAACACCTTGTCAGTAGGAGCGCTTGAGGCGTCTGATTACAATGGTATCTTTGTCGTTGGTGGAAAAGGCGCGATGTTTGATTTACCCAAAGACGAAAAACTACAAGCCATGATAGCCAACATTTATGAAGAACAAGGCGTTGTTGCTGCGGTTTGTCATGGCCCTGCAGCTTTGGTAGACGTGAAACTGAGCAATGGCGAATACTTGATTGCCGGCAAAACAGTCAATGGTTTTACCAACAAGGAAGAGCAGTTGTTTGGTAAAAAATGGGTGAAAACATTCGATTTCATGTTAGAAGATAAACTCATTGCCCGTGGAGGGGCATTCCAGTCAAGCGATATTATGCTTAGTCATGTTGCTAAAGACGGGCGACTGATAACTGGACAAAACCCGTCTTCGACCATTGCAGTTGCGACAGCACTCGTCAACGATTTAGGCATTACACCTAAGCCACTTGCTCCGTTTCAAGATGATGCAACCTTGGCACTGGTAGCTAAAATCTTAGCGGGAGACGCTGACGCCATCGATGCGGTTCGCCAATCGCCAAACGACTACCAAATGCCACTCATTGGTATGTATGGCTACTATTACACTCAAGGTGCTGAAGATAAGGACGCTTTTAAAAATGCGTTATTGTTGATGACGTTAGCGAGAGATATCATTAATAATCCGAGGCTAGACCTACAAATTGCTAAAGTACATAAGGCACTTGGCGACAACACGGCGGCGGTAGCAATGCTCAATGATATTTTAGCCACTAAGCCAGACTTCCAACCCGCGTCTGATATGCTTAAAACGCTGAGCAATTAACTTAAGTACAGGTTGTAATTTGGAGTTTAGGATGACATCACCATTGCAAATATTATTGGTAGAAGATCAGCTCAGTATTGCGCAGAACATTGCAGACTATCTTGAGCAAAAAGGCCATATATTGGACTTCGCAGATCGCGGCCAGCAGGGATTGTCGATGGCCCTAGAAACTTATTACGACCTGATTATTCTGGATTTAAACTTACCGACAATGGATGGTCTGCAAGTATGTGAGCATATTCGCCAGCAGGCCGATAGGCACATACCCATTATCATGTTAACTGCGCGGGACAGTATTGACGACAAAGTCGATGGGTTTACTGTGGGCGCAGACGACTATTTGACGAAACCATTTTCTCTCCAAGAATTAGAGGTGCGATGCTTGGCACTTTCTAAACGACACTTACTCAACACCAGAGACAAAATGACGCTGGGGCCATTGGTTTTCGACCGCAAACGCAAACAGGTTTCTCGAGAGAACCGAGTACTTGAACTCAGCACTATGGGGTACAAGATATTGACGATTCTCGCCGAAGCACACCCGCAGGTGGTGAGCCGCTCTGAGCTGAGTCACAAGCTATGGGGAGATGAACCTACCGAATCCGACGCAATGCGTTCTCACATCTATCAACTTAGGGCCGTGTTAGATAAGCCTTTCGATACTCCAGTGCTGAAAACCGTGTTTGGCGTCGGATTTGCGCTGGATATCAACAGTGAGGAGGTGCAATCATGAGAGCGAACCAAGGCCCTTACCACAGTCTAGGCCGTCGAATTGTGATTTACTTCTGTCTTTTCACGCTAGCAATATCGGCAGTATTTAGCTTTATATCCTTCATTTTGATGTACACATTAGAAGATGCATTTATCGTACGCGACATTCGATTAGAAGCGGATTACCTCATAGAAATTCATCAAAAAACGGGGCAATGGGAAGCACCTCGTAAGTCAAACATGACGTTGCATTTTACTAAATTAACGTTTCCAGAAGACATTCGAGAAATTGCCATTCAAGAGCCCGACCGTCACGAATTCTATGGCCAAGAAGGGCGTCATTATCACCTCTATACTGAGCCTGATATCGCGAATTGGTATTTGGTTTCAGAGGTTAGCGCTGACCTGTTAGTACGCCCCATTCGCAACGGTGTAGTTCAGTTTCTGGCGTTTAGCAGTATCTTGGTCAGTGTCGTAGCCTGTTTTTTTGCATGGGTTGTGGCACGTAAAACCACTCGCCCACTGAAAGCCCTCGCGGCCTTGTTTGATGGTGCCGCACCTGAACATATTCCAAAAGGCTTTGCACAAGCCTATCCAAACAATGAAATCGGTATATTGGCACAGGCATTAGAGTCTAGTTTTACGAGGATTACCGACGCCTTAGCGAGAGAGAAGTGCTTCACCCATGACGTCAGTCATGAACTGCGCAGCCCGTTAGCCGTGATCAGCAATGGCGCGGAATTGATTCGTTCTCGAACATCACTGGATGGTGAGCAGCAAGTTGTGTTGCAACGCATAGAAGAGGCAGCGGAACAAATGGAAAAGACCGTGTCTACCTTGTTGATGCTGGCCCGAGAGTCACATGTAAAAACACCTAAAACGGATGTTGATTTAATGGCGCTAGTGGAGCGCAGCGTACTAGACCACAGTCGGTTATTAGTTGGTAAAGCGGTAGACGTTGAAATCAGCGATTCATGTCGGCAGCGACTTTTTATTCAAGAAGGCATGCTCAAAGTCTTGTTGGATAACGTGTTGAGTAATGCTTTTCAGTATACCGAGGCCGGGGTAGTTGAAGTGAATTATGCACAGGGTGTACTGACAATCAAGGATACAGGCCCAGGCATAGATCCTTCAATTTCTATGCATGTAACTGACCCCGCTGTGAAAGGTGCCAAAAGTACGGGTTTCGG
Source organism: Alteromonas sp. 5NS40-0096 (assembly GCF_057544385.1). Lineage (NCBI taxonomy): Bacteria > Pseudomonadati > Pseudomonadota > Gammaproteobacteria > Alteromonadales > Alteromonadaceae > Alteromonas > Alteromonas sp. 5NS40-0096. The sequence goes on from NZ_BAAJLQ010000006.1 coordinate 79,667, forward strand.
CTTTGGTTTATCTATTGTGAGCCGTTTGTGCGAACATCAAGGCTGGCAATTCGAGGTTGAAAGTTTCACGGGCACCAAGATCACTGTGAAGTTAGAAGGCAATGTATAGTCACTCAGTGCAAACGATGTTGGTCTAATTCTCTCATTTCAGGTGGACGGAACTAAATACAACCTAGCCCATCCAACAAACCAATAGTGCAATCTTGGTATGCTACAAAATTAAGGGATGTATGATGAAAAGGATGGGTTTGATATTGGTAGCTGTGTTGCTACACGGTTGTGCCAATATTCCAATCGCAACGATGCTGAAATTTAGTGGTTTTGACGCGACCAGCCTCGCAGCGATTGATGGGCATCAGATCCGAGCTAAGGTAACGGTAACCGAACCTCATACATTGAATCTCGAACAAACCCAACTAGCAATGGAGCTTGAAACTGCGCAAGGTTTTCGTCGATTCACGTTTCCCTTGCAGTTAATTTCGAAAACGACTGTGCCTGCGGAACACGGTTTATTCTCTTCTTCAGCCGAAAAGACACAATACCTGCTCAAAGTGTCCGATGCTGGGCTTAAAAGTTTTGCCGAGATCCAACAACTACTTGTTGATAAACCCGAACGAAAAGGCTCTCTTACCGTAGGAGCCGGTTTTAATAACACCCTAAATAGCGAGGCTAACCCTCGGATGTCTATCGATCTACAACTCTCTCAGGATGAAGCCTTCTTTACGCTGATAGAAGACGCAGAATTAGAAATAAAATAGCCTATAGCATTGAGAAATAGAGACAAAAAAATGATTAGGATCGTGTTGTGTTGTGGACTTTTACTATGGCTTTCGATGCCTGCTCATGCGCAAGAAGACGCACTTACTATAGAGCAACGTGTGCCCCAAAATGTTGCACTGGCATTCCCCAATGATCAGCAACTTGCCCCTCAGATTAGCGATTTTGAAGTTGTGAATTTTGTGCCCATGAGTAATGAAGTAGGGGAACGGTGGGCAGTAGTCACGTTGAAAAACCAAGCTTCCGGGCGGCGCACATTCAATCAAACACAAATCATGGCATTGGTTGGCGATGGCGACCGCATTCACCCCAATGCTATCAGCCAAGTGTTTGAGGCCAAAGAAACGCTCTCTATCGTCGTCAACTTTGGGGTGAATAAATTCCCGTTGCTAAGCGTATATACTCGCCTTAAAGCGTGAATAGCCAAGATGTTTTGGTATTTTCAATCGCTTTAGTTCTCTTCAAGCGCGTCGACTTGGCCTGATGATACTCTGCGATATTGGCTAAACGTATCTTGAGAGGTTTCATTAATTTCGGTAAAAAAAGCAAATGAGCCTTTCATCTCAAGTGATTGGGCTTTCGGCAGTATGGCTTGGTTAATGGCAATGAAGTCTATGGTCAGAGTAAAGTCTTCTATCTTTGCACTGAATACAGGAGAAAATGTTTTAGTATTCGTAATCGCAATACGACGAATAAAGCTCAACTCTTTATTCAGAATTAGCTGACCGCGTAATGACGCCGAAGCCTCATCGCCTAGACGTGACAAATAGACATCAAACCCTGCAGTGACCTCCCCATTGTTGTCAGAAATCAATGTCAAAGTGGGTATTTGTATCAGTTCTGCGAGTTTGATTGAGATATGTTGAGCGCTATCCTCTTGCTCCGCTTTGCGCCTCTGATAGTCGTGAACTTGGTCGGCTGTTGGGGTTTTAGTATTAACAGATAATAGTTGCCAACGTTCTGCGTAGGGCAGGCTGCCATCAAATGCCTCTACCGATTCAGAGACATCACCTTCTTCATTTTCGTAGCGATTCACCGTGTAAGCCCAATCAAGTCTATTGGTGCGCTCGAATTTCATAATGGCGTTTTTTACCGCCCCTTGTAATGCCTCGCTTTGCATGGTGTTTGGTGTGGCAAAACAAATCGAACTCAGTAGCGTTGATGCCACTGTTAAAAGCAATCTTTTCATAAAGGTGTTCCTAATAAAAACACCTCAATCATGAAGTCATTGACGTGAAATCGATGTGAAAAAAAGCGGTGTTTCCACCGCTTTTTTGTCTTTTACTCTTGCCCTCTTTTCAATTGCCTAGAGATCGAAGTGACATTCTTTATCATCTTGCCAAAGGCTTTGTCCTTAGCGCGAGCCTCGTGAAGTTGAGCACGATTCCTCGCCTGTTCTGTAAGCAGCTTGCGATAGTTGTGCAGTCGTCTCGTATCTAGGTTACCTTGCTCAATTGCCGCTTTGATGGCGCAACCCGGTTCGTTATTATGCTGGCAGTCTGAAAATCTGCACTTTAGCGCTAAACGCTCAATATCGGCAAACGTCGCAGCAACACCACTTTCACAATCAGTAAGTTGGAGTTCGCGCATTCCAGGAGAATCAATGATTACCCCACCAAGTGGAAGCTGATGCATGGACCTCGCGGTAGTCGTATGCCGCCCTTTGCTGTCATCTTCTCTAATACCGCCGGTGGCTTGGATGGGGTTACCTAGCAAACTGTTTACTAGTGTCGACTTTCCAACCCCTGACGAACCCAATAGAGAGAGTGTCTGTCCGGCCTTACACCAAGGTAGTAGCGCTTTACATGCATCTTTATCCAAGGCGTTTAAAACCTCTACCATCAACAGTGGTGAAAGTGATTGAACGGCTTGTCGATAGGCGTCCACATCGTCACATAAATCTGCCTTGGTCAGCACAACCACAGGTTCAACTGCCGCTTCATGTGCAAGCGCTAGATATCGCTCGATACGATTGAGATTAAAATCGTGATTCAAGGAGCAGACAATAAAAACTGTATCGATGTTAGCCGCAATGGCTTGTTCCTGACGGCCAGTACCCGCTGCTTTTCGTGCGAAAAAAGACTTGCGGTCTAACCGCCTGATATAGCCATCGGCTTCATCTATCAGGATCCAGTCTCCGAGGGTAAGGCCGATTAGGGCATTCGTTATCGGCAGAGTGAAAGAGTGGTTTTCTGCTTTCACGATAAATTCACTCCTGTGATGAGCCGTGATTCTCGCTAGGCTCGTGGCTTCAAGTTCATCTAAAGTGAGTTGTTGTTGAAAAAAAGGCTGCCAACCTAAGTTAATTAATGATGTTGTATTCATTGTGTTTCCCATCACCTTGCGACGTGCAACGTGATTTTTATTCAGATAACAGAAAGGGAACCTCGACCCTAGTGGGCGAGCGAAACAATACAATGTGTTCCCGGTTTACTGAACCACCGGGGAAAGGAGCAGCTAAATGTTTGCTAGCTGATTAAGCCGCCTTTACCTGGTGGCGGGTTACAACAATCATTAATTCTTCCTTTTGCTAGAAATAAAAATTTATTATGGCCAATAAATTTGCAAATTAACAGGCCCAACCCATAATTAGCGCCAATGGTGAGTTTCACAGATTCTCTCGCCGTGATATTAATGGAGAATGGAATGATGGGAGAGAGTAACACGTGATTGTAGATGAGATAGATCGTCAGTTGATTGGCTTACTAAGGCAAGACGCTCGCATGTCAGTGTCAGCCGTTGCAACGGCAATTGGTGTATCTCGTGCAACCATAGTGAATCGTATCCAAAAGCTTGAATCCAATGGTGTCATCACCGGTTATACCGCGTTGATAGGCTCTCATGCAGATGAATCTCTGACCGGGGTGCGAGCTCACATGTGTGCGTCGCTAAATGGCTGCTCAGTGTCAAGTATTCAAACCCAACTATTGTCTGAGCCTGCGGTGACTGCCATTCATACTACCAATGGTCGATGGGACGTTATTATTGAACTTCAAAGCAAAGATTTAGCTTCTTTTGATCGGGCTTTAGGTCGATTACGAGCAATTAAAGATATTACGCAATCAGAAACCAGTATTTTGTTGTCGTCTTACCGTTCTCAATCTACATCGCTATAGCCGTGTTATGGTTTGACAATTTGTCAAACCAGCTTTACAAAATGTCATAATTCTGACGAATTGACTTTATTTTTGGACTTATTTGTCACATCCAGTCTTGTCATACTGTGTCGAAGGTTAATGCGTAGGTAGCATCATGATTTTCGAACAATACAAACGTCCAGCAGTAGTGAGCCAAGCCCCAAGTGCAGTGTTAATGGTGCGTCCACACCACTTTACTCCTAACCCTCAAACCGTGAAAGACAATGCGTTTCAGGCCCAAGCTAGCGAGGGCGTCGACGTTGCGAAGCGAGCTTATGAAGAAGTGTCGCAAGTGGCCAACGTGTTGGCAGATAGAGGAGTTGATGTTCACCTGTTTGAAGACCGAAGCCGCAGTACTCCGGACTCAGTATTTCCCAACAATTGGTTGACGACTCACGCCGATGGCAAACTGGGTTTGTATCCAATGTTTTGCGAAAATCGCCGTGGCGAGCGCCGACAAGACATCATCGATTTTCTGCGTTCACATTACCTCGTATCGAGTGTTATTGACTATTCTGCGTTCGAGAACCAAGGTCAATTTTTAGAAGGGACTGGTGCGCTCGTGCTCGACCATCAAAGTAGAGTGGCGTATGCCGCGCGTTCTCATCGTATGAATGACGCTATGCTCTCGCAATTTTGTCAGGATTTCGGCTATGAAGCTGTAGTCTTTGATGCAGTGGACAACCGCGGTGTCGCGATTTATCACACAAATGTCATGATGTGTGTAGGTACTCACTATGCACTTGTTGCTTTGGAAAACATAACTAATGTAGAACAAAAAGTGGCATTAAGAAAGCGATTGGAGAGCACTGGAAAAGTCGTTATTTCACTTAGCGAGGCACAGATCAGTGAGTTTGCTGCCAATGCTTTAGAGCTGGTCACACCGAGTGGATCGATACTCGCCATGTCGCAAAGTGCATTAACGGCATTCACTCAATCACAGAGAGAGCAACTTGAGCAATGGGTTGATATTGTGCCCTTTGCTATTCCGACTATTGAGCTTGCCGGTGGTTCTGTAAGGTGTATGTTGGCGGGAATTCATTTGGCGAAAAAGAAAAACGCCTCTTAAAGAGGCGTTCATTGCGTTCTGTCGAACTCGCGGCCCAAGCGTAATAAGTTTGAATTAACGAATCAGCTCTTTCATGCGCGCGAAAACATCGACGTTGATTTGACGGTAAACATCCAACAGGTCTATCAACACCCAGTTTTCTCTGATCTTGCCGTTTTCGCAACGCCAAAAATCCAAACTGCGCATAGTGATCTCTTGCCCAGCGGGCGCAATACCAAGCCAGCCGTCACCAGTAATGCTCATATGCATTCCTGGCCAAGCGGTAAAGGCGACGTAGTCATTATCTCCGAACAAATACCCTTTGTTTGTGTCTCCCACTCGATTCGGCAGTGCATTGAGAAAGGGAATTTGGTGACGTTTTCTGAAGCCTTGAATGCCTCGACCTGTACCTATGCCTGAGGGACCATACCAACTGGAATGCGGGTGCCAATATTTATCAAGCTCCATGGCCTCGACACCACCTGTCGCATAATTTCCTAAACTTGCGCACATATCGCCAACTAGCTTCACACTCAATTGAGATTGGTGTTCGTCTCGAACCGGGCGAGATAAACCGTCTTGGGTTGAGGGGCCAGGAACGTGCCATTCTCTACCAAGGCTCGGTGACAAGGGCCACACACCAGCCTGCATCATGACATCGGGAATATCCCAAATGGCTTGGACTTCTGAAATCTTCCCGTCAACTACTTGATAAAATTCGTGAAATCTAATCGCTACCTGCTGATTTGTTGGGGGAATATCTAACCAAGCATTGGTGAATTGTCCAGTGTAATAGCCACAGCAACCTATCCACAGCGTGCCATCGGCCGATGTGCCGTCCATCACAATGGTGTCTCTGCGTTCTACGTCGGGGATTGCCCACAACAATGGTTCGTAAACCTTATCAATCAGCGCATCGACATTCTGCAAGTTGCCAAATGGGTGGCAATACTGGATCAGCGCATCAGATGCAAACAACGATTGGCCAATTGGACGTAATTCGGTTAAGTCAAAATTGTACTGGGCTTGGCGAAAACCATCGAGGAGGTGCCGTGTAGATGCCGATTTTGAATTTAACTCAGCCATACTTTATCTCACAAAAATTCGGGCGCTTTGGGCGTATTGCCTCGGCGCGTTATGTAAAGGGTCGTCGTGGTGTCACTTGGGTTTTTAAACTGTCTGACAGTTCCAATTGGTGTGGTAAAGGTATCGCCCGCCGTCATCACAAATTGAGTATTGTCCACACTCAGTGACAATTCACCTTCCAATACAAAAATGACTTCTTCCTCGTGACGAATATGAACCGGGACGGATGCAGCACTTTGCAACGCCAGTGCGCGAACGACAAAATCGTGCTCCCAACCTAGTTTCGATTTCTCGAGGCCTTCATCTGGGTTTGCTGGGCCGACTAATGGTGCTTCAGAAACCCCTTCAAACTGTGATAAAAGCGAGCTGTTGGTCCATTGGAAGTCTTCTCGGCGAATAATAATGTCTTCAAGCATTTCACTGGTAATCACACGGTGTTCGGCAATCTGTGCTTCGGTGGTTACAGGCATAGGCGCAATGTCATCAGGCACAGTTTGGCCCAAATTCGTATCTACCAAAGCGCCGTTTTCTAGCAAGACTAGACCGTATTGTTCAGCGAGCTCAAATACGCTTGGGGCCCACAATACACGCCCTGGGTCATCGCTACCTAACACGGCATAGAGGTATGCAATATCATCTCCTACGTTTTCAAAACCGCGAAATACGTCGGTTGGAATTGAAATGATATCGCCCTTGTTAAGCACAATTACACCATCGTCAGCGTTGACACCTGTTTTGAAAGCCCAGCTGCCACTGTGAACTACAAATACTTCTTCCGTTAAGTGGCTATGTTGACTGTTGAGACAGCCTGCAGGTTGCCTGGCTCCACCAATGTTGAATCCATGAGGAATCGAAATATGGACATGTTGATCGGGGTTTTCTGCGACACCTGGGCCGATAATGGTGAAGTTTTCTTTCTTATCACTACCGGGACTACGGGTATCAATAAACGCATTTTTACAGGGAATAAGGTCTGCGTAGGGTACGAGTCGTTCTTGCAAATTCATAAATACTCCAGGGTTTGACTAACGTGCTGTCCAGCCACCGTCTACTTTCAAACAGCTACCTGTTGTCATTGCGGACAAGTGGCTGAGTAGAAAAATAGTGGCATTTGCAACGTCTTCAGGGGTGGCTAGCTCGCGCATTGGCAGCATGCCAAGAATAAATCGATGGAAATCCGGATCCGCTAACATGGGCTCTGTCATAGGCGTGCGGACAAAAGTAGGGGCAACGGTGTTTACTCGAATGTTGTGTTGTGCAAGTTCTACCGCCATGGCTTTAGTTAACCCCTCCACAGCGTGTTTGCTCATACAATACAAGGTTCTTCCCGGCGAACCGACAAAAGCCATTTGCGAAGACATGTTGACGATGGCACCAGATTTATTCGCAAGCATGGGAGTAAGCGCAGCTTGAGCGACCTTGTACAGTGAACGAATATTGAGGTCGATAACATCGTCGATATTCTCATCGGTTTGTTGATGCATCGGTGCTACGCGATTGGTACCAGCGTTATTCACAAGACCATCTAGTTTCGTCAATTCACGGATGTTCTGGTGAAAGGCTGAATCAGCGACATCAAAAACCCAAGGCTCAACCGTATTTGGTGCGTCTTTTTCTAAGCTGAGTAAATCTGCTTCGGTTCGTGCAACCGCAATTACTTTTGCACCGCAAGCGCTGGCTATTAGCGCACATTCTCTACCGATACCTTTTCCCGCTCCTGTAATGAGAATGGTCTTGTCGCTGAGAAGGTCATTTGAAAACGCCATGATTTTTCCTTTTTAAAGGTTTTGCATTCGAAGTCATTATTATGTAGATTGCTCACAAACACAACAATAAAAATCCTCACTTTATTGAGTTAACCCATAATTATGGAGTACCCACAAGATGATCAGATATTTAAAGAAAGGCAAAAGTCAGACTGAAAAAAATGATGAAAATCAGCAAGTAAGAGATATTGTTGAAGGTATCATTAAAGATATAGAAGACAACGGCGATCAAGCTGTAGCAACCTATTCTGAAAAATTCGACAAATGGAATCCGAAGTCATTTAGGTTGTCAGAAGAAGAAATTAAAGCGTGTTATGAAAAAGTGCCAGAATCGGTGATAGAAGATATCAGATGGGCACAGACTCAAGTAAGAAACTTCGCGCAAGTCCAACGAGACTCTATGAAGGATGTCGAAGTGGAGACGCTCCCCGGTGTTACCCTCGGGCACAAGCATATTCCGATGGATAGCGTAGGTTGTTATGTACCTGGCGGTAAGTATCCACTGGTTGCATCTGCTCACATGAGTGTGGTTACCGCAAAGGTTGCCGGCGTTAAACGCGTGATTGCCGCCGCCCCGCCTTTTAACGGCGAGCCTTCTCCAGCAATCGTTGTGGCAATGGATATGGCTGGTGCGGATGAAATCTATTGTTTCGGTGGTGTACAGGCCATTGCCGCTATGGCTGTTGGCACCCAGACCATCGCTCCTGTTGACATGATCGTCGGCCCGGGCAATGCGTTTGTCGCAGAAGCTAAACGTCAGTTATTCGGCCGTGTCGGTATCGATTTGTTTGCGGGGCCAACAGAAACGCTCGTTATCGCAGATGATTCGGTTGATGGTGAGTTGTGTGCAGCTGACTTACTTGGCCAAGCGGAGCACGGACCCAACTCTCCAGCCGTCTTGCTGACAAATAGCGAAGCCCTCGCTGAAGAAACCATGAAAGAAGTAGAGCGCCAGTTGACGATTCTGCCTACCGCAGAAATTGCAGGTGCTGCATGGCGAGATTACGGTGAAGTTATCGTCTGTGATACCTACGATGAAATGCTTGAAGTGGCAAATGATATAGCGTTCGAGCACGTTCAAATCATGACAGCTGATATCCCTTATTTCCAAAAGAACATGCGCAACTTTGGTGCCTTGTTCCTCGGCCCAGAAACTAACGTGTCTTACGGTGATAAATGTATTGGAACAAACCATACGCTACCAACCAGACGTGCAGGGCGCTATACTGGTGGACTATGGGTCGGTAAGTTCCTTAAAACCTGTACGTTCCAACGCGTAACTGAAGAGGCTTCAGTTGTGGTAGGCGAGTATTGTTCACGCCTATGTGCGGTAGAAGGTTTTGCAGGGCATAAAGAACAAGCCGATATTCGTTTGAGACGATACGGAAAGAAATAGTTGAACAATAAAAAACGCGTTACTTCTTACGACGTCGCCCGCGAAGCGGGCGTTTCGCAATCTGCAGTATCTAGGGTTTTTCGGCCAGGGCTGAGCGTTTCCAAAAAAACCAGAGAAAAGGTATTGGCAACGGCAAAGCGCATGGGCTACAAGCCGAATGCGATTGCTCGAATGTTGATTACGCAAAGCTCTGGAATGGTTGCGGTTATCGTGTCCTCAAGGGCCAACCTCAACTATCCAGAAGTGTTGAGCTTGCTTAACAAGCAGATTGCAGAAAGAAATAAACGCGTTTTGTTGTTCACACTGGATGACGCAGAGGGTTTAAGTGACCTGTTGGAACAATTGTGGACTTTCCAAGTGGATGGCGTGATAGCTTTGGCCGCTCACTTTGATCACAACAGTATTCAAGAGTTTGAACAGCACCAAATCCCCGTGGTTTTATACAACCGTCAAGTGGACGATCATTCGGTAAGTTCAGTTTGTGTCAATCACGAGCATGGTTTGAAACAACTCGTTGATTTATTGGTTAGTCATGACCATCAAGATTTTCTCATTATCGCCGGCCCAGCAGACTCAGACGTGGCAAATGACCGTAAAATGTATGCACTAAAAGCGTTAGAAGCTCATGGCATTACAGAGGTTCCTGTTGTGGAAGGAGACTACTCATACGAGTCTGGCCGCGAAGCGCTTAACGCTTACCTAGCAAAAAATAATGCGCCGACGGCGATCATTGCAGGTAATGACACCATGGCAATTGGCGTCGTCGATGAAGCAAGAGAAAACCATGGCTTGTCTGTGCCTGACCAGCTTTCCGTTGTCGGTTTTGATGGTATCAACGCCGCGACCTGGTATAGCTATCAAGTGACGACGATTAAACAGCCCATAAGTCAAATGACGAAAGCAGCCGTCGACATCTTGCTCGACCAAATTGAAAATCCGGATAATCCCGCTGAGACCCGTTTCTGGTCTGGTTCCCTTGTTGAGGGGACGTCCGTGGCCGCAGCGAGGAAGAAATGAATGAAAAAGAATTAGTCTTACTCCCCGGCACCTTGTGTAATGGTGCTGTTTTTTCAAAACAACTTAGCGCGTTAGAAGAGGCAGGATATATCTGCCATTGCATCGACTTTAGTGTGGCTAGTAGTGTCGAAGCAATGACTCATCGCGTTTTAGCCGAAGTGGGTAATCGCCCTTTTGGTATCGTTGCGTTTTCTATGGGCGGCATGGTTGCCTTCGAATTACTGCGACAAGTTCCTCAACAAATTGAGTCTTTGGTATTGCTTGCCAGCAATGCTCATGCAGACCTTCCTGGTCGTGCCGAGTTGCGTCAAAGCCATCTAGTGCAAGCACAACAAAACGGTTTAGGAGAGTTAATTCGCGAGCTCTATATGCCAAATTATCTCCATCACCAAGCGCTTGAGCATCAAACGCTAATTGTTGAAATGGCAGAGCAATTGGGCCTTGAAGTATTTGAAGCGCAGCTTGAAGTGTTGGCGGATAGGCCGGATTCGTCGGAAACGATGAGCACAGCAATTTGCCCTATGCTAATTTTAGGCGGTGAACAAGACCCCTTATGTCCACCTGCTGAACAGCAACGGATGCATGAATTAAATGCACAAAGCGAATTGCATTTGCTCAAGGGATGCGGTCATTTCGTGACACTAGAAAGTGCTGAAGCGGTGAATCAGCATTTGTTAACTTGGCTTGCAGGGAGAATGTAAACGTGACTTCACTCAAACAAGAACTGGCTAACCAAACCCCTTTAGTGGGCACCTTTGTTAAGACGCCTCATTTCCACGTTGCTGAGGTATTGAGCAAGACGTCCCTGGATACATTGTGTCTTGATGCAGAACACGCCCCTTTTGCAAGGGACGCTCTCGATGCCTGCGTATTGGCGTGCCGCGCCGAGAGTAAACCTGTATTGATTCGCGTTCCTGACGATGCACCTGCCACTATTTTGAATGCGCTTGATATAGGCGCAACAGGCATAGTGATACCTCATGTAAAAACCGCTGCACAACTACAAAATATCGTGCAAGTGAGTTTTTATGGTGACAAAGGGCGCGGCTATGCAGGTTCGACTCGTGCCGCTGGCTACACCACTCAGAACATTACGCAAAACTTGGCGTTGAACCAGCAAACGGTAGTGGTCGCACAAATAGAAGATTTAGAAGCCATCGACAACATAGAGCAAATTGCTCAGGTGGATGGCGTGGACTGTTTATTCATTGGCAGAATGGACTTAACCGTGGCGCTGGGAGAGACGAATGCGAGTGCGCCCAGTGTGATGACAGCGTTGGATACTATTATCGAGGCGGCCAATCGGCACGGCAAAACAACAGGCATGTTCGTTGGGGACCTGTCTGAGCTTCCCCATTGGATTGAAAAAGGTGTGTCATTGTTCCTGTTGGCTTCTGATCACAACTTTATGTTGGCTGGGGCAGCATCTTTGAAAGCGACTTTCGACAAGGCTGCAGGTAACTAATTGCTATCACCTTAGGTCGATTGGCTGGAGTACTGCGTTTTGAAAAAAACACCGCTATCGCGGTGTTTTTTGTACTTCGAATTACTTCGGGTTAGCTATTTTTGCCGTGCGTTCCAATATATCCAGGCCTTGTTGCTTTAACCAGTAAGGTAAATCAATGATCACCCAGTTCTCTTTTAGCTTGTCACCTTCCCGACGATAGACGTCAACAACACGCATGTCAGCTGGTTGCTCCGAACCTGTCAATCCTAAAAAGCCACCGATCGCAGTATTGGTCAAATTTGGCCAGCCAAAGAAGCACGCATAGTCACCCTCTGCAAATCGACACAGGTGCCCATTGAATGTCTTACCCTTCAAGCCCTCTCTGAAAGGATATTGATGATGTTGCTGATAACGCTCAATAGTATGGACGGAGCCGATACCCGCTGGCCCGTACCAAGCCATATTGTCATCCCACGTTTGCGCTAAGAAAGAGGGCGGACAATTGTCATTGCCACTCTTGTTGAGTTCAGACAAGCCGTCAATCATACGATTGAGTAACTCGAGTGTTTTTACCGATTCTTGTGGGTCTTTTTCGTCGAATTGCAAACCGTCATGTGTCTCAGGGCCCGGAACCAAAAAGGAAGCGCCGGTTTGTAGCGGCAGCGGATTTAACCCAACTTGTTGCATCAAACCAATGATATCGACAAAAAAGCTGCTTTTGGTAATCGCACCGTTTTCAACGCAATAAAATTCTGCATAACGCAACATTACAGTTTGTTTTGTCGCACGAATGCCCAACCAGTCTTGATCAAACAGGCCCATGAAATGGCCCATGCTCATGACCCAGTTTTCCCCATTTATCTCACTCGTTCCCGCAATGAAAACATCTTGGCGGCGTTGAATATTCCCGAATGACTGGTAGATGGGAGCCCAGACTTCACTGAATATACGTTCTTTATCCTCTAACTGGTTGAACGGATAACACGCATACATGGTGTAACTCTCGGCCAAGAAAGGAGAAATCTTTTCTCCTATATTGTCGGCAGTCGCCGAGGCCATTGCATCAAAGAGTGCACTGACGAGCTGCTTTTCTTCACTATATCCAGACATGAATAACTCACTTTTAATCGAAAGTATTGACTCTTGAAATTTGATGGTATTGAATAATGACTTCGAAGTCAATTTGTAATATAGTCGTTAAAAAAGACAAGAGCGTAATGTTAAAAATACAGTGTAAACCATGTATTCGATCAACAGCACGCCGCCATAAAAAACTGTAGTAAGAACAGGTATTGAAGGTGACTTATGAGTGAATTTGGTTCACTAAACTGGGCGATTTTGGTGTTTTATACCCTCGCAAACTTGGCCCTGGGTTTGTTTATAGGGAAAAAAATTGAGACGGCTGATGATTTTTATCTCGGCCAAAAACAAACGCCTTGGTGGGCGATAGGCATATCGGTTATCGCTACCTACGTGAGCGCGATGACATTTTTGGGTGCGCCAGCATGGGCGTACTCCGAAGGCATTAGCGTCATTGCACTTCATTTGAATTACCCACTCGTCATCATGGCTGTTGTTATCTTCTTTTTCCCGTTTTTTTACAACGCTGGTGTAGCGTCAATTTATGAGTATCAAGAAAAACGTTTTGGAAAGCGGGCAAGGGGATTGGTCTCTGGCATTTGGTTAGTCAGCCAAACTATGAGTTCCGCCGCAGTATTGTACGCGACCTCTCTCGTTTTAAGTTTTATTACGGGCGTGCCTGTCGTATGGGCAATTGTTATCGTCACTGTTATCGCCCTGATTTATACCATGTTGGGCGGGATTACTGCGGTAATTTGGACGGACGTGATCCAGTCAATCATTCTGTTCCTAGGCGCTGGCATTATCATGTATGCCTTATTGGACCTATCTTCCATGCCGTTTTTCGATACGCTTGGAGAACTAAAAAGCCAAGGTAAGTTGGATCCACTCAACTGGGAATGGGATTTCACGTCACAAACCACAGTGTGGAGTGGTGTCATTGCCATGAGTTTCTACCACATCACGGTTTACGGCACTAATCAGATGATGGTCCAACGTACGCTAGCAGCGAAAAACATCGGCGATGCAAAAAAATCTTACTTGTTGATGGGCTTCTGTGCGTTCTTTATTTACCTATTCTTTATTGTGATGGGTGTGTTGTTCTATAGCTATTACCAAGGTAAAACCTTTGAAAATAGCAATACTATTATTCTTCAATTTGCGACCGAATACGGTATGCCGGGGCTGATGGGAATCATTGCCGCGGCGGTTATGGCGGCATCGATGTCAAGTCTTGACTCGGCATTCAACTCCCTATCCACGGTGTCGACAATTGATTTTTATCGAAAATATTTCAAACCTAACGAGAGTGAAGAGCACTATCTAAATGCTTCACGTGTTTTCACCTTTGTATGGGCGGTCATCATTATTGTTCCCGCTATCATGTATCACTTGTACAGCGAAGGGTCGATTTTAGAAGTGCTCAGTAAGGTGGGTTCGTACTTTGTTGGCGCGCAGCTCGGTATGTTTGCATTGGGATTCTTCTCTAAGCAAACCACGGAAAATGGCTTACTAGTGGGCACATTGGTTGGCTTTATTGCGGTGACGTTAGTGGCTTTATTTACCGATGTTGCTTGGCCTTGGTACTGCATTATTGGTGCAGCAGCCAACATCACAGTTTCCATAATTGCGAGTATTTTGATTGACGGAAAACAACAAAACTATTCGCCATATTCCGTAAAAGGCCAGCAAGCCTGGTTTGCCGAAAACAATAAAGCTGAAAAAGAAGGTGGTTGGTATTTAGTACCTGGGAAGGTCGATAAAGTGAACTATCTACTCTTTAGCTTCTTTGTATTGACCGTCGCCTTCTTGGCCGTCGCTCAATACCTTTTCTAGTTGAGTTTTTATTATGACACAGATAGTTGATGCATTTTATCAAGCCTTGATCACAAACCAGAGCGTGCATGATTTCCTTGCCGCAGATGTAAAGTGGGGCGCCTCTCACCCGATCAATGATTTATCTGGCGCAGAACAGGTTGTGAGCGCGTATTGGCAGCCACTGAAAGCGGCGTTGCCTGATATTGAGCGCAAGCCTTTGATATCCGTCGAAGAAGAGGTCGACGGTTCGCTTTGGGTATGTGAAACCGGGTATTTCGTCGGTACCTTTACAGCCCCTTTGTTCGGCATTCCGGCATCGGGTAGAACCTTGTACTTGCGCTACACCGAGATGACATCAGTTGCGCAAGGCAAGATTCAAGAAAGTTATGTCATTCTCGACTTCTTAGATGTAATGAATCAAGTAGGTGTAAATCCAATTCGCAAGAGCCTTGGGCACGCTGGCATTATTCCAGCTCCCGCTACACAAGATGGGCTATCGCGCCCAGATGCGACACAGGAACAAGGTGAAAAAACCGTAAGCCTAGTAAATGACATGCTTGCTGAACTAGGCCGATTCGACGGCAAATCACTTGAAAGCATGAAACTCGAGAACTACTGGCATCCAGACTTTATGTGGTATGGCCCTGCGGGCATCGGAACAACTCGTGGTATCAACGGTTTTAGGCAGCATCATCAGGGGCCGTTTGTGTTTGCGTTCCCCGATCGCAGTATTGACCACCATGTGGCAACACTCAAGAGCGGCAATTATGCTGCAACTGGCGGATGGCCACACATGCACGGTACACACTCAGGCCCACACTGGCTTGGTCTGGCACCTACCAACAAGAATATTAGTCTTCGCGTAATGGATATCTGGCGTCGCGAAGGCGACCTACTCGTAGAAAACTGGGTTGGCATCGACATTATTCATATGTTGTATCAGCTTGGCCTCGATGTGTTCGCACAGATGCGTTTATTGAGCGGCCCTGGACAGGAGTCTTAACTATGGCAACTTCACCTGCGATTACACAGGTTTATTGGAAAACGCTGGACGAGCTCTTGCACCCGGACGGTCCTCGTCGCCAAGAATTAGTCGGCTTTGATGACGAGTTTGTCGACATCGTTGATTACATCATTCGCATAACTCATCGCATATGGGAACAAAAAGATATTGGCCTGTGTTACGACTACTACGCCAAATATTGCCCGGTGCATACTCTTGGTGGATATTGTGATGACGTTGATGTCGTTGTCCAAAACACCCTGAAAACGATTGCCGCTTTCCCCGATCGCTCCTTGATTGGTGAGAACGTGGTGTGGAGTAAAGAGCAAGATGGCAGTTACTATTCATCGCACCGTATTACGAGTGTGATGACTAACAAGGGCGCGTCTGAATTTGGTCCAGCGACCGGGACTACTGGCCGCGTGACGACCATTGCGGATTGCGTATGCAAAGAAAATCGCATCGTTTATGAGTGGTTGATGCGAGATAACAGCTTTCTGGTGAAGCAGTTAGGTATATCGCCTTTAGATGCAGCAAGACATCAATCTCAGGGCGTTGTGCCGAACGAGTTTAGTGAGTGGATTAATCAAGAATATCAAAGAGTCAGTGACAAACAGGTATTTGCCGATGATATTGCTACGGGTGTAGACGCTGATGTCTTCCAATTTATGTCGGATTGGCTTGATACTTTACTCAATCGCAAGAACCTCAACCAATTAGCGCAGTTTTATCATCTCAATGCCAAAGTACAGTGGCCTGGCGGTCGCAGGGCTGTGGGTATGCCTGGCATTTCAGGCATTTTTACTCAATGGTTAGCCCAATGCCCTGACGCCCATGCGGTGCTCGACCATATTGCTGTCGTGCCATTTGATGATGACACCATCGATGTGGCAATTCGCTGGTCGCTCGCGGGTAAACTTAACCCAAGAGACACTGAATTGATGGAGTTTGCCGGATTACCTCAGTTTATTCTGGCAGGGTCACATATGCGCATTAAAAACAACAAAATTATCCAAGAATGGACGGTTTTCGATGAAGTGGCATCGATTGCTAATTTGATTCGTCAATTGCCAAATGGGAGCGGTCGTTAATATGGATAAAATTGCATTTGAGGTGATTAGCGGTATCTATACCGAAGGCAACATGCAGCGCATCAGAGAGCTGTTGCTGCACAGTTCGTCTTGGCAACAAGGTCAGTTTACGGCTTATGGCGAAAGTCAGCACAGCCGCTTGTGGATCAACTGGTTAACCCAGTGTGGTATTTCCGATATTGCGAAGGTATGCCAAGTAGATAGTGGCCATGGGCGCACAGCAATTTTGCTTGAAATGAACCCTGCTAAATCAAGCCTACCTACGAGAGCCATGTTTTGGCTACAACATAACGGTAGCCATATTAAGGCGGTAGATGTGTCGGTCGATACGCATTTGTTGCAAGATGGGCTTGGGGATGCTGGGCAGCCACTGGACGAGTGGTGGCCGAATCCGGACCCGCTTATCATTAGTGACTATGATCAGCAGTTACATCCCAAAACATCCCACGCCTCGCCATCGGATTTTTTTGATACCGCTCCCGCCAATTTGAGTACATTAGAGCAGTGGTGGGAAGTATGGCAAACCATGCAACTTAGTCACATTTGGCAGATGTATGATCAGAATAGTGAAATCTACTTGCCAGGAAAAGTGGAGAGTACGTCGGCAGAAGGACTGTTTGGTTTTGTGTCACAACAGCTCAATCAGGTGACCCGCCATTATTGTCAAATTGAAGACATTATTTGTGATGGCGATGCGGGCAACCGGTTTGCATTGAAATGGAACTTGGAAGGGGATGTTCCAACGGCTGATGGCGTTCAGCGTGTAAGATTACCATTTATGAGTTTACTTGAGATTGCGAATGATAAAGTCAAAAGTGATTACTTGTTGTTTGATCAAATAGCATTCGATAAACAGTTTTCGAGTGTCTCGCTGACGCTATAAATTACGATAAAAAGGTGTGTTTTACACACCTTTTTGTGTTTCCTGCGGCTGCACTTTCAAGCGGTAGGCATGTCTGACTAGCTGGAGTGTTACATAGCCAGCTCCTGTTGCCGATACCAACAAAAAAACGAAGAGCGATGTCTGGCTCTCAACATCAACATATCCCAACGCCATCCAGGTGAGTAAAAGGCTCGCCCCGCTATTGCTTGCTATTCCCGCAAAAATGGGGGCCTCATGGTATTCGCCTTGATAGGCCTTTTTCATGCCAATGAAATAGCCAACACACAATGCTAAGTACGCCCACCCTAAGAGCCTGAGCAGTACCGTGACTATCTCGGCTTCTGTGCCGAGTGCCTCGACTATCAAAGCTGGGAATAGCAACAAAGGTAAACACCAACACAGCAAGGTGAAGCCAATTTTCATTTTGTAAGTAAAAATAAGTGATGCCATCCTTCTATTCCCCTTCTTGTAAAAAGTGTTTGTCGTTTAAATTTGGCCATGCTTTTCGTGTATTCGAAATGCAATACCAGCCGCTTTTAGTTGCCTAGCTAGTGCTAAACCCGACGGGTCAGCATCTATTATTTCTACTTAGTCGATCATGATTTCACTGAAATATAAAAGTAAGTATTACTTTTATAATAGGTGTCATTTTCATAAGATCAAAGGTAAACTGGGTAAAGTGTTACCCGTGATATTTGAGTCAACATAAACTAGGAGTAAGGTCTTGCGTGAAACACCCACACAGGTTAGGGCACAAGAAAGGCTAAAGCACATAGTAATGACCGCTGAAACCTTGATGCTGGAGCAAGGGTTTGATGCTTTTAAAATGAATACCTTGTCTCAACGAGCTCAGGTTAATATCGCTACGATCTATCGCTATTTCCCCAATAAAACAGCATTGGCAATGGGGTTGCTAGATGACTATTTAGTGCAGTATCGACGCCTGCTAGCCGCACAAATTAAGGCGGCGGAAACTAGCAGCATTGAGCATGTTGTTGACGTACTTGTTGAGGGGTACTTAGATTTTTTTCAGTCCCACCCGGCCTTTGTTGCGGTATGGAAAGGATTGCAGGGCACACTGGCATTCAAACAGAAAGATATTGAGGATAGTCGACACAATTCGTGTTTGTTGTGCGAAAGCGTCGGTGCTTTTTTCCCACAGATCGACCATGAGTTAATGGCAGATGCCATGTTTATGGTTTGTGAAATGACAAGTAATTTGATGCCCACTTTGCTCGCCCTAGAGCCTCATCAAGCGAGCGTATTCAAACACCATATGAAACAAATGATCACTCGTTATCTCAGTGATATTTTTGACCAACAGCCGGATGAAACATGAATCCTATTTCGCTACCCAATTACGATCAACCGAGTGTACCATTTGCACCTAGAGCGATTGAAAAAGGTAAGTCTTTAGCGGTATTGCTCGGGCAAGAGGCCATTGCCTACTTAGCGAGAAACATACAAATCGTCGAGCCCGAATTCAACGTCGAAGCTTTTGTAGCAGAAGCAGTAACAGATTTGGAACCACTGGCCTTGATGGACAGAGGTCGACACATTGCGAATGCGCTTTTCAGCCATTTGCCAAAACCTTACGAGCGAGGATTGGCAATTCTCGTAAAGTCTATGGCTTCACCCCAGCCTTCGACGACAGAATTTGGTCTCGCAGGGTTTTTCTATTTACCTCATAGTTTCTTTATTGCCCAATTTGGTATTTCCCCCGAATACAATGAGGGGAAGGATCCATTTGATAGTTCTATGCAGGCGCAACATGCACTAACTCAGCGTTTTTCTGCAGAATTTTGCCTTCGCCCATTTATTATTGCTGATCAAAAGCGCACTCTCAAAGTGGTTTATCAGTGGTTGAATGACGACGATACACACGTTCGCCGATTGTGCTCGGAAGGAACACGACCAAAGCTGCCGTGGGGACTGCGGTTAAAGGCCTTTGTCGAAGACCCCAATCCGCTGCATCCCATTCTTGATACGTTAAAGGATGATCCTGAACTGTATGTCAGGCGGAGCGTTGCCAACAGTTTAGGTGACATCAGCAAAGACAACGAAGACTGGGTCTTCGCCTTATGTGAAGCTTGGTTGGATGGCGCTTCCAAAGAGAGGAAATGGCTTATCCGTCACGCTGTCCGTTACCATGCGAAAAAGGGGCATCCAAGAGCGCTGGCATTGAGAGAAAAGGCAAAATAAATGGGCTCACCTAGCTATCTTCAAAAGCTGACGGTATTGATTCAGGCTCTCGCGACAATGCGCCCTCAATTTGAACAAGGGATTTCTGAATTTGAACTGCTAGGGCGGTTGAAGCAACCTCCATTCGAATTTTTTAGCGATACCGCCTTACGCGATAACCTATCGATGTTTCAGGCACATTTTTTATTGTTTCACGCACTATATCGCTTAAGTGAACAATGGCGTGCACAAGGACAAGGTGAGTTGGATATTTTTACCACTAACATCGTCTTATTGCCTCATGCTCCAGAAGAAGCAGGCCAAAGTGGAAATTGTCTTAACGAATACAATGCCGTGCGTGACTACTACCTTGATTTAGACAACTTAACAAAAACATCAGAGCAAGATGTCAGTGACCTCATCGACAGTTTCTGGCAACAGATGGAGGCTGGGTTCGGTTATGCAGACAGCCCAGAGTTACTCGATGAGGCGTTGTTGCAACTAGGCTTGTCTGATTTTCCTCAATCTCAGACAGAGTTAAAGGCTTACTATCGTCAAACGCTACATCGAGTTCACCCTGATAAAGGCGGGAATAATGCTCAAGCAGAGCGTGTCATACAAGCTTATCGAGTACTGAGCCGTCATTTGCGTTATCAAACCCCGCAATAATGGCGTCAATGGCAACTTGGACGCGTTGTGGGCGCTGGGTCATTTGTGGATAAATCAAGTACAAACCGCGCTTTTCATTGCTGTATCCGGGCAAGACTTCTATTAACTCTCCTTTAGCAAGCGCCTGCTCAATCATGTAAAAAGGAAAACGACCTATACCGCCACCATTAATGCAGAGCGACCTTAGTATGTGGTTATCACTGGCACTCACACTAGGTGTTAGGTCTAAATTCACAGTTTTACCATCAAAAAAAGACCAGCGTTTCCAGTGAGCGAGAGCAAGAATATCATGAGCTTCCAAGTCTGTTGGCGCTGCAGGCGTGCCCTTTAGTTTTAAGTAATCGGGGCTCGCAACACACAGATAGGGGATATCGACTAGGTGCCTGCCAACCATGTCCACGGGTGGGCTATTGGTTAATCTTACGGCGATATCAAAATTGTCCTCGGTTAGATTGTGCTTCGTGTTTCCACAGTCTAAATCAAACGTAATGCCTGGAAAGGTTTTGCGCAATTGGTTGATATGTGGCCAGATCAAATGCTGAGCCACCCCTACAGGGGCGGTAATGTTAACTTGTCCCGACGGCATTGACTCACTGGCGTCGAGCATGGATTTAGTTTGCTCGAAAAACACCGTGAGCTTAAGTGCTTGTGCATACACCACCTCACCTGCCGACGTTAGGCGCATTGAACGCGTATTTCTAAACAACAATTGCTTGTTTAGCTGCTTTTCCAAACTGCTTACCTGTTGTGAAACGTACCCTTTAGATACGTTCAGATGTGCTGCAGCATGGGTGAACCCACCATGCTTGACTACCTCCGCGAATATGCGCATGGCTTCAAGTTTCATAATGTCCTTGATTGTTCATATATGTAAACAATGTTTTTATTTTACAGTTTCATTAAGAACAATTAAATATGACGTAAGAACAATCACAAGAGCCGAGTAGATGAAACAACAAATTGTGAAAACGGTTGCTTTGGCAGCCTTATTGGCCACGGGAGCGTTGGGAGGATGTAGCCAAGTGGAAAGTGAAGCGAGCCATCAAAATCCAGCTGAGGCAAATCCTTACGCGCCAAAGCCATACGTCGAATTGACGCACCCTGAGTGGTCCAAAAACGCGACAATTTACGAAGTTAATGTTCGCCAATACACGCCTGAAGGTACATTCAATGCTTTCGCTGAGCATTTACCTCGACTGAAGTCTATGGGCGTCGACATCTTATGGCTTATGCCGATTCACCCTATTGGTGAAAAAAACCGTAAAGGTGAGAAAGGCAGTTACTATGCAGTAAAAGATTATCGTGAGGTAAACCCAGAATTCGGTACGTTGGATGATCTAAAAGCACTAGTGAAAAAAGCCCATGACATGGGGATGTATGTCATTCTTGATTGGGTTGCTAACCACTCAGCATGGGATAATCCTCTGACAGAGTCGAACCCAGAATGGTACACCAAAGATCACAATGGCAATTTCCAACCGACACCTTGGTGGGATTGGTCTGATATTATCGATTTTGACTACAACAACCCTGAAATGCGTGAATACATGACTGAGTCCTTGAAGTATTGGGTATCAGAAGTGGGGATTGATGGCTACCGAGCGGATGTCGCTGGATTTATTCCTACGGATTTTTGGGACAACGTGCGGGCTGAACTCGATCAAATCAAACCGGTTTTCATGTTAGCGGAATGGGATGCACGAGACCTTCACAAAAATGCGTTTGATATGAGTTACGCATGGAAACTTCACGACGTGATGCATGAGGTCGCCATCGGTGAAAAAGACGCGTCGGCAATCTATCTGCACTTTGCCCATGATCTAAATGCCTGGCCAGACAATGCGATCACCATGAACTTTGTAGATAACCACGATAAAAATTCGTGGGAAAAAACCATGTTTGAGCGATTTGGTGACTATCTTCCTGCGAGTGTTGTGCTGACGGCTACGGCAGAAGGGATGCCCTTGTTGTACAGTGGCCAAGAGGCGGGGCTAGACCGAGAACTTGCCTTTTTTGAGAAGGACCAAATTGATTGGCAACCTCATCCGATTGGCGATCTTTACACCAGTTTATTTGAGCTAAAACACGATACCCCCGCCTTGTGGAATGGAAACTGGGGCGGAAAAATGATTCCTGTACCTAACTCTCAACCAAAGGCCATTTTTTCGTTTGTTAGGCAGAAAGGCAAAAGTAAGGTGTTTACAGTACTGAATTTCTCGGACCAGCCACAAACCGTAAGCTTCAATGAAAATGCCCAAGTTGGTGTTTATCGCGAGTGGTTTAGCAAAGCGAAAACCACTATTGATCCCACAACAGCGTTAACGATTGAGCCGTTTGGTTATCGCGTTTTCGTCAAGTAACGAATAAGCATTAAAAAACCCAGCAGTTGCTGGGTTTTTTTAATTTTGCTCTGGGTTTATGGCGTGTTTAAGCACAACAAGCACAGTTGCGTTTGTGCTTTTCCATCTTCCCTATTCCTGGGTTAAATGTGTTGGTGGGATCCAGTGATTTATAGAAGCGTTGAAGTGTTTGTTCGGCTTCGTACAAATGCCCCACGTTATGTTCGGCTGGGTATTTTGCCCCTCGGCTGTCGAGCAATGCCAGCATGTCTTTTTTGACCTTTTTCGGGTCAGCGCCCTTTTTTAAAATATAGTCTTGATGGAACACGTGACAAAAGAAATGACCGTAGTACAAACGTTTTTCGATTTGCGAGTTGATAGCGTCGGGAAGCGTCTCTACCCAGTCTGAATCGTTTCGACGTAAGGCAATATCCAATGCCAGAATGTCACCAACCGATTTCGCTTTTATGGTTTGATACCTGACAGCCGCGCCTGCTGCGGCAAAGCGGTGTAGGTAAGCACTTTGCGCTTCTTCTGGATCACACTCGAAATAGCCTCCACGCTCGGCATGCCCATCGAAGTAGTCGTGTAGCAAGGCCTGTGCTTGGGCAATGCCCTCATCACCCATCTTAAGGATAAGGTGGTGTTCGTAGCGCTGCCTGAATGCCAGCATTCGTTTTGGAATATGTTGTGGCAACAAACGAGAACAAAATTGTAATACGCGATCGGTGAGATAGTCAGGAACGAAACTGAGCTTATTTAGATACGCGTCAATCTTGCCTTTCATGGCGAACATCTTAGGCAACTGATCCGTACCCAAGTGCTTGACGCTTAAAAACGTATCTTTGCCATACTCTTCAGCAATATCGAAAACGTCGCGATGTATGTATTCGCCGACGTCAGGCAACACGGTAAATTGGCTAAGCATTGCCCGGCGTAAGTAAGTTAAAGTTGCTGGGTCATTTGTACCGATATAAAAACTTTTCTCTTTTTTCGGCACGTCAAACGTATCGAGTCGCACGGCGAATACTGCAATCTTGCCAGCACAGCCACTTGCTTCAAACAAGCGTGTCTCATCGGCGTTGAAGCGGCTTGGTGTATCGGCATCAATGTCTCTGATTTTGGCTTCGTAATCTCTGGCTGAAGCGGGGATTTGATAGCTATTGTCTTCTATCTCATATCGGCCATGCTCTAAGTTGGACAGTATTTCTTCGGGTGTATCTCCCAACATCAGACCAAGGTGGTTGACGAGCTGTAACTCACCTTTTTCATTTACCCATGCATATAACGACAACTCGGTATACGCAGGCCCGCGTTTGACTAATGCCCCACCTGAGTTGTTCGCGACACCACCGACAATGGATGCCCCTAAACAAGACGAACCGATAACGGAATGTGGAGCACGATTGAGAGGTTTGAGGGTCTTTTCTAGCGTATGTAGCGTCGTGCCAGGTAGGCTGATCACCTGCTGTCCCTGGTCAAGCACAATGAGTTTATCCATCGCTAGCGTGTTGATGACAACGATGTCTCTGTCATAGTCTTCACCACTGGGAGTCGAACCCTCGGTCAGGCCAGTATTGGCAGCTTGCATGATGATAATACAGTTGTTGGCGACACAGGCTTCAAGGCAACGCCAATAACTAACTAAGTTTTGTGGAAAAATTACCGCTAAGGCACTGCCGCCACCGGAACGCCAACCAGTGCGATAATGCTCCGTTTTTCGGTCGCCGACGGCGACGTGTTCCGAGCCTAGGATACGAATAAATTCCTGTACTGCGGGATGTGAGTTCATGTCATTTTTCTCCGCCCCCCTCCGTCAATGGAAGGGGATAAATTAGTGCCGCGTTACTGGCTCAATGGGCCATTGATACCCAAGATATAAAGCGCTGCCATTACGAGTACGCCTGCAGTGACCACATAGTAGCAGGTTGGCAATACCGTTTTGCGTAAAGTTGTGCCTTCTTGGCCTAATAGACCAACCGTAGCACTTGCTGCGACTACGTTGTGTATTGCTATCATATTGCCTGCTGCTGCACCTACGGCTTGAGCCGCGATGATAAGCGCAGGAGATAGGTTCAAGCTCATTGCCGCTTCGTACTGGAACTGGCTGAACATCATGTTAGAGACAGTATTAGAACCGGCGATAAACGCTCCCAACGCACCTATGCTCGGGCTGATAAGCGGAAATGCATCACCAAACCAATTCGCAAACATTTGCGCGCTGGCCATTGGCATGCTTGGCAAATCAGACAGGTTAACGCCTGAGTTGATAAAGAGTCTGACCATAGGAATCGTAAACATCAATACAAAGCCCGCTCCCAAAATGGTTTTGCTCGAAGCGGCAAATGCGGCGGTAAAGGCCTGCTTTCTGTGGTGGCGTTGACCTTGTATAAATAACGCCAATAGGGCTGCGATTATCAGTAGGCCACCTGGCAAATAGAGTGGACTGAAGGCCGCATTGATACCCGTTTCACCAAGAATGTTAGACATGCCGATACTGACCCCCGCCAATGCCGATTTTAGCTCTCCAAACACGCGAGAACACACCAACAAGACCGCGACGACAAGGTAAGGCACCCAAGCTACCCATTGCGACATGGATTTTCCAGTTGCGGGTGCGTCGTCGTTGATTTGAAGTTTGCCCAGCCAACTGCTTTCCCATTCTGATTTTGGCGGAAAATCCCACGATGATTTGGGAATCAAAAAGCCGCGTTTTGCTGCACTGACGACAATAGCTAAGCTGACTAGGCCACCCAGCAAAGAGGGGAACTCTGGCCCCAAAAAGATGCCTGTTAATGCATAGGGTACGGTAAAAGAGACCCCTGCAAATAGCGCAAATGGCAGAATTTCGAGACCTTCACGCCAGCGTTTGTTCTTGCCGAAGAAACGAGTGAGCATCATCACCATAAGTACTGGCATAAGTGTACCAACAATACCGTGAATAATGGCTACTTCGGTGGTGATAAGTTGTAAGTATTGCTCCCATTGCCAGCCGTGTGTGGAAAGTTGTTGGCCTATTGCTTCGGTATCTAGCCCCTTATTGACACCAATAATAATAGGCGTGCCAACAGCGCCGAAAGAGACAGGTGTACTTTGTATCATCATTCCCATCAACACGGCGGCAAGGGCTGGGAAACCTATGGCAACGAGCAAGGGGGCAGCTATCGCCGCGGGCGTACCAAATCCAGATGCGCCTTCGATAAAGGTACCGAAGCACCAGGCGATCACAATGGCTTGCACTCTTCTATCGGGAGAAATATTGGTAAAGCCTTGTCTGATTACGGACAAAGCGCCTGTTTGCTTGAGCACATTCAGTAGGAATAGTGCACCGAACACAATCCACATCACCGACAAGGTGATCACTAAACCTTGAATAATCGATGCACTAATACGTTGCGCCGACATGTCCCAAGCGACAAATGCCAATAGCACCGTCGAAGCCAATACAACGGGCATGGCTTTTTTGGCTGGCCATTGCAAGCCAACTAATAAGAGTGCTGCTAGTCCGATAGGTGTGAGGGCCAAGAGGCCGAGCGTTAATTCATTCACAATGGGTCTCCTCGTTGTTTTTATGTTGTTTACCCATTCCCACTCAACATTTGTTAAATATGGGTTAACAAATAGTAAGCGGACTTTACTTGGTTGAGTACTCTTGATATATATTCATTAAAGAGATAGTTTTTTTCCAAAAATGACATAATCAAAAGGTCGGCGTGTATTTCCATGGTGAAAGCAGATGATATTTTCTTATTCGTCAATGTGGTAGACGAAGGTTCGTTTTCTAAAGTCGCAGAGAAATTTGAATTAACCAATTCCGTTGTGAGTAAAAGAATTGGACGTTTGGAAAAGGCTCTCAATGTTCAACTGTTGTATCGGACAACGAGAAAGCTCAGCTTAACTGATGCCGGCCAAGCTCTATACGGCAAAGCGCGTTTGGCCAAAGAAGCCTTGCAAGACGCTCAGAATGCAGTAACGGGTTACGGCGAGGAAGTGCAGGGCAAGATCAAGATTACTGCACCTGTCGTGTCAGCCAGTTTGGTACTGAGCGAGGCTATTGCTACCTTCTGTCAGCAGTATCCTAAAGTGGAAGTAGAACTTACGGTAAGTAACGACCTAGTTGATTTGATCGATGATGGTTTTGACTTAGCCATTCGTACAGCGCATTTAGAAGACTCATCATTGATTGCAAGGCGCTTAGTTGATTCCCATTGGATGTTGTGTGCCAGCCCAGGATACGTGAGAGCAAATGGCAAACCAACTCATCCAGATGCACTGGTCAATCACCATTGTCTACTGTACAAATCGGAAGGTGTAGCAGCAAATCAATGGCGATTTAAATCTGAAGGGAATGAGCACTGTATCGAAGTGAGTGGTCGATTTTATACCAACAATCTCGATTCGCTTAAACAGGCAGCACTGGCCGATTTTGGCATTGCTCATGTACCTAGAGCCTTGATTCATGAGAGCTTACTAAATGGCGATTTGGTTACCTTACTGGACGATTTCGTCGATAGAGATCTAGGTATTTACGCCGTTTATCCAAGGAGTCGACAACCAGACAAAAAACTGTCGCTGATTGTCGAACACTTCAGACAGGCATTTCAGGATAAACGAGCCTATTTTTATTGATTACAGCTTATAGGTTGCGGAAAACTGCAAATAATGGGAATCGACGCCTTCGATGTTAGCATCATCGATGGCGTAGTTACCCAGCTCTACACCCACGTCCAAATGGTCAGTGACACTGTCTATCAGGTTGATACCCCAATGTGAGCGTTTGCGCTCGAGTACGTCTGTTTCCGCTGCACCGTAGAATGCTGTGGAGCGCATAGTGTCGGTCCAAAAATGTCGATAAGACACGGCGTAGGCGATGGTACTTTCGACTGCCATTTGATCGTCACTGGGGTCGACAACAATATCCGGTGTTAGGCCAGCTGCTACGTACCTACCCGCCTCACCAAAGGTTGCTTGAAAGCGAAAATCATCCTTACCCATTGTTGAAACCTTGCCGGCAATATTAAACGCAGCGCCGACTTCATCCATGCCACCTTGATCGATCTTTCTGACGAGTGCGCCAAACGACACCAATCCCCAATCTTTGCGCATGTTATACCTTGCGATAAAGTCAGGGATGCTCTCATCGGGATCGGCTTCGTCGCCGGTAAGACCCACGGCACTCGCCGGCGTGCCTATGTCACCATCGCCGTTGGTTTCAGGGTTCTCAATCGCGAATTGCCAATTGCCGTAGGTATACCTAACTTGGGTCTCTCGGATAAATACCTCTCCAACGTGTGGGCCGCCAAAATCAAGCGCTTCGGGCAGAGCATGCAACGGCATAAAGGTGCTCCAATTTTGCCCGATCATCCAATTTTTATAGGTGATGTAATAGTGCCGAAGTCTTGGGTTAGACGAGTTGCTGACCACTTCATTTCCGCCACCGCCGTACATATCAATTTCGAAAAAGCCCGATACTTCGCCGTGTTGTACTTTGAAATTGATGCGCGATTCTCTGACGTTGAACCCAGTATGAGAGGTTTCGATTGGGCGTCCACCCGGAAAGTTTGCCACCCAGTAGTCTTGGTATGCGATGTCTCCGCTAACATGGCGAACATCGACTTTGGCATAGCCGCCGAGTGTGACTTTGGTTTGTTCACCATCAATGGTGGTGTTCAATAAGTCGACCGCTAAAGCCGAATGAAAGGGGAGTAGGGTGAGCGCCGCCATTGCGCAGTATTGGGCTGATTTCAAAGGTGTCATGTGTGATTTGCTCTTATGTACGCGTTAATGAATTGTTAACGCCGAAATGTACGGGAAAGAGTGATTGATGATAAATGTGCAAAAAGGGAAATGACTTGTTCCAAAAGTTGCATAATAGCTGATTGGCCTAAAGTTATATTTTGCTTAATTCAGGTAATTTTTGCTCTGGCAACGGGAGGCACTGTTACCTTTTAGTACTTTGTTGTAGTCTGAGCATTGAGCTTATTTTTTCAACAATGCCATGTACTTACTACCTGATAAAATTACTAACTTATTCAAGCGACTAACGCCAGGAGAAGAAGGTGAAGCCGATTTCACTGAGCCTGAAAAGGAGAACAAATGGCGTCGTCGTTGGCAGAGTTTAAATCAAGTCCAACGATTTTATTTTGTCGCATTCGTTTTGTACGCCGTTCTCTATATTAAAGGCTGGACTGATGTAGGTGCGCTTTTGATACCTATGCTGTTAACCGTGATTGCATTGGTCAAAGAGTTTGGAGAGCGCTTCTCTGAACTTTGGAACAGTCTGTACGGCAAAGCAGTGATTCTACTTTTTTACGCTATTGTTGCGAATTTTGCTATGGCAAATGCGGCTGGGTTGGTCAATGAGGTGTCTGGTGTTGCCGCCGACAAACTTCCCTATAGTCATAATTTTGCGATTATTCTGAATTTACCGAGTTGGTTTGTTGGCACCTCGGTTTTTGGGCTATTGCTGTATATGACGACCTCATTTTTTTATCTGATGTTGCTTTTAATGCTCAAACCATTTGGCGTACATAGTATTTGGCACAAACCTGAGTACAAGTATGTCTTCACAACGGCGTTACTGAGACTCGTGTTAACGATGATGTCCGTAGCTGTCATCGTAACGGTGATGATTGACAATGGCCTTCAGTCTCGGACTTCGACACCTTTTGGCTCGATCAACGTCGGCGTTCAAAGTGAATATGAAGAACCTGCCGAGGAAAAGGCTCCAGAGCAACCACCTGCGTTTATAACCGCCTTGGTCGATGAACTCGCAAAGAATAACAGCGACGACACGACAAATGAGGTTGATTATGTGGTGGATTCGACGCGTACCGAAGCTGCTTCAGTGCCACAAACGGATACAGAAAACACGACTCCTGAGGACGCGCCTATAGCGTCGGTGGAGCAAGACGCTGCAGTACAGAGCGAACCTAGTGAGCCTAAAGATGAAGATGAGGAACTTGAAGAGTTTATCAATAGCACAGTACAAGGAGCGGAGAATTACGCCAAAATTCAGAAAACACTGCTGGCTGACTTTATCTACACCTTCGAGGCTGATACTTACTCTCGATGCGAACATGATGAAAACACTAGAGTTATCGAATTGAATGACTATGAGATTCTGACTATTTGGCGAGATACCGAAGCAGACTATGGGTATGGTTATGAAGTTATCCCCTGCGTATCTGCTGCGATTGGTAGAACAGCAATTTCCCCCTAGCTTCATTGCGAGAAGACACAGGAGCGTCATTTTTTGATGGAGTCGGTCTTCGCACTATGTGTGCTGCTATGTTGTCCTTTGATTCTTGGGTGTGTCCACTTTCGAGAATTTGAGTCATTCGACAATCCCAGAGTGTGGGGGCGACGAGAAAAGGTCGCAGCTCTGATATTCGTATTCTACGTTGGCTTGACAATCGGCTTGGGTAAGGCCGACATTTATTGGCTCTACGGCGACTACACAGGCAGAGATTCACGATTTTTTGTCTGTTTTGTACTACCCAGTATTGGCTTCGCCATTGCTATGTTTCCTCGCGCTGCTATTGAACTCAACAATGACTATTGGGGTTTGAAAAAGGGTAGTACACCTCGAGATTTTGCTTACGTTGGCTGGCTAATCTTGGCGTCAGCATTCATTCAATTTGTGGCCTAGTTGCGTGTCAAGGTGAAGGGCATTTTATTGCTCAAGGTCAAGTAGTTTCCTTAGGTTTGTGGCACTATGGATGGTGAACTTAGCGTTATAGCGAAATTGGAGAGTGTGTATGGCTTTCACCTTACCTCCAGCGCCCGATTGGAAAGCGTTGGTCAAATCGGGGTCACGTGTTTTTGTCGGCGCCAATGCCGCCGTGCCTTATGGGTTGATTGATGATTTAGTTACCCACAGTCAAGGGTTGAGTGATATCGAGCTCATTCATATGTTGGCTTTGGGGAATACCTATTGGGCTGATGCGCAACACAAAAACCTGTTTAAGGTGAACACTTTTTTTATTGGTGGAGATACCGTCAGGCAAGCCGTGGATGAAGGACGAGCTGACTATACACCCTGTTTCTTGTCTGAAATTTCCAGTTTGTTTAGCGACGGCACCCTGCCTCTTGATGTCGCTTTAGTGATGGTGAGCCCTCCCGATGAGTTTGGCTATTGTTCATTGGGCGTTTCGGTTGATATTTCGATGTCGGCGGTGCGTCAAGCGAGTATCGTTGTGGCGCAAATTAACCCGCAGATGCCGAGAACCGCAGGTCATTCCTATCTCCATATTAGCGAGTTTGACGCTTGCCTTGAGCAAGACGCTGAACTCATAGAGGTATCAACGCCGCCCATCGATTCCGTTACCGAGCGCATTGGGCAATACGTTTCTATGTTGGTTGAAGATGGCGCAACCTTGCAGTTTGGCATTGGTAAAATTCCCAGTGCGACCTTGAAGTATCTGAGTCAACACAAAGACCTAGGTATCCACAGCGAAATGCTAACCGACAGCATAATGGAAGTCATTGAAGCTGGCGCTATTTCGAATCGAAAAAAGACCTTTCACCCTGGTAAAATCGTGACGAGTTTTTGCATTGGTAGCAAGCGCTTATATGACTTTGTCGACAACAATCCTCACATTGAATTTTACCCTAGCAGTTACGTTAATAAGCCGACCAATATCGCAAAGAATGACAACATGATTGCCATCAATAGTGCGTTAGAAGTTGATTTAACCGGCCAAGTTGTTGCCGATTCATTGGGTTATGATTTTTATTCTGGTATCGGTGGACAAGTCGATTTTGTCACTGGTGCCAGTATCAGCAAAGGGGGTAAACCAATCATTGCTTTGCCATCTACTGCCAAAGGTGAAACGGTTTCGCGTATTACTCCGCAAATTACCCAAGGTGCAGGAGTTGTGACGTCTAGGGGGAACGTGCACTATGTCGTCACCGAATATGGTATTGCCTCTCTTCGCGGCAAAAGTATTCGTGAACGCGCCCTTGAACTGATTCGCGTAGCTCATCCTAAATTCCGAGCGGAATTATTAGCAGAGGTACGCAAACATTACTGGGTACCTCACTATCAAGAAAAATATCCAACAGACATTCCTGAGCTCGGTGCGATTCAGTTGAAACGCATTGATATACACGACGAAACCTTTTACATGCGTCCTTTAAATCCGGCTGATGAGCGGCGTTTACAAGAGTTTTTTTACTCGCATACCAAAGAGACCCTCAGGCTCAGGTATAACTACGACCCTAAGCAAATGTCTCGCGAGAAAAGCTGTAACTTAGTGAGCGTGGATCAAAGTACTGATGCTGCCTTGTGTTTTGTACGCCAAGAAGGCTCTCGGATTACAATTCACGCTGTCGGCCGTTTTTATTACTATCCAGAGGACAATAGTTGCGAAGTGGCGTTTGTCACTCGTGAGACGCAACAAGGAAAAGGTATGGCAAAACGCTTGTTGGCTCAGTTGATTGAGATAGCTAAGGCAAGAAAGATAAGTCGCATGATGGCGTTTGTTCGAGCAGAGAACAAACCGATGCGGAATATTTTTGAGAATGAAAATTTTCAGCGTTTGGTCACGGGTGACCCAAGTGAAGTTGAACTTGTGCTGAAACTAGGAGAGTAACCATGACCATGAGAATATTTCGGGGCGCGTCGTGTGCTACTCATAAAGTTGATGCGAGTCATCCTGAAAGCCCGGACCGACTCTATGCCATTGATGACCAGCTGCTTATCTCAGGGTTAGACATGGTACTTGAACATGTCAATGCTCAGCCTGTTACTGCAGAAGTCATTAAACTGGCTCACGACGATAACTACGTAGACCGAATATTTGAACAAGCGCCGACGCACGAGACCATCTGGTTAGATGACGATACCGCGATGACTCCAAATACCATAAAGGCTGCGACCGAGGCAGCTGGCGCAGGTGTCGCTGCGGTAGACTACGTGATGTCGGCAAAAGACAGGCGAGGGTTCTGCGCAGTCAGGCCTCCGGGTCATCATGCAGAATATGACAAAGCAATGGGCTTTTGTGTATTCAATAACATCGCCATTGCAGCTTATTGGGCAATCGAACATTATCAATTGTCCCGGTTGGCGATAGTTGATTTTGATGTGCACCACGGCAATGGTACTCACAATATCGTAGCGAATGACAGTAGAATTCAGTTTTACTCGTCCTTCCAACATCCCTTTTACCCTTTCAGTGGCATACCTAGTGGCGCTGACAATGTTCATGTTGTGCCTTTGGATGCAGGAACTCGCAGTGCTGAATATCGAGAATCTGTCGCCCATTGGTTTGATAGTATTCGTCAGTTCGATCCTGAGTTAATCCTAGTCAGCGCGGGCTTTGATGCTCATGCTGAAGACCCTTTAGGGCATTTGCGGCTAACTGAAGAAGATTACCGCTGGATCAGTGAATCTCTGCGGGATGTCGCGGATGAGTGTTGCGATGGCCGGATAGTGAGTATGCTAGAGGGCGGCTATGATTTAAGTGCCTTAGGCCGCAGCATGGTTGCGCATATTAGAGGGTTAGAAAAACTTTCTGAACACTATGCATGAGCGTTGATAGGGACGTGGCTGACCAAAAATGGCTAGGCTTGATGTTGCCGGCAAAAGCATCCGTTTGCATCGGTATTGATAACCGCGCCATAATAATCTTCAGATTGTGTCAACGACACGATCTGATTGATTAAGGTCTTCCCATTAAAGCACCCATAGCCTTTTGCGTATGGTCCCAAATAGCGTAGCTTGGCATTTTCATCCAAGATGGCAAGTGCCGGATAAGAGGGAATAAACGCCGCTAGATCCGGTGAGCTGTCTAATTGCAGTGTGATATTCGCATAGTGATCCCGGCCCAGTTCATCGAGCAAATCGGTTTGGTGTGCACCGACAAGCGTATCGCAATAACAGTATTGCGAATGGGTTAGCCGAACCACTGACCCCGGTGCCGCTCCTGCTTCAATGAGCATCGTCGACACGCGTTTATCAAAGTCTTTTTGCAAAGCGGCATCCGTTAACACCAGCTGTGGATCAAAGGGACGGAGTTGTTTTTCACTGTAGATTAAGAGCCCGCCGATAATCGAGCAGGCCCAAACTCCCAATAAAGCGTAACCCCAAAAGGCCTTTCTCACTTCCTATTGCACCTCAAAACGTTGCATTGTCATGTGCATGTCCATACACAAGTTTGCCAACGCATCGACTTGTGACTCAAGTTCAACGGCGGTTTGTGCTTCTTGTTGAGCAAACTCATGCAGTTTCGACAAGCTCTCAGCGATTGATGACGACGCGGTACCTTGTTCTTGAACCGAACTGGTGACCTCGGCCATGTTTTCTGAGACCTGATTAATTTGGCTGGTTATGGTTTGCATAGTCGTAGCGGCATTGTCTGATTCTGTTACCGCATTATCTACAATCTCAACACAGCTATTCATTTGCTCTACTGAACTTGCGGTACTGCTAACGAGTTGTTCAGTAATACCGCTAATCTCATCGGCACTTTCTTTCGAACGTATTGCTAGCGTTCTCACTTCATCAGCTACTACAGCAAATCCACGTCCGTGCTCGCCAGCCCTTGCGGATTCAATTGCTGCGTTCAATGCCAGTAAGTTAGTTTGTTCAGCTACCATAGTGATGGACCGCATGGCATCAGAAATGTTTGCACAGCGTTCATTGAGTTCTTGATTGGTTTGCGCAGCATCATTTAAGCGGTCACGTAAGGACGCGATGGTCTGCTTGGCGGATTCAATCGCTTTTAAGGTAGATTCAGTGTTCTGTCGGACGGTTTCAGTCACTTCATTCGTACTTTGGGTTCGCTCGCTGGACAGCTCCATTGTGACTGCAATTTGTTCCACCGCCGCGGAAATAGTCGCGGTTTCATTAGAGCTTTGGTGGCTAGTTTCGGTTAGCTGTGAGGTTGCCTGTCGAATAACGTCACTAGAGGTTGCAACGTCATTGGTCAATTTGCTGCTGTCAAAGACCAGCTTTTTAATGGTGGCAATAAAGTCCGCAAACGGCTTCACCATCTTATTACTGTCATCAATTTCAACATTAAAATTGATCTTTTCTGGATTCGCGAGAATTTTGTCCATAGCCTGTGAGATAGCCGCAGCACTGACTCCTTCTTTGTGTGAGGCATGGGACATAAACATTAATACTGTGCCTTCGGTGACGGCAAAAGCCGCGTGAATAAGCAAAATACCAAACGTTAAATGCCCCTCTTCAAACGCAAAAACGGGCGCACCAGACGCTTGCAGTGCAAAAAAGGCAATATGGTGAACTGCAACTGTGGCGGTAGCAACGGCTACGGTTTTCCAATCGCGAAAATAGGCGACGAAAGCCAGTAATACAAAGACTTCGAAATGCAGTTCTATTAGGCCGTATGCTTGATGAATGTGCAGAGCCCCCATTAACTCAGTACCAATCGCCATAGCGTATCGGCTTATTGGTGCATTGGGGTTTTGAATACTGAGAAACAGTGGAACTGCTACGATAGGAATACCAAAAAGAAATGCGGCTAACAGCTCACCGGTTACCATACCAATGATAATAGACAAGACCAATTGGACGACCAAAACAATGCGGAATATTTTGTGCCCTTCGAGTATCCAAGGATAGATCACAGATGTTACCTCTACTTATTCATTTGACGTATTGAATTAGCGCATCCGTGCATTTTTTTCGGTTCATCTATAAACATAGATGAAAAATACTCTATGTGTTAGTTGCGCTAAGGCGCACTTAATACCTTATATCGACCGTTAAGCAGGTATGATGAGTGACACACAGAAAATATATCTGGCAAACCGAAGCGTTGTTATGCGCTTTTTTGTACAATGCCGCTAGAGGAAAGAGCGCCTCTAGTACTTTTTTACTTACGTATAGCGTCGTTCCTGATGGCGTGCTTTGACGGAAGAGTCTTCAATGAAAATTGCCTTTTTATCGACAAGTGACCTCGAAGGTTTCTTTGTTTATGACGAACTTACTTTACCCCATTTTGCTGCGTCGGGTGTTGAGGTTGATACTGTTCCCTGGCGTAAAACGATTAACTGGAACCAATATGATGCAGTGATTGTGCGCAGCACTTGGGATTACCAACAAGCACCGGAGGATTTTCTCACCTGTTTAGCTCAAATTGAAGCGTCTTCGGCAGTATTGATAAACCCCTACTCACTGATGGCTTGGAACATTAAAAAGACGTATTTAAAAGACTTGGATAACCAAGGTGTGGCTATCGTACCCACTTTGTGGGCAACGGGAATTGATAAATCTCAAATTGATGCGGCCTTCGAGGCGTTTTCAACCGATACCATCATTGTTAAGCCGGTTCTCAGCGCAAACGCAGATGATACTTTTCGTTTGAATCGACAGGCGTTTACTGAACAATTCGATGCGTTGACGACGTTGTTTCATCAACGGGAACTCATGATACAACCCTTTTTAGCAGCGATTGTTGAAGAAGGAGAATACTCTTTGTTTTATTTTGACAATCAATATAGTCACGCTATCGTCAAACGTCCTAAAGCAGGGGATTTCAGGGTGCAAGAGGAACACGGTGGAGAGCTAGCAGTATATCAGCCGCAACCCGATGTGTTGGCAATGGCTAATCGAGCGCTTGATGCGATGCCATCAGCGTCCTTGTACGCACGTGTTGACGTTGTGAGGACGGATGGTGGTTGGGCAATAATGGAATTGGAATTAATTGAACCGTCCTTGTATTTCAATTTAGATGAAGACGCCCCCAAAAGATTTGTGGACGCCTTTCATCAATACATTCAGAAAACTTAACGCTGCGCATGCCGTTGCGTTTTATGAGTCGCCCGCGTTCTGCTGTTATTCCCAGCACTGTGACGGGTTCTTTCGACGCTTCGCGTTGTGACCGTTTTCGAATTGTTGCGAGTGGTGCGTGTCACTTTAGTTCTTGTTGTCGCTGTCGCGTTTTGTGAGCGCATCGTGTGAGGTTTCACCGTTTTGTGGGTTTGCCTCACCTGACGTTCTGTCGAATAACGCTTCACAGGACGTTGGCTCGTACTGCGCTGTGTTTGAACAACTTTGCGATCATTCGTTGAATAACGTCTCACTTGTCTGTCTCTATTTACGCTGGTTACCGGACGATGGGTTCTCGTTTGTTGTATCGAGCGAGACGATACCCGTTTCACTGGAGCGCGATTATAGGATACGCTTCTTACGTAACGGCGATCAGAGTAACGTTGATGTTGACGCCAATGTGAATAGTGATGGCTGCGCACATGACGATTCCATCTGCCACCGTAATAGTGTCTTACTGGACGGTGGCTGACGACAACATAACGGTTGTGCCAGTGAATTCCGCCGAAATAGAAACCGGCTCCAATGCTAACTCTTGGCCCCCAATAGAAGCCCCTGTGCCAACGATAGTGTCGTGGATGATGCCAAACGACGGGGTAATGGTTCCTGTGCCACCAACTACCGTACACAATGGCTGGATCGTAATAAGGCACATAGACTACCTTTTGGCGACGAGGAACAATCACAATGACGTCATCGTCATCTTCAACTTGCATGTATTGATTGTCTTCTAGGTTACCCGCTGCCAATGCACGTTGGCGTAACACTTGTACACGTGCAAGCAATCGCGCTTCGTCACTAATGACGTTGTCACCCAGAGAGGCTAACCAGTCGAGGTCATCGGCCATGCTGTGAAGCAGGTCTGTAAATGGCGCTAGAGCTTTGACACTCGGATCCCACTGTTCATCTTCGACATAATCAAGCACATCATCTTCGTCGATATGCTGATTGTCTTGACGCCATCTGTCAGCGGCAACGACATCAAGCGGATAGGTTGATGCGATGAAAATATGGGTTAACAGGGTATCCGGATATAGCGCGATTGGAGCCAGCAAGCTATCCAATTCAGCATTGGAATAGGCTCTAACCTCCACCTCGGATGGGGGCGGTGGTGTTGCATTCGCTGCGAGAGGGTAGGTAAGTGTCGCCAGCGACGTCGCTGTTAGCAAACTTGCGATTAATACCTTCATAAAAGCTCCTATACCAGCCAAGCTGGTGGTAACGTGATGTTACCTATAGTTATAAGCGCTTACAGATTAACCTTTGCTGAACCGTAGCTGACGGGAACGATTACTTGAAAATATGTGGATCGAATTTGTGACCCAACTTTTCCGTTTTCGTTTTTAGGTAGTGTTTATTGTCTTTTGTCAGGCCGTGGTCGATTGCTTTTCTCGAGGCAACGTCGATACCCAAATCTTTCAGTGCTTTAAGCTTTTTAGGATTGTTTGTCATCAGCTCGACGCGTTTCACATTCAGGGTGTCGAGCATTAACTTACAAATGTCGTAACTGCGAAGGTCAGCGTCAAAGCCCAAATGTTCATTGGCTTCTACGGTATCTAGCCCACTGTCTTGTAAGTTATAGGCGCGGATTTTGTTGAGCAAGCCAATGCCTCGACCTTCCTGGCGAAGGTACAAGAGTACGCCATGGCCATTTTCAGTAATGTTTTTCAACGCTCGCTCTAACTGAAAACCACAGTCGCATCGCGTGCTAAACAAAGCATCGCCAGTAAGACATTCCGAGTGTATGCGAATAGGCACAATGTCATCGTCTGACCATTCACCATACGATAAGGCAACGTGCTCCTGCCCACTGACTTCGACGAATCCATGAATGCGGAAATCGCCCCATCGCGTAGGTAATTTGGCTGAGCTAACGTATTCGTACTTTGGTTGTTGATTGGTCATGACACTACTATCCCCATAACTGAGTCACTTAATTGGGGGCTAATTTGTTTTTTCCAAGTCGCTATCTTATCAAATCTTGTGATGTTCTTGCATAAAGTATAGCAGATAGCACTCTTGGTTCAGGCAAGTGGTGCAGTCTTACAAAGACTGGTAGTCCTCTAAGGGCGAAGGTTTGGCAACACCATAACCTTGAGCATAATCCACGCCTAACTTACCCAGTTGTGTCATGACATTCTCGTTTTCGACAAACTCTGCAACTGTCTCCATACCCATGGCTTTTGCCACATCTTTAATTGAGGATACCATCGCCAAGTCGACGTGGTCGGTTAAAATGTCTCTCACAAAGCTACCGTCAATCTTCACGCAATCTACGGGCAGAGACTTTAAGTAGGCATAAGAGGAGAAACCACTGCCGAAGTCGTCGAGGGCAAACTTGCAGCCCATTTGGCGGAAGGTTCGCATGAACTGTAAGGTTTCTTCCAATTTTACAATCGCCATGGTTTCAGTAATTTCAAAGCAGATTTTTTCGTAGGGTATGGCGTATTTCTCAAACGCATTGAGTACAAATAGCTTGAGGTCTCTGTCGGCCAATGAATGACCACTTAAGTTGATATTGCAGCGCTGGAGATTTTCACACTTCTCGGGATTATTATGAATCCACTTGAATGTGTTTTCTACGACCCAGCGATCTACCTTTGCACTCAAATCATAACGCTCTGCAGAAGGCAGGAAAGCGTTGGGTGGTACGATGTCGCCATCCAAATTCATGCGCAGCAATATCTCAAAATAGTCACCGTCCAATTCACGATTTAGCGGGCGGTAATGTTGGTAATACAGTTCAAATTTATCGACTTGTAACGCGTCGTTGATATGAGATACCCAATTGAGTTCTTCTTCATAGCGCTGCAGGCTTTCGTCGTCAGCGCGATAGCGATGAATCTGATTACGGCCCATGTCTTTTGCTACGTAGCAAGCGGCATCCGCCATACTGATTAACTGTTCTGGAGAATTTCGATGTTGTGCACAGTCCACTAAGCCTATACTGACACCGAGTGTGAATATGCGATTTTCCCAGATAAATCGATAGTGATGAACGGCATTGAGTAAACGCATGGCAATTAAATAGGCGGCGTCCTCATTTTGCCGTGGCAAAAGTACAGCAAACTCATCTCCGCCGAGACGGGCCATAATGCCAGCATCTTGGACAATATTCTGTAGGATTTGGGCGAGCTCTTTGATCAACGAATCTCCCGCCTTGTGGCCACAGGTATCATTGACGATTTTGAAGCGATCGAGGTCTAAGTAAAGCAGTACCGTTGGCTCGGTCTCATTGGGTAGGCGTTTGACTGCTAATTGCAGCTGATGCTCAAACTCCCGACGGTTGTATACGCCGGTGAGCGGGTCATGGGTAGCCATGTATTCGAGGCTAATGCTCGATTGTTTTTTCTCAGTAACGTCAAAAATCGACCCATACAAATAGTTGCTGCCGTTTTCTGTGCGCATTTGACAAGAAAGAGAAAACCAAAACTCGGCGCCATTGCGTTTTTTGCCTTTGATTTCTCTGCCTAAAACGACGCCCTGTTCAATCAGCTCCCCGAGCAATAAGTCTCTGTCGTTTTCATTGGCATAAAAGTCTGACGTTGAGCCTACCGAGGCTAACATACTCGCTTCGTCATCATAGCCAAAAAGCTGGCACATAGCGGGATTAATACTGATTAGCTCACCATCAAGCGTTGAAGTGTAAAGGCCTTCTGCTGAATTTTTGAATAATTCGTAAAAGTGATGAAGGTCGTGAATCTTTTGTTCTTGCTCAGTGAGTTGGTTGCGATGGGATAAACGTTCAGAAGCAGAAATCGCGACGACAAACGACAGCATACCAAGCGCAAATAAACCGATCAGAATCGCTCGGTCAGCGTTGCTGCTTGATTTAAAACCGAGGAAATCATTAACGCAGATGACTCCTGCCAGAATTAACAACATCCAGCCGATAAACAACAGTCGCTGAGCCGTCGTATTGTTGCCAGTGGAATAGTATTGAGCGGAAGCCAATTGCGTGGCGATAGCCAATGGAATAATAAAGAAACTCAATTGAGTTTGCTCAAATGTTGTGCTTAAAAAAGACGACACAAATAGGGCGGAAGGCAATGCAAAATTGAGTGCTTTGCACCATGTGGGGATAGTTTCAATCAATCCGTGATGAACCTTTGCCATGGCACCCAACATCAGTGAGAAACACAATAAACTCAGTGACGCAATGGCTATTGGAGATACCACAGGAACACGAATAAAACCTTCAGTTGCGAGCACAGTGAAGAGCATCAGCACACTTGAAATGGCAAACCAAAAGCGTACTTGAGTTCGGTTGAGCACATAGGTGACAAGGGAGTAACCACACAATATAAATAAGGCGCCTACCAGCGTACCTATGAGTAATAGATAGCGTCGTTCATGGCCAATCCTGGCCTCTTCATCCCACAGCGCTATTGGGGCTGTCATCATCCCGCCATCACTAATGCCAAGTAACAAGGTGACTTTTTGCCCGGGTTTAATCGTGAAAGGGAAATGAAAACTTTTTGAGTCATGAGTGTGTATCGCATCGGCTTTCCAAGCACCGGTGTTGTATGCACTGAGAATACGCATCCTGTCATCCAGCACATAAAGCTCGACCACATCTAAGGTAGTGTCTTCTACCGTTAGTGCCAGTGACTTATAACTAGCGCCATTGTATTTGACGTTAAGTCGCATCCACTGACGTTCATCTTTGGGGATGGGCGTATAGATTTGCGGCTCGGGCCATTCAAAAAACTGTAAGGAAACATCGGCGTAGGATACGGCATTGGGAATGATGGCGATGTCTGCGACTGAGTAGAGGTCTTTGGCGATAAAACCGTCGTCTATGTTCAGTTCGGCTGGCGGCAGCGTAATGGCCTGCAACGAGACTGAGCGGTCAGAGGTATACTTTTCCTTCGTATTATCGACCGTGTTGAACAGCACGAAAGCTGAAATCAGTAACAGTGTTAGCAGCACATATTTTACGCCATTGAGCGCCATCAATGCAGTCCTTGTACTTATTGGTTAGGCACGCACCTAGGTAAAACAGTATTGCACCTGATGCGGCAAAGTAGTGTCAGTTTCCAATAGCGTTTACTTTGAAGCGCTACCAGCACTATCTTTTTATTAGGCCAAGTCGATCATTAACCGACCGGTATTGCATACTATATTGTGCTGGCTGGTGCATAAATGCAAACGCAATTGGTGAATTCGTCACCGCAGTGTTGTTTTGCCTGCCTCAGCTCGTTGACAGCTTATTGTTGTGCTTTGGCATGGTCGACGAGGGCATTGAGAGCGCTCTCGGACGCTGAAATTGGTGTCAACCAAACACTCTCGCACAACCACTCTACGCACAAGTGCACAGCAAAGGATGGATGCACGATAGAGACTTGAAATCGGTCAGCTCCGAGGTATTCAT
The DNA here is from genome assembly GCF_057544385.1 of Alteromonas sp. 5NS40-0096. Taxonomy (NCBI): domain Bacteria; kingdom Pseudomonadati; phylum Pseudomonadota; class Gammaproteobacteria; order Alteromonadales; family Alteromonadaceae; genus Alteromonas; species Alteromonas sp. 5NS40-0096. The sequence goes on from NZ_BAAJLQ010000006.1 coordinate 121,577, forward strand.
TTTCCAATGTGGCGTCGAGCAAGCGAGCAATCGTCTCACTCAAGTGCCTAGCACGAGCTAGGGTAGAAGGCAGAGGTAAATGCAACACTATGTGGTCGCCGTGGCTTACCATCGAATTGATAAATTCTGTCAATGTAATTTGCTGCATCACTCTCTCAAAATAGGGGCCTTTTCAGCGCAAAGCCAATAGCGGCTGTTGATTCCGACGAACGCTATCAAATCCGAAACACGATGAAAAGCCATATGCTCGCTTAAACTAAATACGACTGCACACCGTATCAGGATTAGCAACACGACGCGCGCTATGATTTGCTTATCCACCTTCATTCATCAAATCAAATTGAATATCGATGGGTAGGCTTTATTGTTGTGTAGGTTTACAGGTGTCAGAACAGAAGGATAACGATAAATGATAACGCTTCACCACCTCAACAATTCACGGTCTCAACGGATTATTTGGCTCTTAGAAGAGTTGGGTTGCGACTACACACTAAAAACCTATCAAAGGGATAGTACGACTAACTTAGCACCAGCCTCCCTGAAGGCGGTGCATCCTTTGGGTCGTTCCCCGATTTTGAGTACGCCACACGGTGATATCGCAGAAACAGGCGCCATCATTGAATACTTGGTTAAACACCATGGCAATGGTGCTTTTGCTGTGCCGAGTGCGCCTGAAGCGGAACTCAATTATTGGTTTTGGTTGCATTTCTCCGAAGGTTCTTTGATGCCGCCAATGGTGGCTAGCTTGGTGTTAAATAGAGCCCGAGAAAAAGCGAGCGGCTTCTTGATCAAAGGGGTTGTTAACAAGCTAGTGGACGGTATTTTAGGTGCCTATTTCGGACCAAACTTAAAAACCAGCTTGGCTTATATCGAGGGCTATTTGAGTGAAAATGAATGGTTTGCAGGTGATCAACCCACGGGTGCCGACGTTCAAATGATCTTCCCATTAGAGTCTTTGGTAGCAACTGGTCGAGCCGACGATTTACCGGCCGTTAAAGCGTATGTAGCAAGAGTCCATGAGCGGCCAGCTTACAAAGTTGCCCTTGAAAAAGGCGGCGAGTACGCTTACGCCTAGGCTCTGACTCTCTTAGCTGTCCCGATTGAGGTAATCATCGATCAGTTGAATAAAGGCATCGCCGTAACGGGACAGTTTTGTTTGGCCTACACCACTGACTTCAAGCATGGTTTCACTCGAAGTGGGTTGTTTAGATGCCATATCAGCTAAGGTAGCGTCAGAAAAGATAACAAATGGCGGTACATCATTTTCTTCTGCCAATGCTTTTCTCAAGTGTTTTAACCTTGAGAAGAGCTTTTTGTCGTAGTTGGTCGGTGCGCTATTTTTCTTTTCAGGCTTGAAGGTCAGCCTTGGTGAGGCTAGCGACAAAGGAATTTCCGCTTTGAGAACAGGCTTCGCTGCTGGGGTCAATCTCAGCGCTGCAAAGGCAGTAATATCTACCCGCAGTAGACCTTTGTGAATGAGCTGGTTAATGATGGAGTGCCAATAAGAATCTGATTTGTCTTTGCCAATACCATAGGTACTCAATTGGTCGTGGCCCGCTTCTGAAATTCGCTTTAACGCTTTGCCTCGTAATACATCTATGACGTATTGTGAGCTTGCTTGTTGTTTTAATCTCAGTACACAAGACAGTGCTTTTTGCGCGAGCTCGAGGCCGTCGATTTCACGGGGCGGATCTAGGCAGATATCACAGTTACCACAAGGTTTGTCGCTGTATTCTGAAAAGTAGTTAAGCAATACCTGACGGCGGCATGTTTGCGCCTCAGAAAACGCTTCCATCGCAGCAAATTTTTGAAGTTCGATGGGCGTGCGCTCTGAAGAATCACCTTGTTCAATCCACTGCTTTACTCTAGCACTGTCTTTTTCATCAAACAGCAATAAGGCCTCTGCTGGCAAACCGTCTCGGCCCGCTCTGCCCGTTTCCTGATAGTAGCCTTCGACACTGCGCGGGACGTCGTGGTGTACCACATATCGCACGTTCGACTTGTTGATACCCATACCAAATGCAACGGTCGCGACGACGATGTCGATTTTGTCGGTCAAAAACTGACGTTGTACATATTCTCTTTCGTCATTGGGCAAGCCCGCATGATAGGCCGCGCATTTTAGCCCTTGTTTGTATAACTTTTTATACAGGTCGTCGACTTTTGCGCGGCTGTTGCAGTAGATAATGCCGCTACCATCTTGTTGTTTTACATAATCGAGTACCTGATCAAACGCTTTGTATTTGTTCATGACACGATAGCGAATATTGGGTCTATCGAAGCTTCCTTTGAATACAAAAGGATCAGTGAGATTAAGTTGCTCGATAATGTCTTGTTGAGTGGCAACATCTGCTGTAGCGGTTAATCCAATAACCGGTATATTGGGGAAGCGCTGTTTGATCTGGTGTAAATTGCGATAATCGTTGCGAAAATCGTGACCCCAATGGGACACGCAATGAGCTTCATCGATAGCAAAAAGGCTGATTTTTACCTGGCTAATTTGATTGAGAAAATAATATTGCAGCAATCGTTCAGGTGAAACGTAAAGCAATGATAAATCGCCATTTTGAAGTGCGGCCAATGTTTGTTGCTGTGCTTCTTCATCAAGACTTGAGTTTAAATAGGCGGCGCGAACTCCTTGTTCCTTTAACTGTTCCACTTGGTCCTGCATCAGTGAAATAAGTGGGGAGACGACTATCGCAGTACCCTGCATACAGATGGCTGGGATTTGATAGCAAAGGGATTTTCCTCCACCTGTAGGCAGCAATACTAATGCGTCTTTTCCCTTGACCACATTGTCAATAATGTCTTGTTGCCCGGTTCTAAATTCTGAATAGCCGAAGACGCTCTCAAGTACATCTTGTGGAGAGGGTAGCTGAGAATGGGAGTCAGAATTCGCAGGTATTGTCGCGTCAAGTGTTGCAATAGTCATCGGTTGCGATTTTACGTGTTTTTAGCGTGTGATTCACCTGATAGGCGCCTTTCTTTGCAATTTATTTTCGTCAGTTGCTCGCTGGTCGTGCCTAACCTTAACGCGAACGGCGAACCAACACTTGAGCTACTGATGGAATTGGCTCACAATCAGCCTCTTTTCGATACCATGTGAGCAGAATGTCAGTGTCTCAAACTGAAAACAACGATGCGAAAGTAGGGGTTTTATCAGCGATTGCCGCATATACCATGTGGGGCTTTGCGCCAATGTACTTCAAATACCTTGATGCATTGTCGGCCATGGAAGTACTCATGCACCGCGTCGTTTGGTCTGCGGCGGTACTCGTTATACTCATCGTTTCGCTCAAACAAATTGATAAAGTAATCACGGCACTGCGCTCTGTACGAGTGATGGGCATATTGCTTGCTGCTGGATTGCTACTGGGTGCGAATTGGTTGTTGTTTATCTGGGCGATTAACAATGATCACTTGTTGGATGCCAGTTTAGGTTACTACATTAACCCTTTGATAAATGTGCTGTTGGGTTACCTCTTCTTGCAAGAGCGGTTGCGGCGGTTACAAATGTGGGCTGTTGGCTTGGCTGCCCTTGGTGTGGTCATTCTTATCGTTTCTTATGGCCAATTGCCTTGGATCGCGCTGGTACTCGCAGTCAGTTTCAGTATTTACGGACTGCTGCGTAAACAAGTGTCGGTTGAAAGTATGCCTGGGCTTTTTATCGAAACCATGATGATGTTACCTATTGCGATTTACTACTGGGTCATATGGGGAACCGCGTCGAGCAATATGTTCTCGAATACGTGGAGTTTTAATTTATGGTTGATTGCCGCTGGTGTGGTTACCACTGCGCCCTTGCTGTGTTTTACGGCGGCGGCACGACGCATTCGATATTCAACCTTGGGGTTTTTCCAATACATAGGCCCAAGTTTGATGTTCATACTTGCGGTCTGGCTATACGGCGAGCCGCTGGACAATGCCCGACTGGTGACATTTGGTTTTGTCTGGGGCGCACTAGCGTTATTTAGTTGGGATTCGTATCGCAGTTATCGGCAAACAAAGCGCCAAGGTTAAGCCGCTTTAGCTAGCGGCGCTCTCTCTAGAGATATCACTGGCAATACAATTTCGACCATTGGTCTTGGCGTCGTAGAGTAAGTCATCAGCTTTAGAGAGCATTTGTGAAATACTCTTGGCTGTATAAACAGTCAGACCAATACTGGTTGTTACCTCGATGGATTCGCCGTTAAATTTGACCGGTAAATCTTCTATATGTTGGCGAAACTTCTCTGTTCTTACGAGTGCATCTCGAGCTGAGGTATTGGCAAAGAATACGCAGAATTCTTCACCGCCGAAACGGGCAATGTCAGCGTCTTTGAAATCCATAACCAGTCGTTTTGCAATGGATTTAAGCACAGCATCCCCACCGTCATGACCGAAGGTATCGTTGATTTTTTTAAAGTGGTCTAAATCGATAATGGCCAACGCAGAAGGGGCTTTTGTCTTGGCTTCGAAAAATGCGTTCGTCGCATGAAAAAAGTATCGGCGATTCGGTAGACCCGTTAAATAATCAGAGTTTGCACCTCGGCGTATGGTTTCTACGTTTTCTATCATTTCCAAGTTTTGCGTCATGCGGCACAAGAACTCTTCATAACAGTAGGGTTTACGCAGAAAATCATTGGCGCCACTTTTCAAAAAGCGCGCTGAAAACAAATCGGTATGGTTTTGCGCGAGGCCAATTACCGCCATCTCATCCTTACCGTAGCGTTTGCGTAAATCAGAAACGAGCTGCGGGGCAGCAATATCCTCTAGCTCTGCATCGACCAGACACAGTTTGATGTTGGGGTGAGCGGCCAATACAGCGTGAGTCTCTTCGCCATTGGTTGCCTGATACGTCATAAAGTTATGACGTCTAAGCAGAGATATCATTTCGCCCCGGCTCTTGCGATCAGGGTCGGCGACCAATACGCCAATGGACTTGTTTTTTTCTAATCGAGCTAGCAATCTGCTCAGGTAGTCATAAACCTGTGCGTTTTCTTTTGGGATGTAATCGACCACTTCTCTGGCGAGCACTGAGTCCCGAGTTTTAGCGTCGACATGCCCAGTGATCACTATCGTTGGGATAAAGGCATCGATCGCGAAATCGATGGCTTGACCATTGGGTGCGTCAGGTAAGTGATAGTCCACGACTGCACACAAAAACTCTTCTGGCGCACTGGTTGAGAATATGTGCTGAGCTTCGACAAGCGATGCAGCTGAGACAGGCTTCAGCTTGGCTTGTTTCACCAGTTTAGATATGAGCTTCATGCTCATTGAACTGTCTTCAATGATCAGGACTTTCAACATCTGTCTTTCTCAACTATTTCGTAAGTTACGCATGTTCTAACTTAGCATAGGCTAGAACCAGCCACTTTGTACCAAAGTCATCAAAATTAACTTGGACTCGAGCGCTGTCGCCACTCCCTTCATAGTTCAATACGATGCCGTAACCAAACTTGCGATGTTGCACTCGCTGTCCCAACTGGAAGCCTGTTCCAGTGAAATGTTCGTGTGATGTTACCCGACTAAAACGGTTTGGCATAGGCCTAGATACCGTATTCTTTAGTCTAATCTCTTCGACGCATTCAGGCGGAATCTCACGTATAAAGCGGGATGCAGTGTGATATTTATCTTGACCATACAGTCTACGAGTTTCGGCATAAGTGATGAAAAGCTTTTGCATGGCACGTGTCATGCCAACATAACAAAGGCGTCTTTCTTCCTCCATTCTGCCCGGTTCTTCGTTTGTCATTTGGCTGGGGAACATGCCTTCTTCTACACCAGCAAGGAAAACCATAGGGAACTCTAAACCTTTGGCAGTGTGTATCGTCATCATTTGCACAGCATCTTGATCGGTCTTTGCTTGGGTTTCACCTGCTTCTAGAGAAGCATGGGCCAAAAATGCCGCGAGAGGCGTCATTTCGTCTGCGTCTTCAGGTACGACAAACTGCTTACATGCCGTCACTAATTCCTCGAGGTTCTCGATTCTCGCTTGGGCTTTTTCGCCTCGCTCCGCCTGATACATCGCATATAAACCAGATTGTTTGATTGCTTTGTCAGCTTGGTTCTCGAGCGCTTCTTGATCAATTTCTGCAGTCAGATCGTTGATTAAATTAATAAAGCTTTGCAAGGCATTAGCCGCTCTACCTTTTAACCCGCCTTCGGCGATCAGCATGCCGCTGGCTTGCCACATTGAGCAGTTGTACTGCTTTGCGGCCTCTCTAACTTGCGACAACGTTTTGTCTCCCAGTCCGCGAGCTGGCGTGTTAACAACCCGTTCGAAGGCAGCATCATCTTGGGGATGGTTGACCATTCTCAAATAGCCAAGTGCATCTTTGATTTCTTGACGTTCGAAGAAGCGCAAACCGCCGTATATGCGATAGGCAATACCTTCGTGAAGTAATGCCTCTTCTAAAACACGAGACTGAGCATTGTTGCGATACAGAATCGCGCAGTCTTTTAGTGCGTTGCCGTGCCCCAACCAGGTTTTAATTTGACCCACAATAAAACGGGCTTCGTCCAATTCGTTGAAGCCGGCGTAAACCGCAATAGGTTCACCGTCACTGCCATCTGTCCAAAGTTCTTTGCCCAAACGGCCATCGTTGTGATCAATGACGGCGTTAGCCGCTTTTAGAATCGTGCCGGTAGAACGGTAATTTTGTTCCAGTCGAATGGTGGTTGGCTGGTTAAAATCTTTCAAAAAGTGCTGGATGTTTTCAACATTGGCTCCGCGCCATCCATATATTGATTGGTCATCATCACCGACAATCATGATGTTGTTATCCGAACCACACAACAAGCGCAACCACGCGTATTGGATGTTGTTGGTATCTTGGAATTCGTCGACGAGGACCGCTCTAAAACGGCGTTGGTAATGTGCCAGCAGCTCGGGGTTTTTAAGCCAAAGTTCGTGAGCTCGCAGCAATAATTCAGCAAAATCCACTAGACCTGAGCGATCACATGCCTCTTGATATGCCGCATAAATTTCACGCATCTTAGTTTGTACTGCATCGCCATGGGTTTCGATGTGTTGCGGGCGTAGGCCCTCGTCTTTATTGCCGTTGATGTACCATTGGATTTGTTTTGGAGCCCAGTGTTTCTCGTCCAAGTTCATGCTTTTCAGTACCCGTCTAACAAGACGGTACTGGTCGTCAGAATCGAGTATTTGGAAATTCTCTGGTAACCCAGCCTCAGCGTGATGGCTTCGCAATAGTCTGTGGGCCAAACCGTGGAAGGTACCGATCCACATGGTATTTAACCCGCGGCCCATTAAATGTTCCGCTCTACCACGCATCTCTTTGGCTGCTTTATTGGTAAAGGTTACCGCCAAAATACAATAAGGGGCTATGTTCTCAACTTCCATCAACCACGCAATGCGGTGAACCAATACGCGAGTTTTACCACTACCAGCTCCAGCCAGTACTAGCATATTTGAAAGTGGCGCTGCCACTGCTTCACGTTGTTTATCATTTAAGTCGTCAAGCAGTCGAGATACATCCATCGTTACTTTACCTGTGTTTATAGCCAGTATTATGCGCCTAGTATGCCATTGAATGCGACGTTTTACTCTGTATTTGGAGGAATTTATTTATTTTTACTGCTAAAATTCTGCCTCTTCAGTTGAAATCCGAATTGCACACATCAATGTAATGATTGTTGAGCTTTTCCTGTCTACTCTTTCAGCTCGATATCTTGGTTAATTAGGATGGTTAGAATGATGCCAGTACAACGTCCATCAAATGATTTTTGGATGACTTTAAAGCGCGAATCTGAGTCGGTTATTGAAAAAGAGCCACTACTTGCGAGCTTTATTCACGCCTGCATTCTGACACACCATAACTTCGAGGCGTCTCTCAGTTTTATTTTGTCCAATAAAATGGCGGATGATGTGATGCCTGCGATGGCAATTCGCGAAGTCTTTGATGAAGCATATATGGTCGACCCGGCGATTTCTGAGGCTGCCATTGCTGATATCAGAGCAGTACTTAACCGTGACCCTGCGGTAGAGGCAAATTTAACGGTACTGATTCATTTCAAAGGTTTTCAGGCTGTGCAGGTGCATCGATTGGCGCATTACCTATGGAAAAAAGGCCGTCATGAACTCGCCCTTTTTTTGCAGAGTCGGAACTCGCAAGCTTTTGGTGTGGACATTCATCCTGCAGCAGCAATTGGCAAAGGTGTGATGTTCGACCATGCGACTGGTATTGTGGTGGGTGAAACCGCGGTAATAGAAGACAATGTGTCTATCCTACAGAACGTGACTTTAGGCGGTACGGGTAATGAATCTGGTGACCGCCACCCCAAAATTCGTCAAGGCGTGATGATTGGCTCGGGTGCAAAAATACTGGGTAACATCGAGATCGGTGAAGGGTCAAAGGTAGGTGCCGGTAGTGTTGTACTGGACAACGTTCCTGCACATGTCACTGTGGTGGGCGTGCCTGCTCAGGTCGTAGGGAGACCAAAGTGTACAAGCCCGTGCGAATCGATGATGCAAAACGTACTCGAAGACGAGAGCCCGCTAGAATAACGCGAGCTCTTGCAATGACGCTAGCTCGATATGAGGTAGCAAAGTAACAGTCTCATTGTTGAGGTTCATTGGCCTGTCATCCGCATACCAAGCCGCTTGGTAACCGGCTCGAACAGCACCCATTACGTCTTTCTCTAAGTTATCGCCAACGTGTAGTATATTCTCGCTGGCGATGCCAAGTCGCTGGCTAGCTTCATCAAACATATGCCTATGTGGTTTCATGGGCCTCGTTACGCTGGCGTGAAAAACATCCTGAAAATAAGGTCTTAAGCCCACGGCATCACAATCGACGTTGCCATTTGTAATTGCGATCAATGGGAGACGTTCTGCCAGAGTTGCAAGCAGTTTGAGCACGTCGTCGCTAACTTTAAACTCGCTTCGCGCAGCGTAAAACACGTCATAGCAAGCTTGTGTAGCCTGTTTACGCTGTGTAGTGTCATTCACATCGTTGGCCAGCGCTTTTTCGAGAGTCAGTAATCGCAAAGCGCTGACATCAGACTCTAAGCGAGGATCGGCGTCGATGAATCCCTGCCGAATAGTGGCCCAAGTACCAGCGGACAACGCCGCAGTTTTCGGGTAGTACTGGGCTAAATAATTCGCCAATGTTGCATATGCGTGCTGTATGTAGGGACGGTTGTCGTAAAACGTATCGTCCAAATCGAATGTCATGGCTTTGATCGGGCGCAAAGCTCGGTATATCTTCATTACCTTGATTCCTCAGTTCAGCTATTCGCTGGTTAGCATGTTACTGACCAGGCTTTTTGCGTTTTTTTGCTCGCGGATGAGCGGCGTCGTAAACTTTCGCAAGGTGTTGAAAATCTAAGTGGGTATACACTTGGGTTGTCGATAGATTTTCATGGCCAAGCAACTCTTGTACTGCTCTTAAATCCCCACTGGATTCCAATACGTGCGTTGCAAAAGAATGGCGCAGTTTATGTGGACTGACAGTTTGATCTATTGCCTGATGTGTCGCCATTTGTTTGAGTCTATTAGCCACCTGACGATTTGATATCCGTGTGCCTCGTTTGCTCACGAATATTGCTGGTTCCGTTTCTTTGGCGAGGTTCCCTCGCACTTTTAGCCATGCTTGGAGCGACGTTGTGGCGGTTTTCCCCAGTGGCAAAATACGTTGTTTGGCGCCTTTCCCTGTCACTCGAATCGTACCATCTCCTAAACAGTCAAATAAATTCAAGCCGGTGAGTTCGCTAAGACGAAGACCGCACCCGTAGAGCAATTCGAACATCGCCTGATCCCGAAATACTATGTCCTCATCTGCATCCCTAGCCAGTAGTTGCTGCATCTCATCAACGCTCAATTGTTTGGGTAAGGGTTTGCCTTGTTTTGGCGCGTGAATGCCGTCCATTGGGTTGGTATACAATTGTTGGTGGTTGAGTAAGAAAGTACAAAAAGTGCGAAGCGCAGACAGTCTTAAGGCAATGCTTCTCGCATGTTGGTCCGCCCGTTTGTCCGCTGCCATAACACGCTTGATATCTGAGTTGGCTAAGCCTGACCAATCTCGTAAGCGCAGAAATGTGCCAACAAAACTGATTTGACGGCGATAATTATCTACGGTGTGTGATGACAGTCCGCGTTCGACCTGTAAATGGAGTAAAAACTTATCGAGCCACAATTGGCATTTCGGAGACAAACCTGATGGTGTCGCCGCTGGAGAGGTCATATTAAATATTCAGGATAGGCGGAAGTACGAGGTTCAGCACTTCTCGCAATTGTTTTATCAGGAGTGTATCCATGTCAGGTGTGAAATGACCCGCATCATTGCTGCCTACAGCAAGAATACCGAGTGGCGTGTCGTTTCCAAGCTGCATCAGTGCAACAGACTCGGCAGTCAAGTCGCCGAACATAAGTTGTCGTTCATGTTGACTTAATCGGCCAAAGAAAAAGACACCACTGGGGAATCGCTTCTCGATGATCAAACGTTGTTGTAATTCCGGAAGTGCATGAGCTCCGTGATACAACTTGATGACAACCGAGGCCAACCCCAGTTCATCTACCATCACTTCTTCTAAGATTTGTTCGATTTCGGCAAGTTGAGTACAGCCCAACAAGCGCACATTGAGCTGTGAATACACTCTAAAAAGTTTTTCGTTTTGACGCGCCACACTGAAGAGTTGATTGAGCTTTTTCGTCAGGTGACGCACTTTCTTGCGCAATTGTTCACTTTGCATCTCAACCAACGACACGCTGCCTTTGTGGCTGTGTGGAATGACGAGCGCGTTTAATAGCTCAGGGTGTTGAGCAAAAAAGTCAGGGTGTTGCTGTAAGTAGTGTGCGACTTCTTGACTTGAAAGCTCAGACAAAGCTTCAAGTGTTGTGTCCATACCAACGGCAACTTTTTTCTGGCTTTGAAAATCACTCATAGGTTCATCAACCCGTCGTAAACGTGTTCTGCAGGACCCGTCATCTTCAATGCAGAATCCTCACCAGGCCAACGTATGCGAAGCCTACCGCCGGGTAGATCCACGGTTACGTCTTTGTCTAACTTGCCTTGAACTTGCCCAATTGCGACTGCGGCACAGGCGCCACTACCACATGCTAATGTTTCGCCTGTACCACGTTCAAATACACGAAGCTTGATATGATTCGGCGAGATGATTTGCATAAAACCTACGTTAACGCCTTCTGGAAACCGCTCGTGTTTGGTTAGCAGAGGTCCTATGTTTTCAACGTCAGCTGTCTGTACGTCTTCTACTTCCATAACGCAGTGGGGGTTACCCATGGATACTGCGCCAGTGAAAAACGTTTGTTCGCCTGCTCTAACGATGTAGGTTTTTTCTTGTTTATTCGCTTTTATCGGGACTTCACTTGGGGTGAAGTTTGGCTTACCCATATTGACGGTAACGTGACCGTCTTTTTCGAGGTATAACACCATCTTGCCAGATTTGGTGCTGACCATAATTTTATTGCGGTTGATTAAGCCTTTTAGTTTTACAAAACGGGCAAAACACCTTGCGCCATTACCACACTGAGACACCTCAGAACCATCGGCATTGAAAATGCGATAGTGGAAATCTTGTTCGGGGTCATAAGGTGGTTCAACAACGAGAAGTTGATCAAAGCCAATACCAAAATTGCGGTCGGCAAGTTGCTTGATTTTTTCTTTTGAGAAAAAAACATTCTGAGTGACGTTGTCGATAACAACAAAGTCATTGCCTAAGCCGTGCATTTTTGAGAATTGAACTTGCATTTACTACTTTCTAGTTATTGTTTTTTGTCTAGTTTACGTAAGTTTGTGCTCACCTTTCCAGAGATCTTTTAGATTTTCTCTCTCTCTCACTACAATTGATTGAGATTTGTCTACCATGATCTCCGCAGGACGACAGCGACTGTTGTAATTTGACGCCATCACGAACCCATATGCACCAGCACTTCTTACGGCTAACAGGTCACCTGCAGAGATGGCAAGATCTCGGTCTTTACCCAAGAAGTCGCCCGTTTCACATACCGGACCGACAACATCATACACCTGTAATTGGGTTTGGCTATTTTTGTTCACTTCAATAATGGCTTGCCACGCAGCGTAAAGCGAAGGGCGAAGTAAGTCATTCATGGCAGCATCAACGATAGCGAAATTTTTCTCTTCCCCTTGTTTGATGAACTCAACCTCTGTGACCAAAATACCCGCATTAGCCGCTATCGCACGACCCGGTTCAAGAATCAGGGTGAGTGATTCGCGTCCAGCAAGACGCTCAGCCATTGCTTCAGCATAGGCTTTTGGATGCGGTGGGACTTCGTCATTGTATGTCACACCCAAACCACCACCGACATCCAAATGTTCAATTTGGATGCCTTTATCAGCGAGTTCATCAATGAGAACGAGTAAGCGGTCAAGGGCGTCAACAAACGGGCCTATTTCAGTCAATTGGCTACCAATATGGCAATCCATTCCCACGACATTGAGGTTCTCTAAGCTGTTTGCCAGTTCATACGTGGCAATGGCGTTTTCGCGAGCAATACCAAATTTATTGGCTTTTAGGCCTGTAGAGATGTACGGGTGCGTTTTCGCATCTACATCTGGATTGATTCGCAGTGAAATTGGCGCTTTGACACTCAGCTCACCCGCAACAGCATTGATTCGGTGTAATTCAGGCTCAGATTCAACGTTAAAACACTTGATACCTTGTTCTAGTGCATAACGAATTTCGTCGGAGGTTTTGCCAACGCCTGAAAACACGACTTTAGCTGGGTCACCGCCGGCCTCGATTACGCGAGCTAATTCACCACCGGATACAATATCGAAACCTGAGCCCAATTTGGCCAATGCGCTCAGCACACCAATATTGGAATTGGCTTTTACGGCATAACAAATAAGATGAGGGTGTTCGCCAATCGCATCATCGAACGCGTGCCAATGGCGCTCTAAGGTGGCGCGAGAATACACGTACAGTGGTGTGCCGTATTGTTTTGCTAGCTCTGCAACAGCTACATCTTCGGCAAACAGGTCTTGCCCGCGATATGCAAAGTAATCCATCTATTGTGAGTCTCTCGGTGATTCAGGCTGAGGCGTAGTGGATTCTTTCTCCGCTTTGTCTGATTGTGAAGACTCCGCGTCTTGAGGAAGATACAAGGCTCCTCGATAACCACAGGCAGAAAGCCCAAGACTTAGAACTACAATACAACCCAAGAAAAAGCGCTTTTTCACTACGCCAACACCCGCAAAAATTTAACTGTATATGCGGGTATCATCGCATCGCGAGATTAAAATGCAAGTGACAATAACTTCTGTCGAGTCTTGTCACCAAAATCAACCTGATCCCACAAGGTATCGCACAGACTTTGTGTGTCTTTCCAGTTACCTGCTTTTAGCCAATCTATCAAGGGTGTCGGGTCGTCAGGGTAGTGGATAGCTTCGATTCCTGGAGCGACTAACCACTCTTCGACAATATCCGGATCGAGTTGGAATAAGGTATGACACAAATCGAGTTTGCTCAAAGTTAATACATTCGAGAGCTGCTCAAACTGACCATGCAGTGGTTTGATAAGCAGTTTTTTGCCCAGCTGTAATGCTTCGCTTGATAGTTCAAAGCCGCCATTGGCTATGACACCAGAACAATGCTGAAGTGCGTTTTGAAACCCTTTTTTCGATGGCGGATGCCATTGAATGTGGCCGAGGTTTTTCGCCTCAGTTAGCGCTGGGTGATAACACAGAAATAGTTGATCACTTAGCGGTTCGAGCATTTGTTGAATGTCTTCAATTTCTTCAAATGGCAGATAAACCAAAACATGAGCATTGCTCGGCGTGTCGGCGGGTTTATCGGCAACAAAAGGCGGCATAATCGGGTTGTTAAAATGGTACCAGTGGACGCCAAGTTGGACATCTGAAGGCGCGAAGTACTTCATGATGAGATGATCCATTGGGCCGTCGCCATCTTTTGGCACTTTATGACTAAACGAAGCCTGATGACTTATCGATATCGAGGGTAGACCTTTGTTCTTTGCAGCCCATGCCGTGACAGGTTCGAAGTCATTGAGAAGCAAATCATAACCATTGGTGTCAAATTTCCTAATGTCTTTGATAAGTCGCAATGGCTTTGCTTGTTTGACTGTTGCCCATTGATCAACACGGCCATTGTGTGTGATAAAACTCAAACCATCAAAGGTACGGTAGTTACCGAAGCACTCCATGTCGAAGTATTTCTCTGGTGCTCGTCCAGAGAAAACAAAATCAACGTCAATATCATCCCTATTTGATAGTGCTTGAGCCATAATTCGCGCTCGAGCAATGTGTCCATTGCCTGTGCCTTGGACGCCGTACAAAATTCTCATATTACCCCAATATCGACAAGCTCAATGATGCGATTGTGACTCCCAGCATCATGCCGGCGAGTACATCCGATGGATAGTGAACACCCAGTAAAATTCTGGACAAGCCAATCAGTGTTGCCCACACATAAGCAACAATGGCAAAAGGTGGATAGAAGTGCGCAACTATAGACGCCATTAACCATGCGGCGGCAGTGTGACCTGAAGGCAAACTGAATTTATCTGAAGGCGTGACATGAGCTGTCATATTTTGTAGGAAATCGCAGGGACGGGGCCGTTTAAAAAGCTTTTTCAGGATCACATAAATGGGCAATTCTAGACCGTATGCCATCAGCGCAGTGTATAGGAATAACTGCCCATAGTCGGGTTCAAACGCCCAAAGTAGCAGGCCGAGTACTAAATACAGGTAGCCATCGCCCGTCTTTGACAGCAATATGATCCCGCGGCAATCGCGCTTAACCGTCATATTGTATAGCCAGAAAAACAGGTGCGTATCAAACTTAGTTAAAGATTTTATACTCACGAGCGACTCGCCTATAACTGTTTCAGTATGAAAATAAGGCTAATTTTCGTGTGTGAAAATTGGGTGACATTAATAAGAAACCTTTGTGACAAATTTTGACCAGTTTGCGCTTCAGTTTGTCGAAATACGCGGGATTCCTATTGTGCTAAATAATGCTATGCTAATACTGCTGCAAAAATGTGCAATTTACACAGGTGATTTGCACGTACCTTGATGGAATGGCTAGGCTAAGTATCACTGCGCTTTTACACTTCATTGAATTTGAATTGTGAAAGGCTGATTGTCACAGAAAAAGGGCGTTACCATGGACTACAACACTTCAGAATTATGTGATTTGTTTGCTGATAGTATCGATGTCGTTGATCCTATTTTCATTAGCTACGGTGGTCGTTATTCATTTGGTGGGGAAATCAGTACTATCAAATGCCACGAAGACAGAGGGCTGATTGATCGCGTACTTGGCCAACCGGGTTCGGGAAAGGTGTTGTTGATCGATGGCGGTGGTTCAACACGGCGCGCGTTAGTCGACGCCTCTTCGGTCCAACTTGCTGTTGATAACGATTGGGAAGGCATAGTGTGTTTTGGCAGCGTTAGGGATGTGGATACGTTGGCTGATATCGATATTGGTGTGCTTGCAGTGGCTTCGATTCCGGTTAATGCCGAATCAGAAAGTACGGGAGACGTTGATATTGCAGTCAATTTTGCAGGCGTGACGTTTCTTCCAGAAGACCACCTTTACGCCGATAGTACTGGGGTTATTCTGTCACCAGAGCCTCTTGATATAGACTAAGAAGCAAGGTAGCAGATATGCTCTGCCACCTCAGACTTGCTATTGTTGCGCTTTAATTGCGTCCTCAAACACCTCATTGAGGTACAACGCGATGCGAATGCCACCCTGTTGTAATCGCTGTTTTGCTGTTGGCAGATGGTCGTACAGGTATTGCCACGACATGTTATTGGCGTCTTCTGGGTAAATGGTGTCTCGAATGGCAATACTTTCCGCAATCCAATCTTCAGGATTGGTGGTGTGCCATGCCTCGAGCTGCTCTGGTGTGATTTTTCGGTTGAGCTGTTCTGTCCATTCACTGAATGACAGTTGGCGTCTGTCTAACATTTCTGAATCCCAAACTCTGTGGAGATTCGAGTCTTGCCAGAAAAAGCGTACTTTCACGTCGTTACCGCCGCGATCCGTACCATTGCCAGCGTGCAATGGTTGATGTAAATCGCCGATGATATGGACAATAAAACGCAGCGCTAACTGCTTTTGCTCTCGTGATGCATTGGGGTTTTTCAAATCGCTGGCAAAGTTCTCTAGTGCGGTTACGGCGTTCCCTACTTCAGGAATCTCAGCTTCGGAATACGCTTTACCCTCTGGTACAGTAACATAGTGCCATGGCCCCGCTTGTTTTTGCCAAAAATGACTCGGGTTGGAGCGCATTTCATCGGCATAGGTTGACGCTTCTGCCAACGATTCGTAAGGCAGTAATTCAGAAACGGCCGCTTGTGCCGCAGGACTCAGGTACGTCTGAGCAATTGCCCCTGTAATACGGTGACCCGTTTGACCCCAACCTAACGCGGGTAAACTGGCAATCGACATTGCCCCAGCGACTGCTGCCGCAACTAATTTCGTCGTTGTTTTTTTCATTGTGTGTTCCTTTCGACATTGCTATATCCCCAACGAGCCATAATAGATTGGTCTACACCTAAATGGTCTAGGATTCTGGCAACCACAAAATCCACCAAATCATTAATCGATTTTGGATTGTGGTAAAAGCCCGGCGAGGCAGGCATCATAGTGACGCCCATTTGTGACAATTTTAGCATGTTGTCGAGATGGATGGTCGAAAGTGGCATTTCTCTTGGCACCATAATGAGCTGGCCTCGCTCTTTGATGACAACATCAGCCGCACGCTCGATAAGGTTGTCACTCGCTCCCATTGCGACTGCCGACAGCGTACCTGTTGAGCAGGGACAGATTACCATTTGTTTGGGAGCCGCTGAGCCTGATGCTACAGGAGAAAACCATTCTTCTTTACCAAAACAGCGTATTTGCTCTGGTTTCGCAGCAAATCGTTGAATAAAAAAGTCGCTCGCGGCCTCGGGTTTACTGGGGACTTTTACATTTTCTTCCGTCGCGAACACCACTTTTGCTGCTGAGGATATCAGTACGTAGACTTGATACTCAGCCTTGACCAAAAGCTCCATCAGTCGCAATGCATAGGGAGCTCCAGATGCGCCAGTAATAGCCAGTGTGACTTTGCCTTTAAACATTCATTTACCTCTATTTTGTTCCAGCGCTTCGAGTAATTTGTTGTGAATCCCACCGAAACCGCCATTGCTCATCACTAATATATGGTCACCTGGGCTGACTAGTTCACATGCCCGTTGCACGATATCGTCGATAGACTGGAAACAGTTCGCGGGGCTCTCGCTTGAATTAGCGGTGTCAGCCAGTGACCAGCTGAGATTTTGCGGTTCAAACACGAGTGTATGATCGGCTTGCTGCCATGATTTAACTAACTCGCGTTGGTGAATACCCATTTTCATCGTGTTTGAGCGAGGTTCTAAAATAGCAATAATTTTCTGGTTTCCCACGCGGTTTCGCAATCCCGCCAATGTGGTGGCAATGGCCGTTGGATGATGGGCAAAATCGTCATAAACGGTAACACCGTCTACTGTGCCTTTTAACTCCATACGACGCTTAACGTTTTTAAATTCGGCTAGCCCAGCAATTGCATCTTCGATTTGTACCCCCGCGTGGTGAGCGGCTGCAATTGCCATTAAACCGTTGTGGATATTGTGATCGCCAAGCAAAGACCATTTCACCTCACCCTGTTTCTGTCCATTAAAATAGACCTCGAAGTGGCTACCATCCGGCTCAATCGCCTTGTGAGTCCAATCTTTACCAAGTTGCTGTTGTTCACTCCAACAGCCTTTATCTAGTGTTTCTTCAATTGCCGGTACGTCACTCGGGGTGACGATTAGACCATTGCCAGGCACCATGCGAATTAAGTGATGAAATTGCGTTTGTATCGCCCCAAGGTCTGCAAAGATATCGGCGTGGTCAAATTCAAGGTTATTAATGACTAGCGTGCGCGGCCGGTAATGCACAAACTTCGATCTTTTATCAAAGAACGCGCTGTCATACTCATCTGCTTCGATAACAAAGAAAGGGCTGTCACCGAGCCTGGCTGATACACCAAAATTTTCTGGTACGCCACCAATGAGGTATCCCGGGTTTAGTCCTGCATATTCTAGTAGCCAAGCGACCATACTCGATGTCGTTGTTTTGCCGTGTGTCCCCGATAGGCCGATAACCCATCGATCTTTTAGTACGTTTTCAAGAAGCCATTGTGGGCCACTGGTGTATGGAATATTGCGATTGAGTACATACTCTACCGCTGGATTGCCTCTAGACATGGCATTGCCGATAACAACGATATCCGGTACTGGGTCAAATTGAGCGGGGTCATAACCTTGGGTCAATGTTATACCAATTGCTTCAAGTTGCGTGCTCATCGGAGGGTAAACATTGGTATCCGAACCGGTGACTTTGTGGCCCATCGCTTGTGCAATTGCTGCGATGCCACCCATGAAACTACCGCAAATACCTAGGATATGGACGTGCATATAAATTCTGCGCTCTTCTTTTTACACTGTTTGAAGAATTACTTTAACAAATACAGGACCATGTGCGTATATCTCATTTCCCCTTAGGGTCATTCATGGTTACAATCTATACGTGGGCATGCAGTTTGTGTTGAGTGCATGAGGCTATCTGATGACTACGCAGACCAGCGATGCAGTGTAAACCGCGTAAAATGCCCACTTAACAATAAGACTCGCAACCCACGCCATTGGTGTGAAGCAGCATGATAAAGAGTCGCGCACTGAATGCGACAAAATCCCTACAAAATTTTAAAAGGCAATAGCACACAATGAAACGTTTAAATTCTCAATTGCAAAAGGACGGCGCACCACTTGAATTGATTCTGCTTATCCGTACGCTTCTCGCGGGCTGTAAGGAAATATCGTTCAGGGTAAGTCAAGGAGCATTGGCGGGAGTACTGGGTTCAACGTTGAGTGAAAACGTTCAAGGTGAAACACAGAAAAAACTCGATGTGATTTCTAATCAAATCTTGAAAGACATATTGAGAGAATCAGGTTACGTAAAGGCGATATCCTCAGAAGAGGAAGATAGCGTAGTGCCTTGTAATCCAGAAGGTAAGTATTTGGTGAGTTTTGACCCACTAGATGGCTCGTCAAACACAGAAATTAACAGCTTAATTGGTACGATCTTTTCTGTTGCACATGCACCGCAATGGATGGATGCAGATGACCCTTCGGCGTTTTTGCAGCCGGGTACACAAATGGTTGCCGCAGGTTATGTACTGTATGGCCCCTCGACTATGCTGGCCATGACTACTGGTCGCGGAACTCACTTGTATACGTTGGATAAGACCCATGGCGGTTTCTTGGTAACTGAACGCAATATCGAATTGCCTGCTCAAACTCAGGAATTTGCAATAAACGCGTCAAACCAACGTCACTGGGAAGCGCCGATTCAAAACTATATTGCCGATCTCATGCTTGGCTCAGAAGGTCCTCGCGGCAAAGACTTTAACATGCGATGGGTTGCGGCTATGGTCGGTGATATTCACCGCGTACTGTGTCGGGGCGGTATCTTTATGTATCCGTTTGATAAGCGTAACCCGTCTAAGCCGGGCAAGTTGCGTTTGCTATACGAAGCCAATCCAATGGCGTTTTTGGTGGAGCAAGCTGGTGGCTTAGCGGATACCGGTGCTGGGCGTATTATGGAAGTCATGCCAACGGAAATTCATCAGCGCGTTCCCGTTCTAATTGGTTCGAAGGAAGAAGTCGAAACGTGCTTGAGCTACTACGAAAAAGGCGAGTAGTTCGACTAGGTCAAGGATGACGATACGCTTCCCCTGAACCGCTAGCTAGCATGAAACGGCTAGCGGTAAATAGGGGAGTGCTGCCGATTATTTGTTCAATCTTGTGCGACATCAGTCGTAATCAGTTTTTATTTTCTCGTAGTCGCCGTATACTTGACCAAATTTTATTTTAACGAGGATACTCCTAATGAGTTTGAACGCCGTTCCTGCGGGTAAAAACCTTCCTGATGAAGTGAATGTCATCATCGAAATCCCAGCACATGCTGACCCAGTAAAATACGAAGTAGACAAAGACACAGGCGCTTTGTTTGTTGACCGTTTCATGGGTACCTGCATGCATTACCCAACGAACTACGGTTACGTACCGAATACCTTGTCAGAAGATGGCGACCCCGTAGACGTATTGGTTATCACGCCTTTCCCTCTATTGGCAGGTTCAGTAATTCGTTGTCGTCCAGTTGGCGTATTAAACATGACGGATGAATCTGGTAAAGATGCCAAAGTACTTGCTGTACCTGTAGACAAATTGTCTGCTCTATACCGCGAAGTGAAAGAAACATCTGACGTACCTGCATTGTTGCTTCAACAGCTTGAGCACTTCTTCGCTCATTATAAAGATCTGGAGCCTGGTAAGTGGGTTAAAATCGATGGTTGGGCTGATGCCGCTGCAGCAAAAGCGGAAATCGTTGCAAGTGTTGCGCGTTACGAAGAAGGCGAGTAATCGTTCTTTTAACCCTATTAGCTTGTGTTAAGTGGGTGAAAGACAACGTTAGAGGGTTCGCTTTGCGAGCCCTTTTTGTTTCGGAAAAATCATGAAAGCGAAAATAATTGGCCTGTGCTTATGGGCAATGTTTAGTACATTGTCACTGGCGGCCGAAACTCCAATGGAACTGTACTGGGAAGACCTTGTACCTGCTGGATTTGAGCCGTTACCCGGCTCGGTTGACCACAGTGGTAACATGACACAAGTTCAGCCCGACGCTCCGATCGTTGAGGCACTAAATGGTAAGTTAGTCAAAGTGCCTGGTTTTGTTGTTCCACTCGAAGGTACCGACGACACCATCAGTGAATTTTTACTGGTGCCGTATTTTGGCGCTTGCATACATGTTCCTCCGCCGCCCTCGAATCAGATCGTTTATGTAAAATTCGAAAAGCCGGTGGCTATCGACAATATCTATGATGCGATCTGGGTAACCGGCGTGTTGTCTACCGAGGGATGGGCAGGTGAAATTGCCTCTGTCGGCTACCGCTTAACAGGGCAATCCGTTGCACCGTTTTAATTATTTAGGCTGAGTGTATATTTGCTGTGCAGGGTTAAATAGAACCCAAGAGGTCAAAATATATTTGTCATCGCTTCTGGGCATAACGCCTCTGTGAGTATGGGTAAAGCCAGCTGGTGCAATAACCATTCGGCCCCGTTTGGGAGATACGCTGCGGTTTTGATAATAAAACTCGGTTTCGCCACCTTCCTCAACGTCATTCAAATAGAACATAAACAGTAAAACGCGATGCAGTGCGTCATTGTGAGGCAGTTGGGGATACACTTCACTATGCCAATAGGGGTAACCACCTTGGTTTGCGGTATAGCGCTGAGTGTTAATATCACCTACTCTAAACAGATAATTCACGATTGAGAGAATTTGTGGCTTTACGACTTGCTCAAAATTGTCTTGCGTGACTTTAACTGGCTGCCCCGTTTTTGGGTCTTTCACTGTGAGGCCTATCGGGCCAATCAGCGCAAAATAGTACTTGGTGAGGTAGTCAAGCAGGCAGTCTACCGTCGCTTTAAACACCGCTTGGTGCTGGTCTTTGAAATGCGGGCTTGCAGAAAACGACACATCTAAACTATTTTTCTTTGTCGTATCGACACCACCGCCGGTGCGCCCTTGAGTGCGGTTAGGCGCTGTTTCAAAGGCTGCAATGATGTCTTCACATAGCGCTGCAGGCAACGCGTCATCATAAATTTCTATAAAGTCTGTCATCCGAACTTAATCGCTACTTTTTAAATACGTTTCCAATTCGGTTCTGACGTTATCAGGAATTGGTGCCGACTTCTGGGTTTTGTAGTCAAAATGTACCATGGTTGTGGTGCCAGAAGCGCAACACTTACCTTGCTGCCAGACTTCCTGATACACCTCAAACGAACTTTTTCCCAGGCGACCAATCATGGTTCGAACCGTGACTGAGTGGCCATAAAATAACTGTTCCAAGAAATCGACCTTGTAGCTGGCTAAGATTAACGGCCAGTTTTGCAGGTCGAGTTCTGGTGTAAACATACGAAAAATAGGCTCTCGCGCCGACTCGAACCAGCCAACGAGTACCGTGTTACTGACGTGCTGCAGGGCATCCGTTTCGTAAAAGCGGACATCGTAAGTGGCTTCCATGAATTGGGTTGTCATAGTTATCCTTATTTCAGCATTGGCTTCAAGAAACGACCAGTGTGAGATACCTCGGATTGAGCGATATCTTCAGGCGTACCTTCTGCAATAATTAAACCGCCGCCAGAACCACCTTCTGGGCCCAGGTCGACAATCCAATCCGCCGTTTTTACTACGTCTAAATTGTGTTCGATAACCACGACAGTGTTGCCGTGATCTCTCAGACGATGGAGTACTGCCAATAACTGTTTAATATCGTGGAAGTGTAAGCCAGTTGTTGGCTCGTCCAAGATATACAAAGTTTGGCCAGTGTCGCGTTTCGACAATTCTTTGGCCAACTTGACTCTTTGCGCTTCACCACCGGACAAGGTAGTCGCAGATTGCCCTAGGCGTATGTAAGACAGCCCAACATCCATCAATGTTTGCAGTTTTCGTGCGATTGAGGGGATGGGGTCAAAGAATTCTCGTGCATCCTCTACTGTCATTTCTAAGACTTCATGAATGCTCTTACCCTTGTATTTCACTTCCAATGTTTCGCGATTGTAACGTTTGCCATGACAAACATCACACGGCACATATACATCTGGTAAGAAGTGCATCTCGACTTTGATGACACCATCACCTTGGCATGCCTCACATCGCCCGCCTTTGACGTTAAAGCTGAAACGCCCGGGTTTATAGCCTCGTGAGCGCGCTTCCTGAGTGCCAGCGAACAACTCGCGAATTGGTGTAAAGATACCAGCGTAAGTTGCAGGGTTTGAACGGGGTGTTCTTCCTATTGCACTTTGGTCGATATCTACAACCTTATCCAGTTGGTCTAGACCCTCGATGGAATCATAAGGTGCTGGCTCTGACGTGGTGGCATTGTTTAAAGCGCGATGAGCGATTTTGTAGAAGGTGCCATTGATCAGCGTGGATTTACCCGAACCTGATACACCAGTGATACAGGTCATCAAACCCATAGGTACGTTCAAAGTCACGTCATTTAGGTTGTTGCCTTTGGCACCCTTGAGTGTAATCCATTTGCCGTCTTGAGTCGGTGTACGCTCAGCAGGGATATCAATTTTTTCTCTACCAGATAAGTATTTACCTGTGAGTGAGTCTTCACTTTTTAAAATGTCTTCCAAAGTGCCTTGGGCTATCACTTGGCCACCGTGAACCCCAGCACCCGGACCAATGTCGATCACAAAGTCTGCTTCTCTTATGGCATCTTCGTCATGCTCTACGACAAGTACAGTGTTGCCGAGGTCTCGTAGGTGTGTGAGCGTTTTTAGCAATCGCTCGTTATCTCGTTGATGCAGACCAATGGAAGGCTCATCAAGGACGTACATTACGCCGACAAGTCCAGCGCCTATTTGGCTCGCTAGACGGATGCGCTGTGCTTCACCACCCGAGAGTGTGTCGGCACTTCTCGACATCGTTAGGTAATTCAATCCCACGTTTACTAGGAATCGCAGGCGATCCATAATTTCTTTGAGAATTTTGTCGGCAATTTGAGCTTTTTGACCAGTCAACTCAAGCCCTTCAAAGAACGAAAGCGCGTCGGCAATCGACATATCTGTAATGGTCGGCAAAGTGGTGTCATTGATAAACACATGGCGCGATTCTAATCGCAATCGGGTTCCGCCACAGCTATTACAAGGCTGTTGGCTTAAGAACTTAGACAGTTCTTCCCTGACAGTGTTGGATTCTGTCTCTCGGTAGCGCCGTTCCATGTTCGGGATAATGCCCTCGAATGGGTGTTTGCGCTCCATGATATCGCCGCGCTCGTTGATATACTTGAAGTTAATTGACTTGCCCTTTGAGCCATACAACACGACATCTTTCGCTTTCTTGTCCAGCTCATCAAAGGGCACCGTTAAATCGAATTCATAGTGGTCTGCGACCGCTTGCAGCATTTGGAAATAGTAATAACTGCGCTTGTCCCAGCCGCGAATCGCGCCGCCGGAGAGGCTCAACTCGCCATTACTTACAACTCGCACTGGATCAAAGAATTGCCTTGTTCCCAAACCGTCGCACGTTTGGCATGCGCCAGCAGGGTTATTGAACGAGAACATTCTCGGCTCTAATTCAGTAATGCTGTAGCCGCAATGTGGGCAGGCAAAATTAGCGGAAAAAACGATTTCTTCTGCGTCTGCTTGATCGAGGTCGGCGATTTTGGCCGTTCCACCTGACAATTGAAGCGCGGTTTCAAAGGACTCAGCCAAGCGAAGCTGCAAGTCATCTCGGACTTTGAATCTATCGATAACGACTTCAATGGTATGTTTTTTGTGTAAATCCAGTTCCGGCGGATCGGATAAATCGCATACCTCGCCGTCGATTCTTGCGCGAATATAACCCTGTGCGGCCAGCCCTTGTAAGGTTTTGATGTGCTCGCCCTTACGATCTTGGACTACTGGCGCGAGTAACATGAGCTTTGTGCCTTCTGGCATCGCCAGCACGCGGTCAACCATCTGACTAACTGTTTGAGCATCGAGCGGTACGTCATGATCAGGACATCGAGGTGTGCCCACTCGAGCAAACAATAGCCTCAAGTAATCGTAGATCTCGGTAATAGTACCCACCGTTGAGCGGGGGTTATGCGACGTTGACTTCTGCTCTATCGAAATAGCCGGAGACAAACCTTCGATGTGATCGACATCGGGTTTTTCCATCATAGATAGGAATTGTCTCGCATATGCCGATAGTGATTCGACGTAACGACGTTGACCTTCTGCATATAGAGTATCAAACGCAAGAGAAGACTTACCGGAGCCAGACAAGCCTGTGATAACGACCAATTTGTCTCTGGGGATTGTCAAATCAATGTTTTTGAGGTTGTGGGTGCGAGCACCCCGAATATCGATGTTGTCCATTCGAAAGCTATTCAGACCAAAAAAGAAAGTATGCCATAGTCGGCGGAGAAAATAAGGTTTTGTTCCGTTTAACGCATCAAAACGTAAGCCTTATTTGTACATGTAAGTTGCGGGTATCTCACCCAGAACACAACTACATTTACGGTTTTTTGGTGTAACGCGATCACCTGTTCATGACAAAGGTGATTTTGTGGTACACTTCGCCCCCATTTTAAAAGAGGTGTATTGGGAAGTTGAACGGGATAGAAGTCCGCGCGGCATCTGCGCTTGCCGTCGTTTATGTGTTACGAATGTTAGGTCTGTTTATGGTAATGCCTGTCTTGGCCATTTCCGCGCAATCGTACCCTGACTATTCACCTTTGTATGTCGGTTTGGCTATCGGTGGTTATGGCTTAACCCAAGCATTGCTGCAAATTCCCATGGGAATGCTCTCTGATCGGTGGGGCAGAAAACCCGTTATTTTACTTGGCCTGGTAGTGTTTTCTCTTGGCAGTTTTGTCGCCGCTTATGCCGACAGTATGTCAATGATGATTTGTGGGCGAATTCTGCAAGGCGCAGGCGCGATAGCTGGGGCCATTATGGCACTGGCTTCGGATGTGAGCCGAGAAACTCAGCGCGCAAAAGTGATGGCAATTATTGGGATTGCTATCGGCTTCTCATTCTATTTAGCGGTTCTCGTCGGGCCTTTATTGGCAAGTAGCCTCGGCTTATCAGGTATTTTTTCAGTAACCGGCATTTTGGCGCTGTGTTGTTTACCTTTGGTGAAATGGGGGGTACCCAACCCAATCAATCAACTGGCAAGTGGCGATATGCTGCCTCAGCGCTCGCAACTCAAGAGTTTGGTTTTCTCTTCTCAATTATGGCGTCTTAACGTGAGCGTTATGATTTTGCACCTCTACATCACCTTGTTGTTTGTGCAATTGCCAACGACATTACTGGCATTTGATATGACGCTCGATTCTCAATGGCACCTTTACTTGCCAACACTGGTGCTATCAGTGGTTGGGATGGCTGTGTTAATGCGTATGTCGCCGGGCAAGACCCCGACTAAAACCTTAATGGTATCCGTTGCTTTGATGGCTATATCGTTTGGCGTCATGCTTGTTTTTGCCCAGCAGTGGTGGTGGGTTTTTGTTGCCGTCACGGTCTTTTTTATTGGATTTAATTATCTCGAGGCCAATTTTCCCGCGTTAGTTTCGAGTATAGCGCCAGCGGGTGAGAAAGGCACAGCGATGGGAATATATGCGAGTTTTCAATTTTTCGGCGCGTTTTTAGGTGGATTGTTATCGGGTGTGATCAGCGATAGCTATTCGCCGTCATTGGTATACGTAGTGGGCATAGTCGGCGCGCTGTTTTGGCTGTGGTTACTGGCTGGCCTGAAGCCCGTCGACAAAGTGAAGCGGGTAATGTTGCACGGCGATTTTTCACAAGACAACAGTGTTGTTGTAAAACAATCATTGGAGCAACTACCTGGCGTGGTAGAGACCACAGTAGCAAGTCAGGACCAAGTGGTGTATCTGAAAGTCACTGCTGAATTCGATATCAATCAAGCGCAGCTTGTCGTTAACGCCCAAGAGTCTATTTAGTGTTATGAACTATCAATTTATTGTCGATTTTATTAAGCAAACCGACACAGTAACCACAGAATCGGGTTTGATGTATCGCGTGATCGAAGGCAGTGATGGCGTGCCGCCAAGCACGGAAAATAAAGTCAAAGTGCACCACAAAATTTCATTGGTAGACGGTACAGTTGTTGATGACACTTACGAAAATGAACAACCCGATGAATTCGACATTGAAGAGGCCATTGACGGTCTACAAGAAGGTCTGCAATTGATGCCAACAGGTGCGCGATATGAATTTGTAATTCCACCTGAATTGGCGTGGGGTAAAGAGGGCAACGGCAGCAAAGTTGGCCCTCAACACTATATGGTAATGGACGTAAAACTCCTGTCTTACGCCTAATCTACTCTGATTCTTGTTCTTCTGGTGGGCATTGCATCACGCGTGTGCCCGCAATGTGATCGTGTAAGCAGCGTCTATCCGAACGGAAGATAAACAAGGCATCCACTAAACCAATCAACGGCCCTAAACCGGGAATTTGCGCGACTAGGGATATGGGGATATAACGCCAATATAGTACCCGTGAGAACGTTGCCTTAGTTCCATCGAGATTCTCAATGCGAATGTTCAAAAATCGCTTGCCTATAGTTTGGGCATAGTGATGCAGAAAATACCCTTGCACGACAATAATCGCGACAATACCGTAGATAAAACTGACTACGACAAGCCCTAAATCAAACTCGTTTTGGGCGGCTTCAAAACGTTCAGCACCAATGAATAAAAACAGCGGAACTACGGCAATGATTTGAATAAAAGTATCGATAATCGAGGCAAATAGTCGTTGAAGCCTTTGTGCTTCCTGCCTAACAGGCTCTTGTACATTAAACACGAGTTCAGGCTCTGGCGGCGTGTCTGTCACTACGGCCTCGGCGTCACTGGATTCTGTGTTTGATTCTAGAGGCTCGGGTAACGGCTCACCGGTGCGTTTGGCAATTTCACTTTCGATATTGCGTACGTCCTCTGGAAAGCGCTGACGATCCAAGTTTTTGAGCATCTGTTTTAGCTCATCAAGCGAGTATTGGTCGAAGTTTTCGTTATTATCCATGAATAGTTCAACGTAATAGAAATTGGCGATACCCTAACATCTACCCTAGAGACCGTCCAGCCTTGCTCAGTAAACTGTGGTTTAGATATTCCTATGGATAAAACGGCATACGTTATATAGGTGAAAACCATGCTAATCGAGCGCAAAATAAGGGTTCAACATAGAGGATGCTGTAATGATCGACTTGAGCAATTATGACGCCATTATCTTCGACATGGATGGTACTTTGATTGATTCCATGAGCCTTCACCTCGACGCATGGCGAGGCGCCTGTGAGGCATTTGGCTACCCATTTGATAAACAATACATGTATTCGCTAGGCGGAATTCCCACAGTGAAAACCGTTGAGATGTTGAATCAAAAATACGACATGAGTCATTGTCCAGAGGCGGTGGCAAGGACAAAGCGAGAACTCTGGAGTAGCTACAGCCAGTATCCGCCATTGATTGATGATACGTTTGCGATCTTCCAATACTATCGACCACTTAAACATATTGGTGTGGGGACTGGGGCTGAACGTTACCACGCTGAGACAATATTACGCCATCATGGTTTATTGAACGAACTCGATGTGCTCGTTACATCAAGCGACGTAGAGCATGGTAAACCGCATCCTGAGACTTTTCTAAAAGTCGCACATCGTATGGGGGTCGACCCTGCGCGCTGTGTGGTATTTGAAGACACTAGCATCGGCGAACAAGCAGCCATAAGAGCAGGAATGGATTGTATTTTAGTGGTAGACGGTAAAGTCACTCACTAAATGCACCACTGCTAAACCGTTCAGTTTTGTTCCTTTTATTCTGTGCTAAACTGGCGCCATTATATGCATACTTGATATACCCAGTTGCAGTTAAATGCAGTATACTGGCGTGCTATTAAAGGCTAATGCAAAGCTATATTCTGCGCCGACAAAGGCCATACAGTATTAGCTCTGTCAGAATAATATTACAGGAGACATCCATGGCCAGTAGAGGCGTGAATAAGGTAATCCTTGTGGGAAACCTTGGTAATGACCCAGAAGTGAGATACATGCCTAACGGTAATGCAGTGGCAAACTTGAGCATCGCGACGAGTGAAAGCTGGAAAGATCAGCAAGGTCAAATGCAAGAGCGCACTGAATGGCACCGGCTGACCATGTACAGACGTCTGGCTGAAGTCGCGGGAGAGTATTTGAAAAAAGGCTCGCAGATTTACGTAGAAGGTAAATTACAAACCCGTAAATGGCAGGATCAGCAAGGGCAAGACCGTTACACCACTGAAATCATTGTTGACCAAATGCAAATGCTTGGTGGTCGTGGTCAAGAAGGTGGTAACGCTGGTGGCGGTTATCAGCAACGTCCTCAAGGCGGCAATCAGGGTTACAACCAACAAGGTCAGCAAGGCGGAGGTTATCAACCTCAACAACAGGGCGGTGGATACCAGCAACAGCAAAACAAACCGCAGCAGCAACCTCAGCAACAGCCGCCAATGGCTGAGCCTGATTTTGATTTTGACGACGATATCCCGTTCTAAAATACGCGATATCGTTTTAAGGCAAGCATCTGGGCTACCGACTTTAAGTACCGGCTTTTAAGCCGGTTTTTTTATCAACTCCACTGCCTTCACAACAGTAAATCTTCGAACACAAAACTGTCTTTCAATTAAATCGATTGAAGGCGACTTGAGCAAATCTTTCACATAATGTCTTGTTCGGTTTACGCCTATTTCTCTCAAATAATTAAAGGGTTACACTTCCTAAACATTCAAGATTTTTTGAATGTGCACGTTGTTATCAGGACAATGTGTGGAATTGTTATTAAGGATAATAAGATGAAAAGCGTTGTAAAAGCTCTGGGGTGTTTGGTGTGTTTTTCTGCGAGCGTGAATGCCTATGTCATTGATACAGAGGCGTGCGCAGGTACTGAGTACATTTATGATCAAACTGGCGATCTGGTGGTTTACGATCCTAATGTACATACCTTTGTGACCGAAAGTACACCCGTGTTTTACGCCGGGTATTCTCAAATTCCCTACTTGTCGGTCAGTAATGTTCGGTTTGCTAGTATTAAAGTAAGCAATGTGTCTGATAGATTAGTGAGTTTCTATTACAGACCAACTTATTTTGCCGAATCGACGGGCTCAAAAGTTAGCATAGCTCCAGAGGCTTTTGCTGGTGTTTTTAAGAATGATTCACCACTAGACAATGACGGAGCAATAATGCCTGCAAATTCGTTCGGCAAAATTACAGTATGGAAGACATCACAGGCATATCATGGGTTTGCCAGTATATATTGGAATTCGTCGGAATGCGGTGTTGAGCCAATCGTTGGCGGCGTAGAAAACATATATTCTTCTGGTAGTGCCGTTGGCATTTCTGTGAACTTGCTCAATGACGGTAATCCGTTTTAGCCTAAGAGTACAGGCCTGAAGTTTTCAAAGTTATCAGGCCTTTTCTCTTTACTTTGCGGTAATCGTCGCTCTTACAGAGGGCAATAGTCGTCGACTGACGTCCACAAATCTACTGTTTTTCAGTTCTAATCTCGCAGCGTGAGTGGGCGTCGCAGCATGCAATGACTCCACATGAGACAGGTTAACTAAATACGAACGGTGTACCCGCAAAAAAGTATTTGGCAAGAGTGTCTCTAGCGTTTTTAGAGAACCAGAGTACAGGCGCTCAGAGCCGTCTTCTAAAATTAACTCCACGTAGTCTCCTGCCGCTTTGCAAAAGGTAATACGACTACTTTCGATCATCTCGACTTTACCGCCGATGCTAATTTCGATGCGAGTTGGGGTTTGGTGAGTGGCTCGTTGGGCAAGCTGATATTCAAGCTTGGCAATAATTTTTTGGTCCAACTGCTGCTGTTGTTGTTTTTGGGCCATATCTCTCGCTTGTTGATAAAACAAAAACATCAATAGCCCTGCGACTAACAAATAGTACAAAAACTCGTGGAACATTGATGTTGCCAGCCAGGATGTGATCAGAAAGACGCATTGTGCTAAAGCCCAATGCAATAGGTCTTGGCGCTGCTGTTTATAGGCTTCTGATACACTTAGTACTAGGCCGTGACACATGGGAATAATCAATGCTAATAAGGTTTTGAAATCAAATCCAGGCACAAAAAATACGGCACTTAACGTGACTAGCGTACCCATGGCAAAGTAGAAAAGGGCGTGTTTGCTGCGTGAAAGCGAAACGGTATAAAACAATAAACTGAGACCAAACACAACTGAGCACGCAGTGATCACTATCAATCTGACATCGTGCATAGGGTATGGGTAACTGAAAAGTCCGCGGAATATTTCTGCTCCCAATTGCAGGGCTGCGATGATACACATTAAAGCGAAAAGGGCGAAAGGCTTACGCTCTCTTCGATAAAACCACAAGGCGCTAAAATAGACGGCACCGAGTAAGAACACGCCGATCAATACTAATCCAATTTCGCTAAATTCCTGAATCACCGATTGAGGCGATTGGTAAATGCCTACAGCCACAAAGTGCAATGGATTGCCCAGTTCAACGAGACTGTGTTGAGCAGACATGACAAAAGACAGTTGATTGGTTCCCTTGGTAAGGCTGTTTTCTGGCACAAAATATACTGTGTCCATCTGCCCGGCAATCTCTGAGTGGTCATGGGCCGGCATACCATTCGCACCAAGGAAAGTGTCGTTGAGATACACATGGCTTGCGTTTTTACCAAAAACAAACAATCCAACTGGGAAACTGCCATCGGTAAAAGCAGTGGGAATGTCTATCGTCAGGGAGACCAATAATAGTTTACCTTGAGGGTTTACCTTGCCAAGAGACGTTTCCGTGCAGCGAGTTTGATTCGCTACGTCTATCACTGTTGGGAGTGCGTCCAACTCACATACAGTGGCAATGTGGTTGAATCCGATGCTCAAGTAGGGCTGCGTGTTGTCAGCGGCGAATGATGGCATTATCGCTAGTAGCCAAAACAAGAGTATTGCCCCACGCAGGCAAATGTGAAAAATCTTCCCGTTTTTGTCCTTCCGTTTAACGAACATTTACTACCTTTTAGCGGTTTAACAGGGCCCTAGCCTACCGTTTACCGAATACGACTAGGGTATTTTCGCGACCCAGAACATCATTCATTCCAAGAACGAGTTAAGAGGAATAATAGTATGCGAACCCTAATTTTATATCTACTCAAGCTAGCGGCTTTCACACTTTTGGGCGGCGTGACAGTGTCCCATGGCATTGAGAATGAAAAGCCAATCGTGTTCAAAAGCAATAGTGGAGAAGAAACGGATGCGTTTGAAGGACATTTCTTTGTCGCTGAAAATCGAAACAACCCTAATAGCCGTAAGATCCGCGTCAACTATGTACGCTTTCCAAGCTTAGGAAAGCAAACCGCTCCTCCTATCGTCTATTTATCTGGTGGCCCGGGAGGTTCAGGGATTGCTACAGCCAAATGGCGGCGCTTTCCGATGTTTATGGCGCTGCGACAGTTTGGTGATGTCATTGCTTTAGATCAACGAGGCACAGGCGCATCTGAAGCGGCCGACGCCTGTAAACCTGATAAGCAACTACCAGAAGGCGTACACATTTCAGCCGACACTTACCTAACCCGTTATCAGGACGCCGCTAAACATTGCTTATCCCATTGGCAAGCTCAGGGAGTAGATATATACGGCTACAATACTGTCCAAAATGCGATGGACCTCAACGACCTACGGGTTCATCTAGGTACTGAAAAGGTTACGTTGTGGGGGATTTCTTACGGCACTCACCTAGCATTGGCAGCAACAAAGCTATTTCCTGATCACATTCATAAATTGGTGCTGGCCAGTGCAGAAGGACTAGATCAAACCGTTAAATTACCCGCGCAAACCGATGTATACCTGTCGCGTGTGCAAGCTGTTATCAATCAGCAAGCGCTAGTGAAACGTGTTCCCGATCTAAAAGCGTTGATGCACCGCGTCCACAAAAAAGCGCAGGCCAAGCCCTTTGAAATTACGTTGAAGAAGAAAAGTGGAGAGACGGTGAAAGTGTATGTAAGTGATTACACACTTCAACGGTTCTCAAGCTATATGATAGCTGACCCCGGCATCAACTTAAGTATGTTGATTCAACTTTATCTCACGTTAGATGCCGACGTAACTGATATGCTTGTCGGTCTGCTACAACGGGTAGGCTTTGCTGATGAGAAAATCTCTTTTCGACTAATGCCACTAGCCATGGATATTGCCTCGGGGGTAACACCCACTCGTTTAGCGCAGATAAAAACTCAAAGTCAAAACGCGACACTGGGGTTGGCGCTTAACTTTCCAATGCCGCAACTGATCAATGTGGATGGCCATCTCGATCTAGGAGATGAATTCAGAACGAGGCCTGAGGCGGCTATTCCAACCATTTTGTTCAGTGGCACGCTGGACGGGCGTACCTATCCCGAATCACAAGCCAAGGCCATTGCTGGCTTAAGCCATGCCACTCAGATAATCGTTGAGCACGCTGGGCATAATTTGTTGATGAGTTCTCCTGAAGTACTCGAACGGATTGAACAGTTTCTAGCGGATAAGGCACTAAACACGACCGCGATTCAATTACCGCTACCAGACTTAACGTTCAGAATGCCCCGTTGAATGTTTAAATGACACCGCCACGTCACCTTGTATTAGCGTGGCGTGTGCTGCTACATCTGAAGTTAGTGTAGCACCAGCGCCAATGATAGCCCCTTCGCCAATCTTCACTCCGGGGTAGACTTTCACGTTAGCACCTAGCCATGCCCTTGGGCCAATAGAAATACTGCCACTAGTCGTATCGGTTTGTGTTACAAGCTCACAGTTAGGCCCGATAAAGGCTCCAGCTTCAATCGATACCGGTCGCCTGTCGTCAATCCAAACATTGTGGTTGATAAACACCTCATCTTCGATACTCAGGTTGAGGCCAGTACTAAACGCAAAGCCCTGCTCAATGTAACACTTACCTAAATGTTGCAGGTACGGAGCGAGCAGCTGGGTGCGCTTTAGTGGTTGATGTTCATCACTCTCCGCGAAGGTATGTATTGCCTGCGCGGCTGATTTGGTCTGCTCTTTTTTCAACAACTATCACTTTCCTCAAAGAGTTGGATGCAGCAATAAACTGCGCTAATCTGCCACCTGATGTTAAACAAGGGACTCTCTTTTTGGAAATTATTCTAATTCGACATGGAAAGCCGCTATCTGCCCACAATGAAAAACTAACCGCTGACGGCTTTGAACAATGGGTCAAAGACTACGATTTGAGTGAGCTCGACTCGGCAAGCCAGCCCCATCAGAAGTTGGATCTAACGCCTTACTATATTTTGTCCAGCGACTTGAAACGGGCAATTGACTCTACTCAAGTGTATTGCCAACGATTACCAACCGAATCGCTTCCGATTTTTCGAGAGATGGACATACCATACTACCCCTCGAACTGGCGGGTGCGAGCGTGGACCTGGGTTTACTGGAACCGACTTCGATGGATATTGGGTAAGCCTGGGCCGTTTGAAAGTTTTGCTGATGCGAAAAAAAGAGCGCAACAAGGTGCTGAATTGCTCGAAACTTACGCAGATAAACACGGCAAAGTGGTGGTTTTTGCACACGGTATGATCAACCGCTTTATTCGTCAAAACTTAGCCAAAAAAGGCTGGGATGTTGTTGAAAAGAACGACAAATATTGGGGAGTAAATCGCTTGGTGCGCAAAATTTAATCAGTACGGTCGATTAATCTGCTAAAATTAGGCGAAAGTATACCTTTTATACCCCCCTTGGGGCACTGGCGCTTTGGCTAAAACTCTGTTGTAATTGGGAAATTAAAAGAATAAAGCAAGTAAGCTTATGCGTATTGGATGGCGTACCTTTCTTAAGCAAAAATTACGAACGAAATCTGCGTTTCATGCGGTGGGAATCGCTGTCGCGCACGAAGTCGTCACGGCGTGTTTGCTAAAACGTGAAAGTGGTCGTTTGGTCGTTGTCCAAGAACAAATATTCAATGTTGATAAATGGCCCGAGCAATTGTCTAAGTGGGTTGATAGTCAGAACATTGGGCCTGCGTCTTGTCATGTTGCGTTTTCCATTGATTACTACCAACTTCTGCAAATTGATCGCCCTCCAGTAGAAGACAACGAGTTAAAAGACGCGCTCCTTTTCCCCATCAAGGAAATTTCTGGTTCCGATGGTCCCTTCCTTTTTGACTATATTGATTTGCCTGTGCCATTGGCGGGCAGTAAGAAGGTCAATGTTGCGGCCATTCCCAATGCACATGTGGAAACCGTCATAGAGGCGGTTATAAATGCCGGCTTGTGTTTAAAAAGTATCTCAGTAGCGGAAATTGTAACGTGCGACTTAGTTGAAACGGATAAAGACCCACTGCTCATGTTGATTCAAGAAGCTGGCGAGGAGATAAGCCTCAACGTAGTCAAAGACGGCCAGTTGTATGTATCCAGACGGCTTAAAGGTTTTGAGAATCTCGGTAGTTTTAGTCGTCAAGAGTTGCAGATGGGACTAGCGGATTCGCTTAGTGTACAGGTTCAACGTTCAATGGACTACTTCGAAAGTCAACTGCGTCAACCGCCAATTCGCAATATTGCTATTCGATTGGATACCCCCCATGCTGATGTCCTGGCTAATCTGATTGGGCAATCGGTTAATGCGACAGTCAGCGGGTTGGCATTGAATGTAGAGAGTGAGTCTGACGGAGATACGTCACGTTTAAATTTGGTTGCATTAGGTGCTGCGATGGCATCAAACAACGCAAAACGGCAAAAGAAATCAAAAAAAGAGGTGGCTGAATGAAGCATCGCTTAAACCTCTATACGCCGGACCTAGCGCCTAAACTCGATTTACTTTCATTAAACAGTGTAGTGGGCATGTGTTCGGCAGTTGCCATATTGCTAACACTGGTATGGGCCGCGTTAGCGTGGAACGGCCAAGGCCTTTCGGATGAACTGAGAGTGATGCAAAACCAACAGCGACAGTTGCAGGCTGAAGTTGATAGCTTGAAATTGGCGTTAGAAAATCGCAAGCCTGACCCCGTGCTCGAATCAAAAGTGGCCAGCAAACAAAAAGTACTCGAACGACAGGAGCGCCTGCTCCAAGAGTTTGCAAAGCGAGAGGTAATTAAGACTCAAGGTTTCGCCCCTCTGTTAACTGATTTGGCAAGCCAATCCAAAGGCGATTTGTGGTTAAGTGGGATTGAAGTCAGTGAGACGGATATGTTACTCGATGGCCAAGTGAATCGCCCTGAAGCTTTTCCCCAATGGCTGCAAAGACTCGCAAATACTCGCAGTTTTACTGGAAAGACATTCGATACCGCAAGGGTCTACAAAGACAATGATGT
Organism: Alteromonas sp. 5NS40-0096; assembly: GCF_057544385.1. NCBI lineage: Bacteria > Pseudomonadati > Pseudomonadota > Gammaproteobacteria > Alteromonadales > Alteromonadaceae > Alteromonas > Alteromonas sp. 5NS40-0096. Next base: position 157,506 of record NZ_BAAJLQ010000006.1, read on the forward strand.
TTTGCGTTTTGAGTTAAAAGCAGAACGCAGCAGCGATGAAGAGGAGATAGGCGGTGAGTGATGCAGTGACGATTCACGACAAATTTGCCGCGATTTCTCAAAGAGAAAAGGTAATGGTACTCGTCGCGGGTATCGTCGTGATATTCCTTTTGCTTTTCACTTTTTTGGTTGAGCCCGCATTTAAACGCAATAGTTTTATGTCTTCTGAGATTGCCGGGCTTGAAATGCAAGTGCATTCATTAAAACAACAAAAAGCGGTGTTTGCTGATGCCAATCTCGAAGATCCGGATGCAGAACTAAATCAACTTATGGTCCAGTTGGATAAACGCCAAGTAGAATTGGAAAACGCGTTTTCTGCAGAGTTACAAGAGCTTGTTTTGCCTGCGCAGATGCCGGTGTTGATAGAACAAGTTTTTCAACAAGCCAGAGCATTAGACCTAGTAGAGATGGGTTCCTTAGCACCAGTGAATATTTTTGCTGACAATCCAGAAATGGAAGGGGTGGCTTTGTACCAACACGGCGTGAAGCTAGTGTTTACAGGTAAGTATTTCGAAGTGAGGGATTTCCTCGCCCAATTGGAACGTTTAACCACAAAGGTTTACTGGCGCTCTATGACATATCATGTTGAGGAATATCCAAATGCCCAAGTGGCAATAGAGGTGTATACCTTGAGCACGGAGAGGGCATTCATCGGTGTGGAATAAAATACTGTGGTTCGCTCTATTGCTAACTTCAACTCAGAGCCTGAGTGCTGAGCAAGTCACTGAATCCGATCCAACTCGGCCCAGTGCGTTTAAACTCGTTACCGAGGGCCAAGTGCCGGCTCTTGGGGACGATGCATTAGTGCTTGAAGCTATCTTTGTGTTGCCTCAATCCCGCAGCGCTATTATTAACGGCGTCAGTGTAAGAGAAGGTGATGAAGTGTTCGATGCAGTGGTCAAAGCTATCGAGCCGAATAAAGTAACAATTGTGCAGCGAGTCGATGGTAATTGGTCCGACACTACACTGCTTCTGAATCAGCAAGACAACATTAAAAAAATAGTCGTGGATGATGACAAAAATCAATAAGTTATTTCAACGTGCGCTTTTGAGTTTACTGACGGTGACATTAGTCGCTTGCCAATCTTCGTCTCCTTCCTATGTTGAAGCGTCGCTCAAACAACAATTGGATGAACAACTGACGTTGGAGCAACAACAAAACACCGCTAGTACTGAGCTTGCGACGTTGCCGAGTGCGGTGACGAATGCACTGGCGTCTGCTCCGGGTGATGGTGGTGCGCAGACGACGTTATTTGGCCCAGAGAAGTACGATATTAATGCGCAGAATGTCGATGTAAGAGCTTTTTTTGCCGGCTTGGTTGCTGATACGCCCTACAGCGTAGCGATACATCCTGGAGTCGAAGGCACAGTATCCTTAAGTCTCAAACAAGTCGACATGGACCACGTTTTTGAACTCATAAGCGAATTGTATGGCTATGATATAGAGCGCAAAGGCACTGTGTATCGGGTACAGCCTGCCGGAATGAAAACGGAGACATTTAGCATCAATTACTTGCTAATGCAGCGAGATGGTCAAACGCAAACCAGCATTATATCCGGCGGCGTATCGCAAGCTGGTAACAATGGCCAAAATGGTGGCGGAGGTAACTTTAATAACTTCTCTGGTAACTCGCAGAACAGTAATAATTTCGGAAATGGAGCGGGCAATGTCAATAACAATGGGACGGCCATTAGCACCCGCACGGAAACCAATTTCTGGGAAGATTTAGAAGAGAGTCTCAAAGGGATTATTGGTGAAGAAGCGGGACGAGCCGTGTTTGTTACGCCACAAGCCGGTCTGGTAACTGTGCGTGCCTTACCCAATGAGATCAAAGCTATTAAGCGCTTTTTGAGCATTTCAGAAGAGAGTCTGCAACGCCAGGTTATCCTTGAAGCGAGAATCCTAGAAGTCATTTTGAATGACGAGTACCAGCAAGGTATCAACTGGACAGATATTGTCGCTAACGTCGGCAGTACTAATTTTAATTTTGCTACGACCGCTGGTACGTTTGGCAATCAGGTGTCAGCCAGTTTAGGCGGTGTTTCAAGCCTGTCGATTCTGAACCAAGATTTTGCTGGGGTGCTATCGCTGTTGTCTAGCCAAGGTAATGTGCAAGTGCTGTCTAGTCCGAGGGTGACAGCAATTAACAACCAAAAGGCGGTGATTAAAGTGGGGGACGATGAATATTTTGTAACCGATGTCTCTAGTCAAAACACAATTACCTCCACCACCACATCAGTTGTGCCTGATATCGAGTTAACGCCCTTTTTCTCCGGTATCGCCTTAGATGTTACTCCTCAGATTGATGAAGCTGGCACGGTGTTACTGCATGTTCACCCGTCAGTTATCGAAACGGAAGAGCAAGAAAAAGTCGTTACGCTAAACCAGGAACAAATCGTGTTGCCATTGGCTCAGAGCACGATTCGAGAATCTGACACCATTATCAGAGCGCGATCTGGCGAAATTGTTGTGATTGGTGGGTTAATGCAAACCACGATATCCGATGCTAATACGCGCACCCCCTTGCTGGGTGATATTCCCTTGTTGGGAGAACTGTTTACAAACCGCCGAGAGATAGAGCGCAAAACGGAATTGATTATTTTGCTCAAACCCACAGTGGTGGGGCCGGGTACCTGGGCCAGTGAAATCGAAAAAAGTCGAGCCCAAATGGCTGACTGGTTGTACGTGGACTAAGCATGTACTTGTATCATTTTGGCATCAAAGAGTTACCTTTTACGCTCACGCCGAATACAAGCTATTTCTTTGGTTTGCCAAGCCACAACGAGGCCTTGGCCGTATTGATGACGGCCCTAAAAACCGGTGAAGGTTTTATCAAAGTCACAGGAGAAGTGGGCACGGGTAAAACATTGATATGCCGAAAATTGCTCAATGAACTTCCGGATCATTTCCGTACGGCTTATATCCCTAACCCGTATTTGTCTCCCGTTGAATTACGCCGAGCCGTTGCCAGTGAATTAGGAGTAGAACTCACGCCAGATTGTGATCAACAAGAGTTTACACAACGCATTCAAGAACAGTTGATCGCTATCAATCGAGAGCAGCGCAGCGCGGTACTGATTATCGATGAAGCACAAGCTTTGCCAATGGAAAGTATCGAAGCATTAAGACTGATGACAAACTTGGAAACGGAATCGCGAAAATTGTTACAGGTGGTACTTTTTGGTCAGCCAGAACTAGATGAAAAACTCGCTCTGCCCGAGCTTCGTCAATTAAAACAGCGAATTACGTTCAGTTATGGTCTGAAGTTGATGGATGAGGACCAAATTTATCAATATGTACGCCATCGTATGTCTGTTGCGGGTTACTTCGGACAAGACTTGTTTGACAGGCAGTGTTGCAAGCTTTTGCTCAAGGCGAGCGATGGAACCCCTAGAATCGTCAACGTGCTGTGCCACAAGGCGCTGATGCTGGCATTTGGTGAAGGGCTACAACTGGTTGAACCCAGACACGTGATGGCTGCGGCTGAAGATACCGAAGCGGCAAAGCCGCTAGGTATGCTCGCAAAGTATAAACTGGCGATGGTGCTCGGCGGCTTGGTTGCCTTGTCAATCGTAGGCTTGATAGTGATGAAAGGTGGTATCACGTGAGTGTAGTTAACAAGATGCTACAAGACTTGGAGCAGCGCCAAGGGCAAGAAGCATCAAGTGCAAACTATCAAGCGCCTGCCAAAAAATCACTGACAATTCGCACTATTGTGTGGATTGCGGTGGTGGTGCTGTGTGTCGCCACTGTTGGCTATATATACTTATTTGATGATTCCCATTCAGATACTCAACCCTTGGCAAGTCAGCCGGTAACGCCGATTAATCAACAAGCCGTGTCTTCTGCGTCAACAGAAGAATCTGAATCGGTTTCTTCTGACGTCTCAACCGCTTCAGAAGAGGGGGATGACGATATCCCTGAGACTTCGCCCGATGCTACCGGCGCGATAACGCAAGCCCCTGCTGCAGAGGCAGAGCAACAGACGGATACCAGCGCACGCAATATTGCACAAACGCTGGTTTCACCCTCCTCACAGCCAGTGAATAGTGATGAGGAAGTAATAAAAGAGGTGCCTGAACCTAGCGTGCTCAGCATTACAAAAAATAGCGACAGTGCGCCTAAACTTGGTTTATTGCAGCGAGCAAGAAGGGCGACAAATCAGAATAACCCAAGTGTGGCAATGTCATTATGGCAACAACTTATTCGCCAAGAACCGGATAATGTTGAAGCATACAAATCGTTGGCGGCATTGCATTTTGGTCAAGGTGATGTGGCCCTTGCGCGGCAAACCTTGGAAACGGCGATTCATTCGGTCGCGCCAGAAGACGACACCCTAAAACTTATGTTATCGCGGTTGCATACTAGACAAGGCGAAGATGCCGCGGCTTATCGAGTTTTACAAACAAGTGGCACAACCTCAGGTATTGATGTGTTGTCAAATCGTGCGGCATTAGCACAAAAACTGGGAGATTTGGGGCAGGCCATTTCAGACTACCAACGGCTGATAGACATTCAGCCAGCGACGGCAAAATGGTGGCTTGGCTTGGCGGTAACCGCGGATAAACAAGGCGACCTTAAGCGAGCCGAAAACGCCTACCAGAAAGCCGTTGCGTTAGGGCAACTCGATAACGATGTCACGAGCTTTATGCATCAACGCATTGTCGTTTTGGGTAAAAAATTGCGAGCAGAGGTAAAGCCGTGAGTAAAATGAAGGTGCGTTTAGGTGATCTACTGGTTCAACAGGGAGCAATTTCTGAGGAGCAGTTGATGAGCGCGCTTGCCGAGCAGCGTCAAACAGGCCGTAAGCTCGGGGCGACTTTGATTGCTATGGGGCTCGTTTCCGAGCATCAATTACTCGAAATTCTGTCTGCTCACTTAGACGTACCACTAATTGATATCGACAACTACAACGTGAATGCAAACGCCGTTAAGTTGTTGCCTGAAATTCAAGCTCGTCGCTATCGAGCTTTGGTTATTGATGATAAAGGTGACTCATTGTTGGTGGCGATGAGTGATCCCGCGGATCTTACCGCTGTGGATAATCTGTCTGACATTTTACCAAAGCCCATTGAAGTAGCCGTAGTCAGTGAAGAGCAGCTTTTCAATGCTTATGATGATTTGTATCGTCGTACCGAAGAAATCGCGTCATTTGCACAGGAATTGGCAGAGGAGTATCAGGCGGAAGAGGATTTCGACCTCACGTCTGGCGTCGATAACGAGCAAGACACAGCCGTAGCAAGGCTTTTGCAATCGATCTTTGAGGATGCGGTACAGGCGAAGGCATCGGATATTCATATCGAACCTGATGAATCCCAATTACGCATTCGACAACGCGTAGACGGTATTTTACAAGAGAACGTCATTCCAGAAAAAAATATCGCCGCTGCTCTGGTGCTCAGGCTCAAGTTGATGGCGGGCTTGGATATCTCAGAGAAAAGGATGCCGCAAGACGGTAGAACTCACGTCAGGGTGAAGGGCCATCGCATTGACGTCCGTCTTTCTACCATGCCGATTCAAGCGGGCGAGTCTGTCGTCATGCGTCTACTTGACCAGTCAGCGGGGCTGCTTACGCTCGATCAGACCGGTATGCCCGGGCCTTTACTCAAGCGTTTTCGCAATTTACTGCACCGTCCTCATGGCATGATATTGGTGACCGGGCCAACCGGTTCGGGTAAAACGACAACCCTTTATGGGGCTCTGAGCGAACTCAATCAACCCCAGAACAAGATCATTACTGTTGAAGACCCCGTTGAATACCGTTTGCCACGGGTGAACCAAGTTCAGGTAAATCACAAGATAGACCTGACGTTTTCCAATGTATTGCGCACAACACTTCGTCAAGACCCCGACATTATCATGGTGGGTGAGATGCGTGACCAAGAAACGGTGGAAATCGGTTTGCGAGGCGCGCTAACCGGTCACTTAGTTTTGTCCACGCTGCACACCAATGATGCGGTGAGCTCTGCTACTCGTCTTCTCGATATGGGAGCCCCGGGTTACCTCGTGGCGAGCTCGTTGCGGGGTATTGTCGCACAGCGATTGGTGCGCAAAATCTGTGATAACTGTGAAACAACCTACACGCCAACGGAAGACGAATGGTTCTGGTTGAGTAATGTCGACAAACAAGTGCGCAATGTGACCTTCAAAAAAGGCGCTGGGTGTCAGAAATGTAATCACTCAGGGTACAGAGGGCGAGTCGGTGTTTTTGAGTTACTCGAAATGACAGACAAAATGATGGATGCACTCAAGTCGGGTGATACCGTTGAATTTGGTCATGCCGCGGCACAAAGCCCAGGTTATCAACCCTTAGCGCATGTTGCTCTGACTTACGCCAAGATGGGCGTTACGACCGTCGAAGAAGTATTGAAGCTGGTAGAGATGGTCGCTGAAGCACCGCAGTCGGAGCAAAACGACTATGCGGAAACGGGGGCTTTAACCTTGGAAGCGTCTGCAACTAACGCCAGTGAGCCCATTTCGGAGAAACCACAAGACAAGTTCCCCGATACTGGAGGATTGAGCCTGGAGGACATTCCTGATGGCTAAATTTACCTATAAAGGGAGAGAGGCGTCGGGAGACCTTACATCCGGCACCATTGATGCGTTAGATGAATCCAGTGCAGCAAAAATGCTACTGGCGAGAAACGTCACGCCAATTCAAATAGAACAGGCGCAAAAACAAAGTCAATCGGAACGGCAAACTGACGTTAATTTTTTAACACCAAAAGTTAGCTTAGACGACTTAGTGATTTTGTCTCGACAAATGTACTCGCTTACCAAGGCGGGTATTCCCATTTTACGAGCGGTTAGTGGCTTAGCGGAGTCCACGTCTTCCCTACGCTTAAAAGTGGCGTTGACGGACGTAATTTCGCAACTCGAACGAGGGAGAACGTTTTCGTCGGCGCTACACCAACACCCTAAAATCTTTAATGACCTGTTCGTCAGTGTGATTCACGTAGGGGAAAATACGGGGCGTCTTGACGAAGCGTTTCTACAATTGGCGAATTACCTCGAGCGCGAGCAAGAAACGCGAAAACAAATCAAAGCAGCAACGCGGTATCCTATTTTCGTCATCATCGCGATTGTCGCGGCATTTGTCATAATGAATGTGGCCGTGATTCCAAAGTTTGCCGATATGTTTGCGAAGTTTGATGCTGAACTCCCCGTGATGACGAAATTCCTATTGGCGATGTCGGATTTCTTCACCACTAAATGGTACTGGCTAATCTTGGGAATCGGCGTATTTAGTTATTCGATTTATCGCTATATCAACTCACCAGATGGTCGTTACAAATGGGATAGAACCAAGTTACGGCTGTGGATTGTAGGCAGTATTTTCACTCGTTCATTATTAGGCCGATTTGCGAGAAGCTTTTCAATGATGCTGCGCTCCGGTGTGCCGTTGACCACCGCCCTGAATTTGGTCGCTGATGCAGTAGACAATAAGTTCATGGGAGCTCGAATTATTGAAATGCGCCAACGTATAGAAAAAGGCGAAAACCTGACTCGAGTTTCCCAAGCCAGTGGTTTGTTCACGCCAATGGTGATGCAAATGATCAATGTTGGAGAGGAAACTGGGCGAGTAGACGAGTTACTGGCTGAAGTCGCAGAATTCTACGAGCGGGAAGTAGACTTCGATTTAAAGAGTTTGACTGCCAAAATTGAACCTCTACTGATAGCGGTTGTTGCAGTAATGGTGCTGGTATTGGCTCTAGGCATTTTCACGCCTATGTGGGACATGATGGGAGCGATAAAAGGTCGTTAGTATGAAACTTCAAGAAGAATCAGAAAACAATCAGCGCAAATTATTGATGAATATTCTTGTCATCGTCGCATTTGCGGCACTAATGGTTTTTTTTATTGTGCGTCTTTATAGCAATGAACCTAATTTGCATCGCCAATTTATGCTGACCTTAGCGGAGCAGTTTCAGCGCACGGTGACAAATGCACATTGGCAATGGCAGGCAGATGGACGCCCGGCGATGATCATGTTGGTGCATTACAACGACGCGTATCAGGAAACTGATAGACGGCCAGTGAAAATGGCGCATTTTGGCTGGCCAAAAACGGAACCAACGAGTGAGGGATGTGGGAAGTTGTGGCAAATGTTGCTGAATTTGCCCCTTACCGTTGATGGCTTTCGGATTATTCCAGAATACTATCAAGGCGAACTAGTAAACAATGAGCCGCTTAATTCGCGGTGCCGCTTTCGCTTGAGTACGGGCGCGTATTTTGACTATCACATATATTCTGGGAACGTCGACAAGGCTGTCCAGAATTGACATTTTTTTGTAGGAGAACACAGAGCATGGGACATAAGCAATTGAGTAGACAAAAGCTACAGTCACAGTCGGGCTTTACACTCATTGAATTAGTGATTGTGGTTGTGTTGCTAGGGTTGTTGGCAGCGGTAGCTATTCCTCGCTTTTTGGATGTGACAGAAGATGCTGAAGACGCTTCAGTTGAAGGTGTGGCGGGTGGCTTCGCGACCGGGGTCGGCTTGGTACGTGCTCAATGGGAAATTGAGTCTCGCCCTCAAGATAACCAAGCGGCCAATATTACATTTGTGACCATCGAAGGTATTCAAGTTGGTGTCGACAGAGATACGGGTTATCCAACAGGCCAAATCAACACAGACGCCAGTACAGAAGATGACGTGATGTCAATTTTGGATTGTGAAAGTATCTTCAATCTGATCATGCAAAGCGCGCCGACGATTACCTCGAATTGGAATAATCGACCTTTTGACGAGCATCGCTATTTTACTAACCGTGCTGTCGGTACTGGCGCTGGTGGTAACGACGTTTGCGTTTACTACTTAACAGCAACCGTAAGAAATTTGGTGAACGAGCCTGTGGACAACACGGCGGGAAATGGATTTATTTATGACCCTAGGATTGGGCAAGTAATTGTATTTAGTAATAATTAGTCTAATACGACGAGTTAATACTGTACTGAACTCTAATTTCATGAATAATAAACTTATCTAACCAGAGGAAGAAGCACATGCAACAGCGTGGTTTTACATTAATTGAACTAATCATTGTCATCGTCATTCTCGGTATTCTTGCTGTCACCGCAGCCCCTCGCTTTATCGACCTACAAAGTGATGCGAATGCGGGTGTGCTCCAAGGGGTTCGAGCGGCTTTGCAAGGTGGCTCGCAGCTAGTGTTTGCTAAGTCAGCCATTGAAGGTGAACAAGGTGATACTGGCGCTGCAGTGACAGTAAATGGTCAAAACGTTGCCACAGACTTCGGTTACCCTGACGCGACGGCAGCAACAACTGCACTGATTGGTGCCTATGCTGATTTAGACTTTACTAACGAGTTCACACTGACACTACAAGATGGCGGCGCGGACACGGGTGGCAACGACTTCTTCGCTATCACGCAGCAAGGCACAGCGTACACCGCGACAGAAGCAGAAGCTTGCCAAGTGTTGTACACCGAGGCCGCGTCTGAGAATGCATCACCAACTATTGTTGTTGAATCAGACGGCTGTTAATCACAGCGTTGAACGGTTGGAATGAATCGACTGTTTCAGTCCCCGTTTATGATGAAGCCACGTCAAGGTGGCTTCACTCTAATTGAGCTGATCATTACGCTCATTCTTATTGCGACTCTGGCTGTTGCTGCAGGTTCGCGTTTTCAAGGGCGCTCAGGTTACCCAGAATATGCTTTTCAAAAGCGACTGGTTTCAGCACTTCGTCACACGCAAACTCGCGCCATGCAAGATACCCGTGATGGGTTTTGCCATCAGATTAACTTTCAATTTGGTGCGGGTTCAGCCGCGTTTGGCCCTCCCACAAATGATTACTCTCCCGCAAATCAAGCCACCAGCTGTGCGACGACGATTGATTTTGTCAATGTAGCGGATTTTTTACGCACCTCTGATAGTGAAATTACAGATGAATCGGTATCGTTTTCGGGCGTAGACGGTTCTTCTTCTGGAATAAATTATCTAGGCTTTGATTCATTGGGACGCCCTATTACCAATCTAGCAAGCTGTCAGTCTGGAGACTGCCGTCTGACTTTCACTGGTCAAAGTAGTGTGTCTGTTTGTGTGGGGCAGCAGGGGTTCATCTATGCCTGTTAGTCACAAAAAGCGCCATTCTGGCTTCACGCTGATCGAACTCGTTGCTGGTTTGGTCGTGTTTAGCGTCGTCATGCTCATCGTGATTAATCTTGTGGCGTCTCAGTCTCGGCGCAGCATAGACCCGATTTGGCAGGTGCGGGCAGCAGAGCTCGCATCGTCACTGACAAATGAAATTATGTCCAAAGCATTTGATGAAAACTCGAATCTATCTGGCGGTGGTGAGCGGTGCAATGAAGGCACGCCCTGTACCACTAGTGGCAGTCTTGGACCAGACGCTGATGAAGTCGCTCCAGCAGGTGGTAGAGCGGATTATGACGACATCGATGACTACCATGGGCTCAATCAATCTGACGGAAATATCCTGAGCAGTCTGGGCACCGCGATGCTAGTGGATGGCAGGCCATTGTATCAAGGGTATAGCGCCAGAGTTTCGGTGTTTTACGATGATAACCTTGACGGTATTGCAGATGCGGGAATCGGCAACACAAAGCTGGTTGTGATCACTGTTACTACACCGGACAACCTAGAAATCACGTTTTCTCGCTACAGGTGGAATTTCTGATGAACCGATCGCGAGGTTTCACACTCATCGAGCTTATCGTTGTGGTTGTCATTCTAGGCGTTGTTGGAGTGGGTATCGCCAGCTTCGTGCGAAGCTCCATGCAGATTTACATTGATGTAGGAGAACGTGAACAGCTGCTTACAGAAAGTCGGTTTGCCTTGGAAAGATTGTCCAGAGAGTTACGTACTGCCGTGCCAAACAGTGTTCGGCTGTCGGGAAATAGTACTGAGCATTGTATTGAGTTCGTACCGATAAACTGGAGTTCCGTTTATACCGTTTTACCATTGCAGCCTTCGTCCGATACCCTGTTGGAAATTGTTTTTCCAACGGACATAGACGGTAACGTTTTCCAGTTTTCAGGCGGTGACAATTTTGCAGTAGTGTACCCATTAAGACCAAGTGATGTGTATGATGCCAGCAACCAAAAACGTCAGCTTATTAGTGCCTGTAGCGACGATGGCGACGGGGATTGCAGTACAAAAGAAAATGGTGTGGAAACCATGGATTTAACTGTGGCAAGTAGCTTTCCAGAAGCTTCACCAGCGTCGAGAGCATATTTGGTGAATCGTTCTGTGAGCTTTTGTGTCACCGGGGGCCGCTTAGTTCGATTCGAGAATGATATCGTCGCGGCACAAGCCAGTTCGCCAGTGAATTCACCTATCATTGCTGAGCATGTCGTCAATACGTTGTCGGCGAATCCTGCATTGGCTCCCGGCGCAGACGACCCGTTTCGAATTTTTGAGGCTTCCCTGCAGGCCAACGCTGTCGTTCAGATCCGATTGCGGTTTGAAGACAACGAAGAAATTATCGGGTATCAACAAGAGGTGCATTTAGCTAATGTCCCTTAATCAAAGACCTTTTTCGAGACCACAAAAAAACCGAGGCAGCATGTTAGTCATTGCCATCTTCGTCATCTTGGTGATGGCATTTTTGGGTATTACCATGGTGCAACTGCTGTCTGCCACCTCACAAAGTGTTGTTTATGAGGTACTTGGGACGAGAGCGCTTAACGCTGCGCAAACCGGTCTGCAACAAATTGCGGCGACCGCCTTTCCTATTAATAGTGCAATAGCGGAATGTGACACTACAATCACAAGTAACGGGAATTTTTCTCAGTTGGATGGCTTTGAAAATTGTAGCTATGTTGCCCGCTGCACTACGACTGAGGTGATAAAAGAAGGACAAGTTAATAACTTTTATCGCTTTGATAGTGAAGGTGTGTGCCAATCGGGTGATATTTGGGTGAGCCGTTCTGTGGCGATCGATGCGATACAGGAGCAAAACTGATGCGTGGAGTGTGGTTAGCAATAGTACTGATTTTGGTTAGTTCCAGGGTCGTGGCTAATCAATGCGAAGCTATATTTACTGGGCCAGTTTCCTCATCAGTTGGCGCTGGCGAGCTGCGTATTGAGCGCAACGCTATATTGGGAGGGACCAATGGAACGGTCGACTTCGACCGCATTCGCGACAATTCTAGAGGATCGAGTTGTGTCACACGAGCATGCCAACTATCAGGCGTTCTAGCCAAACGGCCTTACTTGCCCGTTTTTGACAGTTCACCTTCTTCCTTCGACATCACATTTCAACGCAACTCTAGGGTGTCTTTGGTCGCAGGCGATTATGATGATGTTCGCCTGGAGCGAGATTCTATCCTGACATTTAATAGCGAAGATCAAATCTATCGGTTCGACACGTTGAGAATTAGACGAAATTCGACCGTAAATTTTTCGAGCGGCACCTACTATATCCGTGACTTTACCATCGAACGAGACGTGAATATTGTAGTGGAAAGCGGTAATTCCGTAGTTATCTACGTCAATAGGCTGACGTCTCAGCGCAATGTCCGCCTCAATGGTAATGGGAGTGCTGGACAACTGATGATAGTGGCTTATGACCGCATTTCTCTTGAGAGAGATATGCTAGTCAATGGCTTTTTACATGCTGAAAATTCAATTCGATTTAAGCAAAATATTCGCGTGACCGGCGCAGCGAATGCGGAAGATATCCGTGTCGATCGCGACGCTTTCATTAACTATGATATAAGTTCAATTGATCAACTTTATGACCGAACAATATGCGGTGATGCGCCCGCAGAAACTGGGTCTCAAGTGGCGTATTACGAATTTGATGACACCAGTTGGGATAATAGTGGTGATGTCTCTGACACGCTAAATAACTACAACGGCAATGCGTTGTTCGGCAATCAACCCTTCGCCTCAGAGTCGCCAGTTTCATGTACGGTACTGGCGGTAGGTGATAATACTAATAATGACACTCACGGCGTCGACTCTCGCTTAGATATGAATGTATTGGGTTCATCGGGCACTATTTCCTTTTGGTACAAAAACAATGAAAACTGGGTAGGCAATGGTGCTAAGCAACTATTAGACGCTTCGAGTTCCAGTTCACTTAAGTATTTTTACTTGTCGATAACTAGCCAAGGCCGCTTTTCGTTTGGTATGGAAGACGAAACCGACGGTGACTTCCATTATTTGAGTGATGTCAATACGATTGCCGCCGATGTGTGGACGCACATCACTTTGGCTTGGAACATTGGCAACCGAGACGTAGATATCTATGTTAATGGCCAATTACTCGGTGGCAGCACCGCGGTCAATACCCTAAGAAGCAGTGTGATGGGGGAACTTGAAACACTGGTGATCGGTGACAATCGCTCCTCGTATCGCGTTTACAATGGCACAAATGACGCGGCCAATGGCGAATTTGATAACGTAAAAGTCTATGACTATCGACGCAGTGCCGATGAGGTACTAACAGAATATAACAACGAAGAGGCTATCGAGCCTACCTGCGTAGAGTTAAGTCACTATGACGTGATTCACCCTAGCCAATCTCTTACATGTGATAGTGCAGAGGTAACGATTAGAGCCTGCGCAAATGCAAGTTGCGATGAGCTCGTCAGCAATGAAGTCACCGTTAACTTGAGCAATGGCGATTGGAGTCCTTCACAATCCATTAGTTTTACGGGCAGCACGCAAGTATCGCTATCGCAACTAACTGAAGGTGAGCATACGGTTACCGTGACGGGAGCAAATAGCGCCTCAATGGCGGCTAATGTCACCGAATGTACCAACAATTGCACTATCGATTTTGTTAATGCCGGTTTTCAGTTTTTTGATGCAAGTTTGCCTTACAATTCGGCGCTTCCAGCATTTGTGGCGGGGGACAATCTCGCTCGTGTAGGTTTACGAGCAGTGCAAAACAACAACGGGCAATGCCAAGCTTTACTCAGTGGTGAACGAGCCGTTTCACTGGGTTTTGATTGTGTAACGTCGGTGGGTACCGAATATGCATCGGACGTATGTAGAGTGCCGTTTGGGAGCATCAACGTTTCAGGTGACGGCAGTGGTGTCTCTTCTGGAAGTGTGAATCTGACATTTGACGCCAATGGTGAAACGACCTTGTCTGGGCTGACATACGAAGATGCCAGCCGGCTGAATCTCTCAGCGTCGGCAACCGTTGATGGCGTTACCATTTCATCGGGCAATGTTGTGCTTGATAGCATCCCTTTTGGGCTAGAAGTGAGCGCTGCAACACAAAATCAAAACACGGCGGGAGCAGACTTTGAGCTGTCGATATCAGCAATCAGTTCGTCTGGAACGGTTTTGCCAAGTTATTCACCGGGGAACTTGCGTGCCAGATTCGTTCGCGTGTTGCCAGATGCAAGTGTATCTGGAGCAGCTGAAGCGCAGTTGTCTCTCTCGTCGGTTGTCGCTTTGACGAGCCAAACCGGTAGTACGTATCAAAACGTGAGCTTGGACAATTGGAGTAATGGCAGCTATCGCTATCAGGCCAGTGTATCTGATGTGGGCACCTACACCCTTGAATTTGAAGACAGTGGTTACTTAGGCAATCAGATTGCGGCATTGTCTGCTCAGTCACTGGGGGCCTTTATTCCCGCGTATTTTGATGTATCCGCTGCGGTAACCCCAAGTTTTGCTGACCAATGTACCAATTTTACCTATATTGGCCAGCCATTTGATTATGCCTTTGGGCAAGAACCGACACTGAATGTAATAGCTTACAACGCCCAAGGCGTTATTACGCAAAACTATCGAGGTGATTTGGTTCGCCTAGCACCTGACACAAGGCAACTAGAGTACAGTGTCAACAATAGCTATGCAGGGACGCTAAGCGTTGAGCAAAATGGTGTCGTGAATATTTCGGATGCGGTTTCGGCAGGTGGTGTTGAGGTATCCATCCGATCTTCACAAGTTCAGTTCGAAAAAATCGCATCTCCCGCAAATGCATTCGATGCCGATATTGACCTGACGTTGCCGATGACATTTCTTACCGATACTGATGGGGTGTGCTACCAAAGCAACTACCCAACATCGGGTTGTGAAGCCTTTACCTTCTCGAATATCGGCGGTACTGAGTTGCGTTATGGTCGTGTGCGTTTAGAGAATGCCTACGGTCCTGAAGACAGCTCGTTGCGCGTTCCCCTATATGCCGATTACTTTAATGGTGACGCATGGGTAATCAATAGTGATGACTCTTGCAGTGGCATTGACCTGAGCCAAACATCAGGACAAATCACCATCGCTAATTTGTCACAGGGGAATCAAGAGACCGATATTACGGGGCTTGTTAATTCCGCTACTTCTGCAGGTATCTTGTCGGCGGGGCAATCCGGGAATGACGACTTTCTCTTTACTCCTGCTATTGTCAATGATGTCGCGCAACGAGGAACCTTCTCATTGTCTCTCGAACCTGGCGTCAATAATCCCTATTGGGACGAGTTTTTGAACATCGATTGGAACTTAGACGGCGTAATTGACTCAAACGACAAACCGACGGCGAGTGTGTCTTTTGGCCATTTCCGAGGAAACGATAGAACGCTCAATTGGCGGGAACAGTTTGACTAGGACGTGTTGAGCAAACGTACGCGACAATTATTCAGTCGCTCGTTATTTCGACACGTTCCGATTTTTGTCGGCTGTTATTAACATCTGTTTCTAAAGGCGCAACTCAATACGCGTTGGCTGTTCGAAAAACGAATTATCACGCATACTCTGATATTGAACGAAAACCTTTTAAAAATGGGGTCTTTACTTGCCCAATAACGCCCCCATTGTTAAAGTGTGCGGATTACTCTTTAAATACCTACTATGCGCTAGTTAACGCCCACTACAGAGTGCATGGACCAGTTACAGGAATGAGCATTTCATGTTTAAAAAGCTTCGAGGCATGTTCTCTAACGATTTGTCTATCGACCTCGGAACAGCTAACACGCTGATCTACGTTAAAGATCAAGGAATTGTGTTGAATGAACCCTCTGTTGTCGCGATTCGTCAAGAGCGTGCAGCAGGTCCAAAAAGTGTTGCCTCTGTTGGTGCAGAAGCAAAACGAATGCTCGGTAGAACACCCGGTAACATAAAAGCGATACGCCCGATGAAAGACGGCGTAATTGCAGACTTCTACGTTACTGAAAAGATGCTCCAGCACTTTATTAAACAAGTACACGACAACAACTTCTTGCGCCCAAGCCCTCGTGTATTGGTATGCGTACCTTGTGGCTCCACTCAAGTAGAACGCCGGGCCATCAAAGAATCAGCGCTAGGCGCAGGGGCCAGAGAAGTCTTCCTTATCGATGAGCCAATGGCAGCAGCTATTGGTGCCGGATTACCTGTTTCAGAAGCGACAGGTTCAATGGTCGTAGATATTGGTGGTGGTACAACGGAAGTCGCAATCATTTCACTGAATGGTGTGGTGTATTCGTCATCTGTGCGCATCGGTGGTGATAAGTTTGATGAAGCAATCATCAATTACATTCGTCGTAACTTTGGTTCTTTGATCGGTGAGGCGACAGCCGAGCGAATCAAGCACGAAATTGGCGCAGCATACCCTGGTGAAGAGGTGCGTGAAATTGAAGTTCGCGGCCGCAACTTAGCTGAAGGTGTACCAAGAGGTTTCACACTCAACAGCAATGAAATTCTTGAAGCCTTGCAAGAACCACTGACAGGTATTGTCTCTGCTGTAATGGTTGCACTTGAGCAATCTCCACCAGAGTTGGCTTCTGATATTTCAGAACGAGGCATGGTATTGACCGGTGGTGGTGCACTGCTTAAAGATCTAGACCGCTTACTTATGGAAGAAACGGGAATTCCTGTAGTCATAGCCGATGATCCACTGACCTGTGTTGCACGGGGTGGTGGTAAAGCATTCGATATGATCGATATGCATGGCGGCGACCTGTTTAGCTACGACTAAAAATAGGGCAACGCAAGTTGCCCTATCTGTATCATGGATACTATTTTTACCCGCGGACCCTCTTTAAACAACCGACTTGTGCTAGCGGTAGCCATGTCGGTTTTGTTGATCTTTGTAGACCACAAATTAGACGGCTTTCAGTCAACGCGTGTTTTTATGAATTCACTGATGAGCCCTTTGCAGTATCTGGCAAATTTGCCCGGCGTTATGTTGAATTTGAGCGCGAATCGTTTGGCTTCACAAGAACAGCTAATCGAAGAAAATGAGCAACTCAAGAACAGTATTGTTTTGATGAGTGAGCGCTTACAACGCTTTGAGGTATTGCAAAATGAGAACGCTCAGTTGCGACGGTTGCTTGAAGCGCCAGTGAAAACACAAATGCGAAAACGCGTTGCTGAGTTAATGGCGGTCGACAACAACCCCTACAGCCAACAGATCGTAATCAATAAAGGGGCTATCGACGGCGTCTATTTATCTCAGCCCATCTTGGATGACAAAGGCATTGTGGGTCAGGTGATGGAAGTTGGGACCACTAACAGCCGAGTGTTACTTGTAACAGATTTGAATCACTCCGTACCAGTTCGAGCGTTGCGTAACAACATTCGTTTTATTGCATCGGGCAGCGGTGCGCTTGATGAGTTGTTGCTCGAACACGTCCCACACAGCGTCGATATTCGCGAGGGAGATTTACTGGTGTCGTCGGGATTGGGGCAAGTCTTCCCACAGGGCTACCCTGTAGCTCGGGTAAAACAAGTCATTCGTGACGAAGGCAGACCATTTGCTTATGTCAGTGCACAACCGCTGGCGCGTTTAGACCGGCTGAAGTATTTGTTATTGCTTTGGCCTGACGGTACAGAACAAACGACCGAAGAAGTGGAGGACGACAATGATTAAAGCGCGTCACTACACTGTGGTTTTGAGTATTCTTGGCGCCTTAGTGTTGCAGATTACACCGTTACCGGTTCAGGTTGATGTATATCGCCCCGATTGGGTGTTAATCGTTTTATCGTATTGGGCTATGGCGTTACCCCATCGGGTTAATGTCGGCATGGCATTTATAGCTGGCGTGGCAATGGACATCTTGTTGGGCACAACGTTAGGTGTGCACAGTTTGGCCCTGAGCATATCGGTCTACGTGCTGGCCGCTAACTATCAGCGCTTGAGAAACTATTCGGTGTGGCAACAAGCAATCATAATTGGGCTTGTGAGCGCGTTATATCATCTTGTTTTATTTTGGTTACAACGCTTATTGTTAGACATCCCTTTCCGATTGGATTATCTCTTACCCGTTGTTACTTCTATGGCTTTATGGCCATGGGTATTTTGGATGTTGCGTAAGATTCGCCGCCAACTTCGGATTACTTGATGCAAAAAACACTTTATCTCGCTTCTGGCTCTCCACGTCGCACCGAACTGTTAACTCAGTTGGGTATTGAGCACCGAGTCTTTCCTGTCGATATTGATGAAAGCCCCAACGAAGAGGAAGCGCCCTTAACACTTGTGCGTCGACTGGCTACACAAAAAGCCGAAGCGGCATTGTCGAGGCTGCCAGATTCCGCACGAGAGTTGGGAGTCATATTGGCCGCTGATACTTTGATTGCATTCGATGGGAAGCCACTGGGTAAACCCAAAGACCTTGCCGATTCAAAGGCCATCCTGTCGTCACTCTCGGGGCAGGAACACGAAGTCATTACCGCCATTTGCGTAGCGGACAGTTGCCGTGCGGTAACTGAGCACGTAGTGACAAAAGTCCAGTTTGCCAAATTGAATGAAAACGACATCGAGTCGTATTGGGCGTCTGGTGAACCGCAAGATAAAGCGGGAAGTTATGCTATACAGGGAATAGGCGGGCGTTTTGTCGTGTCTATTACAGGAAGTTACAGTTCAGTCGTTGGATTGCCATTGTTTGAAACTGAGCAATTGTTGTCATCATTTGGAGTGTCCGTGTGAGTGCAGAATTACTAATAAACGTTACCCCTTCAGAATCGCGAGTCGCACTGATTGAAAACGGTATCTTGCAAGAGATTCACGTAGAACGACATACCAAAAGAGGCTTAGTGGGGAATATCTATCGAGGTAAGGTCAGTCGAGTATTACCGGGTATGCAGGCTGCCTTCGTGGATATCGGTTTAGACAAGGCCGCTTTTTTGCACGCATCAGATATTGTCATTCACAACGAAATTGTCGAAGAAGTGAATACCAGCCAGATCGAAAAGCAGGATATTCGAGAGCTGGTTCGAGATGGTCAAGATATCGTGGTTCAAGTTGTCAAAGATCCCATTGGTACAAAGGGTGCACGTTTGACAACTGACATTACTATTCCCTCTCGCTATCTGGTGTTTATGCCAAGCGTGACTCATGTCGGTGTGTCACAACGCATAGAAGATGAACAAGAAAGAGAACGTTTAAAAGAACTGGTACAAGAGTTCTGTGACGAAAACGGTGGTTTTATTCTGCGGACAGCTGCTGAAGGAGTGCAAAAAAACGAGTTGGTGCAAGATGCCGCCTTTTTGAGACGCCTGTGGAACAAGATTCAATCTCGCATGAAAAAGCAGAAGTCCCATGTTTTATACGAAGACTTGCCATTAGCAAGGCGTGTACTCCGTGACTTTGTCGGGACGGAACTAGACCGAATTCGCATTGACTCCAACTTGTCCTATCAAGAGTTGCAGCATTTCACTAAAGAGTACGTACCTGAATTAAACAAAAAGCTTGAGTATTACAAAGGCGATCGCCCGATTTTCGACTTGTACGACGTAGAAAACGAGGGGCAGAGGGCGCTTGAAAGACGCGTAGACTTAAAATCAGGTGGCTATTTGATCATTGATCAAACAGAAGCGATGACGACTATCGACATCAATACGGGGGCGTTTGTTGGCCACCGAAATCTCGAAGAAACCATCTTCAATACCAATATCGAGGCAACCCTGGCTATCGCCAGACAACTTCGTCTGCGCAATCTCGGGGGGATGATCCTGATCGATTTCATCGATATGATTGAACCTGACCACAAAAGACGTGTCTTACATAGTCTAGAAGTCGCGACCAGTAAGGACAGAGCCAAAACGAATATTCATGGTTTTACGGCACTTGGTCTAATTGAAATGACGCGGAAGCGGACAAGGGAAAGCCTGGAACACATCTTGTGTGGCGAATGCCCAGTGTGTAAAGGGCGCGGGTCCGTGAAAACGATCGAAACGATTTGTTTTGAAATTATGCGTGAAATTGTACGAGTAAACCGTGCTTACGTGGCAGACAAGTTTGTTGTCTACGCTGCTCCTCCCGTAGCAGAAGCGTTGTTGGGAGAAGAGTCACATATGCTCGCTGAACTAGAGGTATTTGTCTCTAGGCAGATCAAGGTACAAACGGAACCACTGTATAACCAAGATAAATACGATGTGGTAATGATGTGAATAAAGCGGTTGGTGTGGCGACCTTTTTGGTCAAAAAGATTTGGTTCTTTTTGGCTGTTGCTCTGGTGTTATTTGCGTTGCTGCTCAGTGCTGCGCGTTATGCCTTGCCGCACCTTGAAACTAAAAAACAATACATCGAAAGCTACATTGAAGAGCAATATGGTGTAGCGCTAAGCATAGACAACATCCATGCTGTTTGGCTTAAAACCGGCCCAAGTATTGTTTTAAATGACGTGGCGATAGACAGCCTCGATACCTCTCCCGTCGCTCTTACGATTGATCAAGTTTACGTAGAAATTGATTTTTGGCGCTCGCTTTCTCAAGCGATGGTCAAGTCTCGGCGTTTTGATTTGAAAGGCTTGAGAGTTGATATCAACGCTACGCAACTGGAACAGCAACAAGGCTCTGGCGAATACCCGATAGTTGATGCGCTTGAAAGTCTTTTCCTGAATCAGCTTCAACGCTTTTCGTTGTCTGACAGTGAAGTGGCGATACACAAAGCAGACGGTGTTAGCGTTTTGGAATTAGAGTCGCTGCAATGGTCAAACCGTGGTGAGCGACACCAAGGTTTAGGTCAAATTCGCGCGCAAGAGCTAGCGAATAACTCGGCCTCTTTTATACTCGATCTGTATGGCGAAGGAGAGTTAACCCGCGGCACTTTCTATGCGCGAGGGCAAGAACTCGACGTATCGCCGTGGATAAGTGGTTTGCTGGAAACACCCATGCCTCTTATCGAGAGCCGAGCGAATGCCGAATTGTGGGTCTCGATTGAGAATGGCACCGTTAGCAATGTACAAGCGCTTTTGGGCGATAGCCGTTTGCAATGGGGTGACGATACGGCTGAGAGTTTGCAAACTCACGTTCGCCGAGGCGAATTTACCGCGTTGCCGGTAGATGGAGACTGGTTATTCAGAGTCGATGATTTAGTCGTTGAAACCAATAACCGCAGCTTAGTGACCGACTTTGTTGGTGCTTACACTCAAGGCAATGAGTTTGTTATCAATACTATCAAACCGATGGAAATTGCCCCGTTCGCTGCGTTTATGCCATTGTTCAGCGAAACCTTAACGCCCTCTGATGTCGATGCACTTCGCCCTTCAGGCGAATTGGCCATTTTCCAATTGCAATCTCGTCCACAAGGGGTGTCTCTAGCCGCAAAAGTGATTGATGTGGGTTGGCAACAAACCAATTTAACGCCAGGATTGGATGGTGTAGATCTTGATCTCTACTGGTATAAAAATCAGGGCAGTATCTCTCTTAGTGCGAATGACTCGAAATTAGATGTCGACCACTTACTTCCCGCTGATTTAAATGCAGTGAATGTGGCCGCTAACGCGTTTGTTTATCAGGAAAAGGGAGTTGAAGGGCAATGGGTGATACAAATCCCAGCGCTGTCTTTCAGCAGCGAACAGTTGTCTTTTCAATCGTCTGCGAGATATGAAACTGGCACGGCATTGTTGTCTATTGCCACGCAAATTGAGGGCTTCGATACCAAAAACGTAAAAAGTCTGCTCCCTGAACCATTAATGGGTAAACACACTACCGCCTTCTTGAATCGGGCCTTTAACGGTGCAGGGCGAGTGTCTTCAGCAAATTTGATATGGCAAGGCCAGCCCAGTGAATTCCCCTTTGCCGACAATCAGGGCATATTCCACGCTCAAGTTCACATCGATGACGCCGAATTCGTATTTTCGTCTCAGTGGCCTCAGTTAAGCCAACTTGAGCTACAGCTAGACTTTATCAATAACGACCTTTTTATGAAGAGTCCATCGGCCAAGCTCGAAGGCGTCGATGTATCTAAGATGTCTGCGCATATTATGCAGCTGTCCAATGCGCAAGAAGTGGTGATTGATGCGTACGGGCAAACAACAGGGCGAGCGTTAACAGACTTGATGCTACAAAGTAGTTTGTCTCGGACCTTGGGTGATGTACTGGACAAAGGTGTACTTATTGACGGCAACATTGCCTCAACGTTAAACCTACAGATCCCTCTGACTGACAACGACGTGGTGGCCAAAGGCACAGCGTCTTTACTCGGTAGTCGAGTGACAGTTCCCGCCATTGATATGGTTTTTGACAATGCTCAGGGCAGCGTTTCTTTTGTTAACGAAACGATTAGTGCATCGGGCTTGAGTGCAAGCTTGTTATCTCAAGCTGTGGTGTTGGATCTCTTTTCAGAGCAACAAGGCAGTGAATATGTATTGAATGCCAAGCTGAATGGTGACTGGCTAATTGAACCCCTAGTCAATCGATTTAACCCTGAGTACTTGTCTTATATCAACGGCAGTGCGCAGTGGAGTGCAGATGTTGACGTTAGCTTTATCGGTAAAGACGTCGACTATTCAGCACAAATCACATCTAGTTTAACTGGATTGTCCTCTTCTCTGCCCGCGCCATTTAACAAGTTAGCCGATGATGAAATGGCGTTAAGATTGACCAGCGAAGGCAACCGTCAAGCGTCGACTATTATGGCAAGGTTAGGCAATGACGTGCGCTTTGATGGCATACTGCCCCATCAAGAGCGTCAATTTTCTCGGGCGCATTTAGCCCTGGGTGATTCTGAGTTAGTAGGATTAGGTACTGGCTTCAGTATTTCCGCAAATGTGGACAATTTGTTCGTCGAGGATTGGTACAAAGCGATTGAGTTACTGGTGGGTGGCTTGGGTGAAAGCCAACAAACGCCAATCTTTTCGGTACCCGAGCGAATATTTATCGATGCCGAACACCTAGTGTTGTTTGAACAAACCCTTGACGATGTGTCGATTACCGCCAAGCAGCTGAATAAAAACTGGCTGTTAGATATCGCTTCTGATCAAGCCAGGGCGTCGGTGAATCTCTATGACCAATGGCTTTCAAGAGGCATCGAAATCGAAGCCGATTTCATTCAATTAAATGACTGGAAACAGGCTGACCGGTCTTTTGAGCATGATTGGGATCACGCAAAACTACCGCCAATCTATTTCCATTGCAGCCAGTGTACGCTGTTTAATCGCGACTTGGGTGAAGTGACGGTAGATGTGGCTAAATCTGATCTGGGTATGACGATTCGCCGGTTGGAAGCAAAATCCAATGATGGCCATTTAAGTGCTGCGGGCACATGGGCGATTGAAAACGGCGACTCGCTAACCAACATCAAAGGGCGTGTAGATAGCCCAGATATTGGCCGGTTACTCGAGAACTATGGCATAAATTCTGGTATCAAAGATTCTGAAGCGGAACTGACTTTTGAATTGAGTTGGCCAGATTCGCCGATGGATTTTGCTTTCGATTCCGTCGATGGAGAAGCCAAATGGTCGTTAACTGATGGTTACTTGTCTGAACTCAGTGATCAGGGGTCGAGAATCTTTACCCTGTTTAGCCTTAATTCTCTTGTGAGAAAGCTCAGCCTTGATTTTCGCGACGTCTTTGCGAAAGGCTTTTTCTATGACGGTATGAAAGGCACGATTCAAATTCACGATGGATTAGCGGTTACCGATGATACCGAAATCGACGGCGGAGCGGGCGAGATTGAAATTGTGGGCTATACCAACCTTATCGATCAAACTCTTGATTACAATGTCAGTTTTGCGCCGAATGTAACGGGCAATTTGCCTATATTGGTATACTTTGCAGTCAACCCTCCAACGGCGTTGGCAGCCTTAGCCATTGACCAAATGCTGACTTCGGCGAAGGTAATTTCCAATGTTAATTACCGCGTTACGGGGCCAATCAGTGAGCCGAGTATCGAAGAAGTTGGCCGTGATAGTAAAGACATAGAGCTGCCCGCGCGAGTTGCGCCAGAATCTGAGCCAGAAATACCTGTGACAGATGAGGATTTAACACCATTAAAAGTAGAGATTATCGATGGTTAACCTAGTCGCAATACAACTGACCTCTAGTCCTAATGTTGCAGAGAATTTAGCTCAAGTCGAATATCAACTCTCACAGTTAGATACCAGCCAGCCTACACTCGTTACCTTGCCTGAGTGCGTTGCATGTTTTCCGGATAAAGACGGACAGTTGCTTTCAATAGCAGAATCACTGGGGCACGGTCCAATCCAAGACGCGTTTCGGGCAATGGCAAAGCGATACAATTGTTATCTAGTGGCAGGTACTGTGCCACTGAAAACACAAAGTGACAGCCACTTTAGTGCATCCTCGCTATTGATATCACCTGAAGGTGAAATTTTAGCTGAATACCAGAAGATCCATTTATTTGACGTTTCGGTTGCCGATTCAACTAAGCATTATCTAGAATCAAAGTACACGAAAGCTGGTGAGTCAGTAGTAACGGTAGAAACGCCCATCGGTAAAATTGGCATGTCAGTATGTTATGATGTGCGCTTTTCTGGCTTGTATGGTGCCATGGGTGATGTAGATATTATCGTTGTCCCTGCGGCCTTCACTAAAGTGACAGGCGAAGCGCACTGGCATACATTGCTACGTGCGAGAGCCATAGAAAAACAAGCATATGTAGTGGGTGCTAATCAATCAGGCCTGCATGACAACAACAGAGAAACCTTTGGGCACAGTTTAATTTACTCGCCTTGGGGCAAAAAACTGGCTGAGTTACCGGAAAATGTCGGTAGTTGCAGTGCGCAAGTATCCATAGATGAACGCAAAGCGCTGCAGCAACGTATGCCAGTACAACAACATAATCAATTCAGGAGCAGTTTTGTCAAATCCAGTTGAAACCCGATTACTCGCAGAATCAGGTCTTGATCGCGATGCACTCGCATCTACTTTCGGTGTTATCCATCAACACAAAATTGATTATGCTGACCTGTATTTTCAATCGAGCCAGCATGAAAGTTGGGTGCTGGAAGATGGGATCATCAAAGAGGGAAGCTACAACATAGAGCGGGGCGTAGGTGTACGCGCTATCAGTGGCGAAAAAACGGGTTTTGCCTACTCGGATGATATTAATCTAGATGCACTGACAAAAGCCGCGAAAGCCGCGAGAACTATTTCATCGTCAGGTGGCAAAGTTGCAGTAACACCAGCAAACCCTCTCACTCCAAAGCCCCTGTATTCGAGTGAAAACCCCATTCAAGCAATGGAAGATGCAGAAAAAATAGCATTGCTTAAATCAGTGGATGCATATATTCGTGCCAAAGAGCCCAACGCCAATCAAGTTGTGGTTAGCCTTAGCGGAGTTTACGAGGAAGTACTGATCGCGGCCAGTGATGGCACGTTTGCAACCGATATACGTCCACTAGTCCGTTTGAACTGTTCAGTGTTGATTGAAAAAGACGGGCGAAGAGAGCGAGGTAGTGCGGGAGCGGGAGGTCGTCATGCCTACCAGTTTTTCGCTTCACAAGAGTCTGGGCAACCTTTTTATGAGGCGCTAGCTGATGACGCGCTTCACATGGCAAGAGTGAATTTAGAAGCCATCGCTTCGCCCGCTGGGCTGATGCCTGTCGTGTTGGGTAATGGCTGGCCTGGCGTGCTTCTGCATGAGGCGGTGGGTCATGGCCTAGAGGGTGACTTTAACCGTAAAGGGGCGTCCACATTCAGTGGTCGTATTGGTCAGCAAGTAGCGGCTAAAGGCGTTACCGTTATTGATGATGGCACAATAGAAAATCGCCGTGGTTCGCTCTCTGTTGACGATGAAGGCACGCCCACACAGAAAAATGTTCTCATCGAGGACGGAATTTTAACCGGCTACATGCAAGACAAAATGAATGCAGGGTTGATGGGCGTTAAGCCGACAGGTAACGGGCGCAGAGAGTCATACGCTCACCTTCCGATGCCAAGGATGACCAATACTTACATGCTGGCGGGTGAACATAGCCAAGAAGAAATTATCTCGACGATCGAAAAAGGTATTTTTGCGCCAAATTTTGCAGGCGGCCAAGTTGATATTACATCTGGCAAGTTTGTTTTCTCAAGTGCCGAGGCTTATCTGATTGAGAATGGGAAAATAACGGCCCCAGTAAAAGGTGCGACTCTCATTGGGAACGGCCCAGAAGTCATGCAGAAGATATCGATGATCGGTAATGACCTAGCGCTAGACAAAGGCGTGGGGGTATGCGGCAAAGATGGCCAGAGCGTGCCAGTCGGTGTCGGCCAACCTACTCTTAAAATTGATGAACTCACCGTAGGTGGAACAGCCTAATGAAAAAGCCGGCAAGTGCCGGCTTTTTTGATCTTAGATTTGGTGCTTTTTCCTTTTTAGTTTTACGCATTCCCAACTAGCCTATGGTCACAACATGGCTACCCCTTGCCTGCCGTTTTAGAACAAAAACGCTAATCCCGCGCCCTTGTTTGTACACGACCCATCCCCCATATTCATTTGATGGCTATGCTCAAACCCGTAAAAGGACGTCACATATGGAAATAACACTTAGGGATGTTACAAAAGACAACTGGCTAGACATGATTGAATTGGAAATTTCCAAAGAGCAGGAAAACTATGTCGCGCTGCCATCTGAGGCTATTGCCGCCTCGAAGTTCTATGAACACTACATCAATCAAGGTATTTACTTAGGTGATACGCCTGTAGGTTTTATTCAATACTACCCTAACCTCGATGATAACAAGCCTCACGAGATATTTATCGATCAGTTAATCATAGATTTGAATTACCAAGGCATGGGCTATGGTACAAAAGCAACAGAGCTTGCCATCTCAAAAATTAAATCGTTGAAAGGGTTTAATGCTATTTCTATCTGTTATGTAGAGGGCCATGATGTCATGAAACGTTTTTTCGAACGGTTTGGCTTTGCAGTTGTTGAACAAGATGAGTTTGATGAAACCATTATGGAGTTGCATTACGCTTAATCGCGCCTTTGCCAGTTCATCGAAAGATGAACGTTAAATCAAAAATTTTATGTTGTTAAAGCTAGCGCTGAGTACGTCTTGGTTACCTACGCCATTTTAATCCGAGCGTTATGCTTTATTGGCTAGTACTAATTGAACTCGGTGACGACTTAGATCTACCGACGACACTATCGTTTCGATGCGATCTCCTATCTGGTATTGGTCCGGTGTATTTTCACTTAGCAATAACGCGTGACAAAAATAAGTAATTTCGACGAAGTAACCATAGTCTGTTATACCAACAACGGGGGCAAAAAAGTGGTCTCCTACTTGAGGGGGCTTGTCCCATGGATTACCACCAAGTAAAGCTTGCCTTAACGAAATGCTGTAAGCGTTCCCTGAGATAGCAGTAACTTTTACGCGAATTCTTTGTCCGATTTTTACATATTCCGAGCTATCTAACGCTCTGGGTTTCCAGGTTAACTCAGTGGCTTGTAGCGTAGCCGGGCGACCTTCGTAATCAACTTTTACAAATCCTGGATTTACCGCAGTAACTAAAACTTCAATAATCTGGTCGACTTCCATATGAGAAATGACTCCTCGGATTGATGTTTGATAGACGCATTATGCATTGTTCTACTTGGTGAAAATAGTTTGATCGAACTTTTACCTCTAACTACTATAGCCAGCGCTGAACTGGGAATGGCAAAGAATTTGTAGCCCCTGCAAAAGAACTCTCAAACTAGTAAAACACAAAGACAAAAAAGGAAGTTGTATGGAAGCCAATTTTGATGTTTCGGGCAAAGAGTTCAAAATCGTATTTTCTATCTTTGGGATAGAGAAATATTACTATGATGGGCGACTTCTCCTTCGCCGTTGGAGTTTCAAATTCAAAGACAGGTCGCGTTTTGAAGTTGGTGGTTGTGTAGTAGAGATAGATGTATCTATGACACATAAAAGTTTTTCGACGCAGGCTTTTGTAAACAATGAACTAGCTGTAGAAGAATTGTTTCCTGAATTTAAAACAAGAGTAGAGACTTCCAATCCAAAGACGAATAATCGCAGTCTATTGGTTAACTTTGTACTTTGGCTAGTCCTATCTATCGTGCTTTTGTCTTTGTTTCAGTGGTTTAAATAGCGCTAATCAAGGATGTGAGTGGTATAGCGGGTCAGGTAATATTGTCGGCGCCTAGAGCTCCAAATCTTTTATTGGGAGCTCGGTTTTCATATATAGTCCGTTGGGGTATATTCACGAACCTACATGACTAAATCACAAAAAAGGAGCCTAGGATGGGCGGCATTAGTATCTTTCAACTATTGATGGTTTTTGTCATTTTCGGCAGTTTTCTTCTTATCCCTCTTCTACTTACATTGTTTTCTAAACGAGCTCGCGGAGCGCAGAAAGCCGGTTGGGTAATTTTAGTGATCTGTACGTCTTGGATTGGTTACGCGGTTTTCTTAATTTTATCGCCTCTTGTGTCTACCTCCGAACGGCAATAAGTAAGCATCTCCCTTCGCTGCAACAGCGCATAGATTTAGGCGCATCACCACATGCGCCCCCATTGATTGTATTGTCGATTATTCGTGAATGGTGTCTTTTAAGTACTGAAACAATTCTCGGAATGCTTTTGGTGGGGCATTCTTTTCCCGTTCCTTTTTGATTTGGCGATGAAATTGACGTAATTTTTGCCTATCGAGGTCAGGGTGCTTTTCAAGTAGTGCTTGAATAGCTGAGTCTCCCTCATTGATCACACTTTCTCTCGCTTTCTCAAGGGCATGAAATGCTGCATTTTGCTGCTGATGTTTGTGCGTGATTTTGTCCAATGCAATTTGAATGGGCTCAACGTCTCGCTGTCGCATCAGTTTACCGATGAACTGCAATTGACGGCGAAAGCCATCTTTTTTACGGCTGATTCTTCTGGCAATGGCGATGGCATCTTCTAGCTCTTCATCCAACGGTATTGTTGCTAGATGCGCGTCGGTTAGCCCTACAAGGGTTTCGCCTAGCTTTTGCAGAGCTTCAGACATTTTTTTCAATTCGGTTTTACTGACAAATTCAATTTCGTCGTCAAAATTGGGATCTTCACCCATATATTCGTTTGGGTCACTCATTTCGGACTCATAAATGTTACACTTGGATTAAGCGTAATTATGACAGACTGACTTAAATAGCGAAACTCACTATGCAAATCGATGAGCAATTAGCAGAAATTCAGAACAAGGTAGACGATGTTCTTAAGCTAGCAGTAGCTAAAGGTGCCACGCAAGCGGAAGCAAGCATGTCAAAAGTGCAAGGCATTGCCATTTCATCGCGCATGAAAGATGTAGAGAACGTTGAGTTTACCAATGATGGTGGGCTGGGCATTAGTGTATATGTAGGTAAACACAAAGGCAGTGCATCTACCGCGGACCTCAGTCAGGCAGCACTGACCTTAGCAGTAGAAAAAGCCGTCGACATTGCACGTTACACCAGTGAAGACGAATGCACAGGCCTAGCTGACGCAGACTTAATGGCCACTTCGTTTCCTGATTTAGATTTGTATCACCCGATCGAATTGGATGCGGAACAAGGCTTAAAAATGGCCATTGAAGCAGAGACCGCAGCAATGGATCTAGATGATCGCATTGTTAATTCCGATGGGGCGTCATACAACGCGAACATGGGGATGCGGGTTTACGGCAATACCCATGGCATCAATGCGGGTTATCCGAGTAGCCGCTACAGCCTGAGCTGTATGATGATTGGTGCACAAGGCGATGATATGCAGCGAGACTATGCGTATACCATAAGTCGAAAGCTAGAGGGATTAACATCCCCAACGCAGGTAGGCCGAGATGCCGCTGAAGCGACAGTCGCGAGGTTAGGCGCACAGAAAATCAAAACAGGTACCATGCCTGTCATCTTGCACCGTGATATCGCCTCTAGTCTATTTGGACACCTTGTGAGTGCAATCAGTGGTGGTAGCTTGTACCGCCGTTCGAGTTTCCTACTCGACAGCCTCGGTGAACAACTTTTCCCGGAGTGGCTCAATATCGAAGAGCGTCCCCATATTTTGGGTGGCCTTGCCAGTTCGAGCTTTGACAATGAGGGCGTTGCAACGTCTGACTTAACCGTTATAGATCAAGGCAAGCTTGCGTCGTATTTGTACACCAGCTATTCAGCGAGAAAACTTGGTACTGTGACCAATGGTCATGCTGGCGGTATTCACAATTGGCAGGTGTCTGATACTGGCCAAGACGATGCAGAATTATTGCGTGCCATGGGAACGGGTCTACTGGTGACTGAACTAATGGGGCAAGGTGTGAACACTGTCACAGGTGATTATTCTCGCGGTGCTGCTGGTTTCTGGGTAGAAAACGGTGTGATTCAATATCCGGTTCACGAAATTACTATTGCTAGTACCTTGCAAGAAATGTTTCGCAATGTTGTGGCTATCGGTGCTGTGAAAGACAAACGTGGTAGCGTAGAAACAGGTTCGATACTTATCGAAAACATGAAGATTGCTGGTGAGTAAGTCAACAGGTTGAATTCACATAAAAAAACGCGGCTTAAGCCGCGTTTTTTATTGCTACTTGTGATTAGTTATCAACCGAACCACAGAAGCGGTAACCTTCACCGTGAATGGTGACAATCAACTCTTCATCATTCGGCTCTGATTCAAAGTGTTTACGGATACGACGGATAGTGACGTCAACCGTACGGTCGTTAGGACGCAATTCACGGCCTGTCATTTCCATAATGAGTTGCTCACGAGTAAGAATTTTACCCGGATTGCTCAAGAATAAATGTAGCGCACGGAATTCACTGCGAGGCAATCTGAACTCATTGCCACTAGGCGCAATCAATGAACGACTATCACCGTCTAGCGTCCAGCCATTGAAACTAACACGTGACGGCAAGTCATCGTCTTCCGTTGAGCTGGTGGTGCGAGACAATAAGTTGCGCGCACGAATCGTTAATTCGCGTGGGTTAAACGGTTTAGTAAGGTAATCATCAGCACCGATTTCAAGGCCAAGGATGCGGTCGACGTCATTGTCGCGACCGGTTAAGAAAATCAGACCGACATTTTTGCGGTCTCTGACTTCTCTGGCGAGGATCAGACCGTTCTTACCTGGAAGGTTGATATCCATGATAACAAGGTTGATTGTGTGATTTTCGAAAAAATCATGCATCTGATCGCCGTTTTCTGCTTCGAAGACATTATAGCCTTCAGCTTCAAATAAGCTCTTTAGCGTGGTTCTTGTTACCACTTCATCTTCTACTATTAGTACATTTGGCGTCTGCATGTGTTCCACACTCTAATTACAATCTGTTTATCGGTCTATCATGTAAATTTTAATAGTCGCTATCGCGTTTGCAAGCGTTAATCGAATATTTCGTTAGTCTACGGTATAAGGCTTTGACTGCAAAATTCAAGGACTTATTGAACTAATTTTAGTGATTTCTGCGATTTATTGGCAATTACGGGGAATACAATCACAAATTCCACGCCATTGCCTTCCTCACTCGTGAGTGAGATGGAGCCATTTAAGCCCTGTGTTACTAGGTTATACACCAAGTGCATGCCCAACCCAGAGCCACCTTGCCCCCGTTTTGTCGTTACAAACGGATCGAAAATCCGTTTGCGAATTTCCTCTGGGATACCCTTACCGTTATCGCGATAAACAATTTTGAGTTTATTCGCTGGCATAAGTTCCGCAATAATATCAATCTTGCCGTGCTCAACCCCTTCAAAGCCATGAATGATTGAATTCATAATCAGGTTGATCAAGATTTGGTTGATGGGGCCGGCTTTGGTTTCGACCATCAATTTAGGGTCGCATTCCACATTGATGTCATGTTCCACTTTTTTGAGCCGTGGGCGCAAAGACAACAGAATTTCATTAACCAATTGGGGAAAGACAAAGGTTCGGCTGGTTTCAGACGATTGGTCCACCGCTACTTGTTTGAAGCTAGAAATGAGTTCAGCCGCGCGGTTTAAGTTGCGGTAGATAATGTTAAGGTTTTCTTGGCTCTCAACAATGAATTTTTTCATCGCACTGGCTTTCAGTGTTTTGTTCTCGAAGTCTTTTTGAATTACCGCTAAACGGTCTAACATCATGGTAGATGCAGTCACACCAAGGCCGATAGGGGTGTTAACTTCATGTGCTACACCGGCAACCATATCCCCCAGTGATGCCATCTTTTCGTTTTGGACAATTTGGCGCTGGAATTGGTGCAGTTTCTCGAGTGTTTGAATTAGTTCTTGGTTAGCGTCTTTCAACGCCAGTGTGCGCTGACTAACCATATCTTCCAAGCTCGCATTTAATTTGCGATGCTGTTCTTCTGCCGCTTGTTGTTTCTGCATGTATTCTTGAATACGGCTCAGCATCACGTTTACCGCTTCAGACAGTATGCCCAGCTCGCGGATGCTTGAGAATTCAGCTCTTGCCGAGTAATCGCGATGGCGCGATGTGCGTTGCAAGAAACCAGCGAGGTACTCTATTGGGCTAGTGACAATACGCTGCAGGCGCAGGGCCAGTAGAAAGCTCACGATCATCATCACGAACATCACTGACAAGTTAAGCAAAATTGATTCACCTACCAATTTGTTGAAGCTATCGGCTGACGCCCTGAGGTAGATATAACCGACTTCACTGTCGTCGAAGGTTAGCGGGCGAGCGATTTCTACAACGTCATTGGTAATTTTAGGCCGCAACAGTTTACTGAAACTACCGGTTTTACTCTCAACCGGCGGGTTACCAGTTTGGTTGTAGCTAGCGAAATACTGCATGTTGCCTTGTTCATCTTTGCGGTAGAGATGAACATTCGTCACCATGGGCGCAGAGGTTAAGCTGTTGAGCTTGTTTTCGGCACCATATGGGTCATCCGAGTGAATATACTCCGCGGTGTTCGATCCCATTAGCGACGCCAGTGTTTGTACATCTGTCATCAGATCTTCCCGATACGTCTGTATTTGGGAATACATGGAAAGGCTGGAAGAGAAAACGAGAGTGATAGTAGCTATGGCCATTACTACCCAGAGGAACAAACTGCGAATGGAAAGTCTTACCATCGGATTGGCCATAATAGTTGTTTTAGCCTGCCTTCTCTGTAGTTGATTGTCTAATATTGGCCTAATCCAGACAAAAAGAAAAGCAATGCGTTTAGCGGGGTACTAAACGCATTTGTTTTATCCGGTAATAGACTCGTATAACGATAAGTATTCCTGAGCAGATTTTTCCCACGTAAACCGCGTATTCATACCACGCATCTGCATTTCTCTGAATGCCGGTGGGTTTTCGTAGTAGAACAGCAATGCGCGCCGAATACAGGCTAACAAGGCCGAAGGTAAAGGCTCGTCAAACACGAAACCCGTCGCAGTGTTTGGGTTATCCTCTAAATCAATGACGGTATCTTTAAGACCACCCACAGAGCGAACAATTGGCATAGTGCCATAGGCCAAGCTGTACATTTGATTCAGGCCACACGGCTCAAACTGAGATGGCATGAGGAAAAAGTCAGCACCGGCTTCGACAAGGTGAGCATGTTCAATGCTAAAGCCATTGATAAACGCAAATTGCGCAGGGTGGTTAGCAGCGTACTCTCCCAAATCCATACATACTTTTGGATCGCCCGTACCGACGATGACAATCTGTAGGTTATGTGACATCAGGTTATCAAGGATGGGCAGAATATAACCAAAACCCTTTTGTTCGGTTAAGCGACAAACCATGCCAATAACAGGCACATTGGGCGCCAGAGGCAAACCCGATTTAAGCTGCAGCGCTGATTTACACGCTTGTTTACCTTGAACATCGTCGCTGTTGTAGTTTGCTGGCAGGTAATCGTCGGTTTTCGGATTCCACTGAGTGTAATCACAACCGTTAAGAATACCGCTTAGGTCATTGGCCCGAGTTACCAAGCGATCATGGAGCCCGTGGCTACCTAAATCGGTTAGTAACTCTTGTGCATAGTTCGGGCTTACCGTGGTAATTTTGGTGGCGTACTCAATCCCGCTTTGCAGCATATTGATGTAACCGCCGTGCACTTGCCCCAATATTGCTGGGTGATGACGTAAAAAAGGAATGTCTTGCAGCTGGTGGACACCCTGAAATGCCGCATTATGGATAGTAAAGACCGTTTTCGTGTCAGCGAAAAAGCCAGATTTTTCATGCACCATTAAAAACGGCAGCAAAGCCGTGTGCCAATCGTGGCAATGAATTACATCGGGCTGCAAGCTCACTGCTTGTAATGCACTCAGAACACAACCGCTAAAAAAGCTAAAACGTTCACCGTTATCGTGGTACGCCTCATAGCCATTGGTGTATAGACCATCGCGGTCGAAGTACTCGGGATAATCGATAAAAAGAATGTCTAAGCCGTGCCAGTGTAGCTGCTTGATGCTGTAGTGATAAACTTTGCCCTCGGAAAAAAGGGTTTGAGGGCCACAGGCATCGGCGAGCTTGTACTTTTGTGCAATCTCACGGTAGTAAGGCATGACCATAGTCACGTTGTGACCAAGTGCTTTCAGCGCAATAGGAAGCGCTTTACCCACGTCGGCCAACCCGCCAGTCTTTACGATGTCTTCAACTTCAGAAATAGCAAAAACGATATTCATTTTGGATACTTGCCCTTGGAATTATTCTTGCCTAAAGAACGAAAAGTTACGTTACCACACAAGCACGCAAGCTGGCTATTAACGGGAAGTTAAATAAACCGAAAATTTCGTGTCTTGTGCCAGCGTGTTGAAATCATTGAAAGACTCAGACAGCAACCCAGGGTAAGGCAAGAAGCGATTTGCAACCATATACATGCTCGCGCCAGATTTCATCAAAGACGGGCTGCGACGAACAAATGCTTCGGTAATGCTGTAATCGGTTTTTACGCCAGTGTGAAACGGAGGGTTGGTCACAATGGTATCGAATTTTTCTTCTATGCCGCTCAGTCCATTCGCTGCGATTAAGGTGGCGTGATGGCCATTGTCATTCACAGACAATGCTGTGCAATACAAGGCGAGCGCGCTCACATCTGACAGCGTCAGATTAACATGGGGAAACTGGCTAACAATATAACTGCCGATGACACCTGCACCACAGGCAAAATCGAGCACACTACCGCGAAACGAGGTAGGGAGTTTTTCCAGCAGCAATTTTGTACCTGCGTCCAATTCTCCATGGCTAAACACACCCGGGAGAGAGGACACTTCCCATTCGGCACCATTGAGCTCATAGTTGGCACTTTTGAGCCATTTTATTGGATCGAACAAAGGAACTTGAGCGGTAACTTGGCAACACAGCAAGCTACAATGTCGTGCAGAATCGAGTTTTTGTACCGGACCGTATTGCTCGAGTAATTTCCCTGCGCTCTTGATGCCCCCTTTGTTTTCACCAACCAAATACAGTCGACCATCTAAGGTAAGCATACACGCCGCCATCGCCAACAGCATTTGCGTGTGCGGCTTAGACTTGGGCATATAGATCACGATGTCGGTATATTGCGGTGCAGACAGCAAAAAGGGAGCAAACACATGGGTGTGCTTACCCATTGTGACCGTCTCTTCAAAGCCATTCGCGCGACTGATTAAATCGCGGCTATCCAGCTTGAGTGCTGACGTAGTTCGAACCGACTGACTAAATACATCATAGTACTGATGCATTATGGTCAGCGCAGTGTCTTTTTGAGCGCGAAGGAATAGCGAGTCAGCAGGGTTAATGACGAGGCACTTTCCACTGCTGAGTATGTCTATATTACGCTCTAATAGCTGGCTTTGAGGGCTTAAGCTCATTCAACGCGCTCGTATATCAAATCCCAAACGCCATGGCCTAATTTCTGGCCTCGAGTTTCGAATTTTGTAATCGGGCGATAATCAGGACGCGGCACAAAGTGACCTTCAGACGCGGTATTGGTGAAGCCTGGGGCTTCACTCATGTTATCCGCCATGGATTCTGCGTAAGGCTCCCAATCAGTGGCCATGTGGAAGGTACCACCAATTTCTAGCTTTTGACGAACCAGTTCGATGAATTCTGGTTGTACAATTCGACGCTTGTGGTGGCGCTTTTTGTGCCACGGGTCTGGGAAGTACAGCTGAACACGATGAAGGCTTTTGTCTTGTAACATGTTTTTCAAGACGTCTACGGCGTCGTATTCCATTAGCTTGATATTGGTAAGAGATTGCTCGCCGGCTTCGCCGATACAAGATCCTACGCCTGGTTTATGAACTTCAATGCCCAAGAAGTTAAGCTCCGGTGCGGCGCCAGCCATTTCTACCAGAGATTTGCCCATGCCAAAACCAATTTCAAGCACGGTAGGCGCTTGTCGGCCATACACCTCATTGAGATCGATGGCATGGTCTTGATATTCAATACCCATAGTTGGCCAATATGTTTCTAGCGATTTGGCCTGACCTTTAGTTAGGCGCCCTTCGCGTTTCACATAACTCTTAACTTTACTGATGTAGACGCCTGCAGCTTCCGCTTCGGCCTGGCTATTAAATCGACCCATAAACCTTATCTAGTACTAAAAATGATTAAAAAAGCTGCGGCATTATGCCCAGTCAAAGCCATAATGCAACTTTACTCGATTATTTTAAGCAAAAATAACGGGATTTGCTCGAGTTCCCACTATTTTAACGCAGACAACGCTGCTGTCACCGCACTTGGGTTTTCCAAGGTCATCATGTGCGCCGCGTTTTCTATGACCGTCAGACGAGCGTTATTCATTTGGCTGTGTGCTTCTTTCACACTGGACAACGGCGCTATAGCGTCGCTTGACGAACCAATAAAATGAATGGGAAAACGTACCTTGGCCAGCGAGTTGAGCAGGTTCTTCCTCGGTGTCGTACTCGCAATATGGGCTTTTAATGTGGTTGCACCCAAGTCTTCGGCCATTTGTGCTACCACCTTGCCTATTTGTTCATCAACGATATTACTGTCCAAAACATAAGGTGCGATAAAACTGTCGCTGTGAGGTTTGAAGTTCGCTTTGGACAAAGTTTGCAACAATACTTTGCGTTTCTTTTCTTCTCGCTGTGTTAACCCTTGTGGTGCATAGCCTATTAAGGTCAGCGAAGCGACGTTGTTTGAGTGGTTTAATGCCCACTGCGTTGCCACATAGCCACCCATAGAAAACCCGACAAGGTGAACTTTTTCATCCGGCAGTACCCTGTCGTTAGTCAGCGATATCATGTCTTCAAATGAGCCCGCCCATTGCAAGGGTACGTATCGCCGTTGAGACAAATTGAGTTGTTGCCAAACAGGTAACCATACTCGTTCGTCACATAAGGTACCGGGAAAAAATAGTGTTGGATGGGCCAAGAGGATTGATACTCATAATAATTTTGAACGTATGAGATGGTATCATAGCAACAACAGTAATACAGAATAGCAATTATATGTCTCAGAGCTTTTCCCAGCGCGCGTTGGCGTGGTTCGACGCGCACGGCCGAAAACACTTGCCTTGGCAGCAGCAAGTTACGCCATATGGTGTTTGGGTATCAGAAATAATGCTGCAGCAAACCCAAGTGACCACAGTTATTGGTTACTACGAAAGATTCATGGAAAAATTTCCAACGGTATCAGCGTTGGCCGAGGCACCACAGGATGACGTGCTGCATTTGTGGACGGGGCTCGGTTACTACGCGAGAGCGAGGAACCTTCACAAAGCAGCTCGAGTTATCGTGGAACAACACAACGGTGAGTTTCCTACGGATATCAATGATGTCATCGCGCTGCCTGGAATAGGGAGGTCAACCGCAGGGGCAGTATTGTCTCTCTCCCTTGGGCAAGTTCATCCAATATTAGACGGCAACGTTAAACGAGTGTTAGCGCGTCATGAGGCCATTGCGGGTTGGCCCGGGCAAAAGAAAGTCGAACAGCAACTATGGGATGCCGCCCAGAAATACACGCCAACATCCCGCTGTCATCACTATACTCAGGTGATGATGGATTTAGGCGCCATGGTATGTACCAGAGGTAAACCCAAGTGCGATGAGTGCCCAGTTCAACAAACTTGCCTCGCTTATGCCCAAGGTACGCAGGCTGATTTCCCGGGGAAGAAACCGAAAAAGGCATTACCAGAAAGATCGGTAGAGATGTTGGTTTTGTTTTCTCAAGGACGGATCATGTTGAAACAGCGACCGCAGCAGGGTATCTGGGGAGGACTATGGGGGTTTTTAGAATTTGAATCGACAGCCGACGGCAATGGCTGGTTGGCTCGTCAGGGGCTATCAGAGGCCGACGTCAGAGCGTTACCCGCATTTCGCCATACATTTAGCCATTTTCATTTGGATATTTCCCCGCGTTTAGTCATGCTGGAGCGCCCACCAACCAATGTGATGGAGGACAATCAACAATGGTTCGACATCAATAACATTGACGTAGGTACTTCCACACCGACGCAAAAAATCATCAAATCTATTGTACAGATGCTGTAAACTAGCCCCATGATTGTGGAAACACAAAGAGGATATCACCAGTGAGTAGAACCGTATTTTGTCAGCGCCTACAAAAAGAGGCAGATGGCTTGGATTTTCAACTTTATCCAGGAGAGTTGGGCAAGCGTATCTTTGACAATATCTCAAAAGAAGCGTTTGCCGATTGGCAAAAAAAGCAAACCATGCTGATCAATGAGCACAAACTCAATATGATGGACCCCACGGCCAGAGCATTTTTGGAACAACAGATGTCGGCATACCTGTTTGAAGGAAAAGAGCCAACAATTGAAGGCTATGTTCCGCCAAATAAGTGAAAATTTCGACAGTTTGATTAAAACCTGTCCACTTGGAAAAAATTCTCACAAAAGTTGTTGACTTAGTAACGAGAAATCCGTTTAATACGCACCCACAGCGCAACGGGGTTTAACTCCAAAAACGCTAATCAGATTTGCCCAGATAGCTCAGTTGGTAGAGCAGCGGATTGAAAATCCGCGTGTCGGTGGTTCGATCCCGCCTCTGGGCACCATTACTTAGAAGCCTCGCATAAGCGGGGCTTTTTTGTTTCTGCTGTCGAATTTACTGCTCTGGCTGAAAAGACCGACACGCGATGCGTATCGGTGCCGGTCACCGTGAGTCACGATCCCGCCTCTGGGCACCATTACTTAGAAGCCTCGCATAAGCGGGGCTTTTTTGTTTCTGCTCTCGAATTTACTGCTTTAGCTGAAAAGACCGACACGCGATGCGTATCGGTGCCGGTCACCGTGAGTTGCGATCCTGCCTCTGGGCACTATTACTTAGAAGCCTCGCATAAGCAGGGCTTTTTTGTTTCTGCTCTAGAATTTACTGTTCTAGCTGAAAAGGCCGACACGCGATGCGTATCGGTGCCGGTCACCGTGAGTTGCGGCTAATTAGACTGTAACCACTTCTCGTCTATCCATCCGCCAGTGATTTGTAGTGGTTTTTGGCTGCCCATTTCGCTGACCCAATACACTATGGCGTAGCGCGGTGCTTCGATGGCGGGTTTCTCTACGGGAAGTTGCCAGGTACCAGTGTTGCTGATGGTTTGGTTGAAATCCAGCACGACGAAATCTTGCTTGAGCTGCTTACGGGCGTTTTCTCCACGTTTTACGTATGTCGATAAGCCTACGCCCAATATTGCGCTATTCAGCACCAATCGTTTGTTTTGGCTTTCCGTATTACGGTAACTTACACTGGCATTGTCTCGGTCAATAGTCGCGATAAGTTTACCCTGTCGTGGTTGGGGTTTAGGGAGTGTTTTTCCGTGAAACCAACCGCGCCATTCATGACCGTTAATCATTAATCCCGGTGTATAAACTGACTTACTCAAGCCTTGTTGTTTGTATGTTCTTTGGCGCCAAGAAAATTCGCCGCTGGCAAACGGGTCAGGCCAGCCTAGTTGGTCCCAATAGTCCACGTGAAACGCCATTGGAAAGTACTCACTCCACAAGCCGGAGTGTTTTTCCCATTTGTTTAACCAGCGCTCTGCTGGGGGGCAGCTACTGCACCCTTGAGAGGTGAAAAGTTCTATCTGCAAAGACTGTTCTGACGATTCGAATTGTACGCTTTCCTGTGCAGATGCCACGGATAACAGTGAAGAAAAAACCACAACGCCAAGTATTCTGTACCACATAATGCTTCCTCGATAACGCTTTACCTGATGAGTGTGGCAAAGGATTATCACAACAAGGTCACAAAACCGTATTTTTTCTCGTCGTTACTGTGACTTTCGGCGTCGTTGATGGCGTTTTACATAAGGCGAGAAGAACAGTACTAGGCCAGTTATGAGTAACGTCAGTGCAGTAAGTGCAGCCGGTAGCATTAGCCACAAGTTGGCATTTTTCTGGAAAAATGTGCCATCGTGAATGCTCTCTATGAGATCAGAATTTCGCTGCGCAATCTGGATGATATCGCCGCTGTGGCTATCAATTTGAATCTCAATACTGTTATGACTTCGAATCTTGACGATGCCTTTTGATGGGCGCACATCGAGACGGTCGATATCTTGCCAAGATGTGATTTGTGCATCTGGTACCGATTGGGCTGCAGCGAGAATGTCATCGAAACTAATCTCTGGGGCGCTTTGTGAGTGCTGAACACTGCCTTTTGCGGTGGGCGGTTGAATGAAGCTCAGTTCCTTTTTCAACAGCAGCAAGATGCCTGTTGCCAGTACCACTAGCAGTGGCAAGGCAATAATGATGCTTCCCCATTTATGGATTTTTCTATTTGTGCTCGTAATGCTCATTTTTTACTACAACCTAAATTGAACAACACTCGCGACTAAAACGACCACTCTGTTGCTAAGCGCAGACTGCGTTCGGGTTGCAGTGGTGCGTCTTCATCCAAACTAGCGTAATAGGTTTGGTTCAATATGTTATTAACGGTAAAACTGATAGTGTGATTGTCACTTAATAAATACGTCATTGACGCATTCCACAACGTGTTTGAGCCCCGCTCCAATTCGGACGGCCCTACCTCATCTGTGCGAAAAGTATGACTCACAGTATTTGAAAGCGACAGCTTGTCAAAATCGTAGTGGAACGTCCAGTGAATTCGTCTCGGAATCAGGTCATCTAACGGTTGGTCCTGATTGTCTCTCCCGAGTTGTTGCTGATAGGCGAATTGATGACGCTGCCGATTGCTTACGCGCCAATGAGCCGATATCTCGAAGCCGTGAATGCGCGCGGTATCCAAGTTTCTATAGGAAAGTTGGTCTTGAGTAATCTCATAGCGCTGAATGTAGTTGTCTAGGTCATAGTGATAGGCTTGAATATTGAAATTCAGCGCTGACGAGACCCGCCAGTCCAAAGTGACTTGATGGCCGAGGCTTTCCTCTGGCAATAATGCGGCATTTCCAGTTACAAACCCACGGGGCGTTCGGCCGTCGAAATAGCGCTCTGATAATGTAGGGTAGCGAAATCCATTCGCCACACTGTAACCAAGGCCAAGAGTGGGGCTCACATCGAGATACGCTGACACAGACCCACTTAAGTAGTCGTCGTTTACTGTAGGCTGATTGGCGTTGCGTTGCACCAGTCTGTCGTAGCGCAAGCCTAGGTCAATCTCAATGTCGGCCACTTGCTTTGATGATTTTGCGTAGAGCGCGAATGTATCCTCGCTACCCAGCACGCTATTGTTGAATGCATTCGGGAGCTCGGTGTTATCTGTTGGCGCGATTAGTTGATACTCACTGATAATTTTCACGCCCCGGCGCGATAACCAGTCGACCCCAACGACGCCTTGATCACCCAAAAATGCCATATTATCAAGCCAGCTGGCACCGATGGTATGACTCTGATATTGATTGAGCGCATTAAACTGGTCTGGGCGTTCAGTAGCGTTGTCCCAATTTTGATAGTGGTGAAAAACTTTTGCTGTCCAACCGCTATCTGCTGCTAAATGGAGTTGTGCAAGAGAATGAATCTCCTCTGGATAATCGCTGATTTCTCTTGCAGGGAACCGTTCACTGCTTTTGCCGATGTCACTGCCGTAACTTGGAAGCCAGGAGAACGTTGTTGCGATACCTTTGAGCCGAGAGCGGTAGCGCATAATCGAAGATGTCCGAGAGTACTCGGTAAACAAGGTACGACCGTTTGCCGCACGTTCATTGGCGCTGCGCTGATGAGCAATGGCAAAGTCGTAATTGTCCCGTTGATGCTTAAAGCTAACATTTTGATTTCTGCCATCCAGTTGGGATGCCAGCTTAAACGACGTCCCTGAATGCCATTCTGTAGTTAGGTTTACCACGCCACCTAGGGCCTGGGTGCCATACAAAGATGAAATTGGGCCTTTGATGACTTGGAGTCGGTTGATCAGCTCGGGAGAAACGAACGATACAGAGTTACCAGCGCGTCTGTCGGTAATAATAGGGATACCGTCTATCTCCGTGCGGATACGGCCTCGACTAAAGCCTCGAATTGAATAACTTTGGAATTGGCCTCCTTGGCCATTTAAGTTGACGCCGTTAACTCGGCGCATGGCATCTGCAATAGTGCGGCCGAAATCAAGGCTAAACTCGTCCTCCAAATAAACAGTGGAATGCTGAGCCTCTGTGACTTGTGTCGACTTTGGCGCCAATATTTCAATGACTTCTGCATTTTCGAAGCTGGCGTGAGACGAGATGGAAAATGCACCTAACACGCTGGTTAAAATTAGGTGTCTCATGGAAGCAGAAATTCCGCTTCTGATGTTGTCACTGTGTTTCTCACTTTAATTGGTGGGTTTCGAACGACGTGTCGCCCGAGATTGTATACTGATCTCTGTGCTATGGAAAAAAAGGCGCTGTAAACAGCGCCTTAATACCATTGAGATGAACTCTGGACTACTGAGTCACCAGAGGTGCACCTGCTGTCCATGGGCCGCCAGCATTGATCACTGCTTGTTGTAACGCAGGGATAACCGTGCTGTCTAGCTCATTCACTTTTGCACTGACTTCATTCAAGCCTTCAAGCGCATAGTTAAGCTGCTCTCTGTGTTGCTTAGTTGGGCCGTAAGACGATCTAACAGCTGACATGGCATAAGATAAGCGGCTAGCAATGTTCGCTGGTTTCGCACCTTTGCGGTCGCGAGACTTGAGGCCAGTGAGCGCTAATTGCACCTCGTTAATTTCAGCTTTGATACGCTCATAATCAGCTTCTAACGAAGCGGTATTACCTGGCGTTGCGTCTAACGCAGAGCGAAGCGCCTTCATCGTCTT
This sequence comes from Alteromonas sp. 5NS40-0096, assembly GCF_057544385.1. Taxonomy (NCBI): domain Bacteria; kingdom Pseudomonadati; phylum Pseudomonadota; class Gammaproteobacteria; order Alteromonadales; family Alteromonadaceae; genus Alteromonas; species Alteromonas sp. 5NS40-0096. The sequence continues at coordinate 200,719 of NZ_BAAJLQ010000006.1, forward strand.
ATTCATTTCCTTCATAACGGCCGAAATCGATGATGAACGTCTTTCCGCAGCAGCAATTTGATTGCTAAATGCCATATTCTCTTCACTTGACGCACCTTCCAGTGCGGTCTCGTAAATCGGCTTGAGTTCAAATTCCACAGGCTCAGCCAGCGCAGTGATTTCACCACCCACGCGCTTGAACAATTTCGCTGTGTACTTACCCGGCGCTGCCATAATGCCATTTCCAAGTGGATGCCATTGTGAACGTTTCTCACCCGTGATCGCACTTGTCTTGTTATGGGTCATACCCCAAGTCACGCGGTGTAAGCCTTTCTTCGTCTTACCTTCTACACGGTCGACAAAATTGCCTGCAGCATCGTAAATCTCAACATAAACTGCTGGCTTAGACTCTTGGTTTTCCGCTTCGATCGACTCCCATGATGGATATTTAGGGTACTTCTCTTTCTTAACCATTTCCTTTTCCGCTTTTTGACGTTTGTCTTTGAGCGTCATCAAGCTGTCTTTCAGGTAATAGGTTAACGTAGCACCGTGCTTAGGGTTGTCAGCGACAAAACGGTCGTTGCCGTCAGTGCGGGTATGATTTGAATCCAGTCTGAACCACTTCACGGGACGACTAGGTGCAAACAATAATGCATCTTGCTCCATCGCTTTGGCATCGAGTTCACGCAGTGGTGCATAGTCATCAAGGATATAGATACCACGGCCGAATGTTCCTGCGACTAAATCATTTTCGCGGCGCTGAATTTTTAGGTCGCGAGTTGAAATAGTCGGCATACCGCCTTTCAGTTCAAGCCACTTCTCGCCGCCATCCACAGTAAAGAAGATACCGAACTCTGTGCCCACAAATAACAAATCTTTGTTTACGTGGTCTTGGACGATACGCCACACGAGGTGTTTTTCTGGCAAGGTATCAGCAAGAGAAGTCCAGCTGCGTCCTAAGTTAGTAGACTTGATCAAGTAGGGTTTGAAATCGCCGTATTTGTGATTATCCAGTGCCACATAGACAGTGTTTTCATCAAACAAATCCGCACGAATATCGTTTACATAAGCGGTAGATGGCACGCCTCTGACTTTAGATAAGTCAATTTTCTTCCATGAATCACCGCCATTGCTAGAAACTTGAATGAGGCCATCATCTGTACCAGCCCACAAAATATTTTCATTCACCGGGCTTTCGGCAAAATTGGCAATCGTATGGAATTCCGACATGGCGTAAATGTCCCAGCCCGCTTCTACAGACCAAGTGCGGCCCATCATCGGCATATGCATTCTGTTGCCATTTTTCGTCAGGTCACCTGAGATAGGTGTCCAGCTGTCACCGCGATCGTCTGAGCGCCATACTCGCTGCGATGCAAAGTACAAACGCTTAGGATCGTGAGTTGATACATTGATTGGCGCATCCCAGTTGAAGCGTTCAGCTGGCTCACCTGGACGAGCTTGAGGTTTGATATAAACGTTTTCGCCAGTCTTGCGATCATGACGATTTAAGTTACCTTGCTGCCATTGTGAGTACACAATGTCTGGGTTGCCAGGCTCCGTTGCTGGTTGATGCCCGTCACCGCCAAGTGTTAGGAACCAGTCTTTGTTCTTGATTCCTTCAGTTCGGTCAGTTCTTGAAGGGCCGCCCTGAGTAGAGTTGTCTTGTGTGCCGCCATAAACCATATAGAAGGGTTCAGCGTCATCGACAGCAATCTTGTAGAACTGAGTCAATGGCAAGTTGGCCATATAGCGCCATGTTGCCATGCGATCGTGAGACATGTACAAACCACCGTCAGACCCGATTAGAACAAAGTCAGGGTCGGTTGGGTGGAACGCAAAGGCGTGATCATCAACGTGCTTACGTTTAGTGTCGATAGGTGTCCACGTTTTACCACCGTCATTGGTCACTTTACTGTAGTTACTCGCAATGTAAACGCGGTCGAACTGGTGTTGATCGGCAAAGATTTCTTGATAGTAATGAGGGCCTGTACCGCCGCCTACTTCGTCAGACATCTTTTCCCAGCTCGCACCTTGGTTCGCGGAGCGATAGAAACCACCTTTGCGGTTGTCTGTTTCGATAGTGGCATAAATCACATCTGGCTTGATAGGCGAGATTGCCATACCAATTTTACCCATGTTGCCTTTAGGTAAGCCGGTCTTTAATTCTGTCCAAGTTTCACCGCCATCGTCAGACGTGTGAATACCTGCGCCCGGGCCAGTACCCACATAAGCCGCGATAGTGCGCTGTCTCGACCAAGTGGCTGCGTAGAGTTTGTCAGGGTTTCTCGGATCAATGAGTAGCGATGTGACCCCAGTCCATTCGTCTTCAGGTGTAAGTACTTGCTTCCAATTCTCACCACCGTCAGTGGTTTTGTACAAACCGCGTTCGCCGCCGCTGGTCCATAATGGCCCCTGTACAGATACCCACACAATGTCAGAATTAGTAGGATGTACGATAATGTCAGAAATGCGCTCAGAGTTTTTGAGCCCCATATTCTTCCACGTTTTACCGCCATCTAGTGATTTGTATACACCGTCACCAAAACTGATGTGGCGACCACCGTTGTTTTCACCAGTACCAACCCAAACAATGTTTGAGTTACTCGGGTCAATAGTGACATCACCTGTTGAATAAACGGCTTGTTTATCAAATATTGGTGACCAAGTTGTACCCGCATTTTCGGTTTTCCAGACACCGCCTGACCCTACGGCAACAAACCACGTAGAGGGGTTGTTTTGGTCAACTGCGATATCGGCAATACGTCCAGACATATAGGCTGGGCCAATATTTCGCAATGACATTGCTTCAAAGGTTTTGGTACTGAAAGGTAACGCTTTTTTAGCGTCGTCAGAGTCTTTTGCCGCTGTGACACTGACGCTTGTCGCTAATATGGATGCGGCGAAAGCCGCTTTCATCAATGATTTCATATTGTCGCCATAGAGTCGTTATTATTTTTTCCACTGGATAGGGCGTATTGGCCTTTACTGGTAAGCACAAACCGCTGCAAAAATGCACAGCAAAGAACAACGCACCTTACAATATATACAAAAAAAACGAATAAACATCGTGATGCGCTCAGTTGTCAGGTTTCAAGGATGAAAAAAGTGTCAGAATTCAAAATGTAGTCTACGCCAGCGGCAACAACATCCCGCCTTGTGATGTAAATTGTATGTTAATAGTGATCTGACCACTTGGTCTTTGGTATAGTAACCTTTGGTCATGGCAGAATGTGGTTTTATGAAAGTTCATACCCTTGAAGGTTACATTCAACATATCTATTTGGTCGAGGACGGCAATGGCATTTTATTGCTAGATGGTTGTAGTCGATCCGATGTTGGCAACGTGTGTCGATACATTTCTGATATGTTAAATCGGCCGTTGACCGATTTAAAACTGGTTGTGGTGACACACATGCATCCAGACCATGCAGGTGGGGCTCACTTATTGCGTTCGATAACGGGCGCCCAGATTGCGAGTCATCCAAAAGCACCGAAGTGGTATGCCGGCTTCTCAGGCAGAATGGCACACCTTACCGATGTGTTTTTGGCCGGTTGGGTTGCTGGACGTTTGGGGAAAACCAAGAAAAAAACATGGTATAACCCGATTTTAAAGCCCGATATTATCTTGCTCGATGAGCAGCGACTGCCTGGATTTGAAGATTGGCAGATACTGTTTACGCCGGGTCATACTGATCACGACTTATCAGTGAAACACGTTCCTAGTAACCAAATTTATGTTGCAGATTTGATGGTGATGGTGAAAAGGAAGCGCGTGCCTCCCTACCCAGTATGTCACCCCAATCAATACAAACGCTCGTTAAAGCGCATCGCCGATCTCGCACCTGATTTAGTGCTATGTGCTCATGTTCCACCAACGCCGGGTAACGAGATCCCATTTGACGATATCATTGGTGAAGCTCCCGATTTACCAAAAAATCATTGGCATTCTTCGAAAAATCGCATAGCCAAAACATTGGGTAAGCGTGACGCGCAACACTAGCGCGTCTCGTGTAACACGCTCTAGTCTTTAGTACGAATTTTCATCAATTTTCACGCGATATATAGAATTTTGCCTATACTGAGCAAACGTATTAACACCAAGCGTTAAGGCTCAGAGATGAACTCATTACCCCGAATTGCGATTTATGTATTCGACGGTGTCAGCTTACTTCATTTAGCGATGCCGCACGCCGTGTTTTGCGATGTAAAGCCCCTGTATGACGTGACTTACTTTTCCGATGAAGCGGTAACCTTGCACTACGAATCGGGGTTAAGTATTCACGTGAACAACAGCGTCGATACGCTGAAAAACGCCGATATCGTGATTATTCCCGGCTGGCATACTCCTTACCGCGCGCCCAACACTGAGATGGTGGAGCACGTGGTGGCAGCGCATCAAAGAGGCGCTACCATTTTAGGCCTTTGCACGGGTGCTGCAGTGCTTGCTGCCGCTGGTCTATTGGATGGCAAGCGGGCAACAACCCATTGGGCATTTAGCCAAGCATTCAGTTACTTATTTCCAGATTGCGCGCTAGATGAGAATGCGATTTTTATTGCCCATGACAAATTGGTTACTTCTGCGGGCAGCACAGCGGCTATTGATGCTTGTATAGACGTTGTTAGACGAGACTACGGTAAAGAAACGGCGAATTCTATCGCTCGTTACCTCGTCATGTCGCCTTATCGCGAGGGAGGACAATCGCAGTACAAAGAATTACTAGATGACATTGTTCAAAGCGATAAGGGCTTGAACCAAGTGCTACGCAAGATTCAGCAAGATTTGTCACAAGCCCATTCAATTGACGAGTGGGCTGAGTCACTTGGCGTTAGCCGCAGAACCTTTACCCGTCGTTTTCGCGCCCACACGGGGCTGAGTTTTGGTGATTGGGTTCTACGTGCAAGGCTACGCAAAGCACAATACTTGCTTGAGAATTCCCAATCGACAATCGACGATATTGCCAATGCCTGTGGTTTTGGCGCGACTACCACTTTTCGGCACCACTTTATTCGCTGTTTTTCGGTCACCCCCAATCGGTGGCGAAGCCGATTCCAATAATCCGTTCAGCTAGCACACTGTACGTTGGGGGATTGAGGGTGTTCTATCAATTGTTTGACTGTGTCTGCGCAATAGCCTTTCTTACAGCATTGAGACAAATTACCAAAGTGGTCTTGAGCACGTTCTCTCAAAATATCACCAATCAATTGCTTAACCCACAGCAAACCGTGGTCGTTATCTTGACGCTTGTGCCACATTAAGCTGGCATGCGTGGGCGCATGTTCTACTGGCGTTTCATAAACGGCTAACTCGCCGGAAAATATTTCGTCCTCAACGGCCATTGATGGCACCACGCAGATCAAATCACTTTGCTGCAATAGTGAAGGAACCGTGGAGAAGTGATTAACTGACATGGCAACCCGCCTGCGCATTCCTAAATTCATCAGGGCTTGGTCAGTCACATTGTCTAACTCACCTGAGGGCGATACCAACAAATGTTCTGCTTGGATAAAGTCTTCCAAGGTCAATTCGTCGCGCTTTGCCAACGGATGATCATGACGCATTACACATACGTACTTAGGAGTAAATAAGTACTCACTTCTAATGGTGTTATCGGTAATAGTTTGTTTCCCTACTACCAAGTCAACTTCGGCATTGCTGAGCTTGTCGACTTGCGAATGGTAGCTGTAAGGAACCGTGTAGATATTGATGCCCGGTGCAGTCTGTTCAATGGCTTTTCGCAATTTACCCCAAACCGATTCCACTGTGATATCCGCTGCCGCAATTCTGAACGTGCGCGCGGCTGTCGCAGGATCAAATTCTCCAGGTGTAATCGCTTCACCAAGTTCGCCTAGTGGGCCTTTGACTTGAGTCCACAAATTGCGCGCAAAGTTAGTCGGTTGAATGCCTCGGCCATCTTTTACAAAAAGCTCATCTTTCCATGCAGAACGCATTCTCGATAAGGCATTTGAAACCGCAGGTTGCGTCATTGCTAACCTATCTGCCGCACGGGTAATGGCTCCCTCAGTCATGATGGCGTCAAAAATAATGAGCAAATTAAGGTCTTGATGGCGCATTGCAAATCCGTAAATAAAGTGAACTAGATGTTACGATAAAATTTATCACAAAAATAAATGTATCGTATATCAAAATATAATTATTTTTATCTATTGAAGTGTGGATAATAGCCGCCACATAGCCAGTCAGTGACGGAAAGTCTGATTGGTGCGTCCGGTTTTTCTGACCAGTTTCACAGTGTATTTCGACTTCCCGTAGTCGGTTCTTCTATTTCTTTTTTAGGCTTTTTACATGACATTTCAATCTGTAAGACAGATGGCCATGGTTTCATTGGTCGCGAGTTTTTTATTTGCGTGCTCAGGCGAGAGTGGAAATCAAGCTGCCGCACCACAAGGGATGCCTGCACCTCAAGTTGAGGTGGCAAAGGTCATCAGTCAACGTATCACAGAATGGGATGCATTTACCGGCCGATTGGAATCGCCGCAAACGGTATCTTTGCGTCCAAGAGTGTCTGGCTATATCGATATGGTGGCATTTGAAGAAGGCAGTGAGGTAGAGCAAGGTCAAACCCTTTTCTTGATTGATAATCGTCCCTACAAAGAGGAAGTGAATCGACTAGAAGCGCAATTGACTCAGGTTGAGAGCCAGTTATCTTTAGCCAAAACCGATTTTCAGCGCGTGTTGGAATTGAGTAAAACCCGCGCGGTTTCACAGGAAGAAGTGGACAATCGTCGCTCAGCTGTGCAACAAGCTCAAGCTGCAGTGCAGGCAACGCGGGCATCACTCGCATTGGCTAAACTCAACCGTGGCTATACTCGAGTGGAAGCGCCAATTAGTGGCCGTGTGTCTCGTGCCCTAATTACTGCGGGCAACTATGTGTCAGCGGGTGAAACCGTGCTCACTACCATAGTGTCAACTGACAAACTCTATGCTTACTTCGATGTCGATGAAAATTCTTATTTGCATTACAAAGATTTAGAAAAATCGGGCCAGATGGACTCAGATGATGAACATCCCGTTGCCATGAAACTGGTCAACGACAGTGACTATGATTTTTGGGGACAATTGGATTTTGTCGATAACCAAATCAACCCTACGACAGGCACGATTCGCGTAAGAGCAGTATTTGACAACACTGATGGCTACTTGGTGCCAGGGATGTTTGCGCAGTTGAAAGTCGCATCTAGCCCAACCTATGAAGGTATCCTGATTGATGAAAAGGCAATCGGTACTGACCTCAATAACAAATATGTATACGTTATTGATGACAACAACACGGTGGCTTACCGCCCAGTCAAAATCGGCGACAAAATTGGCAATATGCGTCTGATTAACAGTGGTCTTGAAGCTGGTGACACCATTTTGATCAATGGGCTTCAGCGAGTGAGACCGGGTGTTACCGTGGATCCTCAAATCATCGAGATGGCGTCCAAAGACCAATTGGCCAATATCGAAGCATGGCAAGCTCGCCTTGATGCCAATAGCAAAATCGCCCAACTGCCTTCACAACAAAGCAGTGTAACGGAACTCTAATATGCAGTTTTCTCAATTTTTTATACACCGCCCTATATTCGCGGCGGTGTTATCGATTTTAATCTTTATTGGTGGAGCAATCGCCGTATGGCAGTTGCCCATAACTGAGTATCCAGAAGTTGTGCCTCCGACGGTGGAAGTGACGGCAAACTACCCTGGTGCGAATCCCAAAGTGATAGCGGAAACGGTGGCCACTCCGCTCGAACAGGCCATCAATGGTGTTGAAGATATGCTTTATATGTCTTCTCAGGCGACGTCTGACGGGCGCTTGACACTGATTGTTACCTTTGCAATTGGGACCGATCCCGACGCGGCGACGACTTTAGTACAAAACCGTGTTAACCGCGCTTTGCCTAGGCTACCTCAAGAAGTACAGCGTTTAGGTGTTGTCACCGAAAAATCCTCTCCCGATTTAACGATGGTGGTGCACCTTACCTCGCCTGATCAGCGATATGACATGCTGTATTTAGCCAACTATGCCGAGCAAAATGTTGAAAACGAATTGGCCCGAATCGACGGCGTAGGGCGTGTTGCCGTTTTTGGCTCAAGTGACTACAGCATGCGAATTTGGTTAGACCCCAATAAAGTCGCTGCGCTTGAGTTAAATCCTAGCGACATTATTGCGGCAATTCGCGAACAAAATCAGCAAGCTGCGGCAGGTAGCCTAGGCGCCCAACCCACGGGAAGCAGTGAGTTCCAGTGGCTTATCAATGTTAGAGGCCGACTCGTCGATGAAGAGGAGTTTGGCGATATCATTATTAAAGTTGGCGATGCGGGTGAAATCATTCGTCTTAAAGACGTCGCACGCATTGAGTTAGGTGCAAGCAGCTACGCATTGCGAGCATTGCTGAACAACCAGCCTGCAGTGGCATTGCCTATTTTCCAAGCGCCGGGTTCCAATGCGATAGAGATCTCCGACAACGTGCGTCAGACCATGAACGAACTGTCTCAAGTTTTCCCCGATGGTTTAGAGTACGAAATCGTATACGACCCCACTATATTCGTTCGCGGCTCAATTGAAGCTGTAGTAAGTACATTGTTCGAAGCGGTACTTTTAGTCGTGCTCGTCGTTGTTCTGTTTTTGCAGACATGGCGTGCATCGATAATCCCGCTGGCTGCTGTTCCCATTTCACTAGTGGGCACGTTTGCGTTCATGCAAATGATGGGTTTCTCTTTAAATGCTCTGAGCTTGTTTGGTCTCGTTTTGGCAATAGGTATTGTTGTTGATGATGCCATTGTTGTTGTAGAAAACGTCGAGCGAAACATTGCCGAAGGGCTATCGCCGATTGATGCGACAGTCAAAGCAATGAAAGAAGTGACAGGACCCATCATTGCAACCACCTTGGTATTGGCCGCGGTGTTTATTCCAACGGCGTTTATGTCTGGGCTAACAGGACAATTCTATCGCCAGTTTGCTCTGACTATCACCATTTCAACGTTTATCTCGGCAATTAACTCGTTGACGCTAAGTCCCGCGCTGTCTGCTTTGCTATTACAACCTCACGGCGCAAAGAAAGACTTCCTAACGCGCTTGATGGACAAAGTGTTTGGCGCTTGGTTGTTTAAACCGTTTAACCGTGTATTTGCCAAAGGGGCTGAAGGGTACACCAAAGGCGTGGGTAAGTTGATTCGAATGAGCGGCATTATTGTTGTCTTATATGCAGGCTTGATGGGGCTGACGTATCAACAGTTTGCTTCTACACCAACTGGCTATGTACCGGGGCAAGACAAGATGTATTTGATTGCGTTTGCCCAGCTGCCGAATGCGTCATCGTTAGATAGAACCGAAGAAGTCATTCGTGAAATGTCTCGTATTGCTTTAGAGCACCCTGGTGTAGCGGACGCAGTAGCATTCCCGGGACTCAACATCAATGGTTTCACCAACAGTCCGAGCTCAGGTATTTTGTTTACGCCTTTGAAGCCGTTTGACCAAAGAACGTCACCAGAACTATCAGCAGGGGCTATTGCACAACAGCTCAATATGCAGTTCTCGTCTATTAAAGGTGCATTTGTCGCTATTTTCCCACCGCCGCCTGTCATGGGTCTAGGTACTATCGGTGGATTTAGATTGCAAATAGAAGACCGCAGCAACATGGGCTTTGAAAAGCTGAATGAAGTCACTCAGCAGGTCATTGGTAAAGCTTGGGCTCACCCAGCGCTTACCGGTAACTTCACGAGTTTTACGGTTGATGTTCCTCAGCTAGATGTTGACCTAGATCGCACTAAAGCGATCAGTGAAGGCGTGAGTATCGATACCTTGTTCGATACGTTACAGGCCTATTTAGGTAGTGTTTATGTGAATGATTTCAATCTCTTTGGCCGAACCTATCAGGTTAATGTTCAAGCTGATGCGCCGTTTAGAGAGAATGTGGAGCAAATTAAGCAGTTTAAAGTCAGAAATGCGAATGGTGAAATGATTCCATTGGGCACCTTCTTGGACGTGAACCACGGAGCTGGTCCAGATCGCGTGATGCACTATAACGGTTACGTAACGGCTGAGCTCAATGGTGGTCCGGCACCAGGTTACAGTTCAGGCCAAGCGAAAGCCGCGATAGAACAAATTCTCGATGAAACCTTGCCGGTAGGTATGACCTATGAGTGGACGGAATTGACGTATCAGCAAATTCTGGCAGGTGATACGGCGATGTACGTGTTCCCGCTTGTCGTCGTGTTGGTGTTCCTCGTGCTGGCCGCCCAATATGAAAGTTTGCGTTTACCACTGGCTATTATTTTGATTGTGCCAATGACCTTATTGTCGGCAATAACTGGCGTCATTATTTGGGGAAGTGACAATAATATCTTTACCCAAATCGGTTTTATCGTATTGGTGGGGCTTGCAACTAAGAATGCGATTCTGATTGTCGAGTTTGCCAAAGAACTGCAAGAGTCAGGAATGACAGCCCTTACTGCTATTAAAGAAGCATGTAGGCTCAGACTGCGCCCTATATTGATGACGTCGATTGCTTTTATTATGGGAGTGTTCCCTATGGTGGTGTCCACGGGGGCCGGTGCTGAGATGCGTCAAGCAATGGGCGTGGCGGTATTCTCTGGCATGATAGGTGTCACTGTGTTTGGGTTAATATTGACCCCGGTTTTCTATTATCTATTACAACGGAATCAGAAAGCGTAAAACAACAAAAAGCCGGGTATGACCCGGCTTTTTGTTGTTTACAGTATTTGTTAAGCAAATAAATAGTGCAAAAAGTCAGTGAGTCGATAACCCTGCGACGGTTTGCACTACGTTTTCTGCACCACGTTTAATTTCATCGATGAGTGAATACGCCTCGTTCGCTGAAAGATTCCCCTCTTTTGCTAAGTCTTTAATCATCTCGATACTTTTGGTTGCTTGCTCCGCAAGAATACTGTTTTGCGAGACGACTTCTTCAATTTCAACGGTTGATTTACTGGTATTTGCTGCAAGGTTACGAACTTCGTCGGCAACAACGGCAAATCCTCTACCGTTCTCTCCCGCTCTTGCTGCTTCAATTGCCGCGTTCAATGCGAGCAGGTTAGTTTGCTCGGCGACGCCTCGAATCGTACTGACAATGGCTTGAATGTCGCTTGATTGCTTGTTCAGCTTATTGATGAGATCAGCAGCGTTTTGCAGTTCTTGTTCAATGGATTCAGATACATCAACGGTGCGCTGAATTGTCGTACTACCTTGTATCGAAATTTTCTCTGTTTCAAGAGAGGTAGAGTGAGCAATTTCAGCCGCTTGTTTAACCGCCTCTTCTTGTTCGATGCGCTGAGTGATGTCTGAAGCGAACTTGACGACTTTGACAACTTGGCCACTTTCGTCAAGAACCGGGTTGTAGCTGGCTTCTAACCAAATTTGCTCACCATTTAGGGTACGTCGCTTAAACAAACCGGATTTAAACTCGCCATTGGCTAAATCTTGCCAGAAGCGCGGGTTCATCTCGTAAAAGTCGTCGTAACAGAAAATTCTGTGGTGTTGCCCAATGATTTGGTCGGGCCGGCAATGCATCGCAGAGAGGAAGTTTTGGTTGGCCGCTAAGATTTCTCCTGAGGGAGAAAACTCGATGACAGCTTGGGATTTGTCTAACGCCGACGATAGCGCTAATTCATCGTTTAGCTGTTCGACTTTTTGTGTCACGTCATTGGCAATTTTGACAACTTTGAGTACACGGCCGTCTTTTTTCACCGGAAAGTATACCGCTTCCAGCCAGAGTACATTGCCACTTTTGTCAATTCGTTTAAATGTGCCTGAGTGCTTTTCTCCACTACCTAAACTACGCCAAAACGCTTGGTATTCTTGGCTGTTGACGAGGTTGCCTTCACAAAACATTTTGTGATGTTGACCGCGAATTTCGTCTAAGCGATAACCTACCGCGCCCAGAAACAAGTTATTTGCCGTCAGTATGGTGCCGTCGGGCTTAAACTCGATGCATGGAACGTTTTCGTGAATGGACGCTACCAAATCGAAACATTCACGCATGGAATCCACATTTTCGTTCAATTGGGCAATATAATCTTTCGAACATACCGTAAGGTTGAGCATAAATTTCTTCCCGAAACGCGTTTGATCTGAATAAGTGTAATAGTGAATTCGATACCTTGCTTTGACACTCATCAATTCGTCTAGATGTCCGACCTCTTAAGTATTTTGTTTATCTATTTGGAATTTATCGCACTGGCTAACTAGTTTATCGAATGTGAGGTGAGGAATACCTATCTTCTGCCATACTGCGGCGTTTGAAATCCCCACCCAAAATAAGGATAAAAAACATGGGTTCATTGAGGTCGCTGCTATTGTCATTTGCAATATGGCCTGTCGTTGCGTTTAGCCAAGTCGCAAGCAATGTGACAAGTGATCAAGTGCCGATGTTGAATGGCGAGATCACAGTGGATGGCAATTTGGACGAACCCATGTGGCAGCGAGCGAAAACCTTATCCTTGGATATCGTCACTCGACCTTTTGAAAATACGCCCAGCCCGGTGCAGACCGATGTCTATATATTCGAAGATGGTGAAACCCTGTACGTAGGCTTCATCGCTCAAGATCCAGATATCGATGCTATTTCGGCGTTTTACCGCGACAGAGACCGAGTGTGGGATGACGACTTGGTTGGCATTAAGCTTGACCCATTTTATAACCAACGACTCGCATATCAGTTCTTTGTTAACCCTTTAGGGGTGCAGCTTGACGCTATCGAAAACGAAATGACGGGCGATGAAAGTGACAGCTGGAATGCAATTTGGGAGTCTGCTGGCAAAATTACAGACAATGGCTATATCGTTGAAATGGCAATTCCGCTGAGAACCATGAACTTTCTCGAAAGCGATGGTAAGAAAACGTGGGGAGCAGAATTTGTTCGTTTTTATCCGCGAAAGGACAGATTGCGTATTTCGAATTTACCTTGGGACAGAAACAACTCCTGCTTTTTGTGCCAGATGGGGTTGCTCGAAGGGTTTGATGAAGCTAGGCAAGGTAACAATATTGCTTGGGTGCCCACCTTAGTCGTTGGTGCCGGTCGTGAAAGAGACCCATTCGCAACTGAGGATTGGACGAACTTCGACAATCAGGAAATCGGCTTAGATGTAAAATGGGGTATTACGCCAGAAGTATCGCTACAGGCGACACTTAACCCTGACTTTTCTCAGGTAGAAGCCGATGTCGCTCAAGTCAGCATTAACAATACGTTTGCCCTGTTCTTCCCCGAACAGCGACCATTTTTCGTCGAGAATGCTGACTACTTTAGTACCGATCAGAACTTGGTTTATACCCGCAACATTGGTGCCCCAGATTTCGGCGCAAAAGTCACGGGGCAAATTGGTAAGCATACATTTGGCGTCTTTGCTGCGAATGATGTATCGGCGCAATTTATCGTGCCGGGAAACATTGGCTCGACTATCGCCCAATTTGATGAAGACACTATCAATAGTGCGCTGCGCTACCGCTACGATGTGAATCCTGACTTGTCGTTGGGGTGGATTTCAACATTGCGTGAGTCTGATAATTATCACAACTATGTCAATGGCGTTGACGTGCGCTATCGCGTGACACAGCAAGATACGGTAGAAGCACAATACGTGACCTCTAGTACACAGTACCCTGAGACCCTGTTTAGGGATTTTTGCTCGGACGATTGTTCGCAAGATGACGATCAAAGCGAAGCCTCTTTGCGGACCGACGAAGGAGAGGAATTCTCGGGGCAATCTTGGCGAGTGACCTACCGTCACGATGAACGGGATTGGTTCGCAAGAGCTACACATTTTGTTGTGGATGAAGGGTTCAGAGCTGACTTGGGTTTTGAAAACAGAGCGGATTTTGAAAAGTCGGTGCTCGGCGGTGGTTACAGTTGGTGGAACGAGGGCAGCTGGTGGAATCGAGTAAGAGTTCGTGGTGATTGGGACATTACTCATAATGACAACGGCGAACTGTTAGAAGAAGAGTTGGAAGGCTACGTTAGCGTGCGCGGTATTATGCAGTCGTTTGTGGAAATTGGCTTTAGAGAAAGAGACCGTGTGGGGCAACGTTTCAATCCGGGATCCTTAGCAATTGATGGCAATACCGATTTGTTCAATGAGACATCATACAGCTTGTTCATGGAAACACGGCCCAACCCCTACATTTACCTGCGCAACTTTGTTCGCAAAGGGGATGAAATTGATTTCGCCAACAATCGTTTGGGTGACCAATTGTTTGTTGAGTCTCTAGTGGACTTGAATATTGGCCGCCATACGCGGCTGCGTATGCGCCATACTTACAGCAACTTGGACGTCAATGACGAGGTGTTATTCATTGCTCGATTGTCTGATGTGCGCCTTACCTATCAGTTTGACCCCCGACAATTTGTGCGCATGATACTGACATATCGCAATGTGCACCGCAATCAGGCTAACTTTACGTTCGACGTCGATGAGTACAGTCGTTCCTTTGGACTGCAGCTACTTTATTCTTACAAACTCAACCCGGAAACGCGGTTTTTTGTGGGAGTGTCTAGCGCGGGTGTCGAGACCCCCGAATTAACCTCGCTAGAAGAAACACAACAAAGCGTGTTTATGAAGTTCAGCTATGCGTGGCTGCAATAATGACCTCTAGATAAAAGGTTTAAAGCGAGGCTCCGTTGTGACTAACCACTGGGCCATCGCTTGGTCTTCGATAAAACTAAAATCTGCAAAATCAAAGCCGGGCGCAACGGTGCATCCCACTAAGGTATAGTCACCGGTGCTTTGAGCACCTTGATAGTGCCCAGCAGGCACCACACTGGCGTAGTCACCATCACTTGCGCCCAAGAGTGTAGAACAAATGTGTTCATCGTTTACTGTGATAAGTTCAAGTGGCGCACCTTCATAGAAGTTCCAAACCTCATCGTGCAATACGCGATGGAAACGGCTGACCTGACCTTTTAACAGTAAAAAGTAAATGTGGGTCATTGCTGGTCGGCCTTCGCCGTGATCATGGGACGCGACAGTCGAAATAGAGCAATACACTTGCTTGTAAAAACCGCCCTCAGGGTGGGGCTGTAGACCGTATTTTTCGACCAATGGATGCATGACTTGAATTCCTTGACGTTGAATGAGTGTCCCAGATTAAAGTATACCTAGCGGGGGCCCTGATGGGTCAATAGGTATCGAATAATCCCCATCAATTTATCAAACTTTACACTATTTGCCATTTACCCGTAGCGACACACTGATTAAGACTTGTGCAATTGCCCAGAGATCTATATACTTCGCGCCCTTAATAGCCCTATTGAACCGTTCCTTGTCTCAACGCAGCTGGCTATTCTGCAAGAGGCTACAACCGTAAGGAGCAATAATGCGTCATTACGAAATCGTTTTTATGGTTCACCCTGATCAGAGTGAACAAGTACCTGGTATGATCGAGCGTTATACCACTATCCTTAAGCAAGACGGTGGTCAAGTTCACCGTTTAGAAGATTGGGGCCGTCGTCAATTGGCTTACCCAATTGAAAAGCTTCACAAAGCACACTACGTACTAATCAATGCAGAAGCGACAGCAGAAGCGGTTGAAGAGCTAGAAACAGCTTTCCGTTTCAACGATGTTGTACTTCGCAACCTTGTTATGCGTACTAAAGGTGCTGTGACTGAACCTTCGCCAATGATGAAGGAAGAACGTCGTGAACGTCGCGAAGATTCTGCACCACGTGCAGAAGCTAAAGCTGACACTGCAGATAACGCTTAAGGAGATACATAATGGCTCGTTTTTTCAGACGTCGTAAGTTCTGCCGTTTTTCTGCAGAAGGTGTAACCGAGATCGATTACAAAGACATCGCTACTTTGAAAAATTACATCACTGAAAGCGGTAAAATCGTCCCTAGCCGTATTACTGGTACTAGCGCTAAATATCAGCGTCAGCTATCAAGTGCGATCAAGCGTGCTCGTTTCTTAGCATTGCTTCCGTACACTGATTCACACAAGTAATTTGGCGAAATAAAGGGGTAGCTTAGATGGAAATCATCTTACTAGACAAAATCGCCAATCTTGGCGGACTGGGCGACAAAGTAACAGTTAAAGCTGGTTTTGCGCGTAACTTCTTGTTCCCTCAAGGCAAGGCTGTGCCTGCTACAAAAGAGAACGTAGAAAAGTTTGAAGCACGTCGTGCAGATCTTGAAGCGAAAATTGCTGAGCAATTGGCTGCTGCTGAAGCGCGCGCTGCTAAAGTTGCTGAACTAGGCGAAGTAACAATCGCTGCACCTGCAGGTGACGAAGGCAAACTATTTGGTTCAATCGGTACGCGTGATATCGCTGATGCGGTAACTGCTGCTGGTGTTGAAGTATCCAAAGCCGAAGTTAAACTTCCTACAGGTACACTTCGTGAAACTGGCGAGTACGACATCGACTTGCAGCTTCACTCAGACGTAACAGCAACAGCGAAGGTTGTTATCATCGCTGAAGCTTAAGTTAAGTCTTAGCTCAAACTAAAAAAAGCCGCTCAATGAGCGGCTTTTTTATATCTGATGGATGGTAATGCAGCGTACTTATGCTTTTAAAAACTTGCGGACTTGTCGCTGACACTTTTCACGCCATTCATCGTCTAAGACTTCAAGCTCCACATACTCGGCAGCTTTGTCAGCTAATTCTGGCAAAAATACCGCTTTCATCAAATCGTGAATAGTGACGGTTTTTTCTGGTCGTTCGATAAGCGTTACAGTATCGCCATTACGAATAGTGCCAGTTTGTATCACGCGGTAGTACCAACCAGTAATGCCATTTTCACCGACGAACCTATCTAGATTCTTTACGTCAAATCGATGGCTAATCTTGTTGCACGGCGCACGCGGTGCACTGACTTGGATGACTACATTGCCAATTTGGTATACATCGCCAACACACACGTTAGTGTCTTCCATTCCTTCAACAGAGAGGTTTTCGCCGATGTTTCCCGGTGCGCTCAAATCTCCAAGTGTTGGAAAAGCCTGTTTTAATGTGTCATAAGCCATTGGGCCGTATTGGTGAAGTACTTTCTCAGGGCCACCATGAAGCTTTTTGTTGCCTTGCTCGTCTTCTAAGGTGTGGTCCATTTCAACGGTAATGGTATCGACAGGGGATTTGATAATGCTACTGGGAGCCCCGCGGGGGCCGAAAGGTTTTGGGGTTGCTGCAAACAATGCGTTGACTTGCATATTCACGTCTCCTTGAGATTCGGCAAAGCATTAGTTTAACGATAATTTTTGTTTGGGCTAGGTAAATTCAAAAAAAGTTTTTTAACCGTTTAAACCATTGTAGATTAGACGACGACTCAATAAACAAGACAGCTTTACTTTGATAGGAACAGACATGCTGAGGACGCTAGGTGATGTCGCAAACTAATGTGGTAGATGCCCAAGAAGAGTTTGCACAAGCCAGAGAGCTTGCGGTAATCCGTGCCGCCCGAGAGGGTGACAAGGCCGCGTATAAGCAGCTGTACGACTTGTATATCAACAAGGTCTACAGTTTGTGCTATCGCCTTACTGCTGATAAGAGTTTGGCCGAGGATGCAACGCAAGAAGTCTTCATACAGTTATGGTCAAAGCTCGCTAATTTTAATGAGCAATCTAAGTTTTCGACATGGCTGCACAGTGTGACGGCAAATGTCACCATTTCATACATTCGCAAGCAACGGGGATGGTGGCAGCGAATGATGAATATCGAAGACAGTGGAATCGAAGAAACCGCGCATAGTGATACCTCGGCAGGTGACGTGGATTTGGAAGCGTTAATTTTACGGTTACCAGAACGAGCGAGAATGGTTTTTGTGTTGCATGCTGTCGAAGGTTATCGGCATGAAGACATCAGCAAGATGCTAAATATGGCAGTGGGTTCGAGTAAAGCGCAATTTCACCGAGCGAAGCAGTTAATGAGTGAGTGGATGGGTTATGACGAATAAAGCATTTGAAGCAGAGTTACAGTCCAAGTTAGATGCTTTACCACAAGGCAAAGCACCAGAGAGAGATCTGTGGAAAGGTATCGAACTCGGCATAGAAGATGGCGGGGCGATCGAGAAAAAATCAGGATCGGGGCGACTAGTCGCGGTGGCAGCCAGTGTGGGTCTAGTGGCAACACTGTCTTGGTTCGGTGTGCAAACGACAATTGCGCCAGAGCAAGATATCGCGTTACAAGGCGACCAGTTAGTAGAGGCGCTGAGCACACAATACCAAGCGCAGCGAGAAGCATTGTTGGTGCAGTTCAGCGATACGGCTGCGGTGACAGAAAACTGGGAACAACAACTGAATGAATTAGATCAGGCAGCGGTAGCAATTAAGCTTGCGCTGAAAGAAGATCCGAACAACAAAGCACTTTTGAGAATGCTACAAAGTGTTTATCAACAACAAATTGAGCTTATTGAGCGAGTGCACGCGCCCAAATGGCGTCAAATTTAACCACAAGGTGACAATTATGTATTCAATAACGTCTTTTCGAAATTTTTGTCCGATGGTCGGTGCGCTTACTTCTCTAGCGATTTTATGCAGCAGCAATGCTTTCGCACAGCAATCGGTTGATGAGTCCTTACAGGCCGAGAAGGGCAGTTATGTCGAAATCGAACATATCAATGGCGAAGCTGAGATCATAGGCTGGGACAAAGATGAAGTGCGCGTGACAGGCACGTTAGGCGAACGTACTGAAGAGTTCATTTTTGAGCGCAAAGGCCGCGATATCATCATTGAGATCGAAGTCAAAAAGAGCGGTAAAAAATGGGGCTGGGGAAGCGACGAAGGTGACGACCTAAAGATTTATGTACCGCAGGAGTCTCGCATCGGTTACACCTCTGTTAATGCGGACGTCGATATTTCTGACATCCAAGGCAACGTCAAAGTAGACGTGGTAAACGGCTCGATTCAGCTTGATAAAATCACCGGAGATGCCCGACTTGAATCGGTCAACGGGGACATTCGCTTTGACAATCTCGTTGGCGAATTAGTTGTCGAAACGGTTAACGGTGGTATTCGAGGTAAAGGCCGCGAAACAGAAGAGTTATCGCTCAACTCAGTTAACGGTAGCATAGACGTAATCAGTGATGCTGAAGACGTGACAATCGAGACGGTCAATGGCGATGTCGATGTAGAGCTTGAGAGCATTCAAGACTTCGACGTTGAGACTGTTAATGGCAGCGTACGCGCATCAATGAATCTACAGTCCAATGGCGAAGTTCGAGCGAGTTCAGTGGGCGGCAGTATTACACTAGCGTTCCAAGACGACGTATCGGCACGCT
The DNA here is from genome assembly GCF_057544385.1 of Alteromonas sp. 5NS40-0096. Classification (NCBI taxonomy): domain Bacteria; kingdom Pseudomonadati; phylum Pseudomonadota; class Gammaproteobacteria; order Alteromonadales; family Alteromonadaceae; genus Alteromonas; species Alteromonas sp. 5NS40-0096. The sequence continues at coordinate 219,921 of NZ_BAAJLQ010000006.1, forward strand.
TTGATATCGAAGCACATGCAGGAGGACGTATCGTCAACCGCATTAGTGCTGACAAGATGATGAAAGCTAAGTATGGCCCACGCAGATGGTTAGAGTTTTCTCATAACGGCGGTAAAGCTCGAGTGGAAGTGTCGACGGTCAGCGGCAGAGTCACACTAGAAAACAACTAAACGGTCAGCGTAGTTCGTATTATCAAAAGCCAGGTCATTGACCTGGCTTTTTGTTACGGGAGATGGCCGCGCAGCCTTTTTATTGCCCTATCGAGTGTTGATTACAAATTCAGTAGGCGAAGGGCTATTGGGAAGCAATGCTTCGCATCGTTCCAATGCATAGTCCAAGGAAAGTGGCTTGGTTATTTCCAGTACCCCTGCGCTTAAAGTGATGCTGGAGCTGTAGAGTTGTGTGTCGGCCGCATAGGGTTTGATGGCATCCCTGAGAATAAGCTCCGCCTCCTTTGCATAGGTCTTGGGGAACACGACAATAAAGGTATCTTGGCTGTAGCGGCCTATCGTAAAACTGTCTGGCAGTGTTGATTTCAAGTGTTTGGCGATGCCGATAAGACTGTTGTTTGCGTAGTCCTCGCCTTTTTGTCTCATGGCAAGGCTTAGATTGCCCACTTTCAATAACGCCAGCGTTGTTGGCGTAGACGAAGGGGTATCAATGGCGTCTGCAAGGGCCAACAAACTGAAGCCATAGGAGTACAAACCGGTACTGGCATCATGCTCAATAGCGTGGGCGAGGGATTTGAGCTTATTTTGTTTACGCCAGTAAATGAACAAGCAAAGGCCACAGAATAAGAGGCTTAACGCAATTGCGAGATTACGCTGTTGTTGCTGCGCTTCGGCTTCTGCGGCAATGGTTTCTAGGTACGTAATACGATTCTGACTGAGACCATTGACGGTACTCACAACTGAACTTCTGTTTGCATTAAGGCGCTTGAGTGTTGCATCAATTTCAAGAATTTCGGTGAGTGTTGCATGAGCGCCTTGGTAATCCCCTTGTAGTTCTTGGTTCAGTGACTTGGCGACTAAGAATTTTCGGTAACTGAAGGGAACATCACTGTGTAATTTAATAGGTTCTTCAAGTAACGCCGCATAATGCGCCGCGTTTTTCTTATCACCAAGGCTAACGTAGGACGTTACGATTTCAGTCAAGATCAAGCCTAGGGACAGTGAGACCGTACTGGGTTCATCATTTAATTTGAGCGCTTCTAAACCAAATTCTAATGCTTCTTCATACAAACCCAATTCATTGTTAGCTCTAGCGTTGATCCAATGGATATAAGGCAAGGCATTGTAGTAGGGCAAACTATATTCAGCTTCTAAAAGAGAGTAACCAATGTTTAGCGTTTGTTGCGGACTGCCGGAGTAGTAGTAAACATGTGCAACACAAAGCTTCGAAAGAAAGTAACTTCTGCTCGCTTTATCAATATCGATAGTAGATTGATGACAATACCTAAGAGCAGAATCAAACTCATCGAGCAACATATAAATGTTGGCCAGAGACTGAAAAACATCGTTCATATTAAAAGCGTCTTTGGTGTTGTATAAGCTAGGGGTATTTGGCAGGCTGATGATCGGCTCTAAAACTTGAATTGCATCGACTAATTTACCATCGTCGAACAGCGCCACTGATGCAAAAAGTGAGGACGTTAGTGCGATATTGTAAAAGCCATTGACTCTAGCGATTTCCGATACTTTCATGTAGTGAAGTACAGCATCGCTTTCATTAAAATGAACTTCTTCATGCAACATTTCAACGTAGAAATAGGGGTGCTGCTGTTTGAGTTTTTCTCTGTCGGCGCCTTGTAGCCCAAAGAAAACTTTGTCTTCCGTCCCCCAATAATAGGTATTTTGATAAAAGTACTCGCCCAACACAGTATTCCTATCAAAAACCTCACTTTCTGCTAACGCGGTTAAGCGGGAATCGTAGGGCAATTCCATTATTCGCGCTCTTTCATCGATATAGGCTTGCCCAATAGAATCGGCATTGGCCAAAGCGCTAGATAGCACCAGCAAAAGTAAGCCGATACACGGGCCTATTGTCTTTGATAAGTGGAGGAATCTCACTTGGTAACCACCGTTTCAGTCACAGCTTTTACATCCATGTCATTGGTACTGATATGGATAACAAACTCAGTCGGAGAAGGGCTATTGGGAAGTAATGCCTCGCATCTCTCTAGTGCATAATCCAAGGAAAGTGGCTTGGTTATTTCCAGTACCCCTGCGCTTAAAGTGACGCTAGAACTGTAGAGTTGTGTATCGGCCGCATAGGGTTTGATGGCGTCCCTGAGAATAAGCTCAGCCTCCTTTGCATAGGTCTTGGGGAACACGACAATAAAGGTATCTTGACTGTAACGGCCTATCGTAAAACTATCTGGCAGTGTTGAGTTCAGGTGTTTGGCGATGCCGATAAGACTGTTGTTTGCGTAGTCTTCCCCTTTTTGTCTCATGGCAAGGCTCAGGTTGCCCACTTTCAATAACGCCAGCGTTGTTGGCGTAGACGAAGGGGTATCAATGGCGTCTGCAATGGCCAACAGACTAAAGCCATAGGAGTACAAACCAGTACTGGCATCACGTTCAATAGCGTGGGCAAGGGATTTGAGCTTATTTTGTTTACGCCAGTAAACAAACAAGCAAAGACTACAGAATAAGAGGCTTAACACAATTGCGAGATTGCGCTGTTGTTGGTGCGCTTCCGCCCCTGCGGCAATGGTTTCCAGGTACTGCACTCGGCTCTTGCTAAGGCCATTGACGGTACTCACAACTGAACTTCTGTTTGCATTTAATCGTTTGAGTGTTGCATCAATTTCAAGAATTTCAGTGAGTGTTGCATGGGCGCCTTGGTAATCCCCTTGCAGTTCTTGGTTTAGTGACTTGGCGACTAAGAATTTTCGATAACTGATTGGCTCATCACTGTGTAACCGTATGGACTCTTCAAGCAGCGCCGCATAATACGCCGCGTTTTTCTTATCACCCAGGCCAACGTAAGACATTACGATTTCAGTCAAGATCAGCCCTGGGTAAAGTGAGATGGATTCGGGTTCGTCATTTATTTCGAGCGCTGTTAAACCCAATTCTAGTGCTTCTTCATACAAGCCTAGCTGATTGTTGGCTCTAGCGACTAGCCAATTAGCAGTTGAGTAGAGTCCATAGAACGGGTACGTATATTTTGATTCTAAAATAGGATAAACAATATCAAGGGTTTGTTGCGGGTTTCCAGAATAGTAATAGACGTTTGCTTTACATAACTGTGTGTGTACAAACTCCAAGCTTTTAATATCGGCACCAGCGTATAATTTTTCGCAAAATTTTAGCGCAGAATCTAATTCATCGAGCAACATATAAACATTGGCCAATGTATGGAAAATGCCTTCGATTGTTGGGGTTGGCGTTCTGAGGTATTCACTTTGTGTGGGGGGTAAATGAATTACCGATTCCAAAGCTGCAATGGCACCTACTATCTTACCGCGCTTAAAGAGTTTGTTAGAGGCAAGGTCTGCAGCTTCAAATGCTATATCGTAAAAGCCGAGCTGTTTCGCTATCCCCATGACTTCTATATATTGTTCTGGGCTGTTATCTGAAGTCGCATTTACTTCTTCGAGTAACATGTCAACGTAGAAATAGGGGTGCTGCTGTTTGAGTTTTTCTCTGTCGGCGCCTTTCAGTCCAAAGAAAACTCTGTCTTCTGTTCCCCAATAATGGGTATTTTGATAAAAGTACTCGCCTAACACTGTATTCCTATCAAAAACCTTACTTTCTGCTAACGCGGTTAAGTGGGAATCGTAGGGCAAACTCCTTATTCGTGCTCTTTCATCGATATAGGCTTGCCCAACAGAATCGGCATTGGCCAAAGCGCTAGATAGCACCAGCAAAAGCAAGCCGATACACGGGCCTATTGTCTTTGACAAATGCAGGAATCTCACTTGGCAACCACCGTTTCAGTCACAGCTTTTACATCCATGTCATTGGTACTAATATGGGTAACAAACTCAGTCGGAGAAGGGCTATTGGGAAGCAACGCTTCGCATCGTTCCAATGCATAGTCCAAGGAAAGTGGCTTGGTTATTTCCAGTACTCCTGCGCTCAAGGTGATGCTAGAACTGTAGAGTTGTATATCGGCCGCATAGGGTTTAATCGCGTCCCTGAGAATAAGCTCAGCCTCCTTTGCATAGGTCTTGGGGAACACGACAATAAAGGTATCTTGACTGTAACGGCCTATCGTAAAACTGTCTGGCAGTGTTGATTTCAGGTGTTTGGCGATGCCGATAAGACTGTTGTTTGCGTAGTCTTCGCCTTTTTGTCTCATAGTAAGGCTCAAATTGCCCACTTTCAATAACGCCAGTGTTGTTGGCGTAGACGAAGGGGTATCAATGGCGTCTGCAAGGGCCAACAAACTAAAGCCATAGGAGTACAGACCAGTACTGGCATCACGCTCAATAGCGTGGGCGAGGGACTTGAGCTTATTTTGTTTACGCCAGTAAATGAACAAGCAAAGGCTACAGAATAAGAGGCTTAACGCAATTGCGAGATTGCGCTGTTGTTGGTGCGCTTCCGCCTCTGCGGCAATGGTTTCCAAGTACTGCACTCGGTTCTGACTGAGACCATTGACGGTACTCACAACTGAACTTCTGTTTGCATTTAATCGTTTGAGTGTTGCATCAATTTCAAGAATTTCGGTGAGTGTTGCATGGGCGCCTTGGTAATCCCCTTGCAGTTCTTGATTGAGTGACTTGGCGACTAAGAATTTTCGGTAAGTGAAGGGCACATCACTATGTAATTTAATGGGTTCTTCAAGTCGCTCTGCATAGAGCGTCGCGTTTTTCTCATCACCCAGGCCAACATAGGACGTTACGATTTCAGTCAAGATCAAGCCTAGGGAAATTGAGATCGTACTGGGTTCATTATCTAATTCGAGCGCTTTTAAACCAAACTCTAGTGCTTCATCATATAAGCCCAATTGATTGTTAGCTCTAGCGACTATCCAATAAGAAGCTTGATTGATTAAATAGTACGGGTGTTTACCTTCTGATTCTAAAATTGGGTAAACAATATCAAGGGTTCGTTGTGGATTTCCTGAATAGTAATAGGCGTTTGCTTTACATAATTGGGCGAAGACAAAGACCAAATTCTTTAAGTCGTTAGTACTGGAAGATTTTTCGCAAAATTTTAGCGCTGTATCAAACTCATCGAGCAACATATAAACATTGGCCAATCTACGGAAAATGTCTTCAATTGTTGGGGTTTGAGTTCTGAGGTATTCACTTTGTGTATTAGGTAAGTGAATTACCGATTCCAAAACTCTAACAGCATCGACTAATTTACCATCGTTGAATAACGCCTCTGATGCCATAGATGAGGATGTCATTGCGATATCGTATAAACCATTGGCTTTGGCGATTTCCGATACTTTCATGTAGTTAAGTAAAGCATCGCTCTCATTAAAATGAACTTCTTCATACAGCATTTCAACGTAGAAATAGGGATGTTGCTGTTTGAGTTTTTCTCTGTCGGCACCTTGTAGCCCAAAGAACTTTGTTTCTTCCGTCCCCCAATAATAGGTATTTTGATAAAAGTACTCGCCCAACACTGTATTCCTATCAAAAACCTCACTTTCTGCTAACGTGGTTAAGCGGGAATCGTAGGGCAAATCCAATATTCTCGCTCTTTCATCGATATAGGCTTGCCCTACAGAATCAGCTACTGCAATGGCACTGTTTAGCAATATCACTAAGCAAAAAATAGGAATGATAAAACGCATAGTTATGAGCGATCTTTGGGTGTAGGTAAGTGCGTCGCTTGAGTCGATGACAAGATTGCGAGCAAAAACCGATGTCCGATAAATCACTGAGTATGCCAGAAGCCTTTGATTTAATTAACTATCAAAAAGTACAGTTTACGCATTTGCGATTACGTATGGGCAATAACGACAGGTTTAACACTACCAGTTGACGATACTCTCCCACTAATAACCTCTTGTTCATGATGCATTTGTAAAAACGTATCAATAGTGGCGATAGCCGTGTCGCTATCTAGTGCCGGTACAAATTCAAGTACTGCGATATGCGTGGCATAGTGCTGAGATGCCAGCTTTTCACTGACCAAGCGAAGTTTACGCGTTGCATCGTGAAGGTAGTCAGTAGGCAGTAAAATGGCGAATTCATTACCGTCTAGCCGACAAAGACTGTCATTAACCTCCACAGAGTTGTTGATTATCGTGGCAATCTCATGCAGTGAAGCCTCCCAAGTGGGTCGTCCTTGTTTTTTTATGTCTTCAAGCGCTGGAACATCGACACGAGCGAGGCAGAACACTTCATTGGCGTTGCGTGTTTGGCACAGGGTGTCGTCTAATTTGTCGGTAAAGGCAAATTTTTGGAGTGAATTGGTGTAGACATCAAATTCGCCGTAAGACTGCGGCAGAGTGCGTGTTCTTTTACTGCGATAGAGTGCGCCTGCTAAGAAAATCACACAAACGATAGCCACAATTGATACAGCAAGCACGATTTTGTTGCGCTGTTCAATGTCTGCAAATTGGCTTTGCAAATAATCAAGGTGGTTTTGGTTAAGCTTTTCAAGTAACTCAGGTGTTTGCAGCGCCTGTTCAGTTGGCGCGCTTTTCTTACTGTCGATGGCAATGATTTGCTGCAGTGCGTCGATTGCTCGAGGCAAGTTTTGTTTGAGCAAGCTAGCCTCCGCTTCAACCTCAAGCAGCATACGTGCGAAGCGCGGCGTCTCTTGAATGTAACTGCTCTTTTCACGCAGAGCAGAAATAGTGCGTATTGCATCATCAGGCTGCATCAGGCCGTTATAGGCTTGAGCTAGGACCAAACTCAAGTACAGTTCATCCCCGTATCCGAACAGGTTTTTTTGCGCCATAACGGTTAATGCCGATTTGGCATATTCCACTGCAATGTCAAAATGACCCAGCCCCACATTCGCCTTTGCGATATACAGTGAACCCGCAATGGCAAGGTGGTCGTACCCCAATGGTGCGGCTTGCTCTAGTACCGGGTAAGCTTCCTGAATAACTTTCGTAAAATCATTGAGGCTCAGCAATGCCCGAGCCTTGCAAAGCTTTGCGTCAAACTGAACATATTCATCGTTGGCGAGATAATCAGCATAGCGTTGACAGTAATAAATAGACGTTTGCGGTTGCGAATCCATGAAAAATGCATCTGCGAGGTCTTTGTAGATAACCGGTAATGGGTAGTCGGATATTGTCATATAACGGTCGATATCTGGCGCTGTATCTATGACAGAAAGGATGGTTTCAATAGCCTGTTTGTACTCTTGCCTATCAAGTAGCACGCTTACCTTATCTGAGGTTGCGAACCGCGCTAGGCGCTGATATCCACTTTCTTTAGCCCGCTGGATTACGCTATTGATAATTGCCAGTCTCGACGCCGAGTCGGCATCGGATAAACGCATTTCAACCAGTTCGTACTCCAGTGCCAGCTCGGGTGCATGGCGCTGCAGTTCACGCACATCGTTGCGTGTTAATGGTCGATACAAGTCACTGGCATTGGAATCGAGTAAAATGACATTGTAAAAATAGCGGCCTTCAGGCGTATTGAGGTCAAAGGGCGCAGTCTCTACAAGCTGAGTATAGCGTTCTGACAATGGCAGAGAAAAGAGTCTGTCTCTACTGTCAAAATATTCCGACACACGGGGGCTGGAATAGGTAAAAGAAGAGTAAAAAGCGATACTCAGAATAAGGATAAATCGAATGAACACGGCAACAACATCTACTACAAGTCGTCCTTTTCCATGACACAATGTCCAACATTGCGAAAACTCATATGGCATTACAGTTGAATGCCGGAAAACCGATTAGTCTGCCAGAAAATTGAACCAAAGTCATATAACACAATGGTAAAAGCCAATTTAAAAACGCGACGTTTTAGCGCATAATATGAGCCCGAGTGCGATTGTAAGAGATGAGCGTGAAAGCGGTATCAACCCCAAACGATAAAAACGTCGAAAAACTGAAGGTTCCCCCACATAGTATCGAGGCGGAGCAGTCGGTGATTGGCAGCATGCTTATAGATCCTGAAAGCTGGGATAAAGTCGCTGAAATAGTCACGGAATCAGATTTCTATAATCGCTCGCATCAGATTATTTTTACTGCCATTTTGAAGTTACTCAGTGACAGCATTCCCGTTGATATCATCACTGTTTCTGAAGAGCTGGAAAAACACAATCACTTAGAAGACGCGGGTGGGCTGGCTTATCTTGGTGAACTCGCCAAAAATACGCCTAGCTCTGCTAACGTGACCGCATATGCCAAAATCATCAGTGAGCGCGCTGTAACCCGCGAGCTCATTGGTGTGGCCCATGAAATCGCCGAGGTGGGTTACAACCCCGAAGGCCGCGAGAGTGCAGATATACTCGACTTAGCCGAAAGCCGAGTGTTTGAGATTGCAGAAAAGCGCACCGGTGAAAACGAAGGTCCCAAGGGCGTAGATGCGGTATTGGGTAAAACCATCGACCGTCTCGAAGCACTGGTTAAAACCAACAAAGAAGTGACAGGGGTATCAACCGGTTATACTGATCTGGATAAGAAAACCAGTGGTTTACAGCCTTCCGATTTGATCATTGTCGCGGCGCGTCCTTCAATGGGCAAAACTACCTTCGCCATGAACCTGGTTGAAAATGCCATGTTGTTAGAAGAAAAGCCCGTATTGGTTTTCAGTCTTGAGATGCCCTCAGAACAAATCATGATGCGTATGCTGGCATCCTTGAGCCGAGTAGATCAAACTAAGATTCGTACTGCTCAATTAGATGATGAAGATTGGGCAAGAATTTCCAACACGATGGCAATGCTCAAAGACAAGGATAACTTGTTTGTTGATGATTCATCGGGCTTGACGCCCATGGACGTGCGAAGCCGGGCGAGGAAATTGGCTCGAGAGCGCGGTGGTATAAGCCTTATCATGGTCGACTATTTGCAGTTAATGCGAGTCCCGGCTTTGAGCGACAACCGAACCTTGGAAATCGCAGAAATTTCCCGTTCACTCAAAGCGTTAGCAAAAGAACTGGAAGTGCCAGTTGTAGCGCTCTCTCAGCTTAACCGTACGCTAGAGCAACGTGCCGACAAGCGCCCAGTTAACTCTGACCTTCGTGAATCAGGTTCAATCGAGCAGGATGCTGACTTGATTATGTTCATTTACCGTGACGAGGTTTATCACGAGAACAGTGAAGACAAAGGGGTCGCCGAAATCATTATAGGTAAGCAACGTAACGGCCCAATCGGCACCAGTAGGCTAACCTTCCAAGGGCAATTTTCTCGGTTTGATAACTACGCAGGTCCAGCCGTAGCCGACGAGTACTAGCTAGCCAATAGCACAATGTGCACTTAATGAATTGTGTATTTATTCATAAAAAAAGCGCCTCAAGGGCGCTTTTTTGATATCTCATCTCGCGATTATTTTGTTTGGCGAACTTTAATTGTTTCTGAAACTGTCGCTGTGATACGACGGTTCTGACGGTGCGCCTCTGCAGTGTTAGCAGTGTTCAAAAGTTGTGACTCACCGTAACCTACCGCTTCTAGGCGATCTGCGCTGATACCAAATTCCTCAACAAGCAATGTTTTAACTGAATCTGCACGCTGTTGAGATAAGCGTTGGTTATAACTTGCCGAACCAACCGCTGAAGTATGGCCTTCAATTGTAGCGTTAGCAGTACCGTAGCGTTTCATGAACTCGGCAAACTCGACAATATCAGGGTGATTAGGCTCTGCGACTTCACTACTGTTATTCGCGAACAACACTTCAAGTGAAATAGAGACGTCTTCTTCACCGAATACTGTACAACCGTTTTCTGGGTAGACTTTGTCGCCAGCTGGTGTAGCAGGACATTGGTCTTTATCGTCTTTCACGCCGTCGTTGTCGCTGTCATTGACTACTTTACAGCCTTTTGCGTCAACCACAGTTCCTCGTGGCGTAGAAGGACATTGATCGCTAGAATCAAGTACACCGTCGCCGTCAGAGTCCATTGGGCAGCCCATACTATTAACCTTCACGCCGGCTGCAGTTGCAGGGCATTTGTCGTTAGCATCGATTACACCATCATTATCACTATCTTTAGGCGCCGCTGGAGCCGGAGTTGGAGCGGATGAGGTTGGCTTATCGAAGTAGTAGCTCAAACCAAGTTTTAGGCTAACGTCGTTAAACTCTTGACCAAAATCATAGTAAGTTGCGACCTCGGTAATCACGCGAAGTTTATCCGATACTTCCCAATGTTTACCCAAACCAAGCGAAGCCATGCGATAGGTCTCATCGAGATGTTGCTGGCGCAAACCGCCAAACAAATACATCACATCATCTTCTAGGAAGTACATGGCGTCTGCGCCGTACATAAGGCCTGAGTCATCGTTGGCACCTGATTTTCCATCGATATCCAGATAAGAAAGCTCAAGTCTCGCTGCCCAGTCGTCGGTAAATCTGAAACCTGCTTCTGCACCTAAACCAAAACCATCATCTAGAGGCCCAGTGTTAACAGGTTTGTTGTCGTCAGCTGAATAGTACTGCCCAAATACACCAATCCAGTCGCCATCGTTTTGCGGTTTGTCATCCGCAATAGCCGCGCCAGCCATACTGGCCAGCAAAGAGAGTGTTATGATTTTTTTCATCATTACTTCCTGTAGTTCTAAGTGTGTTTAATGTGTTTTCAAATGACCATACCTGCGTCGCCTATATTGTAATCGCCTAACCTAGTGGTCGACAAATAAACAATGCTAGTTAAATGCAGTATAGGAGTTTAAATGCTATGTAAGTATATGAAATTGCTTTCTAACTTAGGCTAAATTAAATTCAACCAATGTGTATTAGCCATATGGCTAGACTTTGGGGTTACCGTAGACAGTTCTCTAGTGTTATCAGTTACTCAATTATCCCATTGAGTGTTGCGATAATTTTTCTGTTACCACCATGGTCTCGATGTTCTCCGAGTATGATACCTTGCCAAGTGCCTAATTGCAGTTCGCCTGAAGCGACTGGAATGGTTAGCTGACAACCCAAAAGGCTACTTTTGACATGGGCTGGCATATCGTCCGGGCCTTCATAAGTGTGGGTAAAGTATGGTGTGTCATCGCTGACAGTGTGATTGAAAAAGCGTTCTAAATCCGCTCGAACCGAGGGATCGGCGTTTTCGTTTAACGTCAGGCTAGCTGAAGTATGCTGCAAGTGTAGGTGCAGTAAGCCGTGTTTGAGTTGGCCAATCTCAGGAAGCGCATGAAGAACTTTATCTGTAATAAGGTGAAAACCACGGCTCATCGAAGGTAGGCGTATGGTTTTTGAAAACCATACGCTATTTGTCAAAACAGATTTCCAAGTGCGCCTGACCTTCGTCACAAAGAAATGGCAGTATGATCTTTGGGCCGTCTACTTGGTGGCTAATGGTGTGATCATGACCTGACACTACCACAGGGGTTGCCATACCAAATTCAAAGCCTTTTTCGGATAAGTCGCGTTTCGCGTTACCGCAAATCATGTTAGTGACTTCACCTACCATATCGCCAACTTCAGCGTCGAGAGATTCAGGGCGTTCGCCAACCATTCTCTCCATAATGGTAAGTGCTAAGTTTTCGTCAAACGTAATCGACAAAGAGCCTCTTACTTCTGGGCCAACCATGCCTATCAATCCTGAGACATCACCGCGGGCAGTTTCGTCTTCTTTGCGTTTAGGTTTTCCTGGCGTTAGCTTAGTTTGCGCCATGGTTTCCATGACATTTAGCAGGCCTGCAATGAAGGGATTAACGAACTCAGCATTCACTCTTATTCTCCTTGGCATTAACCGATTCAGATTGCTGGCAATCTGCACACAAGCCGTGCGCTTCTATTGTTTGTTTTAACACTTGAAAGCCATGCTCGTGTGCCTGAGTGTTTAACGTTTCCTTTAAACCTTCAGATTGGATTTCAACGACGTCGCCACAGCTATCACAGATCAAAAATTGAACCGGATGACTACAGCCAAAATGATGGCATGCGACAAACGCATTGGTTGATTCTAGACGGTGAATAAAGCCGAAATCGAGCAAGAAATCCAGTGCCCGATAAACCGTAGCCGGTTTCGCACTCGATTCTGTTTCTTTTAGTTCATCCAACAACTCATAAGCACCCATAGGGCCGTGCTTGGTAATCAGTATTTGATAAACTTTTTCTCTTAAGGGGGTAAACCGTGCGCCGCGTTGGTCGCAGTACGCCCTTGCTTTGTTTACTAGCGTAGTACTGTTCATTGACACTAAAATTCTTCCGTCTTTCAATTAGCATAACACATAGTTTGTTGCCATGCCGAGTCAGTATTCTTACATAAGAAAAATGTTATTCAGCCACCTCATCGCAAAGTCTTTAATGGGTTCAATGGCTTGTGTAATGCATCGTTACCAACATAGTAGCCAACAAACTTCGGTTCGCGCTAGAGTTTTTGCCTCGATTGTGAAATCCTAGCGCTCCAGTATTGGCGTAGCTGGTGTTCATCGCGTTCACTATTGATAGCGTAGCATTGGTAGCGGTCTCGATAATTCTTGGTGAGGAAAACTATGTTTCAACCTGTAAAACATGACGCGCTTGCGTCGATTGAATCGCTTTGGCTAATTTTCAGTGGCGATCGTTTACTGGTGAAAGAGGGTGAGTCTTCACTGCCACATATGCGCTGGCAAGACATACCGTTTTTACATCACTATGCTGACCAAGTGAAGCGCATAGAACACCGAGAAGTTGGAGGGGCTCAGTTCGATGGTCACACCATCGATATAGGTAGTGAGCTAGTTGAACTAGCCGGATGGGAAACGATCTCACTTCGTCGCCTGCTGACTTCTATTCCCACCGACGCATTTGGTCTGGTTGCCAAAACTTGGCAGTACACGCATTTCTTGCGGACTCATCGTTTTTGTGGTCGTTGTGGCAGTAAAATGGAATCGGTGGATTGGGAAATGGCTGTGCATTGCCACTCATGTCAACACCGATGCTATCCCCGCGTATCGCCTTGTATTATTGTGGCTATCTACAGCGGCGATAAAATACTGCTGGCAAGGGGCGTTCGTCACAAAGAAGTCAATATGTATTCTACTCTGGCAGGTTTCGTTGAGAGTGGGGAAAGCCTAGAACACGCCGTTCACAGAGAAGTCGAAGAAGAAGTGGGAGTTAGGGTTAAGAACTTGGAGTACTTCGGTAGCCAACCATGGCCTTTTCCACATTCGGTAATGGTGGGATACATCGCGGAATACGCTGGCGGTGACATTAAAATTGACGACCATGAAATTGATGATGCCCAGTGGTTTGATATTCATGATTTACCGAACATCCCGCCCAAATTCTCTATTGCAGGGCAGCTCATCGACGCCGTCGTCAATAGAAAATAAAAAACCCTGCCAAGGCAGGGTTTCAGAAGTAAATCTCGGTCCCGTATACGGGCTTCTTTTTCTATGTTGGTTATATTTGTAGCAAACGCTCACTTATTATACAAGTTTTTTGTCCATCTTTTGAAAGCGTTTTCGAAATGCTGATAAAGGTTTGGTTTTCCAATAGAGAAAAACGATTGTGTGAGTTTTGATTAACATCAAGAGCGAGAGCGTATTGCTATCAACTTTATTAACGAACCTTGCTATACTCCGCAACCTTTATTAGCCAGTTTACATCTAAGTGGTAAGTTTATGTCTGATGTTTCGCCCACTCTTCAGCGTCCAGCGCTAAAAAATGATCGCTATCTAAGAGCCTTACTCAAGCAACCAGTGGATATGACTCCCGTTTGGATGATGCGACAGGCAGGCCGTTACCTTCCAGAATACAAGGCAACGAGAGCGCAAGCCGGTGACTTCATGTCACTGTGTAAAAATGCTGAGCTAGCATGTGAAGTGACATTGCAACCTTTGCGCCGCTATCCGCTAGATGCCGCTATCTTATTCTCGGATATCCTAACGATTCCCGATGCAATGGGACTAGGTCTTTACTTTGAACAGGGCGAAGGTCCTAAATTTGAAAGACCTATCACCTGTGCAGCAGACGTTGACAAGATTGGTATTCCGGATCCCGAAGGCGAACTGCAATACGTAATGAATGCGGTTCGTACGATTCGTCGCGAACTGAAAGGCGAAGTGCCTTTGATAGGCTTTTCTGGTAGCCCTTGGACGCTGGCAACTTACATGGTGGAAGGTGGTTCTAGTAAGGCGTTTACTAAAATCAAGAAAATGGCTTTTGCAGAGCCTGCGATTCTCCATGCTTTGCTCGATAAGTTGGCTGATTCAGTTATCAGTTATTTGAATGCACAGATCGCAGCGGGCGCGCAGTCGGTCATGATCTTTGACACTTGGGGCGGAGTGTTGTCACCCAGAGACTACAAAGAATTCTCTTTGCAGTACATGGCTAAAATTGTTGATGGCCTCAATCGCGAGAGCGAAGGACGAAAAGTACCTGTCACGCTATTCACTAAAAATGGTGGTATGTGGCTTGAATCCATTGCGGCAACAGGTTGTGACGGTGTAGGTTTGGATTGGACGATAGATATTGCTGACGCCAAAGCACGGGTGGGCGACAAAGTTGCACTGCAAGGCAACATGGACCCTTCAATGCTATATGCCTCGCCAGCTCGTATCGAGCAAGAAGTCGCGACAATTTTAGAAGGATTTGGCGAGGGAACTGGCCATGTATTCAATTTAGGTCACGGTATTCATTTGGACGTACCGCCTGAACACGCTGGCGTGTTTGTCGAGGCAGTACACAAACTCAGTAAGCCTTACCACAAATAAATAAAGGGGCTAAGCGTCACGAGGCAGGCCCTTTTCAACAACTCTAATCAAGCGTTGTGTCAATCGATTTGGCTCAACGCTTTTTTTATGTTGTTTTTCCAGAGCCCACTCAATATGTGGCTTAACCAGTTCACTGGCCTGCTCCAGTTTCGCAGCTAGTGTGCGCTGAATTTCGTCGCTTGGGTCGGCATTGCCAAGCGCTATAGCGATATTCCTTTGCCACTTTTCAAAGCCGATTCGGCGAATAGGTGACCCTTCAGTAAATTTGAGGAAACTGGCTTCATCCCAAGCAAATAAATTAACCAATGTGTTCCCGTGTAAGTTCGAACGCGGGAAAAAATCGGATTCGGTGGTGACGCTAGCATGGCGATTCCATGGGCATACTAACTGGCAATCGTCACAGCCATAAATGCGGTTGCCCATGGCCTCGCGATACTCTTCTGGGATAACACCGTCATATTCTATGGTGAGATAAGAAATGCAGCGCCTCGCATCAACGGTATATGGCGCGACGATAGCGTTGGTTGGGCAAATAGTTATGCAGGCGTTACAGCTACCACAACCTTCTTCAATGGGCTCGTCGACGGGCAAGGGTAAATTGATAAACAGCTCGCCCAGAAAAAACCACGAACCCGCGTCTTTGTTTAGTGTAAGCGAGTGCTTACCTGTCCAGCCAATACCTGCTTTTTCAGCGATAGCATGTTCTAGTACGGGGGCAGAATCAACAAACGGTCGATACTCGGTTTCAGCCAAAGCCTCTGTAATTTTCTCGCCCAGTTGTTTGAGTTTCTTGCGCAATACTTTGTGGTAATCGCGGCCCAAAGCGTAACGGCTGACATAGCCAATACGATTATCCTTGAGGTGTTTGGCAAACGAGGCATCAGGTGGGAGGTAATTCATTCTCACGCTAATCACACGCAGGGTGCCCGGCACTAATTCCGCCGGACGGCTTCGTTTGGTGCCGTGAGCCTGCATGAATTGCATGTCGCCGTGATAGCCCTTTTCTAGCCAAGCTAAGAGCTGAGGCTCGTACTGATGCAGATCAATATCGCTGATACCAACCTCTTGAAAGCCTAGCGACTTTCCCCAAGCCTTGATATTGTCTACTAATTGAACCAGATCGATTGAACTTATTTTGGACATGCCAACATGTTAGATACTCAACAAAACGACAGTTTATCACACAAACTTTTTCGCGCCGATCAGATTAGAGAGCATGAACATGGCGCAGCACATGCCGCTGGTCTGGATATGTTTACCCTTATGGAGCGCGCTGGGAAAGCGGTTTTTGACCAATGTCAGCTGTTACTACCCAACACTGAGGTGTTTCTAGTCCTTGTCGGTCAAGGCCACAATGCTGGAGATGGTTATATCGCGGCGTTACATGCCAAAAAAGCCGGAAAGCAAGTTCATTTGTGCGCAATCGAACCACATCGCATTTTAGCCGATGAAGCGGGGAAAGCTCAGAAAATGTGGCTAGAGGCGGGGGGGAAGATTGAAGTCTTTTCAAGCGAATTACTCGGTCGAGCCGAAATCATTATTGATGCTTTACTTGGTACAGGAATCAACAGTTACATTCGCAATGAGTTTGCCGATGTCATCGATGCCGTGAACCACATAGACACACCGGTTGTGAGTATTGATGTGCCATCGGGGTTAGATGCCAACACTGGGCAATCGTTGGGGCGATGTGTGCAAGCCAATGTCACAGTGACATTCGTTGGCATCAAGCCCGGGTTAACGACGGGAGCCGGAAAGCAGTCTTGCGGTGAATTAGTGTACGCTGACCTTGGTATTGGTCATCACTTTGAAGCTCTTGCAAGAAGCTCTGCGAATTTGCTCGATGTTGAGCACTTTTACCAAATGGCACCGCGGGAGGTGCATAGCCACAAAGGAACATATGGTCGTCTATTGTGTGTGGGTGGCAACAAGGGAACGGCGGGCGCTATCAGGCTTGCAGGTGAAGCAGCCCTTCGCACCGGCGCAGGTTTGGTAAAGGTCTATGTGCACGAAGCGTCAAAGGTACAAGTCAGTGCCGGGCGCCCAGAGTTGATGGTAACCGACACAGATTTAGAAGATGCACTAGATTGGGCCACTTGCGTGGTACTTGGTCCGGGGTTAGGTCAAGACGCGTGGGCGCTAGAGACGTTTGAAAAAACCATGAAGCATTGTCAAACGCACCCTAAACCTATGATTATCGATGCGGATGCTTTGAATTTATTGAGCAAGCATACAACGGCTTACAGCATTACCGATTGCATATTGACGCCTCATGCTGGTGAAGCATCGAGACTTTTAGGGGTATCGGTAGACGACATTGAAGCCGACCGATTCAACAGTGTGAGGCAGTGTGCTCAGCGCTATCACGCTACCTGCGTACTAAAAGGGGCGGGTAGTATTATCGATAACGAAAAATCGACCTGGGTCTGTCGTCACGGTAACCCTGGCATGGCAACTGCGGGTATGGGGGATGTACTTAGTGGCATTCTCGGTGCCTTGTTGGCCCAAGGTTTACCAAAAGATATCGCTTGTAAATACGGAGTCTGTATACATGGAAAAGCGGGCGACGAAGTGGCGAGGCTTTATGGGCAGCGCGGTATGTTGGCAAGTGACTTGTTCGAAGCTGTTAGGGCACTGATTAACCAATAAGAGAAACTTTGTGTTGGGTGTCTTGCGAGATGGAGCAATAGTCACTAGCATGGCACCCAATATCATTCAGTTTTGCATTTTATGAGTCTGATTCAAACAATGGTTGAGGTAACAAGCCTTGACGAGACACAAGCATTGGCTATCGCCTTGTCCAAAGCGGTCAAAGACAGCCAGTCCTCTGGTGTCATATTCCACCTCGAAGGCGACCTTGGTGCCGGTAAAACTACATTTAGCCGCTTTTTCATTCAGGCTTTGGGCCATAAAGGAACGGTAAAGAGCCCAACCTATACGCTGGTTGAGCCCTATGAACTGGCCGATATCACGGTTTATCATTTCGATCTCTATCGTCTGGCTGATCCTGAAGAGCTTGAATTTATGGGAGTGAGAGACTATTTCGCCGAAGATACCGTTTGTTTAGTTGAATGGCCGCAAAAAGGCGGTGAACTATTGGCATGTGCGGATTTAGTGATTACTATTAAATCAGTTGGGGAACAACGTCAGTTTTGCCTAGATGGATTGACCTCTAAAGGCGAAGACATACTTAAACACGGCAACCTAGTTTGATTACAGGTTGTGGTGGTAACAATAATAATTATTAAATTTATGCAAAATTTGTTGCGCGTTGGAATCATTGTCACGCTGCTATGGGGATGTATTAGCAGCATTGCAATGGCAAAAAACCAGATTGAAGGGCTCAGGATATGGCCTTCTCCTGGTAACACCAGAGTGGTACTGGACATGGATTCAGCGCCGACGTACAGCTATTTTTCGCTGCAAAATCCAAACCGCCTAGTCATCGATATTGCCGACACCAACAATTCCACTGACCTTTCACAGTTCGAAAACAAGAGCGATCTCGTCAAGCGCGTACGCTATTCAACACCTAAGAACAAACAAAGCACTCGCGTGGTTATCGATTTGAAACGCAAGGCCAAAGCCTCGCTGTTTGCCATGACACCAACCGCACCCTATGGGCACAGGTTGGTTATCGATTTGGCCGACTCTAAGCCTCCAGTTAGTGAAGTGGTATTAAACACCCAGTCCAATAACCGCGACCGCGATATTATCGTTGTTATTGATGCGGGGCACGGTGGCGAGGACCCAGGGAGTATCGGCCCCAGCGGGACCTATGAAAAACACATAACGCTCGGTATTGCCAAACGCCTGCGAGATCTCATCAATAAAGAACCGGGCATGTCTGCAGTAATGACACGTACTGGCGATTATTATATCCATCCCAACAAACGGCCGGAAATCGCGCGTAAAAACAATGCGGATTTATTGATCTCTATCCACGCCGACGCCTTTACTCAACCCGGTCCTCGTGGTGGCTCGGTATGGGTATTGTCGATGGGCCGTGCCGATACCGAATTGGGTCGTTGGATGGAAAAGACCGAACGACACTCGGAGTTGCTAGGTGGGGCAGCCGAGGTGATTAATGACAAAGCCAGTGAACGTTATCTGGCTGAGACAATACTCGGTCTCTCTATGGATCATTCGATGGCTGCCAGCCACGATTTGAGTAATACCGTGATTGGTGAAATGAAGAAAATCACCAAGATGCACAAAAAGCGCCCACAAGCGGCAAGTCTGGCCGTGCTAACCTCACCTGATATCCCATCAATACTGGTTGAAGTTGGCTTTATCTCCAATCCTCAGGAAGAGAAGAATCTCAATTGGAGTGAGTACCGACAAAGATTGGCTAATTCGTTATTCAGTGCGACCAAAAAATATTTCCTACAAACACCACCAGATGGCACCTTGTGGGCATCGCAAAAATCAACAAGGCGTACTCATAAAGTCCGTAGCGGCGAGTCCCTTTCATTGTTAGCACAACGATACAATGTTAAGGTGAGTACCTTGAAAAAAGCCAACAACTTAAATAGTGATGTGGTGCGCATAGGTCAAATTCTGACAATTCCTAGCACCTAATTTCATCGTTATCACTGTCTCATAGCAACATTCAGGGGATTACATTGCCAATCGCTTTGTTACCGCCAAGACTGGCTAACCAAATAGCGGCAGGGGAAGTGGTCGAGCGACCGGCCTCTGTTGTGAAAGAACTCATCGAGAATAGTCTGGACGCTGGAGCGGACAAACTTGAGATCGATATAGAAAAAGGTGGCCACAAGCGAATTAAAATTCGAGATACTGGCAAGGGGATTGTCAAAGACGAATTGAGTTTGGCATTGAGTCGCCACGCTACCAGTAAGATTTCAACGCTTGATGATCTAGAGCAAATCGCCTCGTTAGGCTTTCGAGGAGAGGCTTTGGCCAGTATCAGCTCAGTGAGTCGATTGACCTTAACTTCTCGCCCAGCAGATCAAGAACAAGCGTGGCAAGCCTTATGCGAAGGGCGAGAGATGGAGGTAAAGCTACAACCCGCGGCGCATCCGTACGGTACTACGATTGATGTAGTCGACTTGTTCTACAATACCCCTGCTCGCAGAAAGTTCTTGAGAACCGAAAAAACAGAATTTCAGCATATAGAGGATGTCGTAAAGCGCATTGGTTTGAGTCGTCCAGATGTGACTTTTGTGTTGCGCCACAATGGCAAAGTCATTCGCAGGTTTCAAAAGGTGCCCGCTGATAAGCCTCAGCAACGCATCGCTCAAGTCGTAGGCCAAAAATTTGTCGATAATGCGGTCACCTTAGATTCAGACTACGGTGATATCACCATCAAAGCGTGGTTGGGCAACGTTTCCCAGTTCAGAAGCAGTACAGATAATCAGTACAGTTTTGTCAATGGCAGAGGGATGCGGGATAAGCTCATGTTACATGCAATCCGGCAAGCCTATGAACTGGTTTTGCATTCTCAAGAGCAGCCTTCGTTTGTTTTTTATCTCGATTTGCCAGCCACAGAGGTGGATGTCAATGTGCACCCAGCAAAGCACGAGGTGAGGTTTCAGCAAAGCCGTTTGATTCACGACTATATTGTTAAATCGGTATGTGATGCGTTGGCAAATGACGCTTCCATTCCCACAGAACAAACAAGTGGAGCAGAGGAATGGGCGCAGCCGACCCACGAATACATACAGCCTTTGTCGCCTGCATCTGAGTCATCAGCAGCATACAGCGGCAACAATGCTAGGCAAAGTGGCAGCAGTGTTGGGCAAGGATCAGCGTATCGTCCTCCGGCTCAGAGTAATACCCAGAACTTCGCCAACTACCAGACATTGATGACGCCAAGTGTCGGCGAGGGAAAACCTGTTGAAGCACAGTTTCGCTATTTCTCGCCAATAGAACATATCAGGCTTTATCAAAAGTCCGATACTTTGATTATGCTTGATGTACAGAAGCTAGCCCCCACTTGGTTTCAGGATAAGTTAGCGAAGGCTGATTGTAGCCAGCCTCTCTTATTGCCTGTGGTTGTTGAGGGGGAGCCCAATGCCGATGATTTTATCGATTTATTGCAATCTCACTACTTCGTTATCAACAAACAAGGTGGCAAATTGCGGCTACAACAAGTGCCAGCAGGTACAAGACATTTGCCCTGGGCAGTGCTGTTCCCCATTTTGGTCTCGAAAATACCGACATCAATGGACGCGTTGGCGAGTGTGTTTTCTCAATCTGAATTTACACAGGACAAACAGCAAAACGCCCAAATTTGGCACTGGTTAGATGTGTTAAGTGCTTCAGAACAATGGGAATATATTAGTGAGTTTGGTAAAGTACGAACCTTAGATAGTGTATTAAACTGGTGGATGCAATGAGTCACATTGAGCAAGCTGACCAAGCACTGCCTGTGATATCGATTATGGGGCCGACTGCCTCAGGGAAAACGGGGCTTGCACTTGCATTAGCTGAGCAGATGCCTTGTGAAATTATCAGCGTTGATTCAGCCCTGATATACCGTGAGATGGACATTGGTACCGCTAAGCCAACTGAAGACGAAATGGCTGTAGCGCCTCATTGGTTAATAGACATAATTGACCCAGCTGATGCTTATTCAGTCGCAGAATTTTGTCGAGACACCGTATCTTTGATCCAAGAAATACATTCGCGTGGCAAAGTACCAATACTGGCTGGTGGTACAATGATGTACTTTAATGCCTTGATAAATGGAATTTCGCCACTACCTAAGTCTAACGAGGCGATTCGCGCAGAGATTTCATCACAAGCTCAAGCGCAGGGGTGGCAAGTTTTACACGATGAATTAGCGGGTTACGACCCAATTAGCGCACAGCGTATTCATCCAAATGATCCTCAAAGGCTTACAAGGGCTATAGAGGTGTATAGGTCAACGGGTAAAAACTTGACCTATTGGCAAAGTTTAGAAGGGGACAAATGTCCTTTTGCCATCACGCAGTTTGCGATCGCACCTGAAGACAGGGGCGTGCTGCATGAACGAATTGAACAACGGTTCGACATCATGCTAGAGCAAGGTTTTGTTGATGAAGTGAAAGCACTTCATCAAAGAGCAGATTTACACCTGGATTTGCCGTCAATGCGTTCGGTCGGATACAGGCAAGTTTGGCAGTACCTCGATGGTGAATTGTCACACTTGGAAATGCGAGAAAGAGGTATCATAGCAACGCGTCAGCTGGCCAAACGACAACTCACCTGGTTGAGAGGTTGGAAGGATGTAACCTGGCTTGACACATTTGCTAAAGATAATTTGACTAAAATAGCAGCAAAAGTCACACTTTAATTTGAGGAGTGTGCTATATATAGGCGCATTGGCGGATTTATTTTATTCGCCTTAAGATAATAAAAAATAAAGGATATCCAATGGCTAAAGGGCAATCACTACAAGACCCATTTCTAAATGCACTACGCAAGGAACGTATCCCGGTATCCATCTATTTGGTTAATGGGATTAAGTTACAAGGTCAGGTTGAGTCATTTGACCAATTTGTCATCTTACTGAAAAACACAGTAAGCCAAATGGTGTATAAGCATGCAATTTCTACTGTTGTGCCAGCGCGCGCAATCACAATGCCTAGCTCTACTCAGGGGGATTCTGAAAATAGCAAAGGTGAATAACATTAAGGAACAGTCTGTTGTTTGACCGTTACGAAGCCGGTGAACAGGCTGTTCTCGTTCATGTAAATTTTGCCGATGAAAATAGTAAAGAGGATCTCGCTGAATTCGAGATGCTGGTTTCGTCGGCGGGTGTCACAGCGGCAGATGTCTTAACGACCTCAAGAAATGCGCCGCACACTAAGTATTTTGTCGGGTCTGGCAAGGCAGAAGAGATAGCTGCGGCTGTCAATGCTCATCAGGCGAATGTCGTTATCTTCAATCATGCTCTGTCTCCGTCTCAAGAGCGCAACCTTGAAGCGATTTGTAAATGTCGAGTACTCGACCGTACAGGTCTTATTCTGGATATCTTTGCGCAACGAGCAAGAACTCATGAAGGTAAACTGCAGGTCGAACTCGCTCAGCTAAAGCATATTTCTACTCGTTTGATTCGTGGATGGACTCACTTAGAGCGCCAAAAAGGCGGGATTGGCTTACGGGGCCCGGGTGAGACCCAGTTGGAAACCGACCGTCGTCTACTCGGTGGCAGAATCAAAACCATTCTGAAGCGTTTGGAAAAGGTTCAAAAGCAGCGTGAGCAAGGCAGGCGTTCTCGGAAGCGAGCAGAAATTCCCACGCTGTCGCTGGTGGGATATACCAATGCGGGCAAATCGACTCTGTTTAACCGCATCACTGATTCAGCGGTTTATGCTGCGGATCAACTGTTTGCGACACTAGACCCAACGCTTCGCAAGTTGGAACTGAGAGAAGTCGGCCCAGTGATATTAGCTGATACCGTGGGTTTTATTCGGCACCTACCACACGACCTTGTCGCGGCGTTTAAAGCTACACTGCAAGAAACTCAGGAAGCGGATTTATTGCTTCACGTGGTGGATTACTCTGATGCTAACTATCTCGACACCATGGACGAGGTAAACAAAGTATTAGAAGAAATCGATGCGGATGAGATTCCTCAGCTGATTGTATGTAATAAAATCGATCAATTAGAAGATGTGTCACCGCGTATTGACAGAGATGAAGAAGGTAGGCCTATTCGGGTTTGGCTGTCAGCTAGAACGGGAGAAGGTGCACATCTCCTGCAAGAGGCGCTAACAGATTGCCTTGCAGAGAGTATGGTGAGCTACACTTTAAAGATACCGCCTGCCCAGAGTCGCCTGCGCGGAGTGTTGTATGAACTTAATTGTATCGCGAACGAAGAGTATGACGCGACGGGAGACTGGGTTGTCGATGTGCGCATGCCGTCGGCGGATTGGAATCGATTGGAAAAACGCTTAGATAGCGGGATTTCTGGTTTTGTAGTGAAGCATTAATACAGTTTCAGTTACAATTAATTCAATCAAAAATGTATCTTTTTCAGTATTATTGATTAACAACTGTTTTATGGAGTATCAACATGGCTTGGAATGAGCCGGGTGGTAATAACAACGACCCGTGGAAAAATCGCGGAGGTCGAGATCAAGGACCACCTGACCTTGACGATGTGTTTAAAAACTTGTTTGGCAAGTTTGGCAAAAACGGCGGTGGCAGCGGAGGTGCTGGCAAGCAGCTTGGCGGTTATGGCTTACTCATCATCCTCATATTACCTATCGTTGTATGGGCTGTGAGCGGGATCTATACCATCAAAGAAGCGGAATCGGGCGTGGTGTTGAGATTTGGACAGTTCCACAAAGAAGTGGGTCCTGGCTTGAGTTGGAAACCAACCTTCATCGACACGGTCATCCCTGTAGACGTTCAAGCCATTCGCGATCAATCCTCAGCAGGTTCGATGTTAACGGAAGACGAAAATGTCGTTCGTGTTCAAATGGAGATGCAATATCGCGTTGTTGACCCTTATCGCTGGACCTTTGCTGTCGCGAATCCCGAAACCAGTTTGAGCCAAGCGCTCGACAGTGCAATTCGTTATGTCGTAGGTCATTCTACTATGGACGACGTGCTGACTGATGGTCGTGAAGTAACCCGTCAACGCGTTTGGGAAGAATTACAGTCAATCATTGAGCCCTACAACCTAGGTGTCTCAATTATCGATATGAACTTCAAAGATGCGCGTCCGCCCGATCAGGTCAAAGACGCTTTCGACGACGCTATTTCTGCTCAAGAGGATGAACAGCGTTTCATTCGTGAGGCAGAAGCGTATGCGCGTGAAATCGAGCCAAGAGCACGTGGTCAAGTTAATCGTATGAATGAAGAAGCACTCGCATACAAAGAGCAGGTCATTCTAGAAGCTCAAGGTGAGGTCGCGAGATTCTCTGAGTTGCTTCCACAATACGAAAAAGCCCCAGAGGTGACACGTCAGCGAATTTACCTAGAAACCATGGAACAAGTATTTGGCAATACGAGTAAAATCATGGTCGACGGTGGCGAAGGTAGTGGCAATATGATGTATTTGCCATTAGACAAGATTATGGATCGCCCGACTGGCACTCAACCTGCTCGCTCTCGTAGTACCCTTGAAGGTTTACAGGGCACAACAACTGTCGATGTACCTCGCACGACTTCCCCGAACAGCGGGCTGCGTAGTGATCGCTCGAGATCAGGGAGATAATTGGTCATGAAAAATTTTGGTATCGCAATTTTAGTAACGATTGCAGTCTTGCTTTCCGGTTCGCTTTTTGTTGTGAAAGAAGGCGAAAAAGCAATCGTTATCCAATTCGGAAAAGTGAAGAAAGACGCCAGTTCTGGTGAAAGTGTAGTCTTCGAGCCTGGTTTACATTTCAAGTGGCCGCTGATTGATAGCGTACGTCACCTAGACGCGCGTCTTCAAACTCTTGATGGTGACCCAGACCGTTTCGTTACATCAGAGAAAAAAGACTTAATCGTCGATTCTTACGTTAAGTGGCGTATAGCGGATTTCGAAACTTACTACTTGTCTACTTCGGGCGGCAATAAGTTAGTGGCTGAAAATCTACTTGAGCAGAAAGTGAATAACGGCCTACGTTCAGAGTTTGGTACACGTACAATTCCACAGATTGTTTCTGGCGAGCGTTCTGAATTAATGAACCAAGCGATGGAACAAGCTGCGACATCTTCAGATGAGTTAGGTATTGAGATTGTTGACGTTCGAGTGAAGCAAATCAACTTGCCGACAGAAGTCAGTAACTCAATTTTCCAGCGAATGCGTGCTGAGCGAGCTGCTGTAGCCCGTGAGCATCGCTCTGAAGGTCAAGAGCAAGCAGAAGTCATTCGCGCGAACATTGATGCAAAAGTCACGGTAATGCTGGCGGATGCAGGGCGAAATGCTCGTCAATTGCGCGGTGAAGGAGATGCGACAGCTGCTCAAATCTACGCTGATGCTTACTCTAAAAACGCCGAGTTCTACAGTTTCTGGCGCAGTATGGATGCATACAAAGCGAGCTTCAACAGCAAACAAGACGTTATTGTTGTGAAGCCCGATGGTGAATTCTTCCGGTATATGAACGCGCAAAGCGGTAAATAGTCGCTTCGGCTGAACCTTTGAAGAAAGCCGGTGCTAGTCACCGGCTTTTTTGTGTACACTAGCTTTTCAAATGTCGACGATAACGGCATACCAAAATAATAAATACAGGGGATTGGTTTGACAGAACAAACTACACAAAATCAACAAGTGAAGAACCAAGGGTGGTTCAGTCGCTTTCTCGCAACGGTTGAGTGGTTGGGTAATTTACTTCCTCATCCGGTTACCTTGTTTGCTCTATTGGCGTGCTTTATCGTTATCCTCAGTGGCATCCTTGGCTATTTTGACGTCGCAGTTGCGGATCCCCGCCCAGAAGGCGCAAAGGGAAGAGAAGCTGATGGCATGATTGAAGTGATTTCACTCATGAGTGCCGAGGGATTGCAACGCATTGTGACGGGGTTGGTGACAAACTTTACGGGTTTCGCGCCGCTAGGTACGGTATTGGTTGCACTACTTGGGGTATCTGTTGCAGAGCACTCTGGTTTGTTGTCCACGGCGATGCGCTCATTAGTGATGAATGCGTCTAAGCGAGTGGTGACATTTGCCATTGTTTTTGCGGGTATTATTTCCAATACTGCATCAGAACTTGGCTATGTGGTATTGATACCTTTGGCGGCGATGATTTTCCACTCGTTAGGTCGCCATCCATTAGCGGGCTTAGCCGCTGCGTTTGCTGGCGTATCTGCTGGATACAGCGCGAACTTACTGCTAGGTACGGTAGACCCTTTACTCTCGGGCATTACCGAGTCGGCTGCGCACATGATCGATCCAGACTATGTCGTTGGCCCAGAAGTTAACTGGTATTTCATGTTTATCAGTACTTTTGTGATTGCCATTATGGGGGCATTTGTTACTGAAAAAGTGGTTGAACCTAGGTTGGGTGAATACGACCCGAAAGGTGCATCGATTGATTTAGGCGAGCAGAAAATGGAAGCCCCAACAGCACTTGAAAAGAAAGCGCTGAAAATGGCCGGTCTTGCTTTTGTGCTAGTTTGTGGTGTGTTGGCACTAACTATTGTTCCTGAAAATGGTATTTTGCGAAATCCAGAGACGGGTGGGGTGCCAGGCTCTCCGTTCCTAAAAGGTATTGTTGCTTTTATCTTTATCACCTTTGCCATTCCTGGCTTTGTTTATGGCCGCGTCGCTGGCACGATGAAAAATGATCGAGACATTATCGATGCAATGGGCAAAAGCATGGGGGCAATGGGGCTCTACATTACCTTGGTGTTTTTTGCTGCGCAGTTCGTCGCATTCTTCAAGTGGACAAATTTAGGCACAGTAATGGCCGTTAAAGGCGCCGCGCTACTTCAAGCTATTGGTCTAGATGGGCCAGCGGTGTTTATTTTCTTTATTTTGATGTGTGGCATCGTCAACTTGTCACTGGGTAGTGCATCGGCGCAATGGGCGGTAACAGCACCGATATTCGTTCCTATGTTGATGCTAATTGGTTTCGCACCAGAAGTGATTCAAGCCGCGTACCGTATTGGTGATTCGGTTACCAATGTGATTTCGCCTATGATGAGTTATTTTGGTTTGATATTGGCTATGGCGGCGAGATATCAAAAGAACATTGGTATGGGTACCTTGATAGCAACTATGTTGCCTTACTCATTGGTCTTCATCCTCGGCTGGACAGCACTGTTTTACTTATGGGTCTTTGTTTTCAATATGCCAGTTGGGCCTGGTGCTGCCACGTATTACCAGCCGTAACCGGCTTAGTGACTTTGCAAGTGGTCTGGATATCGATTTCTTTCGTAGACAGACCGCTAGCAAAGAACGTTTTCAGGTTTATAAATGAAATACAAAAGTAATCAGCAATTTACACATAAACAAAAAGACAAAATTGGTGTGCTAATTACCAATCTAGGTACACCTCAAGCACCAACCAAAAAGGCCCTTAGGCCTTATCTCAAAGAGTTTTTATCTGACCCCAGAGTGGTAGAAGTGCCGCGTCTAATTTGGTGGTGCATTCTCAATCTCGTCATTCTCAATATCCGTCCTCGACGGTCTGCGAAAGCCTACGCTACCGTTTGGAGTGACGAAGGCTCACCATTGTTAGTCCACACCAAAGCGCAAGCAGAGGCATTAGCTCAAAGATGCAAAGCGGAATATGGTGATGATGTCATCGTTGATTTTGCCATGCGGTATGGTCAGCCTGCGGTCAGCAATGTCGTCGATGATATGTTGGCCAAAGGCGTCAGAAAGCTCGTCGTGCTGCCGCTATATCCTCAGTATTGTGCGTCAACGACGGGGTCGACCTTTGACGCATTAGCGCATGATTTTACCAGCCGTCGCTGGCTTCCCGAACTGCGTTTTATCAATCAGTATCACGATGATGAGCGCTACATCAACGCGCTTGCCGCCAGTATCGAAACTTACTGGCAAGAACATGGCAGAGCGGATAAGTTGGTTATGTCGTATCACGGTATACCGAAACGTTATTTGCTGAACGGCGACCCTTATCACTGTGAGTGCTACAAGACGAGCCGTTTGGTAGCGGCAAGGCTCGGCCTCGAAGCCCATGAATACATGACGACATTTCAGTCGCGCTTTGGTCGTGAAGAGTGGTTAAACCCTTACACAGACGAAACCATGAAGTCACTGCCTAGCCAGGGCGTGAAGTCTGTACAAGTTGTGTGCCCTGGTTTCTCAGCCGATTGCTTAGAAACCATTGAAGAAATTGGTGAGGAAAATTGTGAATACTTTATGGAATCGGGTGGTGAAAAGTTTGGTTACATACCTGCCCTAAACAGTAACACAAATCACATTGACGCCTTGTTTGGCATCGTACAAGATAATCTCCATGGTTGGCATGTTGAAGCAGACACTCGCATTCGTGCGGCTGAAGCACAAAAACTCGGAGCGCCAAAGTAATTGTCATCGAATGAAGCTGTTAAAGCACCAAAGGAGTTATTAAAAGCTCAGAAGCTTGGTAATTTCCTTGATACTGCGTATACCCTACCTATTTTCAATATTAAGTTGGGTTGGGACTTTTTGATCGGCCTCATTCCTGGGGTCGGCGACGCACTGATGCTATTTGTTGCATTGAGAATCGTCTGGCTGGGCAAACGAATGGGATTACCCCAGCCTTTAGTCGCAGCCATGTTGCGAAATGCGGTTATCGATTTTGGTATCGGCTTCTTTCCCTTTATAGGCGATCTATTCGACCTATTCTTCAAAGCTAACCAAAGAAACGTGCGTATTATGGAAAAGTGGTGGGTCAGCCAGCAAAAAGGAAACATTGACGCGAATACGGCCCAAAAGCTAATGGACTGGGAAGCGAAGATGGCCGAGCTTGAGCAAAAGTAACGCCGAGCATGAGTCCTAAATAGCGAAACGCGCCAACTTCTCCATTGGAATCACATCTAGCGCTTTTTCATTTGTGGCATCTAAATCAACCAAAGGTGCACACCCGGCTAGCTCTGCTTCAAGCCATCTCAAGGCGCACAGACACCATTTATCCCCTGCTTTCAAGCCTTCAAACGCGTATTCTGGGCGTGGTGTCATTAAGTCATTTCCTCGACCAAGGGAAAACTGCAAGAAGGCATCGGTCATGACAGCGCAAACACTGTGATTACCTTGATCACTCTCTGGAACATAACAAAATCCTTCGCGTGTATAGCCAGAATTGCCGCAACACAATTTCAGGGGTTGGCCGAGCACATTTTTTGCGTTTGCCATAGCAGAACATTCCATTCGAAGATTGAGAAAAAGTGGGGTTTTTGATCTAACATTTGTCCACTTCGGTAAAAGTCACAATACCATAAAATCGCAATGGAATCAGACCCCCACACTGGATTCAAGAAAGAGGTTGTTAAATTTAGTATGTTGGATAAAAGCCGTTTAAGCCAGCCAGTAAACATCGATGACAATGAAATCGCCAAGTTCAATGAAATGGCCAGAGAGTGGTGGGATCCCGATGGGAAGTTTAAGACGGCACTTGAGTTTAATCAGGCTCGTTTGGGTTATTTCACTGAACACATTACGCAGACATTGCAACGGCCGTGGAGTGACTTATCTATTTTGGACGTTGGTTCTGGAGGTGGGCTCGTCAGTGAAAATCTGGCCAAACTCGGGGCAGAAGTGGTTGGTATCGACGCATCTGCAACCAGCGTGGAAGTAGCCAGAGCCCATGCAATTCAAAGTGGTGTATTGGTATCGTATCAACACAAAATGGCACAAGATATGGTTGCAGAGGCGCGACAATTTGATGTCGTTATCAATGCAGAAGTCGTTGAGCATGTACCTGATCAAGCGGTATTGATTGAGCAATGTGCAAACCTCGTCAAACCCGGCGGCCTGCTCATTTTAGCCACGCTCAATCGCACGTTGAAGTCTTACTTCGTCGCCATACTCGGCGCGGAATATATCATGAGGTATTTGCCTATCGGTACCCATGATTGGCGCAAGTTTGTTAAACCCGATGAACTAGTCCAGTGGGTCGGAAGCGACTTTTCTTTGGTGTCGCAATCCGGTGTGGCATTGAACCCCTTGAGAAAACACTGGTACTTGACTACCAATATGTCGGTTAACTATATGCAGTGCTTCCGGAAATTCCCATTAGAATAGTGAATGAACTGACCAAAATAGGGATGATTTGTTTGTCTGCGTAATAGAGTTTAGCCTAATCGAGTTAACAACTCATTTACATGTTTTGGGCTTAGGCGAAACCGATGAAAATATACGAAACAAACACTGCTCCAACTCCCCGCCGAGTGCGCATTTTTCTAGCAGAGAAAGCTATTGATATGGATTATGTGCAAGTCGACATCGAAAAAGGGGAGAATTTGTCGAAAGCAATGCGGGCCAAAAACCCAATTGGCAAGGTGCCAATTCTAGAGCTGGACGATGGTACCTGTATCAGTGAATCTGATGCGATTTGTACTTATTTTGAAGCCTTGCAACCCGAGCCGAGTTTGTTGGGTTCGAGTGCGCTTGAGAAAGCGCAAATCGCCATGTGGCAACGCCAAGTTGAATTTGGTTTGTTCATGCAAGTTGGAATGTGTTTCCAACACACAACTGGCTATTTCAAAGACCGCATGACGCCTGTTCCAGAATTCGGCCAACAAGCGGGTATCAACGCGTCTAAGTTTCTTCATTTACTCAACAAGCGTTTAGCCGATAATCCATTTATCGCGGGCGAGGCTTTCTCTATCGCCGATATCACAGCCTTGTGCGCCATCGATTTTGCTCGAGTAATGAAAATTCGAATTGGCGACGACCAAACAGACTTGCAGCGCTGGTATGACGAAGTTAATCAACGCCCAAGCGCAAAAGCCTAGTGGCTGGTAATAAGACAATAGGATGACACTATGATTGAACTTTACACAGCTGCGACCCCAAATGGTTGGAAAGCTTCCGTGGCCCTCGAAGAAATGGCACTAGAGTACGCAGTATTCCCTACGAATTTGATGAAAGGCGAGCAAAAACAACCAGATTTTTTGTCGATGAACCCGAATGGACGCATCCCTGTTATTCGAGATCGTGGCGCGGACGATTTGGTGGTCTTCGAATCAGGGGCAATCATGATTTATCTGGCAGAAAAGTGCGGGAAGTTTTTGCCAACCGATGCAAAGGGACGAGCCAACGTGCTGCAATGGTTGATGTTTCAGATGGGCGGTGTCGGCCCCATGATGGGGCAAGCGAATGTATTTTTTCGCTATTTTGAAGAGAAAATTCCCGCTGCAATTGACCGTTACCAAAACGAGGTGCGACGTTTGTTTGAAGTCTTAGACGGGCATTTAGCGGAGCGTGAATATCTCGCCGGTGATTACTCTATCGCAGATATGGCCAATTGGTGTTGGGTGCGCACTTATGAATGGTCTGGAGTAAGTATCGATGGGTTGGACCACCTTACTCGTTGGAAGAATGCGATTGAAGCAAGGCCAGCGGCCCGTCGAGGAGTAGAAGTGCCCGCGAAAATTGATAAAGAGCAACTGCTCAAAGGGGCAAAAAACGTGGTAACGAAGTAGGTGCACATTGCACCTACTTTACCGTGAGAGATCAATCTCTCCAGCGTTTGGTTAAGTCGTCATAGGCATCAATACGTCTATCTCTAAAGTAAGGCCAAATGCGCTTTATTTGTTCTGTGCGTGCCATATCCAATTCCACCGATAAGGTTTCTTCGCCGTCAGCACTTGCTGATGTCAGTAATTCACCTTGTGGGCCAGCAATGAAACTTTGCCCCCAAAACTGTATGCCGGGGTCAGCTTCTACGGGGGAGGCTTCGAATCCTGTGCGGTTTGCAACAATGACAGGTAGGGAATTGGCCACAGCGTGAGCCCGCTGAATAGTCTGCCATGCGTCGAATTGACGCTGCCTCTCATCTTCTGTATCACGCATATCCCAACCAATCGCTGTTGGGTAAAACAGTAGGTCAGCGCCTTTCATTGCCATCAGTCTGGCCGCTTCTGGATACCATTGGTCCCAACACACTAGCACCCCAAGTTTACCTACACTCGTTTGTATCGGTTCAAACCCCATATCACCAGGAGTAAAATAAAACTTCTCGTAAAAGCCCGGATCATCAGGAATATGCATCTTGCGGTACTTTCCTGCTATTTCCGCACTTCGATCAAAGACGACAGCGGTATTGTGATACAAACCCGAACCGCGCTTCTCGAACAAAGACGTCACTAGGACTATGTTGTGCTTTGCCGCAAGCTCACCGAAAAACGCTGTTGCGGGGCCCGGAATCGGTTCCGCCAGGTCGAATGCGTCCGTGTCTTCTTCTTGGCAAAAATAAAGGGTACTGTGAAGTTCTTGCAACAGTACCAATTCACAGCCATCCGCTGCTAACTGAGCAATATGTGCGGCACTTTTCGCCCAATTGGTTGCTTTGTCATTGTCTGCAACAGCTTGTTGAACTAAGCCAACTTTCAATTTATTCGGCTTCATAAATCGTGACTCCTTTATGCAGTTGGCTAACAACTGAAGGTTTTAACGTATTAGTTGGTACTTGCATCGTAATACAGTGCAGGCTACCAAATTGCTGTACAAGCACACTGCAATCAACAGGCACAATGTCGTGCTCTGGATAGGCTTGATTCAGCGTCTCTATAGCAGCTTCGTCCTCAGGTTGGTTATAGACAGGCGCCAGCACCTTGTTATTGCAAATTAAATAATTGGCATATGAAGCAGGTAGCCTTTCGCCATCTTCATTTTCAATAAAGGGTAATGGTAGGGTAAAAACTTCATGGTCATTGAGCAAACTGTTACATTCGTCGACCAACGCCTCTAATCCAGCAAAATGTTTATCGTCTGGGCGATTTCGGCTGGCCTGTACGACGATGCCTTTGTTTGGCGTAAACCGCGCTAACGTATCGATATGCCCATCAGTATCGTCGCCTTCAAGATGACCATTTTCGAAGACTGTGAATTGCGCTTGCCCAATTAGCTGCGCAAACTCAGCACTATAATCTTCTGTTGTAGCACTGCCATTTCGTTCGGGATTAAATAAACAAGACGCTGTCGATAGCAAGTGGCCTTGCCCATCAATTTCCAAAGCACCACCTTCCGCCACCATGCGGCTAGAAACGATGGGTGCAAGGCACATCTGTGCCAGATAACGTTGATTTACCTGATTGTCTAATGTTGCATCGAATTTGTTGCCCCAACCGTTAAAAACGAACTCAATTGGACGATTGTGTGGTTTAGCGGCAACTGTCAGAAAGCCATAGTCTCTAACCCAGGTGTCATTATATTGTGCAGATACAATCAATACCCGTTGCTCTGGACGAAGTAATTGTCGTACGCGCGGGATTGTTGCTTCTGCACACAGTAAGATGACTCCCGCATTGGCAGCATTGATTTCCTCGATTAATTTGACATAAGTCGATTGCGCGCGCTCAAGCCATGGCGCCCAATCCGTTTGCTCAGTAGGCCAAGCTAATACAACGGCATCCGCGGGATGCCATTCAGGAATGAGTTGCATAGTCATTGTTTTATCAAAATATGGATGGAGAAATTATATCAGCAAGTTTTCATCGTGTGACTGATTATTCAAACTCTAGGGTAAAACTAGGTGTCTTCCCCCATTCAAATGCAAGGTTTGCCCCGTTACATAATCTGAGTTGAGTAAATAATTAACCGCCTTAACCGCTTCGTCTGCGCCGGGAACTTCCCTTAATAATGATTTTTTCTTGGCCTTTTCACGGTAGGCATTGTCATCCCATTCATTAAACATTACCAATGCGGGAGCGATGGAGTTGACCTTGGTGTTGGGCGCGAGTTTTCTGGCAAAAGACAAGGTTAAGTTGTGCAATGCAGCTTTACTTGCCGCGTAAGCGATGTGTTTCGCAGACCCGCAGTCTTGCACAAAATCCGTCATGTGGATGATATCCGAAAACCCGGCGTTGTTTTGTAGTGTTTTGGCAAACGCCAAATTAATTTGGTAAGGCGCTTGAACGTGCACGCGCATCATCTTGTCTAGTAATACATCTGGCGCTACGCCATTTGATTCTGCATCCCAGTCTGATGCATTGTGAATGATGCCTCGAAGATGCTGGCTTACACCGCGAATTTCGACAATTGCTCGCTCTATACCCGCTTGAGTGCTAAAATCAGCTTGCAGTGTGACTGCTCCGGTTTTGGCTAACTCATCCACGGCAGGCTTGTGAGTCCGGTAAGTCACTATCACGGGTATCGATTGCGAGAGTAGTGATTTTGCTACGGCCAGTCCTAAGCGCTGGGCGCCTCCTGTTATGAGTACGGGTGCTGTCACTGTTTGACCTCTTGACTGTGGTTGCTATGTTGCTTTGCATAAAAGTTTGGCGAAAGCAGTATAGGTTAAAGTAAAAGTGGTTCGACTAAACCTTATTCGGTGGTTTGTACGTATAAGGCCTATTATAGATTTATCGGAAAGGATTAATGTTAGCAAAAGAAGCAGTAGTTGTGCGCGATGCACTTGAGCGTTCATTATCAAAAGAAGCTGTATTGGTGAGAGATGCCTTAGTGAAGGCTGGCCTTGAAACACCAATGACCGAGAACCATCTTTCAGATGATGAAAAACGCCGTCGTATCGAAGCTTCAATGTCAGACATCATGGAAACTCTTGGGTTAGACCTTGAGGACGACAGCTTAACTGAGACACCTCGTCGCATCGCTAAAATGTATGTCGATGAAATATTTTCAGGGCTAGATTACCGCAAGTTTCCAAAAATCACCCAAATTGAAAACAAAATGCAGATCGAACAGCCAGTTCAGGTCACAGATATAAGCTTGACGAGTACCTGTGAGCATCATTTTGTCACAATCGATGGCACTGCATCTGTCGCTTACATCCCCAAAGGGACAGTCATTGGCTTATCGAAAATCAATAGGTTAGTCGGTTTCTTCGCACAGCGACCGCAGGTACAAGAACGCCTAACTCAGCAAGTGTTAGTTGCGCTGCAGGCACTTACCGGCTCTCAAGACGTGGCTGTTTCGATTAACGCTACCCACTATTGTGTGAAAGCACGAGGTATTCGCGATACCAATTCATACACGAAAACCTCGGCGTTAGGTGGCGCATTTTTAGAAGATAAAGACTTGCGCAGAGAGTTCTTCTCTTAACCCGAATCAACGGGAGCTTGTATCAGGTGATGAGGTCACAATTAGATTGATTTCATCACCGATCCCATCTGCTACAATGATTTCCAAAGAGCTGTTACAACTGGCACACCGTGTAGCTTGTTCCTTGTACTTGTCGCCCAGAACATTGTGACTCACCCTGTTTATATATCCACAGCAGGGACACATAAATTCATGCACCTTTAAATGGGGCATTTCTCATCCTCCCTTGTTTATCGAATAACCGTCCACTGGCAACTATCAAGGCTCACATGTGTGAACACATGCCTTCGTCTAATTATAGTTGAGGATGTAAAAGATGAAGTGCTTTTTTGGAATTAAAAATCTACAGCTCAAATAGCCAAACACCGCCGTGAGTTGGTGTTTGGCACAACTCCGTTAGTGGTTGTTTAACAACCATTTTTGTTCATAGGGCTCGAGTGTTATCAAGCTTTGTTTCAACGACAATGCGTTATCGTCAATCAAAGACTGGAATTGGGTGTTATCAGATTGCATTATCGAAGCCACGTTGATGGTTTGAGGCTGTTCGCTGAAGTTTGAAAGCACAGTCAACTGCTGCCCACATGAACTGTGACGCTTAAAACCAAAGCAGTGTT
This sequence comes from Alteromonas sp. 5NS40-0096, assembly GCF_057544385.1. Taxonomy (NCBI): domain Bacteria; kingdom Pseudomonadati; phylum Pseudomonadota; class Gammaproteobacteria; order Alteromonadales; family Alteromonadaceae; genus Alteromonas; species Alteromonas sp. 5NS40-0096. Next base: position 255,891 of record NZ_BAAJLQ010000006.1, read on the forward strand.
GATTGTTGAGTTCGATGATGTCAGTAGGGGCGTTGCCAAATACCTTGTGGGCTTTTCTAATATGAATAAGTTTTTGTAGACCTTTGAATATACTGAGTTTGGTCGCAGTTATCAGATCATGGCCAGTGTCTTTTTCTGAGGCCTGTGCCAATGCAATATCTGACGCTTCCACTGATACGCGGTGTACCCATCTAGCGTCGTGCGCTTTGCTCTCATCCTCTTCATAGCGATAGTCATTTAACAAACCAAGCTCATCCCCTGAATACAACAATGGAATACCGCCTATACTGAAAACGATACCATGGACCAGCATGATACGTTTGATTGCGCTCTTGATGGCGTTTTCATCTTGCTCAGTTAACGCAGCTTCTAGCCCACACAAAGAGGCGAGAGAGCCACAAACTCGACAATCACCTGTTGTCGGATTTTCACCAAAAGCAACACCATTGCTAAAACTGCCTTCAAACCTACCGGTATAAAACTGATTGAGGAAGTGACGATGATCATGAGGGTTGATACCGAGTTCATAGGCTACATCATCATCAAAAGTCCAACCGATATCATCATGGCAACGTACATAGTTAACCCAAGCCGTTTGGTCAGATATAGCAAAACTCTTACGCATTGACTGATTGAGTAAGCGCGTTTTGCGTGTTGCAAGGCTGTTCCAAATTAATGCCATTAACAGCGGGTTGTATGACAATTGGCATTCGTCTTTATCGATGTATTTAACGACCTCATCGGGATGAACGATAGCTTCAGACTTAAATACGACGGCGGGTGCGACAATTTGTAGGCAACGATTAAACGCTTGAATCAAAGTATGTGCGTGAGGTTGATTTTCGCAGTTGGTGCCTTTTTCTTTCCAAATAAACGCAAGGGCGTCTAAGCGCAATGCGGCGCAACCCACATTCGCTAAAAACAGCATCTCAGATGTAATGGCATTGAATACTTCAGGGTTGGCGTAGTTCAGATCCCATTGGAAGCTGTTAAACGTTGTCCAAACCCATTGTTGCATTTGTTCGTTCCACGTGAAATTGCCCCGCCTAACTTGTGGAAAAATTTCCCGAAGAGACTGCTCATATTGATCAGGTTCATGTCGGTCAGGGAACAAGTAGTAATAGTTTTGATAAGTAGGATTGCCCGCTAATGCTTTTTTGGCCCAGTCGTGTTCATCTGATGTATGGTTGAATACAAAATCCAAAACTAGGCTGATCCCAGCTTTTTGAAGGGCATCTGCCAGTTTGCGTAAATCAGTCATCGAACCTAACGTCGGATTCACTTTTCGATAGTTCGACACCGCATAACCGCCATCACTGTCTCCTTCCGGTGATTCGTAAAGCGGCATTAAATGCAGATAGGTGATACCTAATGATTGAAAATAGGGGATCTTACCTATCAGGTCATGCAGCCTTGGCCCAAGCAAATCGACATAACAGGCCATACCCACTTGCTGCTCGTCTTTGTACCAAAGTTGTTCAGACGCTCTTTTCTGGTCCAACTTCTTTAAACTGGCTTTGCGATTTTTAAAGCCATCCGCGAGGTTTTTTATCAAATGTTCAAGGTGAAAATAGCAATCATATTGGCCGCCATATACACGAGTGTAACAATCGAACAAGGCATCAAAATGCTCATCAAGCCTTTCAGTAAATAGCGTACGTTCTTGATTTGTTAACATATTCAAATCAAGGTTGTTAAGAATTCGTGTCAGGCAAAGCCCACTGTCAGCAGCGTAGTTCATACAATATGTCCATACCTTTCGCGTAAAACGATTAAGCTAGTTAACCCCGCTGATATCAGGATAGTCCAAAAAAAGTTTTTTACATCCCGTTTACAGCTGTAAATTTATTTGCTAACTTGATCTTAAACGATTAAGTTGTTTTTGCAAATAGTTAAGTCACTAGGAAGATGAATACTTTTCAAAACAGCCATCGAAATGCCCAAATTGATGTAGGCTTAGCATAAACGTAATGTTTGAGTAAGTTGTCGTCTCTGGGCGAGAGAAGCTTGAGTAGCACACTCAGGTAATAAACACCGGAACCTGGAATGAAAACTATGAATGTATTTACTAACAAAAAAGTGTTGAGTAGTACGATCGCACTTATTCTTAGCGGCAATGCATTGGCACAAGAAGCGGAGGCGCCAAATGCAGCTGAGGACAAAAATAAATGGGAAAGTATTGTTGTAACCGCAGCACCTGCTGGTGCAACTATGCAAGAGGCGAGTGTTTCCGTCAGTGCACTTGACGATGAAGCCATAGCGAAACTTGCTCCGCGCTCCACCGCAGAAGCTTTCCGTTCTCTTCCAGGTATTCGAGCTGAGTCTTCGGGCGGTGGCGGTAATGCCAACATTACTATTCGTGGTATTCCGCTTGCCACAGGTGGTTCTAAGTTTATGCAACTACACGAAGATGGTTTGCCTGTTCTCGAGTATGGTGACATTAACTTTGGTAATGCGGACAACTTCCTGCGTTACGACTGGTCAGTGAATCGCATTGAATCTGTCCGCGGTGGTTCTGCTTCAACTTTTGCCAGTAACTCACCAGGTGGTGTTATTAACATGATCAGCAACACCGGCGAATTAGGTGGTGGGGCAATTGGTACTACGTTCGGACTTGATTACGAAGAGTTTCGTTTAGACTTCGCATATGGTGGAGAGATAAGCGACGATTTGTATTTTCACATAGGCGGTTTTGCTCGCGGCGGAGAAGGCCCTAGAGATACTGGTTTCAATGGTGACCAAGGTGGACAAGTCAAGTTCAACATTACTAAAGTGCTGGACAATGGCCACTTACGTTTTTACTACAAAAACCTAGACGATCGCGTCACAACATACTTGCCAGCGCCTGTATTAGTTGAAAGTAACGGTCAATATGGCCCCGTTGCGAATTTCGATGCTTCGAGTGAGACGCTCCATTCAGCTTACACGACCAATATCTCGACGTTTGATGCCTATGGTAACCCTCGCAACCGCGATTTAACTGATGGTATTGAATCTAACGTGCAGTCCTTTGGATTTGAGGCAGACCTAGAAGTTGCACCTGAATTGTTCTTGCTCAACAAATTCCGTATCAGTGATGTTAGTGGCGGTTTTATCTCTCCATTTACCGATACATTCGGTGCCTATGGTCCACAATCGGCTGATAGCATGGCGGCTGCAATCTGTGCCTCCGCATTAGACGGTGATGGCAACGCATTCAACTGCTCTAGCACAACTGTGACTTTGGCGAATGGCCCTGGTGCAGGTGACCAATACAACGGTCTGGCATTCCTCAATTTGTTATTTGATACGTCAATCAACGATCTTGGTAACATGATCAATGACCTAAGCCTACGCAAAGAGTTCGACAATGGTGTGTCTTTGACCGTTGGTTACTATTACTCAAAACAAGATATCGCCACTAGTTGGAATAGCTGGCCTACCTTTATTCAAACTGTTGATGGCACAGACTCACAATATCTACACATTGTCGATGCAGACGGTAATGCTTTGGTTGACAATGGCTTGTGGGCGCCTAGTTTCTTGTCATGGAACTGGGACCTGAACTACACCACTACCGCGCCTTACATGAACGTGGGCTTTGAAGTGGGTGAAAACTGGTTGTTCGACGTGAGTGTGCGCCATGATACGGTTGATGCAAATGGCGAGCTAATTAGCAGCTGTTGCGGCGGTAATACCGACTTTGACCTCAATGGCGACGGTCAAATAAACGGCAATGCTGAGGATGCGTCAGCGAGTAATGGTTTTGGCTTTGGCGGTGGTGTTATCAATTTAAATCGCGCCGGTGCGGGCAGTCAGATTGTTAACTATGACGCGTCCAATACCTCATACTCACTCGGTGGTTCTTATCTTCTAGACAATAGTAAAACGCTTTTCGCGCGATACAGTAAAGGTAGCCGAGCGATAGCTGACCGTCTGTTACAAATCGCCGGTACGCTAAATTCTGATGGCAGCCTTACTAGCACGACTTCGGGTTTTGATGAAACGAAGCAACTAGAGATTGGCTTCAAATATGCGAAGCCAGGTTTCGTTTTTAACGCTACCTTGTTCGATACGGTAACAGAAGATACTCAGGCAGAGGTGACCAGTGGCTTGACATTTATTCGTGAATACGAAGCAACGGGCCTTGAACTTGAGGGTAACTATGCCTTCAATGATGCTTTCTCGATTAACGGTAACCTAACTTGGACTGACGCGGAAATCAGTGCAGATCGATTCAATCCTGATTTGGTAGGCAGAACGCCACGTCGTCAAGCTGATGTCATTTGGACAATCGTACCGCAATACCAATTGGAAAATGTGACTGTGGGCGCCGCGTTGCAAGGTTCAACTGAGTACTATGTTCAAGACAGTAACGAGCTAAAACAGGATGCTTACAACATCGTCAACTTGTTTGCGACCTGGTACATCTCTGATGAATTCTCTGTCTCACTTAACGTCAATAATGCGACTGACGAATTTGTCATTACCGAGTCAGAAGAAGGTTCTGCTGCAGTGGGCGATATCATTCGCGCAAGACCACTTAACGGCCGAACTACAACGCTATCACTTAAATACACTTTCGAATAAAGTGTCCCGTGCTTGAGGAGTGCCTTGCACTCCTCTTTTTTAGAGTGAATATCGCCAAGTAAGCTGCTTGGCGATGTTTATTTACCGCTTTTTATAGGTTAGAAACTATGCCTGTTAGTGACCAAAATATTCGCGTAATCCGCTGGCTTACGTATCTTATGTTCATGATGTTCGCGATGACATCAGACTCCATTGGCGAAATCATCAAAGAGGTAAAGGTCGCCTTTTCGGTTACCAATGCTCAAGCTAGCTTGATGCACTCTTTACCTATGCTTGGCATCGCTTTATCTGGTTTGTTCTTAGGGTTTCTAGCCGATAAATTTGGTCGTAAAAAGACGATTATTCTTGGTCTAATGGTCTTTGCAGCTGCTTGTTACGGTTTTCTAGCGGCCAATAATTTTGTCGTGATTGTGAGTTTGATGACGTTGTCAGGTATCGCTGTAGGTATTTTTAAAACAGGGGCACTGGCACTGATCGGCGATATATCTAATTCCACTAAACAGCATACGTCCACTATGAACGGAGCAGAGGCATTTTTTGGCGTCGGCGCGATTATCGGCCCTTTGATTGTAGCGTACTTGGTGAGGCAAGGCGTCTCGTGGCAATGGCTTTATGTGATTGCGGGTGGGATGTGCACCCTATTGATTGTCGCAGCAAGCTTGGTGAATTATCCCGAGCACCATGTAGATCAAAAAGCAAAAGACAAGGTTTCCTTTGGTGATAGCTTAAAATTGCTCAAAGATCCCTACGCAATGGGCTTTTCTGTCGGCGCTTTTCTCTATGTTGCCGCTGAAAGTGCCATTTATGTGTGGATGCCAAGCTATCTAGTGTGTGATGCAACAAGTACCTCGGCTGCCTACGATTGTTACACCAATCAATCTACCCAGTGGCTAGCGATTTACTCTGTTGCTGTGTTTTTTGCGCTAAGAGCGGCAGGGCGTTTTGTTGGTATATGGATGATGGCTCGCTTCAATTGGACACTGGTACTTGCATTATTCAGCGCTGCCATTCTCGGTTGTTTCGTTGTAGGGCTGGTTGGCGGCAAACAAATAGCCTTGTTTACCTTCCCTCTCAGCGGTATTTTCATGTCGGTGATTTACCCGACATTCAATTCAAAGGGCATTAGCTGCTTTCCGAAACATCAGCACGGATCTGTGGCTGGCGTCATTCTTTTTTTTACTGCTGCTGGGGCGGCGGCAGGTCCGCTCATCATGGGATTGATCAGTGATACCTATGGAGGCGACGCAAAATACGGGTTTATCGTAGCAAGTGTATTCGCGTTTATTTTATTTTTGGGCTTGTTGTACAACTTAGTGAAAAACCCCACACAAAATCGATTGAACAAGATAGAGGCATCAGAATATGGCGCTTGAGCAACCGTATTACGGCGTAATTGAAGCCGGTGGAACCAAATTCAATTGCGCTATTGTCACTAGAGAGAGAGAGATAGTCGCTCAGCAACGCATACCGACGTTGATGCCGAAAGAAACGATTGAGGCTTGTATCGCCTTCTTTGAAAATCAGATGCAAGCAGGTTATGACATCAAACAGATCGGTATTGCATCATTCGGTCCTATCATACTTGATCCTCAATCTAACGAATGGGGATATTTTAGTAAAACGCCTAAACCGGGTTGGTCACATACGCCATTTGCGCCTGTTATCCGCGACGCCCTGGGCATTGAAGTCACCATAGATACAGATGTCAATGCGCCAGCTTTGGCAGAGTACAAGTGGGGTGCTGCTAAAGGTTGTGAGTCAGTTGTCTATATCACAGTAGGCACTGGTCTTGGCGGAGGTGTCGTGATCAACGGCAAGCCACTACACGGTGTCACCCATCCAGAAATAGGCCATATGGTCGTCGTGGCCCCCGAAGGGCAAACAGGAACATGTCCTTTTCATGAGTGTTGCGCTGAAGGATTAATATCAGGTGCGGCACTTGGAAAAATTTGGGGAACACCAGCCCATGAACTCGGCGATGAACACCCAGCTTGGGACAGCTTTGCTTTTGTGATGGGGCAAGTATGTCGAAACTTGATGCTGTGTTTTAGCCCAAATAAAATCATTTTTGGTGGCGGTGTAATGCAAAAACCAGGTTTGCTCGATAAGGTCGTCGTTGCAACACAAGAGCAACTCGGTGGGTATATTGCTTTTCCTGAAGGCATTAACCTAGAAGACATCCTTTGTTTGCCGGATTTGGGAGACAAGGTGGGTATTTTGGGGGCTTTGGCTTTACTTGACCAACGAGCTTAAATGCTTGAGAACGGCTGAGGCCGATGTATATCGGCTTCAATCTACTTGATACAGTTCAAGGGGTAAGTTATCTGGATCTTTGAAAAAAGTGAAGGCTTTGCCCGTATAGGGATCGATTCTTACCGGCTCACAGTCTACGCCTTTTTCCGATAGCCAGTCGACGGCGGCCTGCACGTTTGACACGCGAAAAGACAAATGGCGTAACCCTTGCGCCTCGGGACCAGAGGGCCTAACTGGCGCACCTGGGAAAGAAAATAATTCGATTTGATTGCCATCGGGTAACCGCAGATCACACTTATACGAATCCCTTTCTGCGCGATAATTTTCATCTATTACTTCACATTCAAGAGTATCGCGATAAAACGCTTTAGATGTTTGATAATCCGAGCAAATGATAGCGACGTGATGTATTCCTTTTAGCATTGATACTCCTGTTTAATCGCATATAAACCAGTTTTACTGACTACAAGTATAAGCTTGTTTATCCAAAGAGTTTATTCAAATGCGATTTTTAGTATTGGTTTGTGTGTTGTTGTTAAACGCTTGTACATCGATACCCGACGGCGTAGAGCCGGTAACCCCCTTTGATTCAGACCGTTACCTCGGTACTTGGTACGAAATAGCGAGATTTGACCACAGTTTTGAACGGGGCTTAAGTCGCGTGACTGCGACCTATTCCAAACGAGAGGACGGCGGCATTAAGGTGCTCAATAGAGGATATAGTGCCAAAAGTGATAGTTGGGATGAAGCAGAGGGCCGTGCTTACTTCGTGTCAGATGAAAACACTGGGCATTTAAAAGTTTCTTTCTTTGGCCCTTTCTACGCCAGTTACGTTGTTGCTGCTCTTGACCAAAAAGGCTATGAGTATGCTTTGGTCAGCGGACCAGATTTCGACTATTTATGGATTTTGGCGCGCACTCCTACAATATCCGATGAAGTAAAAAATGAGCTGTTAGACAAAGCAACCGAACTTGGTTTTGATATCAGTCAGTTTATTTTCGTTGATCAAAGTGCACAATAATCGCGCTTTCGCTCACTGATTTTTTGAGGTCGTGTTAGACTTAAGTATCCTTTTTGCACCATGGTTACGTGCAGAAGTTTTTTCAGTCTTGAATCAAGTTTGTAGTGAGGAACAAGAGTCAATGCGTAAGTTAACGATCAAAACGCCGGATGATTGGCATTTACACTTTAGAGATGACGATATGCTCAAAGAAACTGTGCCGGCAACGGCTCGGTGTTTCGCGCGGGCCATCGTGATGCCTAACTTGGTGCCACCGGTAACGAAGGCTGAACACGCGATGGCTTACAAAGCGAGAATTCTCGATGCTAGGCCTCAAGGTAGTCATTTTGAACCATTGATGACACTTTATCTGACTAACGATACTACGCCGGCTGATATAGCCGAGGCAAAGCAGGCTGGAGTAACAGCATGTAAATTGTACCCGGCCGGAGCCACAACAAACTCAGATGCGGCGGTTTCAGGTATTGAGGCGCTCTACCCAGTGTTCGAAGCGATGCAAGAGCAAGGGTTATTGTTATTGATTCACGGTGAAGTAACGGAACACCACATCGATATATTCGATCGAGAGAAAGAATTTATCGACCAGTACCTCGAGAAGATTGTCGCAACTTTCCCGGGATTGAAAATTGTTTTCGAGCACATTACGACAAAAGATGCGACAGAGTTCGTCTTGGCTTCTGGCAGTCATGTCGCCGCAACCATCACACCTCAACATCTATTGCTAAATCGCAATGACTTATTGGTCGGCGGTGTTCGCCCTCACAATTATTGTTTACCGGTATTGAAACGCAATATTCACCAATTGGCCTTGCAAGAGGTCGTGAAATCTGGGTCGCCTAAGTTCTTTCTCGGTACCGACTCAGCGCCTCATGCGAAGCACAAAAAGGAAAACGCCTGTGGATGCGCGGGTTGTTACAGTGCGTGGAGTGCAATAGAGCTTTATGCGCAGGTTTTTGACCAACTCGACGCACTCGACAAACTCGAAGGTTTTGCGAGTGAGTTTGGCCCTGCGTTTTATGGTTTACCCGAAAATGAAGGCACGATCACTTTGGTCGAGCAAGATTGGCAAGTACCAGGAGAGGTAACACTTGCAGATGGCACGGATATGGTTCCATTCTTTGCTGGGCAGACCCTGAATTGGAAACTCGAAACGCCATTGGCGTAGTTGATTACCGATTTCAAAGACTAACCGGGCTGGCTCTGCTAGCCTGGCTTTTGGCATTTTGTTCTGTGGCTACCGCCAAGACCATCAATGTTTTTAGTTCTCCTTTGCCCGTGTTCAGTGAAAAAGGCACGGACGGCAAAGCGACGGGTTATTCGGTCGAGCTAGCCCGACTTATCGCAAAAGAAGCCGGATACACCGCTACTTTTTTTCAGTTGCCATTTGAACAAAGCCAACGCCAGCTTCACTCCCAGCCTTTTCAAGTGACCACCGGGTTAGTCCGCATACCAGCGAGGGAGCAGGATTATCATTGGATAACGCCTATCAATGCTAACCCCATTCGCATTTACACGCGAAGTGATTCTGTTATGACGTCTAATGCGACGACGTTGCAAAGCTTACGGTCCGTTGCAGTGCTGAAAGAGGACTATCGGCACCAACTTCTCAAAGAACGCTACGAGGGCAAAATTATCGCCCTTGATAGTTGGGCAGATGCCATCACTGCGCTTCTGAACGATACCGTTGATGGCATCTTATTCTCAGAGGTGGGGGTAAATGCAATATGTAATCGTGCCCAGCTAGATTGCGCTACCTTACGGCAAGGACCGGTAATTGAAGTGTTTTACAGTTACATCGCCATGCCTAAAATGGAGGAAAACACAGAGGTAGCTGAAAAGTTAGCCAACGCTGCAATTGCATTTAAACGCTCTGTTGATTTTCTTAATCTTCATGCTCGGTGGCTGCCTTCGCTCAGTGATTTTTCAGCCAACGTCACGGTTGCTGAGGGTATCGTCGGTTTCGGGTTTGAATTGGAGGACGTCATCGTTGATGATATCTGGGTGATTACTTCCCCTGAACCCTTGTTTAGCCAACTGAATAGCCAGGGCCAACCAGAAGGATATGCGGTTGAATTAGTAGAGCAAGTTCTTCAAAGAGCAGGTATCAAAAAGCCCATACTTGCCGCGCCTTGGGAGCGCATCATGCGTGAATCGGAACAAAAGTCTAACGTTATCGCCTTTGCATTGACTCGCACCCCAGAGCGAGAGCCGCATCTGCATTGGATTACGCCGATTACTCGTGGGATTCACGGTTTATTCGGAGACAAGGCTTTTCCTAAATTGAACGCCTTGGATGAGATCGACAAACAAACCAAAATTGCCGTGCTTGCACACGATTATCGCAAAGATATTGCAGAGGAAAAAGGGCTCAACACTTTTGAATTTGCTACTTGGCCTGAGGCGGTTAAAGCGTTGGCGGAGGGAGAGGTCGATTTATTGTTTGGTTCGGATGGCGCGTTGAACTATGGATGTGAAAAGTCTGCGGTAAACTGTGATAATATGCACCGCGTTTTCGACTATAAAACCACGACGACCTACCTGACATTATCTAAACCCGGTACGCGAATCCCCCTCGTCGAGCGATTAAAGGCGGCAGCCTATGAGACCAAAAAAGGGGCGTTTATTGATAACTGGTCGTCCGATTGGGAGCTGTTCCTTAAGGCTCAGCCCATAGGCCCAGTGCATGTCGAAAAAGGTGTAGTTAACTTTTGGCAGCGTCCAACTGAATAAGTAGTACTGCAATAGGTTAACGGCTGAATTCCATTCGGTGGGACAGTTTTGAGGTTAAGACTAAAATAACCGAAATCCTGCTGACTTACCGAGCTTCCATCAATTTTTGTAAACAGGCGCTATTATCGTGACTGACTTTTCTTCTCTACCTTTATCTCAGGCACTATTCGAAGGGCTGGCTTTAGGTGAGTATACTGCAATGACACCCGTTCAGGCCCAAACGTTGCCAATTTCTTTGGCTGGTAAAGACGTTATTGCTCAGGCAAAAACAGGCAGTGGTAAAACGCTAGCGTTTGCACTTGCTTGTCTGCAAAAGGTGGATAGCACGAATCGACACCCTGAAGCATTGGTAATTTGCCCAACTCGAGAATTAGCAGATCAAGTCGCCGATCAAATTAGGTTACTTGCGCGCAAGATGCCGAATGTGAAAGTCGCTACGCTCTGCGGTGGTCAGCCAATGGGGCCACAGATTGCGTCGTTAAAGCACGGTTGCAACATTGTGGTGGGCACGCCAGGCCGTATTATGGACCACGTTGAAAAGCGTCGATTGAACCTCAGTGAAGTCAATATCCGTGTGCTTGACGAGGCAGATCGTATGTTGGATATGGGGTTTGCCGATGACCTTGCTGTTATTTTCTCGTCGGTACCCAACAATGTGCAGACGCTGATGTTCTCAGCAACTTACACTGAGAGCGTTACGCAGATGGCAGAGGCGTATCTCACTGGCCCTGAAGTGATTGAAGTTGACAACGAACAAGCGGAAACGCAGATTACGCAATTGGCTTATACAGTCTCAGACGCTCACCGCAACAACGGTGTTATGGCAGTGCTAACTCATTACCAGCCACAAAGTTGTATCGTGTTCTGTAATCGAAAGCGTCAAGCCCAAGACCTAGTTGAGGAATTGGTTGATGCGGGGTTTAGTGCTGGTGCTATTCACGGTGATTTGGAGCAACCGATGCGAACGCAGGTACTAGCACAATTTGCGTCAAATTCGATTAATGTGTTAATTGCAACAGATGTGGCTGCTCGAGGGCTCGATATTGCCGACGTAGATCTGGTAATCAATGCCCATGTCAGTGAAGAGTCGGAAGTCCACGTACATCGAATTGGACGCACGGGTAGAGCCGATAAAGAAGGCCTTGCTATCACGCTGGTTAGCGAAGCAGAAAACTATTTTTGGCAACGTATCTTAGACCTTGTGGGTAAAGAAATTCCACTCAAGGGAATACAAAGCCTGCGTTTTCACAAAAATCGTATTGTGATCCCACCTTATGTGAGTATTCTCGTAGATGCGGGTAAGAAAAATAAAATCAGGCCGGGAGATTTCTTGGGTGCATTGACCAAAGATGCTGATATTCCCGGCGATGACATAGGAAAAATCACGGTGCAGGCGACTCGCAGTTACATTGCGATTAAGTCTCGCAGTGTCAAACGAGCCATGGGTTTGTTTAGGGAAGGAAAGATTAAAGGTAAGCGCTGTCGCGCACGTAAGCTGAATTAATCAAACCGTTTAAAAAGACAAAAAAGGACTTTTGTATGAATACGAGTTTAATCGCCATCGCTGTTGTCTCGGTATTGGTCACTGCTGTGTTGGGTTACATACTTGGCAGAAAGAAAACGGCATCCCCCATGCTAACGGCGTTACTCGGCGCATTGTTGGGCATTGCACAACCATTGGGTTTGCTGTTTTTGGTGGTTCTTGCCACTAGGCATGACGTAAGGAATACCGCTAGAATTTAAAACCAATAAAAAAAGCCGGCGTTTGCCGGCTTTTTTATTGTCGATCGCGTTACCAGATTTTTACTCGATCGTCTGGCGCTAGATACAGTGCATTTTCAGGCTTAACATCAAATGCAGAGTAAAATTCAGGTACGTTTCGCACAGAACCATTGGCTCGGAACGGTCCTGGTGAGTGAGTATCGGTTTCAATGAGGTTGCGCAGGGCTTCGTCTCTAAATTTAACTGCCCAAACCTGCCCAAATCCGATAAATACCCTTTGATCACCAGTAAATCCGTCGATGACAGGGGCCGGCTCACCGTTCAACGATAAGTGATAAGCATTGAGGGCAATACTAATACCGCCTAGATCACCAATGTTCTCGCCCAGAGTGTACTCTCCATTAACATTGAGCCCTTCGAGAGCCTCAAATGCGCTGTATTGCTCAATCAGTTTTGCAGTGCGCGCCTCAAATTCTTTGCGGTCTTCATCTGTCCACCAGTTGCGAAGCACGCCGTCGCCATCAAAGGTGCTGCCTGAATCGTCAAAGCCATGGCCAATCTCATGCCCGATAACAGCGCCGATACCGCCGTAGTTAACGGCATCTTCTGCATTCATATCGAAGAATGGCGGTTGGAGAATCGCCGCTGGGAACACTATCTCATTTTGAGGTGGGCTGTAATAGGCATTTACCGTTTGCGGCGTCATGCCCCACTCTTGTTTCCACACTGGGCCACCTTGTTTCTTAAGCAACTCTTCGTAATTGGCGTCAGCAGAGCGTTTCAAGTTACCAAATAGGTCGTCCTTGTTTACCGTCAAGGCGGTATAGTCCTTCCACTCATCTGGGTAACCAATTTTCACCGTAAACTTCGACAACTTATCGAGTGCTTCTTTACGCGTGTCGTCTGTCATCCAATCAAGTTGCTCGATACTTTCTTTGTATGCCAACAATAGATTGTTAACCATTTCGGTCATACGTGCTTTTGCTTCTGGTGGGAAGTGACGTTTTACATACACTTTACCAATGATTTCGCCTACGTGATTATTGAGCAGGCTGACTGCACGGCGCCATTGTGGTGGCTTCTCTTCTAAACCTGACAGTACGCGGCTGTAGAAATCAAAATTAGCTTGGTCGAAATCGGATGATAGACGAGTAGCCGTACCTCGCAATAACCCCCAACGCAAGAATAGCTTCCAGTCTTCAAGAGACGTAGAAGCAATATAATCATCCATCTGCTTCATGAAATCGGTTTGCATCATGACTACGCCATCTAACTCCGTCAGGCGCGCTTCTTTCAAAAAGGCATCCCAATCAAACTTTGGCATAACCGACGTCAATTCAGGTGTCATCACTTTGTTATAGTTGGTTGCCCAATCTCGCGTTAGCTCTTTTTGCATGTGCATACCGGCAATTTCGGTTTCCATTGCCATCAATTTCGCCGCATTGTCAGCCGCGTTTTCGTCCCCTACCAGCGAAAGCATTTTCTCGATATGAGGCACATAGGCGTCGCGAATTTTTTGACTCGCTTCGTCATCTTTGAAATAGAACTCTCTTTCCGGTAATCCCAGGCCCGCTTGCCAGGTGTAAATCATATAGTTTTCAGGCGTTTTGAAATCAGCGTATTGCCCCATAGCGAAAGGCACGCCGAAACCGTATTTGTTAGCGTATGCAAAATACTCAGCGAGTTGAGTGTAGTTTTCGATCGCGTCAATTTTGGCTAATTCAGGTGTTAGCGGTGATGCACCAAGGGCATCTCGCGTTTCCATGTCCATGTAAGCACGGTAAAAATCACCGACTTTTTGTTCGTCACTACCTTGGGCAAAATCCCCTTCTGAAGAACTTTTGATGATGTCCATGACATCTTCTTGAGATTCGTCACGAAGAATGCGAAATGCGCCATAACTGGCTTTGTCAGCGGGAATCTCTACTGTCTCTAACCATTTACCATTTACGTATTTGAAAAAGTCATCACCTGGATTAACGGACAAATCCATATTGGCTTTGATAATACCTGAGGACAATGCTTGTTCTTGTTGGGCCTCGGTAGCCGTGCTGCTTTCATTGTTTGAGGTGGTAGAGTTTTGAGGGCTACATGCTGACAACGCAAAGGCGATGCCAAGAGCCAGTAGTGATTTTTGCATGAGAATTCCTGTAGTCGACGCGAATTGTCAATCGCTTGTAGTTTTAGACATTGCGATGGTCTTTTGACGCAAATTCAAAGCGTCTGACCCATTTAGTCTTATTCGAGACTATTAAATAGCATGCTTGAGCCAAGGCGCAAACTTTTTCATGGCCAAATACATACGTTGTAACAACTTAGTGTTATCCCCTGCTATAGTGACTAGGGCGTGTTGACCAAGATCATTTTGAATGATTCGGTTGGCTTTTTCGGTCTTTGAAGTTGAATAGAATTGCTGCTCATTCATCACCATTAACAATAAAAAGGATAAATTATGTCATTAACGGCCGTTTCATTAGCAGGATATATCGCATGGACTATGTTATTGCTACTCGTACTTGCGGGCTATCGAACAAAATTGGCAAACAGTGAGGCTCGCGGATTAAAATTTAAAGCCGATGGCTCTGATGTCCCCGAGTTCGGGCTGAGACTGACGCGCGCACAAGCAAATTGCTCTGAATCGTTTGCCTTCATTGGCGGCACAATGTTGCTGGCGCTGGCGACTGGTCAAAGTGGCTTAACTGATGGGTTGGCCCTTGTGTTGTTGGCAGCAAGATTAGGCCAATCAATAGTACACATAATTTCTATTTCTAACATGGCGATTCAAATTCGTTTTATTCTATTCCTTATTCAATTCGGCATTTGCGGATATTGGTTGTTTGCGATGCTAACTCAGCTATAGGAAAACAGAATGCACGATAAATATGCTCAGGTATCGGTTTGTGATTATGCTGATGCTTTACCGCGTAGCCAGTTTATGAATTATGAGATAAAACCGCTGTGGGCCGGTATGCCCAGAATAGCGGGCCCCGCATTTACCGTTTATTGCGCTCCGGACGACCATCTCATGCTGCATGCGGCGATTTATCGTGCCAACCCTGGTGACATTATCGTAGTACAAGCCTCTGACCAATTCGCCGTTGCTGGCGGCAATGTATGTGCGATTGCGCAAAAGAGGGGAATTAAAGGTTTTGTCGTTGACGGTGTGATTCGAGACCTTGCAGAAGTGCGAGAGATGGCCTTTCCTGTCTATGCAAGAGGCGTGATGGCAAAACCCGGTGCCAAAAAGTGTATATCGCCACTGAACCAACCAGTATTGTGTGGTGGTGTCACAGTTCACAGTGGTGATATCATTGTTGCAGATGAAGAGGGTATCGCAGCATTACCTAAATTGTCGGCAGATCAAAGCTTAGACATTGCGCAAAAACGCGCCCGTAAAGACAGCAGTATGTCATTAGACGAATGGCAAGCGGAACATTTCAGCAAAGTTGAATCGTGTTTACAAAAGCTAGGGTATAAAGAAAATTAACGCTCGGTGGCTGTTCCGCTGGGCAGTCATGGAGTATTCAATGTTCGCTTTTTTTGAGCGCCTCACAAAAGCCTTCCCAGATGAACCTTCCACGCAGCCGCCGAAAGGCTTGGTGGCATTCTGCCGCTTTTACACCAAGGGCATGTGGGGAGTCATTATTACCGTTTCTATGATCAGCGCCGTGATTGCGATGCTGGAGGTGGCGCTATTTGGCTTTATGGGTGACTTGGTAGATTTGTTTGCCACAGCCGACCCTAAAACGTTTTTGACCGAACAACGAGATACCCTGATCTGGATGGGTGTCGTCGTATTGGTACTGATTCCCGGTTTTGTGCTGCTCCGGGCATTGTTTAGCCATCAAGCTTTGTTGGGTAATTATCCAATGCGAATTCGCTGGCAAGCCCATCGCTACCTGCTTGGCCAAAGCTTGTCATTCTTTCACAATGAATTTGCAGGACGAGTGGCGACCAAAGTCATGCAAACATCCCTCTCGGTTAGAGAAACCGTGATGAAGATACTCGATCTCATGGTGTACATAGGGGTGTATTTCATTTCGATGGTGGTACTCATCTTTTCGACGGACTGGCGCTTGAGTTTACCGCTCATTGTGTGGCTGTTTGTTTACATTGTGGTTTTGCGAATTTTGGTACCTAAGTTAAAAGCGGTATCGCAAAAGCAGGCAGATGCGCGTTCGATAATGACGGGCCGCATAGTCGATAGCTATACCAATATCACCACGGTTAAATTGTTTTCCCACAGTAAACGTGAAGCTGAGTATGCCAAAGAGAGCATGGATGGATTTCTGCAAACCGTCTATCCACAGATGCGATTGGTTACGGTGCTTGAGACTGCAGTAGAACTGATCAACGCAATATTGATATTCGTTGTTGGTGCTATGGCGGTCTATTTGTGGATGCACAACCTGGCGACGCCTGGCGACATTGCAGTAGCGATTAGCCTTTGCTTACGCCTCAATGGTATGAGCCATTGGATTATGTGGGAAGTCTCGTCACTCTTTGAGCACATAGGAACGGTACAGGATGGGATTAACACCCTCGCACAACCGGTTGATGTCAAGGACGCCAAACAGGCCTCTGCACTTGTTGTCCAGGGTGGTGAGGTTAAGTTTGATAACGTCAATTTCTCGTACCGCGGAGCGGCAGATCAGCAAATAGATGTTTTTAAGCAGCTTCAGCTCAATATCAAACCCGGTGAAAAGGTGGGGTTAGTCGGGCGCTCTGGTGCAGGCAAATCTACCATGGTGAACTTGTTACTGCGTTTTTACGATACGCAATCAGGCAGTATTAAAATCGATGGGCAGGATATTACCCAAGTGCCCCAAGAGCAGCTTCGGGCACAGATAAGCATGGTGACTCAAGATACCTCTTTGATGCACCGTTCCGTGCGCGATAACATTGTTTACGGTCGGACAAATGCGACGGATGAAGAAGTGATTGCTGCAGCTAAACAAGCCGAAGCCCACGACTTTATTTTGTCTCTATCTGACAAAGAGGGCAGAACGGGTTATGACGCGCATGTTGGGGAACGTGGTGTGAAGTTGTCCGGTGGCCAACGTCAGCGAATTGCAATTGCACGTGTGCTGTTGAAAGACGCGCCCATTTTGATTCTTGATGAGGCGACATCTGCTTTGGATTCAGAGGTCGAAGCGGCAATTCAAGATTGCTTAAATACGGTCATGGAAAACAAAACGGTGTTAGCGATCGCACATCGGCTGTCAACCATTGCTCAAATGGATAGGTTACTCGTATTAGACAAAGGCCAGATTGTCGAATCGGGCACCCATTCCGAATTAGTCGCTAAAAATGGCATTTATGCCAAATTGTGGGCCCATCAAACCGGTGGATTCATAGGTCTGGAATAGGACGATTCTCAAAAAATTAAATACCGCAGGTCTAACCCGGTAACCGGCCTGTGGATTTTTCTCCCAAGGGTAGGAAACCGCTTGTATCTACTCGCAGGTTGAGTATAATACGCGTCCCTCCCTTGCGACTCCGCACTTTTCAAACAAAAGACGCAGTATTCACAAGGGTAGTGTAAGTAAATTTTGCCTAATGGCACCACAGGGGTGTAGTTCGAATTGGTAGAACAGCGGTCTCCAAAACCGATGGTTGGGGGTTCGAGTCCCTCCACCCCTGCCAAATTTAGTAGTCCTTACAATATGTAAGGTGAGTTCGACGCAGTACGGCTGGGATCGTGAGATGAGCGAAAAAACGGAAAATTCGTCCAATGTATTGGACATGTTCAAATGGGTGATTATTGTTGCCCTATTGGCAGGCGTGATTGTTGCTAACAACATGCTAGGTGAAGTGTCAGTACTTATTCGTGCTGTAGGCGCCGTGGTTGCAGTTGCCATTGCTGCCTTTATCGCTTCGACCACTGAAAAAGGTCAAGCGTTCTTGACGTTTGCAAAAGAGTCGCGCATCGAAGTTCGCAAAGTCGTATGGCCGACGCGTACAGAAGCAAATCAAACTACGGCTATCGTCCTTATCGCTACCTTAGTAATGGGACTTATCCTTTGGGGTATCGACGGTATCTTGGTTAATCTTGTCAACTTCGTAATGAGTATTGGGAGCTAACGTATGTCTGAAGAAAACACAAAAAGATGGTACGTGGTTCAAGCTTATTCTCAATACGAGTCGCGTGTTAAGAAAACTCTACTTGAATACATCAAAATGCACGAGATGGAAGACTACTTCGGACAGGTCTTAGTACCAACTGAAGAAGTGGTTGAAATGCGTGCAGGTCAAAAGCGCAAGTCTGAACGTAAATTCTACCCAGGTTACGTACTGGTAGAAATGGAAATGAACGAAGATTCTTGGCACTTAGTGAAAAGTGTACCTCGTGTACTTGGTTTTATTGGTGGTACTTCTGACCGCCCAATGCCAATCACTAAGAAAGAAGCAGATGCTATCTTAAATCGTCTAGAAGAAAACGTAGACAAGCCAAAACCAAAGACATTGTTCGAACCAGGCGAAGTGGTACGCGTTACCGATGGTCCTTTCGCAGACTTCAACGGTGTTGTAGAAGAAGTCGATTACGAGAAGAGCCGAGTCAAAGTGTCGGTACTTATTTTCGGTCGCTCTACGCCAGTTGAGTTGGAGTTTGGTCAAGTCGAAAAAGGCTAACCCGCAACAAGACACAAAAAAGCGGCCAACGGCCGCTTTTTCTATTTATGAGAGCAGTGTTCTAGTTGACGCGCGTTTGACGAATGCGCAATGAAGGTTCGCTTAGTTTTTCTACACTTTGTGTAAAATTACTATTGCTTATCTTTTGAACGTCAACTATAATTCGCGCCCCTTGATTTGGAAACGGGGAGCCGTTTGAGCAGGCAGACTCACTGTTTGCGAGGCGATTGACCCACTAGAGAGAGCAATAAAATGGCTAAAAAAGTAACTGGCTTAATTAAGCTACAGGTTGCAGCTGGTGCTGCTAACCCAAGTCCACCGGTTGGTCCTGCACTAGGTCAACATGGTGTGAACATCATGGAATTCTGTAAGGCTTTCAACGCGAAAACTGACAGCCTTGAGAAAGGTGCTCCGGTACCAGTAGAAATTACTGTATACGAAGACCGTTCTTTCACATTCGAAACGAAAACTCCTCCTGCGTCTTTCTTGCTTAAGAAAGCAGCTGGCATCAAGAGTGGTTCTGGTCGTCCTAACACTGAAAAAGTGGGTACTGTTACTCGCGCTCAGTTGGAAGAGATTGCTAAAGCTAAAGAACCTGACTTGACTGCTGCTGATTTGGATGCCGCGGTACGCACTATCGCTGGTTCTGCACGTAGCATGGGCTTGAACGTAGAGGGTTAATCGAATGGCTAAATTATCTAAACGCGCACGTCTAATCCGCGAAAAAGTTGACGTAACAAAAGACTACGAAATCAACGAAGCTGTTGCTCTTCTTAAAGAACTTGCGACTGCTAAATTCGCTGAAAGCGTAGACGTAGCCGTAAACCTTGGTATCGACGCTAAGAAATCTGACCAAAACGTACGTGGTGCAACTGTACTACCTCACGGTACTGGTAAAGATGTTCGCGTTGCAGTATTCACTCAAGGTGCAAACGCTGACGCTGCTAAAGAAGCTGGTGCTGACATCGTAGGTATGGAAGACCTTGCTGAGCAAGTGAAAAAAGGCGAAATGAACTTCGACGTAGTTGTAGCTAGCCCTGACGCAATGCGCGTTGTTGGTCAACTAGGTCAAATCCTAGGTCCACGTGGTCTTATGCCTAACCCTAAAACGGGTACAGTAACGCCAGACGTTGCTACGGCTGTTAAGAACGCAAAAGCGGGCCAGGTTCGTTACCGTAATGACAAGAACGGTATCATCCACGCGAGCATTGGTAAGATCGCTTTCGAAGCTGATCAAATCAAAGAAAACCTTGAAGCTCTACTTGAAGCGCTTAAGAAAGCTAAGCCTTCTTCAGCAAAAGGTACGTTCTTCCAGAAAGTTAGCCTAAGCACAACTATGGGTGCTGGCGTTTCTGTTGATAAAGCGAGCGTAGGTCAGTAATTGACTGATGTAGGGGTAACCCTGCATTCTCTTAAGGTTATGGGTTGGAGCTGATTCATACACGACATCAGTTGTGGACGAATACGGCTCCCGTCCAAGACCGCAGGTGCGAAACAGTGAAAGAGGTAAGAGAACTTTCACATTCAATGTCTCGCTTAATCTAACAGCCTGCGCAGACGGTGGTTTGACTCAGACTCTCTGGGATAACAAACACCGTAGAGCGGTACTTGCATTGGTAAGTATCAATCTGTGAACCCTGATTATCTATCGTTATTTGATGGTAATCAGATACAAAGAGGTGAACTCAGTGGCACTAGGCTTAGCAGCAAAGAAAGAGATCGTAGCGGAGATTACCGACGTTGCATCTCAAGCTCTATCCGTTGCCGTCGCTGAATACCGTGGGATGGAAGTTGCAGAACTGACAGACCTTCGCGTTAAAGCTCGTGAACAAGGCGTATACCTACGCGTTGTACGTAACACACTAGCTAAGCGTGCATTGGCTGACAGTAAGTTTGCTGACATGGAAAGCGCACTAACAGGTCCGCTTATCTATGGTTTCTCTCTTGAAGCACCAGGTGGTGCAGCGCGTCTTTTCAAAGATTTCGCTAAAGAGAACGACAAGCTAAACGTAACTGCACTTTCAATTGGTAGTGGTCTACTTGGTCCTGAGAAATTGGACGCAGTTGCTTCTCTACCTACTCGCGACGAAGCACTTGCAAAACTACTTGCAACCTTCAAAGCACCGGTTGGCAAATTCGTTCAAACAATCAACGAAGTGCCTACCAAGTTTGTGCGCGTATTGGCGGCGATCAAAGACGAGAAGTAATTCTCATCTTTGGCATATTGATTTTTTTAACTTATTAATTCCAGGAGTTTAGAGAAAATGGCTCTAACTAAAGAAGATATCTTAAACGCGATTGCTGAAATGCCGGTTATGGAACTGGTTGAGCTAATCGAAGCAGCTGAAGAAAAGTTCGGCGTAGAAGCAACTGCAGCAGTAGCTGTAGCTGCAGGTCCTGCTGCTGCAGCTGAAGCTGCAGAAGAAAAGACTGAGTTCGACGTAGTTCTTACTGCAATCGGTGGCAACAAAGTTGCTGTTATCAAAGCAGTACGTGGTGCAACTGGCCTAGGTCTTAAAGAAGCTAAAGAAGTAGTTGAGTCTGCTCCTAAAGCTATCAAAGAAGCAGTAAGCAAAGACGAAGCTGAAGAACTTAAGAAGACGCTTGAAGAAGCTGGCGCTGAAGTTGAAGTTAAGTAATCTACCTTTTCAGGTTGCTTAACTGCCGGTAATACGGCAGAGGCTGGTGGTTTTTTAGACCACCAGCCTTTTTGCGCTGTAGGGTGCACAGTTTTAACCCTTTAACTGTTACCACTTTGCGCAAATCGGGCTATCATAATTTAGGCATAAAACCAACAGCTTAACTAATATTTTAGTTTTATTTGGTGTATGCTAGCTAAATTGCCCTAAAAAAGGGTTGTGGAAGTTTGTTGTCCAAGCATTTTTGGACAGCAGGTTGGGTCATAAATCAGCAGGCTGAGGAACCCATGGTTTACTCTTATAGCGAAAAGAAACGTATCCGTAAGGATTTTGGCAAACGCCCACAGGTACTGGAAATACCATACCTTCTTTCAATTCAGCTTGATTCTTTCAAAAAATTTATTGATATCGATGTCGATGGTCAATATGGTTTGGAAGCAGCATTTCGTTCAGTTTTTCCGATAAAAAGCTACTCTGGCAGCTCGGAGCTTCAATATGTGAGCTACCGTTTGGGCGAGCCAGTATTTGACGTTAAAGAATGTCAAATTCGTGGCGTCACTTATTCTGCTCCATTAAGAGTAAAACTTCGGTTAGTGCTTTTTGATAAAGAAGCAGCACCGGGTACTGTTAAAGACATCAAAGAACAAGAAGTATACATGGGTGAAATCCCATTGATGACTGAAAACGGTACTTTCGTAATCAACGGTACTGAGCGTGTAATCGTATCTCAGCTACACCGCTCACCTGGTGTATTCTTTGATCACGATAAAGGTAAAACTCACTCGTCAGGAAAAGTGCTTTATAACGCACGTGTGATTCCTTACCGTGGTTCATGGTTGGACTTCGAGTTTGACCCTAAAGATAACCTATTTGTTCGTATAGACCGCCGTCGTAAGCTGCCTGCTTCAATTATCTTGCGCGCGTTGGAAATGACAACCGAAGAAATCTTAGATACTTTCTTCGATCGCGTGTCTGTACGTATTGCTGATAACAAGTTGATGATGGAAATCGTTGCTGATCGCCTTCGTGGTGAAACGGCAGCATTCGACATCCTTGATGGTGAAGGCAACGTACTAGTAGAGACTGGCCGCAGAATCTCTGCACGTCACACACGAGCTCTAGACAAAGCTGGTGTTACAGAACTAGAAGTACCTGCTGAATACCTTATCGGCCGCGTTTATGCGCGTACCTATATAGATGAAGAAACTGGCGAAGTTATCGTTAATGCGAACGACGAAGCGACATTAGAAAACATGGCTGCACTCAGCCAAGCTGGTGTGAAAGTCTTCGAAACGCTATACATTAACGAACTGGACCACGGTTCTTATATTTCTGATACCTTGCGTATTGATTCTTCAACTAACCGCCTTGAAGCGCTAGTTGAGATCTACCGCATGATGCGTCCTGGTGAACCACCAACGAAAGACGCAGCGGAAACATTATTTGATAACTTGTTCTTCTCAGACGAGCGCTATGACCTTTCTTCTGTAGGTCGTATGAAGTTCAATCGTCGTTTGGGTCGTGACGAGTCGACAGGTCTAGGTACTCTAGATAAAGAAGACATCATCGCTGTTATGCAACGTCTTATCGCCATTCGTGACGGTAAAGATGAAGTGGATGATATCGATCACCTAGGTAACCGTCGTATCCGTTCTGTTGGCGAAATGGCTGAAAACCAATTCCGTGTTGGTCTTGTACGTGTTGAGCGTGCAGTTAAAGAACGCTTGAGCTTAGGCGATCTAGACAACGTAATGCCGCAAGATCTTATCAACGCTAAGCCTATTTCGGCTGCGGTTAAAGAGTTCTTCGGTTCTAGCCAGTTGTCACAGTTCATGGACCAAAACAACCCGCTTTCAGAAGTAACGCACAAGCGTCGTATTTCTGCATTAGGCCCAGGTGGTCTAACACGTGAGCGCGCGGGCTTTGAAGTTCGAGACGTACACCCGACTCACTACGGTCGCTTGTGTCCAATCGAAACGCCTGAAGGTCCAAACATCGGTCTAATCAACTCATTGTCGAGTTTTGCTCGCACCAATGACTTTGGTTTCCTAGAAACACCTTATCGTCGTATCGTAGACGGTATCGTGACTGATGAAATTGATTATTTATCAGCAATTGAAGAAGGCCAGTATGCGATTGCACAGGCAAACGTACTACTGACTGAAGAAGGTGCATTGGCAGAAGATTTGATTCCATGTCGTCACCGTGGTGAAACAACTCTGATGCCAAGTGAAGACATCAAGTACATGGATGTTTCACCTCAGCAAATCGTTTCAATTGCAGCAAGCATTATCCCATTCCTAGAACACGATGATGCTAACCGTGCCTTGATGGGCGCGAACATGCAACGTCAAGCAGTACCTACATTGCGCGCTGATAAGCCGCTAGTTGGTACAGGTATGGAAAAAACCATCGCGGTTGATTCTGGTGTAACTGTTGTTGCGAAGCGTGGTGGTGTAATCGACTACGTAGATGCAGCGCGTATTGTTGTTAAAGTGAATGAAGAAGAGATGCTTGCTGGTGAAGCGGGTATTGATATCTACAACCTTAACAAATACACCCGTTCTAACCAGAACACCTGTATTAACCAGCGCCCAACTTGTAGCGTCGGTGACCCAGTTGTTACTGGTGACGTATTGGCAGACGGCCCGTCAACTGACTTGGGTGAATTGGCACTAGGCCAGAACATGCGTATCGCGTTCATGCCTTGGAACGGTTATAACTTCGAGGATTCAATCCTTATTTCTGAGCGCGTAGCGCAAGAAGACCGTTTCACGACAATTCACATTCAGGAACTCAGCTGTATCGCTCGAGATACCAAGCTTGGGCCAGAAGAAATCAGTGCTGATATTCCTAATGTTGGTGAATCTGCTCTTAGCAAGCTAGATGAATCTGGTGTTGTTTACATTGGTGCAGAAGTCAAAGGCGGCGATATTCTTGTTGGTAAGGTGACACCTAAAGGTGAAACTCAGCTAACACCGGAAGAGAAGCTATTGCGTGCGATCTTCGGTGAGAAGGCGTCTGACGTTAAAGATACCTCTCTTCGCGTACCAAACAGTGTTCACGGTACGGTTATCGATGTACAAGTCTTTACTCGCGATGGCGTAGAAAAAGACAAGCGTGCGCTTGAAATTGAAGACATGCAATTGCGTCAGGTGAAGAAAGATCTTTCTGACGAATTTAACATCCTAGCGGATGGCATCTTCAGCCGTGCACAAAACGTATTGGTTAAAGGCGGTACTGACCTAGCTAAGCTAGAGAGCTTGCCTCGTGAGAAGTGGTTCGACATCCCATTAGCGGACGTTGACGCACAAAACGAACTTGATCAGATTGCAGAGCAACACTCTGAAATTAAAGCTGACTTCGATAAGAAGTTTGAAATCAAGCGTCGTAAGATCACTCAAGGTGATGACCTAGCGCCAGGCGTACTTAAGATTGTTAAGGTTTACCTAGCAGTTAAACGTCACATCCAGCCTGGTGATAAAATGGCCGGACGTCACGGTAACAAAGGTGTTATCTCAACTATCCAGCCTGTTGAAGACATGCCATACGACGAGAACGGCACACCAGTTGACATCGTGCTCAACCCACTAGGTGTACCATCGCGTATGAACATCGGTCAGATTCTAGAGACTCACTTGGGTATGGCTGCCCATGGTCTTGGTGTGAAGATTGACCGCATGATCAAAGAACAGCGTGAAATCGCTGAAATGCGTGACTTCCTCAAGCAGGTTTACACGCTTGGTGAGAATCACCAGGAAGTGGATATCGATAACTTTACGGACCACGAAGTAAGACGTCTTGCAGAAAACCTACGCAAAGGTGTTCCAGTTGCAACGCCAGTATTTGATGGTGCTCGCGAGAGTGAAATCAAAGAAATGTTGAAGCTTGCTGATATTCCTGAAAGCGGTCAGATTTCATTGTTCGACGGTCGTACAGGTCGTGAGTTTGAACGTCCAGTAACAGTCGGTTACATGTACATGTTGAAACTTAACCACTTGGTTGATGACAAGATGCACGCTCGTTCAACTGGTTCGTACAGCTTGGTTACTCAGCAGCCTCTTGGTGGTAAAGCACAGTTCGGTGGTCAGCGTTTCGGTGAGATGGAAGTATGGGCACTTGAAGCATACGGTGCAGCATATACGCTACAAGAAATGCTTACAGTTAAGTCGGATGACGTTAACGGCCGTACTAAGATGTATAAAAACATCGTTGATGGCGACCACAGAATGGAGCCTGGCATGCCAGAATCATTCAATGTACTACTTAAAGAGATTCGTTCTTTGGGTATCAACATTGAACTGGAAGAGAAGTAAGCCGAGCTTCGCTGAGATAGATCTGATGGCCTGAGTACGCTCAGGCCTACGTATAAGACTCCGCTGGGAGAAAAGTGTGAAAGACTTATTAAAGTTTCTAAAGCAACAAAATAAGACAGAAGAATTCGATAATATTCGTATCGGTCTTGCTTCACCTGACATGATTCGCTCATGGTCATTTGGTGAAGTTAAAAAGCCAGAGACCATCAACTATCGTACATTCAAGCCAGAGCGTGACGGCCTTTTCTGTGCACGTATCTTCGGCCCTGTGAAAGACTATGAGTGTTTGTGCGGTAAGTACAAGCGCCTTAAGCACCGTGGTGTTATCTGTGAGAAGTGTGGCGTTGAAGTGACACTGACTAAAGTGCGTCGTGAGCGCATGGGTCACATTGAGCTTGCAAGCCCAGTAGCACACATCTGGTTCCTTAAATCACTACCGTCTCGTATCGGCCTAATGCTTGATATGACATTGCGTGATATTGAACGTGTTCTTTACTTCGAATCATACGTAGTAACAGAGCCGGGTATGACAACGCTTGAGCGTTCTCAACTTCTTACCGAAGAAGAGTACCTAGATGCGCTAGAAGAGCACGGCGATGAATTTGATGCAAAAATGGGTGCTGAAGCAGTATTCGATTTGCTTAAAGTACTTGACGTAGATGCTGATGTAGCAGCTATGCGTGAAGAGTTGCCGAGCATCAATTCAGAGACTAAGCGCAAGAAAGTGACTAAGCGCCTTAAGCTTCTAGAGTCATTCCAACAGTCTGGCAACAAACCAGAGTGGATGATCATGACAGTACTACCGGTATTGCCACCTGATCTTCGTCCGTTGGTTCCTCTAGATGGTGGACGTTTCGCTACGTCTGATTTGAACGACCTATACCGTCGAGTCATCAACCGTAACAACCGTCTACGCCGTCTATTAGACTTGGCTGCGCCAGATATTATCGTTCGCAACGAAAAACGTATGCTTCAAGAAGCGGTAGATGCGCTACTTGATAACGGTCGTCGCGGTCGCGCGATTACCGGTTCTAACAAGCGTCCTTTGAAATCACTTGCTGATATGATCAAAGGTAAGCAAGGTCGTTTCCGTCAGAACTTACTTGGTAAGCGTGTTGACTACTCTGGACGTTCTGTAATTACAGTTGGTCCTACGTTGCGTCTTCACCAGTGTGGTCTTCCGAAGAAGATGGCTCTTGAATTATTCAAGCCATTTATTTACGGCAAGCTTGAAGGTCGTGGTCTAGCGACAACGATCAAAGCAGCTAAAAAATTAGTAGAACGTGAAGCGCCGGAAGTATGGGACGTACTTGACGAAGTAATTCGCGAGCACCCTGTATTACTTAACCGTGCACCAACACTTCACCGTTTGGGTATCCAAGCGTTCGAACCAACACTAATCGAAGGTAAAGCAATTCAGCTTCACCCGCTAGTGTGTGCGGCGTATAACGCCGACTTCGATGGTGACCAAATGGCGGTTCACGTACCGTTGACAATCGAAGCACAGCTTGAAGCGCGTGCGCTTATGATGTCAACCAACAACATCCTGTCTCCTGCGAACGGTGAGCCAATCATCGTACCTTCACAGGACGTTGTATTGGGTCTTTACTACCTAACGCGTGACAAAGTAAATGGCTTGGGCGAAGGCATGATGTTCACAAGCCCGCACGAAGCTGAAAAAGCGTACCGCACTGGTAATGCTGAATTGCACGCTCGCGTTAAAGTTCGTATTACTGAATATGATGTGGCGGAAGACGGTACTAAGACAGAAAAAGTTACGCTAACTGATACAACGGTTGGTCGTGCTATTTTCTCGTTGATCTTGCCAAAAGGTCTACCGTTCGAAATCATCAACCAACCGATGGGCAAGAAGCAAATCTCTAAATTGCTTAACGCTTGTTACCGTACGCTTGGTTTGAAAGATACTGTTATTGCTGCTGACCAAATCATGTATACCGGCTTCCACTACGCGATGATCGCGGGTGCATCTGTTGGTATCGACGATATGGTTATCCCTGATGCTAAGAAAGACATCATCGATGCAGCTGAAGCCGAAGTTATCGAGATTCAGGAACAATTCCAATCAGGTCTTGTAACTGCCGGTGAGCGTTACAACAAAGTTATCGATATTTGGTCAAATGCCAACGAAAAAGTCGCGAAAGCGATGATGGATAACTTGAAGACTGACGTGGTTAAGAACCGCGATGGCGAAGACGAAGAACAGCAATCATTTAACTCTGTTTATATGATGGCCGACTCAGGTGCTCGTGGTAGTGCCGCACAGATTCGTCAGCTAGCTGGTATGCGTGGTCTGATGGCTAAGCCAGATGGCTCAATCATCGAAACGCCAATTACCGCTAACTTCCGTGAAGGTCTGAACGTACTTCAGTACTTTATTTCAACTCACGGTGCTCGTAAGGGTCTAGCCGATACGGCACTTAAGACAGCAAACTCGGGTTATCTAACTCGTCGTTTGGTTGACGTTGCACAAGATTTGGTTATCACTAACGAAGATTGTGGCACATTTGAAGGTGTTCAAATGTCTCCGCTAATCGAAGGTGGTGATGTTGTTGAACCACTACGTGAACGTGTACTAGGTCGTGTTGTTGCTGAAGACGTATTGAAGCCAGGTACTGATGAAGTGCTGGTTGAGCGTAACGTGATGCTAGATGAAGCACTCGTTGATATGCTTGAAGCAAACTCAGTAGACCAAGTAATGGTTCGCTCAGTAATCACTTGTGACAATGACTTCGGTGTTTGTGCTAAGTGTTACGGACGTGATCTTGCGCGCGGTCACATGGTTGGCCAAGGTGAGTCTGTTGGTGTTATCGCTGCACAGTCTATCGGTGAGCCAGGTACACAGCTTACGATGCGTACGTTCCACATCGGTGGTGCGGCATCTAGAGCCTCTGCTGAAAATAGCGTACAGGTCAAAACGGCTGGTAGCTTGAAGCTTCACAACGCTAAGTTCGTTCGCAACGTAGACAGTAAAGTTGTTATCGTTTCTCGTTCAACTGAACTAACTGTAATTGACGCACAAGGCCGTGAGAAAGAGCGTTATAAAGTACCTTACGGTGCAACGCTTACGGTTGATGATGGTGCAGCAGTTGCAGCTGGTGAAATCGTTGCTAACTGGGACCCGCATAGTCACCCAATCATCACTGAACGCAAGTCTAAGATTAGCTTCGCTGACATTGACGACTCAAACACAGAAATGCAGCAGGACGAGCTAACTGGTCTCACGCGTATCGTTGTTAAAGACCTAGCGAAGGTTAACTCAAAAGAGCCTAAGCTTATTCTTGAAAACGACGAAGTGGGTCTACAAGAAATTCGTCTACCAAGCTTTACAACCATCGAAGCCGCAGACGGCAAGGTTGCAAACGAAGGTGACGTATTAGCGCGTATTCCTCAGGAAAGTTCGAAGACTCGTGATATCACGGGTGGTCTACCGCGTGTTGCTGACTTGTTTGAAGCGCGTAAGCCTAAAGAGCCTGCTATCCTTGCTGAAATCTCGGGTACCGTTGGATTCGGTAAAGAGACTAAAGGTAAGAAGCGTCTAGTGATCACACCTGCGGATGGCGATCCGTATGAAGAGATGATTCCTAAGTGGCGTCAGCTTAACGTGTTCGAAGGTGAAAGCGTTGAGAAAGGTGAAGTTATTGCTGATGGCCCTGAGTCTCCACATGACATTCTACGTCTACGTGGTATCAGTGCGGTATCGAACTACATCGTTAACGAAGTGCAAGAAGTTTACCGCCTACAGGGTGTAAAAATTAACGATAAGCACATCGAAGTTGTAATTCGTCAGATGTTGCGTAAGTGCATCATTACTGCGTCTGGTGATACTCAGTTCCTAGAAGGTGAGCAAGTTGAAGTTTCAGCGGTTAAAGTAGCTAACCGTGAAATGGAAAAACAAGGCAAATTGCCTGCGCTGTACGAAACACAGTTGCTAGGTATTACGAAAGCGTCTCTATCAACTGAGTCGTTTATCTCTGCTGCGTCGTTCCAAGAAACAACTCGCGTACTTACCGAAGCTGCGGTACAGGGTAAAGAAGATGATTTACGTGGTCTGAAAGAAAACGTAATCGTTGGTCGACTGATCCCCGCTGGTACTGGTTTTGCTTATCACGAGCGCCGTGCTGCAAGCCGCAAAGCTGCGATGGAAGAACTCTCAGTATCTGCTGAAGAAGCAGAGCAGGCATTGACTCAAGCATTGAATGCTGAAGTCGGTGACGAGTCTCCAATCGACGAGTAAAAAAGATTAGTGGGGGCGTGAGCCCCCGCTTTTACACTTTTTAAGCGTAAAAACGATAAATTCCTTTTGGTTATGGTTTGTACAGCTTGACAGTGTAAGCTTTGATCATTAATATGCCGCGACCCAAAATATGGATAGTAATAATAACTGCCTTATTTTGACGCGGATTTTTTTGTTTAGAGCGTATAAACAGGTAGTGACGAGCACATTACCTGGCGGTAGACAAAATGCCGCAAGAAGACACCTGACTAAGCGTCGGGTTTTTGTAGTTTTTAATTAGGAGCTAGTTAATGGCAACAGTTAACCAGTTGGTGCGCAAGCCGCGTAGACAGCCCGTTGTAAAAAGCAACGTTGCTGCTCTAGAAGCTTGTCCACAACGACGTGGTGTATGTACTCGCGTATATACAACTACGCCAAAGAAACCAAACTCAGCACTACGTAAAGTGTGCCGTGTTCGTCTAACCAACGGTTTTGAAGTTTCTTCATATATCGGCGGTGAAGGCCACAACCTTCAAGAGCACAGTGTTGTTCTTATTCGTGGTGGTCGTGTTAAAGATCTTCCAGGTGTTCGTTATCACACAGTTCGCGGTACTCTTGACTGCGCTGGCGTTAGCGATCGTAGACAAGGCCGTTCTAAGTACGGCGCGAAAAGGCCTAAGTCTTAACGGTTCTCCGTTAGTAAGGCCAAACTGAAGTAATTAGAGTTTTGGGTAATCCCTGAATTCCACGGAGAAATTAAGATGCCAAGAAGAAGAGTCGTAGGTCAACGTAAAATCCTACCTGATCCTAAGTTCGGATCGCAGTTGCTTGCTAAATTTATGAATGTCGTAATGCTCGACGGCAAGAAATCTACCGCTGAAAAAATCGTTTACGGCGCGCTTGATATTGTTGCTGAAAAAACTGGCAAAGCACACCTAGATGTATTTGAAGATGCACTTGAGAACATCCGCCCTACAGTCGAGGTTAAGTCTCGTCGTGTTGGTGGTTCAACGTACCAGGTACCTGTTGAAGTTCGTCCAGTTCGTCGTAATGCACTTGGTATGCGTTGGTTGGTTGAAGCTGCACGTAAACGCGGTGAGAAATCAATGGCACAGCGCCTAGCTGCTGAGATGCTTGATGCATCTGACAACAAAGGTTCTGCGGTTAAGAAACGTGAAGACGTTCACCGTATGGCCGAAGCGAACAAAGCATTCGCACACTACCGTTGGTAATAACGTTGCTTGTCAACGTATAAATGAGAGAGACGTATGCCTCGTAAGACCCCAATTGAGCGTTATCGTAATATTGGTATCGTTGCTCACGTGGACGCGGGTAAAACCACGACCACTGAGCGTGTTCTATTCTACACTGGTTTGTCACATAAGATCGGTGAGGTTCATGATGGCGCAGCCACTATGGACTGGATGGAACAAGAGCAGGAGCGTGGGATAACCATCACTTCTGCTGCTACAACTTGTTTTTGGGCTGGTATGGAACAACAGTTCGACCAGCACAGAATCAACATCATCGACACACCAGGACACGTTGACTTCACGATTGAAGTTGAACGTTCATTGCGCGTACTAGATGGTGCCGTAGTTGTTTTTTGTGGGTCTTCTGGGGTAGAGCCTCAATCAGAAACAGTCTGGCGACAGGCTGACAAATATTCAGTACCGCGTATGGTTTTCGTCAATAAGATGGACCGTGCCGGTGCTGACTTTGAACGTGTTGTTGATCAGATCCGCAACCGTTTGGGCGCAAATTGCGTTCCGATTCAATTGAATATAGGTACTGAAGACGAGTTTAACGGTGTAATTGACCTTATTAAGATGAAGGCGATTAACTGGAACCCTGCAGACCAAGGTATGACTTTCACTTACGAAGACATTCCAGCAGACCTTGTCGACAAAGCCGAAACCTATCGCGTTGAAATGGTGGAAGCGGCGGCTGAAGCCAATGAAGAGCTGATGGACAAATACCTAGAAGAAGGTGATTTGTCGGAATCGGACATCCGCGAGGGGTTACGCGTACGAACACTGAATAATGAAATCGTTCTGGCGACATGTGGCAGTGCATTTAAGAACAAAGGCGTTCAGGCCGTTCTTGATGCCGTTATCGAATTCTTGCCATCGCCTACGGATATTCCAGCGATTAACGGTATTCTGGACGATAAAGACGAGACGGAAGCCGAGCGTCACGCTGACGACAATGAGCCGTTTTCAGCGTTGGCGTTTAAGATTGCGACAGACCCGTTTGTAGGGACTTTGACATTTTTCCGCTGTTATTCAGGTGTCGTAAACACAGGCGACACTGTGTACAACCCGGTTAAGGGCAAGCGTGAACGCTTTGGCCGTATCGTGCAAATGCACGCAAAAGACCGCGAAGAATTGAAAGAAGTTCGCGCAGGTGACATCGCTGCTGCTATTGGTCTGAAAGACGTGACAACAGGCGATACACTGTGTGATCCAAATAATATTATTACGCTAGAGCGCATGGAATTCCCAGATCCTGTTATCTCTATTGCCGTTGAGCCAAAATCAACGGCAGATCAGGAGAAAATGGGTATTGCCTTGGGCAAGCTAGCGGCAGAAGACCCTTCATTCCGTGTAACAACGGACGAAGAGTCGGGCCAAACCATTATTTCTGGTATGGGTGAGCTACACTTGGATATTATCGTTGACCGTATGAAGCGCGAGTTCAACGTCGAGTGTAATGTCGGTAAACCACAAGTGGCTTATCGCGAAACCATCCGAAGCAGCGTTGA
The DNA here is from genome assembly GCF_057544385.1 of Alteromonas sp. 5NS40-0096. Taxonomy (NCBI): domain Bacteria; kingdom Pseudomonadati; phylum Pseudomonadota; class Gammaproteobacteria; order Alteromonadales; family Alteromonadaceae; genus Alteromonas; species Alteromonas sp. 5NS40-0096. The sequence continues at coordinate 288,772 of NZ_BAAJLQ010000006.1, forward strand.
AGTCGAAGGTAAGTTTGTTCGCCAATCTGGTGGCCGTGGTCAATTCGGTCATGTTTGGTTGAAGATCGAACCGAACGAAGAAGGCGCTGGTTATGAATTTGTCAACGAAATCGTTGGTGGTGTGATTCCTAAAGAATTCATTCCGTCGGTTGACAAAGGTATTCAGGAGCAGACGCAGAATGGTGTATTGGCAGGTTACCCTGTACTTGATGTCAAGGTGACTTTGTACGATGGTTCTTACCACGATGTTGACTCTTCTGAAATGGCGTTTAAGATCGCCGGTTCAATGGGTTTCAAAAAAGGGACTGCGGAAGCAAATCCTGTTTTGCTTGAGCCCACAATGAAAGTAGAAGTAACCACTCCCGAAGAGTGGATGGGTGATGTTGTGGGTGACTTGAACCGTCGTCGCGGCATTATCGAAGGCATGGAAGATGGTGTATCTGGTATCAAAATTGTGCGTGCCAAGGTACCATTATCAGAAATGTTCGGGTATGCAACCGACTTGCGTTCTGCCACGCAAGGCAGAGCGTCATACTCAATGGAGTTCTTCAATTATGCTGAAGCACCAAATAACGTTGCTCAGACCATAATTGAAAAGAGAATGTAAGCTTTTTGAAGGTTCGGTCCGGTCTGTATTGGGTCGGACTTTTAACTTAGGAAACGAGAAAAATGGCAAAAGAAAAGTTTGAACGTACGAAACCGCACGTTAACGTTGGTACAATCGGCCACGTTGACCACGGTAAAACTACACTAACAGCTGCAATCACTACTGTACTAGCTAAAACTTACGGCGGTGACGCTCAGGCATTCGATCAAATCGATAACGCG
>NZ_BAAJLQ010000007.1:0-163036 GCF_057544385.1 Alteromonas sp. 5NS40-0096
TGGATTCGAACCAGCGACCAATTGATTAAAAGTCAACTGCTCTACCAACTGAGCTAACGACCCTTCGTCTTTCTGTTGTTGCCTGTGCTTGGCAACGGCGGCATATATTACCCATAAATTTTTCGTGTGCAAGCGAAAAAACACTTATTTTTGCACTTTTGTGGCAAAAACAGTTCAACCGAACAAATTAAGCACAAATTGTACAAACAAAAGGCAGAAAAACTCGCCTTACGAGATACTTTTGTAGTGAGTAAACTGAAAACCGAACTTTAAACCTAGTGAAAAAAGTACAAATAAACAAATTTAAGAAGGAATTTTTTCGTTTAAGGTGAGGTGCGAAATGTTCAACCGCTCATTTTTAAATCAAAAAACCAAAATTTTTTTTCGATTTTCTTAAAAAAATTGTCAACACATTAAAGGCTGCTCAATAAAGCCACAATGATAAAGAGTGGCGTAGAAAGATTTTTGCAAAAAAACGGTATCGAACGTGAATTTTTCCTTAGGGCAATAAAAAAGGCGCTGTTAGCGCCTTTTTTATTTATTCAATTTTGCCTCTGCCAGCTTTCTGGCCGATGAAGATGGGAAATCATTCACCACTTGATTAAAGAGTTGTTTAGCTAGCGCCGTGTTGCCTTGACGCTCTGCAATCACACCGAGCTTTAGAATCGCATCGGGGCGTTTAGCTGAATCGGTAAACTTGGTGTTTACGATACTAAACTGCTCTTTAGCCTCTGCCCATTGCTGCTTGTTAAACAACAACTGTCCAAGCCAATAATGCGCATTAGGCGCGTATTCGCTATCTGGGAAGCGAGCCAAGAATTGTTGAAAAGCAGGAATCGCCTTGTCATATTCACGAGATTTCAGAATCAGGTTGACCGCATTTTCGTACGCGATTGCAACATCTTCCGGATTGCGAATTCCACCACCTTGTGGAACCGAGGATGCAGGCGGTGTTTGCACACTAGGTACAGATGCCACAGTCCCTGCACTTTTTAGCGCTTCAACACGTTTATCTATCTCGAGATACAACTCTCTTTGACGTTCCAATACTTTTTCAAGCTGGTTCGTGTGTTCTTCAACCGCACCGCGCAAAGAGTCAACTTCATACTGCATGGTATCAAGTTGTTCCTGTAAGCGATGCTGCGTTTGCGTTCTGCTTTGTACCATACGCTCAAGAACAGCAAGACGCTGTTCGATATCCGACGATACGTTGACATCAGATACTGGCGCCTGGGCAACAGCAGACAAAGAGCACGCTAGAGCGGCACTAGTCAATGTGCCGCGCATAGCTAAACGAAAGGCGTTTATCTTCATATTATTGGTAAGTCACTACGCCGCGACGGTTTTGAGCCATTGCGTACTCAGTTGAACCCATCACTGCTGGCTTCTCTTCACCGTAAGACACAACAGAAATTTGGCTACCACTAACACCTGCGTTTAGTAGGTAAGTTTCCACCGCTTTTGCACGACGCTCGCCCAATGCAATGTTGTACTCTGGTGTACCACGGCTATCAGTGTGACCTTCAATCACAACAGACTGAGTTGGGTTTTTCACTAGGAATGCAGCGTGCTTATCAAGAACAGGGTAAAACTCAGACTTGATGCTTGAGCGGTCAAAGTCAAAGTAAACGGTTTGGTCATTGATTAGAGCTTGAAGGTCAGCGCGAGCTTGTTCTTCAGCTTGTTTTTGACGCTCGATCGCTTCAAGACGCACTTGCTCTTGACGCGCTTCTTCCTGTGCTTTTTCAGCAGCTGCTTGCTCCGCTGCAATTCGATTGCGCTCGGCTTCTTTCTCGGCTTCAGTTGGGCCAGATTGACATGCCATCAAAGTCACAACAGGTAAAGCGATGATGAAGCTTCTCATTACTTTATTCATTTGCATCCTCGTAATCCTTATATTGTTATAGGTGTAATTGTTAAATCAAAATAAAAACGGTGACCAACTGGGCGATTTCACTTGCCCATTGGCTGCTGGTAATCGCGCTTTAAAGCGCCCATCAAGTGATACCAGCGACAATACTTGCGTCCCCTCGTGCAAAGTACTGTATATAATCATACTGCCATTAGGAGCAATGCTTGCCGACTCGTCCAGATAGGTTCTGGTGAGTACTTCAATTGCCCCATCTTTCAAGTTCTGCTTCGCAATATGGTAGTTACCAGAGGTACGATTTACTAGTACCAATTGCTTCCCGTCCGGCGTAATCGTGCCGCCGAGGTTCTGCTCACCCTCAAAAGTCAGACGTCGCACTTTTCCTGATGATAAATTTACGCGATAAATCTGAGGTTTACCACCCCGTTCTGAACTAAATATCAGACTCTTACCGTCAGGAGACCAAGCTGGCTCAGTATCTATTGCACGATTTCGTGTAATTCGACGTAAATTTCTGGTCGCAATGTCCATCACGTATATCTCGGGATTGCCATCTTTTGACAATACCATCGCCAATTGTTTGCCATCAGGAGAGAACGTCGGCGCACCGTTAATACCCGGGAAATCCGTCATTCGAGTACGACTCATTGTGTAAATATCTTGAATGAAAATTTGTGGACGACGGTTTTCAAAGCTCACATAAGCTAGCTTCTCGCCATCGGGAGACCAAGACGGTGACATCAGTGGCTCTGGTGAAGAGAGCAAACGGGTCTCATTTTCGCCATCATAATCAGAAATCACCAGTTGGTAAGGCAAATTAGTTGAATTGCGGTCGCGCACAATCACGTAGGCCAGACGGGTTAAAAACGCCCCTTTTTCACCCGTGAGCTTTTCGTATACCACGTCGCTGATACGGTGCGCATACTGTCGAAAGTCATTGCCGTTGATAACAGCAGAGCGCTGGTCGATGAGGTGATCTTCGCTTTCCACCAGCACACCGTCTTTCAAGACCTGTGATTTACCACCGGTAATTTGCCCACGTAACACATCTATCAATTCAAAACGCACCACATAACGGTCAATCGACTCTGGCTCCACGGTCCCGACTAAAATCGTATCAACCCCAGCGGCGGCCCAAGCTGAATAGTCTACTTCACTGTCATCGGCTGGAAACTGCGGCATTTTCATGAGTGGAATAGGATTGAACTTACCACTGCGGCGCAGATCATTAATGATGACTTCGGTCAGTTCACCGGGTAATACGCCATCACCTCGCCATTTAAATGGCACGATACCTATCGGCCGGGCACTATCAATGCCTTCCGTAATGACGATTTCTAATGACGCCTGCGCTACAGTGCTTATCACCATAACCAGAGCGGCAATTCCATACCTGAGTTTTTTCAACGACACTACAATTCCACCCTTATCGTTATATCTTTTAATTCTTCGTACACGTCCAATTCCGACGACATTGGTAGCCTATCTGGTCTGCGCACTGCCGATTCTGCAGCGCGGCACAATGCCTGATCACCAGACAAACGGGTAACTTTCGTCACAAGCCCTGTCGTCGCAAGACGAATATTGAGCCGGCAGGTTTTGTCTTTAAAACTCTCATCCTCGATGAGATAACGCATCACCGTTTGACGAATAAGTGCGGTATAGCGCTCTCGCTCACTCAACACATATTTCTGTCTTTTTTGCTGAATCGCTTGCTGTTCAGCAATCAGTTGCTCCTGCATTATCCTCTCGGCTTCTTGCCGTTCGGCTTCTTGGCGCTTTTTGCGCTCAGCTTCTGCTTTGGCCGCGGCCTCTCTTTCTTTGCGTTCTTTGGCTTTTTGGGCTGCCAAACGTTTTAGCTCTTGCTCTTTGCGTCGCTTCGCATCGGCTTCTTTCCGCTGCTTTTCTTTCGCTCGCTTGGCTTCTGCGGCCCGTTTTCGCCTGTCCGCCGCCTCTCTAGCTTTGCGTTTTTTTTCTTGTTCAGCTGCGGCCGCTGCCGCATCGGCTTTCTTTTTATCCGCGATGGCCTGAGCATCGATAAATGTGGCCTCTATCACAGGTAGCGGCTGGCTAGCCGACACGTCGGGGATATCAACCACATCAAAATTCACGCTGAATACTAGCACCACTAAAACCGTGAGATGTACACCTAACGATTTCACCAATGCACTTTGTTCAGGGGTCATTTTATTTGCCACTAATGCTTACTCAACTGGGTCTGTCATCAAACCAACTGATGGCACACCTGCTTTTTGTAGCAATACCATAAGTTGAATCACCTCGTTGTAGGCAACTTGACCATCGCCTTTTACCACAACAGGGGTCTGCGGTTGCTTTTCAAGCTGGGCCTGAACCAATGCTACCATCTCAGTATGATCCACTTCTTGTTCTTGGTTATCACCTAGATTCAGGAAGTAGGCGCCTCTGACATCGACAGACGCGATAAGCGGCGGGATATCTTGTTGCTCAATGGGTTCTGCGCTAGCTTTAGGCAGCTCCACTTTCACACCTTGTGAAATTAAAGGTGCGGTCACCATAAAGATAATCAGCAGTACTAACATGACATCGATGTATGGCACCACGTTGATTTCAGAAACCGGTCTACGACGTTTTCTTACATACATGATTGTCTCCTTCTCTAACTAATTTGTGAACGAGACTTAAGCCTGGGTTTGCTGAGCAGCATGGGCTTGCCTATGCAAAATCGCAGAAAACTCTTCCATGAAGTTGCCGTAACTGTTTTCAAGTTTTTCGACTTGGTGGCTGAAACGGTTATAAGCGATGACCGCGGGTATTGCAGCGAATAGGCCTATTGCCGTTGCGATCAACGCCTCTGCGATACCGGGTGCGACCATGGCTAAAGTCGCTTGTTGCACTTCGCCCAGCGCAATGAAGGAATTCATAATACCCCAAACCGTACCGAACAGACCGATGTAGGGACTGATAGACCCAGCTGTTGCCAAGAAGGGCAAGCGGCTTTCTAAACTATCGACTTCACGAGACATACTGACACGCATCGCTCGATAGGTACCATCAACAATAGCGGTCGGTGCGCTGTTACTTTTACGCAATCGCACAAACTCTTTGAAACCCGAACAGAAAATGCTGCCCATACCATTGATCGACGTTTGCGCGCTGAGTTCCTGATAAAGGCGATTTAAGTCAGCGCCAGACCAGAACTTATCTTCAAAGTCCTGCATTTCCGACCGCGCCGCAGACAAGGCTTTGCTACGTTGAAAAATAAATGTCCATGAGGCAACCGAAACACTCATCAATAGCAGCATCACTAGCTGTACGACAATACTTGCTTCGAGAAAAAGTCCGATAAAAGAAAGATCAGATGACACGCGAAATATCCCCTAATAGCGCAGCGGGTAATCGTTTGGGTTTCATTACCGCCAAATCGACACACGCTACTTTAATTTGTGCAGAAACCAAGAGGGTCTCTTGCTCGTTAGTTATTGTTTGTTTGAATGTCATGCTAGCGCCCTTTAATTCTACAATCTGCGTATCAATACTCAACAGCTGATTGAACTTAGCGGGCGCATAATTATGCATTTCAACGTGTTTGACGACGAAAGCAACAGATTGTTCCAATAAATCGTCTTGTTCATAGCCTAAATCCCGCAACCACTCAGTTCTTGCGCGCTCCATGAACTTTAAATAGTTAGCGTAATACACAATACCACCGGCATCGGTATCTTCGTAATAAACTCTTACGGCTAGTGAATGCATAACTTCACCCTCAAAATTGCATTAATAAACATTATTATATTTTAATGACATTCAGACAATTACAAATTAGACCTCGCGCCACAAACCCCATATTAAAAGGGAGCTAGAGCAAAAAGCATTCAACAAGCTGGATTTACAACTTTTTTACACATTAGTTTTTCTAATTCGAAAGCAAAATTTAACTCAATTGTCAGAAAAGCTAACCTCGCTATAATGAGCGCCATCAGTCATACAGAGCGCAATGGTTGCGGCATCAATGTCGAAACGGTTGTGCGAAAGTTTTTTTCTCTCTGTTAGACATGAGTTCCCTGGATTTATTTCCTTCAACACTTGTTGTTTTGCCCGTTCAATTTGAACGGGCTTTTTTTTGTCTGAAATTTGAAGAGGCTCCGTTAAACAGCAGAGCCAGATTGGTCAGGCTTTGGGTGTAAAACCAAAGTGTAGGTAGGCCCGTTGAGAGACAATTCTGCCTCTTGGCGTGCGCTGTAAAAAGCCTTGTTGAATTAAGAAAGGTTCAATCACATCTTCAATGGTTTCTTTTTCTTCACCAATCGCCGCCGCCAAATTGTCTAAGCCCACTGGACCACCGTCGAACTTCTCAATAATCGCCTCTAGCAGTTTGCGATCCATGTAATCAAAGCCTTCTTTGTCGACATCCAACATGTCGAGGGCACTGGCTGCTACGTCTTGTGTGACTTCGCCGTTAGATTTTATCTGCGCGTAATCTCGAACGCGGCGCAATAAACGGTTCGCTATTCGCGGGGTACCGCGAGAACGCTTTGCCACTTCAAACGCACCCGACTCATCCATATCTAAATTCAAGTAATGCGCGCTGCGTTCAATAATGGTGGTTAAGTCTTTCACTGAATAGAACTCTAGACGTTGAACAATACCGAATCGGTCGCGTAATGGCGACGTCAAAGACCCCGCACGAGTAGTAGCACCAACTAGCGTAAACGGTGGCAAATCTAACTTAATGGATCGCGCAGCAGGGCCTTCACCGATCATGATATCGAGTTGATAGTCTTCCATCGCCGGATAGAGAATCTCTTCAACAACAGGGCTCAAACGGTGGATTTCATCTATGAACAACACATCGTTTTTTTCGAGATTGGTCAGCAGTGCTGCTAAGTCACCCGCCTTTTCCAATACTGGCCCAGAGGTCGTTTTTATACTGACCCCCATTTCATTGGCGACAATATTGGCCAACGTCGTTTTCCCAAGACCTGGAGGCCCGAAAATCAGTAAGTGATCAAGTGCATCATCTCGCTGACGCGCCGCTTCGATGAAGATTTCCATCTGCTCACACACATGGGGTTGCCCTGTGTAATCATCGAGCATTTTAGGGCGTATTGCCCTATCAATGGCTTCTTCTTCTTGGCTGGCAGTGGGTGTAATTAGTCGGTCGGCTTCAATCATGATTCACTCGCTACAATGCCGCTTTTAACGCTTCGCGAATAGCCGTTTCGCTATCCATTCCTTCGGTGTAAACACCGTTGACCATTTTACTCGCTTGGGCAGGCTTGTAGCCCAACGCAACCAGCGCACTCAACGCCTCTTCTTTCGCATCGTTGCGAGCGACTATGGTGTCACCCGATTGAGGTTCAGCAAGCGCAAATGCATCGACATTGACCGACTGCTGTTTGGCAAAATTGGCCAAGCGATCTCTTAGTTCTACGACCAAGCGTTCGGCCGTTTTCTTACCAATGCCGGGCAAACTCACTAACGCCGAAACGTCTTCGTGTTGAACACTGGTTAAAAACTGACTCGCCGACATACCAGATAGTATCGCCAACCCCAATTTGGGACCAACACCATTGGCCTTGATTAACTCTCTAAATAGGCCTCGCTCGAATTTATCTGAGAAGCCAAAGAGCAACTGTGCATCTTCTCTGACAACAAAGTGGGTGTAAACTGTTACCGTCTCACCTGCGTTGGGTAACGCGTAAAAGCTTGTCATTGGCATCTGTATCTCATACCCCACCCCGCCAACATCTATCAGCACTTCTGGTGGTTGCTTTTCTATGAGCGTACCCTGAATTCGACCTATCATATTTCTAACTTCTTTTTGTTATCGCAACCGGCCACGTACGGTTTTCTTCGCTTGGCCAGCTAGCTTAATTAAGCTTTGTTCCGTATGGGCATGACACAAGGCGACGGCAAGGGCGTCTGCGGCATCCGCTTGAGGCGTACCTGGTAAGCTCAACAAGTGACGAACCATGTGTTGTACCTGCGATTTATCAGCACTGCCTTTTCCCACTACCGCTTGCTTTATTTGTCGCGCCGAATACTCAGCAACAGGCAATTCGGCTTGCGTTGCCGCGACAATCGCTGCACCTCTCGCTTGGCCCAGTTTCAGTGCTGAATCTGGGTTCTTTGCCATAAACACTTGTTCAATGGCAAATTGAGTGGGATTAAACTGGCGGATGATATCGCTTACCCCCGCATGAATCTTCGCCAATCGGTCAGGTAAACTCCCCTCTCCAACGCGAATACAACCACTACCTAAATAATGCAATTTGCCGGCTTTTCGAACCACTACACCATAACCCGTAATACGAGAACCTGGATCTATACCCAGTATAATCATGAATGAGGCTCCGGCACAAACAACTTAATCGCATCTTGATTAGTAGACGACCAAACTTTATCCATAGCACTGGCTTTATCCAACCATTCAAAAGCGAGATGTTCAGTCAATACAATATTGGCATCAGCAGGGATTTGAGCGCAAAAGACATGTTCTTTGTTTTGCGAGGTACCCGGTGGGTAACGGTGCAACCATCTTTTGCGGATAGTGTAGAAATTTGTGGTTTGGCAATCGTGAATCGCGTTTACGTCTGGGTTTAAGACAATACCCGTTTCCTCAGCGACTTCGCGATAGGCGGTTTGAATTGGCGATTCCCCCAGCTCTATCGTACCTGTCACAGATTGCCAAAACTCGGCGTCATCATCACGCTGCAGGACAAGCACTCGGTGGTGCTCATCATAGAGCACCACCAGCACTGATTCTGGACGCTTTAACGCCATTACTCTGGCTTCTTGGCAATAGTCGCTATAGCGAGTTCTTCTAACTGTTGTGGATTGGCTTGTCCAGGGGCATCAGTCAGCGGACACGCTGCCGTTGTAGTTTTCGGGAATGCCATAACGTCACGAATTGACGACGCGCCTGTCATCAGCATCACAAGACGGTCTAAACCAAATGCCAAACCGGCATGAGGTGGTGCGCCAAACTGCAGGGCTTCTAACAAGAAACCGAACTTGCTTTGCGCTTCTTCTTCGTCAATGCCCAATATGCTGAACACTGCCGATTGCATCGTTTGATCGTGAATACGCACAGAACCACCACCTAGCTCAACACCGTTAAGTACCATGTCATAAGCATCTGACAAGGCTGTGCCTGGTGCCGCCTTTAATTCGTCAGCCGACAAACCGCGAGGAGCTGTGAACGGGTGATGAAGTGCGTGGAATTGGCCGTCGATTTCTTCGAACATAGGGAAATCAACCACCCAAAGCGGTTTCCATTCGCCTTCCAACAATTCGAAATCTTCACCCAATTTAAGGCGTAACGCCCCTAGGGCTTCAGTCACGACTGTCGCACTATCTGCACCAAATAGCAGTATATCGCCGTCAGTCGCACCAGTTCGCTCTAGCAATTGATTCGCGACGTCCTCACCGAGGAATTTCAGAATAGGTGACTGTAGGCCTTCAATTCCTTTGGCGGTCTCATTCACTTTCAACCACGCTAGGCCCTTCGCGCCATAAATACCAACGAACTTGGTGTATTCATCAATTTGTTTGCGCGAGAGTGACGCTCCACCGGGCACTCTGATGACAGTTACACGACCTTTTGCGTCATTGGCTGGGCCACTGAATACCTTGAAGTCGACGTCTTTAACTATGTCAGCAACGTCGACTAGCTCAAGTGGGTTACGCATATCTGGCTTGTCTGAACCAAAGCGGCGCATTGCCTCTTCGTATGACATGCGAGGGAAATCGCCCAAGTCCACGCCAAGCATTTTATCGAACAAGTCGCGAATCATGCGCTCTGTGATAGCCATAACGCCATCAGCATCAAGGAACGTGGTTTCGATATCAATTTGTGTGAATTCAGGTTGGCGATCAGCACGCAAATCTTCGTCTCTGAAACACTTAACAATTTGATAATAACGATCCATACCGGACATCATAAGCAGCTGTTTGAACAACTGAGGCGACTGCGGTAGCGCAAAAAACTCACCTTTATGTGTGCGGCTCGGCACCAAGTAATCTCGCGCGCCCTCAGGTGTCGCTTTGGTCAATATTGGAGTTTCAATGTCCAAAAAGCCTTGATCTTCTAGGAAGCGACGCACGGCACCAGTGACTTTTGCGCGAAATTGCAATTTCTGACTCATGACGGGACGTCGTAAATCCAAGTAACGATATTTCAATCGCTGCTCTTCCGAGTTTTCTTGGTTCCAGTCTAGTGGCAATACCGCAGCTTTGTTGAAAATGCTCAGGCCTGTACCCAAGATTTCGATCTCGCCCGTCGACATTTGTTTGTTGACCTGCCCTTCAGGACGCGCGCGTACTTTACCTTTAATTTCGATACAGAACTCATTGCGAAGCGTGTTGGCCAACTCAAGTACTTCTGGCAAGTCAGGGTCAAAAACGACTTGTACAATACCTTCGCGATCGCGCAAGTCGATAAAAATCAGACCGCCTAAATCACGACGTTTGTTTACCCAGCCACACAATGTGACTTCTTGACCGACAAAAGATGCATTAATGTTCCCACAGTAATCTGTGCGCATGGTCCTCGACCCCTGATAGTTGTTATTTTCGCGTGTTTTTCGATACGCTATGGCCCAATTCAGTGTATCAGTTACACATCAAAGCGGCGTAATAGCTCAATCTACATAGCGCTTATATTAGCGAATACGCGATTTAGAAGATTTTAAGGCCGCATAGTATAAACAAATGCGTTGTAAAGCCCAATGACAAATACCGATGACAATCAAATTTTACCTCAACCTCATATTGGCCTCCCCATGTGGAACCATAGAGATTGGCATGGTCAATGGTTTACAACAGGTCCTTCAGCCCCTAGCGAGATAAGCCAATATTCGAGTGTTTTCAATACGATAGAGGGTAACACGACGTTCTATTCGTTACCTTCCGAAGACCAAATCAAGAAGTGGCGGGACAGTGTTCCACCCAACTTCAAATTTACGTTTAAACTGCACCAAGACATCACTCACAAAAGCAAGCTTGGCGAAAATATAGGATTACTTCATCAACAGATGGAGTTGGTTTCACATGTCGGCAATCAGCTCGGTCAAATATTGATTCAATTGCCCAAAGCGTTCAGCCCAGACGAGTTACCACTGTTAGACACCTTACTCGCCAGTTCCGCACTCCGAGGTTACTCGTGTGCCGTAGAGGTTCGCCACCCATTGTTCTTTGCCAAAGGTGAGCAAGAAATTGCATTGAACCAATGCTTACTGGCGCATCAAGCGAACCGCATAATCATGGATACGCGGGCATTGTTTTCCGGCCCGGCCAACGATGCCATTACCATTGATGTCAGACAAAAAAAGCCTCGTGTTCCCGTCAATGTCATTGCTACTGGCAACAACCCTACTCTGCGATTTGTTGGCAACAATGACCATGACATTAACGTCAAATGCTTAGCACCTTGGTACGCTAAGTGCCATCAGTGGCGCAATGAGGGGAAGACACCATATTTGTTTTTTCATATGCCCGACAACAAGGATGCACCGTGGTTAGCACAATTTTTTGTGAATACTTACAACCAAAGGTATGCTAGTTCACCAATCGCACACTTGCCGATACCAGCACGACAAACTCAAAACGGTTTGTTTGATTTTGATTAAAACCGGCAATATTCACACAATGGATAGCACACCCTAATCAATGAGGTGACAATCCAATTAGACAGAGAAATACAATGATGAAACGAGTTTCTCCTATCGCTTTGGCAATGGCCATTGCGATGTCAGGGTGCAGCCCTGCCCCAACCACTCCAGTCTCAGAACCAACAACGAGTAATGCCGAAAAAGTTTCGCCAAGCGAACAGCTAAATAACGTGGTTACTCAAAACACCCAAGTCTTCATGGCACAACAGCCAGCGTTATCGACAATGCTCGCGATAGCGACGGAGCAGGTTGGCGGCGAGTATAACCAGCGTTTTCCAAACTACAGCAGCGCGGGCATGGCAGAATTGCAAAGTGCGATGCGCAACGCGAGTCAATCTTTGGCTAGCGTTAGCAGTAATGACTTGGCACCCAGTGAGCAGCTTCATCAAGCCGTTGTGGGTAATATCTTCGATTACTACGCGGGCTTTGCCGATTTTTCAGGCGGCTACATCGACACCTGGGGTGGGCACCTTCCCTACGTTATCAATCAAATTTCTGGTCCATTGATTGATATCCCCAAATTGATGCAGGTCCAACAATCAGTCACAAACGAGGCAGAGGCAAAAGCCTATCTGGAACGGCTGGCGCATTTCGACAGTTTCGTTGATGAGGTCCTCGGCAAATTCGAAGACGACAAGAAAAATGGTATCCGCTTACCGGCAAACCTTCATCCCAAAACCCTTGCTTATTTTGACAGCTTCTTAAGTAGTGCCCCTTCAGCTCACGCGCTTGTCACCACTTTTGAAGACAAGTTAGCGACCACGGATTTAAGCCAAGATACTCAAGCTGAGTTAGTTAATAACGCTATCGAAACAGTGACACTAGTGGTCTATCCTGCATACGAAAAAGCCAGAGGGGCAATTCTCGCGTCTCAACAAGATGCGCCAACTGGTGATGGTATTTGGGTACAACCTGGCGGAGATGCTTTCTATCGCCATGCCATTCGCTACTTGGGCGATTCGCCAATGACCGCAGACGAAATTCATCAGGTTGGTTTAGACGAAGTCGCACGCATTGCCGCAGAGATGGACAAGATCCTAGCTGACAATGGCTACCGTGACGGCTCGGTTGGTGAGAGGATGGTTGCCCTCGCGAAACGTCCTGAAATGCTCTATGAAGATTCAGACGCAGGGCGGCAACAATTACTCGATGATTTGAACGTAGAAATTGATGCCATCATGGAGAAAGCCCCAAGCTACTACCAAACCTTCCCACAGCAAGCGGTGGAAGTGCGACGAATTCCCCCAGTATCGGAAGCCGGAGAGGCGGGCGGTTTCTATACACCTCCTTCTCTCGATGGCACGCGTCCAGGTATCTACTGGATTAACCTCAGAGACATGGCAGCGGTACCTAAGTTTGGCTTAAAAACACTAACCTATCACGAGGCGGTACCCGGCCATCATTTCCAAATCGCACTAAACATGGCGCAGCAAGACATTGGTTTATTGAGACAAAATGCACCTTATAACGCCTATGTTGAAGGCTGGGCACTCTACTCAGAACTTGTTGCCAAACAAATTGGCATGTATTCAACCGATCCATTTGGTGATCTTGGTCGCTTACAAGCAGAATTGTATCGAGCCGTGCGCCTAGTGGTAGACACTGGCTTACACCGCAAAAAATGGACTCGAGAGCAAGCCATCGAGTATTTCCATACGACAACAGGCACCTCAATGACGGATGTCATCGCCGAAGTTGAGCGTTATATGGCGTGGCCTGGCCAAGCTCTTGGTTACAAATTAGGGATGCTGCAATTCGTGGAATTGCGCCAACAAGCAGAAGCGCAACTGGGAGATGCGTTTGATGTCAAAGCGTTTCACGATCTCATTTTATTGCCAGGAGCCCGTCCGATGTCGATTGTCAGGGAAGATGTTAACCACTGGATTGCTAAAGTTAAGGCTTCTTAAGCACGCATAGCGTTAGCCTTATAAAGCGTTAAAAAGCCACCTTACGGTGGCTTTTTTAGTGTTATTCAGCATGCCTAAAATCTGCGGCATCCAGCTCGTGTTTTTTCATCAACTTGTGTAAATCTGTGCGATTTCTACCTGCGAGCTCTGCCGCTCTTGTCACATTGCCTTCGGTCATTTTTAACAGCTTAAACAAGTATCGATGTTCAAAAGCATCGCGAGCTTCGGTCAGCGTTGGCCAACTGACGTTAGACATTCTTAACGCTTGCTCGACCAAATGGGCCGGTATCACTGGCGTTTGAGTTAGCGCTACGCACTGCTCTATCACATTCACCAACTGGCGAACATTGCCCGGCCACTCAGATTTCACCAAGTGCTGCATCGCTTCATCGGAAAATTGCGTGGCATCAACCTTGTGACGCTGCGCGCTTTGTTGCAGTAATTCGCGAGATAATAACGGAATGTCTTCACTGCGCTCTTTCAATGCAGGCAGAATTAAGTTGACGACATTGAGCCGATAGTACAAGTCTTCGCGAAAACTGCCGGTTTGCATTTCGTCATGCAAATTTTTGTGGGTTGCTGAAATCACCCTGACATCAATATCGATATGTTTACTGCTGCCTACAGGTCGTATTTGCCGTTCTTGAAGCGCTCTCAACAATTTTACCTGAAGAGTCATGGGCATATCGCCAATTTCATCGAGAAACAAAGTGCCACCATCGGCTTCTTGAAACAGCCCTTGATGGGCCTGTATCGCACCCGTGAATGCGCCTTTGGCATGACCAAACAACTCGGACTCAAGCAAATTTTCTGGGAGCGCACCACAATTTATGGCTACAAAGGGTTTGTCTGACCTATCACTCGCGCGATGAATAGCTTTCGCTAATAGCTCTTTACCCGTGCCGCTCGCACCTGAAATCAATACACTGACTTCGCGTTTTGCGATGCGATAAGCTTGGTCCAGTACATTGAGCATTTCGGCCGAACGGGTGATAATTTCCGCGCGCCAATCTTCGGGAGCATCAACCTGTGAAAAGCTCAACGCTTTCCCCAATAATTCCCTCAGCTTGCTGTGATCAACTGGCTTGGTTAGAAAACCCAAGACCCCCTGCTTTGTCGCCGCTACCGCATCTTCAATGGTGCCGTGGGCAGTCATTAAAATTACGGGTAAATCTTGCCGCACTCGCACGAGTTGATCAAACAACGACATGCCGTCTAAACCAGGCATTCTAATGTCGCTTAACACCACGTCAAACTCGTCAGTTTGCACTTTGCGCAGTGCAACTTGCCCATCTTCTGCCGTGGTCACACGAAAACCTTCTCCTTCAAGTCGCAGTGTCATCAAACGCAACAACGCGTCGTCGTCGTCAACCAAAAGGATATGAGGTTTTTGTTCACTCATTGATATCACTCCTGCGCATCCGTCTCTATCGTCGATTCGATATCGACCAATGCTTCTAATTTTTTCTGCTGTTGTTCTAGTTGTTGTTCCAACTGTTCGATCGCTAACTGGCGCTCACCACTGACTTTGGTGAGCAGCGCAATCGCTGATTCTGACTCCAATATCCTGTTACTCGGATGTTGCACCATGGTCGTCAACGCCCTCTGCATTGGCTCACTCAACAGAGGAAAGATATCATCAAGCCACAGTGAGGCTCTCAGTCGTGCCTGATAAGGTGTATCCATTGGCTGTGATAAAAGAATTTTTTCCAACCTGTGTGGTAAAGAATCCGATAGCGTTGAAATGCGCTTTTGACGCTGCTGCCACGTCATATCATCCGCTTCGACCCAAACCCCAACCCAGTACCACAAATCACAGTCTCCGATAAAGGTTTCGGTGTTCGCAGCAACCAAGCATGGTTGAGAGTTGGACTCTCCCCATTTGAAATCGTTCACCGACGCGCAGCCAGATAAACCCATAGCAAAAGTTAAAACAAAATATTTATACATTGTGGCCACTCCTTTGTGGCAAAGTGACCCGAAAGCAAACTGGGGCATAATCGACTGAAATCAGGGCGACTGAACCCTGTTGAATTCGCGCGCAATCCGCCACAATAGAGAGGCCTAAACCTGCCCCGACGACTTTGTCGTTGCGCTTGTGATCGCCGCGAACAAAAGGCTGAAACAAACTGCCCGCCTTATCTTCGGGGATGCTTTCACCATGATTAGCCACATCGATAAAGAGCAGCTCCCCCTCTTGGCCAGTTTTGACGTAGATAGGCGTATTGGGCGTACCGTGCGCTACCGCGTTCGACAAGAGGTTATCCAAAATTCGTCGTGTGAGTTCGGTATCTATTTTGGCGATATCCACACCAATGTCCTTTGATACTGGATGTGACTGTAGGGCTAATGCATAGTCATTGATACAGGATGATATCATTTCATCTAAACTGGCCTGTACCCGATTGGCGTGGGCTTGTTGCAGTAACAAATTATAATCAAGCAATTTGCTGATAAGTGTATTTAACCGTAGGGTACTTGACTGCAATAAACTCAACACCTCTTTTTGCGCCCCGTTCAACTCACCAACGACCTGCTCTTGCAACAGACTGCTGCCTTCTTGAATACTGGCTAACGGTGTTTTCAATTCGTGAGAAGCATGACGCAACAAGGTCATTCTCATGTGTTCCAATTGAGACAATCGACTCGCCAACCAATGTAAATCCCGTTCAATTGTCACTAACTCTTTTGGCCCCGACTGAGAAATTTTCGGTAAGTCACCATCTTGCTTGGCAATAGCTTGTATTAGCTGCTTCAACGTATTGACTGGTTTCAATACAACGTGGCTGGCCAATACAATGAGTACAAGTGAAATCAACACAAATAAGCTAGTCAACCAGGCTTGTTGAGTTTGTTTGTCACGCAACAGCGCTTGTTGCGAGCTCAATTTAACTTGTAAATGTTCATCAACGGCAACCGAAAGCATGCGCACTGCAGCTTGTAAATTTTGAATATATTGTCCCAAAGCGTCTGAGGTTAAACCCAGCCAAGAGGCGGAACTGGACTCAAGTGTCAGCAACGTCGACTGACAATCCGGCGAGTGATGCAGTTCTTCACACAATAGGGTAACCGATTGCAGCAACTGCCGCTGCGTTTGGCCAATGGCATCAGCCAACTGCTGAGAGTCAACGACCTGAAATTGTCGCATTCGCCGCTCGAGATTCGCAGATTCGTTTTCTATGGTGCGCATTATGCTGACGGTATCGACAATATGCTGGCTCTCTAAAGCGCTGTATTCGCCAAATTCAGTGAGATCTTTTTGGCTTTGGAAAAGCAATACGAACAGAGGAACAAGAGACAATGCAAAACTTCCAAGTGTCAGTTGTTTTAGAGAACCTATTCTCATATCGACTCGCAGTTCCAAAATTTAAAAAGCAGCAAAAAGCCATGATGCATGGATTAACCCCGACTTTAAAGGGTTAACTTGATACGCTGTTATCTCGACGTGTTACTCATTGGCAAAAGCGATGGTATCTTGAATATCCAGCCGAATACCAAACTTGTCTCCAACACTGTGGTCGTGGTGACTCGGTGCCAAACACAGCAGCGAAATAGGAGCGGCACCGTCTTCGACCAAATAGCTAAGCTCAAACAGCGTATTGGCGCCGCGAAAGTGCTTCGCGGTGATCGTGGCAAAATAAGGTGATTCGTCGTCGTGAATCACGTCATCAGGTCTCACCAGCATTTTGTAGGCCTGATGCGGGTCGGCTTCAATTGCTGGCAGAGGAAATTGTCCTAAAGGAGAAATCAAGGTCGCATTCTCATATTGAGCATCAAGCCAAATACTCTCGCCAATAAAATCTGCGACATGCGCCGTATTGGGCCGATGGTATATCGCATAAGCATTGCCCCATTGATGTAACTTGCCCTGCCCCATTACGCCAATGACATCGGCGAAAGCAAAGGCCTCGTCCTGATCGTGTGTGACAAGTAGTGCCGTTGTATTGGTGCGTTTAAGTATTTCCCTTATATCTGCAGCTAATTGTAGTCTGAGTTGCGTATCGAGACTGGAGAAGGGCTCATCTAACAGCAACAACTGTGGTTCTGGTGCCAGTGCGCGAGCTAGCGCCACGCGTTGTTGCTGGCCACCCGACAAAGCATGGGGATATGTTGCTGCATAGTCTTCCAAACCCACTAGGATGAGTACTTCAGCCACCCGCCGCTTTCTCTCGCCTTGACTGAGATGTTGGAGGCCAAACCCGATGTTACCTTCAACCGTCAGATGAGGAAACAATGCGAAATCTTGAAAGACCAAACCTAGGTGGCGTTCTTGCACCGCAGTCATGCGGTTTGGCTCAGATACAATACTGCCGTTCAATCCAATGTTGCCCGAGGTAATAGGCTCGAAACCGGATATCGCCCGTAGTAGTGTGGTTTTACCACAACCAGAAGGCCCTAAAAGGCACCCAATCTCCCCCGTTTCCAACGCCAAAGATACCTCTTGTACTACCTGAGTCGCGCCATAACTTACGGATACAGCATTGAGGTTAAGCATGGTAAGACTCCTTCAACATAGCTCGGGTCAATATCACGACAGGCACCAACCCAGTTAAAACGATAAGTAATGCGGGCAGCGCCGCCTCTTGCAACCTCTCATCCGATGCCAGCTCGTAAGCTTTAACGGCCAGCGTATTGAAGTTAAAGGGGCGTAAAACCAGTGTGGCAGGTAATTCTTTTAGTACGTCAACAAAGACCAATAACGCTGCCGTGAGCACACTGCTCTTTATCAAAGGTAGATGTACTTTTTTCAAAATAGCCGGATAGCGATAGCCAAGCGATGCCGCCGCCTCATCCATGCTAGGCGTTACTCGCGAAAGGCCATGATGAATGTTGTGCAGGGCGATTGGATTGAAACGTACAGCATATGCGACAATAAGAGCAAACAGGGAACCAGAAAAAATTAAGCCGACAGGCTGCCCCCACCAAGATTTGGCGAGACTATTTGCTCCCATATCCATCCAACCAAGAGGCGTGAGTATCCCAACTGCCACGACAACCCCAGGAATGGCATACCCAAGATTCAAGCCCTGATTGACGATATTCAAAGGCATCGTCGGCAATATCCGTTTTAGGTACATCATACAAATTGCAAACACCACAATAGCCAACGCAGCGCCAACGCCGAGACCAAAACTGGACATTAGCAAAGCGCTGAAATCTTCCCATGTCCAGAAGTGCAAATGTTGAATACTCCAAACCAGCAATTGCCCTACGGGTAAAATAAAACCAAGTAAGAGTACCAAAGCGCAAAACCCGAAAGCAGAGATATTGCGGATGCCAGTTAATCTGGTTGGCTTTTGCAAAGATTGGCTCGATTGCCGATGGTAATACGATTGCTTCCGGCGACTGTATTGCTCAGCCACTAGACAAACTAAAACCACAGAACAAAGCAATGCAGATAACTGCGCAGCAGTATTTTCATCGCCCAAACCGTACCAAGTTCTAAATATTCCAGTGGTAAAGGTGTTAATACCAAAATACTGCACCGTACCAAAATCGGCCAATGATTCCATCATCACGAGCGCGACACCTGTCATAATCGCCGGACGGGCCAACGGCATAGCGACACGAGAAAAATA
Organism: Alteromonas sp. 5NS40-0096; assembly: GCF_057544385.1. Taxonomy (NCBI): domain Bacteria; kingdom Pseudomonadati; phylum Pseudomonadota; class Gammaproteobacteria; order Alteromonadales; family Alteromonadaceae; genus Alteromonas; species Alteromonas sp. 5NS40-0096. Next base: position 19,010 of record NZ_BAAJLQ010000007.1, read on the forward strand.
CCGCCAATTGGACGCGCCTAGACTTTGAGACACTTCGGACATGCGTTGCGGTAACGCCAGAAAAGCAGTGCGAGCGAGCATATAAACATAGGGATACAAGACCAAGCTCATTACAAAAATCGCTCCGCCCATCGAACGAATTTCCGGAAAGAAGTAGTCTCGATAGCCCCAGCCAAACCAGGCGCGTAATTGTGACTGCACAGGCCCAGCAAAATCTAACATGCCAGTATAGGTGTAGGCGATTATGTAGGCGGGCATTGCCATGGGTAGAAAAAGTAACCACTGAAAATGGCGGCTAGCGGTAAATTGGTAACGAGCAATTAACCAAGCAGATGCCGTGCCTATTGCCAAAGCGCCAACGCCAACTCCCACAGAGAGTAGTAAACTCGACCGGATGTAATCCGCTAAGACGGTGTCAATTAGATGCTGCCAGTTCTGCCATTCTCCAGTAAACAAACTAGAGAACACCACAAGGATTGGCGAAAGGAAAAGACTACTGAGTATCCCCAATAGTAAGAAAAAAGCGGTAACTACAACGAAACGTGGGGAAGCAATGCTTCCCCACTTAAATACTTTCATCGAGATATTATTTCCAGCCTGCTCTGTCCATCAGCTTTAGTGCTTCGCCATTTTTTTCACCGACGACATTAAGCGGTACACTTTCGGCTTTGAACGTGCCCATCGCCTTAAGTGTATCGCTCCACTCAACACCTTCAATTACTGGGTATTCGCCATTGGTTTGCGCATACCATTGCTGAGCTTCGTCACTGAGCATGTATTCAACAAGCTTTTGTGCAGCCGCTGGGTTTGGAGCGTGTTTTGCTACCGCAACACCAGAAATGTTCACGTGGGCTCCACGGCCATCTTGGTTTGGCCAAAAAACTTTCACTTGGTTTGCTGTGTTGCGAGTTTGTTCATCGTCAGATTCACGCATACCAGCCAGATAGTAGGTATTGGCGATTGCGATATCGCATTGTCCAGCAACTACCGCTTTAATTTGATCGCGGTCGCCACCTTTCGGAGGTCGAGCGAAATTTTCTACCATGCCATTCGCCCACATTTCCGTTTGCTCTGAACCAAGCTGTTCTATCATCGCAGCAACCATAGATTGATTGTATATATTGCTCGAAGAACGAATACAAATTCGACCTTTCCACCCGTCGTCAGTCAGGGCTTCCATCGTCGATAGCTGGTCTGCAGAAACGCGTTCTGGAGAGTACATAATGGGTCGAGCACGCAACGTAAGGCCAACCCAGTGACGTTGCCCATCGACATAATCAGAATTCACTTTCGACAAATCGACGCTGTCTGAAATCGGTTGGCTGATAGCTGATGACTTCGCTCTGACTAAACGACCAGCATCGGTAGTAATTAACAAATCAGCAGGGCTATACTCCCCTTCCTTCACCATTCTTGTGATCAGCGCATCCGCTTTACCTGTAACAAGGTTAACTTTAATACCTGATTGTTCAGTGAACTTGTCGAGTAAAGGCTTAATTAATGCCTCTTTTCGAGCAGAGTAAACATTGACTTCATCTGCGGCAAAAGCAACATTTGAAAGACTAGCAGAAAAAATACAGGCAAGGCTGAGCAAAGTTTTTTTCACGGTGATGTCCTGAGTCGATTTAGAGAGCCACAAGTTAGCTAAAATACAGTCATAACTCAACGGCCTAAACGGTATTTAAACCGAGTTTTCCGACTTTTCACCCGAAAAGCTGAATAATTCTCATTAACATTGGGTGTTTTTTAAACATTCATTACCACTTGAGTCGTTCTGCCGTCATTATCAAAAGAAACGTCACGACACAGTTCTTTTAACAACAAGATGCCACGGCCAAAAGCGGCCTCGTCGGCTTGGCTCTCTAAATGTTGGTAATCAAACCCGTCTCCAGAGTCTGTCACTCGAATGGTAATGGTTCTGTCGTCAGGGTCGTAACTGACCGAAACAGACACCTGTCCTTCATCCAGTGATGCGAGTTTGGCTTCCCGCTGTTCATAATATTCAAGAAAACCTTCTGGGCAGCTTTTGACTTCTGAGTCCAATTTGAGAACACCGTGCTCGAGCGCATTGTTGTACATCTCGGTCAACACTGTGAATAAATTCGAACGGACCCAGGACAACCCTTCTTGGCTATTAACCAACGCCAATATGTGCTGCATTGCCGTATCGTTTTGCAATTGTGCTCTTTCCAAATCGACTTGTATACTGAATGGCATTGCACTGATAGGCTTGTCTTCCACTAGGTGGTCAAGAGGCTGGCAAGTGAAAATCACTATACTCATATCATCATGAGCGGGCTCACCGTCCAGATACACGATGGCTTTTGCCAACAAGTCATCTGCGCTGACATCTCGGTTTTCATAAAACCATGCAGACACTCCTTCTTCGTCTAACATCTTGCCTTCGGCGTCAGCAATCTCCATCAATCCATCAGTGTAAATCAGTAATTGGTCACCCGTTTCCGTGTCGAATACATCACAAGCGGAATCAAATTCGTGGTGTTCAAGAATACCCAATGCCATGTGCTTAGAATTGAACTGCCGCACTTTTCGGCCGTCAGGCCCCTTCAACATCATGCTTGGCATACCACCGTTCCAAACCGTTAATCGGTGGCCATTATTCGATACTTCTACGATAATCGAAGCGAAAAACATGCCGCCAGGCAGGAGTTTGAGTAAAATTTGATTCAAGGTTGCGGCGATTTCAGAAACCGACAACCCTTTGGCCGTCATGGCTTGGAAGGCTCGGGTAACGGGCAAAGCTCCAATCGCTGAGGCAAGCCCGTGGCCGGTGAAATCCCCTAGCATAAAGTACATGCCCCCGCTAGGACTGACTTCACACAAGAAGAGGTCGCCGTTAAAGGTCTCGGCCGGCGTTAGTACACAATCGAAAGATTCAAGTGCCTTGGGATCATTGACAATAGCATTATCAAAGATATGTTCGACGATGGCGTGTTCGCGGTCGACGCGTTGCTGGTAATACCTCAGTTCGGTATTTTGTTGTTCGATTCGGGTACTGAGTGTCCGAATTCTGCGGTGAGCGCGAATTTTAGCCGATAAAATCACTTTATCAAATGGCTTAGAGACGAAGTCGTCGCCCCCCACTTCCAGGCACTTAACCAAGCTCTCTTTATCGTCCAATGATGTGATAAAAATAATCGGGAGATAATTGTCTCCCGCCATTTCTTTTAGCTTGGGCGCAACGTCGAAACCACTCATCCCCGGCATGATAACGTCGAGAAGAACGAGGTCAGGAGAGACTCGTTGAGCAAGTTCAAGTGCTTCGTGGCCACTTTGCGCCTCATAGCACTCGGTATAGCCTTGCTCTTCGAGCATATGAACCAGCAAAAACCGGTTCAAAGACTCATCATCTACTACCAAAATTCGCATAAGCGTCTACCTGGTGGTTAACAATTAGGCTTCACTGATATCGAATTTTTTGTCAAATCGAGAAATTTTGAGAATGCGCGAGACCTGAGGTCTGGCATTGGTAATGCTGTATTTAATTGTGCGGTCCGACAAGGCTTTTTGCATGTTGAGTAACATACCCAAAGCTGAGCTATCCATGTATTCCGTTGAAGTAAGATCGACTTCGATTTTTTGCACGTTATCACTCAAGTCAGCATACGCTAAACGAAAGTCCTGAACTTTACCAAAGTCGAATTTATCGTCTAGTTTGATCACTAAAGTGCTACCGCTATCTCTCAAGTCTGTATCGATACTCATACGTCCTCCAAATTGTATAACGAATGTCCTGTTTTTCGATGTGAGATATATCTGGTCGCTTAAGGCGACGAATCTATGGGATTTTTACCAATATTTTACTAGTATATTAGCCTAGTTTTTCAATTTGCTGGGATTTTTATCAATAAAATCTTAGTGCAAAGAGATGTTATGCAAAACTCAAGATTAGTATACAGTACAGATGGTGGCCGAATTTCCGAACAAAAAGCGCCAGAACAACGGTCCACTAGCAAAGACGGTGTAGTCAGAATTCATCGAGAAACCAAGGGACGCAAAGGTAAAGGCGTATCGATTATCCATGGACTTGACTTAGACGAGAAATCGCTCAAAACACTGTGTTCAGAATTAAAGAAAAAGTGCGGCTGCGGCGGCGCAGTAAAAGCGGGGACAATTGAAGTCCAAACAGACGATAGAGCAAAACTAAAGACCTTGCTTGAAGCGAAAGCTTTTGTTGTAAAACTGGCCGGCAGTTAAACACTTGCAGTATTAATGCCCTACGGGCCCAACGAACGAGACAATCATGGATAAATTATCTATTTCAGACCTTCATATCGTGTTAGTTGAACCGTCTGATACTCAGCGCAAGATCATTACAACTTTACTGTTAAAAGAAAAAGTCGGAGAGATTGATCCAGTCAGTACCTTGGCCGAAGCTCGCGCCGCTATCAAAGCACATGGCGCAGACTTAATCGTGAGCGCGATGTACTACGAAGATGGCACAGCGATAGAGTTGCTCAAGTTCGTTAAAGAAGAGCCAGAGACAGCCTCAATCCCCTTTATGTTAGTGTCTAGCGAAAACCGTTTGGCAAAACTTGAAGAATTTAAACAAGCGGGGGTCGCCGCTATCCTGCCCAAGCCATTTGAGCCTCAGCATCTTGCCCGAGCACTATCCGCCAGTGTCGACCTGATCAACACAGACGAGTTAGATCTTGAGCTGTTTGATGTTGCCGAAGTTCGTGTATTGTTGGTCGATGACAGTCGACTGGCGCGAAATCATATACGACGAGTTCTGGAAGGAATGGGCCTGAGGAAAATCAAAGAGGCCGAAAATGGAGCAGCAGCGCTAACTTTGGTGAAAGACGAAGCGTTTGACTTGGTTGTTACCGACTACAATATGCCGGAAATGGATGGTAGGGAATTATCCGAATTTATTCGATTCAATCCAGAAACGACCCATATCCCGATCATTATGGTAACGTCTGAATCGGCTGATAGTGCCCATATGAAAAATATCCAGCAAACGGGCGTAAATGCACTTTGTGATAAGCCCTTTGAATCCACGGAAGTGCGTCAGATGCTGGCAGCACTGCTTGGCTAGCACTAACACCTGACTGTCAACGCTTTGATGCAATTTAAATTAAGTAAAAGCGTACAAAGAGGTTGACAGTTGTTTCCATGGCTCGTAAAGTCAGCGTATGAAAATAAAGCACGTAATCAATACTACAGCGTTTTTTCGCTTTTTTACCTTCGACCGATGAGGGGGGTATTACGTGTCTGAGAACCTCCCAATAGGGAGGTTTTTTTTTGCTTAAAATAGGACCGAGAACCACGATTATGTCAGATCCCGCTTTAGATGCAGTAAGACTAAGAATTACCGAACTCGATAGCCAGTTGCTATCTTTGTTGGCTGAGCGCCGACAGCTGACTAACGAAGTGGCAGAAACAAAAATCAAGCACCACATTCCGGTGCGCGATCAAAAGCGCGAAGAACAACTTCTTGTCCGCTTGATCAAACAAGCCCAAACTGTAGGCTTAGACCCCCACTACGTTACGCAGATTTTTCACGTCATTATCGAAGACAGTGTGCTCAACCAGCAAGCGATGCTGGCAAGCCGAGCTAATCCTGGCAGTGAACTGCCGCTAAATCGCGTAGCGTTCTTGGGTGACAGGGGCTCTTACAGCTACCTCGCCACACAAAAGTATTTTTCCCGACGCCCAGGTGAAGTGCTCGAGATTGGCTGCCAAAGCTTCGCAGAGATCATTCAAAAAGTGGAGAATGCGGAAGCAGACTATGCGGTACTACCGATTGAAAACACCAGCTCAGGTAGTATCAATGAGGTGTATGACCAACTGCAACACACTCAATTGAGCATAATCGGTGAGCTGACACACCCCATTCGCCACTCGCTATTGGTCGCGACTGATACGGAACTCAATCAAATTAAAACCTTGTATGCTCACCCTCAGGTGTTTGCACAGTGCAGCCATTTCCTTGCGGAACTCGGCAACGTTGAAGTCAAAACCTGTGACAGTACCTCTTCAGCGATGTTAACGGTAAGCGAATTGGGGCGTGATGACGTGGCCGCCATCGGTAGTGAAGCCGGAGGTAACCTGTACGGCCTGACTGCAATCAAGTCAAACCTTGCCAACCAAAAAGAAAACCACAGCCGCTTTATCGTTGTGGCTAGAGATGCTGTTAAAGTGCCATTACAAGTCCCTGCAAAAACCACGCTTGTGATGTCGACAGTTCAAAAGCCTGGCGCTCTGGTAGATGCGTTGCTGGTCCTTCGCGATAAAGGTATCAACATGACCAAGCTTGAGTCGCGCCCTATCACGGGTAACCCATGGGAAGAAATGTTTTACATTGATGTAGAAGGCAATCTGCAAGATGGTCCCCTGGAAATGGCGATTGATGGTCTGCGAAAGATTACGCGATATATCAAAGTACTGGGTTGCTATCCGAGCGAGGAAATCAGCCCAACCAAGGTCGCGGCCGTCAGTGCATTAACGGAATAAGACTCATAAAAAAGCGCCGATTTAGGCGCTTTTTTTTTACAACTGCTTATTGTCGTCTGCATTTCGGAGTAATTGCTTACTGTCTAATAAACATCGCTTAGCATAATCGCCAAACCATTCACCGACGACTTTGAACTGTTGAATAAACGCTTGTTTATCCTGTCGCTCCAACATGGCCAATGCGTCACCGAAACGATTATGAAAGCGTCTCAGTAATTTGAAGTTGTCCGGATTACTGAAAATAATATCACCATAGAGCTCCGGCGCTTGAGCAAACAGCCTACCAACCATTACCAGTTCGAGTCGATAAATTGGCGAACTAAAAACCGTTAAATCATTGAGGTTCGGGTTCTCACCCGCCAAGTGCTGACCATAGACAAAGGTGTTGAAATGTCGCATGACTTGGATGAACGCCATCGCTTCGTCGTGCTCTTGAGCAGAACTGTGATGAATTGTCGCGCCCCAAGTTGTCATTTGCTCCACTAACCACGAGTAAGCATCTGGTTGCCGACCATCACACACCACGACCACTTGTTTAATCATACCCGGCGAATCTGGACCGAACATGGGGTGCAATCCCACCACAGGTCCCTTGTGCACATCGAGCATCGCCTTCAGGGGTTTACCTTTGATACTCGTGATATCTGCCAAAATACAGTCATCAGACAGCATACTCAATCTGCCGATAACGGGTTCAGTGACTATGATAGGTACTGCGACGATAACGAGTTTTGCCGATCTCAGTAAGGCGTCAGTGTCGTCTTTGAGCCAATCCTCTTTTTCGAGGGCAACAACGTCATAGCCACTTTTCTCAAACAAGGTAACAAAGACTTTACCCAATGCCCCTCGCCCACCAATTACTACAACCTGACCTAAATCTGGGTTGACGCAACGATATTGGCCGTTTTGGGTCAAATACGACTCACGCATGATGCGACGCAACAAGTCCTCGACAAGCTGTTCTGAGACACCAATTTCACCCGCTTGGGCACGGCGAGATTGAATCAATTGTGCTTCGCGCTCCGGTACATAAATTGGCATACCGGTTTGCGTTTTGATTTGGCCTACTTGATTGGTAATCTCAGCTCGCCGAGCAAGTAGCTCGACTAACTGAGAGTCAATGTCGTCAATATTCGCCCGCAATGCGGCGAGTTGAGAAGTGAAATCCGACATAGGTTAAGACTAGATCCTTAACTTTCTAAAGTTTTCCTTTGTTGACGTAATGGTAACACAGTTATCAATTTATCGCGGGTCTGCGTAATCAAGGTTTCTGTGCTATCCCAGTCAATACAGCCATCAGTTATGGAAACGCCGTAATCGAGTTCAGCAAAGGTTTTACCATCTGAGCTTTGATTACCCGCATTCAAATGGCTCTCCAGCATGATACCAATGATCGACTGGTTCCCCTCTAGAATCTGATTGACTACGTTTTGTGCCACTAACGGCTGTCGGCGATAATCTTTGCTTGAATTGGCATGACTACAATCGACCACCAAACCTGCAGTTAATCCTGCATTTTCAAGCTCTATCTCACAATCAGACACGCACACAGAATCATAGTTTGGCTGTTTACCACCACGCAAAATGATGTGGCCATCTGGGTTACCTTGAGTCGCAATGATACTCACTTGCCCCTGTTTATTGATCCCCATAAAACTGTGGCCAGAAGCTGCTGATTTCAATGCATTGATAGCAATACCTAAACTGCCATCGGTACCATTTTTAAAGCCAACTGGCATCGATAAGCCACTAGCCATTTCGCGGTGAGTTTGACTTTCAGATGTTCTAGCTCCAATGGCACTCCAGCTGAACAATTCAGCCAAGTATTGAGGACTAATTGGGTCGAGTGCTTCAGTGGCTACAGGCAACTCCAGCTCCGCCAACCAAATCAAGAGTTCTCGGGCCTTGCGCAAGCCAGTTTCAATATCGAAGGTGCCATCTAAGTGCGGATCGTTGATCAGCCCTTTCCACCCTACTGTTGTTCTTGGCTTCTCAAAATACACACGCATGACAATGAACAAGGTATCTTTGCAGGTTTCATGTAATTCTTTGAGCTTCAAGGCATAGGCTTTCGCAGCTTCGATATCATGGATAGAGCACGGCCCACTGATAACAAGTAGTCTGTGATCTTTACCGTGAATAATGTCAGATATCACATTGCGAGTTGATTCAATATTATCCAGCGCTCTTTCTGAAACTGGGAGTTCTTTGGCTAATTCTTCAGGCGTTATGAGAACGCGTTCGCCCTTGATATGGATGTTGTCTACAGTGTCCTTGGTCATAATGGTCTTTCTCAATAAATCATGGGAGTTTAAATATCTGACGAATAGCTGGTAATGTCCTAATAGGCAAAACGTAAAGAATACATTACAACAAAAACAAACATAAACGCCTTACAGCTTGACTTTTTAACAGTTCAGTTATAACGAAGCAAGATATATTTATACATTGTGACAGGTAACCTTTCTTAACGAATAAGAAACCCTTTATTTATCTTTAATGTACGTACATCAGACCGAACCGAAATAGATAAAATTCCACCCAACAACAGTAAAAACAGGGGCAACAATCCAGAGCTTTGCAATAAAGCGGTGTTTTTTTAAGCAGAGGTAAAGTCTATCGATAAAAGGCGAGTGAAAAGACGCACTGAAATGAAGAATCGGGGCAGTCAACGATACCGCCCCGAGACAAAGCTGATGGTTAACCTACTGCGGGGTAAACATAGCTCGATTGCAGACCAAGTGGTAAACCCAGCCCCCAATAAAGTAGTAAAAACGCGGTCCATACTACCAATATAGTCACAGTAAACGGTAACATTAATGATAACAAGGTGCCGATTCCGGTATTCGTCACGTATCGCTGACAATAAACTACTACCAATGGAAAATACGGCATTAATGGTGTCACTATGTTAGATGACGAATCACCCAACCGATAAGCTGCTTGGGTAAGGTCAGGAGAGATGCCAAGCTGCATCAACATGGGTACAAAAATCGGCCCCAGCAATGCCCATTTAGCCGATGAAGAACCTACAAACAAATTCACAAATGCGGTCAAAAAAATGATGCCCACTATGGTAACCATACTGGGTAGCTGCAACGCTTTTAATACCTCAGCCCCTTCGATTGCCAGCAATGCACCGAGATTGGATTTACCAAATGCGTCGATAAACAAGGCGCAGAAAAACGCCATCACAATGTAATAACTCATTCCTTGCATGGCTTTTGTCATACTTGCAATCATGTCTTTACTCGACTGATAAGCCCCTGACATAAACCCATAGACAACACCCGGCAACAAAAACAACAAGAATATGAGGGGAACAATAGATTGCATTACTGGCGCGGCGAAGGAAGTCAATTGTCCATTGGCGTCTCGCATGGGTGAGGTATCCGGCACCAAAATCGCAATCAATGCGCCGATACCCAATAGCATGACAATAGACGCAACTCGCAATGCTTTAGACTGCTGTTTATCGAGCTCTTCGAATTTGGGGATCTCATTGGTATCGCCGTCAATTTCAACGTCAGCGAGTCTCGGTTCAATGACCTTATCTGTTAAATACCAAGCGATGGATATAATGATGATGCTAGACGCTGAGTTGAAGAACCAGTTGTTTAGCGGATTAATTTGGATATCAGGATCGATAATTTGCGCCGCTGATTGTGTGAAAGACTGCAACAAGGGATCGATGGCTGACGGAATAAAGTTCGCGCAAAAACCACCACTCACTCCGGCAAAAGCCGCAGCAATACCCGCTAGGGGGTGTCGCCCCATCGCATAAAAGATAACCCCAGCGAGCGGGATTACCAGCACATAGCCAGCATCCGTTGCAGTGTGACTGACAATGGCAACGAGCACTACAACGGGCGTCAGTAAGGCTCTTGGTGTCCAGTCCAGCATTCGCTTTAAACCAGCACTAATAAAACCCGAGTGTTCGGCCACACCGACACCAAGCATAGCGACCAACACCACACCCAGTGGCGCAAAACCGGTGAAGATTTTTACCATTCTCGACAGGAAGTCAGCTAAGGAGTCTCCCGTGAGCAAGTTGTTGACAACCACAGCCTGCCCAGTTCGGGGGTCAAGGGTATCAAATGAGAACTGAGATAAAAGTGCTGAAAGTCCCCAGACTATCAACAAACAAAAGAAGAAAATCATCGCTGGATCAGGAAGTTTATTCCCCACCCTTTCCACTTTATCTAGGGCGCGGGTCGCCCACGAAGATTGATTCACTGCCATAGTTTTTCCCTAATCATTATTATTTTAATTGGACTCGGCACCGTTAAACCCAAGTGCACGACGCTATGACAGATAGTTTGACACAATTCATTTACAAACCCCATATCAGGGTTGGTATTTTTAAGGTGTTTAAGAAGTGACTACCATGCCGCTGGCTACCTCAGCGCCATCAGGGATGCAGCTGCCAGGTAGCACCACTACGTCATCACCTAACTTTACATTGTCGCCAATGACTATCGGTTGAGCGCTCTGCCAACCTTGAGACCGTTTAACAGGATCTTTATGGTGGTTGATGGTAGCCATGGTTACACGGTTCCCAATACATACGTTTTCTCCAATTGTCACAGAGGCAGCGTCGAGAATTACCGCATTGCAACCAATCTCGCTGTGGTAACCAATGGCAATGTTAAAGCCATAATCACAATAGAAGTGCTTACCAATACGCTTAGATTTCGCATTGGGCAATAATTCGCTGATGAGATCATCGCGATGCTCAGTTGCTTGATTGAGAGCCCAGCACAATCGCTTGGCCTCTAAACGAGCTCGTTTTAGTGGTTTCGCATTGGTTAAGTACCAGTGGCCACTTTGTACCAATCGCCAAATTTGACTGCTTTTATCAACCGACACCAAAAATATTGCTCCTGTAATGGCCGAAGGCAAAGGAAGTAAAGTTATCACTAACTGCTTCGAGGGCTTTGCGTTAATATGGAGAAGAACAAGGTAACAATAATTTGTCCAGGAGGCATAATGAAACGTCAATTAATTGGTGCAGCAGCAGTGGCACTTTTCCTTACAGGTTGTTCTAAACTCACAACAGAAAACTATGACAAGTTAAAAATGGGAATGGCTGTAGAAGAAGTAGAGAGTATCATTGGCGGTGCAGATAACTGTTCAGAATCGCTCGGTACAAAAACGTGCGTGTGGGGCAATGAAGATGCTAAACATATCAAAGTCAGCTTTGTCGCTGATAACGCCGTTGCGTTTTCGAATGACGGATTAAAGTAACTTACATTACTTTGCCGAACACAAGATACAAAAAACCCGCCTGAAGGCGGGTTTTTCACAGTTAACAGTAACGCTGGATTAGTAATCTTAGTTAAGCTTCTCTTTGATACGTGCAGACTTACCTGAACGCTCGCGTAGATAGTAAAGCTTAGCACGACGAACAGCACCACGACGTTTCACTTCGATTGAAGAGATTGCAGGGCTGTGTGTTTGGAAAACACGCTCTACGCCTTCGCCGCTAGAGATTTTACGCACGGTAAAAGACGAGTGTAGACCACGGTTACGTTTTGCGATTACAACGCCTTCATATGCCTGAAGACGCTCTTTGTCACCTTCGGTAACACGAACTTTAACCACAACTGTGTCACCAGGGCCAAATGCTGGCACGTCAGACTTTAGCTGTGCTTCTTCGATTTTTTTGATGATATCTTGATTGACTTTGCTCATCATATCCTCTCGTCCTAGTTAACTGTCATCTTGCTGCAGAGTCGCTTCAAAAGCCGTTTGAAAGGCTTCTAGCAAGCGCTGCTGCTCCTCAGTCAGAGCTAGGTGATTTAACAATTCAGGGCGTCGCAACCATGTTCTACCAAGAGACTGTTGCAAGCGCCACTGCCTGATTTTTTTGTGATCCCCACTCAACAAAACACTGGGAACTGATTTTCCATCCAACACTTCCGGCCGCGTATAATGCGGGCAATCTAACAAGCCATCAGTAAACGAATCTTCAATCGCTGATTGGTTATGACCCAGTACACCAGGCACCAATCTCGCAACAGCATCCATTAGCACCAATGCAGGGAGTTCTCCTCCACTTAACACGTAATCACCAATTGACCATTCTTCGTCAACATGGCTTTCGATTACCCGTTCATCGATGCCTTCATACCGACCGCAAATCAAAATCATCCGATCGTGTTGTGCCAATGTGTTCACACCAGCTTGGTTCAGTTTTTTACCCTGTGGTGAAAGGTAAATCACCTTACTGTTTTTTCCGCCAGCCTGTTTGGCTGCCGCAATTGCGTCTGTAAGTGGCTTCACCATCATTAACATGCCCGGACCACCGCCGTAAGGACGGTCATCGACAGTTCGATGGCGGTCATGAGTAAAATCTCTGGGATTGTAGTGTTCGACTTCAATCTTGCCTGATTTAACTGCTCTGCCGATTACACCTTGTTGGGTGTAAGGGCCAAACATTTCAGGAAATAGACTGATAATGCCAAACCACTTCTCCGCGGTCACTTAAAACCCCGGTTCCCAGTCAACTTTAATGACCTTGCCTGCCATATCCACTGAATGCACAACGTCATCCAATACAAACGGCAATAAACGTTCTTTTTGACCAAAAGCGTCATTAATATTGGCTTTAACGCTCATCACGTCATTAGCACCAGTATTAAAAACCTCTTTTACGACACCCAAGTTGTAACCGTCTAGGTTAACCACTTGCATGCCTTGCAGGTCTCGCCAGTAAAATTCACCGTCTTCCAATGAAGGAAGTTGTGCTGGTGTGATAGTAATATCCAAGTTTTTGATGCGCTCAGCGTCATCTCGACTGTCAATTCCTACCAACTTTGCGACCAGGTTTTTACCGTGAGGACGCCACTCGTCAATTCGATATTCCTTACCATCCCCTAGAATCCAGGGTTGGTAATCAAAAATACCATCCGGTACTTCGGTATAGCTGTTAATTTTGGCCCAGCCCTTCACACCGTAAGGTGCTCCGATCTTGCCAACAATAATTGTGTCAGACGCTTGACTCATCTATACCACCGGTTGCTGCAATTAAGCAGATTTCTTAGCTTCTTTAACCAAGTTCGCTACGCGATCAGACAGACCTGCGCCAACGCCAACCCAGTAATCAACACGCTCAAGATCTAAGCGAAGACGCTCAGCTTGGCCCTGTGCAGTAGGGTTGAAGAAACCAACGTTTTCGATGAAACGCCCGTTTCTTGCACGGCGGCTGTCAGCCACTACGACTTGATAAAATGGACGCTTTTTAGCGCCACCACGCTGTAAACGAATAGTAACCATATATGCCTCAAACTCGTTGTAGCGTTACCGTTAACTTACCTTTCTAAACCGAGATGGCTTTGAAAGGCCGCGGAATTATACGGATCTGAGGGCGAATTGCAATAAAATTATGCAATTGAAAAATACAAACGCGTACCCCATTTCTGTATCTATATCGCCCAGCTGCTTTAGTCGCATCATTCGGCTCCACTTTGCCACCAAACTAAAGTAAACTAAATAGTGTAGTTAATATAAATCGAGGTCATTTTGACAACTTCTATTTCCACTCGCGATGTCATCGCATGGCTCTATCAATTTTTGGCAAATTATAAAACCCGTGTCATTGGCGCAGTCATCGCCCTATTCGTTGCTGCTACAGCTTGGCTGGCTTTGGGACAGGGTATCAAGTATGCCGTAGATAAGGGCTTTGCAGCTGACAATATGGCGACATTGAATACTGCACTTGTGGGGGTATTGTTACTGTGTTTGGTTGCAAGTATTGCTACCTACTTTCGCTTCTACCTGATGACGTGGCTAGGAGAACGGGTGAGCGCAGATATTCGCCAGTCCGTTTATAACCATTTGCTTGATCTGTCGCCGTCTTTCTTTTCGACATTGCGAACCGGCGAGGTCATTTCGCGTTTTACAAGTGATACAACCGTTTTGCAAACGGTCATCGGCATGAGTTTATCAATGACCATAAGGTCATTGATCACTTTCGTCGGCTCTTTGGTGTTAATGGGTTTCAGTAGCCCTATTTTAACACTTTGTGTTCTACTTGCGGTGCCGTTTGTCCTCATTCCCATCAGAGTTCTTGCCCCCAAAGTCCGTCGATATGCAAAGCTTAGCCAAGATAAAGTCGCCGATTTAGGGGCGCATATTGATGAAACACTGCATGAAATACATACGGTCCAAGCGTTTGTTTCCGAAGCGAGAGAAAAACAACACTTTGGCAGTCGCGTAGAAAGCGCAATGGATATGGCGCGTAAGCGCATGCGATATCGCGCCTTGCTCATCTGTGCTATTATGTTACTCAGCATGAGCGCCATTATTTTTATTGCTTGGGTTGGCGCCAGACAAGTCTTTTCGGGTGAACTATCCGTTGGTGAATTGTCCGCTTTCCTGTTTTATGCGGTTATGGCTGGCGGTAGCATTGCGACAATAAGCGAAGTTATTGGCGAAGTCCAACGAGGTGTGGGAGCAAGCGAGCGTTTAATTGAACTACTCCGAGCCGAGCCCAGTGTATATTCCGGAGAAAAAGTATTACCCAGCACACACACACCGCCACAAATTTGCTTTAACCAGGTTGCATTTAGCTACCCAGAGGCTTCCCCACTTTTCCAAGCTCTTGACCTTACCATCACACCGGGCGAAAAACTGGCACTGGTCGGTGCGAGTGGTGCTGGAAAGTCGACACTGTTCCAGCTCATTATGCGTTTTTATGACGTCAGTAAAGGAAGTATCACTATCAATGGTCATGCCATCGATGAGCTGACCTTGGACAGTTTACGAAAATCAATCGCCATGGTATCTCAAGAACCTGTTGTCTTTGCGGATACGGTCATGGAAAACATACGCTACGGCAGACCTGACGCAAGCGATTTGGACGTGGTGACGGCTGCCAAAGCTGCCCACGCAGACGAATTTATTCAACAGCTCAGTGACGGATACAATAGTGAGCTAGGAGAGCGAGGCGTCAAACTCTCTGGTGGTCAGCGACAACGGATCGCCATTGCTAGAGCCATATTGGCAGACCGCCCGATTCTTTTGTTAGACGAAGCCACCAGCGCACTTGATGCGGTAAGTGAAACGAAAGTGCAGCAAGCGCTAGACAAATTGATGGAAAATAGAACGACTATTGTCATTGCTCACCGCCTAGCCACAGTGCAGCATGTAGACCGCATCGTAGTTATGGAACACGGTAAAATTGTGGGACAAGGCACTCACGAAGAATTGATGAAAACAGATACCATTTATCGTGAGTACGCCGAGCTACAATTGATGGCGTAAGTAGGGCGCCGCTGCGCCCTATACTTTAATTGATCGTAGCGGTCGGTGGTGTGGTTTGCTGGGTTAATGCTTTGGCCAAGAGTTTGTGCGTGAGTAAAGACAGTAATTCCGTTTCCTCATCACAACGTTCGCCATCACACCCTGTGATTGCCATCGCCACTTCCATGGCTCTCTCAGCATTAAATGTTAATTCAGGCTGCATCGCTCTTAAATAATCTACAGACTGGCCGGTATCTATGGCCTTTCTCGTTTGATAAATGGCATCGTTAATGAAAGCTTCAATTGAGATTGGGCTATCCCAATCCAACGACGATACCATTTCTTCTAAATAATCTTGCTCAGTTAAGGTCACTTTGCCGTCCACTTGGTAAAGTAAAACCGATAATTTTATCAACGCCTGATTGAAATGTTGTTGATGAGATAACTGCATAAACTCTCTCCGAATTATGTGCAAAAAAACACGAATGCGCGAAACGCTGTCTAGCCGCCCTGCCCGATCAGCTGTTGAGTCCGTGTAAGTCAAAAGTAGACAACACTTTGTCCCAACAAGTTCGATATGAGGTGTTAAGGAATTGTTAATATAGGGCTGAGTTGTAAAAAATCAAGCCATTGAATAGGTGAAAACAGAAAATTGCGACGAATAGTCCAGCAGACGTGTTTGGCTGTCAGGCTTCGTGATTTGATTCGGAACTTGACGCCTTGTTTGATTCGGTACAGACGCGATTGCGTCCGGACTCTTTCGCGCGATATAGCGCTGAGTCGGCTCTGAGTAATAGGCTCTCCAAGGTGTCGTTTTCTCTCAAAACAGCAAGCCCCATACTCGCGGTTACCTTGCCAACTGGCGCAATATCAATATCGGCAATTGCAGTGCGGATTCGTTCTCCGACTTTTTCGAGAGTCATGGTATCTACGAAGTCAAAATAAATAACGAACTCTTCACCGCCCCATCGATACAGTTTGTCAGTTGCCCTCAATACCCGCTGAATCCTCTGCGATACTTCTATCAATACTTTGTCGCCACCATCATGGCCGAACTCATCATTTACCCGCTTGAAGTGGTCTATATCCAATACGCCTACGGCGAATCGAGATTGATGGGTATGACTGTGCAGCCATCTTGATTTAAGCCACTCCTCCCCTGCTCGACGGTTCGGCAGTTGGGTTAAGACGTCGGTATTGGCGCGCTTTTCTGCTTCTTTTCGACGGAGCACGTTGTACAGCAACACCGCAAGCAGCAAACTCAATACACCTAATACACTGACCAACAACCACTTTTGCCTCGCTTTGGGTGCTAATTGCGAATGTTCAAAAAACAATTCACTCCCTCTTGGAAGACGGCTCTTATCGATATCAAATTGCTCAAGTCGTCGGGTATCAAATTTTGGGAAATAGCCGCCAATCTGAGATTTTGGCAATCGACTTACTGGCATCCCTTTTAACAGTTGAACAGCTAGCTTCGCGACTTCTTGCCCTTGAACTTGGGGTGAATTAATCAGCCCACCAATGATGCCATTGCCCAGCATTGTTGCCCCAAACATTCCAAAAACAGGGACACGGGAATGTGCTGTGAGTTCTTGTAAATCATCTTTGTAAGAAAAGTAATGGCCTTGGTTATCAGTATGTATCGCAACCATCAATACCGCGCTACTCTCGGGTAATTCTGACAGATCTTGATATAGCGTCTCGAGGGAAAAATCAGACCAAATTTCAAACTCGGTTTCTTGCCATAATCCTTGACTACGCCCAATTTCAATCGCGTTTTGGGTAATCCCCTGAACGCGCTTGCCAAACCCAGTATTGTCGGTGAGTACAATCAAACGTGTTAAATCTGGCAAAAGTTGATGGATCAATTCAATATTGCCATCGACTTCGATGTCCTCGAGAATACCGATGTAATGTTGCCGCCTAGCAAGTTCGGGTTTGAGAAAATTAACCCCCAAATAAACCACAGGCACGTTGGGAAACAATTCATCGCCATTTTCCAATAGAAAATCGACCGCATAGTCGTCGCTGGCGATGATTACGTTGGGGTGAATTCTACTGTATTTGGCTTGAATGCGATTTTTCAATGTCGCCTTATAGACAGGATCATCAATCATGTATCTACCATCGAGATACTCGATATGCAGATTTTCGCTTTTGATATGCTCTTCTAGACCTGCCGTTACACCTTCAGTCAATGCTTTGGTCCAACCGTACTGAGGGTGATATGAGTTCAGCAGTAATACGATGTCCTCTGCAATCACTGTACGTGAGGCACACGCTCCCCCTGCGCTGAGAATAAACAGCAGTAAAAATTTTGCTAGGGCGCCATAACTAGTTTTCAACACGTCAGCTCTCATGGTTAGCGCTTTAGATAAAAACACAATGCGTGACTGGGAATACACCAACTGTTAGTACATCATCAAATACGCTCGATTGCTACTCGTAAGCGACAAGGTCACTCTGTATTTAAATTATCGGTAAAAGCCTTGCTAGCTTGAATTTGACTCGTTACATTCCCCATTTATTTAACTATTATCGAAAAGGCGACATATTTGAAATTTTCTGAACGCGCCAACGCGATTTCCCCATTTCTGGCTATGGCATATGGTGAGAGAGCGGCTGAACTCGAAAAAGCGGGTAATGATGTGATCCGCTTCAATCTCGGTGAACCGGATTTTG
Source organism: Alteromonas sp. 5NS40-0096 (assembly GCF_057544385.1). Classification (NCBI taxonomy): domain Bacteria; kingdom Pseudomonadati; phylum Pseudomonadota; class Gammaproteobacteria; order Alteromonadales; family Alteromonadaceae; genus Alteromonas; species Alteromonas sp. 5NS40-0096. Next base: position 37,421 of record NZ_BAAJLQ010000007.1, read on the forward strand.
GTGCGCCTCCTGCAGTTATCGAAGCCATGCAAAAAGTGGTGTCTGCCGGCGATTTACCCTATACCTCTGCACTTGGTCTGACAGCGTTACGCCAAGCCATTGCCGCTTTCTATAAAAACAAGCATGGTATAGACATACCTTACAATAGAATCATAGTAACAGCAGGAGCCAGCGCGGCGCTTTTACTCGTGAGTGCGGCATTGGTCAATGAGGGCGACAACGTCATCATTGGTGATCCATCTTACCCTTGTAATCGACGTTTTATCAGTAGCTTCGGTGGAAAAGTGACATTGGTTCCCGCTCCTGCGTCGCAACAATTTCAAATATCGGCTAATGACCTCGCCAACGTTTGGCAACCCTCCACCACCGGAGTCGTTATTGCTTCCCCCGCCAATCCGACTGGTACGAGTGTCAGCACAGAAGAAATGAAGCGCATCCGGGACTTTTGTCAAAAGCGCAATGCCTGGCGCGTCGTAGACGAAATTTATTTAGATATTCAGCTATCCGATAACCAGGCCAATCAAACCGTGCTTGCCTTAGACAAGGATGCGATTGTTATCAATAGCTTCTCAAAATACTTCGGCATGACAGGTTGGCGATTGGGCTGGTGTGTCGTCCCTGAGGCTATGGTTGAGGTGATGGAAAAACTCGCACAAAACCTCTACATCTGTCCATCTACACCAGCTCAACACGCCGCGTTGGCGTGTTTTACAGACGCATCATTATCAGTATGTGAAGCTCGTCGGCATAAAATGATAGAGCGCAAAAACAAAGTCCTCGCGAGGCTAAAAGATTCGGTACTCGATGTCGAAGTTTCACCGGATGGCGCTTTTTATGTTTACATCAATATCGCAAAAACAGGGATGACAGCGATTGAGTTTTGTGACCAGTTACTCGAGCAACATTGTGTTGCCATGACACCGGGTAACGACTTTGGAGAGTTCAACGCTGATCGCTATGTCAGGCTCTCATTTGCAACCGATGATGAGGCGTTAGATAAAGGGCTTGATAGGCTTTTAGATTTTGCCAACACGTCAGTTCTGTGAAATAGCACAAAAATGGGCAGCCTCGGCTGCCCCTCAACGCAACCCCAAAGTCAGGTCATTGATTAGGAAATTGCCATTAAATACCGGATGAGGCTGGCCGTTGGTATCGATAGCGAAATACTGTTTATCGTTGTCATCTAGCGCTTGGTAATCGCCGATAATCTGATAGATCCAAACTTCGGGATCAAAATCCAATGCTTCCCGCTCAAAATAATCCAATGCAGACAATGGCTGGCCGTTATCAATCACTTCACAGAAATAGGCTTCCACCGCTTGTCGAATAGGCTCTTTGGTTAAATCGACGCTACTTTGCTCATCAACGCTGATCTCCGACGCCGCTTTCGCTTTTTCCACCTGTGGCGTACGCGTGTGAATATCTGTCAGCGAGTTGACAATATCCTGTAAAATTTCCTCGTGCTCTATCCGATTGAGATCTGCATGCGCTTGCCCAATGCATGGTGCCGCCTGATTGAACAGTGCGGGCACTTTTGTCATTGTGGTGTAATTACTCGGTGCAAAATCCGGTTGCTGCTCCATGTGCAACAAATAGCCTTTAAGTAGACGAGTTCGACCTTGGAACTCTCTAAATCGACCGAGTAAATCGAGCAGTTTAGCTTGTACGACAGACAGTTCTTGAATCGCTTTCGCAAAGCTCTGTTGCAATGACACCACCAGCAAGTGACGCAATTCTCGATTGCTACCCGCCACCTCGCTTAATTCGTCAAAACGGAAAAACTCCAGCTGATTGAGCAATTCACTGACTTGTTCTTGGGCCAGTTCATTCTCTCGAATTTTAGCCTCAACCGAAGACACATAGCCAAATTCATTGTTGATACGTCCAAACAGCAAACGCACGCTATTCCCCAAAGACTCTGTCAATTGGTAAACGTGTTCTGTCAAATCTGACATGTGCGCCTGAGATTCAGCGTAGCGTTGATAGTGCAACGCTTCTTTGTAATGTTCCGCTAACGTTTTCAGACTCGCAATAGATGCCCCAATATTGGCATCTATGTTGCGACTTCGCTCGTCTTGAAGACTCCCTTCTAGCAAGCTCCTGACGGCATTTTTCAAGCGCAAGCGGCTCTGAGGATCTGGCCGCCATAGCACCCCCAATTGCACGAGTTGGTCTAGTACTTTTTTGCTGTGCTCTTTTTCGTCAACCACACCATTGATATATGCCTGCATGATCAACTCACTGTGGCGACTCAACGCATTGAGCAGCTTAGTACCAGCTTGAATTAGCGGCTGACTCATATCAAGCTACCTTGTGAGATCGAGGCCTCGGCTTGTGCCGCTAATGACAAAGACTCGGTTTCATCGATAAAGCGAATCATCTCGTAAAGGTGTTCTACTTTTCCGGTCGCAAGATAGATTTGTTTTTCTGGGTTCGGTTTGATCAAATAGCCAATGTCTACAAGCCGCTTGAATACTTGTTTTAATTGGCCATCCAAATTGACACTCGTGGAACCAAACAAACGAAACCGTGAAATCTTCTCTAACTGCTCGCGATAGGCTGGCGTGTCTTCTATGACACCTTGTAATTCATTAAGTCGAATGGCACTGCCCATTGTGACTGGGCGGTCTGACTCACTCGCCTGTTGTACCAGTAAAAGCCATTCAACAAGGGGGACCAAATGTGATGCCGTTTCTTGAAATTGCTGCGCGAGTATTTTGCGTTCACCATCCGTTACTGTCATGTAACCGGCAAAAAAGACTTCGCCCTCAGCACTCGTCGAGAGCACGCGATTGAGAATCGACAAATGGGGTTCCAAAGCAATTTGGTTATCGCGTTCTTTTAAAAAGCGCCAAGCTTCTTCGTCACTGACTTCGCAGATAAACTGCCCGCTCAACAGCAAACTCAATACACGACCTTGTTCTGTCATCATTATGCTGTCTCCTCACTTTGCTGCTTGGCGGCAATACGCGCTTTTATCGCGTTGGTTTTAGGCTGCACGACCTGTAACTTACGGCTAACTTTATCGATGAGGTAACGGTTTTCAAACAGCGTAAGTACCTCTGATTCTGGGTTCGGGAATGCACCGACGACACTGATATCATTGTTCTGACACGCGTCAAAAATTTTCTTAACGTTGCTTTGATGCAGCGTGCCCAATTCGTCAATTGGCCAGTGAATAGTGGCAGTAGCTTCGCCTCGCAACAATCGAGTAAATGCGAGCAAGAACTTACACAAAATCAAGTAAGCCATACCGTGGCTCGAGGATTCATTGAGCTGCCTATCAGTACGAATTACCAGATCGCTATTGCCTTCGCGAAGGTGCAATTCAATATCCAATAGGCGACTGATACCGCCGGTTAACGCTGCACGGCCTAAAATATCGAGTACTTTTCGCATACTCTGCCCATACTCGTCATCCGGCAAATCGCTGGCGCCTTGTTCCATCCATTCGTCATAGCACTTACGGAAATATTCCAGTTCCGGCCAAAACTCCAGCTCACTGATACGCGAGCGTATTTTCACTGCTGAATCCGAGACGCCATCAAGGTAGAGTTCGCTGTCGACTTCTTGAGTAATTCGTCGGCTTTGGCTCACGATGCGCTTATCAATGTCAGCCAACACGAAATAATATTGATTCAAATCGGCACCGAAGATACGTCCTTGCTCACGCAGCCCTTGCACCTTCTGAGGCACGATAACATTGAGCAACTGAGATAAATGAGACACCATCCGTCGATGGTCGATTCCTTGCACGCCATGGCTGTTCACCACAGTACATTCCTCTCGAGCTCTTTCCCACGTATCTGACAACCCAGTGCCCGCTTGTGCTGCGATCAACTGGTCGAATCGTTCGACATAGTTGCGCACATCACTGAGTAAGGCTTCTCGTTCTTGCAGCATAGCTTGAGCTTGAGAGAGACGTTGGCCAATACTGACATCATCATGCTGGAGATCCGTGGCGCTTTCTCCCGCAGCCAACTTGAGTTTCGCCAGCGCCTTGTTTAAATGATCAACGCCTTGCAGTTGTTCAGACGCAATGCGATTGGTCTGTTCTAGCTGCGTTTGAGATTCTTTAAGTGCCTCGCGTTCTTTGCGATACGCATCTTGACTCTGCGCCAACTGACGCTGGGATTCACCCAGCTGTTGCCGCGCTTTGGCCAATGATTCTTGCCAAATTCGCTTCTGTCCCATGAAGATATTTTGATACCAGCGCTCGTAGTCAGCCACTTTGTGACGGTTGGTTTCCGTCTCATAAATATCTTCTTTTAGCGCCTTTTGACGCTTTTTGAGATTGCCGATTTCATCAACATCTACACCGCGGTTGTTCAATTCATTATTCAACCACTCTGCCATCTCTTTGCGATCTTGCTCTGCAGTTTGGCGGGCTTTCTCCATTTCACTGTCGAGTTGCGCGATCTTAGACTCAGTATCGGCGATGAGTTGTTGCCAATGGAAGCTATGTTCTGTTTCCGCCTCACGACGCTGATCGAGGATGTCCTCTTTACTCAACTCGAATTGCTGCGTTGCTTGCTTTTGTGCTTGCTGATTCGACGCGAGTTTAGTTTTAGCGTTTTGTTTTCGCTCTGACAACGCTTGCTGGTACTCGTTGAGCACTGAGTCTCTGTCTTGTTGCGCTCGTTTCCTCGTCGCTTCAGCGCTGCGTACGCCATTGTCTTTTTGGGTCAGCTCCAGCTCTGTGGCTCTGACCTGTTCGTTCGCCTGTCCCAACGCTGCTTCAGCTTCGTTTTGCTGCGTTAGCGCTGCCGCCAAATTCGCTTCTGCATCTTCCAAACGCGCTTTTAGCTGCTGTTCATCGTCTGCGTAGTCAGGCGCCTCAAGCACATCCAAATTCAGCATTAAGCCGAAAAACGATTCAGCCTCTTTTTGGGCTTGGGGTGAAAGGTCGTTACGCTCCAATAGCTCTGGACGAATCAGCTTACCTAGTGATGATTCCCAACCGTTGATATTGGCCCGTAAAAACTCCAGTAACGACCCTTCTCCCGGGTACAATAGCCCTTGAATGGCCGCCACTGCTTTTTCTTTTTGTTGGTAGTGAATTCGCGCTTTTTCCAACGCTTCATGCGTACTTTGGCGTTGTTGTACCGCCTGCTGATGTTGCTGCTGCGCTTGGCGTAATGCCGTTCGCGCCGCATCTTCAGTAATACTCGCTTCCTTAATAGTCGCGTCTAACAGTTCTAATTGGGTCTGTTCGAACTCATTGTAACCGGCATTCGCTAAACTGGCTTTGAGTTCGGCTTCGACTACGCGGAGCTCACCCAACTGTTGAGCGAACTGATTCTCCAATGTCGCTATCTGCGCGGCAAAATCATCTTTAATAGTTTGGAGACTGTCTCTTTCTTGTTGCTGTTGATCATTGCGAGTGTCAGCAGCTTCTTGTCTCGCCGCGGATAACTGCTCTAACGTTTGGGTGAGTTTTTCACCCAAATCAGACAAGCGCCTGTGATAAGACGCTTCAACATCCTGATGTTTTTCTGTCAATAATGCATACCGGCTGGTGACGACTTCCAACTCATTCTGCCACTGGGCTAGTTTTGCTACATTTTCACTGAGGGACTCAATCCCTTGCTCTTGCCAACTTTCAAACTCTTCTTCAACGTTGTCCAGCTCGGCTGTGTATTTATCGACATCGGCTTTAGACGAAGACACAGTTTGATTTAACTCATCGCGCTGTGTCGACCATTGGTTGTCGTTTTGCTTCCTCAGAATCCCGTTTTCTTCGAGCGCCTCTTTCGATTTGGCGGCCCGTTGGGTCAATTCACTCATGTCCAACTGGAAAGCGGTATACAAACTCGCTAACTGCGCTTCCGTATCAGATAGCGCCAGGTTTGCCTGTTCGAGTTTGGTAAACTCCGGACGAATTTTGTCGAATGCTTTAATCAAATGGCACTCGCGAATCCAATCATCCACTCGATTACGGCTTAAATTCGAGGTAGGTGGCTGAACGCCATCCTCTTCCAAAATGGCGGCAATCATCGCTTTGATGGTTTCCATTTTGCCTTCTTTGGAGTGAACCGCTTTCGCTAACTTTTCTATGTGACGGATGTGATGCGATGGGTCACAAAGACTGAATATTCGAGCATAACCCATAAGTTCGCGGGCGTTAGCACTTTGATTCAGTACACCCTGATCATTTTGTAAAATCGCTCTAAAATCTTTTGTTGTGAGTAAGTTAGTCACCATCACATTATTGCGCTTCATCGCCCTTGCGAGCTCCGCACTGTTTACGCTAGCGTGCTTACCATTGTTTTGCTTAAACAAATAATCATCGATATCGAATGGTTTACCGATAAAGCGGTAGTTAACACCTGTGCCATTTGAACTCAATACGGCTTGACACAAATCCCCTTCTGCTCGGGTGAATTCATAGATAATGAAGCTAGAAGGACGCGGCAAGTACCAACGTTCAAAACTGTCACGTGTTGCCGGGACAACGCGGCTTGGATACTCACCATAGAAGACTGGAATGAGACGTTGTAAGGTTGTTTTTCCTGACGCGTTGGTACCACAAATATTGGTGTGACCGTCGAGTTTTAACTCGACAACACCTGGCAAATGGGTATCGATTAAGATGATACGTTTTAAGCCTGCCATAAAATTCCTGTTGTATTATTTGTTTTCATCGTTGCTAACCGACGTTATCTGCTAACAACAAAGTGCTTCTAATGAGCGATTCGCAAGCCTGTGATGGGCTATTAATCTCTGATGAAGAGCGCTCAGTTTATTACGGATTCCGTACAAAGCAAAACCTCAAGAGCTAATGTGCTTTTAATCGCTCAATCATCGTACAGCCGCGCCCGGAGCGAGGTTTGCACTTTCAATTTCAGCTAAGACATCCAGGTTTTGCAGCGCCAATTGACACCCTTGACCTCGAATCCGATAAGATTCGGAACAATCAACTTGCCAATGGCGCAACACATAGGCAGCCAAGGCGGCTCTCACCTTCACTCTTCTAATCCCCTCTATCATGGCGAAATCCAGAGCGATGGCGTCGGGATGTTGTAAATCTGGGTGGGGGATTAACGCCAGTTCTACCTCTCGATGCCAATTGGTATCTTGGCTTGCTGCTTCCGTATGAGAAACATCACGCTGCATCAGGCTAACACGGGTGAATCGAGTACAAACGAAGTCCCTGAAACTCTGGCTCTCGATATCAAATGCGCGGACATGCCAACGATGCCCATTGTTAACGATTGCATGGGGCACTAATGTACGCTGTTTCGCCCCTGATGATAATGAAACATAGTTACAGTCTATCGGGCACTTCAGGTGAATAGATCGAATCAAACTGGCAATGATGTCGTCATTGGGGTGAACCAATGCGATAGCGTCAAAACACTGTTGTGAAGGCTGCACTTGATGAGAAATCCCATCGCCAAACCCTCGGCTTAAACTGTGAAGAATGACATCGGGATTATGCTCGAACAAAGGCTTGAAGCTCTGACTACGTATATAGTGCTTCGATTGATGATCCAACGTTAAGTTTTGCTCAGCTAACTGTTTATAGAGCGCAAAATCTCGCGTTCCAGCAGCTAGTCCCGTGGCGAAGCGTTGAATGATATCTTGTCGGCTTACGTGACCAAAAAACTGAAGACTAAAATCAATAAATGCCAACCTCTCACGTTGCGCATGGGGCAAATCGTTTAACGCTTGTGTCATGATGTACCTTTTTCCCTATCAGCATGAAATCATAATGATGCCATCATTATGATGATGTCAAGGCGATTTTTCATAATATGCTCACCTTATTGCATCCGTTGCCTACATGTTGCGACCATTTACACTCCCCACCACAGTGGCTACTATGAGGTGATTAACTTTCAAGGATGAACCCTATGTTAAAACACTCGGTTTTATCTCTCAGCTTGGCGATCTCTATGACAGTATCAGCGACCCAACCTCCCCAGACGCTTTCCGTACCAGAAAAAGCGCTACCACTTCCCCAAGCAGCGAGTCATGCATTACAGAGCGCCATTGCGCAAAGCTCGATACCAGATAAAAAAACATTGATCGACGCGACGCCTCAAACCGATGATGCATGGCGAGACTTTATCTGGGCAACCAATGCCGAACAAAAGAAAAAAATCAAAAAGATGCGAAAACAGTTCGACGTTGATGTTGAACTGATAAAGCTGGATTCAGTCACAATAAGAGTATTGACTCCAAAGCAACTATCTACTGAATTCACAGACAAGGTGTACCTCGATGTTCACGGTGGTGCCTATGTATTGTTTGCCGGGCTACCCAGTATCGAAGAGGGCTTAATTGTTGCTCACCGCCTCGGCATTAAAGTGATTAGCGTAGACTACCGCATGCCGCCTTCTCACCCTTTTCCAGTGGCATTAAACGACGTAATGGCTGCATACGATTATGTGCTGCAACACTACCCTGCAGAAAACGTATTCATGGGTGGTACGTCAGCTGGCGGTGGATTAGTGTTATCGACAATACAGTCTCTTATTGAGCAAAACAAACCACTGCCTAAAGCCGTTTACGCCGGTACACCATGGGCAGACCTAACGAAAACAGGTGATACCCAAACTACGAATGAAATGATTGACCGCATATTGATGACATACGATGGCACGTTGAAAGGGGCGGCAAACTTATATGCCGGGCAAACGCCCCTTACCGATCCACGCGTATCACCCATGTACGGTGAGTTTTCTTCATTCCCCCCTACAATGTTGGTCTCAGGTACTCGCGATATGTTTCTCAGCGATACTGTGAGGGTGAATCGCAAATTGAGAGACGCTGGAATAGAGACATTGTTAGAAGTGTATGAGGGGATGTCTCACGCCGACTACTTAGTTGTGTATGAATCGCCAGAATCGGAGTCGGTTTATCGCCAGCTCAAGCAGTTTCTGATTAAACACGGTGGTTAGGCGCAGTGCCTTGCACTGCGCTGTAATCCGCTAATTGGCGTCAGCGATAGCGTTGATGATTTGGTTAAACTGTATCTCCATCGGATATTGACCCGATGTCCACCCCAAACGAACAATCACGAGTTGCTGTGATGGCACTACCATTACCGCCTGTTTGCGATTTCCCATCATAAAATAGGCGTCTTTGGGGAGTTTGGGCCAATGCAAATCATTGCCTGCCTCATCTTTTTTGTTCAACCAAAACTGAAAGCCATAGGCGGGATAATTTTCGCTCGAATTAATGGCGGCGGCCTGCTCCACCCAAATCGGTTCAAGCAATTGATGACCGTTGATCTCTCCGTTATTGGCCATTAACCAGCCCAGCCGAGCCCAGTCTCTGCCACTCGCATAAATATAAGAGCTACCAACAAACACGCCACTTGGGTCGGTTTCAAACACCGCGGTGTGCATACCTGCAGGCGCAAATAGCTCATTATTCAAAAAACTCACACTCTTTTGTGTATTTTCACCAAGTTGCTGGTGTAACCAACGAGCAATAATATTGGTTGTGCCAGACGAATACGAAAAGTGGCTAGCAGGAGCAAAACCGAGTTCACTTCCCAACGCGACATCGGATGCGCTGAATGCAGAGAACAGCATGTGAGTAGAATCACTGCCAGGCGCATAAGTTTCATCGAAGACTAAACCTGAGCTCATTTGCAGTAAGTTTTCCAGCGAAATGTCTTTGCGTTGGTCTTGCCACGCAGCAAACAACGCCTTATCGCCTAAACTATTGATACGATTTAATTTGTCATACCTACCCACCATAATAGCGGTGAGACTTTTTCCCATCGACCAGCCCAACAACGGCGTGTTCTCGTCCGCACCTTGCGCATAGCTTTCAGCAATGATGTTGCCATTCTTGACAACAACCATTGCCCGAGTATTCAATCCCGACTCGTTTGACGATGTCACAATATCATCCAGCGTTTGTTGTACATCGGAGACAATCGTATCGACTCCCTTGCCTTTCGGCCAGGGCTCAGCAGATGCTTGAATATCTTCTACGTCAATGCTATCGAGTTTGGCGGTATCACCAACGTCAAGCGTACACCCTAACCCGGGGCGGTAGGTCGCACTTGACGTTGATAAACCTTTCAAGTCAGCACTCACGCGATTGGTCTGGCTAAAATCCAACGCGACCAAACGGGTTGCTGGAGAATATGACGCCAAATCTTCAATAATTTCGGGTTCCGATTGACCGCTCAAGTAGTAACCAGAGCAAGCCAGTTTAGCGCCCAACCCCGTTGCTACGTCTAGTGCTGCGACTAGGTGCCACGGGAAAAAGCCCAAAAAGAAACGAAAAATACCGGTAAGGATGGCAAGTGTTATACCGAGCACGAGCAGTTTTTTCATGAGGGTAACAGCCTGTTTTGATTTTAATTTTTGTTGTTTGGCACTCTACCTTATCGAGATGATGCTTTTGTGTCACCCACTTTCACAACAAAGAGCAGAACACCATGGTTAGGAATGCATAACGTTTGTGTTAGGTCAGTGAATCTGTATGTTGAGAGTTCGCTTAGCGTCAAAGTCTCGTATGATTGCAGTGTTGTAAAAGGTATTCCAACTACGCCGTTCGGCAAGCATCGCGAGAGCCTGCCAAAGCTATAGTCTCAACAAAAAGGCCTGTGGCAATTGACTTGTTGGATAAAACAAACGGCGGTAACACCGGGTCAGCACTTCTTAAACCAAGAAAAAAGGGGCTTTCGCCCCTTTCTATTGCTTAATCATGCTATCGTGGTGGAAACATACCACCGGGACCTCCTGGGCCGCCCATTCCTCCCATGCCGCCAGGTGGCATCATACCTTTCATCTGACGCATCATTTTCTTCATTCCGCCGCCAGACATTTTTTTCATCATCTTTTGCATCTGAGTAAACTGCTTCAGTAGGCGATTTACGTCCTGAATCTGTGTACCTGAACCCGCGGCAATACGGCGTTTACGTGAGCCTTTGATAATTTCTGGCTTGGCTCGCTCAGCAGGTGTCATCGAATTAATGATGGCTTCCATCTGATTAAACTGTTTGTCGTTAGCCTGGTCTTTGATTTGAGCACTCATATTGCCCATGCCGGGAAGCTTGTCGAGCATCCCCATCATACCGCCCATGTTGCGCATTTGCTCGAGCTGCTCTTTGAAATCTTGTAAGTCAAAACCTTTGCCTTTCTGTACTTTTTTGGCAAGTTTTTGTGCTTTGTCTTTATCGACTTTGCGCTCGACTTCTTCAATTAAGCTGAGTACATCACCCATGCCTAAGATGCGTGAAGCAATACGTTCTGGGTGGAAAGGTTCCAATGCATCGAGCTTCTCACCCATACCGATAAACTTGATAGGTTTACCTGTAATCTTTCTTACCGATAGCGCAGCACCACCTCGCGCATCACCATCAGCCTTAGTTAAGATAACACCGGTTAGTGGCAATGCATCGTTGAATGCTTTGGCAGTATTTGCCGCATCTTGACCCGTCATAGCGTCGACAACAAAAAGCGTTTCAACTGGATTCACGGCTTTGTGCAGGGCTTGAATCTCTTCCATCATGTCGCTATCGACATGCAAACGACCCGCGGTATCTACCAACAATACGTCGTAGAATTGTTTCTTAGCGGTTTCAATCGCGTCTTCAACGATATGAATTGGCTTTTGCATGATGTTAGAGGGTTGGAAACCCACACCCACATCTTCTGCCAATGTTTCCAGCTGTTTTATTGCAGCAGGGCGATAAACATCAGCACTGACCACGAGTACTTTTTTCTTTTCGCGCTCTGTGAGGTATTTAGCTAACTTACCGACACTGGTCGTTTTACCCGCACCTTGTAAACCCGCCATCAAGACGACTGCAGGAGGCTGAGCCGACAGATTGAGCTTTTCGTTGGCTTCGCCCATCACTGATTCGAGTTCAGACTGAACAATCTTGATGAAGACTTGGCCCGGTTTCAGGCTTTTAGTGACCTCGGTCCCTACCGCTCGCTCTTTTACCTGAGCTACGAAATCTTTAACGACGGGAAGTGCAACGTCGGCTTCGAGCAAAGCCATGCGCACTTCGCGCAACGTTTCTTTGATATTGTCTTCTGTAAGACGACCACGGCCGCTGACATTTTTCAGCGTCTGACTCAAACGCTCAGATAAATTTTCAAACATAGCGCTAATTCTAATACCTCAATAATTGGCAGCATTATACCCAATACGCCGCTAGATCACACGTGCTTTAAATGCAAAGCCTTTGTTTAAAGACTAAATACCTTGCTGATTTTTTATATAGATAATGTTACTTCGACGTTTTACAATGCGATTGATTTACATTCCACGTTGATAAGCATGACCCCAATCAAATGGGCGGCATGCATACTAAAATCAAGTTGGTATAGGGAAACAGGGAAATTAATGACTGCGATATTCGCGATTCTCAGCATTGTAGCTTATGCAGCCGCTTCATTTGTGTTGATGGGACGCTTGTTTGATAAACAAGGCCCAAACAAAATACTTGCATTGTCCCTTGGTACTGTGGGCGCGATTTCGCATGTTCTGTTTTTATCTCAGTCCATATTGATTGAGCCCGGTCAGAATATGTCGATTACCAATGTGCTCTCTTTGGTGTCCTGCATTATCGCCTTATCTATGTTGGTGAGCGCCACAATTTTGCCGAATGTTCTGCTGCTTCCCGCCGTTTTTGGTTTCGCGGCCATTGGCATACTCGCAGCGTGGCTCATTCCGGTTTCGTACATTATGCAGATTGACTTGCAGCCCTCGCTACTCGTTCACATTACTCTGTCTCTGTTTGCGTACGGCACTTTGGTAATGGCATTTTTGTATGCGATTCAAATGTCGTTTATCACCTACAAACTCAAACACAAAGGTGTAGGTTTACTGCATTCGTCTTTGCCTCCTTTGATGTTGGTGGAACAAATACTGTTTAAACTGATTCTTGTCGGGACCTTGCTGCTAATGGTGTCTCTTGCGACAGGGTTTATTTTTCTCGACAACATGTTCAGTGCGCAATACGCGCACAAAACGGTATTTTCGCTGGGCGCACTTGCACTCTACGTTACCTTATTGGTTGGCCAAAAGGTCAGAGGATGGCGCGGAAAGCAAGTGATTGCGTTAACGGTGAGTGGTGTGGTGCTATTAACTTTAGCTTATTTTGGCAGCCGAATAGTGAGAGAAATATTACTTTAGTTTCAGCGTTTTAGTGCTTTTTATTCAAGCAAAAAGAGTTAAATGTAGACGACTCTATCGCCTCATAGTGATATTTCCTTAAAATTAGCTTGAATCCCGCCCCATCAATCACTACATTGTGGGTTCTGTTTCGAATAGGAATCACATAGTTGGACGACATATCCACCAGTACGCTACTTATCGCTTTGGGCGTACTTATATTGCTTTCTGCATACTTCTCTAGCTCCGAAACGGCAATGATGTCGATAAACCGTTATCGACTCAAACACCTAGATAACGAAGGAAACCGAGCGGCCAAACGGGTTCAGCGCTTGCTCGACCGCCCAGATCGACTCATCGGATTGATCCTCATTGGCAACAACTTGGTCAATATTGCGGCCTCAGCCCTCGCCACCATTATCTGTACCCGTTGGTTTGGTGAATCTTGGGCAGTCATCGCGACGACGTTTGGTTTGACATTTATACTGCTGATTTTTGCAGAGGTGACGCCAAAGACACTCGCGGCACTGTACCCAGAAAAAGTGGCGTTTCCCAGTTCTGTCATATTGACGCCACTGCTGGTGCTAATGTACCCATTTGTCATGTTCATCAATGGCATCACAAACGGGATTTTGTCGTTGTTGAAAATCAACCCTACCGATAGCAATGACACAGCCTTGAGTCGAGAAGAACTGCGAACCGTGGTCTATGAAGCGGGAGCCATGATCCCCAAGCGCCACCAAGAAATGTTGGTGAGTATTTTAGACTTGGAGAAAGTCACCGCTGAAGACATTATGGTGCCGCGCAATGAAATCGTTGCCATTGATATCAACGATGAATGGAAAGATATTCTCAAGCAGCTGATAAATGCCCAGCATACCCGAGTCCTACTCTATCGCGACAGCATAGACGATGCCGTCGGCTTTGTTCACGCACGAGACGCGCTACGGTTATTGTCGAAAGATCAGTTCACCAAAGCCAGTTTGCTACGAGCCGTTCGCGATATTTACTACACGCCAGAATCAACGCCATTGCATTCTTTGATGTACAAATTTCAAGCAGAGAAAGAGCGCATTGCCTTGGTCGTAGATGAGTACGGTGACATTATGGGCTTGGTCACGCTTGAAGACATACTCGAAGAAATTATTGGTGACTTCACCACCAGTATGGTCCCAGATCACAGCAAAGAAACCCACACTCAACAAGATGGCAGTGTGTTGGTGGATGGCAGTGCCAACATTCGAGATTTAAACAAGGAAATGGATTGGGAACTGCCTATCGAAGGGCCAAAAACCCTCAATGGCTTGATTCTGGAATACTTAGAAGAAATTCCTGAACACAAAGTGAGCTTGCGATTGGCGGGTTACCCAATTGAGATACTCGAGATCAGTGAAAATATGATTAAGACTGTCAGGGTCATGCCACACTACTATCAGCCCCCTCAAGGTTCAACGGGCGAATAATCGAGGCCGCCTAAAGATGTTTAGGCGGCTACCCTTTCTTTTTGGCGCGTCGAGACAATACTTGTGCTTTTGCCGCTTCGACTTTCGAAGACAGCGTCGCTAGCTTATCAAGTATGTCCTGCATTTCTTCGTCGTGTTGCAAATCATCTCGGTCAACGTGACCGATTAAGGTGCGACGAAGTTGCTCCGGTATGGATTTCGTTGTCATGAAAAAAACTGGCCTCTCTTACCAATCTATTGACTGCCGCAGTGCGGCACCAAGTGAAACCGAAACCAACAGGGCTTCATTTTGGGGTGTCACATTTGATATATCGGAAATCGAGCAAACTTCTAAAGGATTATTTTAGATTTTTTTCTGGTCGCCAGGACGAGTTATAGCAGGCCTTGAAAGTGTGAAACTAGCTCACCTTTATGAGTGTTCAGGTTGTAGCGAACAACGGCAACACTGCCGGTAGCAAAGAGTGCAGATGCCGGTTCAGAACAAACCTCATCGAGGAAAAAGCTGACAAAGGGCATATGACTGACAATCATGAAACACCGTGGTGCTTTGCCGTTTCTCATCGCCGTATCGAGCAATGCATCAATGTAATCGTGTGCAAACCTAGGGTCGCCATCGGGGGTGATGTCAGCGCAAATTGTGCAATCTTGTACATTCAGATCAAGGGTGATCATATCGAAGGTCTGCCGCGTTCTGCGGTAAGGGCTCACCAAAGCCAGATCAATTTGCGCTTCGGGGCAGTAGTGTTCGACCAACCATTGCGACGATGTTACCGCTTGCTCTCGACCTATCGCAGTGAGCTGTCGTGATTTGTCGTCAATTCTGAGAGATTCGGCCTCACCATGGCGCATGATAAACAGCAAAATCTCGTCGATGCTACTTTGACCTGACATTATTTAACTAATATGATGATTTTTAGACTGTTAACGATAGCAGACCCCATAGCTGCAGCCTAGTGATATTGTGAAATAATCGACGATTTAAATCGTTCTTCTACACTTAGGATGTGGCAACAACCGTTGACGCTTATCGCAATACAATCTCGTTCGGCAGAACAATGAAGTCGCTGAGCTTTTACAGAAGAGAAAATTTTGACTACTTCATTGTGCTTTGATCAAACCGAACAAATAATGCTACCCAATGGGCTACAAGTCCTAATGTGTTATCAAAGTGATGCACCAACGACCAATGTATCTATGGCGGTGCAAGCGGGACATTTCTTTGATCCCGCTGAATGTCACGGGCTGGCGCACCTCTTGGAACACATGCTGTTCCTTGGCAGCAGGCATGTACCTAAGCCAAATGGAATCAATGAACTCGTCGAGCAAAATGGCGGCACGATAAACGCTTGGACTGGCACAGAATACGCTAATTATCATTTCAACATTGGCCATCCAGCGCTAGGGTTGATTTTACCGGCGTTTGCCGACATGCTGCGCGCGCCTCTGCTCAACCCCAATTCGATGGCGAAGGAAATCCAAGCTATCGAAGCTGAATTCCAGTTCAAACGAAAAGATGATTTACGTCGTCTTTATCAAATTCACAAAGAGACGTGTAATCCCGATCATCCATTTAGCCAATTTTCCGTCGGCAATGCCGATATTTTTAATCAGCTTGGTATGGAAACCTTACATCGCTATTTAAGTGAATTCCACGACCAATACTACAACGCGCAAAATATGCGGCTATGCATCCACTCAGCGATGCCGATAGCACAACTCACCGAGCTGGTAAAACACGCCTTCGGCAAAATGAAGTCGGGTTCTCAACCACAAATGCAGTGGCCAGCGCTCTACACTCCAGAGCAATTGGGTGTAAAAATTGCGATTAAACCGTTGCAGAAAGCCCGCAGAATGATAGTCACCTTTGCCCTTCCCGCATTGCATAAGGAAATTCATACTCGTCCGCTCGACTACATTAGTCACGTTTTGGGTGACGAAGGGCAAGGCAGTTTGTTTGCTTATTTAAAAGCCCAAAACTGGGTAACGAGCTTGATTGCTGGTAGCGGTATCGAGGGTGAGGATTTCAAAGATTTTAACGTAAACTTCCAGCTAACTGAGCTTGGCCTGAACAATCAACAGCACATAATCTGTGCTCTATTTTACGCCCTTAAAATTACCCAAGACTCATTCGCGGACGATTGGCGATACAACGAAAAAGCGCAGCTATCTGCCCTCGCCTATCAATATGATGAACATCCCAAAACGCTAGACATGATATGCGACTTTGCTCAAAGCCTATTTACTATGCCGATACAGGATATAGAGCAGTGGCGAGCAGGCATAGGCAGTTATGACAAAACCTTGTTGGAAGCGGCTCTGGGCCATTTCACTCCTCACAATATGCGGATAAAGATCATTGCACCGACTGTCACCACCGATAAGACTTGTTCGTACTACGATGCCGAGTATGCGGTAAACCCAATTCCGCCGGAAGAGTTAGAGAGCTATTATCGCCCAACAACTATCCCCAGTATTTGCATGCCACCCGCTAACCCCTTTATTGGTGACGATTTTGCATTGTGTCTACCCGACAAGGACTTCGCCACACCAAAGCAACTTGTGGCATCGGACAATATGTCAATTTGGTTCTCACAAGATACCAAGTTTCGCATTCCCAAGGGCGATACCTATGTGTCTTTTGATACCAATGCGTTTTGCGAGAGTCAAACAACTGTCGCAGCGAAGCGGATCTGGTTAGCAGCACTAAATGACAAATTAAAAGCGGACTTTTATCATGCTGAGATCGCCGGACTCAACTACCGTATTTACGGGCACCAAGCCGGATTTACGGTGCACTGCCGTGGGTTTACCAATCAACAGTTTTTCTTGTGCCGTGAGTTATTGAAGTCAACACTTGCATTTATTCCCAGCCGAGAAGAGTTTGAACAAGTCAAACAGCTGCAAATGCAGAGCTTGCACAATTCACTGCTCAACAAACCCACTAATAGGCTTTTTCTTCGCTTAAGTGTACTGATACAAAAAAATACTCATGCCCCTATCGACTTGCTCGAAGCCATGCATGCGTTAACTTACGACGAGCTTGTCGACATTTGCAATAAGGCGTTGCAACACTATTACGTCGAATCACTCATACATGGAAACTGGCCAGCAAATGAGGCGAAAGCCTTTGTGAGTGATTTAAAATATCTGTGCCAAGACAATCGGGGAACACCGATATCCCGTGATGTGGCTCAGTTGCCTGTAGGGAATACTCACTATCACTTCGTTCCCTGTGAACACGATGATTCAGGTATCGTTTTGTATTTACAAGCACCGAGCTGTGACTTGCATGACACGGCAATGTGCATGATTCTCGAGCAGATGCTAGCGGGCCCTTTTTTCAACGCACTGCGCACGCAAAAGCAGCTAGGCTATATCGTTGGTACAGGTTATGTCCCCCATAACCAGCACCCCGGCATTGTTTTCTATATTCAAAGCCCTAATACGCCAGTTAACCAATTGCTCGAAAACATCACCCAGTTTTTGTTTGAGCAGCTTGATGAAATTGCCTTTTATCAAGGCTATTGGCCTGATATTCAGTCGACTATGCTCAAGCAGTTGAGTGAACATGACTTGAGTCTGTCGATGAAATCACAACGGTTGTGGCTCGCATTAGGGATGCAGGATTTCAGTTTTGACCGCAATACCTGTTTAGCCAAGCAAATTGAGAGCTATGCGTTTGATGATATAGAAGCTTACGCTAGGCAGCTTGCAACACGCCAAAGTTTTGGAGAACTCGTACTGTTCACGGATGGTAAATTAGCGAATTTCGATGCCCCACAAGAATTCCATTTGTCTGATATATCAGCATTTAAGCAAACGGCAAACTACTTTAAATAACCCCATGCACCTTTAGAGAACAGCGAATCGCTCATTTATTACACCTTTAGTCGTGACGGCTGAAAAACTGCTTGTCGCGGCAACGAGAATTCGGCATATTGGTGTTTGTGCGACGGACCGCAACCACAAAATAAAAAATAATTAAAACAAAAGAGAAAACGCATCGCAGCGTGGGTGTATTAGTGCGCTTTTTAAAAACATTGGTCGCGACAATTTTAGTTACCTATATCGGATTTGCATATGCCGCGTCCGATGACTCCTCGTCGCCATCGGTTTTCGATTTCCATTTCAATAGCATCACCAAGAAAGATGGCCTGTCTGACAATACTGTCACCAGCGTCGTCGAAGGCCCTAATGGTTTTATCTGGGCAGGCACACTTAACGGCCTAAATCGTTTTAATGGTTACGATGTTGAAACCTACTTCCACGATCAAGACAACCCCGCCTCTATCCCGAACAACTTTATCAGAGACTTACACGTCAGCAAAAACAATGAGTTGTGGGTGGCAACATTTGATGGTGGCGTGGCTCGTTACCTGCCATTTAGCGATAACTTCCAAGTATTCAACAAGGATAATTCGGCGTTAAAAACCGATGAAATTTGGACGATTGCCAACGATACCAACGGCGGATTGATCATATCTACGGCAGATGGCGTGTATCAGTATGATTCCCATACGCAAACCATAGAGCACCTAAATCTTGCTATTGAATTTCCAAAGTCCATTAAAGCGATATTAAGCGAGCCAAATCGAATTTGGTTTGGCACAACTTCCGAAGGCGTATTCATTTACGATAAAAAAGACAAAACGCTACACTCTCTTGCACAAGCCAATCCCTGGGGAATGCGAATCAGTGCACTAAGGGTTCTCGATATTAAGGTATCAAATGGGGAATATTGGTTAACGACTGACAATGGTTACATTCGTGTTGACAACTTTGGGAACATTGTCTCGGATGAAAATACTGTGCTTGACGATGTGTCTTCGAATAATGGTATTCGAAGCATCACACAAAGCGATAACTATTTGTGGCTGACCGCCGATAAAGAAATCATATTTCTGTCAAAAGAGAATAGTAATTCTTTATCTTTAAACTACACCAACAAACTCATCACTAATCTAGATTCCAGTAATTTTGTAGAGATATTTGCGGATGATAGAGATGGAGTGTGGATAGCTACATACAATGGTCTTTTTTATAAGGACTCCCCTGAAAGCCCTCTTCCGCTTTATAAGTTGGCGACTAATAATGAAAATGATAACCAGTCTATTTGGGGCATAGATGAGGATTCCAAAGGAGCTATCTGGTTCTCAACCCAATCAAATGGCTTGGTAAAACTGACAACCGAAAATGGCCAACAACAACACTATCCAATCAGCCCCAAAATAGCTGTTTGGGATCTCATCGTTGCGCAGGACGATACCATTTGGTTACCAACGTCGAATGGATTGAAAATTTTCAAACAGCTAGTGGATTCAACCATAGTTGAGGTCGGCGAATTACTGCCTAACTCTTATATTGACCGTGTTTACTATGATGGTCAATTCATTTGGTTTTGGGACGATGAATTGGGCATAGTGTCAGTCAATACTGACGTCAGTAATAGTCAAAAATCAGAATACACAGTTACTACTTTTGATTGGATAGAGAGCCAAAAAACTGGCAGGCCAATATACAGAGATAAAGACGAAAGATTATGGGTTTTATATGGTGAGGAAACCCATGTTTATGACTTTAACTCCTCTAGTCATATTGCCATCCCAAATGAAGACTTGAATTCACCATCAATTGCAGCCGTCCACGAATGGAACGGTTTTTATTGGTTAACCACTGCTTACCAAGGCATAATTCAATTGGATAAGTTGACACTAAAACCTGTGGCTCAATTTGCCAAGGATAGCTTTGGTATCGTGCATTCGTCGATAGAACGCAACGGCACACTTTGGATTACTACCAGTGAAGGCATTGTATTCATCTCGTTAGAAACCAAAGCGGTCACAGGTAAATTAAGCAACCGAGAATTAGCGTTCAACAGTTTAAACGAAGGCGCTGCTCTGGTAACCAATAATGGCAGTGTTTTTCTCGGCGGAACAGACGGGTTTCATTTTGCAAAGTTTGGCGAGTTTGAACCTAGTGCGGTGAGCACTACGGTAAGCCCTTCCCCTCGTCTTCTTGGCCTTTCTGTCTTTGGAAGAGAACTGGCAATCGATACTGATGGCCCTCTGAAAAAACCCTTATACCTAACAGAATCACTGACATTAGCCTATAACGATTCTCGTTTTAGTTTGAATTTTGGCGTGACCGACCCTAACTTTTCTCGAAAAGTGGTATACCGTTATCGCATGAAAGGGTTTGACAGTGACTGGACGGAGACAGATAGCGATCGCACGGCACACTACAATAACGTCCCTTTTGGCAGCTATGAGTTTCAGGTCCAAGCGAAAACAAAAAACTCAACTTGGTCACCACCCACCGAGTTAAGCATAACCATTGAGAGACCACCTTGGCTTCACGTTAACGCCCTGTTTGCTTATGCTTTTGTTGTACTTGTTATATTGCTCTATCTAGTTCGCCAATATCAGGCGCGCAAAGCCAACCAGTTGGCGATTAGAGAATCAGAAGAGCGGTTAAAGCTTACTTTATGGAGTAGCGGTGATGAGTTGTGGGACTGGGATATATACCGCGGCCAAGTATTCCGTTCCAATACCTGGGGGTCTTTAGACTTTCCCCAAGACAATATCAGGACCAACAGCGCTTATGATGCCAACATCCATGCCAATGACATTACCCGTGTGCAAACGGCACTGCGTGAGCATCTCGAGGGCAAAACCGAATTCTATGAACTCGCCTATCGAGCGCGCACGTTTAAGAATGTTTGGATATGGGTGCTGGACAGAGGCAAGGTGGTAAAACGCGACCATAATGGCCAGCCTTTACGTATGACGGGCACGTTAAAGAACATACATCACCTTAAAGAAGCTGAAGAGCAACTCAACTTGTTTAAACGCTCCATCGAGAATATCTCCGAAGGTGTGTTCATTACCAATACCCAATTTAAGTTTATCTCTGTCAACAATGCCTATTGTAACTACACTGGGGAAACCCGCGAGCAGGCATTGGCCAGCTATATGTACTTCCATCAGTACCCTGACGCTTTTACCGAAGAAATCAAGAAAGCCCTACGCACGAAAGGCAATTGGTCGGGTGAAGTGGAGTCGGTTCGCATCAATGGCGAGCGCTACGAAATGGAACTGAATATCGATGCGGTCCACGATGAAGATGGGAAGATGAGCCATTTCGTAGGTGTATTTTCCGATATTACAACCCGTAAGAGTACCGAAAAAGAGCTGCTTAAACTCGCCAATACTGACCCGTTGACCGATTTAGCCAACCGCTCATTTTACCAAGCCAGTCACAACAATCTCGTTCGCAAAGGCGTGCCTCATGCTCTGCTCTGCTTGGACATGGACAACTTCAAAAAAATCAATGACTCTTTGGGTCACCAAACTGGCGACATATTGATAAAACAAATCGCCAAACGCATTCAAAGAATGACAGGTTCTAATGCTACTTGTTACCGTCTTGGTGGGGATGAATTCAGTGTGCTGTTAGAGGAACTGGGAGACATTCACCGGATTACCCATTTTGCCCAAAGCTTATTAGACACTCTTGCTCGCCCCTTTATTATCAACAAACAAGAGTTTGTCTTGGGTGCCAGTGTAGGTATTGCTTTCTACCCTGATGATGGAGCGACGCCACAAGAGTTACTCAAAAATGCCGATACTGCCATGTATTTTGCCAAGAATAATGGCGGCAACAGCTACCAGTTCTTTAGCGGTGAGATGAACCAAAATGCAGTTAGGCAGCTACAAATTGAGAACTTAATTCGTCAAGGCATCAAAGACGATTTGTTTACGGTTTACTACCAACCCAAAGTGGATATCGCGTCCGGTAAATTGGTCAGTATGGAAGCACTCGTTCGCTTTGAACACCCGCAAAAAGGCATTGTCAGCCCCAGTCAGTTCATTCCCCTCGCCGAACAGACTGGCCAGATTATCGAGATTGGCGAACAGGTACTGAGAAAAGCGTGTGAAGATACCAAGCGTTGGGTCAGCGAAGGCTTATTCTCTGGTCGCGTGGCGGTAAACATCTCTGCAAAACAGTTTGAACTGCCTAATCTTGACGACAAAATCGAACAGATACTTCGCAATGTTGGCTTATCTCCGCTCCACCTTGAGTGTGAGATAACCGAAGGCACCTTAATGGAAAGCCCGGAACAAGCGTTACAAATGATGGAAAGGCTACGAGAAAAAGGTATTCACCTTGCCCTCGATGACTTTGGGACCGGGTATTCTTCGCTGGCTTACCTCAAGCGCTTCCCGCTTAACACATTAAAAATAGATAAAGCCTTTATCGACGATATCGCCGAAAGCAGTGTAGACAGGCACATGGCCGCGGCAATTATCAATATTGCCCACAACCTTGGCTTAAAAGTGGTCGCCGAAGGGGTTGAATACGAAAAGCAGCTCAACATATTGAGCCGCTACGATTGTGAAATGATTCAAGGTTATTTGTACAGTAAACCTCTCACGGCGGACAAATTTGAAAAACTGCTGAGAGATAACCAGCGCTTACAGCACATATCTAGTCCGGCGTCATTTTAATGGCATACAGAACCTGAACTAAATGTTTTGTGTCAATTCCCCAGCACCTCCCATTATTCTCAATAAAATCAATGGTTTAAACAACATCTAAACTTGGCACGATCCTCGCTAATACATATTGACTGCAACGTCAGTCAGTTTTGTTTGTATAAAAATCGAGGAATATATAATGTTGAAAGCATACGCAGTAGCACTAGCACTATCTACATCAGCACCAGTGGCGGAAAAGCAAGAAGATACGGTTCAAAAACAAGATAAAAAAGAGCTTGTTCAAACGGTAAGCACGGAAGTAAAAGGCGGAAAAGGCAGACAGGGTTGGAATACCAAGAATACAACAGGTTTTTAATTGCCCGAAAACCAAATGGAGGCATTGCGCCTCCCTTATCTCAGCCCTAAGCACCGATATACAAATTATCGAAACCCACATCCCTACGCCATGCAATATGAGCGCTGATCGAAAACATAGGCAAGATAAAGGGTCCAAACACTAATCCCGCCACAGCCCACTTTTTAGCATTAAGCCCAAGCTTAAACGCTTTTACATAAAAGTACGCACTGCTGACAACTAAAACGAGAATTGCCATTAAGATCATGGTGTAAAATCCGCCCAGATAGAATAATAAGTCGGCGTATTTTACTGATAATTGCTCACTTAACCATCATTTTTATTATTTATATTCAAAAAAACCGGGCAAAGCCCGGTTTTTAACAATTATATAACACTTGGTTTTGATATTAGTAAAACGACTTACCGTCTTTCGCCATGGCAACCAATATCTCAGCTGGCGTAAACTTAGCATCCACAGTCTGTGCATAGTGATTGAGCTTATCAACTACGGTTTGCACGCCTAGCCTATCCATATAACGGAATGGTCCACCCAAGAACGGCGGGAAGCCAATACCAAAGATAGCGCCGATATCACCGTCTCGTGCGTTGCGGATAACACCTTCATCTAAGCAGCGCGCCGCTTCATTAAGCATCATAAAGACGCTGCGTTCTGCAATATCGCTTTCACTCAATTTAGCAGCGGGTGAAATACCAAGTACACTGTAGATAGTTTCATCCACTTCTTTACCCGGCTTTTTACCCGTGTAGTTATAGAACCCACGCTTGTTCTTTTTACCTTTGCGGTCATCTGCCAGAACTTTTTCAAAAGCATCTGGTGCAGTAAAACGCTCGCCAAATTGCTCAACCAAGAAGGGAATAATTTTGGTACCGACATCAATGCCGACTTCATCGAGTAGTTTAACTGGGCCCACTGGGAAACCAAACTTCACAAGCGCTTTATCGATTTTTTCAATTGGCTCACCAGCCAAAATCATAGACGCCGCTTCGTTCATGTATGGCGCTAAGATCCGATTGACATAAAAGCCCGCCCCATCTTTAACGACAACTGGTGTTTTACCTTGTTTCTTTGCAAACTCAACGGTCGTTGAAATGGTCTCGTCAGACGTTTTGTTGTGTGCAATCACTTCAGCCAATGGCATCTTGTCTACTGGTGAGAAATAATGCAGTCCAATTACGTTTTCAGGACGCGCCGCTTTTTCTGCGATCTGAGTAATAGGAATCGAAGACGTGTTAGAAGCAAAAATCGTCGTCTCCTTACCATTTTGTTCAACATCAGCGACCATTTGCTGCTTCAAACCCAAGTCTTCGAACACGGCCTCTACGACCATGTCTGCATCTTGTAGACCGTTGTAGTCCAACGTACCAGTTAGCATAGCAAGCTGTTTTTGCATCTGGCTTTTCAGCATGAAGCGACGCTTTACTTTCTTGTTGAGAATGTCGTAGCTGTACTTCATCGCATTCGCAATGCCTTCAGGGCGCACATCTTTGATGCGCACTGGCACGCCGGCTTTTGACGCAGTAACGAAAGCAATACCACCCCCCATCAAACCACCGCCAAGTACACCGACCTTATTCACTTTAGTCGGCTCGACACCGTCGACACCATTTTCTTTCTTCATCTCGGTAGTCGCGAAGAAGATTTGTCTTAGCTCAGCGGATTCAGGTGTCATACATAACTCACCAAACGCACGAGCTTCGGCGTCAAGTCCAGCAACTATTCCCTTACTTAAGCCCGCTTCAATTACGTCAATGATCTTCATTGGTGAAGGGTAATTGCCCTTTGTTTTCCCCAGGGTTTGCTTACGTGCTTGGCCAAATAAAAAGTTACGACCGAATCCCGTGCCCTCAAGTACCTTGTTCACCAGACCTTTCTGCTTAAGCTGTCTATTTGGCTTCGATTTAAGCGCGTAAATTTCAGCCACATCCATAAGGACAGATTGAGGAACAACATCATCAACAATGCCGTATTTTTTCGCTTGTTTTGCTCTTGCTGGAGCGCCTGTCAGCATCATCTTCATCGCTTGTTGAATGCCAATAAGACGAGGCAAACGCTGTGTACCGCCACTACCAGGCAACAACCCGAGTTGTACTTCAGGTAGGCCCAACTGCGTACTGTTGGAATCAGTACAAACCCGATAATGACACGCCAGAGCAAGTTCCAACCCGCCACCTAATGCAGGGCCGTGGATTGCAGCGACAAATGTTGCACGCATTTTCTCAATGCGATCAAATACACGCTGACCGCCCGCGGCGATAGTTTGTGCATCGATGGCAGTATTACAGGCATCCAGCATGGTAATGTCTGCACCCGCGACAAAACTGTTGGTTTTGCCACTAGTCAGTACTACCCCTTTGATTGATGAATCTTGCTCGATGTCATCAAGGATGGCACTGATTTCATCACCAAACTGCGCTTTTAGCGTGTTCATTGATTCGCCGGGCACATCCATCGACAAAATGGCAACACCATTGTCTTTTTTCGTCAAAGTGAATGCACTTTGCGCTGCTGTGTTCGCTTCTTGAGTCATCTTATTCTGTCTCCACAATCATCGCTGCACCAAGGCCACCGGCTGCACATGCTGTCAGTAAGCCCGTGCCACCGCCTCTGCGATTCAGTTCATTCAACATTTGGGTAATCATTCTTGCACCTGTGGCGGCGAATGGGTGACCGTACGCAATTGAACTACCCATCACGTTAAACTTGTCCATATCGATTTCGCCCGTCGCCTTGTCGCGACCCAGCTTTTCTTTTGCAAATTTATCACTGGCAAACATTTTCACGTTCGCTAGGGTTTGTGCCGCAAACGCTTCGTGCATCTCGATTAACGTCAGGTCGTTGAGCGTCATACCCGCCCTATCGAGTGCAATTGGTGTCGCATAAGACGGCCCCATAAGCATGTCTTCCCATACATCTATCGCTGAGAAAGCATAGCTCTTGATATAACCCAATGGGGTATAACCCAACGCTTTGGCTTTTGATTCCGTCATCATAAGTACCGCTGACGCCCCGTCAGTGAGTGGTGTCGCGTTTGCTGCAGTCACAGAACCGTACTTGCGGTCAAAAACTGGGCGTAGCTTGGCGTAACCCTCTAACTTTGAATCAAATCGGATATTGTTATCTTTATCCAATGCACCTTTAAATGGTTCTGCATAAGCCGTCATGACTTCACTGGCAAGTTTGCCCTCTTCCCAACTTTGCGCAGCAAGAGTGTGTGAACGGTGCGCTAGTTTATCCTGCTCTTCTCTCGAGATTTGATGTGATTTGGCCATTTGCTCAGCAGTTTGTCCCATCGACAAACCCGTGCTGTATTCCGCAACAGCTGGCGGCACTGGCATAAGATCTTTAAAGCTCAGCTTTTTAAGCACATTCCACTTCTGCCCCATCGTTTTGGTTTTTTGCAAATCGACCAAAGCACGGGCCAAGTTTTTCGACACACCAATAGGCGACACTGACGTAGAGTCGGCTCCGCCCGCAATACCGATTTCTACTGTTCCCGCCATCATAGACTCAGCGACATTCACGGTAGACTGGAAACTGGTTGCACAGGCACGAGAAACACTATACGCATCAGTGTGAACATTCATTCCGGTGCCCAAGACTATTTCACGCGCAATGTTAGGCGCTTCTGGCATTTGAACGACTTGTCCGTAGACAAGCTGGTCAACCATTTTTGGGTCTAGCCCATTTCTGATCATCATTTCATTGACAACCATCTTGCCTAAATCAACAGCGGGAACGCCGTGGAAATATGTTGCCATCTTCGCAAATGGAGTTCGTAAACCGTCAACGATCGCGATGCGATCACCTGAGCGAGTTGTTACGTCGAGTTTTTTAGCCATAATGCACCTAAATTATTGCCATCAAAGTGGTCAGACCTGTAGATAGTCCAGATTTTTACAGACTATGAACAAAATAGCAAATTTCCATTGACGTTAAATAAAGCCGATTGAACACTGCGGTGTAAATAATGTTGAACCTAGACAATGATGATCGCGCCATTGGCTAGCCTAAAATCACGACTCAACATCCAACACAGCTCAACCAACCGTTTTGTCTAAAAATCATACGGCAACGCAAAACATACGCGCTCTCGGTCTTGATAAAAAGCCAATTCACCCTATCAAAAGCGAACGTTGAACAATTAAAATGCGGTTGAAATACTTGTTAACACTGAATTATTTGGCATCCAACGTAAATTTATTGACAATAAACGTGTCAAACTTGAAGAAATTCTAGGGAACCTTATATAAAAGGCAGAGCCTAAACCCCACTCCACGACGAGTAACCCTGAGTAAACGGATAAGAAAAATGGCAGCAGCGCAGTTTCAGCACCTTCAAACCTACCTTGATACCCAAATCATCGGTCAGCAACATTTAACAAAAAACTTGCTTATCGCTCTGTTAGCAGATGGTCACCTTTTGGTTGAAGGTCCGCCGGGACTGGCGAAGACACGTGCGATTAACGCATTAGCGAAAGGGATTACTGGCGACTTTCATCGAGTGCAGTTTACGCCGGATTTGTTGCCAGCGGATTTAACGGGGACTGATATTTATCGCCCTGAGACCGGTGAATTTGTCTTTCAAAAAGGGCCGCTGTTTCACAACTTGGTGTTGGCAGACGAAATTAACCGAGCGCCAGCAAAAGTTCAGTCGGCGTTATTGGAAGCCATGGCTGAACGCCAGATCACGGTGGGCAACAAAACCTACCAATTGCCAGAACTCTTTCTGGTTATGGCCACACAGAACCCCTTAGAGCAAGAAGGCACCTACCCGCTGCCAGAAGCTCAACTCGACCGCTTCTTGATGCACGTTGAAATCGACTACCCCGATGCTCAAACCGAGTTGAGTATTTTGAAACTCACTCGCGATGAAGAGTTAGACATCCCTCAGGTCATGCCACCAACGCTGTCACAAGACGATATTTTCGCCGCGCGCAAAGCGTCACTCGCATTGCATATGGCCCCCGAGCTTGAGCAATACCTTGTCCAGCTCATTATGGCTACGCGCCAACCCGGCAGTTTTGATCAAGAGATGGCCCAATGGATAGAATTTGGCGCCAGTCCGCGAGCAACCATTTCACTGGACCGCTGCGCTCGAGCACATGCTTGGCTTGCTGGCCGAGACTTTGTCGGCCCAGACGACATACAAGCCGTTTTCCCCAATGTTTTAAGACACAGAATCATTTTGTCTTATCAAGCCGAAGCCGAAGGCATAACGGTCAACAAGGCACTGGAAAAAATACTTAGCGTGGTTGCCGTTCCTTAATATGGCTGTTTCTGATTTCAATAAACAATTAGCCCAACTGCAAAGTGACGGCGTCACCTTGCAGCTTCGCGAGTTGGTCAACTATCAGGCGCAAACCAAACTGTTGGACCTTGCGCCCAAAAGCGCCCCCCAAGCGAGATTGGCAGGCACCTATATTACCAAGCACAAAGGCCGGGGGATGGAATTTGACGAGGCTCGTCATTACCAACCTGGAGATGATATTCGTGCGATTGATTGGCGAGTGACGGCCAGAACGGGAAAGACGCACACCAAGGTGTACCGAGAAGAGCGCGAACGTCCAGTTTTTATTCTTTGCGATCTGAGCCACAGCATGCATTTTGGTACGCAGCTTTTACTTAAAAGCGTACAAGCCGCCCACTTGGCAGCACTCACCGCTTGGTCTGCAATCAAACGTGGAGACAAGGTAGGTGCGCTTATCTTTAACGATGGGCAACACGTCGAAAGAAAGCCCCTCGCGACGAAAAAAGCCGTACTCAACATTTGCCACGAACTCACGGCTCTTCACGGCAATGCACAAGCTCCAAAAGCCAACGATGCCAACGCTTTTTCACAGGCGTTAGGCCGTCTGCGTCGTTTAGCCAAACCGGGGAGCCTCATATACATTATTTCGGATTTTCAAAAAATGGATAGCGCATCACAGCAACACCTATCCAGTCTTTCAAAACACTGTGAAGTACACGGCCATATCATTGCCGACCCCCTTGAGTTGAGCCTGCCCGACTCACCTGTCATCCAACCGGTGACTGTCACCGATGGCAATGAGAAACAAACTTGGATACTGGGAGATAAACATCAAGCCAATCAGTACCACAAGCGCCAATCACGGATGTATCAAGACATTGAAATCTCGCTCACGAAAAACAGAGCAAGTTTTACTTATGTGTCTGCTGGTCAAGGGATTAAAACACAGTTGGAAGCGTCAAGAGGTCTAATACAATGAACCCATTAGACCAACTCAAAGACATAAAGACAGCAAGCACCGTTGATTGGTGGCCACTCTCCTGGGGATGGTGGGTACTCATCGGTGTCGTGGTTATGCTAATGATCGTTGCGGGTGTGTATTGTTGGAAACGATATCGATTCAACCATACCAAACGCCAAGCTATTGCTTCACTCAACGAGCTGGATGTCAGCGATGCAACCTGTGCCCAACAAATAAACGGAATTTTAAAACGAGTGACCCTTGCGTATTTTGATCCTCAACACAGTGCCTCCCTGCACGGTGCACAATGGGTTAACTTTTTGCTCGCACAACTGCCAAATTCTCAACATAAGGTAGACTTGGAGCCCCCTTTAAGTGAACTGCAATCAGCGCGATTCAAAGCCGACACGCCTTCAGAAGCCAGTTGCATAGCGTGGCGTGATGCAGCGCTCAGATGGCTAAAACACGCCGATCTGAAATGCGTCTATCCACAAGTGGAGGTATCGCATGTTTGAGTTTGCGTGGTGGTGGGCGTTGTTTGCACTTCCTGCGCCATTATTAATGAGGCTTTTGCCGGCGAAACAGAGGCAACAAGACGTTGCCTTACAAGTGCCACATTTGCCTACAGCAATGACGAATTCGGGTAACACCTTGAAAAAACCCAAAGCTAAGTTAGTACTTGCTAGCCTAATTTGGACTTTATTAGTCTTATCTGCAGCTCGTCCTCAGTGGCTAGGTGAACCCATCAGTATTCCGTCTGAAGGCAGGGAGCTTATGCTCGCCGTGGACCTTTCAGGCAGTATGAAAATCGAAGATATGGAAATCCGCGGCCGCCAAGTGAACCGTCTGACAATGATAAAGTCTGTACTCTACGACTTTATACAACGTCGAGTGGGCGACAGGCTCGGTCTTATTTTGTTTGCCGATACCGCTTATCTGCAGGCGCCATTGACCTACGATCGCGAAACCGTGTCGACCCTTTTATCGGAGTCCTTGATTGGCTTAGTGGGTGAACAAACGGCTATTGGTGACGCTATTGGCCTAGCAGTAAAGCGCTTTGAACAAAAAGATCAAACCAACAAGGTTTTGATTTTATTGACTGACGGCCAAAATACCGCGGGCAATATCACACCAGAACAAGCCAAAGAGTTGGCGATAAATAGTGGCACGAAAGTCTATACCATTGGCGTTGGCGCTGATTCCATGATGGTGAGACAATTTTTCGGGACTCGCCAAGTCAACCCCTCTCAAGAACTTGATGAAGACATGTTGTCAGATATCGCACAATCGACAGGCGGTCAGTATTTTAGAGCGAGAGATGTGAACGAATTAGAGGCAATCTACGCCACGCTAGACGAATTAGAGCCCATTGCTGGAGAGAGCCGAAAAATGCGCCCTTTGACGGCCCTGTTTTATTTTCCTCTAGCGTTGGCATTATTACTTTCTGCACTTCCATTTGTGCTGTCATTGCTGCGACACGGGTTATCTCGTATCAGTACTAAGGTTGCTAAAGCATGATTGACTGGCAAGCATTTC
Organism: Alteromonas sp. 5NS40-0096; assembly: GCF_057544385.1. Taxonomy (NCBI): domain Bacteria; kingdom Pseudomonadati; phylum Pseudomonadota; class Gammaproteobacteria; order Alteromonadales; family Alteromonadaceae; genus Alteromonas; species Alteromonas sp. 5NS40-0096. The sequence goes on from NZ_BAAJLQ010000007.1 coordinate 68,580, forward strand.
ACTTTATTCGTCCAGAATGGTTTTACGCCGTCATACCGGCGATGCTAATTTGGGCGCTGTCGAGATTCATCGCAAAATACCAATCTGGCTGGCACGGTGTCATCTCTCAACATTTGTACCAAAGAATGTTGGGGCAACATTCAACTAAAATAAATCATCGTTCGCTAAATGTTTTGCTGATAGGCTGGATAATCTTAATCGCAGGGATGGCAGGGCCAACATGGGAACGGTTGCCGCAACCCGTTTATCAATTACAGACCGGTCACGTTCTAGTACTGGATATGTCGATGTCAATGCGGGCGACAGATGTATCTCCTGACCGATTGACTCGTGCAAAATATAAGGCAATTGATCTCGTCAACAGTATCAATGAAGGTGAACTAGGACTCGTCGCTTATGCTGGCGATGCGTTTGTTATTTCGCCTCTCACCACTGATGCCAATAACATTGCCACTTTAGTGCCAAGCCTCAGTCCAGAAATTATGCCCACTAGTGGTAGTGCGCCGATTACGGGAATTGAAGCGGCAAGCGAATTGCTTAAAAACGCCGGTTACAAAGACGGTTTTATCTATTGGATTACAGACGGTATTGAACTGTCTGACGTCGCCGAAGTGAGAAAGTTTGTATCCGAATCACCGTACACGTTAAATGTACTGGCAGTGGGTACACAAGCTGGTGCGCCAATTAAACAACTCAATGGCGAACTGCTTAAATCCAGAACCGGTGCTATCGTTATCCCAAAAGTGGATTCAGCTTCGCTGAAAGCACTTGCTAAGGCCGGACAAGGACGATTTGCGGAGATGACCCCAGATGAATCGGACATCAATTATTTGAGTACGCTATCAACATTAGAAACTCAACAAAACGCCGAAGCTAATGATACCGAGAACGCCGGAGATCAATGGCAAGAACAAGGTCCATGGCTGGTTCTTTTGGTTTTGCCATTCGCCATGTATGCGTTTCGTCGAGGCGTCCTTATTGTGTTGTGCACGCTCTCAATCGGTATCGCTATGCCAGATATAGTTTATGCACAAGACTCAGTATCATCAACGTCGTCGCCTTGGTGGAAACGACCATTTCAAAATGCCAATCAGCGAGGCTTAGAAAGTTACGTCAATGAGAACTTTGAAGACGCCGCTGCACATTTTAATGATTCCAACTGGAAAGGCTCAGCACTTTACAAAGCCGGTGACTATCAAGGGGCGTTACGTGAGTTTGCGAAAGATCCCTCACCCACAGGCTTGTTTAATCAATCAAACGCCTTAGCGCAACTCGGCGAGTTGGACGACGCTATCTCGACTTTGGACGACTTGCTCGCCATCGAACCAGACAATCAAGATGCGTTGCACAACAAAGCGTTATTGGAACAGCTAAAAGAGCAGCAAGAACAGGAACAAGACAAGCAAGAGCAAGATTCTTCAGAGCAAAACGAACAGGGAGAGCAAAACTCTGATTCGTCGGAACAAGGGGATAGTGAACAGCAAGATCAACGGGGCGACCCCTCTGAGAGTGAGAATCAAGACGCGCAACAAGGCGATCAAAGCCAACAGTCTGGCGAACAATCAGAACAAGATTCTCAGCAACAAGGTCAACAACAAGAGCAAGCTCCTGCACAAGAGGAACAAGGCGATCGCCAACAACAAGATGGCGAAGGTCAAAAAAGTGAGGAGGAATCACAACAGGCTGCAGCCGTTAGTGAGTCCGAAATGACAGACGAACAAAAAGAGCAACAACAGAGGCTGGAAAATCTTATGCGTCGAATCCCTGACGATCCCGCATTTTTACTCAAGCGCAAGATGCAACTCGAAGCACAAAAACGACGTCGAGAAAGGCTCCCCGCTTCGAAAAGGAGTGAATGGTAATGGGAAAACTTTTTTCTGCCGTCTTACTATTGACACTCTCATTGAGCGCGTTTGCGGATATCGAGTCTGTGGATGCGATTGTTGACCGAAACCCAGTGATGTTAGATGAAGCCATTACATTAACGGTCGTTGCTAAGGGTGACGCCGAGCGAGAAGCATTTGACAGCAGCGTATTACTGTCAGACTTTGTTGTGGGTCGCACGTCGGTAAGCAGTAAAACTCAGATCATCAATTTTCAATCTGAACAATCAACGACGTGGACAACCACTCTGTTTCCTCGTAAAACAGGCAAATTCACCATTCCCGCCTTCACCATCGAAGGTGTGTCTTCGCAGCCGATTTTTATAGAGGTCATCCCCGTCCCCACGGGTCAGAACCAACCGGCAAGGGATTTCTTTATAACCACCGAGGTCAACAGTACAGAGATCTATCTACAGCAACAATTGCAGTACACTGTAAAACTGTACTTAGCCACCGGAATTGAACGTGGCAGTTTGCAACCGCCAACACTTATTCAATCTCAAATTCAACAAATTGGCGAAGACAAGCAATATACAGATATTCAAAATGGTAAGCGCTATCAAATTATTGAGCGAACGTTTGCCATTATTCCGCAACAATCTGGCGATTTGACCATACGTGGGCCGATCTTTTCGGGAGAGGTGCTCGCGCCGAATACCAGTACGCGCTTCGGTATGTTCAATCGCACAACGCCGATCAATCGAGTGGGACCAGATATTGACGTCACCGTATTACCGATCCCAAGTGACATAGACTACCCTTGGTTGCCCAGTGAGTTTGTCGACCTTACCGAAGAATGGCAAAGCGATACCTTTGTCGTGGGAGAACCTGTTACGCGGACATTAGTACTCACCGCTGCCGGTTTGGTAGAAGAGCAAATACCTGAAATTGAACAGTTTTATCCGCCCGACTTTAAAACCTACCCGGATCAGGCGAGTACTGCGACCGTAGAGCGAGACAAAAAGTTAATTTCTCAACGCACAGAATCTATTGCCGTGATACCAACAAAAGTAGGTAAAACCATACTGCCCGAGGTAACTGTGCCTTGGTTTAATGTGAAAACAAAAAAGACTGAATTTGCCACGATTCCTGCACGTCAAATTGACGTTATGCCTGCCACAGTGACAGAACAAGGCTCAACGGCATTACCGTCAGCAATTCAACCACAGGCAACACCACTGGACGCTACCCAGACTCAGGAAATACTGATAGATAAACCTATTTGGTCTACTACCATGGGAATCTTGCTCATTATCGTCAGTATCGTATCGACACTGGGTTGGTTTATTACCTGGCTCTTTTTACGTCGTCCCGTCATCGATGACAAAACCTTGGTTGTCTCGCCATCGCAAAATAATCCAAACGAAGCACAGTTGTACAAAGCATTAATGTCGGCAGCAAAAGCAAAGCGCTCAGACGATGCTTATAGGTTAGTTTACGAGTGGCTGAGCGCAGGATTGGGATTGCAAATCAGCCCCGGCCAACAGCTGGGTCAGTTTCAACAAACCCAAAAACTGGCAGGTGCCGTAGAAGACCTCGTAGCATCGCGCTACGGCAGAAACGAATCGCAATGGCAAAACCAAAAGTTTATCGAGCAGATAGCTGCTTTTCGACAGCACTACTTGTCGGAAAAAAAATCGCATAAACAAGGTTTGAGTCCACTTTACCCAACCACTAAATAATAGAAATAATACGGGGATGACATGTTAAAACACACATTCAAAGCAGCATCTTTGTCGCTCGCAATAGCGACAATGTTTGGTTGTTCACCGACGACGGAAGCACCCACAGCACAAGTTGAAAAAGAAGAGGTTGCCACGCAATCAGAATCGGAAAGGCTTGCGGCTTTCTTCGCTACAGAGTTTGAAAATGACCTCAAACGCTCTCCCTTGTATCAGAGCTATTTGGGCATTAAATGGGATTACGATAAATGGAATGATTTATCTGAGGCCAACGTTGATGCCAACATCGCTACTATCAAAACAAGACTTGAACAAGCTCAAGGATTTGATACGAGCCAATTGAGTGATCAAGAACAGTTAAGCTTGGCACTATTTAAACTGGGTATTGAGCGCGATTTGGCAAACGATGAATTTCGTCACCACACCTATGTCGTACACCAATTCAGAGCGGCGCACACTTTAGTCCCTAGCTTTTTGATCAACATTCACCGAGTGGGCAGTGAACAGGATGCAAAAGACTATATTTCGAGACTCTCGCTAGTAGACGAAATGTTTGCTCAGGTTATCGAGCAAATGAAACTGCGGGAAAAAATGGGCGTTTTCCCGCCGAAATGGTCTTATGATCAAATGATTCAATCGTCGAAAAATGTTATCGCAGGCGCCCCTTTCGACGATAGCGACAACGACTCAACTATTCTCAACGACATCAAGAATAAAGTATCTAAATTAGACTTATCGCAAGAAGCAAAAGATGACCTGATCGCGCAAGCTAACAAAGCGTTAATTGACGATGTAAAGCCTGCCTACGAAAATCTGATTGCTGAATTAGAACACCAAAGTGAGCTAACACCAGAGGGCGACGGTGTATGGCGTTTACCTAACGGCAAAGAATGGTATCAAAACCGACTAAATTGGTTTACCACAACTGACCTGACTGCAGATCAAGTACACCAAATCGGCTTGGAGAATGTCGAACGCATTCACAATGCGATGCGTGACATTATGAAACAAGTTGGCTTCGAAGGCACACTCAATGAATTCTTCGAATTCATGAGAAACGATGAACAATTCTATTACCCCGATACTGACGAGGGCCGTCAACGCTATATGACGGAAGCAAAAGCACTCATTGATACGATGGAAGCTGCACTGCCAGAATACTTTGGCTTGAAACCCAAGGCACCGATGATAGTCAAGCGTGTGGAAGCGTTTCGGGAAAAAGCCGCAGGCAAAGCTTTCTACCAAAGCCCGGCGCAAGACGGCAGTCGCCCAGGTATTTACTACGCGAATTTGTACGACATGAAAGCGATGCCAACCTACCAAATGGAAGCATTGGCGTATCACGAAGGTATCCCGGGTCACCATATGCAACGTGCTATTGCACAAGAATTGGAAGGCATTCCCCAGTTCCAGAAATTCCTGAGTTTCACCGCTTATACCGAAGGCTGGGGGCTCTATACGGAAGAACTGGGTAAAGACATGGGCTTTTACGCCGACCCTTATTCTGACTTTGGTCGTTTAGCGATGGAGTTATGGCGTGCTTGTCGATTGGTTGTCGACACAGGCATTCATGCAAAAAAATGGAGCCGCGAAGAAGCCATTCAATATCTCATTGATAATACGCCAAATCCTGAATACGATGCTGTAAAGGCGATTGAGCGTTATATTGCAATGCCTGGGCAAGCAACAGCATATATGATCGGTAAACTCAAAATCATGGAATTGAGAGACAAGGCGCAAACAACGCTTGGTGAAAAGTTCTCTTTTGCAGGATTCCACGACGAAATACTAAAAGATGGCCCTGTTCCATTGTCGGTATTAGAACAAAAAATTGATAAGTGGATTGCTTCACAACAATAATATTGTGCTCGTCGCCGGTGCCTATCGCCGGCGACGTATTAAACTCAACCCCATGTTATAAAACACTTTTCTCATTCTTCTCCAATCGATTTCATATTTGTTGTACACTGTCCCTCTGGCAAGCACGACAAAAATTGTAAAAAATCTATGTTTGGCCGTAATAAAAATGACGATAGGCAGGTCTTATCGGACATGATGGAAAAACAAAAACGCTATGAAGCACTAGTCAGAGCATTTCATGCCGATATTTATCGGTATGCATACTGGTTAGTCAAAGATAAAGCCGTTGCTGAAGATATCGTTCAGGAGACTTTCTTGCGCGCCTGGCGCTCGCTCGACTCACTGAAAGACGAGAAAGCAGCAAAATCTTGGTTAATTACCATTTTGCGTCGGGAAAACGCACGTCGGTTTGAACGCAAGCAATTTGACCTTGTCGACATTGATGATGTCTCGGTGGCAGATGACCACGCAAGTCAAGACAATGCGCTCGAACATAGAGAACTGCGCAACCTCATGGCAGGATTATCAGAAGAGTATCGCGAGCCGCTAATGCTACAAATTATGTTTGGCTTTAGTGGTGAAGAAATCGCCCAACAGCTTGGGTTGAATAAAAACACCGTGATGACGAGATTATTCCGCGCCAGAAATCAGTTGAAGGATGCGCTAGATAGTGAAAGTAGTTTGAGAGGTCGTAATAGTGGATGAATTAGAATTTAGGCGTCGCGTATACGCTGATCCAGACACGACTGATGTTGCGGTGTTGGAAGCAGCTAAAGAAGATGCCACTAAATTATCATTTTTAAATGACATGCGAATGATGAACAGCCAATTGCGCCAAGCAATGGACGTTCCTGTACCTGAGGATTTAGCCAATAAACTCATTTGGCAACAATCGATGACTGAGCATGTGAGAGAAAAACAAAGAACTCGCTGGTACGTAGCGATGGCTGCCACTGTAGCTTTTGTGTTCGGCCTGAGTTTTACGTTAACGCAGCAAAACCAAGTCATCAGTTTGGGTAATGAAGCCTTGGCGCACATGCATCATGCGAGTGACGAGCTAGGGTTTTCAACCACGCCATTGACATTGGCGCAAGTCAATCAAAGGTTGGAAGAATACGGTGCACATTTGGCCTCTGATATCGGTCCGATTGAAGTGGCTAATTACTGTCACCTCGACAAAATCCGTTCATTGCACATGATTTTGAACAGTGAGAATGGCCCAGTATCAGTATTCGTCGTACCTCACTCGGACGATGCAACTGTCCCGAGTAGTTTTGGTAATGACGCCTACGAAGGCCAAGGGTACCAGTTCAAACATGCCAATATGATGGTTGTTGGGGACAAGAATACAGACATCAGTGCGTTTAAAGAAAAATTGCGCAACAGTATTCAGTTCTCAGCGTAATCGAAACAACGAAAAAGCCCCTATACGGGGCTTTTTTTGTATCTGCAGCCCCGCAAATACGGGGACATCGCCCCACTATTCCTGTTAGCATAAAGAAAAAATAAAAAAGGAATACGTATGACGACGGGAACCCTCATTGCCTTAGCAGTCTATTTCATGGCAATGTTAGCGATTGGCCTATATGCCTACAAAGAATCAGAAAAAAGTACATCGGGCTATATGCTCGGAGGGCGTCAACTTAGTCCAGCGGTCGCAGCCTTGTCTGCTGGTGCGTCTGATATGAGTGGATGGTTGCTCATGGGCTTACCCGGGGCGATGTTTGTGTCTGGCATGTCGGCATCATGGATAGGTATAGGGCTTATTATAGGGGCATGGTGCAACTATCTCATTGTCGCTCCGCGATTGCGTATCTACACAGAATTGGCAAATGATTCGATTACGTTGCCCGATTATTTTGAAAACCGTTTTGCCGATAAAACCCGTTTGCTGCGTATCATCGCATCGCTAGTCATCGTCATTTTCTTTACGCTTTACACGTCATCAGGTGTCGTTGCTGGAGGTAAGCTTTTCGAATCGGCATTTGGCATGACTTACGAAACGGGCCTCTACATCACAGCGCTTGTCGTCGTTGCCTACACGCTAATTGGCGGCTTTATGGCGGTTAGCCTGACCGATTTCGTACAAGGCATATTGATGTTTATTGCATTGATACTTGTTCCTATCGTTGTCTTTTTTGATTTGGGTGGTTTTGCCCCGATTTCATCTGAATTGACTCAAATTTCGCCTCACATGTTCTCTCTATGGATTGATGCGAATACTGGTGAAGCCTTATCTATTATAGCGATTATCTCACTAATGGCTTGGGGACTGGGATACTTCGGTCAACCCCACATCATCGTCAGATTTATGGCGATAAAAAGTGCTTCTCACGTTCCTGTCGCCCGCAGAATAGGTATGTCTTGGATGATATTATCAATGCTGGGGGCACTTGCTACGGGACTATTCGGTGCCGCTTACGCTAGCAAAAACGTCATCACACTCGATCCCGAGACTATTTTTATCTATCTGTCACAAGTTCTACTTTCGCCGTTAATTGCTGGCTTCCTACTCGCGGCCATACTAGCGGCAATTATGAGTACGATTTCCTCTCAATTGCTCGTAACGTCAAGCTCTCTGACTAAAGACTTCTATCAAATATTTTTACGCAAACACGCGTCTGAGAAAGAATCGTTAATTGTTGGGCGAGCTTCTGTTGCGCTTGTTGCTGCAATTGCTATTGCACTAGCCTATGACAGAGAGTCAACAATACTGTCCTTGGTCAGCAACGCCTGGGCTGGGTTTGGTGCTGCGTTTGGACCGCTGGTCATATTTAGCTTATTAAGCCGCAAAATGACTGCGACTTCCGCTCTCGTGGGTATGGTAACCGGCGCGGCAACCGTACTCCTCTGGATTTACCTGCCTATCACGATTTACGGGCAATCTCTTAGCGGGTTTATTTACGAGATCGTTCCCGGTTTCATCGCTTCTAGTCTCGCTATCATGGTATGTAATAGTTTGATATCGCCACCTGAGCACATTACGAAAAAGTTTGATCAATATCGCACTGCATTAAAAAGTCTGAATTAACGGCCGGCAGCGACTACTATTGATAATTGGTGCTGCGACACTACTCACTCTCGTGTAGTGTCGGCCAGCTCACAATTAAAGTGTTCTAAAACGCTATTTAAAATAGCGAAATAGCATACATAGACACCATACAAATATGTTAAGGTTCTATACATATAATAGTTTCATATATTAACTAAACAAGCGGACTGGAAAATGACTCTATCTATACCGTCTATAACCCACTTAAAGCAGCTTGAAGCTGAAAGTATTCACATTTTTCGCGAAGTGGCTGCGGAGTTTGACAACCCTGTGATGTTGTACTCTGTCGGTAAAGATTCTTCGGTGCTATTACATTTGGCGCGCAAAGCCTTTGCACCGGGTAAAATCCCCTTCCCTCTTTTGCATGTGGATACCACATGGAAATTCCAAGAGATGATCAAATTTAGGGACGAGCAAGCGAAAAAACACGACTTTGATTTGCTGGTGCATATTAACCAAGAAGGCGTTGAACAGGGCGTTGGGCCATTTTCTCATGGCAGTGCAAAGCACACTGATATCATGAAAACGGCCTCTCTCAAGCAAGCACTCAACAAGTATAAGTTTGATGCAGCCTTCGGTGGAGCTCGTCGAGATGAAGAAAAGTCACGAGCAAAAGAGCGCGTGTACTCGTTCAGAGACAGCAACCACAGATGGGACCCAAAAAATCAACGACCTGAACTTTGGAACATATACAATTCACAAATTGATAAAGGTGAGAGCATTCGAGTTTTCCCAATGTCAAACTGGACGGAATTGGACATTTGGCAATATATTTATCTTGAAAACATCGAGATCCCATCACTTTACTTGTCCAAGCCTCGCCCCGTCGTTGAACGCGATGGCGTTTTGATCATGGTGGACGACGACCGCATGCCATTGGAAGAAGGCGAGAAGCCTGAAATGCGTTCTGTTCGTTTCAGAACACTAGGCTGTTACCCATTAACAGGTGCGGTGGAATCTGAAGCCAGTACATTGCCCGAGGTTATCCAAGAAATGCTACTTACCACGACATCTGAGCGACAAGGCCGAGTTATCGACCACGACAGTGCGGGTTCGATGGAGAAAAAGAAAATGGAAGGTTATTTCTAATGGCGACCGACAACGTTGTTTGGCACAAACATGAGGTTAACAAAGCCTCTAGAGCAGCAAAGTTGTCCCAGAAACCATTAGTACTCTGGTTAACTGGCTTAAGTGGGTCAGGTAAGTCGACACTTGCCAACCTGCTTGAGAAAAAGCTGTTCGAACAAAATAAGCACACCTACCTCCTAGATGGTGACAATATTCGTCACGGACTATGCGGAGATTTGGGGTTCAGCGACAAAGATCGCGTGGAAAATATTCGCCGAATCAGTGAAGTCGCAAAGCTGTTTGTCGACTCAGGCTCTATCGTATTGACGGCATTCATTTCACCATTTCAAGCAGACCGCGATTTTTGCCGTAATTTGCTTGGCGACAGTGAATTCGTTGAAGTGTTTGTCGATACGCCACTAGCCGTATGCGAGTCGCGAGATCCTAAGGGTCTATATAAGAAAGCAAGAGCCGGAGAAATCAAAGATTTCACAGGCATAGATTCGACTTACGAAGCGCCAAGTACACCAGAAATCCACCTCAACTATGTGGAAGAAAGTGCGGAAGCGACAGCAGAACGCTTGTTCGAAATGCTGGTACAAAAGGGATTTATCTAATATGACATTTACTCATCCATTAGCGAGCGACGTGCTCGCGATTGCGAAGCAAGCTGGAGACAAGATCCTAGAGATATACCAAAAGGATTTCGCTATCTATGAGAAACAAGATACAAGCCCTTTGACAGAAGCCGACCTCGCTGCACATAAGGTGATTGTTGGTGAACTAGAAAAAGTATCTGACTTGCCTATTCTCTCTGAAGAATCGGCGGATATCCCATGGGAAGAGCGTCAATCTTGGTCCAGCTATTGGCTGGTAGACCCATTGGACGGCACCAAAGAGTTCATCAAGAAAAACGGCGAATTTACGGTGAACATCGCGTTGATCGATAATGGCAGACCTGTGATGGGCGTCGTTTACGCCCCCGTTTTGGATAAAACATATATTGGTATTGAAGGTGAAGGCGCTTGGGCCGGCACGGCGGGTGATTTAGCACCTATCGCGGCAAAAGTACATCAACCTGGTGACGTTTGGCGCGTTGTAGGTAGCCGCTCTCATCAAAGTCCTGAAATACAAAACCTATTAGCACAGCTTGAAGGTGATACCGAGCTTGTTGCAATGGGCAGCTCGTTAAAGCTATGTCTCGTCGCTGAAGGTGAAGCCCACCTCTACCCAAGGTTAGGCCCCACTTCTGAGTGGGACACTGGTGCGGCCCACGCTGTAGCGATTGCAGCCGGTGCCAAGGTAACGGTTCTAGACGCAGAAAATCCATTAGCCAAAGATGCAGCCGACCTGACGTATAACCAAAAAGATTCTGTTTTAAACCCATTTTTTCTTGTGAGCGCTTAAGCCATGATAATTGAAAACGAATTACTACAAGAAGACATTCTTGCGTATTTAGAACAACACGAACAAAAAGATTTGCTCCGTTTTTTGACTTGCGGAAGCGTTGATGATGGTAAAAGTACTCTCATTGGTCGGTTACTACACGATTCAAAAATGATCTATGAAGACCAACTTGCTGCGATTACCAAAGACAGTAAAAAAGTCGGTACAACGGGCGATAAAGTCGACCTAGCTCTATTGGTTGATGGATTGCAGTCAGAACGCGAGCAAGGTATTACGATAGACGTTGCCTACCGTTACTTCTCTACGGATAAGCGCAAGTTTATTATCGCTGATACACCGGGGCACGAGCAATATACTCGTAACATGGTAACTGGTGCATCAACCTGTGACCTTGCGATATTAATGGTCGACGCCCGAGCTGGAGTCAAAACACAGACAAAACGCCACTCTTTCTTGGCCTCGTTGCTTGGCATCAAGCACGTAATTGTCGCCGTCAATAAAATGGACTTAATGGGTTTCAGTGAAGAGGTTTACAATGAAATTAAGGCCGACTTCATTGAATTTTCTAAGGCTTTGAATATCCCAGATATTCAATTTGTACCAATCTCGGCACTCGATGGCGATAACGTTGTAAACAAAAGCGAGCACACACCTTGGTACGATGGTGACACGCTAATGCATTTGTTAGAAACCATTGAAATTGGCAACGATAACAACCATGATGATTTTAGATTCCCAGTACAATACGTAAACCGCCCTAATTTAGACTTTAGAGGGTTTGCTGGTACTGTCGTTTCAGGTCAGGTAGCGCCTGGTGATGAAATTACCGCCCTGCCCTCTGGCAAAACATCCAAAGTGGCTTCTGTTGTTACATTCGAAGGTGAACAAGAGCGAGCATTTACGCCACAAGCTGTGACATTGACGTTGGAAGACGAAATTGATATTTCACGTGGCGACATGATTGTTAAGTCTGATAACAAGCCATTGCTTTCTACCCAGTTCAAAACCCACCTAGTTTGGATGGCAGAAGAACCATTGATGCCAAACAAGCAATACAGCTTTAAATTCGCAACTAAGCTAACAACAGGCACAGTGGCAAACATCGATTATCAAATCGACGTTAACACCTTAGAGCAAACGCCTTCCGTTCACATGAACCTGAACGAAATTGCGGTTGTCGATATTAAGCTGACTCAACCAGTAGCCTGTGATGCTTACGATAAAAACCGAGCAACAGGTGCATTTATCGTAATCGATCGCTTAACAAATGGTACCGTAGGTGCAGGGATGATCATTGACGCATTGGCGACAGATGAACAACACGCCACGCCTCAATTCTCTGAGTTCGAGCTTGAGTTCAATGCCTTGGTCCGCAAGCATTTCCCTCACTGGAACGCGGTTGATATTACTAAGCTATAAACAATAGGCTGGCTTTATGGACCTAAACCAGTGGATAGTACTGAGCGTTTTGTTCAGTACTATCGGGGCGCTTATTTTTTCTAATAAACGCCCTTCTACTATCTTTGCAGGGACAATGCTGGTTTTGCTTGTTTCTCAGCAGGTAATGTTCGACGATATTCTGCACAACTTTACCAATAAAGGGCTAGTGACACTGATACTGTTGCTACTCATAAGTAGTGCAGTGGACAAGACAGCGTTAATTAAACGCTTAGGTCGAACCCTAGTCGTCAATAGTTTTAAGGCGTCATACTGGCGGCTGTTTACGTTGACGTTTTTCTCGTCAGCTATTCTCAACAACACGGCAATTGTCGCAAGTTTAATTGGCCCAGTTAAACAAAACCAATATCATCCTGCGTCAAAGTTACTCATACCCTTGTCATATGCAGCGATTTTGGGCGGCACTGTGACCTTAATTGGTACCTCTACTAACCTGATTGTCGATAGCTTCTTACAGGAGCAAGGGCACCCTGGGTTTAAGTTTTGGGACTTTACCCTGTTTGGTTTAATCGCCGGCTTAAGCTGCGGGTTTCTGTTGTTTTTGGTTTCGCCATTGTTACCTGATATCAAAAACAAGCAGGCTGCCTTTACCGAATACTTTCTTGAAGCAGAAGTCGAGGCCGACTCTGAACTAATTGGCAAAACGGTAGAACAAAACCACTTAAGAAATTTACCTGAGTTATTTCTTGTGGAGGTCATACGCAATGGAAAACTCATTAGCCCAGTCGGGCCCGACCTCATCATTGAACAGAGCGACAAGCTTATCTTTTCTGGCAATGTTCAGAGGATCGATAGTTTGAGCCACATCAAGGGATTGAGTACGTTTGCTGAAGCCGATGGCCTGATGCGAGAGAACCTCACTGAGGTCATCGTATCCAATCGCGCGCAAATCATTGGGCAGACTATCAAGGCTCTCGGCTTTAGAGCATTGTTCGACGCTGCAGTCGTTGCCATACGGCGAGATGGCGAGCAGTTATCAGGGAAACTTGGTGAAATTAAACTGCAAGCGGGCGACTTTTTGCTTTTGGCGACAGGCGCCGATTTCCATTCCCGGCACAACTTAGCAAAAAACTTCTTTGTTGTATCTGAACAAAAAGTGTCTAGACCTCTCGCCATAAAACAAGAGTGGATTACCGTTGGAGGGTTTCTCACCGTTGTCGGCTTAGCGGCGACCAATATAGTGCCACTAGCCATCGGTTTGCTATTTTTTGCTGCTGTACTTGTCGCGGTAAAAGTGACATCAAATGCCGAAGTAAAAAGAAACCTGCCACTTAACTTGATCATAGTGATTGTCGGTGCGCTAAGCTTAGCCACGGCATTAGAACGCTCTGGTGTTATTCAATTAACTACAGAATTAATGTTACCGGTGTTATCCGAAAGCAACTGGTTCGTCGCATTGGTTGTGGTCTATGTTGCCACCTTGCTGTTAACTGAATTCGTCACTAACAACGCCGCGGCAGCACTAATGTTTCCTTTCGCTTATGGCGTTGTTCAAGCATTGGGCGCACCGTTAATGCCCTTTGCTCTGGCCGTAGCATTTGCAGCTAGTGCTAGCTTTATCTCACCGTATGGTTATCAAACCAATTTACTGGTCTACAATGCGGCAAACTATCGATACAAACACTTTTTGAAAATTGGCTTACCGATATCAATAGCCTACAGCGCGATAGTCCTTGTACTTCTCAATTTCATTTACTTATAAAAAAAGCCCTCGCAACTGCGAGGGCTTTTTATATTAACGAAACAATACTTTTTCTTTGTTACACCAGTGAACACAAAAAGCTAACAACGCCCCTGCAATAATCGCTGTAGAGCTAAAAATGGCAAACAAAGCGACATAGTCCATGGTCCCCTTAATAATCTCTTTCATCGCCAATGCCACATTCGTCAACGGTACCCATGCCCAGCCACCTTTTAATTCAATGCCGGGTAACATAGCAAGCACTACCGGGACGATAACCACCATCATAATAGGAGACATATAACCCTGCGCTTCTTTAAAACTGCGAGCATAGATTGATAAACTCAATAACACCGCGGCAAAAATCGCGACAACGGGAACTAGCATTAAGAACATCAAGAAAAAGTCGAGCACACTGATAGCGCCCATAAACTCTAGCACCAGTTTAATCGCCATTCCCTGCCCTACGATGAGTCCCCATATTGCCATAGAAGAGACGGTAACCATGGCAGATGTCACACCAGCTAAGGCAATCGTAAAAAACTTACCCAAAACCAGTTTGTAACGTTCAATGGGAGAGATAAGTAGGGTTTCCAATGTGCCCCTCTCTTTTTCTCCTGCACCGAGATCTGTCGCAGGGATCATTGCTCCCTGTAAACACAGAATAAAGACAACATAAGGAATAAAGCCGCCAACTTTTTCTCCCCAGTTTTCACGGTTGTCTGCAACATTCACCTTCTCAACGGTAATTGGCTTCAACAACGCTTGTTGTTGGTTGCTATTGAGTTGAAGAGTGTCAAAGGCAGCGGCTTGGTTCGCATTAGCAAGTTCATTAACGATATCTTGCAAACGACCTTGTACCATATTAAGACCAGCATCATTTAGGTAAAGCGTTAGTGAGACTTGCACGCCACTTAGCGGGTCATTAGTGAAGTTTTCTGGAATAGCCAAAACAAAATCTGCGTTGCCATCTTTGACCCATTGTTTAACATCCACACCTTCGGGTAGTTCGACACGTTTAAACTCTTCTGTGCTCCCGAGCTTTTCTACTAAGTGAGCAGAGTACTGTGCGCCGACAACACCGTAGGTCAACACCTTCGATTGAGCATCTTCAATCGCTTTGGACGAAAAGAAAATCGCAATGCCAAATATCAAAGGGAATATCAAAATCGGCAGGGCAACCATAAAAAATAAGGTTTTTCTGTCTCGCAACAACTCTTTAATTTCTTTCAAAAATACTAACCACATGACTATGCCTCCTTTCCAATCGCGGCCATGAATGCTCGGTTCATCGACTCCGGAGCGAGTGATTTAAACGCATCAATACTGTCGTTGAAGCACGTCGTGCCTTGATTAATCAAGGCAACCCGATCACAGAGTTGCGATACCTCTTCTAAATTGTGAGTAGAGAAGATGACGGGTACGCCTTTTTGCTTCAAACCTTCTATGAACTCGAGCACAGTGTTTGCGGCAACAATATCTAGCCCCGTAGTAGGTTCATCGAGAATCACCACTTTGGGGTCGTGAACAACAGCTCTAGCAATCGCTGTTTTTTGCTTCATTCCGGTCGAGAAATTATCACTTTTGCGATCTAAAAACGTATGCAAGTCCAGCAAATCGGCTAACTCGAGGATTTTGGCATCGATAGCGGCTTTGTCCATTCCGTGCAATTGACCAAAATAAGCAATGTTCTCTCGCCCCGTCAGTTTTCCATACAAGCCAGTCGAACCGGACAAAAACCCAACCATTTGGCGTGCCATCAAGGGGTTATCCAGCACATTAATACCTTCGATGCTGATCTCACCACTGTCGGGTTTAATAGCTGTAGAAAGCATTCGTAAGGTGGTTGTTTTTCCTGCACCATTGGGACCAAGTAAACCTAAAACTTGGCCTTGTTCACAAGTGAATGAGACGTTTTGAACAGAATGAAAAAACCGCCCTTTTAATCTTGGGTCTTTCTTTTCTTGTTCGCTCAATTTCTTTGGGTTTTCCACCGTAAATTTTTTGGCTAATTGTTTAATTTCAATCATATCCATCCATCGCCTAATTGTTATTCCGCTTATATAGTCATCGACAAATTTACTTTATTACAGTGTTTAAAAAAAAACTAAAAAATAATTAAGTAGGTCTTGAACAATTGAATTGTATGAGTATTTTTGAATAAGTGTCTCTACAAGGAATTAAGAATATGCAATCTGTTAGCAACCCGCTTCAAGCACTGACCGACGTTTTTTATCAACCCGCAGCAGTGTTCCAATCACTCGCCGAAAAAAACAATTGGTCTTGGCTCCCCTTTTTCATCGTAGTGGGTTTTGGCTGCCTTCCTGCGTATTTATATTTTGGTTTTATCGATATCACCTGGTATCAAGATATGGCGCTGGCAAGTCAAGCTGACGAGCTCGCGCCAGCTCAACTCGACCAGATGCGCGAAGGCATGTCTCGAGGCATATTAGAGACATCCGCGCTGGTTACAGGGCTGTTATTCCCTGTCATTTTCACGGCAGTGTTCGCTATTTATTTGCATTTAATGACGAAAAGTGACGAGTCACAGGTTTACGGTTTTACCGATTGGTATGGCTTTTTATGGTGGACTGCGCTTCCCTCTGTACTCAACAGCCTAGTCGCCCTGATTTTGATTGTCACCGCGACAAACCACCAGTTGGAAATCACCACATTGAACCCGCTTTCTCTTGCCAACGCATTTTCAGTATCCATGACGGCAGATTGGTTTGGCTTCTTGTCATATTTTAGAGTGGATGTGGTGTGGGGCGTCCTGTTAACCGGTATTGGAATTAACCAGTGGACTTCATTTAGTAAGGCGAAATCTTTCACTCTTGCAACGGCCCCCCATATTGTCATTTTGACAATTTGGCTCCTGTTTTTAGTGATGTAAACACTGCAGCGGTAGTTGCACTGTGGGTTTAGTCCAATCGCGACGGGGGCGAAAACAGCTCTCGTCGCAGTAAAATTCACGATTTTGGTTCGCAGCCCAGTTTGGAATACCCAACAGGGGTATGGGCTTCAATATATTGTCCAATGTAAAATCAGCTAATTCCCGTATCCGAGAAAGCATCGCATCATCCAATAATTCTCGCTGTCGCTGCCAAGTAAGAGAGGAAAAATCGTCGTCAACCACCACAGCTAACCATTTCCCAGTCAACCCTTTGTATGGATTGAGCATCATTTCAAAATTAGCGTGTCCAAAAACTTCAGCATGAACAGCCTTACCCCAGCTATGACGCTCATTATACAAACTCTCTATCCATCGGTGGTCAGCGAGATGAGTCAGTAACTCATTGCCTGCAACCAGGTATTTTCGCGGTATGGCGAACACCACACCGCACTCATCAAAATGCGTGATGTGATTCCTTCGCCTTGTTCTTGGATGCGTGCCATGAACGCGAATATCGCGAATATGCAGTTCATTGAGATAGCGCTTTGTTTTAGGAAACTGTAACCATATCAACGCATTAAACAAGTCATGCCAACTGTTTTCTCTGGTGGGGACAAAACCATGTTCATAAATAATTTCTTCGTAGTACCCCAAGCTCTCGTCGACGTCTTGTTGATCCCTAAATTCAATTCCCTCGAGCGCTGTAGAGGATTGCTGCTCAATCCAGTCATTCCAAGTTGCCGATCGGGGGAATTGGGCACATTGCGCTAAGTTAAATCGAAATTTTACAGTTTCGAGGGGATTCAACAGGGTTGCAGAGTTGAGAAACTCGCTCCAAGAAGGTTCTGAATTTGACATATCGAGAGTTGGTTACAGCAGAAGATTTATCTATACTGCCCGCTATTGTAGAGCAAACAGAGACTAAAAATGAAAAGAATTCTTTTGCCGCTTAGTACCCTTGCGATCGTATTGAGTGCATGTACGCCGACAGAACAAGCCTCAAATGGTGAAGATGTTGCGAAAGATAATTTCCAGCAGGTATACGATAACATAAGCGTTGAAAAAATTGTTCCGCCACTCAAAACACTTGCCTCCGATGAGTTTGAAGGCAGGCTTCCAACAACAGAAGGCGAAAAGAAAACCCTCGATTTTCTGGTTACCGAGTTTAACAAGCTTGGCTACTCCCCAGGCAATGGTGACAGTTTTTTGCAAGAAGTCGATTTGATGGAAATCACCGCAGACCCAGACATGACTATGTCTATCGGTAGCCACACCTTTTCGTACAAACAGGACATGGTGGCATCATCCAAGCGCGAGCAGAAGGAAGTCACGTTAAATGACTCAGAGCTCGTATTTGTTGGCTATGGCGTAAACGCGCCTGAATATGAATGGAATGATTATGCAGGGTTAGATGTTGCCGGCAAAACTGTGGTCATTCTGGTCAACGACCCGGGATTTGAAAACCCTGAAAGTGGCAAGTTTCAGGGGACAACAATGACCTACTACGGGCGTTGGAGTTATAAATACGAAGAAGCGAGCCGTCAAGGTGCCGCTGGCGCCCTAATCGTTCATGAGACCGCTCCGGCTTCCTACGGCTGGTCTGTTGTTGCTAATAGTTGGAGTGGACCGCAATACGGTTTGGTATCAGCAGATGCAGGCGCAAGCCGTGTTGCTGTAGAAGGTTGGCTGTCTTTGGACGCCGCAGAGAAGGTCTTTGCTGAAGCTGGGCTAAGCTTTGCTGAACAAAAAGCAAAAGCCATGCAAGGCCCGTATTCTCAACCGATGGATATCAGTGCGTCAGTGACAGTAAAAAACACGTTCAAGCAGTCGAAAAGTCACAACGTTATCGCCACACTACCGGGAAAATCGAAACCGGAAGAACACGTTATTTATACGGCACATTGGGACCATCTCGGTAAAGACGAAACCAAAGATGGCGACCAAATTTACAATGGCGCGCACGACAATGCTACCGGTACAGCGGCCAGCGTAGTGATGGCAGAAGCATTCAGTCAGTTGACAGCCCGCCCTGATCGCTCTGTGACTTTCCTTATCGTTACGGCAGAAGAACAAGGGTTGCTAGGGTCAAAATTTTATGCTGATAATCCGATCATTCCCGACGACAACACAGTTGCAAATATCAACATGGATGCTATGAATGTACTAGGCCGTACAAAAGATGTTGCCGTAGTCGGAATGGGTAAATCAGAACTTGAGCAATACTTAGAAAAAGCGGCCGAAAAACAAGGTCGTTATCTCACTCAAGAAGACAGACCAGAAGCTGGCTATTACTACCGTTCCGACCACTTTAGTTTTGCCAAGAAAGGCATTCCTGCCTTGTATGCTGAAGGAGGCAGTGAACCGATTGATGATGCCACTGCGAAATATCGCAAACGCATGAGCTTGATCATTACCGGATGCTATCATCAGGTTTGCGACCAATATCGCGATAGCTGGGATTTGTCAGGTATTGTGCAAGACACCCAAATGTTATTTGATGTCGGTGTTCAAGTAGCTAACGCGGAAACCTGGCCCAAGTGGATGCCAGAGAGCGAATTTCAGCGTCAACACTGATAGTCAGCAAACAAAAAGCACCGCATCTGTGGTGCTTTTTTAAGCACCCTTATTGATAAATGTCTATTTGCTAAAAATTTCACCACATTCCCCTTGCAATTTCGTGTGAGACTGGCACATTCAGTACACGCGAGTGAATCAATTTCCAAAAACAACAATATCCACCGCATTCTCACGACAGAAAATCGACATCTTTTTTTAACAAGTGACAAGAGAGAACTCCTTTTATGTGTGGTATTTTCGGTATCTTAGATATCAAAACCGATGTGTCTGAACTCAGAACCCAAGCGTTAGATCTTACTAAATTGCTGCGCCATCGCGGCCCTGATTGGTCGGGTATCTGGAATAATGACAATACCATCTTGTGTCACGAGCGATTAGCTATCGTTGACGTTGATACAGGTGCCCAACCATTAACCAGTCGTGACGGTCAGAATATCCTTGCCGTAAATGGTGAGATCTATAATCACAAGCAACTCGCTCAAAATTTAGCTACACCTTATGACTTTAAAACGCGCTCAGATTGCGAAGTTATTTTGCCGCTGTATCAGCAGCGCGGTATCGACTTTATCGATGAGCTCGAAGGGATGTTTGCTTTCGTTTTGTACGATCAAGAGCAAGACGCCTACCTTATCGCAAGAGATCACATTGGAATTATTCCTCTGTACACTGGCTATGACGAACATGGCAATTTTTATGTCGCTTCAGAAATGAAAGCGCTAGCGCCGATTTGTAAAACAATCAGTGAGTTCCCTCCAGGCCACTATATGTGGAGCAAGACCGGTGAACTGACCAAGTACTACCAACGCGATTGGATGTCTTACGATGCGGTTAAAGGCAATGAAACCAACCTAGACGATTTAAAAGACGCTTTTGAAAAAGCGGTGAAGTCTCACTTGATGTCTGACGTTCCTTACGCTGTCTTGCTTTCAGGTGGCTTAGACTCATCACTAGTGTCTGCGGTAGCAGCCCAATACGTCGCTAAGCGCGTTGAAGACGAGGACAAATCAGACGCTTGGTGGCCAAGATTACACTCCTTTGCCGTAGGCCTAGAAGGTGCGCCAGACCTCAAAGCGGCAAAATCTGTTGCCGACATGATTGGCACCGTTCATCACGAAATCCACTTCACTGTTCAGGAAGGCTTGGATGCTATTCGCGACGTGATCTATCACTTGGAAACGTACGATACCACGACAATTCGTGCCGCTACACCAATGTATTTGATGACGCGAAAAATCAAAGCTATGGGTATCAAAATGGTACTTTCTGGTGAAGGTTCTGATGAAATATTTGGTGGTTATTTGTATTTCCACAAAGCCCCAAATGCCAAAGAATTCCACGAGGAGACAGTACGTAAACTCGATAGGCTTCACATGTTTGACTGTGCTCGCGCAAACAAAGCAACATCGGCATGGGGTGTCGAGGCACGCGTTCCCTTCCTCGACAAAAACTTTATTGACGTCGCCATGCGTTTGAATCCAGAAGACAAAATGTGCGTAGATGGCAAGATGGAAAAATGGATTCTGCGTAAGGCCTTTGACGATGGCAACACACTACCGGCTGAAGTATTGTGGCGTCAAAAAGAACAGTTTGGCGATGGTGTTGGTTACTCTTGGATTGATTCAATTCGCGACTTTGTTGACGCGGAAGTATCGGATCAACAGCTCGCTTCTGCTGAGTTCCGTTTCCCAGTAAATACGCCTGATACCAAAGAGGGATATTATTACCGCACCATTTTCGAAAGCTACTTCCCGCAAGAAAGCGCAGCGAAATGTGTGCCCGGTGGCAAATCTATCGCGTGTAGCACGGCGGAAGCCCTTGAATGGGACGAAAGCTTCAAAAACAATGCTGACCCTTCAGGTCGAGCGATGAAAGACGTACACGCAGGTGAGAGTCACTAATCGCTATAGGAATTGAAAAAGCAGCGTTATCGCTGCTTTTTTTTATTTTGCGTTTGGCGGCACAAACCAATAATTTTGAATATCCAATGGCGTATCATTTGACAGCAATGGATTTTCTAACGTAAAAACCGTCCGCTTATCAATATTTAATCGAGCCAGCGTGTCGGCATAGGTCTGTTGGAACAGCTGCTCGAATGAGCCATCGGCAATCGCTCGCTCCATACCCGTTTCGATCAGTCGCGCCAACGTTGGATTTGACTTGTTAACAAAGAAATACATAGCCGTCGGATAATAGAGCGCAAATGTCGGCTCTAGCACGATATCAGGGTCTAGCCCACGTATATTAAGTTCGGCTTCTACTTCTATCACCGAACGTGGGTAGATATCCCCTTGCATCGCCACCAGAGCATCAAAGCCTTCGGTAAACTGTCCAATTGGGAAAATGTGAAAACCATTAGCCTGCAAAATTTTGGTATCAGGCCAATCTGCCCCCTGAATCACCTTTAGCTTGTGAAGATCAGACAATTGAGACATATCACCGATATCAGCAATTTTATCCTGTCGTGTCATAAAGACCCGTAAACCGATCAGCCCTTTTGCAAGTGGAATACGGATGGGCAATAACTCGTCTTCTCTGTTGAGATCAGTCATAGTCCATACTACATTCACTTCGCGATTTTCTCTGAGTTGCCTAACGGCTTTGCTAGAAACTAATATTCGGTCGGATGCGTTTAACTCGTAATTCACCCCAGTTTTACTCAGAGCGAGCTTGAGTAACTCGAGAGGATATTCATGCCTGTGATCTCGCTCTTCAATGGGCCGCGGATACTTGATATTCCAAACAGCAGCGTTCGCGCCAACACTCAACAGCGCAACCATCACCCCCATCGCAAAACGAAAAACAAAGGTGGCAAATCCTTCGGTCATATCGCTATTCTCCATCAACTACTGACACGACTATGGTGAATCCACCGTCGGCATCAGACTGAATGGTGTAAGACGACTGTCGTTCACTCATCACCTCATCGCTCTGATCACTTAGCCACTGCCATTTGACTTGGACAAAGTATATCGAACTCGATAATTTCAAGACTTGCAGTACTTGTGGGTTGTGATGATAGGGTTCGCTCAGCGCTGCATTTTCAAGATAATGAGAAAGCTGAGATTGCAATTGGTCTGTTGTAACACACGCGTTTTTTACCCCTTCTTCGACAAAAATTGTTGGAATATGAAAAAAAGGCACTAACTTTGAGACTTGCCTTGCATCTACGGCGCCGGACAATGCATCGAAGAAGGATTGCGCTTGTAACTCAACAGATTTATCCATAACTCATTCAATACCAATATATTTATGTGTCTGTAACGATAGCCGCCAGTTTCTTTTGATACAAGTTTGAATCGCTAATTCCGTCGCTCTGGCTTGCTGGCTAATTGGCTGCAAGCAAACGGTTGGCACTTTATCTTCAGGTAGAGTAGCGAGCAATTCATCCAGCTCATCAATGTGTTTTTGCATAGCAATGGGGTGTTTAATCTCATTAGCCCGCAGTAGCGCTGACGTCAATACGTCGTAGCCCCCTTTCATGTTGACCTTGGGAGAAACCGTTACCCATGTGTTTTCACTACAATGCACTTCAAATGTACCGCTGGTTTCGATTTGCGCACTATACCCCAAGGCTTCCAATTTCTGCGTTAAGGGAACGAGGTCATACATGCATGGCTCGCCGCCAGTAATCACAACATGCTTGGCGTGATAACCGTAGTCTTTAAACAGAGCTATTAACGATTCTGGAGAGGCAGTGAAAAAGGTTTCGGACTCTTGCCCTTTGTTGACGACAGCAGCCACAGGTGACAACTTGGTTTCGTCGATGACCCAAGTGTGTTTAGTATCACACCAAGGACAACCGACAGGGCAACCTTGCAGTCGAACGAAAATAGAAGGCACGCCAGTATGCATCCCTTCACCCTGAATGGTTTCGAACATCTCATTAATTTTCAATTCTGTGAGCAACAAATTTCACGCCTCGCTAAAATCATTATTGGGATTTTATCAGGGATAACATAAAATTCGGTCATCATTTCTAAAATAAATCTATTTATGTCAGACAAAGTTATCGTTATTTACTCCGGTGGTATGGATTCTTTCACCGTGCTAAACAAGGCCATTGCTGACGGTAAGCAGCCATTAGCCTTATCTTTCGATTATGCTCAGAGACACAAGAAAGAACTCGACTATGCCGCTCGAGTTTGTGCTGAACTCAATGTCCCACACAAAATTGTAGATATCTCGGCAATCAATGCCATTGTCGGCGGCTCAGCGCTGACTGACGATATTGACGTACCTGAAGGCCATTACGAAGAGCCGAGTATGAAAACAACTGTGGTGCCTAACCGCAACATGATTCTACTATCCATGGCTGTGGGTTACGCCGTGAGTGAAGGTGCTAGTGAGGTGTATTATGGCGCTCATTCAGGGGATCACGCCATTTACCCTGATTGTCGTCCGGAGTTCGTCGAGAAAATGAATGATGTATGCCAAATCGCTAACTACGACGCAATCACGATTGTCACTCCTTATCTAGACGTCAGTAAAACTGCAATATTAACTGACGGCCTTGCCATGGGGCTTGATTACGGAAAAACATGGACTTGTTACAACGGAAGAGAAAAAGCCTGTGGGAAATGTGGGGCATGTCAGGAACGACTTGAAGCATTTAGAGATAACGGTGCCGTCGATCCTCTCAGCTATGAATAAATTGGTTTTACTCATTCAGCGGCGAGATATTTATCTGATGTAGCGCTATCCTCTGCAATCGAGCTTAACAAGAGGGATTGTGAGCACACTAAACGATTCGAAACACCGTATCACGGCACACAGTCGAAAAAAAACCAACACATGGTGTTGGTTTTTTCTCGTGTGGAATGAGGGTTAGCGCTGACTTTCACTAATAAAGTACGAAAGCTCTTTAATACAGTGCCTCAATACTGGGTTTAAGCGCGTATTTTTGCCGTTCATCACAAATAATTCATGGCTAAAGCTAAACAGTTCACCTTTCGCTATCGGCACGAGTCCGAGTGCGACACCTTGCTCTTTGGCCATATAATCTGGTAACAAACCAACATATTCGCCTGTCATAATCGCTGACATCGCCGCATCATAAGAGTCGGAAAACGTCTGAATAGATAGACGTCTCTCATCTTGAATGTAATTCGCTGACGACAAACCAGATATACCAATCGCTGGATAATCTTCAATGCGAACACTTTCAGGCAACTCCGTATCTTTGTATTTCGCTAACGGGTGACTTGATGAGCAATACAACCTACCCTCGCAATTCAGGCCGACAGGGTGGAAGGTCACTGACTCAGGTTTCACCATATCGTAAGTCGATACGACTAAATGGCATTCGCCACTCAATGCAACATGCTCTACTTCGTTGTACAAACGGGTTTGGATATTAACGTGAATATCATCAAACTTTTTCATCGTGCTCTTCACAGCTTTTGAAATTGCCAGCTGCATCGATAGCGGTAAACCTGCCATCATTACCAGAGTGATATGACCTGAATAGTCATCGTGAAGTGATTTCAAATTGAAGACGAAATTATCGAATGCATTAAAAATGCGTTTCGTTTCTTGGAATACAACCTCGCCCTCTTTCGTCATTTGGAAACCACCTCGGCCTCGATGGCAAAGTACAAGGTCCAAACGTTCTTCGAGCTTCTTGATTGCTGCACTGATATTCGGGCGTTGCATACGGAGAACTGGTTCAGCTGCAGTAAAGCCGTTACAACTCGCAACCGCATAAAATACTCTCAACAATTTAATGTCGGATTCTTGAAGACGGTTTAACATGATGGCACCACTTATAGGTATAGTTATAGATACTTATAACACCATCATAGGCAAGTGTGACGGGGATTACAACGGCTAATTAGATAAAAAATCAGAGAAAAATGGCCACTTCGAGAGGAAGTAGCCACATAAAGAGATGCGCGTTAATACTTTTCGTCCTGATTGCTGCCCCTGACCAGGCCAGCAAGGTTAGCTCAGTTCAACAATTTGCTTGCGTAACTGTTCTATTTCATCCCGTGTACTTGCCGCTTTTTCAAACTCTAATTCCTTTGCAAAAGCGAACATTTGCTTCTCAAGTTCAGCCACTCTCGCCATTAGCTCGGTGGGAGAAGCACTCAGCTTAGGCTTAGTTTCCGCCACCTTGCGTAACTTCACTTTGTTAGCGTCACCACTGCCATCACCTAAGTCCATAATGTCAGTAATAGGTTTCACCAGCCTTTGTGGCGTTTGATTGTGAAGCGTATTGTATTCTTCTTGCTTGGTGCGGCGGCGAAGTGTTTCGTCCATGGCTTTTTGCATCGACTTCGTTATCTTGTCAGCATACAAAATAGCTTTGCCGTTAATGTGCCGAGCGGCTCGTCCTATTGTCTGAATCAGCGACTTTTCGGCGCGCAAAAACCCTTCCTTGTCCGCATCGAGGATAGCAACTAGAGACACCTCAGGCATATCTAGGCCTTCTCTTAACAAGTTAATACCAACCAGTACATCAAACTTACCAATACGCAAATCACGAATGATCTCAATTCGCTCAACAGTATCAATATCGGAATGCAAGTAACGCACTTTTACACCGTGCTCATTGAGATATTCACTCAAATCTTCGGCCATGCGTTTGGTTAGTGTCGTGATTAACACTCGCTCATCCAACGCCACGCGTTTTTGAATTTCAGACAAAACGTCATCAACTTGGGTGGACACAGGACGCACTTCTATTTCAGGGTCAAGTAACCCAGTTGGCCTCACCACCTGTTCAACGATGTCTCCATCTGATTTTTCGAGCTCGTAAACACCCGGTGTAGCAGACACATAAATCGTTTGGGGAGAAATATGTTCAAACTCTTCAAATTTTAGCGGTCGATTGTCCAACGCCGACGGCAGGCGAAAGCCATACTCCACCAGCGTTTCTTTCCGCGAGCGGTCACCTTTGTACATGGCACCAATTTGCGAGACCGTTACGTGAGATTCATCAATGAACAACAATCCGTCAGCGGGGAAATAATCTAATAAGGTCGGCGGTGGCTCGCCAGGCGCTCGACCCGAGAGATACCTAGAGTAGTTTTCAATACCTGAGCAATACCCCAGCTCAAGCATCATCTCAACATCGAATTGAGTACGTTGGCTGATGCGTTGTTCTTCAATCAGTTTATTCACTGATTTCAATTGGTCTTTGCGCTCGACCAATTCTTCTTTGATTTGGTCCACGGCCGCTAGGATTTTCTCCCGCGGCGTAACATAGTGCGTTTTCGGGAATACCGTCGTTCTGACCACACTTTTATCTACGGCGCCGGTCAGCGGGTCAAACAAGCTGATCTTATCGATTTCATCATCAAACAATTCCACTCTGACAGCTTGTGCCTCTGAATCCGCTGGAAAAATATCAATGACATCTCCTCGAACTCTGAACGTACCGCGTTCAAAGGCAATGTCATTTCTGGTGTATTGTAACTCCGCCAGGCGACGCAATATGTCGCGCTGGTCCATAATGTCTCCTTGGCGCAAATGCAGCAACATTTTCATATAGGATTCGGGGTCGCCCAAGCCGTAAATAGCAGAGACACTGGCGACAATGACAACATCCCTGCGCTCCATCAGCGCCTTTGTTGCAGACAACCGCATTTGCTCGATGTGATCGTTGATTGACGCATCTTTTTCGATAAAGGTATCGGTGCTAGGAACGTAAGCCTCAGGCTGATAATAATCGTAGTAAGAAACGAAATATTCGACAGAGTTGTGAGGGAAAAACTCTTTCATTTCCCCGTACAACTGGGCCGCAAGGGTTTTGTTGTGAGCCAGAATCAACGTGGGACGTTGAACTTGATTGATGACATTGGCCATCGTGAAGGTCTTACCCGACCCCGTTACTCCCAACAAAGTTTGAGAAGCAAGACCGCATTCTAAACCGTCCACTAACGTTGCAATTGCATTAGGCTGATCACCTGCTGGTTCGTACTTGGCAACCAGTTCAAAACCTTTTGTCATGAATGTGACTCACTCATTTGCGTTGATTGTTGATTCACAGCATTTTTGAACCAAACGAAGGAACAAGCCGCCATCAGTAAATTGGCAATCACTGTACCGATGAACAAGCCCTCAAGGCCAAAAAAGTAACTTCCAGCATATGAGATTGGAACGAAAAAGACGAACAATCGCAATACACTCAGTACCAAAGCGGTCATCGGCATATGCATGGCGTTGAACGAGGAATTCGTTAATATCACGATTCCCTGCATGCCATACCCCAAAGGTACAATAGTAAGGAACATAGCAATCAGTACGGCGACGTTCTGTTCCTTGGCGAACAGCTCTGCGATAAGGGGGGATGTGAGCCACAATAAAACAAAAACCAACAGCTGCCAGCCAATTACGAATTTTAACGTTGCCATGTAAGCATCTTTAACTCGGTCTAAACGCCCTGCTCCTAGGTTTTGGCTGATAAATGGAGGGAGTGTCATGGATAACGCCAACACAACGATATTGGCCATCGACTCTAAGCGATTACCGACTCCCCACGCCGCTACAGACTCAGCACCGTAACCCGCAACAACCGCCGTCATGATGGCACCAGCAATCGGTGTCAACATATTTGCCCCAGCAGCGGGTAAGCCAATCTTAAGTATGGAAGCCGCGCTTTCACGTAATTCGGCCAATGTGAGTAAACGAGGCAGCATCAGCTTGCGTTTGTGCGCGAGTAACACAATGATCCAGGTCGCACCGATAATCCAAGCAATCAAGGTTGCATAAGCTGCACCTTTAATACCCATTCCTTCAATAGGCCCAAGACCGAAAATAAGCAGAGGGTCCAGTGCAGCGTTTATCGCACCACCAGCGGCCATGATGATACTCGGCGTTTTGGTATCACCGCAGGCGCGTAACACGCTGTTACCGACCATGGGAATACAGAGAAAAATCCCTGATAGATACCAGACGCCCATGTAATCTGAAATGTGTACAAGCAAGGCATCTGTGGCACCGAGCAAGCTAAAAATGGGCTCTACAGTAAAATACCCAATGATTGCCAGCACACCGACCATCAAAGTAGACAGCATGATGGCGCCAGTTGCATACATTCTGGCGTTTTTTATATCGCCTTGACCTTGAAGCTTTCCGATAATCGCAGAGGTACCGATGCCTAAGCCAATGTTGAGACTAATTACGGTGAAAGTAACTGGAAATGTAAAACTGATCGCGGCGAGTTCATCAGTCCCCAGTAAACTGACGAAAAACGTATCGACGAGCCCAAAGCTCATCAGCAGTATCATGCCTAGAATCATTGGAATCGTCATGCGTTTCAATGTTTCGAAGATATTACCCTGAGTCAGGTTAGATGTTGCCTTTGAATCCTGAGTGGTCACGTTGTTAGGTTCTCTATTGATTTTGGCGTTGCTGACAGTCGTATCAATGACTTCAATACGCTATTGGAGGAGAAATAGCTTAGCTTCTTCTTCACTGTACGTACTCATCGTCAAAAAGACACAAACACAACTGAACGAGCCACAGTTCTCGGACGCTTGAACAAGGACGATTAGCTCGACGATAATTGATGGTGAGATAATACCAAGGTTATGAGAAAAAAATAATAATTAAACGATAGATTAACGCTATCGCGAGCTATACAACTTGTAGATAATAAATCAAGTTGACGCTTGACGTGCACAAACGAGATTACAGACAAATTTGGTCATTTTACGCAACCTCAATCTCAAGTTTAGTTTGGCTTTCACACAATATTCTAGCGGCAAAACGCGCCTGAAACATAAGTGTCATCTTGATGAAGCATTTTGTTCACACAGTTTTATTTCAGAAACATCGAGAAAACGGCCATGGCGCGTTAATAATATGTTAACAGCAAAAATATTGTGCATTTTTGTCGCAACTCGCTCGGATTTAACACACAATCGCCACTGTGCTATCAACACTGAATCTCTTTTTATCCCAAAGCCTTCCCCAAATCACACAACACAATGATTTTAATAAAAAAACATGCCAATTCATGACATGATCATTTAGTGCGATCCAGATCTAAAAGGATGAACAGCCTGGTTTAACCACACCTATCAACATAGTTATCCACAGATTTAGTGGATAACTGTCCAAGCCCTCGTATTAACGGGCATTCATGGTCTTTAGGTCAGTTTTTAGGTAAGTAACGACTAACCTCAAGACGCAACAACAAGGTTACAGATTTATGAAAAGCTGGACATACAAACAGTAATCAACGAATTTTTAATAGCTTTTAGGTATAGATACACCTAATTTTAGAATATGAGATTGCATTTTTGCGCAAAGGAAAACAGCAAGAGCATTTTACCCTATATTTACCCGCGCCAAGACCGGTTAGAGAAGACATAACTCACTTTTTTGACCATTTAATAGGCATTTTGATGCGAAAGCATACAAAAAAACAAAAAAATAAATTTAAGGCGAAAAAAATCGGTAAGATTGTTGACAGCGCGATATTACGTCTTTAATATTCGCCTCCGTTGAAACACAGGTCCCCCTTAGCTCAGTTGGTTAGAGCGACGGACTGTTAATCCGCAGGTCCCCCGTTCGAGTCGGGGAGGGGGAGCCAAGTTTCGACAGAGTGAAATAGACTGTTCCCCCTTAGCTCAGTTGGTTAGAGCGACGGACTGTTAATCCGCAGGTCCCCCGTTCGAGTCGGGGAGGGGGAGCCACTCTTCAATTTTCCCAGTGATTCTCACTATCTTACCCACAGTACTATTTAATTCATCATTTCATAGAAATTCGACCGAATAACCCTAGTTTTATCAAGTTGTTTATCAACGCACAAAAAGCGATAATAGCGCACTAAACCAATATTTTACTTCCTGCGTAAAACGCCAAGTAAAAGCAGCAAACACAATCACAATGATTAATAGTGGGTAAATGACAGATTTTTTCCTTTTATTGATTGGTACCGTGCTGGTCAATAACTTTGTTCTTGTTAAATTTTTAGGCCTGTGCCCGTTTATGGGCGTATCGGGAAAGCTTGAGACAGCGATTGGAATGTCGTTGGCGACCACCTTTGTTCTAACTCTTGCATCAGTCTCAAGTTACTTAGTTGAATCCTATATTCTGCAACCGTTAGGTATTGGTTACTTGAGAACACTGGCGTTTATTCTCGTTATTGCTGTTGTCGTCCAATTTACGGAAATGGTGGTGCACAAGACAAGCCCAACCTTGTACCGCTTACTCGGAATATTTTTACCGCTAATAACGACCAACTGCGCGGTGCTCGGCGTTGCACTGTTGAACTTAACCGAACAACACAACCTCATTGAGAGCCTTATATACGGATTCGGTGCCGCTGCAGGTTTCTCTCTTGTACTCGTATTGTTCGCCGCGATGCGGGAACGCCTTGCCGCGGCGGATGTGCCCTCCCCCTTTAAAGGTGCGTCTATTGCTATGATTACTGCGGGCTTAATGTCTCTCGCATTTATGGGCTTTAGTGGATTGGTGAAATTCTGATGTTTAGCGCCGTTTCCGTCATTGGCCTGTTGGCACTTATCTTTGGATTAATATTGGGATACGCCGCGATTCGCTTCAAAGTAGAAGGGGATCCGCTTGTCGATCAAATAGATGAAATTCTGCCACAAACGCAATGTGGACAATGTGGTTACCCAGGCTGTAAACCTTATGCAGAAGCCATTGCTAACGGTGATGAAATCAACAAATGTCCTCCTGGCGGTGAAGCAACCATTAAGCGCTTAGCTGACCTGATGGGCGTAGAGGCAATACCACTAGATGCCGCGCATGGTGAGGAAGATAAAAAGAAAGTTGCCTACATCCGTGAGGACGAATGCATTGGTTGTACCAAATGTATTCAAGCCTGCCCAGTAGATGCCATCTTGGGCGCGGCTAAACACATGCATACAGTCATTGTCGACGAATGTACAGGTTGTGATTTGTGCGTAGACCCATGCCCAGTAGACTGCATTGATATGGTTGAAATTGAACCGACGACAAACTCTTGGAAATGGGACTTTGAGCAAACAAGTAAAGGTAATATTCCTGTGAAAATGGTGTCTTAAATGAGAATCGAAGAATTCGATACCATTGTCGAAAGATTAGCAAAAGGGCGTTTGTGGGACTTCCCTGGCGGTGTCCACCCCGAAGAGAAGAAATACCCTTCAAACCAAGCTTCAATTGGCCGTTGCGACATGCCAGAACAATTAATTCTGCCAGTAAAACAACACATAGGTGTAGAAGGCAGGTTGTTGGTGAGCGTTGGCGAACACGTACTCAAAGGCCAAAAGTTAACTCATAGCGCGCAACCTTTTGCTGTCCCTGTTCACGCGCCAACTTCTGGCGATATTATTGCGATAGAGAACAGGATAGTCGCGCATCCAAGCGGTTTGACAGAGCTCACCGTCGTTATTGCGCCAGATGGCAAAGACGAATGGTGTGAATTACAGGCAGTCTCAGATTTCCAACAAATGCCAAATGACATTATTGTCGCAGCGATTTGTGAAGCGGGTATCAGCGGAATGGGTGGAGCTGGCTTTCCAACACACATCAAAGCAAATGCGTCGAAGCCCGTTGAATTCCTAATCGTCAACGGTATTGAATGCGAGCCCTACATCACTTCGGATGACAGGCTCATGCGCGAGCACGCGTGGCAGATTCGCCAAGGTATTGATGTACTGGCTCATATTGCACAACCCAAAATGACCATTGTCGCCATTGAAGACAATAAACCCGAAGCCATAAAGGCGATGCAGATAGCCTGCCAAGGCAAAGACGATTTCCTTGTTGTCTCCGTGCCGACCAAATACCCTGCGGGCGGCGAAAAACAACTGATTCAGGTATTGACCAATCGCGAGGTACCGGGAGATGGATTACCTGCTGATATTGGCATAGTCATGTTCAACGTTGGCACCTGCTACGCTGTTGCTGACGCCATTTACAATGGAAAACCCTTAGTTGAGCGTGTAGTTACCGTGACAGGTAACGCCGTCTCTGCACCACAAAATTTTTGGGCACTGTTGGGCACACCTGTAGGCCACCTTTTGCAACAAGCCGGTTATGCGCCAGCCAAACAGGCGGTCCCACAAGTGATTATGGGTGGCCCTATGATGGGGTTCGCTGTTCCTACGGCAGAGGTACCTGTAGTCAAAACGACAAACTGCTTACTCGTGCCGGGAAAGGACGAATTGACCAACGGTGATGATGAGCGAGCCTGCATTCGTTGTAGTGAGTGTGCAGACGCCTGTCCGGTCAGCCTGTTACCCCAACAAATGTATTGGTATGCAAAAGCCAGTGATCACGACAAAGTACAAGAATACAATTTGTTTGATTGTATTGAATGCGGCGCTTGTGCGTATGTATGTCCAAGTGAGATCCCCTTAGTTCATTATTATCGTAAAGCGAAGTCGGAAATTCGTATTCAGCGTGATGAAAAGAGTAAAGCCGAAAAGGCAAAAGCCCGATTCGAATCTCGTAACGATCGTTTAGAGCGAGATAAAAAAGAACGAGAAGAGAAACACCGTTTGGCGGCAGAGGCTCGTAAGAAAGCCCAGCAAGGGTCACAAACTAAAGGCCCTTCAGACAAAGTCGCCGCTGCACTAGCTCGGGCAAAAGCCAAAAAAGCACAGTCTAACGACGAGGTTAGCGCGTCAAACACGCAAACGAAATCAAATGTCGCTGCAGCAATCGCCCGCGCAAAAGCAAAAAAAGCGCAACAAACAGATGCCCTAACCGCCGAAGCTCAAGAGGCAACAAGTCACTCTGCAACTGCCCAAAACGAAGATAATAAAGCAAAAGCTGCGGCTATTATCGCCAGGGCAAAAGCCAAGAAAGCGCAAGATGCGGCGCAGACGCAACAAAACGATGCCAGCGAAAAGGTTAACGAACAACCAGACAAGAAAGCCAAAATAGCCGCTGCGATTGCAAAGGCGAAAGCAAAACAAGCCGAGCACGAAGCGAACCAAACAGCTGATGACGTCAGCGAAGATAGCGCCACCAACGCTCAAACAGATAAACTGACAAAAGTGGCTGCGTCGGAACAAAAAGCCAAACGCGTAGAGACTGAGCAAGACCCGAATAATGACACGGCTTCGCCAGCGACTGTAAATGCGGAACCAGAACCGAGCATCTCAAAAACGTCTGACGAAGAGAAAAAAGCAAAGATTGCCGCTGCTGTTGCTAGGGCAAAAGCCAAAAAGAATCGCTCATCTGAGGAGCAACAAGCTGCTGAACTATTGCCTTCTTCAAGCAGTGAAGAGGTTGCAAACGCATCT
Organism: Alteromonas sp. 5NS40-0096; assembly: GCF_057544385.1. Classification (NCBI taxonomy): domain Bacteria; kingdom Pseudomonadati; phylum Pseudomonadota; class Gammaproteobacteria; order Alteromonadales; family Alteromonadaceae; genus Alteromonas; species Alteromonas sp. 5NS40-0096. The sequence goes on from NZ_BAAJLQ010000007.1 coordinate 102,348, forward strand.
GATGCACCAACAAGTGAGCAAGAGACAGACGAGTCAAAAATAGAATTGGATGATAAGCAAGCTAAAATTGCTGCCGCCGTCGCGAAAGCCAAGGCGAACAAAGCCAAAAAAGATGAGGTCTCATCCAAAGTCAGGCAAGTGGCAGATGACGACAAACAAGCCAAAATTGCGGCTGCCGTAGCGAAGGCAAAAGCGAAAAAATTAGCTCGACAGCAACAATCTAGCGAGAAAGAGTAGTAAATGATACCAACGCTAAAGCTCAATAGCTCTCCACACCAACGAGTGAAACGCGATACAGGCCAGGTAATGCGGCTTGTCATCTATGCCATGCTACCGGGAATAGCCTTGCAAACCTATTTCTTCGGTTTTGGTGTCATTATCCAATGTATTTTAGCGACCCTCACCGCCGTTGCTGCCGAAGCGCTTTTGCTGTTTATACGGAAGAAAAATATAGAGCGTACACTGAGTGACTACAGTGCCGTTTTAACAGGATTACTCATTGCCGTCAGTATTCCTCCACTTTTACCTTGGTGGATGACAGTCCTGGGAACCGCTTTTGCTATCATCATTGTCAAGCAGCTGTATGGTGGCCTTGGATTTAATATGTTCAACCCTGCGATGGTTGGGTATGTCGTACTGCTGATCTCCTTTCCCGCGGCGATGACAATGTGGTTACCACCAAACAGCCTGATGTATTACGAGGCCAATTTTGTTGATACGGCAATGGTGATATTCAGCAATTTCACCCAGTCCGGCTATGATATTCAACAGTTGCGAGTGATAGCCGACGGCACCACAATGGCTACGCCATTGGATGCAGTCAAAACTGGATTAGCAAACCAGCAAACCTACGGTGAAGTATTGTCTACGTCACTGTTCAATCAAGATACGATCAACGCTGCAGGAGTGGGTTGGGCTTGGGTGAGCATGGGTTACTTGCTTGGTGGCCTATATCTTCTGAAGATTCGTGTTATCAGCTGGCAAATCCCAGTGAGCCTAGTGTGCAGCGTAGCCGTGTTATCTTTGCTGTTCTTTGGTTATGACAGCGATCTTTTTGCCTCGCCTTTGTTTCACCTGCTTAACGGCAGTGTTTTTATCGGCGCTTTTTTCATCGCAACGGATCCTGTTTCCGCCTCGACTACACCAAGGGGCCGAATTGTATTTGGTGCCATGATAGGGTTTTGGATTGTAATCATTCGAAACTTTGGTGGGTATCCAGACGCTGTCGCCTTTGCGGTTATTATCATGAATATGGCCGTCCCTTTGATCGATTATTATACCCAGCCAAGGACATATGGTCATAAAGCAAAATCCGCGAGGAACTCCAACTCATGATCGATAAATCTATTGTTCGTAACGGTGCCCTGCTGGGATTATTTGCGGTGATTACAACAGGTCTCATTGCAGTCACTCATTTCAGTACCAAATCGCGGATTGAGACTCAACAAGCACATAAGTTAAAATCGCTTATCAATGAAGTCTTTCCTCAAGACAGGCATGACAACGCGATCTTAGACGATTGTATTCAATTGTCCTCACCACTTCTGGGGAGCACTGAAGCACAAACCATTTATCGAGCAAAACGACAAGACGAGCCCGTGGGTTTTGTCGTCACTACGATTGCGCCAAATGGTTACAGTGGGCAGATTAAAATGATTGTCGGCATTACCCTAGACTTAGAGATTCTCGGTACTCGCGTGATTGAACACAAAGAAACCCCAGGGCTGGGAGATAAAATAGATCTAGCGGTGAGTGACTGGATTTTAAGTTTCTCCAACAAAACCTTTTCCGATGACAATGCACGACAGTGGCAGGTCAAAAAGGATGGTGGGCAGTTTGACCAATTTACTGGCGCAACTATCACACCGAGGGCGGTTGTTGGCAGTGTCGCAAACACCGCCAGATTTGTTCATGACAACATGAGCCAATTACTTTCTGCGCAAACTAGCTGCCCAGCGAAGGAGTAAATCCGTGGTAGATTATCAGAACCTAACGATAGAAGGTCTTTGGAAAAACAACCCAGCACTGGTTCAGTTGTTGGGGTTATGTCCTCTCTTAGCCGTTACAGCGACCTTGATAAATGGTTTAGGCCTAGGCTTAGCAACGACCTTGGTACTCATTGGGTCTAATGTCACTGTCTCCCTAGTAAGAAACTACGTGCCCAATGAGATTCGTATTCCGGTGTTTGTCATGATTATTGCTGCCTTCGTGACAATCGTTCAACTACTGATGAACGCGTTCACATATGACTTGTATCTAGCGTTAGGTATATTCATTCCTTTGATTGTTACGAATTGTGCGATTATCGGTCGCGCAGAAGCGTTTGCCTCGAAAAACAATCCCCTACCCGCTGCTTACGATGGTTTAGTGATGGGAGCCGGTTTTACCGCTGTATTGATGTTGCTCGGAGCCATCCGAGAAATATTGGGCGCAGGTACCTTGTTCAGCGGTGCAGATCGACTACTCGGTGATTGGGCGCAGGTTATTGAGATTCAACTGTTTACAACAGAGCAGCCATTTTTATTGGCTATTTTGCCACCCGGCGCTTTTCTGGGGATGGGTTTTATCATAGCGGCGAAAAACGCGATCGATAACCACATTGCAAGTCAACAACAAGTAGCGGTAGAGAAGGTGTCTCGTGCTCGTGTTACTGCTGAAAACTAAAATAAGACCTCGCTATTGATTATGACTAACACAGACAAGCCAATCTCCAAAGCAGAGAAAGTCACAGAGATAATTCGAATTCTAGAAGCGCTTTACCCTGAAGTTCCTATCCCCCTCGATCACAAAGACCCATACACTTTGTTAGTTGCAGTGTTGTTGTCGGCTCAGTGTACCGATGAACGCGTGAATCAAATCACGCCTAAACTCTTTGCCAGGGCCGATAACCCGTTCGATATGGTTTTAATGAGCATTGACGAAATCAAAGAGATAATCAGGCCCTGTGGCTTATCTCCAATGAAGTCGAAAGGCATCTGGCACTTATCAGATATGATTATCAAGCAGCACAATGGCGAGGTGCCACAAGACTTCAAAGCACTAGAAGCCATGCCAGGAGTCGGCCATAAAACAGCCTCTGTCGTGATGGCACAGGCTTTCGGCGTACCAGCATTTCCAGTAGACACTCACATTCACCGATTGATGTATCGCTGGGGTTTGTCTAATGGTAAGAGCGTTGAACAAACGGAACGCGACGCCAAACGATTATTTCCAAAAGAAAAGTGGAACGACTTGCACCTTCAAATTATTTTCTACGGCCGTGAGTACTGCCCTGCTCGAGGTTTTTCCCTCGACAAATGTTTGATTACCCGTCAATTCGGCAGAAAGAGTTTCATCAACCAAGTGCTAAAAGAGCAGGCCAAAAAGAAAAAATAGCAAGGCTTATAATTGGACTTTCATCAAATCTTCTGCCAGTAAAACTGGTTTGCCTGTTTCTTTCGCCACTAGCGCCCGAATCGCCTCTCGCTGAGGGGCACTTCGATTCATAAAATGAGACAAGAGAATGCGTTTAGCAGCACTGTCATTAGCGATAGCTGCAATGTCTGATGGACGCATATGTAGCCTTGTCGCTACGCCCGAAGCGTGTTCATCGATCGCCGCATGCATAATGGCGAGATCGGCATTACGAGAAAATGCAGCGAAATCTTTGTTCGTGCCATTCATATCACCTGTGTAAGTAATTACACACCCTGCCACATTGATTTTCCAAGCCACAGCCGCTATCGGACCGTGTTCCACTGGTAAAGATTGAATGCGTATCGTCGAGGAAATACTCACTTCTTCACTGATGCGGTTGGCCGGCTGATTGACAACGCGTATAGGATATTGTTGTTGTGTATCGTCAAGGTTATCAGCAAGATACTGAAACGCGCCAGATTCACCAATTTGTCTATCAACAAATTGGGTCGTCGAAGGCATCAGTCTATTCCCACTGGGGCCCGCGATGACAAGCGGCTTATCACGGGGAGTAAAAAAAGCGCCCTTAATGTAAGAAGCAAAATCGGCGCTGTGATCGGAATGAAAGTGGCTAAACACAATCGCGTCGAGTGTATTCATATCGCCATGGGCATGATCAAACTGCACACTGCTCCCCGAGCCCGTGTCGACAAGCACCCGAGACTCGCCTTTGTACCAAATTAAATAGGAAGACGAGGCTCTGCCATCGTTGAGTTCTGGGCCGCCACTACCGAGCACTTGAACCTCAACGTCATCACACACATTGGCAAGTCCGGCTTGCGAAAATAAAACAAAACTGATCGCGCTGATGAATCTCATGTAAGCTCCTTTTTTATCACTATTGAAGTGACCGTAAAACGTCATATCTTCTTCCCGAGCACACACGATTGCTGTACCAAACTCAAAAAATACACCGTAAATCGCTAAAATACAGCTCTGCACCGCGAAAACTGTCATACTTAAGGGCTATAACTGAAGTTACGCTATTGAAAATTAACGGAGTTGCCGGATGAGAATGTTACACACTATGTTACGCGTAAAAGACCTTGAAAAGTCGTTATCGTTTTATGTTGATACCATGGGCATGACGCTTTTACGCCAGAGTGAAAACAAGGAATATCAATATACTTTAGCGTTTGTCGGGTACGGTGACGAGCAAAGTCAGGCAGTAATTGAATTAACTCACAATTGGGGAGAACACGATTACGATATGGGCACAGCATACGGCCATACGGCTTTCGCTGTGGATGATATCTATACGTTCTGCGAACAACTTAAAGCTAAGGGAGCTGAAGTTTACCGAGAGCCGGGCCCGGTGAAAGGTGGTTCAACGGTAATCGCATTTGTTCGCGACCCAGATGGCTACGCTATCGAGTTAATTCAAGAAGGTGAATAACCAAATGAAGCCACGTATTTTGTTTGCAGGTATTTGTCTCATTGCCAGCGTGAGTAAGGCTCACGCCTTTGATGTCATTGCCCACCGAGGAGCTTCAGGCTATCTTCCTGAGCATACGTTAGAGGCGGCTACCCTCGCCCATGCGCAGTCACCTACTTTTATTGAACAAGATATCGTTCTCAGCAAAGATCTCGTCCCCATTGTCCTTCACGACATTCATTTAGAAACCGTTACCGACGTGGAGCAAAAATATCCCGGAAGAGCGCGAGAAGATGGTAGGTTTTATGCTCTGGACTTTACCTTAAAAGAATTGCGAACGCTGAACGTTCACGAACGTACTGACAAACAAGGTAATCCTGTCTTCCCCAGTCGCTATCAAGGCGATGCGTCATTTCAAATCGCCACATTGAAAGAGCATATTGAATTGATTTCCCAGCTCAATCGACTGACGGGACAAAATATTGGTTTTTACCCGGAAATCAAATCCCCAGCCTGGCATCGCGAACAGGGCATCGATATCAGTTCAATTGTGATTGAGCTATTGAGACAATACGGTCTTGATTCGCCTGATGCACCGATTTATGTCCAGTGTTTTGACCATGAAGAGCTCCGTCGAATTCGACATGAACTAGGCGCAAAAATGAAACTAGTTCAACTGATAGCAGAAAACAGTTGGGCAGAATCTCCCACAGATTACGACTGGTTGAGGACATCAGAAGGGTTAGCATCGGTTGCCAGCGTTGCTCAAGGTGTCGGCCCTTGGATCGTTCAGCTTGTCGATATGCCTAAATTGGCACAAGGACAGGTTGTGCCCCAACTCTGGCTGAAAGAAGCCCAATCATTGGGATTGAAAGTTCATCCCTATACCTATCGTATCGATGCCCTACCGCAGGGTATAAGCGGAACTATGCTACTCGATATTCTGGTGGACAAGGTTAAGGCGGATGGTGTATTTACCGATCAGGTACCGCCTGTAAAGCAATTTTTAAACAAGTAAGTGCTTTGATGAAAAAGGGAGCGTAAGCTCCCTTTTGTTATGACTTGGTTAGTCTGACGACAACACGGCGGTTTTGCGCTCGACTTCGGCTATTTGTATTCGGCGAGATGTGACGTTTTTCTCCATGGCCTGTTACGGCAATACGGTCCATTGGCACGCCCATGGAAGCAAAGTAATCCTTGACGACATTAGCACGCCGAATTGACAGCTGTTCATTGTTCCATCTACCACCGTAACTATCGGTGTAGCCATCTAATAGAACCAACTCCAGCTCGTTATCCTCTTTGAGGTAGTCGCCGATCATCGCCAAGCGTTTCTTTGAGTACTTCGTCAACTCCACACTATTTTTTTCATAACTCAAAACAGTGTAAGCGATATCCTCAAAGCTGTACGGCAAAAGATTAGATACACATTGAACAAAATCGCGGTAGCTAGACGCAAAGTTAGCGGCATTTAAGCCCACTGAAACTTTGTCGTATTGGTTGTACCAATCTTGATAGTAAAGTGTTGGCCAATACCCTTTTTCTAACTCAGACAGCATGGTCCATGCGGCTTGTTCGGGCAAATCGCCATCGTACTGTGTGCGGATAGTCATATCTGCAATCGTCTTGCGGCTATGTCCGGGCATCCAGCTTGGAGGCATTGAATACACAGCTGCAACGCCAAATTTCTTGGGGAGCAACAACATGTCTAACTCAAACTCCATATTGAGCTGTTTTGAGGCTACACTCGTAAATAGCGCGTCGCCGTAACCCGGAATAGGATGAGAAAGAGTACAGGCTAGACGATTTTGCTGGGTCACCTGCCATTCAGAATTTTCTATTGTTGCAGCATACTGCCGCATTGCTCCGTGACTAGACAAAGAGATCACGGCAACTAAACTGATTAATATTCGACGCATTAAAAAGCCTCCACTTCAACAGAGTTATCGTCCGTTGGCGCGAAAAGTTTAGACCATATTGCTCGTGCTCATTGGTCTAAACAATACGGTGACGCTAACAATTGTTTACTTTTGCCAAGATTTACACAGACAAGTCTTACAAAAAAGGACAAAGCGCCTCGTTCATTGTGCCAAAAGTCTCGATTTGCGCCAATGCTATTTATCGCGAATTTGGGCCTGGTAGAAAGATGTGTTACGCCGCGCAATATGCGATAATTAATATTTACCGGCACATGCCTCACATCACATAAGAGCAAAACCCAACAAGATGTCAAAACAGCAACATGTATTGTCACAGCGCTTCCGTGGCTATTTTCCCGTCGTTATCGATGTCGAAACGGCTGGTTTCAATGCCAACCAGGACGCCCTTTTAGAAATCGCAGCGGTAACACTAAAGATGGATGAAAACGGCAACCTAGTGCCAGATAAAACCTTCCATCGTCATGTTGTACCGTTTGAGGGTGCCAATCTTGAACAAGCGGCACTGGATTTTAATGGTATAGATCCATTTTGTTCATTGCGCGGCGCGGTAGAAGAATCGGATGCAATGAAAGATTTGTGTAAATCGATTAGAAAATTGCAAAAGGATGCCGATTGTCAACGTTCAGTTATCGTCGCTCATAACGCGACCTTTGATCAGGGTTTTGTCAACGCAGCTATCGAAAGAAGTGGTATAAAACGTACTCCCTTTCACCCATTTGTGTCATTTGATACAACTAGCTTGGCCGGATTGACACTGGGCCAAACTGTACTTGTTAAAGCTTGCCAAGCGGCGAAAATAGCATTTGATCAAAAAGAAGCCCACTCAGCACTATACGATGCAGAGAAAACCGCTGAGTTGTTCTGCTATATGGTAAATCGTTACAAAGCACTCGGTGGCTGGCCTGTGGCTGAGTAATAGACGCGTCAGATAGCGAGTTTTTGCATTGCTATCGCGGGACATCGATAAAAACAAAAAAGCCTGACGATAGTCAGGCTTTTTGAATAAAAATAAAGCGTGAGATTATAGTTCTTCTGCTTTTTCAGCTAGGTACTTAGCAACACCTTCTGGACTTGCGTCCATACCTGATTTGCCTTCAGTCCAACCTGCAGGGCAAACTTCACCGTGTTCTTCGTGGAATGCCAAAGCATCAACCATACGTAACATTTCGTCGACGTTACGACCTAGTGGTAAATCATTAACAACTTGGTGACGCACAAGACCATCCGCATCGATTAGGAATGAGCCACGGAATGCAACGCCATCTTCTGGGTGCTCTACGTCATACGCCTGACAAATTTCGTGTTTAACGTCAGCAACCAAAGTGTATTGAACTGGACCAATACCGCCTTCGTTGACTGGCGTGTTACGCCATGCGTTGTGGCTGAATTGAGAATCGATAGACACACCGATTACCTCAACACCACGTTTTTGGAATTCTTCGAAACGCTTATCAAAAGCGATTAGTTCAGATGGACAAACGAATGTGAAGTCCAATGGGTAGAAAAATACAACGGCTTTTTTGCCTTTTATTGCTTCACTTAACGTGAATGAATCAACAATTTCACCACTGCCAAGAACGGCTGCAGCTGTAAAATCCGGTGCTGGACGACCTACTAAAACACTCATGATTGCTCCAATGTTTTCTGTTGTTATATGGGAGAGAGGACTCCTCCCGATTCTCAATTAGTCATATTGGTTCTTATTTAGAGAATACAAGTCTGAGCAGACAAAATAATTGCAAAACCATTGACTTAAATCACGACCTTTAAGAAAACGCGTTTCTAAATAAAAATTATTCGCAATTAAATCTTGATCGGTTGGAAAATAACAATTATTATCATTTGCGTTGAAGTATTGAGGTAACCTTATGTACGTTTGTATGTGTTTCGGTGTAACAGACAAAGCAATTAAGCAAGCTGTTGAAGAGAACGGCGTGGGCAATTTGCGTGAGTTACGTCAAACATTAGAACTTGGTACTCAGTGTGGAAAATGCGTGCAAATGGCGCAGCAAATCATCGATTCTACTATCATCGACGAATCCCTTTTCAAGAACGTGGGCTAGCTAGCCACTCTAATCAAATTCATATTTCAGTTGAGCGTAGTAATAACCGCCATTCATCCCTAGCGGAGACGTTGGAGGGTATCTTGCACCCGCAACATCACTAAATGGGTTCAGAGACGGTCGATTGTCAAACAAGTTCTGTGCACCAATTGTGAATTTCCAATCTTCGGCGAATTGATAGCTCAATTCCAAATCGACCACTATTTCTGCACTCCCCTCAATATCAAGCCCTGCAGCAGCATCGAGATGGTCTTCGTAAAACTCAGAGAAGTAACGCACTCGCCAAAGAGCACTGTAGGCTTTGTAATTCTGTGTCAACGCCATTACAACCCTAAAGTCAGGTAAGTTTTCCTCAAGCATTCTGATACGCGACGGTGCCAAGTTTGAAACGAAATCGATACCGCCGGATTCATTAAGCCTAGGATACAGTGTCACTCTGTCAACGTTAGTATGGGTCCAGTTGAAGGAAGTCGACAATGTATTCTCGATGTTGCCAGTGGCAAACTCGTAGTTCAACACGATATCGACGCCCTGAGTTGTCGTATCGAAGTCATTAGTGAAAAATTTCACACTTTCGAATATCTGGTTAGCAGGTACACCTTGTTCCACTAGGCTATTAACATCACTTTCGGTAAGTTGGATAGCCGATGTCGTGCTAATGCGGTCGTGTAATGTAATATGAAAATAATCCATCGTTACGAAAAAAGCATCGTTCCAGTAGTAAACCATACCAATACTCTTATTCACCGACTCTTCTGGGCGCAATGGCGTCGCCCCCACTTGTTCAGAAATAGGGTTGGTCGGCGGTAAGGTTGCTTGATCTTCCAACCCTCGAGCGGAAAATGCCGTTGTTACATTAATGACATTGCTCTGCCCCACCGTCGGCGCCTTGAATCCCGTACTGATTGAACTCCTAAAAGATAGCTGGTCGTTCAACTCATAACGCGCAGTAAGTTTCCCCTCAAATGTCGAGCCGAAGTCATTGAAGTGTTCATATCGAAGTGCAGTACCGACGAGTAAAGATTCCTTGAGATAGGTCTCGACATCGATGTACACCGCCCAGTTCGTGCGGCTCCAATCGCCTGCAGATTGCGGCGTGTATCCAGGAAAGCCGTTCGAGCCAACACTGAAACCTTGGCTTAAACCGGTATCGGGCTCCATGGCTAGAAAACCAACCTCATAGGAGTTGAGTTCTCCTGCTTTTTGATGATAGCTCTCCTTTCGCCATTCGATACCCGCAGCAAAATTGACGGCTTCATGCCACCCAAGATCTAAGAACTTTCTGACATCAAGATTAATGCTACGCTCTACTTGGCGAGCGCCTCCTGGATTAAAAGACGTAGGAGAATCAGGTCCTAGGGATGGGTTCACTGTGTTAGAAATCAAATAATCGATATTGGAATAGCCCAGGCCAATGCTGATATCGTAAGCCCACTCTGAAGGCGTATACCCTTTCACTCCAATACTCATCGCCGCGTCTTCAACACGGCCCCCAAACCGAGGAGCAAAACCGCCGGGTAACACTTCGTTAAATGCAAAACAATTGCGCCCTAGTGCCGTCGTATTGTCAGCTATCAACAAATAGTTGGGGTCATCGAGTACATTGTCATCAGTGATGAACACGTCAGGGCAACTCAACCCTTGATTGAGTCCATCGAGATCACCGACCAATAGCCGCGTATTCTCTGCTGTTGATTGGGGATCGGCAAAGACTCCTCTGCGAAAATGGGGATGACGAAAGTAAAACCCCCCTTCTATTTCTCTGCGAGCAAAATTTGAAAACGCATACCAACTGGTTTGCTCATTGAGTTGAGAGCCAAGGTTGGCCGCGAGTTTTACATCGCCATCAACGTCTAACGTCCCCCAATATTGGGCTGGATTTTGCACAAACTCATTGCCACCGTTGACTAGTTGTTGAGCGTCTGCCCGTTGTAGTGCCCGATTAGTATCATTCCTTTGACGGAATTCCGCACTTAAATTAGCAAAGCCATCTTCTCCCAAAGGCAAACCAATATTGGCGCGGAATTGGAAATCCTCACCATCTCCCTGGAAAAACTGGCCGCCACGGACGGCTACGCTACCACCAGAATTGGCATCGTTGAGGACGAAATTGATTACGCCTGCAATAGCGTCTGAACCATATTGGGCAGCAGCGCCATCTCTGAGGACTTCTACTTGTTTTACAGCCGAGGCTGGTAATACCGACACGTCGGGGCCCTGCGCACCATCGGACAACCCGCCTCCTAGGAAAGTTATCGCAGCGCTTCTATGCCTTCGCTTGCCATTTACCAGTATCAAAGTATGGTCAGACGCCATACCCCTAAGGTTTGCCGGACGTACTAAACTAGCTGCATCGTTAATCGATTGATCATTGACGTTAAGCGAGGGCACAAGGTTACTCAGCATGCTGAGGACGTCACTATCACCTTGTTCAAGCAATTTAGCATTACCAATAATATCGATGGGTACAGATGAAGAGACAACTGTTCTTGGGGAACTTCTGCTGCCCACAACGGCAATCTGCTCAATAGCATTCATCAGAATATCGTCTTCATCGTTGTTAACGGTGATGACAGGTAATTCGCTATCACTTGGTACAGGGGTGGCTTGTACGCTAAGTAAACCTTTATCGTCACGTACTACAATTAAAGACGTGCCGTGAAGTAACTTAGTAAGGCCATCGAAGTGAGAATAGACTCCAACCAAAGCTTGGGTATTCTCTTGTTCCGCTTCATCGAATGGGAACAATAAGGTGATGTTGGCCTGCCTAGCAAAAAGAGTAAGAGCAGTATCTGCGCGTTGAGCAGGAATAGCGAAGTCTGCCTCTTGAGCCATTGCGGCACAAAAGGAACTAAAGAAAAGCACGCACGTTGCAATCCACAACCTGTTAATTTTGAATTGCGCGCGAGAAAACCTACCTACCATCAAGTAGTGTACTCCGAATACCACGCCAGATTTGCTCCCCTTTCAACAGGCAATTAGGAGAGCTGACCCAGACGCTGCCTACAGCGAACTGTTCTAGCCAATTATTCCTGATTAAACACGAATTAAACGTAAACCGTATCATTGTTATTTTTCTTGTACTGCAAATCCCTAATCGGTCTAAGTGCCAATATTTATGGGAGCATTCGGTTCTTTAGAATATAAAAGTAAAAGCTACATGATAGCGGTATCAAAGACAATAAAAAGGGAGAAGAAAGCCGTCAGTAGGCCGTAATCTTAAGACAAGCGTTAAAAAGGGAGCGCTACGCTCCCTCTGAAAGCAATATCGTGAGCTCTGACACCCGCTCATGTTGAATAGAAAAACTGTTTTCTAGCGCACTTAACAAAGCCTCAATATCACCGACTTTGAAGTAACCAGCAACACGTCGGGATTTCAACGCCTCATCAGTAATCTGGAAGTGTACCGGTGTATAGCGCGTGATCTCCTCCAAAACACTGTCTAGAGGTTCACCTTTGAACACCAACATACCTTTTTGCCAAGCCAAATCATCTTCCATATATTCGCTTGATACGTTTTGACGCTGCGTGATTGCCTTCTTAACAATGGCTTTTTCGCCAGAGAAAACGAGTAGACCTTCATCAATGATGGCGCGCTGCCCCGTCAGAATTTTAGCGTCTTCATCTGCTCGTTGCACTGCCCTGTCTTGCACTAATACTCTGCCCTCAGTCACCACTAGCTCGAAGCTAGCATCCTCGACGATCTCGACGTTAAATGCCGTTCCAACCGCCGTTACGGTATTTGCTCCCGCAGCAACGACAAACGGGCGAGTTGTCTCGTGAGCAACATCGAAATAAGCCTCGCCTTGTAGCAGCGTAATACGACGCTCTTCATCGGAGTACGCAATACTGACCACTGAGTCTGTATTTAGATGCACAACCGAGCCGTCGGATAAGGTGATGTTTTTCTGCTCGCCCACTTGAGTTGAAGCCCGTTGCGCAGCGACGGCTAAAGCTTCAGGCGTAGTTTGCCAACTGGACGAAAAAATGCCGCCAATTGCCATAAACAAAAACGCAATACTCGCAGCGACTTGCCAGCGAGACGCTCGGAACACTGGTGTCGAAGCGGCTTCATTTGAAGTATTGAGTGGAAACAATCCACTAAGCTCATGCATCACTGACATGTCATCCCACAAGCTAGCCACTTCAAACAGCGCTTCTCTATTGGCGTTACTCTTCGCAGCCCATTGTGACAATTCAGTTTGTTCTGCATCGCTCAAGCCGCGATCCATTCGGCTAACCCAAACGCACGCTTGCTCGTGTATGTCCTCGCGAGTACTAAAACTGTGAACATTACTCATGGATTGATTCCATCTCTTAATTCAGCACGACCACTCGGATTATCCGAACTTCCGGTGCCTTGTTGTGATAATTGTTTTAAATAGCGGGAACAGAGTAACAAGCCTTTGGCAACATGTTTTTCTACTGTGCTCTCGCTCAATCCAAGGAGTTCTGCGATTTCTCGTTGGCTTTTGCCATACACCTTTTTTAACAAAAACACTCGTTTCACATCAGCAGAGAGTGTGTCTGTTGCTCGGCAAAAGTTCAAAAAGCGTTCTTTGCTTTCTACATTTTTTTCTAATGTATACCCCACCAATTCGTGAGGTAATGTATCCATGTCATCCAACTGGTCGCTTTGTACATTTTCGGCACGTGTAACGTGATTCAATGCGAGGTTACGAGCAGTTTTGAGCATGTATGTGCGTTCGTAGCGGATTTCTTGTTTAAGGTCCGCTTCGTAACTTTTAATAAATGTTTCCTGAACAATATCTTCGATATCTTCAGAGGGCACAATCGCCCCAACCGCCCGCATTAATTTCGAGCGATACTTTAAATAAGTTACAGCAAGTGTCGACTTTCTCGTCATATTCATCCTGACCTAGTCGTATCAAATACTTTACAAACCCATGTTATTATTTTGTCGGATATTATTGCAAAGTGAGACACTGAGATTGTTCTACTTTTCTGTCACTGCCATCCTAACAAAAAAGGGGGCGAAAATCGCCCCCAGGTGACCAATCAATTAAAAGGTGTATAAGCCTCTTAGATAGTAGAAGCCACCATTAATCCCAATGGGAGACGTGGTTGGGAATGCTGAACCTGCAATTTCGTTGTCATAGAGCGTGTTGCGATCTGGATCTTCATCCAAGGCGTTCTTCGCACCAACAACGAGTTCCAAGTTATCTGTTACGTGGTAACCCACTTCCAAATCCAAAGTAAACTCAGAGCCTACTTTGTCAATTGGCAAGCCAGAATCCAAGTGATCTTCAAAGATGCTACCTGTGTAGTTCAGGCGGCTGAGGAAGCGCCAGTCACCGTTATTGTGGTTAGCTGTTAAGCTATAACGCACTGCAGGCAAGTTGTCTTCGATCATTCGAATACGATCAGCTGAAATAAACTCAGATGCTTGGTCTACGGTTGTCGATGTCCAGTTGTATGCCAACGAGAACTTGGTATCACCACCGAACATTTCCATGCCGTAGTTCGCTACGATATCTACACCTTTCGTTGTCGTATCGAAGTCATTTGCAAAATAGCTTACTTCTGAGAAGCTTGAAGCATCGCGAATGCCACGAGCCAACAATGCGTCAATATCATCCTGCGTCAGAGCAATACCCGATACGGTACTAATGCGGTCTGTAACTTCGATGTTGTAGTAATCGGCGGTAATGAACAAGCCATTATCGAAGTTAGCTACGACACCAAAGCTGAAGCTTTCAGACTCTTCAGGTTGAAGTGGCTCACCACCAACCTGTGCTGCAATTGGGTCTGTTGGCGGAAGCGTTGCACGGTCGATAAGACGACCATCGGTACCAAATGCCGTTGTTACGTTTCGTACATTACTCTGACCAATAGTGGGTGCTTTAAAGCCTGTGGAATAGGCACCACGTAACGCGATGTTATCTAGCATTTGATAACGGAAAGACACTTTCCCTTTTGTGGTGTTACCAAAGTCAGAGAAATCTTCGTAACGAATTGCAGCCGTTAGTAAGAAGTCTTCCGTTAGATACGCTTCAGCATCTAAATAAAGCGCGATGTTATTTCTTGAAGCTTTACCTTGGCTACGAGCAGATAGGCCAGGGAAGCCGTTTGAACCGATACCAAAGCCTTGTGAAGCCAAAGGACCAATTTCATACGACGCAGGGTCGCCTGCGATGCTCTCGTAAGACTCGTTGCGATACTGGAAACCACCCGCTAAGAACAATGGCTCATCTAAACCGATGTCAATGGGTTTGGTTAGATCAAAGTCAAACGTTTGTTCTGATTGGATATATTTACCCGGGCTAAATTCAAGTGGTGTATCTGGACCTAGAGATGGGTTAATTGTGTTTGAGATAGCAAAATCAATCTCGTTCTGACCTAAATTAACACTGACGTCATAGCCCCACTCATTACCAAATTCACCTCTGGTACCAAATACGATTGAAGAGTCTTTGACCGTACCACCAAAACGAGGAGTAAAACCGCCTGGCAAAATCTCATTGAATGCAAAACAGTCTGGGTTATTTGCAACTTGGTCGATATACGTTTGGTTTTGTAATACGTTAGCACCTACTACGATGTCCGTTGGGCAGTTGCCAGTGCCGTCTGCGGTCAAATCGCCAACCAGGAGTAGCTGTTCGCCATCGGCATTCGTGCCACCATCATAAACACCACCGCGGTTATGAGGATTACGGAAGTAGAAGCCACCTTCAACTTCACGCTCAGCGTAGTTACCGAACAAGTAAGCTTCGGCGTTGTCGTTCAACTCTAGGCCTAAATTTGCGAACAATTTAATGTCGTGTTTGATTTCTGGGCTACCCCAGATTTGCGCTGGGTCAGCAACTGCTGTGTTACCTGCGGCAATTAGCGCAGCAGCATCGTCACGTTGAACACTACGAGAAGTATCGTCAGCAGTACGGTACTCCGCACTGAAGTTTGCAAAACCATTGTCTGACAAAGGCACGCCTACGTTAGCCGCGATCTGGTATAAATCACCGTCACCTTCATAATACGAGCCAGTACGTACTTCTACTGCACCGCCTTCGGTGTTGTCTTTTAATACAAAGTTTACTACGCCGGCGATAGCATCCGAACCGTACTGAGCAGCAGCGCCGTCTCTCAATACCTCAACCTGCTTCAATGCGATTGCTGGAATTACAGAGATGTCTGGGCCTTG
Organism: Alteromonas sp. 5NS40-0096; assembly: GCF_057544385.1. Taxonomy (NCBI): domain Bacteria; kingdom Pseudomonadati; phylum Pseudomonadota; class Gammaproteobacteria; order Alteromonadales; family Alteromonadaceae; genus Alteromonas; species Alteromonas sp. 5NS40-0096. Next base: position 118,341 of record NZ_BAAJLQ010000007.1, read on the forward strand.
CGCACCATCAGATAAGCCGCCACCAAGAAAGGTGATAACTGCAGAACGATGGCGACGCTTACCGTTTACCAACACCAAGGTGTGGTCAGATGCCATACCACGTAAGTTGGCAGGACGAACTAATGTCGAAGCATCATTGATTGGTTGGTCGTTTACGTTGAAAGAAGGCACGATGGTTTGCAGCATCGACACCATGTCGGTCGAACCTTGATTAGCAAATTCTTCATCACCGATGATATCGATAGGTACTGAAGAATCTGCGACGGAGCGAGGCGCTGCACGTGTACCTACGACAGCAATTTTTTCTACGTCTTTGGCTTCACCTTCGGCTTCTTGTGCATTTGCAGGCGCAATAGCAACCAAACTGAGCGCAGCGGTTGCACCCAAAGCAAGGCGTAATTGTTTAGTCAGTAATGACTCTGAAGTTCTCATAATGGTTTCCATGGATAGCTTGGTTTCTACAGTCAAAAACACAACAAATTTTGGCCGTGAACCTATTTAATTTTTATTCACTACAACACTTATCAACTAGGTTGACATCAATTCTTATAGCGCTTAAAACCATTGAAAACAAACAAAAAATAAGAAAATAAAAATATTTTTTCAAGCCGTAGAGGATTTCATTTTGTGGCTTGTCTATATAGATAATTAGGGGAGTTTATGCCTTGCGAAAATGCCCCCATTTTCGCCGTAATCACCTTTAATTAGTGAATACAATTGTGGCCTTCTGACCACACAATTTTTTTCTGAAAATCACTGATTTTGTTCTCGTATGAAAATCAGCCATAAAAAAACCTGCGAAAGCAGGTTTTTTTCATTTCATCGTTTGACTATTCAGCCGACGGCTGGTCGTCGTTATATTTTTCGGCGGTTTCTTTTATCAGAGGTTGCAACTCACCTTGTTGGAACATTTCCAAAATAATGTCACACCCGCCCACTAGTTCACCATCAACCCATAACTGAGGAAAGGTTGGCCAATTGGCATACTTAGGCAGTTCTGCGCGAATATCTGGATTCTGCAAAATATCGACATAGGCAAATGGTTCGCCACACGACATTAAGGCTTGTGACGCCTGAGATGAGAATCCGCAACTTGGTAGCTTTGGTGATCCTTTCATATATAAAAGGATTGGATTCTCAGCGATTTGCTCTTTAATTCTTTCAACCGTATCTTGGTTTTCAGTGGGTTCCATATCTTCCTCACTAGAGTAAATGATCTATTGCTGGCATTAATATGGGCTCTGTACACGCAAAATCAAGCACAATGCTTAGACATTTTTAATATCTTTTGTTGAAATTTGATCTTAGTTAAGCAAACTATGCTATACATCATAAAATTGCTTAAAAACGCTGTAAAACCTTATGAAATATAGGGTTAAGCGAACTTTGAAATATTGAAAAATTTTGTTGGATTACTACAATTCGACCCTATATCTACAAACTCGTTGCAGGAATCAACACTGAGACTCGGCACAATCCCACTGCCTTGGTGAAGAAAATGCAATATATCACGACCTATATGGAGACCGACAATGGCTTTTGAATTACCAGCATTACCGTATGAAAAAAACGCGCTTGAACCACATATCTCTGCTGAAACATTGGATTTTCACCACGGTAAACACCACGCAACTTACGTTACTAAGTTGAACGGTTTGATCGAAGGTACTGAGCTTGAAAGCAAAAGCCTAGAAGAGATCGTAAAATCTTCTGAAGGTGGTGTTTTCAATAACGCAGCCCAAATTTGGAACCACACGTTCTACTGGAACAGCCTAAGTCCAAACGGTGGTGGCGAGCCAACTGGCGCACTGGCCGACGCTATCAACGCAAAATGGGGTTCTTTTGCTGACTTCCAAGCGGCTTTCAACGACAAGGCAGTAAACAACTTCGGTTCTAGCTGGACTTGGTTGGTAAAAACTGCCGACGGTGGCTTAGACATCGTGAACACGAGCAATGCAGCAACACCTATCACTGAAGAAGGTGTTACGCCACTTCTTACTGTAGACCTGTGGGAGCACGCTTATTACATCGACTACCGCAATGTTCGTCCTAAGTACCTTGAAGGTTTCTGGGCACTTGCAAACTGGTCTTTCGCAGCGGAAAACTTCGGTGCTTAATTTCAGCGAATAAACACGTTTCAAAAGCCCTGCAATAGCGGGGCTTTTTTATATTCATCGAATTATAGCAATACCATTATTTGTTATATTCAATAACGCTAAATTTCTAAATTTATTCGATAAATTACCTCACCCTTTTGTAAATACCGACTAAGCTTTAAATAAGCGCTCGGTTTCTTCAAAGGGGTCAAAATGGGTATTTTCGAAAAATATCAACAACGCTACGAGGAACACAAGGAAGAAGAGTTTACACTTCAAGAATTCCTCGATATCTGCAAAAAAGAGCCACTCTCTTACGCCAACTCGGCGGAACGGTTACTCAATGCCATCGGTGAACCAGAAATGATTGATACGGCCACCGATCCCGCGCTGAGTCGAATTTTTTCCAATCGCGTTATCGCACGTTATCCCGCATTCAGTGAATTTTACGGTATGGAAGAAGCAATTGAACAGATTGTTTCCTATCTCAAACATGCCGCGCAAGGCCTTGAAGAGAAAAAACAAATCCTTTATTTACTGGGGCCTGTAGGTGGAGGTAAGTCATCACTGGCCGAGCGTTTAAAAGAGCTTATGCAAAGAGTTCCTATCTATGCACTTAAAGGCTCACCGGTAAACGACCATCCATTTTGCCTATTCGATGCTGGAGAAGATGGCGACATTTTAGAAAAGGATTATGGGATTCCCAAACGATATCTGAAAACCATTATGTCGCCTTGGGTACGCAAACGCCTGCACGAATACAACGGTGACATCAGCCAGTTTAAAGTCGTAAGGGTCTACCCCTCCATATTGGACCAAGTTGGCATCGCCAAAACAGAGCCAGGGGACGAAAACAATCAAGATATTTCATCACTGGTTGGTAAAGTAGATATCCGCAAACTGGAGCAGTACGCGCAGAACGATCCCGATGCATATAGTTACTCTGGGTCATTGTGTAAAGGCAACCAAGGGGTAATGGAATTTGTTGAAATGTTCAAAGCACCAATCAAGGTGCTTCACCCTTTGCTTACCGCAACTCAAGAAGGCAACTACAATCCGACTGAGGGATTTTCTGCCCTACCCTTCGATGGCCTGATTTTGGCACATTCTAATGAATCAGAATGGCAATCGTTTCGAAATAACAAAAACAACGAAGCGTTTTTAGACCGAGTCTACATTGTCAAAGTACCCTACTGCTTGCGAGTGTCTGAAGAGATGCGTATTTATCACAAGCTAATAGCCAACAGTGAGTTAACTGGCGCGCCTTGCGCACCTGATACTTTGGAATGTTTGGCGCAATTCACTGTGTTGTCTCGCCTCCACGCTCCGGAAAATTCCAGTATTTATTCAAAGATGCGCGTGTATGATGGCGAGAGTCTGAAAGATACTGATCCCAAGGCGAAATCGTATCAAGAATACCGAGACTATGCGGGTGTAGACGAAGGCATGGAAGGCCTTTCAACTCGATTCGCTTTCAAGATTTTGTCACGTGTATTCAACTTCGATCACCAAGAAGTCGCCGCTAACCCTGTGCACTTGTTTTATGTTTTAGAGCGGCAAATTGAGCGAGAACAGTTCCCACAAGACACCGCTGAGCGATACAAAGAATTTCTCAAGGGATATCTCATCCCGAGATACGTGGAGTTTATCGGTAAAGAAATTCAAACCGCCTACTTGGAATCGTATTCAGAATACGGTCAAAACTTGTTTGACCGGTATGTCACTTACGCTGACTTTTGGATACAAGACCAAGAATATCGAGATCCTGAAACTGGCCAACTCTTTGATAGAGAGTCTTTAAACGCCGAACTTGAAAAGACGGAAAAACCCGCAGGTATCAGCAATCCCAAAGATTTTCGAAATGAGATTGTTAACTTTGTTTTGCGCGCAAGGGCAAACAACAGTGGCAAAAACCCAACTTGGACTAGTTACGAAAAATTGAGAACCGTGATAGAGAAAAAAATGTTCTCAAACACAGAAGACTTACTACCTGTCATATCGTTTAACACGAAAGGCAGTTCTGAAGACAAGAAAAAACACGATGACTTTGTCAACAGAATGACGGAAAAAGGCTATACCCAAAAACAAGTAAGACTGCTTTGTGAGTGGTACTTGCGAGTGCGTAAGGCGAGTTAGATACGTCAGCATTTTGATTAGAGGTAAATATGGCGCATTTTATCGATCGCAGGTTGAATAGTAAGGGAAAAAGCACTGTCAATCGGCAACGCTTTATTCGACGTTACAAAGAGCAAATAAAGCGCGCCGTTTCAGATGCAGTGGGTGACCGTTCTGTCACGGATGTTGAAACAGGCGAAAAAGTCAGTATTCCCACTCGGGATATCTCAGAGCCTCTTTTTCATACCGGAAAAGGGGGCAAACGAGACCTTGTACATCCCGGCAACGACCAATTCACTGCTGGCGACCGTATAAAACGCCCACCACAGGGGCAAGGGCAAGGCAGCGGCGAAGGTGAAGCCAGCGACAGCGGTGAAGGCCAAGACGACTTTGTTTTCTCTATTTCGAGGGATGAATATCTAGACTTGTTATTTGATGATCTGGAGTTGCCAAACTTGCAACAGAGTCAGTTTGACCAAACCGTCCAGTATGAAACTTACCGAGCGGGTTACCAAACCGATGGTGTACCCAGTAACCTAGATATTGTTAGATCGTTAAAAGGCTCGGTGGCACGGCGTATTGCGTTGACAGCTGGAGACAAACGGCGTTTAGCGCAACTCGAGGAACAAGCGAAATCCCTTCGAGAAGACAAACACGATAATACTCTCGCATTACGAGACCTAGAGCTGGAAATCGAAGCACTAAAACGCAAGATCGCCGGCGTGCCATTTATTGATACCTTTGATTTGCGGTTCAAAAATTTCGATAAGCGTCCAATTCCAACATCAAAAGCCGTTATGTTTTGTTTGATGGATGTGTCAGGCTCTATGGACCAAGCCACAAAAGACATGGCGAAGCGGTTTTACATTTTGCTGTACCTTTTTCTTACACGAACCTATGAAAATGTTGAGGTCGTTTATATCCGCCACCACACTCAAGCAAAAGAAGTGGACGAGCACGAATTTTTCTACTCCCAAGAGACCGGTGGCACCATAGTGTCCAGCGCTCTTAAGTTGATGGATGAAATTGTTCAAGAGCGCTATCTCACAGGAGATTGGAATATTTACGCGGCTCAAGCGTCAGATGGTGACAATTGGGCTGATGACTCGCCGCAATGCAGTGAATTACTGACCAAACGCTTGCTACCAGTGACACGCTACTTCGCCTATATCGAAATTACCGAACGCCAGCATCAAAGTTTGTGGCGTGAATATCAAAAAGTCGCAGAGTCCACGGAAAACTTTGTGTGCACGCATATTCAAAACGTAAACGATATTTACCCAGTATTTAGGGAGTTGTTTAACAAAAATCGTGACACCTTGAGGTCGATTTAATATGCCGACAAAACGGAAAATCGAAGTAACGCCATTAGATGACGGCCCCGACTGGTCCTTCGACTTATTGGAAGAATACGAAGCTGAAATAGACAGGGTCGCAAAGGCCTTCAAACTTGATATTTACCCAAACCAAATCGAAGTGATCACTGCTGAGCAAATGATGGATGCCTATGCCAGTATCGGTATGCCCATCAACTATACGCATTGGTCGTTTGGCAAAAAATTTATTCAAACCGAACAACAGTACCGACGTGGCCAAATGGGGCTGGCCTATGAAATTGTTATCAACTCCAACCCCTGTATTTCCTATTTAATGGAGGAAAATACGATCACAATGCAGGCGCTCGTTATGGCACACGCTTGTTACGGTCACAATTCCTTTTTTAAAGGTAATTACCTGTTCCAAACGTGGACTGATGCAAGCTCAATCATCGACTATTTAGTGTTCGCCAAAAACTATATTGCTAAATGCGAACAAAAATATGGTGATAAAGAAGTCGAGAGTATTTTAGATTCTTGCCATGCTTTGATGAATTATGGTGTTGATAGGTATAAACGGCCGCAAAAGATTTCGATGCAAGAAGAGCAGAACCGCCAAGAACAGCGCGAAGCTTACATGCAAAGCCAAGTCAACGAATTGTGGCGCACGGTACCTGAGTCTAAAGAAGATGCTAAGCCCAAAAAGCAGCGTTTCCCGACAGAACCTCAAGAAAACTTACTGTATTTCATAGAGAAAAATGCGCCTTTACTTGAGCCATGGCAACGAGAAATAGTGCGAATCGTTCGCAAAGTTTCCCAATATTTCTACCCACAAAAACAAACTCAAGTGATGAACGAGGGATGGGCTTGCTTTTGGCACTACCACCTATTAAACACCTTATACGATGAAGGTAAAGTAACCGACCGCTTCATGCTCGAGTTTTTACACAGCCATACCAGTGTGGTCGCACAACCCGATTACAACAGCCCCTATTACTCGGGTATAAACCCATATGCACTGGGCTTTAATATGTTCATGGATATCAAGCGAATTTGTGAAGCGCCAACCGATGAAGACAAATACTACCTTCCCGATATTGCCGGTAAAGACTGGTTGGAAACCGTACACTTTGCGATGCATAACTTTAAAGACGAAAGCTTTATTAGTCAGTTTTTATCGCCAAAATTGATGCGAGATTTCAAGTTTTTCGCCGTTGAAGACGACGCGATAAAAACTTACGTCAGTGTCAGCGCAATCCATGATGAACAAGGTTACGCACAAATCAGAGAAAAGCTATCCGCACAGTATAATCTGAGTAACTTGGAACCTAATATACAAGTGCATAACGTCGATGTAATGGGAGACAGATCTCTCACACTGCGTTACATACCTCAAAATGGTATTCCATTAGCTGATTCGAAAGAAGAGGTGATGAAACACTTACATCGGTTGTGGAAGTTCGATGTCAACCTTGAACAAAAAGACGAAAACGGCAACGTGCAAGTGATTGCCAGTTGCCGTAAATCACCGTCAATACTCAATGAGTAACAATGAAGGCTTATGATTGGTAAGCTCGGTTAGCTGTCACAAACAAAAGCGAGCATTGAGCCACGCTTATCCACATGAATACGGCTGACTAGCCCTTTACAATACGCGGAGACGTCTAACCACTCTTGCCATTGACTACCGGGGCTGTGACTATCCCACCCTAGTATTTTACTTTCTACGCCAGTCAATGCGATTCCCGACGGAAACCAGGCCATATAATAAGCCCCCAAAGGCATAGCAACCATTGGGTTGGTTTCCAAAGTTTCTGGGTTTACTGCCATTAATGTCCAGGGTTGCCCATCGGGTGACGGATTTTTGGTATAACTGAACATGTCGGTCCCAGGAATAGGCCAAAGACTCGCTCCTATGTTGTCATCAACTAGTTCAGCGGAATTGTCCTGCCCCAACTTCTGCAACGTATGAGGCTGACCAAGTACGAAAGCCAATACGTGGTTCCTATCTATCCAAACATGATAACCAATGGGCTCAACATTAGTTAGCTTATCACCTAACTGACCGTCCATATGGTATTGATACAACCATTGTTTCTGGTTGCCATCCACATGTATCGCACTAAAACCATCTCCTGATGGATTAGGTGTAGGCGAATACTGAGATGAAGCGGATTCCGTAACCCTTGTGTGGAAGTGCTTACTAAGATGGTACGCCATCACATCGGTTTGCTCACTGCTCTGCTCATCAAAGCCTTGAGTGTAATACAAGATCTTCGAATCCTCGGTAAAATGAGGTTGATTGGAGTAACCCTGGTTGTCAGTCAGCTTGACCGCTCGATGAATGGTGACTTGCCCATCGTTTTTTTCCAGTTTGAGTAGCCAAATATTAGAGGTTGGCAATTGTCCAAAAGAAGACAAAGGTATAAGCGTGGAGAGCAATACCAAAAGAGATATGTATTTCATATTGAGCACTGTCAGTCTGGTTTATTTTCCCCTACCCTAAGACAAAACTGAACCCAAACCAAGTTCCAGAGCTAGATTATCAGTCAATGTGACGACTCAATCTGGTTATCGCAACCTAGGCAACAATGTAAGGCGATAACACGTCAAACCCTTGATAAGACAGCCAACGAAAAGCGTCACTCTCATTATCAAAGCGTTTTAGGCTGTGTGTATCACCTTGCTGAATCATTTTGTCGAGCTGAAACTCTTTCAAACTGTGGGGGTTGAGCACTTGTGCTGTAAAAGCCAACTGCCTCAATTCACACCACAGAACTAATTGTTCAACAATCGGTTCGATTTCGGGCGTACCCAGTTGCCAGTCGTCCAAATAAACAATGTGCGCCCACGGGCCTGGCGCTAAACTCTTGACTAGCTGCTTGAATCTATGACTATAAGCTAACACGCTACTCGCATTGGAAATACCGCTTAAATGGGCCACGATAACGCGGTTGTCGAGCCTTAGGCTGAACTCTCCAAACTTATTCATCTTGTCTCCCAAATAACGCACAGCATCTATATCGAGTTCTGTACGACGCCTGTTCCAATATAGCTCAAAATTGGGAGTGAAGGTCTAAAAAAACAGCGAAAGCAGCCAGCACCACAAACCTAAGTATTGCTGTTCATCGCCTTTGGCTTCACAAACAATAGCGCCATCGTACCAAGTAGTGCGGCACTGCCTGACACAGCGAAAGACAGACTCGCTCCTGCGCCTTGCATCCAGGTGACGCCGGCGAGGTAGCTGCCAATCGCTCCGCCCATACCGAACGCTACGCTTATGTAAACCGCTTGAGCTCGACTATGGTACTCGGGAGCGAAATAATGATGGATAAAGTGAACAGAGACGGCATGTGTCAGACCAAAACTCAGAGCGTGAATCAATTGGCTGGCCATAACAATCAACAGACTGTCAGCAAGATACCCCAATACGAACCATCGTACCGCGGTTGCTGCCATACTAAACACCAATAAATTCCATACGCCAAACTTCAGAATTAAGCGTCGTGCAGCGAGAAAAATCCCAACTTCAGCTACCACGCCAAGTGCGATCAACATGCCCGTTTCCTGTCCTGAGTAGTCGAGGTCGCGCATGTACAAAGAGAAAAAGCCGTAGTAGCTACCAAAACTGAACTGCAAAAGTGTCGCTGAAACCATAAAAGCGATAAATACAGGGCTTTTGACCACATCGAGCAACGAGGAACTGTGTTGGGATGCCTTGGCTTTCAGTGGCGGCTGCTTAATAAATAAAGTCACCACCCACAACCCACTCAAGGTCGCCATCGATACCACAACAGGCGTTTCGGTAGAGAAGATATCAAGTAACCAGCCAACTAAGACGGTGAGTACAATAAAGCCAATACTGCCCCATAAACGCACCTTGCCATACCCTATGTTTCGGGCGGCAATGCATTGCATTGTAATGACTTCCAGCTGGGGTAAAACCGCTGTCCAGAACATCATCATCAAGCTAAAGCTCAATGTCATGCCCCAAAAACTTTCAAAGTAGAACACTGACGCAAATGAAGACATCGTTAGAAATGTCCCCAGCCTCAGTACACCTAAGGCTTTGCCTTTTTTATCGGCAATGTTGGCCCACATAATGGGGCCTATGATACGCGCCAGGGTAATGATGGCGAGTAGTTCGCCGATTTGTACAGAAGAAAAACCCCTGCCATCGAGAAAAACACCAAGGTAAGGTACAAGTACACCTAATTGGCCAAAATACAAAAAATAGGTAAGCCCCAACATAAAAATGTTGGTTGGAGAAAAAGCGCGATCTAACAAGGTATAAAATCTAGTAGCAAAGGAGCCAGCCCAAAGGGCTGGCTTCAAGGGTTTAGGTCAGTGAGCCGGGAATAACTGGCGTGTCACTAATAATTCCGGCATTCTGTCCGCGATGACGTAAACAATGGTCCATCAAGGTAAGGGCAAGCATGGCCTCGGCAATCGGTACCGCTCTGATACCGACACAAGGGTCGTGGCGACCTTTCGTCACAATGTCAATTTCTTCACCTTGTTTATTAATCGTTTTTCCCGGTACTGAGATACTAGAAGTAGGCTTAAGGGCCATATGCACGATCAATTCTTGCCCAGTAGAAATACCACCGAGTACGCCACCTGCATGGTTGGTTTCAAAACCATTGGGAGTCAAAGTATCACGGTGCTCACTGCCTTTTTGGTTGATAACGTCAAAGCCATCGCCGATCTCCACGCCTTTAACGGCATTAATGCCCATCATGGCATGGGCAATATCTGCATCTAGACGGTCAAAAACAGGTTCACCAAGCCCAACGGGGACGTTTTTCGCGACCACAGAGACTTTGGCGCCAATCGAATCACCAGATTTTTTAAGGTCTCGCATATACTGATCAAGCGCATCTAATTTAGACGCATCAGGACAAAAGAAAGGGTTAGTATTGGTTATCTCATGATCGACAGTGTCGATAGCAATAGGACCTAATTCCGATAAGTAACCGTGTATCTCAATGCCGTGCACTTGCTTTAAGTACTTTTTCGCGATACCACCAGCTGCAACGCGAATCGCTGTCTCTCGAGCCGAAGAGCGACCACCACCTCGGTAATCTCTCGCTCCGTACTTTTGATCATACGTGTAGTCTGCATGTCCAGGACGGAACCGGTCGGCAATATTCGAGTAGTCTTGACTGCGTTGATCTTTGTTTTTGATCAGTAAACCAATACTTGTGCCCGTTGTTTTACCCTCAAACACGCCTGACAAGATTTGGACTTCATCATCTTCACGCCGCGCTGTGGTGTAACGAGAGGTACCCGGTTTACGACGGTCCAGATCGCCCTGCAAGTCGGCTTCACAGAGATCGAGCCCTGGAGGACAGCCATCAACAACGCCACCAATCGCAATACCATGACTTTCGCCAAACGTTGTTACCGTAAACAATTTTCCAAAGGTGTTACCTGACATATTCTTACTTCGTACCTCGTTGTTGATAGGCTTCCATGGCCGCTTTACTGACTGCAAAAATACCGTGACCGCCAGACTCGAACTCTATCCATTCAACGTCTAGGCCGTCGAAGCGATTCGCCATATGCACTTCACTATTACCGACTTCAACAAACATCCAACCACCGTCATTTAGAAAATCTGGCGCTTGAGCAATCATGATCTCTACTAGGTCTAGCCCGTCATCACCGGCGGCAAGAGCTAACTCCGGCTCGTGGTGATATTCATCGGGAAGGTCTGCCATGTCTTCAGCGTCGACATAAGGGGGGTTTGATACTATCAAATCGTATTTTTGGCCATGTAACTGTGAAAACAAATCCGATTTAATCGGAAAAACTCTGTGGCTTGCATTGTGCTCTTGAATATTGAAATCGGCGACGTCCAGGGCATCTTGACTAATATCGACAGCATCAACTTGGGCTTCATCAAATGCATAAGCGAGAGCGATAGCGATACATCCGCCGCCCGTGCACATATCGAGTATGGTGTTTGGCGCATCTGTTACCCAAGGCGCAAATTGCTTTTGAATCAACTCAGCAAAAGGCGAGCGCGGTATCAATACTCGCTCGTCAACGTAAAAGGGCAAATCACAAAACCAAGCTTCATGGGTAATATAGGGTAACGGCATACGAGTTTGAACGCGTTTGAGCACAAGCTCTGCGACTTTCTCTCTCTCACTTCGCGTTAGCTTCGCGTCAAACAAACCATCCCCTGTTTGTTGAACAATATGCTGGGGTAAATGCAGTGCTTGCAGCACAAGACTCACCGCTTCATCCCAAGCGTTGTCTGTACCATGACCAAAATAAAGACCCGCATCGTTAAAGCGGCTAACTGACCACCTTACAAAGTCCAACATAGTATGTAAGTCATCAATCGCTTCGTTTAAATATATTTTATCGGTCATAGCACTCGGGCAAGCTAAAAATTCAAACGGCTATAATACCCAATGTTTTACGGTGACACATGTATTATTTTGTTATCTGATAAGCTTTTCGGCGCAATTGGTCAGTGCCGCCTTTGATTCATTCATGATAAAATTATATGAGCTGTCGGAATACGTGTGTGGATATGAAAGATAAACTCAAACAAATTGGCCAAACGCTGTCGAATAGCGAAGATGACTTTTCTCTTTTTCAGGCATCAATGAAGGGGATAAAGCCATTACAGCAAGACAAAGTGGTCCACGAGAAAAAAGCAGTCACACCTTCAGGACGGCAAAAACAAAGAGCGCAAGACGCGATTGCGCAAAAGCAAAGTGCTGCTAGCTTCGAGTTTTCTGACGTGTTTCAAGCTAAATTGCCCGACGAGGGACCAATGCGCTATTGTCGAGAAGATAAACCAACCTATTTACTCAAACAATTGCGCAGAGGGGATTTTTCACCCGAATTAATCCTAGATTTACATGGCCTGACTAAACAGTCTACCAAGCACGAAGTAGCCGCGATGATCCATGCAGCGAGAAAACAGCGCCTTGACTGCGTTGCAATCGTTCATGGCTTAGGCGGTGGCGTTTTAAAACAGGCATTGCCTCACTACCTTGTTCAGCATCCCCATGTGTTAGCATTTCATCAAGCACCGCTAGAGTACGGAGGCCAGGGTGCGCTGGTAGTCTTGCTAGAACTCGACGAATCTCAATCAGGTAAGTTCTAAGACGTGCTGACCTTTGGCGTGCACGCTGTCGAGATCTGGCTTACTTATAGTGTGAGACTACCGCTCGGCCTAACAGAGCACTACTTGTTTTCGTCAGCGCTATTATGCATAAACAAATACGTGTAGTACCCCATCATCACGCAGATGATTAAAATACCAAGTAGTGAACCCCAAACGACTGGATCTTTCAACATTGTTAGGAACATGACGCTCTCCTTCACGGTGTGTTTTTATCTTCAACACCATTATCTGAGAGCGCTGGATGGGATTTACTGATCTAAATCATATAAGCCCCGTGAGTCACCTGAATCACTTGATGCAGATCAAAAAAGTGAAAAACTTCAAAAAATCACTTGATAATGATTCTCATTTACATTAAATTTAATCCTGCCTGTTCGGCGCAGGTTTAACGGTCTTGGCTTTGCGTCGATTTTAAAAAGCGGTTATGTGTGGGATGTAACCGCTTTTTCTTTTTTCCTAACAAGAGCTAGGTACAGCAGACTCGTACTAATTTGGGCGTGTTGAACTAGAACAATCCGAAAAACCAACCTTCTTTTAAGTCTTCTTCACACGTTTTTAGCTGCTTGGCATAACGCAAGCTTCGCGCTTTCACTTTTTGAGCGACTTTTTTGAGCCAAGGCTTTTTGTTGTAGCTCTTCTTTCTGTAGCCTCCCCAACCTTCGTGGTAGTTGAGGTATTGACCATAGGCATCCCATTTGGACACGCCATTCACTTTGTTTGACTTGTAGATGAACCACCCCATGAAGTCGATTGCATCATCAAAATCATCTCGGTCAGCGCCCGAATTACCGGTTTCTCGGATATAGTCACTCCACGTTGGCGTTTTAGCTTGGGAATAACCATAGGCAGAGCTGACTCTGCCCCAGGGGATCAAACCAAAAAATACGTAATCTTTTGGCGGTAATGCGTCGTGTTTAAAAGAACTCTCCTGGTACATCATTGCCATGGGCACGTGAATTGGTGCACCCCACTTATCTCTGGCATCTGCCGCAGCTTCATACCAATCAGATTTTTCCTCAAAAATGCTGCAGATATTACTAATATCCGATGGCGGCGTCGTAGAGCAGCTCGCCAGCAGAAGAGGTATGACCACAACAAAAAGTAGTCTTTTTTTTGTACAAGAAGTGAACTTTACCGACATGTGTTGTCCAACATAGTGTTCTAGTAATGTGTGTTTCCCTGGAACTTCTTTGATGCCTGGCTGCACCAGCCAGGCTTTTTTTATGCTTGCGGCGCCTCGAAATATTCTCGTATAAACGTATCGAAGTCTTTATCGTCTTCAGCTTCAATCTCGCTCTGCTTCGCTAATGACGTTTTTGCTTGCCCAGCAAAACTTGACTCGTTTGTGTGTACATAGTCGTAGGAGGCTAATGTTTGAGTGTACTCATCGGCTAGCTTCAATCCCAAGTCTCCATTATCCCAATCATTCTCTAGTAATTGCCCCAACCACTTACCCGATGGCGTAGTGTCTGGGTGTAATACTTTTTGCCACTCTCTTTCACACGCTTGGGTATAACGTCGTGTATCGTTAGCTTTATCAAGCAATACTGCAGTACGTTTGAAATTGGCAAACAGGGTTTCGGCCCATTGCTGCATGGGTACAGCTTCACCGTTTTGCTGCAACATTAAACCCGGCTTTCTGCCCTCTAATACGATACGAGAAAGATTGTCATCCGACTCTTTAAATGTCACCTCTGTTAGCTCTTCGCTCGGTGTTAACAAGCAAGTCAGAAGAAAGATATCGAGAAAATCAAACTGCTCTCTATCAATTCCCAATGCCGAGAATGGATTCACATCTAACGCGCGAACCTCGATGTAACTTACCCCTCTGCGGGCCAATGCATCCGTTGGTTTTTCCATTGATGCTGTGGGTTGTTTAGGACGAATGGGTGAATACAACTCGTTTTCAATCTGTAATACATTTTTGCTAAGTTGTTGGTAGTGCCCGCCTTCACCCGCTGCATACTGCGCGTAGCTGGTAGAAGGGGAATACATTGCCTCACGTAACAAAGCAATATAATTGTCTAGCTTGTTGTAGCAAATCTTCAATGCCGATTGTTCAGCATTGGTATAACCCAGATCACTCATTCGAAGCGACGTAGCATAAGGCAAATAATAGGTGCCTTTGCCCACACGCTCAAAAGGCAGTTTGTGTTCTTTGCCTTTTAGGAAAGAGCCACACAATGCCGGCGACGCACCATACAAAAATGGAATGAGCCAACAAAAACGACGATAGTTGCGAATAAGCGAAAAATAAGCAGCAGATACCGTATCTTGTGAATACTCTACCCCTTCCATTTTTGCCCATTGTTGCCAAAACTCATCGGGGAATGAAAAATTAAAATGCACACCAGAGATAGCTTGCATCATACTGCCATAGCGGTTTTTCAAACCAACGCGATAGACTTTTTTCATTTTGCCGACATTAGATGAGCCATAGTGAGCAATGGGAATACTGGATTCGTCTTCGATGAAACAAGGCATACTCATTGGCCACAAACGCTCGCCATCTAAGTTGGCAAGGACATACTTGTGCACATCGGCCAATTGCTCCATCGTCACCTTGCTATCGGCTTCTGGCGGCGTAATGAATTCAAGTAGTGACTCAGAAAAGTCTGTCGTGATGGATTCGTGAGTTAGAGCTGAACCTAAACTCACAGGATGTGGAGTTTGGGCCAGTGTGCCATCACTCTGAATTCGCAGGGCTTCGCGTTCTACTCCGCGGCGAATGTTTTTTAGCGTTGTAAGAAAATCGACGCTGTCCAACGCAGCGACACGGGCTTCAAATTGTGTTTGATTCGCAGCCAAAGCAAAATTCCGTAATATCAAAGGGCTATTCCAACATGGGAACAACCGAGTTTTTTTTCAAGTGAACACCATCGCGAATCCGACTGTGTTCACGGTCAAAACGTTTATCGCTTCCCGGTGACTATAGCACCAATTCTTCGATAGGAAGCTTCAACGATTGCAGTTGCGGTAAAATTTTTGATTTGTCGCCCACTACGACAATTTGCATATCTTCTGCTTGCAACTCTCTTTTTGCCACGGCATTGAGCTGTTCAAGTGTGACATTTTTGATAATAGAAGACTGCTCGTCACGATAAGTTTTATCCAACTGATAATTATACAAATGACGTAAGAAGGATGCCTTACTACTCGGCGTTTCATATTCTAATGCATCACTTAATGTATATGCACTTCGCATAAACGCGAGTTCACTGTCTGTCATCCCATTCTCGCGATAGGCTTTCAACTCATTAAATATTTCCCGAATACCATCTGCCGTATTTTCGCCATTCAAATCTGCACTCGCCTCAAACCATCCCAACGTTTTCCCTCCCAAGAACACTGAGCTGGCACCGTAGGTATAGCCTTTGTCCTCGCGAAGGTTCAAATTGATGCGGCTGTTAAACGCGCCACCCAATGGGAAGTTCATCAATCGCGTATAAAAAAAGTCACCTGTTGCGTCATAAGGTCTTGAGCGCTTAATTATCGATACGACAGACTGCACCGCTCCGGGGTTATCTACAAGATAGATTTTTTGTTCACTATATTTCGGGAAAGGTGAATATGGCGGAATGTCATAGTCAGTGCTGTGCCATTTTGACAAAAACGTTAATGCTTTGAGGACGTCGTTTTTGGCTAAGTCACTCACCACAATAGCACTGGCTTTTGACGCATTGATATAGGTTTGATAATAGTGTTTTACATCATCTATGGTCAGCGCCGCTATCGATTCTTGCGTGCCAGAATCTGGCCAGCCAATGCGATTTTCATCACCGTACATCAAGCGATATTTGGCTCGCTGCGCCTGTGAAGACGGGTTTTTCTCATCTTGTTGTAGACCTTGTAGCGTTCTCGCTTTTAAGGTCTCAAATTCAGTCGTATCAAATTTTGGCTTGAACAGTTTTTCTTCCAGCAGAGCCAATGTTGCCGTCAAATTTTTGGTCAAACTCGACACATAAATTTGGGTGTAGCGACCAGAAGCACTGAAATGAATCGAACTGCCTAACTTGGCCAAGTCATTGGCCATTACTTCGCTGGTTCTGGCCTGTGTCGATTCATTCAACATGGCAGCAGTCAAACTGGCAACCCCCGCCTTGGCTAACGGTTCCACCAACGAACCACCTTCAAGCGCAATAGAAAGACTCACTGTCGGTGTTTCGTCACTGGTTATTCCGAGAATATCGATTTCAAACGCTAATTTATCACGCCAGAAATCAGGTACTTTAACCACTGGTGCCTCACCAGCCGGAGGCTGAATACTGCGATCAAAGTTATCAATAATACCGTTATTTACTGCTTCGCTTGTTACAGTATCTATCGCGATATTGCGTTCTGGTTTGACAAAATTCACCTCTGCTAATTCAAGTTCAGTTTGCCCTCTTGGAACTAGGCTTAATTTGACAGCGGGTTTGTCTTTTATGTAAGTGTTATAAACGCGCATAACATCTTGTTTTGTCACATTACTATATCGCGAGAGATCTTTTGCGACTAAGTCAGGCTCACCGTAAAACGTTTGGTTGGCAGCTAGTGTTGACACCTTACCTGCAACACTTTGTAAACCATAAACCGTTGAAGACTCTATCGCCGCTTTTGTCCGCAACAAATCATCTTCAGTTACTCCTCTGTCTTCAAACTCTTTTAACGTCTCATCAATGATCTTTTCAAGCTCATTAAGATTCTCAATATTTTGAGGATTAGCGAGGGCCAGTAGCTGGAATTCACACGCCAACTCTCGACACGGGTGAGATACAATCGCTTGTACTGCTGCCCCTTTTTTGACTAGGTTTTTGTAAAATAAAGACGTTTTCCCACCACCGAGTATATCGGCAAGCACGTCTAAAGGCGCCTCATCAGGGTGACGTCCATATACGGTTGGAAGCGTAATTTGTAACAGAGGTAGATGCACATCATCCTCTAAGGTGAGATATCGGTCATTTTCCAATACCACTTGGGCTTTTTCAGCTTGCTCAACAACAGGGCCCACACTAATTGGCCCAAAGTACTTTTCGATCCAAGCCTTCGTTTGGGCAACGTCGATGTCGCCACCGATCGTCAATACGGCATTGTTAGGGCCATACCAGCGTTTAAAAAAGGCTTTTAGATCGTCAACAGTAACGCGATCTAGGTCTTCTACATATCCAATCGTCGACCAAGAATAGGGATGATTTAGCGGGTAGAGCGCCTCACCTACGCGTTCACTTCTCAGGCCGTATGGCTGATTGTCTACTCGCTGCGCTCGTTCATTTTTTACCGTTTCTCGCTGCACTTCGAACTTTTCTTGAGTCACCGCCTCAAGCAAAAAACCCATACGGTCAGCTTCAAGCCACAACACTTTTTCCAATTGATTGGCTGGAACAGTCTGGTAATAGTTTGTCCTATCCATGTTTGTCGTACCATTGAGGTTACCACCCGATTCAGTTATCACCTTAAAGTGTTGTTCATCAGCAACGTGCTTAGATCCCTGAAACATCATGTGCTCAAAGAAATGGGCAAAACCGGATTTGCCAACTTCTTCGCGCGCCGAACCCACGTGATAAGTAACATCTACGTGAACCAGAGGATCTGACGTGTCTTGATGCAGAATTACGGTCAGGCCATTTTCCAATGTGTACTTAGTATGAGGAATGTAAACCGCAGATTGCTGTGTTTCGACCGACTGGTCGACTTTGTCTGGTGTATGAAGACAAGCCTGAAGTGATATCCCACCGAGCGCGATAATCGCTGCGGAAAGAAAAGAGAAACGCATGTTGAACCTCTTTAGAGTATTCGCCCCAGCTTGTGATTCAACATGGAACGAAATATGTACGAGCATCCCTTCAGATTACCAAATTCAATCAACAAATACCCATACGAATTCCAGTGCTTTGTATCATTTTGTTGCCCATTGGTCGCAAAAAACAATTTTTGCGTACAAAATGTATGCAAATCATATTTTTCTAATACTAAGCTTAGAAATAATTCTGGGTATCGAATACACTTAGAGCGAGGGACAGGAGAGAACTATGAATTCACCAATTGTGCTTGATGTCGAGTTTGGCATATCGCAACTCAGTGGTAACAAAGGTTTACTATTAACTTTACTCAGAAAATTTGCTGACGAATATCGTCAAACTGAGCAAAAGCTCAATGCGCTCATTTCAGCGTCTGCATGGGAAGATGCACGGGTGCTCATTCACACGTTGAAAGGTGTGTCAGGAAATTTGGGCTGTGTTGCTTTGCATATGAGTTGTAAAACATTAGAAGCCGATATCAAAGAGCAGCAAGCGACTTTGAGCCATCTGCCACAGTTTTCTGCAACACTGAATGAAACTATCGGCACGATTGACGCGCTCAGTTCAGAACAACAATTATCTGTTAGTCCGACCACACAAAAGGCTGAGCCCGCCACAGCAAATGCACAGAGTAGCAAAGACGCCTTATTAACGGCTCTCCAAGCCAATGAATTCATCCCACCAGAAAAACTCAACGATTGGCTGAGTCAACTCTGCGATGATAATGATAAAAAAGAAGCCATTCAGGAAGCCGTTGATGAGCTCGATTATGGTATTGCAATCGACCTAGTCAATCAGCTTTCATGACCTATGACATAGAGATATGTCTCGAACATAAAGACTTTATTATTGTTAACAAGCCCTCTGGCGTCGCGATGCATGACGTCAATGAGGGCATTGTCGCACTGACTAAATCGCAATACGCCAATGAAGTGCTGTTGCCTTGCCATCGCCTGGATACGCCAACATCCGGTTTACTTATTCTCGCTAAATCCAGCGAGGCTGCTGCTGAGTTTGGCGAACTTTTCGAACGCAGAGCCATTCAAAAATTTTATGTGGCATTGACCGATGGCAAACCCAAAAAGAAGCAAGGCACCATCGAAGGCGATATGAAAAATCGCCGACGCGGACAGCATGTATTGCTTAAATCAAAAGATAACCCAGCGGCAACACAGTTTTTTTCTCATGGCTTAACCCCAGGCACAAGGGCAACAATCGTTCGCCCATTAACGGGAAAAACGCATCAAATTCGAGTTGCTATGAAAAGCAATGGAAGCCCGATTTTAGGTGACACTCACTATTCTGGTAAATCGTCGGATAGGCTGTATTTACACGCTTACCAGTTGTCATTTTGTTATCAAAACGAACCATTTACTGTTTGTCGCCCCCCAACGAGTGGCCAACACTTTTGCACAGACGCCTTCGCGGCTTGGATTGCACAAGTTGGCGCGCCGGAATTACTCAAATGGCCAGCATACAAAAAACGATGACACCGCATAACCGCTTTGGGGATTTGTTCATTGTAGGTGCTGGCGCAATAGGCAGCCTGATTGCAGCTGGCTTTTCCCATTCTGAGATAGCATATCAGTGGATTTTACGCGAGAAGACCTTGCCTCCAGACGCTGTCAAAACTCTCAGATACGGAGAGATCAGCCTACTCGACAAACAATGGCAACGAGGCAAATTCAGTGCGAGTGACATAATTGTTTTACCGTTAAAGGCGTATCAAATTGCCGATGCACTGAAGTTATTACAACCTCTGCTTCACCCATCAACGGTCGTCATACTTATGCACAATGGCATGGGGGGCGCTGAGGTTGCGAGAGAAGTACTTGGCCCTCTTCAACCAACCTATCTCGCAACGACGAGTCAAGCCGCGTTAAAACAGGCGGCGACACGGGTTGAGCACACTGGACTAGGTGACACCTATGTAGGGATGTCTTGGCTTTGCAATGCAACAAACAAAAGTGATGATATCGCTAATCTACTGGAGCAAACGCTAGCTCCCACTTTTGTGGCAACTGACATGAAGGCGGCGCTTTGGAAAAAGCTCATCATCAACGCCGCTATCAACCCGCTCACCGCGCTACACAGCATCAGAAATGGAGAGTTACAGCAGACACAATATCGAGAGACAATTACTCGAGTATGTGAGGAGGCCTGCGCCGTTGCAAAATGTGAAGACATTCTGCTAGATAGTATTGAAATGGTTGAAACAGTGTTGCGAGTCGCCAAAGATACCGCACAAAATTATTCGAGTATGAACCGCGATGTTCACGCTAGACGGCAAACAGAAATCGATTCGATCAGCGGGTATATTGTTGAAATAGCCAATAAAAAAGGCATCCACGTTCCCGTGAATGCCTTACTGTATGAATCAATAAAGCAGTGTGCTATTTAGTCCTGCTCTTGTGGCTTCATGTGCGGGAACAGGATCACATCTTTGATAGTAGAACTATCGGTAAATAGCATCGCGAGTCTATCGATACCAATACCTTCCCCGGCCGTCGGTGGTAACCCATATTCAAGCGCGCGAATGTAATCTTCATCGTAATGCATGGCTTCGTCATCGCCCGCATCCTTTTCTTCCACTTGCTTTCTGAATCTTGCTGCTTGGTCTTCCGCATCGTTTAACTCGCTGAAACCATTGGCTAGCTCTCGACCACCAACAAAGAACTCAAACCTGTCAGTAATGAACGGGTTTTCATCGTTACGACGAGCAAGTGGCGATACTTCCCACGGATACTCAGTAATGAATGTTGGCTGTTCAAGCTTTTCTTCAGCGGTTGCTTCAAAAATTTCACACAAGTACTTGCCTGCACCCCATATACCATCGACTTCAGGCTCTTTAATGTGTAACTGTTTAGCCATCGCTTTAAGTTCATCAAGATGCGCTTCAGGGTCACGAATGGCTTGCTCATTGGCTTCTGGCCAATACTTCAAAATGGCTTCGCCCATACTCAAACGGTCAAATGGTTTGCCAAAGTCATATCGAATTTCTTTTTCAATATTGCCTTCGCTGTCCTTGATCGTGTTGATAATTTCAGTTGAACCTAAGATATCTTGTGCAAGCGTACGTAGCATATCTTCCGTAAGGTTCATCAGATCGTTGTAATCAGCATAGGCTTGGTAGAATTCAAGCATAGTGAATTCTGGGTTGTGACGCGTTGATAACCCTTCATTTCTGAAGTTGCGATTAATCTCGAACACACGTTCGAAGCCGCCAACAACAAGTCGTTTCAAATACAACTCTGGTGCAATACGCAAGAACATATCGATGTCTAATGCATTGTGATGAGTAACAAATGGTCTAGCCGTGGCACCGCCGGGAATAACTTGTAACATCGGCGTTTCGACTTCAATGAAATCTCTTTGGCTCAAGTAATTGCGAATACCATTGACGATTTTGCTTCGAACGACGAAAGTTTCACGTGTTTTCTCACTCGTGATCAAGTCAACATAACGCTGACGATACTTGGTTTCCTGATCCGCCAAGCCGTGAAACTTTTCTGGCAGCGGACGCAGTGACTTGGTCAACAACTCGTATTGTTCCATATTCACGTAAAGGTCGCCCTTACCTGATTTATGCAATGCACCAGCTACGCCAATAATGTCACCGATGTCCAGTGCACCGTATTGCGCTTTTAAGGCTTTTTGAGTGTCTTTGTCAGCGTAAGCTTGGATGCGACCTGTCATGTCCTGAAGTAACAAGAACGGACCGCGTTTTGCCATGATACGGCCTGCAATACTGACTTTGTTATCTTGCTCAATCAGTGCTTCTTTGTCTAACTCACCGTACTTTTCCTGTAGCTCCTGTGCGTAGTTCTCGCGACGGAAACTGTTTGGAAAGCCATTTGCGCGGCAGTTTTCTCGAATAGCGTTGAGTTTTGCTCGACGCTCTGCAATTAATTTGTTTTCATCCAGTTGTTGGTCAGTCATAAACCTTTCACTTGTGTTGATTGCTACAGACCTGATTTCAGGCTGGCTTCAATAAATTTATCTAAATCGCCGTCAAGAACCGACTGCGTATTCCTATTTTCAACCCCAGTTCGCAAGTCTTTGATACGTGAATCATCTAACACGTAAGAACGAATCTGGCTTCCCCAGCCGATATCTGACTTGCTGTCTTCCAGGGCTTGTTTTTCCGCATTTTGTTTTTGCAGCTCATATTCATACAATTTCGCTTTGAGCTGCTTCATCGCCTGATCTTTGTTTTTGTGCTGCGACCTATCGTTTTGACACTGTACTACGATCCCCGTAGGTTCGTGAGTAATTCGCACAGCCGAATCCGTTCTGTTGACGTGTTGTCCACCTGCTCCAGAAGCCCGATACGTGTCGATACGCAAATCTGCAGGATTAATATCGATATCAATATTATCGTCAATCTCTGGGTAAACAAATGCTGATGAGAAAGAAGTATGACGGCGATTGCCAGAGTCAAATGGTGATTTTCGAACCAATCGATGGACGCCAGTCTCGGTTCTCAGCCACCCGAACGCATATTCCCCTTCAAAACGAATTGTGGCGCTTTTGATTCCCGCGACCTCGCCTTCAGAGACTTCAATTAATTCCGTTTTAAAACCATGAGCCTCACCCCAACGCAAGTACATGCGTAACAACATATTGGCCCAATCTTGTGCTTCAGTACCACCAGAACCTGATTGAATATCAATGTAACAATCACAGGTATCGTTAGGACCTGAGAACATGCGGCGAAACTCGAGTAACTCCAATTGCGAGGTCAGGTCAGCGAGTTCATTTTCAGCGTCGTCAAACGTTTCTTGATCTTCAGCTTCAATGGCGAGTTCTAACAAACCCTCAACATCCTCAGCACCGGCTTCCAAACGTACTATGGTTTCTACAACTTGCTCGAGTGTAACTTTTTCTTTGCCGAGGGATTGCGCCCGCTCTGGTTCATTCCAAACTTCTGGGCTTTCCAGTTCTCTATTAACTTCTTCTAAGCGCTCTTTCTTGACATCAAAGTCAAAGATACCCCCTAAGCGATGCTGTGCGCTCTCGAATATCAGCAATCGCGTTTTGCACGGGATTAATTTCAAACATAGGTGAATTTACTTATTACGCGGTAAGAGGCGGGATAGTAACGAATTTAGCGAAATTTTGATAGATGAATGTGGGATAAATAGTGACTGAATTACATAAAAACACAGTAATGACATAAATCGGGAGGCTGAGTGCCTCCCTCAGAAGATATTCGCCAATTTTAGCGGTTTATTTTTGCCGTCAGCGAAACCAGATCCGCACCGAGCTTTTTCAATTGCTCAGCCGTCTTTTCGTCACTCACGTTGCCCTGCTCATCAACCAAACCTGCGGCTTTAGCCACAGAGCGCTGGTTTGGCATTACGATGACACCTAAGTTTTCTAGTAACATACGCAAGGTAACTAGCACTCTCATACCGCCGAGCCCCCCTGGTGAGGCCGCCATAATTCCCGCCACTTTGCCTCGATAGGCACCAAGCATAGGTTCGTCGCCTTGCTTTCTGCTTGCCCAGTCAATGGCGTTTTTGAGTAACGCAGGATAACTGCTGTTGTACTCAGGTGAAGCAATCAAAAATCCATCGTGGCTGATCAGCAACTCTTTGAATGCTTGTGCCCGTTCTGGAATACCATTTTGCGCTTCTTCATCCTCGTTAAAAATTGGCATCGCATAGTCTGCCAAATTGATGACGGTGACTTCAGCTCCCGCTTCACTTGCCCCCTCAGCCGCCATTTTTACAATCGCTTGATTGAATGAACCAGACCTTGAACTGCCGGAAAATGCTAGAATTTTAGTCATTTAAATATCCTGTTTTACGAATTTAATCGTTTGTTTTTGTTCCAATCGTCTACGCTTTATTTCAACGGATTAAAAATCAAAGCTCAAGGATTCCACACACTTTTCCAAAGCGATTGTGGAAAGTAGCGCCTACACGGAGAATTACCATGTTTACGATGTGGTTTAATAAAAGCAACGACCAACAAAAAAATATACTTGAGCAATGTATTGATGCGGTAGTGAGTATAGATGAAAACAACAACATTACGTTTTTTAATGCTGCTGCAGAAAAGCTATGGGGTTACACCGCCTCAGAAGTCATGGGACGAAATGTAAAAATGCTGGTTCCCAGGGCAATTCAAGCCAATCATGATGATTATGTAAACCGCAACCGAAGAACAGGCGAAGACAAAATCGTCGGTACATCGAGAGATATTGAACTTGAAACTAAATCCGGAAAAAAGATTTGGTGTAATCTCTCACTCTCTCGGGTAAAAATAGCGGACAAAATTAGCTACACCGCCTTTGTTAAAGATATTTCTGCGGAAAAAGAAAATGCAGAGCGCATCGACCAAACTCTCGAGCAGTGTATCGATGCCGTTGTGACCATCGACGAAAACAACAATGTCATCTTTTTCAATCGCGCGGCGGAGACACTGTGGGCGATATCTCGAGAAAAAGTGTTGGGCAACAATGTAAAAATGCTCGTTCCAAAAGGGATTCAAAGCCAACACGATAGTTTTGTGAATGCCAATCGCAACACAGGGAACGATAAAATTGTCGGTACCTCTCGAGATATTCAGTTAGAGACCTTTGATGGCAGAGTAATCTGGGCAAATTTGTCACTCTCGAAAGTACAACTTGCTGACAAGATTGTTTACACCGCTTTTGTCAAAGATATAAACGCGGTGAAATTACAGCAAGAAGAGTTTGCCACCTTGTCTTTGGTTGCAAACGAAACGGACAACTCGGTCATCATCACAGGTGCCAATGGAAAAATAGAATACGTCAATCCGGGATTTAGTCGATTAACAGGCTTTGCCCCAGAAGAGGTCATCGGCAAAATACCCGGTAACGTGCTGCAAGGAAAGCATACTGATCCTCAGACCGTTGCTCGTATCCGCGATAATCTACAAAAGCGTAGAGCGTTTTATGATGAAATTCTCAACTATGACAAACAAGGCAAGCCATATTGGATTAGCCTTGCCATAAACCCAGTGTTTAACCAAAGTGGAGAAGTCGTAAAATTTATCTCTATTCAAGCCAATATCGATGAAACCAAGCGCAGAGCGTTAGAAAATGACGTAAGGCTTGAAGCCATTAATCAAAGTAATATTGTTATGGAGTTTTCTCCCACAGGGGAGCTCACAACCGCCAACGCCATGGCACTCTCCTCATTTGATGCTACCCACACTGACGAACTCAAACGCGTTATTCCATCGTTGAGAAACTACTTATCGACAGAAAACTGGGACACACTTCTCCAAGGAAGCAGCATTCGCACAGAGTTCACTATTGAAGTATCACAAAACCAACAAGTTAGGTTAGACGTTGCCTTGTCTGTCGTGGTGAATTCAGAGGGGGATATCGACAAGTTACTGTTGTATGGGTCTGATGCGTCTGAAAGAAATGCGGTGATATCGAAAACTCACGGAGCAATGTCACAGGTATTGGATCGTATTGGCAGCATTATTCAAACAATCAATGGTATTTCCGACCAAACTAACCTGCTGGCACTGAATGCGGCCATAGAATCCGCGCGAGCAGGTGAGGCAGGCAGAGGCTTTGCTGTCGTCGCAGAGGAGGTAAGAAATCTTGCGCTACGCACGACTGAATCTGCTGGTGAAATTAGCTCACTTATCGATGAAACGAAAGATCACGTAGACCAATTATCAAGCTACATGAGTGAAGAATAAAAAATACTGTACATTTATACAGCTATAGACTAGAGTAAAATTTCACCTACACGAGGAGGAAGATTCATGATTGGCTATGTAACATTGGGAACGAACGATTTGGCCGCAGGTGCTGCATTTTACGACGCACTACTTGCTGAAATAAATGCTGGACGGTTTATGGAGGATGATACTTTCATTGCTTGGGCAACCGCGCCGGATCAACCGGCAATCTCTATTACCCGTCCATTTGATGGGCAAGCTGCAACAATCGGCAATGGTGTGATGGTCGCGTTGCAAGTAGACAGCAAAGAAAAAGTAGATGCCCTTTACGAAAAAGCGATGTCTTTAGGAGCCACTGATGAAGGTAAACCAGGGCCTCGGGGAGACAATTTTTACGCGGCATACTTTCGTGATTTAGACGGGAATAAGTTAAATTTTTTCTATTTTGATCAATAGTGTTTATGGCCATAAAAAAGCCCGCTTTCGCGGGCTATTTTTTACATTTTATCGAGTGTGTCGATACCAAGTAGGTCTAGTCCCAGCTTTAGTGCATTCGCCGTAAGAGATGCCAACGCTAATCGACTTTCTTTCACAGCAGGCTCAACATCAGACTTCAATATTGGGCAAGCTTCATAAAATGACATAAAGGCACTAGCAAGTTCGTACAGATAAGAACACAGTACATGTGGCGTACCTTCGCGAGACACAGCGCCGACAACTTCTTCAAATTGCAGTAACTGAACAGCGAGCGTGTGTTCTTGTGCGGCGTCAAGAGATATTGCCTTAGATAACTGGGCCACATCTACGCCAGCCTTGCGAAAGATACTTTGAATCCGAGTGTAGGCATATTGTAAGTATGGTGCAGTATTACCTTCAAAACTCAGCATACTGTCCCAACTAAACATATAGTCTGTGGTGCGATTTTTGCTCAGATCGGCGTACTTAACAGCGCCTATACCCACTGTCTTAGCAACCTGATTGCGCGCAGCTTCGTCAAGATCAGTACTGCGCTCAGCAATCAGTGTACCCGCTCTCTCGACGGCCTCATCAAGTAACTCTACCAACTTAACCGTGCCGCCAGAACGAGTTTTAAAAGGCTTACCATCACTACCCAGCATCATGCCAAATGGGCAGTGTTCATAGGTTTGATTTTCTTCTATGAAGCCTGCTTTTCGCGCGACGATTTCAGTTTGTTTAAAGTGCAGCGCTTGCCGTGCATCGGTCAAAATTAGCGTGCGATCTGCGCCTAACACTTTATTGCGGTAGCGAATAGCCGCAAGATCGGTTGTCGCGTATAAATAACCACCGCCTGACTTCTGTACGATATAAACCGCAGGGTTGCCTTCCTTATCCGCCAATTCGGGAATAAAAACGACTTGCGCCCCTTGATCTTCAACCGCAAGCCCCGCAGCCTTCAAATCAGTTACGACATTAGCGAGATCGTCGTTATAAGCAGACTCACCTTTAATGTCTTCACGGGTTAAGCTAACGTTCAACTTGTCGTACACTTCTTCACTATGGGCGATAGACACATCAATAAATTGATGCCACAGCGTCATACATTGCTCATCACCACTTTGAAGTTTTACGACATATTCTCGCGCGCGATCGGCAAAGCCGTTTTCTTCATCAAATCGGACTTTTGCTTCGCGATAGAAATCTTCTAAATCAGACAATGCCGTTTCCGCAACTGCATTTTCAGCCAGCTTATCGCTCAAATGTGCAAGCAACATCCCAAATTGGGTACCCCAATCGCCCATGTGATTTTGTCTGATCACATTGTGCCCCAAAAATTCTAGGGTTTTGACCACAGCGTCACCGATGATAGTGGTACGCAGATGCCCAACGTGCATCTCTTTGGCCAAATTAGGAGAGGAGTAGTCCACCACTACAGTTTTAGCAGGTGCTTTTGCAATGCCCAAACGGTTGTCGTTCAATGCTTGATTGCACCGTTCAGATAACCATTCGTTGCTCAAATGGATATTGATAAATCCCGGCCCCGCCACTTCAAGCTTAGTAGCAACATCATCAAGCTTAACCGTTGATAAAATCGTTTGAGCAATATCTCGAGGTTTTTGCCTTAGTTGTTTTGCTAACGCCATTGCACCATTGAATTGATATTCGCCAAACTCAGGACGCGCGCTTCGCGTGACAGGAACTGGCGCGTCAGTTACGCCCATCTCTTCTAGTGCTTGAGAGAACCGACTAACTAATAGAGAGTGTATATTCATAATTGCTGTATCTTAATGTTCACGCGTTTTAGTAAATTCAATATCGGGATAACGTTCTTGCGCCAGTTGCAAATTGACCATGGTAGGCGCAATGTAAGTCAAATTGTCGCCCCCATCCAATGCTAAGTTTGCATCTGCTTTGCGTCTAAATTCATCGATTTTCTTATCATCGCCGTAGACCCAGCGCGCCGTTGCGACATTGACATGTTCATACAAAGCATCGACGTTGTACTCAGCCTTCAAACGAGCGACAACCACATCAAACTGCAGCACACCTACCGCCCCAACGATAAGGTCGTTGTTCGCGAGCGGCCTAAATACTTGAACAGCACCTTCTTCTGATAGCTGAATCAAACCTTTAAGCAATTGCTTTTGTTTGAGTGGATCTTTTAGTCTAATGCGCTTAAACAGTTCAGGCGCAAAGTTCGGGATCCCTGCGAAACGAAACGATTCACCGGAGGTAAAAGTATCACCTATTCGAATCGTACCGTGATTGTGCAAGCCAATAATGTCACCTGCATAGGCCTCTTCTAATAAGGCTCTATCCCCCGCAAGGAACGTCAATGCATCTGAGATACGGATGTCTTTGCCAATTCGAGAATGGCGCATCTTCATGCCTTTTTCGTATTTACCAGAAACGATTCGACAAAACGCAATACGGTCACGGTGTTTAGGGTCCATGTTCGCTTGAATCTTAAAGACGAATCCACTGAACCCCTTTTGGTCAGCTTCCACTCGACCGCTTTCAGTCTCACGGCCCTGTGGAGCGGGCGCCCACTCAACGAGGCCATCAAGCATATGATCGACACCAAAGTTACCCAAAGCCGTACCGAAAAATACTGGAGTTAACTCACCTTCCAAAAACATTTCTTGGTCAAATTCGTTAGATGCTCCCATAACAAGCTCTAGCTCTTCACGTAGCTGCTCTACCAAGCCACTGCCTATTGCTTCGTCTAATTCTGGATTGTCTAGCCCTTTGATGATTCTCACATCTTGAATGTGATGCCCTTGGCCGGTTTGATAGAGAATCGTCTCATCACGATGTAAGTGATAGACACCTTTAAACTCTTTACCACAACCGATGGGCCAAGTAATAGGCGCACACATGATGTTGAGTTCCGTCTCGACTTCATCAAGCAATTCCATCGGGTCGCGAATATCGCGGTCTAATTTATTCATGAAAGTGACGATAGGCGTATCACGCAATCGGGTGACTTCCATCAATTTACGAGTTCGGTCCTCTACCCCTTTCGCCGCGTCTATCACCATTAAACACGAATCCACTGCAGTCAGTGTTCTGTAGGTATCTTCAGAGAAATCTTCGTGCCCAGGCGTATCAAGCAAATTAACAAGGTTGTCGCCATAGGGAAACTGCATCACCGATGTGGTCACCGAGATACCGCGTTCCTTTTCCATGTCCATCCAGTCAGACTTGGCATGCTGGCCCGACTTTTTACCTTTAACCGTACCCGCTGTTTGTAGCGCATTTCCGTACAGTAATACTTTTTCGGTGATCGTAGTTTTACCGGCATCCGGGTGCGAAATGATCGCAAACGTGCGCCGCTTGTTAATTTCTTGCGGTAGAGACATGTATCTTTCAGTAATTTAGACGTTATTAAGGGCGCGAATTGTACCTGCTTATGGGACTAATACCAAGTATTACACCAAGATGAAGAAGAGAGACAATTGCGGGATTTGAGTCAGGAGAATCAGAAAAAGCACAAGGGATCTTGCTGCTGCAAATTGATAGGTCGTATGAGCTAGTTCTGCAAACTCAAGTCCAGACACATTATATTCGCATCTTCTTTACCATCAGTGCTGTCATAGTAACCTTTTCGCACTTCAACGACTTCAAAACCAAGGCGAGCATACAAACTAAACGCAATATGATTTGACGCTCTCACTTCTAACCAAATTTTGGCAATGGATAAAGCTTGAGCTCGCTCGATGACAGTTTTCAACAACGCCCTGCCAATCCCTTTTCCCCTTGAACATTCATCGACGGCGATGTCCATTAACGTCATTTCATCAACGACAATTAACAGTATCGCGTACCCAGCGACGGTTTCATCGTGCCACTGGACAAACGCTTCATAGGGTTTGGTAAAACAGTCTTCAAATGCAGACGCAGACCAGGGTTTTATATGGGCATTTTTATGAATATCGTAGGCTAGCTCAGCTTCGCGAGTGCCCGACACCAACGTTGTCATTGACATGCCTATAACTGACTCACATTTAGCCAAAGCTGGCGCTTTTGCTGAGGGGTCAAATCAGCCGGACAATGCACGCGTTGATTCGCAACTGAGATTGTCTCAGATTCCACCCACTGAAACTGTTTTGCAGCCGCACCTATGACGGTTTCAAGCGCCATGTAAACATCGTCGAATAATTTGGATTTACTCGCTTTTTCAAGCAATGGTATTGGGACCGGTTTTGCAATCGGTTCACTGACATCGCTCGTTTTCGCTTGTTCTTTGCCAAGTGCAGCGCGCAAGCTAGCCAACCCTTGAGCAGGATTTCGCGTTCTAGCCGGTTGCGCCATTGGCGACTGGTTCTCAGGCTCAATATTGGATTGCTCAACAGTAGCAGACTTATCTTGCCACACGATGATACCCATTTGCTGAAGTGCAGCGATTTTAGATTGAGAAAGTGTCATGACAGAATTCGTGAACTGTGGTAATGGAAAATATTACCTGAAAAGAAAGCGTTTTGGCAGGGGTGGAGGGACTCGAACCCCCAACCATCGGTTTTGGAGACCGCTGTTCTACCAATTCGAACTACACCCCTAACGCGGATTTGCATTATACGTATCGCAAATTAAAGGTAAAGCACTTTTGTGTAAACTCTTGAATAGTTGCACATGCTTTAACCAATTGATTCATTTTCGTTCGAATCTTGCGCTTTTTCAACGCGATTATTTGCCTCTAACGCTTTTGCCCAAAGTGTATAAGTCAGTTCAACAATGGGTTGAAATGCATTGGTTCCTTGGCGCACATCTTGTTCCGGAATCCCCACCAATTTAGCATAGGCCACTTCTAAGGTTTCAACTTGCGCAGGGTTGAGTTCGTTTATCAAGCAACACGCAACGATATCAAAATACCGATTCCCCATTGCCGCATATTCCCAATCCACCACGATAAATGGAGAACTTGATAAAATATGCCCGAAAGAAAGGTCATTGTGACAAAGGCATATATCACGGTCTTGATTCAACAGACGACTCAGTGTTGGGCGATACTCTGCAATTTTTGAGAATAGCTCGTCGGCGCGTTCAAGTTGGGCAAACTCACAGTAATGTTGCCAACGTTCGCTCAAATCCAGTGGCCTACCAGTAATTGGCTGGGCGTGAATGTGAGCAAGGCATGTTGCCAAAAGCTCTATGTCTATTTCACTTTGCATTCGAGGGCTATCATGCCACGACTCCACCCATAGTCGCCCTTCCTCATCTAACCAAATTGGGTCGGGAGCAAGACCTCGACTCGCGAGTTGCTCTTGCAAGGCGTACTGATGAATACGATTGATACCGCTGAATGAGTCATCACCAATCCACTTGACCGCATAGCAACGATCACCATCAATCAGTTTATACACATTATTGACAGCTCCTCCACCAATAGACTGGAGTCTAGCATCAGGGCTCAACCCCAAAGGGGCGGTGAGTAAACCAATAATGTTGTTAGGGGGTGACTGCAAGGCTACGCGTCCTTTCTTGTTGCCATTTAATGTAACCATACACCGAAAAGCCAACATAACCAATGTACAAACAGGCAGATAGCGCTAACCCAGATTGAAAATACAAGTATGCAGAAGCAATATTAATAAAAAACCAGTAAATCCAGTTCTCTAGCACTTTGTGCGCCACCATAAACGTTGTGACGACACTGAATACCTGTAAACTCGCGTCTAGCAATAAATAGTCACTATTAAACTGACTTGACGCAAAATACGATAGCGCCCACCCCAAGCTCGCTAATGCAACGACCAACAGTAAATGATGAGTCCAGTGGAAAGAGCGAATCATAGTAGTATCACTTTGCTCTCCCCTTCGCCATTGCCAATACCCATACACTGCCATGATCATATAGAACACATTTAGTGCAGCTTGAAACGGTAAGGTGACTTGCCAAAAAAGATAAACGTAAATACTCGTGCTGAGGAAAGCACAACTCCAACACCAGTTGTTTTGTCTAGCAGCTAACCAAACGTAGCCGATAGCAAATAGTACGGCGAGCCACTCTAAGAGTGACGTCGCCGCAAGTTGTTCGACAAAGTCAGTCATGCTGCTCTCGAGTTTGCATTGCATCAAAGTTCAAGAACTTAGTGACAAATATCGCTTGCCCCACAGATTCATGAGTCCGCTGCATTTCTTGTCCGAGAATACTGATCACCTCTTGATACTCGCCAGTCACGTGCGTGCTCGTCGCGTTAGTTGACACATCCAATGCATCATACGTATTTAAGCGGTCGATGAAGGATTTTATCGCTGGGATAAAATCGTTGGCTAATGGGTACAAAGAGATTTCCACCATGACTTGCATATAATACTCCTAGTATTGATATCGAACGGTCAAGCCAAACTGACGTTCAGCACCCAATTGAAAATAGGGTTCAACAAACGCGTATTCGTCTCTTGGGTCGTTGCTGAATCCACCAAAACCACGGACATAGTATTCGCGGTCAAAGGCATTTCTCACCCATAAACTCGCTTCCCACTGATCTTGTGACCACACTAGCTGTGAGTTCACTAAGGCAGTAAATGGTGACAATTCATTGTGGCCATCGGAAAAGCGATGCTCGTCTTTTACATCAAGATCAATTCGCCACATGAGGTTATCGGTCAACAACAACTCACTAAATAGGTTTGCTGTGTAGTTTGGCGACTGCGCTTGATTCTGCTCTTCCACCACAGAACCGTCAGCTCTTTCATAACCTTCGAAAGTGGCGTCTAAGTAGCCCACATTGAGATTAACTCTCCAGCTATCGGTTGCCTGCCACGCTAGCTCTGCTTCAACCCCTTGATTGACACCGAGGTCCGCATTATCGATTACATCGATGAAGTCAGGTGTACCATCATCTCGGACTAATACATCAAAGTCGCTAACTTGAGTGTTTTTCCTGTCCATGTAAAAAACCGCAACACGTGAAGTTAACGACGGATGGAATAACTGCCCTTTATAGCCTAACTCATAGTTCCAAGCGAACTCTGCGTCGAAGAAACGTTTTTGCTGACTGACTCGCTCATCTGGATTAAAGCCCGGCCCTTTGTATCCTCTAGAGATACTCGCATACCACAAGCTGTCATTAACGAAATAATTCAGAGCGAGTTTACCGCCAACCATGGTTTCGTCGTTGCTCTGTGTTAAGCCGGAATTATCGGAGTAGTCAAAATCATAGTTTTCAACACGCACCCCTGCGACAAGTGATAACTGCTCACTGAGGTCGGTAGTTGTTTCCAAGTACACCGACATAGCAGTTGGCGAGAAAGTACTTGCAAAGTCACTATCTGCAAAGGTGTATTGACGCAGTAGTTCTTCGTCTGTGGATTTGATATGTGCACCAACAACCCAACTCATCGCACCATTGAGCAAACTGGCCTGCTCTGAAGACGCAAAACGAAGTTCAGCCATTGTAGTATCAACATCTCGATAGTAAGCATCAAATGAGGTATAGCCGAACGGGTGGAAGCCAGTAAATGTCCAATCCTCATCATAGGCGTAGCCAATATCATGAGTCATATGGGTAGCGACAAGCGTAAGTAAGCCCGCATCGAATTCTATTTTTTGATTCAAGCCGAAAGCGTGCGTCTCTTGGCGGTCAAATCCCGGCTCATCAGATAGGGTTTGACCATTGTTATCGAGTGAGAAGTCATCGTAACCGTTGTCGATATCATACCAACGATAGTTTAGCGTTAAGGATGAACCATCACTCAAATCGAAACCCAGAGACAATTTTGCGGCAGTCTCATCAATGTTACTGGTGTCGTCACGACCTAAAAAGGTATTCTCTATGAAGCCATCGCTGCGATTATGAACGAAGGCCGCTCGGTAAGTCACGCCATCGCTCAATTCACTACCATAGGCAGCCTCCACGCGATAGCTGTCTTGGGAGCCAGCTCTTACTTCTGCATACCCATTAGCATCGCTGGACAAACCGTTAGAGGCAATTTTTACTGCCCCAGCGAGTGCACCTGTGCCAAACAAAGTAGCTTGAGGTCCACGAAATACCTCGACTTGTTGAGTGTCAAATATCAAGCCCGAGGCACCCAGGCCAGAAAAATCAAAATCATCAACAAACAAACTTACCGAGGGGTTTATTGGTTCCGCAAATTGGCTGCGTTCGCCGATGCCGCGTATTTGTACAAAACGTCCACGTGATGCACCTGAGGCGAAATTGACATTAGGAGCAATACTAAGAACCGAATCTAAATGCTCAGCTTGGCGACTTTGAAGACGGACGTCATCGAGTATCGACGCACTCGCGCTCAACTGATCGATTGTAGCCTGGCGAAAGTCGCTAGTCACAACAATGTGTTCGATATCACTATCTTCGGCCATCGCAGCATTTGAGGCAGCAGCGAGCGCTAAATAAAGGTATGTGTGTTTCATAGGATCTATTGGTCTCTCGATCAATCGATCCGGCTTAACGGCAGGTGTAGTGGTAGATTGTCAATTCACCATCCCTACGCCGGTATTATCCGGATCAGGTTGAAGGGTTCTCACTAGGTGAATCTCAGCCTTTCGGCACCCCTTGGTTTAATTGGCTCGGAGTCTATCAAGACTACCGAAATCGTCAAGAATATGACGAACTAATTTATATGTTTTTTGTTTTACTCTTCGATTAAGTTCAAGCTGCGCAATTCCTCGTTAGTTTGTTCTTCCAGACTCTCCAAGGTTTTGCCATGAGGTGTCGGTTTACGAGTATCCGGGTCGACTTTAACGAATACAATATCGTCAGCAAAACATATCGTGCGCTTAGTCGCTTTATTCCTTACCAAACATGAGACAGTAATTGAAGTTCGCCCCAATGCCTTCGTTTTTAAACCAAACTCAACAATATCCCCTTGCAGCGCTGGACTTTCAAAGGAGATTTCCCCGATGTGTTTGGTTACAAGGCAATTCGTCTCCAACTGGCAAATGGCGTAGATAGCCGCCTCTTCATCTATCCACTCAAGTGCGCGCCCACCAAACAATGAATTGGCGTAATTTAAGTCATTTGGCATGACAAGACGGCGGGACAAAAATCTCATTCGAATTCCTAATAGTTAATCGTTACACTTCTCACATACTATTATACGGAAAATTGACAAGAATGACCTTCGATGATGTGCTTAATTGGGTGGAAGCCAGAAATACAACACCCACACATCGACAGTTATTATGGCTAAACGGCGAACCATTGGAGTGTTACGCCAACGCCCTTTCGATTATGGAAACCGTTTCAGAAGATAGCGCCTCGGTTTGGATAGGACAAACAGCGGATACGCCTCAGTGCGCCATCGATTATAAGCATTATCAAACCTACCTCGGGAACGATTACTCGTTAGTGATTTACAATGCCTTTGGCGGTTTTAAGCCTGATGTATTTCTCGCGCTTTGCGGCTGTATTCCAGAAAATGGTTTACTGGTTCTCTTATCCCCCTCTAAAGCAAATTGGGCCGACTATTTAGATCCGATTCAAGCTACTTGGCTAAGTCACGGACATGAGTTTAAGGCATCTCTCTACAATAGTTTTATTGCTGAGAAGCTTGCAAATTCTGCTCAAGTCGCGCACTTCAACGCCAATGGCAGTGGTTTATTGCCCGAGGCGACCGCCGAGAACACTGAGTCTCGCCGATGGGATGTGTTTAGGACACAAGATCAAGCAGAGGCCTTTGATCTCTTAACACAGTCTTGCTCTAACACTCCCATTTTGCTCTCGGCCAAAAGAGGACGAGGTAAATCGACACTTCTCGGTCTGTTTATTGCCGACCAGCTTAGCCGTGGTAATCACATCAACCTGACTAGCATAAGTAGGCGTTCTGTCGACAGCATATTCAAAGGTATTGATTTCGCAAAGCAGAGTATCGATATCAAAGCTAACTCAGCAGTACACCAATGCACGGGTGCCATCTGCCAATGGTTGGCAAATGACAACCCCAATTTATATACGTCTTCAAATATCACCATAGTGGATGAAGCTGCAGCCAACAGCTTAATTGTCTTAAACAAGCTAAAAAATGTTCACAATTCACTTATCCTCGCTACGACCACAGACGGTTATGAAGGAAGCAGAGCGGGCTATCAACTCAAGTTTATACCCGATTTGATTAGCCAATTTCCTGACACCAGACAACTGTCTCTTGCAGCGCCGATTCGATGGCATCGAGATGACTGGATGGAACCCTTTACCGAGTCACTATTTGCTATTAACTCACACTTTAGTCACATTGAGCATAGCAATAAAGACACACTCGAATTGGTTACACTAACGAAAAAAGCGCTGTTAGCCGACAGACAATGGTGTCACCTTCTTGCCTCTTCTCACTATCAAACTAGCCCCGACGACCTGGCTCGCATTGTTAATGCCCCCGATATTCGCGTTTTTGCAGCAAAACAAAACCAAAAGCTATTAGGTTTGGTCATTGTAATAGAGGAAGGTGGTGAAAGACTATCTGATTTAGCTGACGACGTGTCCAGCGGCATGAGAAGGCCCAGAGGTCACTTAGGTGCACAAAGCTTGTCTATGCTCGGTGCAGACCCAGTCCTGGCAATAACACCCTCATGGCGTATCAACCGGATTGCAATCCACCCTAGTATCCAAAGACGTGGCTTAGGCTCTAAAGTGATAGCTTACATTCGAGAACAAGCAAAAGCTGAAAATGTAACTTTACTAACGACATCGTTTGCACACACTGATTCAGTTTGCCAATTTTGGGAATCCAATCGTTTCTTGCCAGTTAGGTTGGGTAAAAAAATTGATAATGCAAGCGGTACTTCTAGTACCTTAATGTTTTCTGGAGACGCCAACTATAGCTGGCTCTCTTCACTCGCCGTCTTAGATGGCGAACTGGGAACAATTGATGACTTCTACACATTGACCATAACAACCCAACATGCAGTTAATAAATGCATGACTAGAAGACTACAGCAATTTTTGTTAGGCAAGCGAAACCTGATTCATTTAGGCTTTAGTCTTGAGTGGTTTGTGCATGCCAACAGTATTGAAGTCAGCCGCCTACCTGACCTTCTTCGCCAATTTGTCGCGTACCAGTATCGACTTAGCGAACTGCTTAATCGCAACCCAGCGATTGGCAAAAAAGAGGTGATTAAAAACCTTAGTGTGCAAGTGAAAGAGATGCTGTCTCAATACGCCGAAAGTATCTTGCAAGGAAGTAATCAGTAGATATGTTTTTTAAAACACCAATGAACTGATTAGGAAAAAAGGCAAAAAAAACCCGTCTATCGACGGGTTTTTCATTTAGATTTTGATTCCGCGATTTTTCGCTTTCTCTTTAATGTAGGGTTCCCAAGCCACTGCGTTACGACGCATCGTCTTGTCCTTCTTAGCTAGCCCTACATGGCGGTATGCTTCTTTGAAGTTACCTAAGTAGAAGTTAGCTTCCATTAGTGAGAAGTGAATCTTACCTTGATCTTCCGCGCCGCGTTCAATTGCTGCAGTCAATGCTTTAATTGCGCCTTTGTAATCTTCTGCTACTAGCAGAAGTACACCTTGCTTACGGAAGTACTCAGGATCAGAAGTCAGCTCAGCAGCCTTAGCATAATACTTAGCGGCTGTTTTATAATCCTTAGACTGGTGGTACATGTTCGCAAGAGATGAATAATTTTTATCATCTTTCTCAAACAAGCCCTCGTCTAGGTACTTCTGGTAAATTGAAGCAGCTTTATATGGAATACCATTAGTTGCATATAGCTGAGTTAGCGTTTTAATCTCGCTTTCTTTTTTCAAGAAACCTTGGTCATACGCAATCTCAAATGTGCCTAACGCTTTTCCATAGTCTTCAACTAGCATGTAAAAGAAACCTAGTCTTACCCACCATTCGCCTTGACCAGGGAATACAGTTACGAGTTCCTCTGCAACTTCAATCGTCTCTTTGTACATTTTTCTTTCGAAATAAGACTGAAGCTTCAAAACGTAAGGGTTTTTCTTTGGTTCAGGATAAAGTGCAATCGCTTTGTTTGCTGGTTCTACCATCTTATCCAACTGCTTAGCTGAATAAAATGCAGAAGCCATGCGCGTGTATACGTCCGCATCTTCTTTACATGTGTAAAGTCCATCCACTTTTCGTAGAACTTAATCGCGTCATTGTACTTCTTCTCTTGCATGCTCAAGTCACCCACAAGTTTGAGTGTTTGAGAATGTTCAAGGTCATTTAGTACTTTGTTGTCGACAGACGACGTCAAGTAACCAAGTGCTTTGGTTCCCTGACCGTCTTGACCAGCAAGTAAGTTACCAATAAAGCGGTTTACATAGGCTTTATCGAAATCATCCTTAGGGTTAATTTCGTAAAGAATGTTCAAAGCTTCATCAACCAAATCTTGGCTATACGCTTCAAACGCCTTCTGGACTTTTTTACCCGTTCGCTCACCAACAAGTGTTGTCTTACCCTTTTCGTAACCAGGGCATACTACAGGTTGGCTTGACTGAGCTTGTACTGCAGGAGCGCTGAGCACAGCACCCGCTGACAATACAAGAGCAATAGCAGAATGTCTAAATGTAGATTTAATCATCATTATTGCTCCAATTTAAAGTCTAGTTGAACGAACATATTCGTTTGTTTTTCAGGCTTGCCATCAACGATTTTCGGCTTGTACTTCCACTTGCGTAGTGCACGACGTGCTTCACGGTCGAAGATACGTTTTGGTTTAGCGTCAAGGACAACGATGTCTTCAACACCACCAACCTCGTTGATTGTGAACTGAAGTCTTACCCAACCTTCGGTTCCATCACGGGCAGCCTGCGGCGGATATTTAGGGTCGATACGAACGATTGGTGTTGCATCACCATCGCGTTGCATCGCGCCTACAGCACCGATATTGATACCTACACCACCAGTATCTACAGCAGGGATATTCATGCTAAACCCTTCTGAATCTGGCTCTGCAGCTTCCGGCTCGACCGGCTGCACCTTAGGAGGTTGCTGCGGTGGAGGTGGAGGCGGAGGCGGAACACGAGTACGTGTTTGTACTTCGTCGTCCGGCTCTTGCATCACGATATCGA
Source organism: Alteromonas sp. 5NS40-0096 (assembly GCF_057544385.1). Taxonomy (NCBI): domain Bacteria; kingdom Pseudomonadati; phylum Pseudomonadota; class Gammaproteobacteria; order Alteromonadales; family Alteromonadaceae; genus Alteromonas; species Alteromonas sp. 5NS40-0096. The sequence continues at coordinate 157,914 of NZ_BAAJLQ010000007.1, forward strand.
TTACTGGTGCTTCTGGCACTTCGTCTGCTGGCCTAGCTGAGTTTTCAATCAGCTTTGCCATAACAACGAACAAACCAAAAGCGGCAATCGCGCCTAATAATAAAGATACAATAAAACGACCCATATTAACCCCTCGCTGCTACTGAAACGCGATCAACACCAGCGGCTTTGACCTGGTCCATAACTTTGATAACAAGACCATGCTTGGCTTTGATATCAGCTTGGATAATGACGTAGTCAGTCGGTTGCTCAACTAAAAGTCGTTCTATGTTCGCCCTGACGCTGTCCACAGCCACTTCTTTCTTATCTAACCAAACACCACCATCTTCTGTTACAGCGATGAAAATGTTGGCATTCTTATGAAGAACGGCTCGGCTCGCGTCAGGCTTATTCACTTCGATACCCGCTTCCTTAACGAAAACAGTGGTAACGATGAAGAAGATAAGCATGATAAACACGATGTCCAACATCGGTGTCATATCTACTGCAGCATCTTCTTGCTCGGTTCTGACTTTACGAGACATAAACTCTCTCTCTAATGATGTGGCAGGCTATCAACCAAGCCTTCTTTCGCCATTTTCACCTTGGCTTCAAGACGAGAACTGATGAACAGCCCTGATAAAGCCGCAACCATTCCCGCCATTGTTGGGATAGTTGCCATAGAGATACCAGCGGCCATCAAACGGGCGTTACTGGTACCCTGTGTTGCCATCGTCTCGAATACATTGATCATGCCGGTAACAGTACCAAGAAGACCAATTAGAGGACACATTGCAACCAAGGTGCGAATGATGAGCATCCGCGCATCTAAATTATCAGATGCCTGAGAAATCCATGCATCACGGATTCTATGCGCATACCAAGAGGTAGTATCTGCTCGGCCGTCCCAGTCAGAGATGATTTGTTTTTTCACCTTTGGGAAGACCGATGAGATATACCAGTAGCGCTCAATCATTAATACCCACATGAGAAAGAGCGCGGCAGCAACGGCGTATAATACGTCACCACCGGTAGCGATAAAGTCCCTGACCGATTCCCATAATCCAATCAGGTAAACCATATTATGCTTTCTCCGACTCTGCGTGCTCTGCGATGATACCCGCAGCTTGCTCGTCTAGGATGTGTACGATTGACTTACTACGTGAAGCTACGATGCTGTGCGTTAGGATTAGAGGCAATGCCGCGATAATACCTTGAGCCGTTGTAACTAGTGCCATAGAAATTGAACCAGCCATCATACGTGGGTCACCTGTACCGAATAGTGTGATAGTTTGGAACGTTGCAATCATACCAAGTACCGTACCAAGTAGACCTAGTAGCGGTGCGATAGCAGAAAAGATTTTGATTACGTTAATGCCGCTTTCGATTGAAGGAAGTTCACGTAGGATTGCTTCATCAATTTTAAGCTCTAGGTTTTCAGCATCAGCGTCTTTGTTCTCTTGGTATACCTTAAGGATACGACCTAGAGGGTTTGCATCAGATGGGTTGTTTGCATTCTTAAGCTGTGCACGCATCTTACCGCCAACAAGTGTAAGCGTGATGAACTTGAACAGACCGATCAACAAACCAATCGCCAACATACCAGTGATTACGTAACCTACTACGCCACCAGCGTGATAACGCTCAGACATTGTTGCTTTTTGCTTAAGAAGGCCAAGGATGCTACCTTGAGAAGGGTCAGCATAGAATGGTACTAGACCAGACGTTGCATCACGCATTTCTTCAGCAGAAGCTACCAAGTGGCTATCAGGTTGACGGCCCAGTGGTTGAACAACTTGGTTCTCTTGGTCGTATGTCAAGTAACCTTCATCACCTACTAGGTTGAAAGTACCAACACGTACGATTTGCTGTGTGTTTGTACCACCATCTAACGCAACAACGTCAGTTGTGAAACGAACCACTTGACCAGATTCCGTCATTTCAGTTTGTAGTGCATACCAAAGATCTTCCAATTCTTTGATATTTGGTAGGCCTTCTGATTCTTCAGACATACGCTGAAGGAATGCTTCACGACCAGGATACTGAGCACTTACAATTGAAGTCGCAATCAGACCGTAAGCTTCTGAAGACGCTTGACGAACAACACCAAACATTTCACCAAGCGTGCCTGTCGCTTGGTCTAGCTCTGCCGCTTTCTCGTTCAACGTTACTTCGTTGTCAGAGAATTGCTTTTGTAAGCGAGTACCACGGTCCTGCTCTGCCTTGCGTTCAGCTTGAGCACGACGAAGCAATGCTTGCTTGTCTGCACGTGCTGATTGGAACTCAGCCTCGCGCTGTTTGTTTACACGTGCTTCAGAAACACGATTGTTTTTTACTTCTTCAAGTAGGCCTTTAAGCGTAGTCGCTTCTTGAGCCTGCGCTGCGGTTGCTAATACAGCAAGAGAGGCAGCAGTAATGATAGATTTAAGTACTGGTTTCATTAAAACTTACTCCGCTGCTTGGATAGGTAGCTTGATCAAATCAGGTGGAATGACATTACTAGCCATCTTGATAGCATCAACCACTGAAGATAAGTACTCGTCACCTAAACGGTCATATCCGCGAGTTTCTTTGTTGTAAACCCAAGCGCTTTTCTGATCTAGAGAAAGTGCAAGTAAGGCTGTACGACCAAGGTTGAAGAAATCAACAGTAACTTCTGTACCGTTTTCATCAATAGTACCTTGGTAAGACGCGATACGCGTACCGTATTGGTTTTCAATTAGGTAAGCTTCGATCACCTGACGGAACTGCTCAGAAACAGTCACATCTGAGTTAGCCATCAAATCACGTAGGCGTTCAACACGCGCAGTACGTTCTTCTAGGTTAATAGGCACGTCTAATTGAATGAACTTCTCTAGACTGTCAATCATACGGAACATAAGCGGTACGATGCCCTGCTTAGTTTCTTCGATGCTGTCGATTTGGCGTTGCAACGAATCAATACCACGCTGTTGGTCTGCAACCAAGCTCGCGATGTAATCGTTGTAAACTTTCAGATTTTCAGTTTCATCAATGACCTGACGATACTCAACTAGCAATTCTTGTGATTGCTCGAATAGCGCATTGACTTTTTCTTGAGATTTCGCTGCATCAGCATGGATTTTCGCTTCTTCTTTTTGAAGCTCGCCAAGCGTATCTGCAGAGACGACTGCGCTACCTGTTAGTGCGAATGCACCCATCACAGTAGAAGCAATAAGAGTTCTCTTGCTCATTTTGGACATAGTTCCCAACCAAATTTCTTATTTGAATCCTTGTTGCTGTTGTAAGAAAGATAACAACAAGGGGCGTATAAACTGAATACAATTGTTTTCTTCTGAAGGTAGTGGTTAACACTTTTGTGACAACCCTACGAACGCAATATAGTCACATGGATCGCCAGAAAGAGTCAAGCCTGTCTATCTCATATCACCCTTTGAAACCCTGTTTTAACTAGGCTTTCTTTTTTCACTGGACAATTAAACAACAGCAAAAGGCCGTTATTTGTACTGTTTAGAACAGATTCTGTTTATTTTTCGTTCGAAGCACAACTGGTACGTCCAGAATTTATCAGACAAATTTTATTGAAAAAAAATGCCTATAATTACTCCGAAGTCAGACCAAAACAATATTTTGCCATTAACTAATTATTTACAATACATGTGAATCGTTTTTTGCATAAGTATGACAGTAACAATGCATGCTTAGTTCACATCGTCTCATGTCATTTATCTCAAATCATATTTCCTCACCCTAGAGAAAAAACACACAGAGACCCAAAAGTAGAATTATTAGAATCAAAGACAAAAGAAGAATAGAAGGAAAGTTGTCAGCAAAGGAAAGCAGTCAAAAGAAAGATAGCGAACAGTGCATAACTTTTATTGAGTTTAATCGACAAAAGCAGAAATAAAAAAAGCCCTGTTAAACAGGGCTTTTTTAAAGTTTTGAAATGCTATTACGCGTTTCTATTCAATCGGATTAGAAAGTAGCTCTAACACCCATGAACATGAAACGGCCGCCAGCATCGAATACACCAGCAATTGTGTTAGCTTCTACGTTAGTACCTGTACCTGGAGTACCGAAAGTAGTAACAACCGGTGGATCGCGATCTAGAAGGTTGTTAACACCAGCACGTAGCGTTACGTTCTCTGTTAGGTCGTAGAACATAGTAAGGTCTAGGTAGCTGATAGAGTTCAGGTCAGTAGCGATACCTGGGTCAGCTTTAGTGATACCACCAGTTGCGCCATCAGCAATGAAGCCGTTATCAACTGAACCTACTAGCTCACTTTCACCGTAGAAACGCCATACCAAAGAAGCTGTAAAGTCGTAAGGTGAAACCCAAGTAGTTACTAGGTTATGTCTGTACTCTGGGTTCGGGTTACCACAAGACTGACCGTACCAACCAGCACAATCAAAGCTCGCAGTACCAGGTAGAGTTGTAGTATCGAACGACGTTAGGAACGTAGCGTTATAGTTGAAGTTAACTTCACCCCAATCGCTCATGTCCAACGTGTACTGAACTTGTGCATCAACACCAGTCGTACCGAACTCAGCGATGTTCGCCGCAGCTGTTGCGATGAACGCTTCTTCACGTGGGAAGAAAGTCAAAGAACCATCTGGGCCACGTTGGATTAGGCTACAGAACGCATCTGTACCAGCTTCCAAACACTGCTCAAGCGTTGTTGCAGCAGGTACGTTACCAATTGCATCTTCAACTACGATATCAAAGTAATCCAATGACACCATTAGGCCGTCAATTTGTGAAGGCTGATATACAACACCGATAGTTACTGTGTCAGATTTCTCTGGCTCTAGGTTCGGGTTACCACCAGTTAAGATGTTAAGCTGACCTGAATCTGGTGGTACAGAGCCGTAAAGCGCTGCACTTAGACCAGTGTTAGCACACTGAGCTTGTGTAGCAGAAGGCGTTGTACCCGCACAAGGGTCAGTTAGCGATGTCAAGCTAGAGTTCTGAGGCAAGAACAATTCGTTGATGTTTGGAGCACGAACTGCACGCTGGAACTGAGCACGTACACGTAAATCTTCAAACGGTACCCATGCAAGACCTAATGCGTAAGTATCAGTATCAAGGTCACCACCTTGAGTTGCATTTAGGTTGTTTGTAGATTCGTAATCAGAGAATCTGTAAGCAGTAGTCAAGTCTAAAC
>NZ_BAAJLQ010000008.1:0-146100 GCF_057544385.1 Alteromonas sp. 5NS40-0096
ACTGGTGTATATGCAAGCAAGGTACTATGATTCAGTGGTTGGGCGATTTTTGAGCAATGATCCTGTAGGGTATTCGCAAGAAAACCCAGTAATGTCATTCAATCGATACATGTATGTTAACAACAACCCACTCAACTATACTGATCCTGATGGCGAGTTCTTACAGTTCGTTGGCGCGATTATCGGTGCTGCCTCGTCATACAAAGCTGCAAGAAAAGCGGGAGCTACGCAAGGCCAGGCACTTACTGCCGCTGCTTTTGGCGGTGCTGTAGGTTTTTTCACTGGAGGCATAGGGAGTGCTGTAGCTTCGACTTCGATTAAGGCTACAATCTCGAGCGCTGTTAATGCTTCTGCAGGACAAGTTGCTACGACGCTTGTTAGTAGCACTGTAACCGGTGCTATATCAGGTGCAGCAGGTGAACTAATTGGTGGAGGTAATGGTTCTCAACCACCTTCACAGCAAGCCATAATTGATGCTGCTGTTTCTGGAGGCTTGACCGGCGCTTTAGGAGGGGGAGCTGCTACCGTCATTGGCGGTGCTGGAGGGTCAATTGCCGCGTTGTTGTTAACAAGTGATACATTGACTGGCGCGAACGCATCAGAGTCGACTCAACAACAGGAATCTCATGAAGAAGCTCAACGTGGAAATCAATAAATGAAAATTGGAACGAAATCTAAAGTATCACTACGGAGTATCTCAGACTGGTTGGAACAGACTTTCGATGGGTTTAGTATTCGTTCAAAATTGATAATAGGTTGGTTTGTTTTTGTTACTGGTCTAACTATTTCGACTGGGTTGTTGAGTAGTGTCCAACCGATGCCTGATAAATCGGAGCTATTTTGGGAAGCTGGAGATTTAAAATTTGATTACCTAACAGAATCTCTTACTTTTCGATCCTTCATTAGAGGGACTGTCACTCTTTGCCAAACAGATTGGATCAACTTTAAAGATGTTTCAGAAATATTGGAGGGCCACGAACATTCGAATGTAGAACTAAATCTATATGTCCGCGATTTAGAAAATGAAAATCTTCACTGCCTCAAAGCATATGGACTGACAGTAAACAACGATCCGTTAGTAAATATCGAAGATGTTAGAGATTCAAAAGTATTCACGAAACGGTTGCATAAAGTAATCGCATTGATAGTCATGCTATACGGTGTATATCAGATTCTTTCTGCAAGAAGAAACCAAGAACGGAGAAAAAACGAAGAATAGGCACTCCCTAATATAGATTTGAATCCCTGAGTCTTTAGTTAGAATTGCCCCCCAATAGTTGGATATTGCAACTATTGGGGCTTTTTATGTTTAAAGACATAAGAAAATTTGAGCGAGTAGTCACTGAATCAGCAAACATATTTGGTCAATATACGCTTTCAACACTGCCCAATCTCAGCTCTGCAACAATGAGATATTAGTGCTTTGTTATTTGCTGTCATGAGGCTTTACTCATCCAGAGTTGAATGCCAGTGCTTTGGCTATGTTGCAGCCTCAAGTTGAAGATTGCATGGCAGGGTATTCCACAAGTAGAACTTGTGAAATTGGCTTAAGCCATCATTCAGGCATTGATTATCAGTCTATTGTTTATTTAGTGGATAAGTGCACAACACCGATCAATTCAAAGATGCAACCCTTACCACAGTAATAGGATTGAAGGGGCCTCATTGATTGAAGTGTTGTTCAAACAGCGACTGAGCCAAGTGTACTTTTTTGACTTCCCTTGGGTTCTTGCGGGTCACTAAGCTCAGTGTAAATTGATAGTTGTTAACATCGGGCCCCAGAAGGCGTATTTGTTGGTTTTCCAATTCACTCTGTATGTAGCTTTTTGGCATGTATCCAATGTAGCTACCCGACATGATCAACGTTTTTCTGGTGCTGAATTGATAAGCGTTGGCAGCCAGGTTTAGCTTTTGTAGTTGTTCACGGCCAACGGGGTCGATATCCAGCCCAGGATGAATGGCGGGATATTGGCTGAGAATTGATTCTGTCACTTGTTGTTCAGGTAGGCCAAATAGCGGGTGCTGGCGCGAGCAGCACAAGTAAATTTCTTCAGAAGAGATTGCCTGATAATCCAAACCATCAATGCGATGATAAGGAGGAAGCAGGCCGATGTGTGCTTTGTCTTGCAGCAATTTACGCTCAATGTTGGCAACACTTTCTGTGTCAAAACTGATTCGCAAATTTGGTGCTTGCTCGTGCAGCGCGGCAATAACATTAGCGATAGTTTGTTGATTAGTGTCGCCAAACATGTCAGTACATAAAATCACAAGCTCGCCGTTGAGTTGATCTCCTAAATTACTCACCAGCAGAGCGAAATCATCCATGCTGTCAAACAAGTCAATTAGCCCATGATAAACTTGTTGGCCGTTGTCCGTTAGCGAAAATCCCCCTCGGCCACGCAAACATAGCTTAAAGCCCATGCGAGTTTCTAGGCTACTAATATGCACGCTGATTGTTGAGCGACCAACGCCTAGTACCGATTCTGCCGCTGCAAACCCACCACATTCCACAACGGTTTTGAAAATTCGGAGCAGGCGAATGTCATATTGGGCGAGTGGTTTGGCGTTTGAATGCTTCATATACAAAGTTTGATATACTTAAAACTAAACATTGAATGTTTGGTATTTAAACCTTTGCGGAGCTGGGTTTCAATAGTCAGATGAAAATTGGACGCTTTGTGTTCACGGTAATATCACTATTGGAGTGTTTGCATGATTAATTTGCACGACAACAACCTTTTAAAAACGTGCTCTTATGTCGATGGGCAATGGCTATCGAGTGAAACGACATTTACGGTAACCAACCCAGCTAACCCTGAGCAATCTATCGACGTTGCTGATGCTGGCGCAGATATTGCCGAACGAGCGGTAGTCGCCGCTGCTGCGGGATTAAAAACATGGCGTGAAAAAAGTGCCAACGACAGAGCGGTAATATTGCGTAAGTGGTTTGATTTGATGATCCAGGCCAAGGCTGATTTAGGTAAAATCCTAACGTGGGAGCAGGGTAAACCTTGGCTTGAGGCCCAAGGCGAAATAGCCTATGGCGCTTCTTTTATTGAGTGGTTTGCCGAAGAGGCCAAACGCGTTTATGGCGACACCATTCCCAGCCCTTCTGGCGATAAACGAATCGTCGTGATTAAACAACCAGTCGGCGTTGTGACTTCTATTACGCCGTGGAATTTCCCCAACGCAATGATTGCTCGCAAAGCCGCTGCTGCACTGGCGGCAGGGTGCAGCTTCGTTGTCAAACCCGCGTCAGAAACACCGCTTTCAGCGTTAGCTATGGCAGAACTTGCAGAGCGTGCGGGTGTACCTGCTGGCGTATTTAACGTCGTCGTAGGTACGCAATCTAGAGAAATTGGCAATGTCCTAACCCAGCATCCTGATGTCGCAAAATTCACTTTCACAGGGTCAACTGGCGTAGGTAAACAACTTATCAAACAGTGCGCTGACGGCGTTAAAAAGGTTTCTATGGAGCTTGGTGGCAATGCGCCATTTATCGTTTTTAACGATGCCGATGTTGCCGAAGCAGTAAAAGGTGCCATGGGCTCTAAGTATCGAAACGCTGGGCAAACTTGTGTATGTACAAACCGTATTTTTGTGCAATCCGGAGTACTCAGTGCGTTTGAAGAGGCTTTTGTAGAAGCCGTCAATCAACTTTCTATGGGCGATGGCATGGAACCGGGCACTGACATTGGTCCTTTGGTTAATGACAAGGCATGCAACGATGTACATCACTTGGTGACAGCGTCAGTGGCACAAGGAGCAAAAGTTTTAACTGGAGGAGAAGTGCCGCAACACGGCTTCTACCAGCCAACAGTACTCACCCAAGTTTCGAATGATATGCCAATTGCACGAGAAGAGATCTTTGGGCCAGTCTCACCAATCATTCCCTTTGAATCCGAAGAGGAAGCCATCGCTTTGGCCAATGATACGGAATATGGCTTAGCGGCTTATTTTTATTCCCGAGATATTGGCCGAATTTGGCGAGTGGCGGAAGCCCTTGACTACGGCATGGTTGGGATTAACGAAGGTATGATTTCTAACGCAGCCGCGCCGTTTGGCGGTGTTAAACAATCTGGGAATGGCCGTGAAGGCTCTAAATATGGCCTCGATGACTATTTAGAAGTGAAGTATTTGTGCCTCGGAGGTATACAAAAGTAAAGCCTGTGCCAAAGGAAAAGGGGAGAGGGAGTCATCGTTTCTAGTGTGTTACACCTCCCTATATCGCCTTCTTCCCCATTTTTACCCTAGCAGTCCACGTTTTACTGATAGCCAAGCATTTCAATGATGTAGTCTGCTTCAGGTAACGCTGGGGTATTTTGAAGTGCATTGATGACATAACCTTGATAACTGGGTGTTGCCATCACGTTTTGAATATCGAGAATAACCTGTTTGCCTACTGCGGATTTGGAACAGGCGATGTAGCCCTCTACTGGTGTTTTGGCCTCAACAAGCGCGTAGGTAAACACAGGCGTCGTATTTTTATCAACCAATTGGCGGCTCTTGAAAACCGAGGCATATTCAATAATGCCGTCGAGCTTGCCTTGTAAAAGCATAGTGTGGAGCCGTTCGGCCTTTTGGCTACCAGCGCCCTGGTAAAAGTGGCGACTGCCGTTTCGTATCAGCCTATCGATCTGCTCGGAATAGCGGCGCCCGTTTATCACGCCAATTTGCATCGGCCTATCTTCAAGGAGTTGACTCAGCGAAATCTCAGAAGTCCAAGGCAATGGCTTGGTAACGATGAGTCGGTTGGGTGGATAGATGATAAGCGGTGAGGCGGCATAGTAGGCAAGGTTGACGCGTTCTGGGGATTTTTGCTTGTTATATAGGCAGAGGTTACTGTTCTGCTCGAGCAATCGCCATTCTCTTTCTCTGCTGGCGAGTTCGTAGTTAAAATCGTATTTATCGCTCAGCGATTCGGTGATTTGGTACATAAACCCCGACACTAAGTCGGCTTTTTGAATACCGCCCTCTGGAATCAAATCCGTTGCTATATTAACGCGCTGTTTTGCTTCCACTGCACAGCTTAAGATCAATGAAGTGATCAATAAGATGTGTCGCATAGTTACCTCACTCAGACTACTTTGTAATCCTAGTGAACAATCGCGTTTATCGCTAGGTAAAAACGTCTGCGCTTCTTAGTATAGCTTGCTGCCCCAGCCGAGTTTGTTTCTCAATACGTTAAAGTAGTTGTAACCTTTTGGGTGCACGAGGGACAGGGTATCTTTGCTTTTCTGTACTCGAATTTCGTCTCCGGGCAGAACGGTAAGTACAATGTGGCTATCGCAACTTACTTGCAGGCTGTCACTGTTAACTTTCGACACACGCATGTGTATTGTACTGTCTGCGTCAACGACAATGGGACGGCTACTTAAAGTATGCGGGAACATAGGTACCAATGTCAGTGCATCGAGTTTCGGCATTAATATAGGGCCGCCACCAGAGAGAGAGTAGGCAGTCGATCCTGTCGGCGTGGCGATAATCAGGCCGTCCGAACGTTGGCTGAAGACAAAATTTTCGTCGATATAGACTTCGAACTCCATCATATGCGCCACTTTACCGTGGTGAAGCACAACCTCGTTTACTGCCGTGTTCAAGCTTTTCATTTTTTCATGTCGGAACACTGCAACTTCGAGAAGAAAACGCTTTTCAACAACCGTTTCACCCTCAAAAATCAAATCTAACTGCGCTTCAATATCATCGGGGTTGATGTCGGTAAGGAAGCCTAAATTTCCTCTATTTACGCCGACGACATGTATGTCAAATCGAGACAATACGCGCGCAGCACCGAGCATATTGCCGTCGCCTCCGACAACTATGGCCAAATCTGCACGCTTACCTATCGTGACTAAATCACAAACCTCGTGGCTGTTGTCGTCCATCTCTTGCGCGATATTGTCATCAACCAATACTTCGCATTGGCGGTTTTTGAGGTATGACGCCAGCTGGTTAAGGCTATCATGAGCGCCTTCATGTGCAGATTTGCCGATAAGGCCAACAGTTTTGTAGGTCATAGGTTTGGTGCTAAATCACTGATGCGTCAGACATTAGCACAAGACTGGTGATTTCGGCAAAAAATGCGAGGCAAATGGTGGGAGAGTGCGGTTTCACTCTCCCTATCGGGTATTAGCGGGCTGTCCAGCCACCATCGAGCACGAAGGTTTGGCCCGTAATGTTTCGAGCGTGAGAGCTCACTAAAAATAGCGCGGTTTCAGCGAGTTCTTCTTCGCTGATAAAGGCTTTTTTGGGCATAGGCTCTAACATGATTTTGTTGATCACATCTTCTTCAGAAAGATTATTTTCAATCGCTTGCGCCTTTATCTGCTTCTCTACGAGCGGCGTTTTTACATAAGCCGGGCACAGCGTATTGATAGTCACGTCGCAGTCACCGGTTTCTAGCGCGATGGTTTTAGCAAACCCAAGTAAGCCGTGCTTTGCCGCAACATATGCTGATTTGAAGGGTGATGCAACTAAGGAATGAATGGAGCCAACATTAATAATTCGACCGAAATTATTGGCACGCATTGATGGCATAAAGGCTTGAGTCAATAGCGCCGGGCCAACTAACATGATGTCGATTAGTTGTTGCCACTTCTCCGCGGGAAAATCTTCGATCTTTGAAACGTGTTGAATTCCGGCGTTGTTGATCAACACATCCACTGGTGTCGCTTCCAGTACGCCGGCTAACTCGGCAACTTGCTTGGCATCGCACACGTTGATTTCTATTGCGCGAGCACTGAGTCCAGCTGAAAGCAATTCATCAACAGCACGTTGAGCTGCAACCAAATTAATATCGGCAATGATGATATGGTGACCTTTTTCAGCCATTGATTTCGCGATACCAAAACCAATTCCGCTGGCACCACCTGTGACAAACACATTAAGTGATTTCATGAATTTTCCTATTGAGCTGACAAAGCGTTAATCATATTTTTCACTGCGGTTATTTGCTTACCCTCTTGGGTCGCATAGTCGGCGCCTGTGTATCCCCACCAGTCCCAACATGCTTGCGGGTTGAGTGGCAAAAACATCGATTTCTTGGTTTGCGGATACAAGACAACGGTTTCGTTTGCATCCGCCCAACGGTTAATGCCAGTTTGTTCAGCATAGGCCGTGCCAATCGCTTCAGCATTTTGGTTACAACCGTGAAAGCTCACATGCACTTTGCAAACTTCGCCTTGTTCACAAGTGCTAGGCACGTATAGATAACCCTCTTTCGCTAATGTGTTTGCAGGTTGGCCACCCAGTTTATGTTGATCAATTTTTACTAATGTTCCGCTCGCTTTGCTGTGTTCTGGTGCAGCTGCGCCAATCAGGTGGGTCAACATGGCACCCGCTGCGTCGTACTCACAGGCACCAATAAATGGCGAAGTAGAATCGGTACAATCATTACCATTGGTAAGCGTGGGGAAAACATGTGGAGTTGGTTGATCTGTAACCGCAACCACGTGATCGGGTTTGACGTAAGTCTGGTACTGCTTAATCAAAGCTTGAGTAACTGCTTCGTTGACACGTGTGTCGCGCTTGCCGTGGTAGATCCAAACTTTATCGCCTTCAAGGTGTTTGGTATTGGCTATCTTGCCGTCGTTGGCCCAAGTTGCCACTTGACTATTGATGACATCGAGTGGTATTTCGCTAGCGACTTTGTCCACACAACGCTCCAGAGCAGTGGTGATACTGTTTTGAGCGCAGTAAACCGGACCTGATGCTAATAGAGCTGCTCCAGAAACCCAATCTGAGTGAGCGAAATGAAATTGAGAAGCCATGTAACCACCCGATGATAAACCGCTAACAGTAATGGTTTGGGTATCGAGCGACAGCGGTATTGTATCTTCTGCATATGCCATGGGGACGATAGAGCAAGCAAGGATAGTGCTTACGGCAATAATGGATTTCAATGTGATTACTCCGAGTGATCGTTTAAAAAGGCAGAGATTGTGTTGGCATGTGCGCTAATACCGACAACACCGTCTAAATGACCCAATCCACCATTTAATTCTGCATACTGACTGTGTAAACCTTGTGACAACGCTAACTCATGGGCTTCTTTTGCAAGTTGGGGCATGAGTAAAAGGTCGTTGGACGAGGGAATAAATAAAGTTTTGGCTTTGATGTTTTTGATACCTGCAATAAGTGACTCGTCATGGCCGGCTAAGAACAATTGGCATGCTCTTACCAAGTAAAGTAAATGGTTTGGATCCATGTTTACCGCACGGCCTCTCGCCCGATTGTACAACCAAGACACTATTGAATGGTTTGCTCTAATATCGTTTAAAGGCGCGGTTTCGAGTTGAGAGAAATTTAGCCCCTTGGCAGTGCCATCAAAAAACACTGGCTCCAACGCATTTTGTGTAATCAGTGCGAGCGATGCCGTTAGCCCATCCATTGGGCGCTCGTCATGAGCGTAATTCCCGCTCTGCCATTTTGCATCGAGTTTAATAGGCGTGGCCCAGTGTTCCAGTGCTGCCACAGTCCAAGGGTCGCTTTGTGCAACGCCAATGACTGATATCATTCTCGGGACCCAGTCTGGGTAGGTCGCAGCCCAGTCAATCGCTTGCATCGAGCCCATCGAAGGCCCCACTACGGCGTGCAATTGCTGAATGCCTAAACTCTCTAATACCGCCTTTTGTACATTGACGAAATCGCGAATGGTTACCACAGGAAACGTTAGCCCATAGGGCTGTCCTGTCTCGGGATTGACCGATGCCGGGCCAGTTGTAATGACGTTCTTGTCATAGGCGTTGATATTGGCAAGACTGTCGACACTGATGACAAAATACTTATTGGTATCGATAGCTTTACCAGGACCGATAATGGCATCCCAGTATCCTGGTTGAGCGTCATCGTGGGCGTATTTACCCGCAGCATGAGAGTTACCGGTAAAGTAATGCGTGATCAAAATGGCGTTAGTCTTTTGAGCATTCAAATTGCCGTAGGACTCCCAACCCACTTGCACGTCTTTGATGATATTGCCGTTAAATGTCGTAAACGTATCTATGTGAAACCGTTGTTTTTCGACCAGCATTGTTTGTGACGCATTGGCCTGATGAACCCACATCAATACAGTGAACAGAACACCCAAGCTGAGTTGGAAAAAAGAATTCTTCATAGCGTGCCTTAGAAAATACTGAATAGCGCGATTGCCATTGCTACGCCTATTAATGGGATTAATACGGTCAGCTTAGCCATGGCAATATAAGCTGCTTGATGGGTTTCGTGGCAGATAGCGCGGATAGTAGTAACGACGTAGCCATTGTGTGGCAAAGAATCCAGTGCGCCGGATGAAATCGAGACTATGCGATGGAGTTCTTCAGGATCTACGCCTTGGTCCATGTAATGGGGCGCAACAAGTGGCAGGGCAATCGCTTGTCCTCCCGAGGCAGACCCCGTTAAACCTGCGATAACACTTACCGCAACGGCGGCGCCAATCAGCTCGTTGCCTGGAAGCTGAGTCATGATAGCAACGGCTTCTTGAAATGCTGTTGTGGATTTGGCAATACTCCCGAAACCGACCACCGCCGCCGTGTTGCCAATGGCGACAAGCGCACCGGTCGTGCCCAAGTTAATCGCGCCAGCTAGGTTGTGAAAGTGCTTGTAATTGATAACCAATAAGGACAATACCCCACCACCTAAGGCTACTATTAGTGCGAGTTGGGCCAAGGTGTCGTGAAAAGCGAACGACAAGACCAGTACAACGAGTAGTGAGATGAGTCCTGTTACTGGGTGAGGATAATCTCTTTCTGGAACATTGGGATCGTGATCTCTGGCTTCAAATCTTTCGCCATTGGCGACGGCTTTTCGAATCATTTTTGTAAGCCAAGCGTAGCCAAACACGGCCATAAAGATAGCCACAACTAAACTGACTTCCCATCCCGCAAACGGCGATGTACCCAGGTATTTAATTGGGATCCAGTTTTGAATTTCCGGCGAGCCTGCCGAGGTCATGGTGAAAGTAATCGAGCCAAACGCCAATGCTGCGGGAATAAAGCGTCTTGGTAAATTAGCGTCTTTGAACAAGCTCAGCGCCATAGGATAAACGGAAAATGCGACAACAAACACGCTGACGCCGCCGTAGGTTAAAACTGCACAAGCTGCGACAATGGCGAGTACTGCGCGCTGATGGCCGAGTTTACCGACGATCCAGCGAGCTAGCGAGTCGGCCGCACCGGTATCCTCCATGAACTTGCCGAAGATAGCTCCGAGTAAAAACATGAAAAACCAAGAGGCTATAAACCCAGAAAATCCATCCATGTACAAATTCACAAAGTGAGAATCCCCGGTAAAAAAGGGAATGCCACTGGTTGCTGCCACTATAATGGCGCATAGAGGCGCAGCGATGAATAAATTCATCCCTCGGATAGTTAAAACAATCAGTAACGCTAAGCCTCCAACGAGGCCAAGAAAACTCAACATAATGTATCCTTTAGTAAAAACCTGTGACCGCAGATCTTCAGGAATGGGTAAAGTTTGCGTCTAAGTCGCTGATTTTCCCATAGTACGATGGTACTACATACTAAGTGTTGTTTCTGTCCTAGAGTAATTTTCGACCGTAAGCTTCACGAAAAAAATAATACTAAGTGACTAAACATTAGGGACACGATATGAAAACAACACATCATAAACATCCTAGCGCAAAACGCTCATTGTGCGCGCTAGCGGTTGGTCTTGCTTGCGCCATGCCTAGTGCTGCACAGGAATCCAACAATAACGACGAGACTAAATTGGCGGGGTTAGAGAGAGTTGAAGTCACCGCTCGTAGAACGGTCGAAACCCTGCAAGAAGTGCCCGTTGCCATCACATCGGTGGGCGCAGCTGAATTAGCGGAAAAGGGCATAACCGTACTGACAGAGGTACAACAATTTTCGCCTAATACCACGCTACAAACGAGCCGTGGCACAAACTCAACGTTAACAGCGTTTATCCGAGGTGTTGGCCAGCAAGATCCGTTGTGGGGTTATGAGCCTGGTGTTGGTATCTATATCGATGATGTGTACGTTGCTCGTCCTCAAGGGGCGGTGCTTGATTTGCTTGACGTAGAACGGGTAGAGGTGCTTCGGGGTCCGCAAGGCACGCTTTATGGTAAGAACACCATAGGTGGTGCTATCAAGTATGTGACAAAAGAAATGTCAGGAGATACTACGTTTAATCTCGAGGGCACCGTAGGGTCTTACAATCAACGTGATGTCAGAGTAACGGGGCAAGTCCCACTGGTTGAAGATGTGGTTTATTTAGGTGTTGGTTATGCCAACCTGAACCGAGATGGTTTTGGTGAATTTCTCGAATCGGCGTTACCTAATCAAGACCGCGAAAACTACAACAAAGATTTGTGGGCTGGCCGCATATCCCTCGAGGTCCATCCTACGGACGACTTATTTTTCCGTTTAACGTGGGACAAAACAGAAGATACGTCGAATGCCAAAGGCGGGTACCGCTTGCTCCCAAGCTTATTGACCAATGCGCCGGTTCCCGATTCAGTTTACGATTCGTACACCAGTTTACCGACGTCGAACTTAGTTGAGTTGGAGGGTTACAGCTGGATGGTACGCTACGATGTGTCCGATGCACTTGAGCTCAAATATATAGGTTCACATCGCGAAAGTTATTCACCGACTAACATTGATTTTGACAATACGCCCCTCGATATTTTTGATGTGCCAGCAGAATATGATGATGAAAACGATACGCATGAATTCCAAGCGAACTATCTTGGCGAGTCATTTTCACTCGTCAGTGGTCTGTATTTCTACGACGGTGAATCCTGCGGTAACTTCGACGCAATCTTAGGTGTATTGGGTCGATTAGCGTTCCAAACGCCGGGGTTAACTCGGGAAGTCACCGGTTGCAACAACAGTGAAAGCTGGGCTGCGTATGCTCAACTGAATTATGATATTAGCGAGCGACTATCCATGTCATTGGGCGCGCGCTATACCGATGAAGAAAAACAAGCCGTCGTCAATAACGGGCTTATTTTTGATAACGTGTATCCATCAACGGGGTGGATTCCGGGTTACGTGCGTCCCGATGGTCAGCTAGTCCCTCAAGTTCTTGGTAGCGATACAGACGGAGATGGTGTATTGGATGCTCCGAGTGTTGAAAGCTGGTCGCGTTTTACACCAAGATTAGGGTTGGAGTATCAATACTCCGACGACATTATGTTTTTCACGAGTTACAGCCAAGGGTTTAAATCAGGCACATTTAACCCGCGTGCGACAATTAACGAACCCGCGGTTAACCCTGAAATCGTCGATTCTTTTGAGTTGGGTATGAAAGCCGATTGGTCGGATAAACTCAGAACCAACATTACCTTGTTCTCGCTTGACCACAAAGACCGTCAGTACATTTCAGTTTTACCGGGGCAGAGTTCTACCGATCTCCAGCAGATCTTGGGTAACGTCGGCGAATCTAATGCCAAGGGTATTGAAGCTGAGATAACTTTCGCTGCAACCGATAATTTGGTTTTAGATGCCGCTATCGGCTTCATCGATGCTGAATTTGAAGAAGTGCTCGAGCAAACCGCTAATGGACCAATCAATATTGCTGATCAGTTCTCAATTTCCAATACGCCGGATTACACAGCAAACTTTAATGCAACGTATCTGATTGAATCGTCGATGGGAGATTTTGTCGTAAATGCAAACTACTACTATCGCGACGATTACTCATTGTTTGAGCAAAATAACCTGCTCAATCAAGATGGATATGGATTACTTAATTTCAGTGTGACTTGGCAAAGTATGGAAGGCGACTGGTATGCGGGCTTGCATGCTAAAAACCTCACTGATGAAGAGTATCTTGTTGGCGGTTATCAGTTTGTTACCCCCGACCCAGCTGATCCGACAGACATCTCTCGTTACACGCCGGGTTTAGGCGGGGATAACACCTTGATTGGTTATTACGGCGACCCTCGTACGATTCATTTAACGGTGGGTTACCGCTTCTAATGTGTGTAAGTTAGTCGGTAACATGGTAAGTTACTGACCTAACATTTGGGTGGCATTGGAGGGCAGTGCCACCTTTTTTTCTGTTCTACAACAGCCTGTTGATACGTTGGCGGCAAGTACATGATGCAATCAAAAATACTCATCGCAGATGATCATCCACTTTTTCGAGGCGCGATGCGTCAAGCGTTGTCGAATGTCGTGGGTAACAATCTCGTAGAGGCCGCCAACTTTCACGACGCATTAGACGCATTACAGCAGGATGAAGACATTGATTTGGTCTTCTTGGATTTAAAGATGCCGGGCAATTCTGGTTTGGCAGGGCTGACGCAAATCAGGACCCAGTATCCTAATGTACTCGTAGTTATTGTGTCAGCGGAAGAAGACCCCAGCCTTATCGTACGAGCGGTTAAGCTCGGTGCAAGTGGCTACATTCCCAAATCGTCGTCATTGCCCGATATCGTCAACGCAGTAGAAAAAGTGCTGGATGGAGAACAATGGCTGCCAGATGGCATCGATGTCGATGCTGATAGCAGCGAGGACGATGAGGCCCATGATTTCGCTCAGCGCATGGCACAATTGACCCCACATCAATTCAAAGTATTGCAAATGATGGCCGATGGCCTACTCAATAAACAAATTGCGTATGAACTGGACATCTCAGAATCGACAGTCAAACAACATGCTTCTGCGGTGTTACGCAAGCTCAACGTTATCAACCGCACTCAGGCTGGTGTGTTGTTTAAGCAGCTCATGGGTACTGATTAAGCGCCTATTGATATCTAGCATCGAGATCGTTGCGTAAGTGGTGGACCGTGTGGGACTCGAACCCACATCCGCTCGCTTATGAGGCGAGTGCATTAACTAATTATGCTAACGGTCCGCTTTTCTACACGGTAAAACGCGTGCCATCTGACAAGATAATCTCAATGTTCATTAGGCCGCCAGTCGCCTCAACGAAGCGTTTGAGCTTTCGCAAGTGAATGTCTCCTAGCGTCTTATTGCTGAGTTTACTGACTGTCGATTTGTCGACGTTGAGTTCATGTGCAAGGGCTTCCAGCTTCACCTGCTCGCCATTCAGTGCCTTTAATGGGGTATCAATGCCCATGGTTTCCTCTACTTTACGGGCATAAAAAAGCCCAGATTTCCTGGGCTAAATAAAGTGCGTTTGCCCGAGAATATGGTTAACCACACTCTCGGATAGAATTATGAGAGTGATGCGAATGTGTATCCTTGTAGGTTTATTGATATTCGTATCATGTTGTTTGGCTTCGTATTGTCTCGATTTGATAGGTGCATTGTAGGGGCTTTAGCACCAAAGATAAATAAAAACGGGTTGCGATTTTGGCAACCCATAATCAGTAGTTCGCACCGACTAACCAAGACGGGCTAGTCCATTTTGTTTGAGCAAGCGCTTCAAGGCTGCGGGTTTGACCGGTTTGGGTAAGTAGAGCAATTGGCTCTGTTGCGCTTCTTCTTGGATCGTATCGCTGCGATTTGCAGTATTGAGCACGCCAGGCACTGTGCTTCGCCATTTTTCTCTTAACATTGCTACGGCATTAATGCCGTTTTCACCGTGGTCTAGGTGATAGTCTATGAGCATGAGGTCTGGTGGAGAGGGGCAGTTTTTGCTGGCTTCTTGCCCTGATTTGGCGAAGACAACGGTTGCCCCCCAATCACTGAGAAGCGTCCCCATGGCTTTCGCGACAGAAACATCGTTTTCCAATAACAAAACCGTTTTTCCGCCGAGCATACTGTGTTGATTGTCTTGTCGCGTCGGAAGTATCGATTTTGCCGATTCTTTTGTTTCAACACTGCCTGTGACTCTTGGGAGTTCAACGTAGAACCCTGTACCTCTTCCAACTTCTGAGACGAGAGAAACGTGATGGTTGAGTAGATGGCTGATCCGCTCGACTATGGTTAGCCCAAGCCCCAACCCTTGAGTGTGCTCACTTTGTGCAAGGCGATGGAATTCGGCGAAAATTTCAGTTTGTTGGTGTTCAGGAATGCCCGGGCCAGTATCCAAAACACAAAGTTTGATAGTGTTATGGCCTGAGCGTTTTACACCAATAACAATTTTACCTTGCTCTGTGTACCTCACGGCATTCGACAATAAGTTTTGTGCAATTCTGCGAAGTAACTTTTTATCTGAGTACACTACTGTGTTGGTGGGAACGTATTTTAGCTCTACCTGCTTTTGTTGACTGAATAGCGTGAATTCTCTGACCAGAGGCGCTAGCACTTCATCGATAGCAAAAGCCGAGGGTTTAGGTGTCATCACACCCGATTCTAGCTTTGTCATGTCCAGTAACATAGACAACAGACTTTCGGCATTGCTCAGTGAATCCACCACGCCATGACTGAGTTCATAAAGAGGAGTACCAGACGTTTTTTGTTCTAGCATGGAAGCAAACAGCGTAGCCGCGTTAAATGGTTGCATTAGGTCATGTCCCGCAGCAGCGAGAAATTTGGTTTTACTCTCATTGGCTTTGTCGGCAGCTTGTTTGGCCTCGTTTAGCTCTGTGGTTCGCTTGGCAACTCGGTCTTCTAACTGTTCTTTCGATTCTGTCAGGGCTTCTTGAATTTGAATGTATTCGGTAATGTCAGAATAAGTCGTGACAAAACCGCCGCCAGGTAAAGGGCTGCCATTGAGTTCTATGACTCTGCCATCTATCTGACGCCGAACATATTTATAACGACTCCCGTCGAGAATGTAGTTTACCCGCTTGGTAATTTCCGACTCTGCATCCACGACGCTGCCCATTAGACCTCGTTGTATGTTGAAAGCCAGTAGTTCTCTTATGGGTTTACCAACGCAGATATAACCCGGAGGATAATCGAACATTTCGAGGTATTTGTCATTCCAAGCCAGCAGTGAAAGGTTTTGGTCCAGCACGCAAATGCCTTGCTCAATATGTTGAACAGACGATTGCAGGACTTCATGGTTAAACTGAAAGGACTGGGACGCTTCTTCGACCAGCTCCACTAATTCTGTTAGCGCTTCTTTGGGCGTTTGCGCAATGGCAGACAAAAGGATACGGGCGCTGGGGCTACCGACTTGAGAAGCGAGTAAGTTTTCTACGCGCCTTACCAAGCTTTGGCTAGCCACAGCATGCTTGTTTTGTAACGAATCGGCACTGAGTTGGCGCTGCAATTTCTTGTGTGATGCATCGGGAAGCACTTTAGCTGTTAGTGCCATCAAGTCGCCAATGCGAATGGCAAAGTCCGGGGAGACTCGGCGGTTGCTATTATGAGCGGGTATGTCGTTATTGGCGTGAGATGGCTTGAGCCAGGTCACGATTAAATACACCACGCAATTGGCCAATAGACTTAAAACGAACCCCAGCCCCAGTTGCCCGTCGGATGGGACTGGGTCAAAATAGTAGCTAGACATCACACTGGGGTAAAGCAACCACGCAAGCCAGCAGATAAACCCTGCGCTCATGGCCAAAATAGCTGCCAAGGTACTGCGTTGTTTGAGGTACAAACCAAATAGCAAGATGGGAAAGGTTTGAGCCAGCAAGGCGATGGCTATTGTCCCGCTTTTTACCAGAGGAGCGGTTTGACTCACATTGGTGTGATACCAGTACGCAATGCTCAATACGACAACAACGCTGACTCTTCGTATCGTAAGCACTCTGGCAGACGACATAGTGTTGCTGGGATTGTTTTTCAATCTGGCCTTAAGCCAAAGGGGCGTTACAAGGTTGTTGGAAATCATTATGCCTAAGGCCAATGTCGCCACTATCACCATACTCGTTGTGGCAGACAGTCCACCGATAAACGCCATAACACTTAGCCCGATGTTTTCTTGATATAGCGGGATCGCCAATACGTAAACATCGGATTCGACACTTGTCCCTTCAAATAGCATATTACCGGCCATAGCAATGGGGAGAACAAATAGACTCATTCCCACTAAATAAGCAGGGAAAAGCCAACGTGCGGTTCGCAATTCACCTTCGCCATTTAACTCAACAAAGTTCATATGAAATTGTCTAGGTAAAATGAACAGAGAGCAGATACCAAGTAAAATGTGACTCAGATAGACCCAAGGGCTACTGTCAGCCTCAAGCACTTTTCTGCCCGCACTGCTTTGAGCAGCCTGAACAAAGAGGTCCCAAACGCCATCATACATCCAAAAACACACGTACAATCCGACAATGAGGATACCTAACAATTTGACGATAGATTCCACGGCGATAGTTAGCATTAGGCCTGGGTGTTTTTCAGTTAAACTCAATGTTCGAGTACCGAAAAGCAAAGCGAATATAGCGATAATGACGGCAACGTAAAAGCCAATGCTGCCGGTTAATGTGCTATCCGCGACTGTGATAAAACGAATACTTTCAGTAATCGCATCAAGTTGTAATGCGATATAGGGTGTGACACCGACACAGCACAGCACGGTAATCGAGCCAGAGAGCCAATGGGAGTTTTGATAGCGAATGCCAATGAAGTCTGCCAACGAGCTCGCACTATACTGTTGCGTAAGGCGGGCCATCTTGAGCATCACAGAGAATCCAAACATCATAGCCAAAACAATTCCCATGTAAGTGGGAATAAATGCCCAACCAAATTCTGCTGCTTGTGTGGTCGTACCGAAAAACGCCCAAGAGGTACAGTGAATACCCAATGCGAGAGAATAGATAATCGGGTGCTGGCTGGAGTCTTTTAATCGGCTATCTCCCCAGAACGCAAGTAGGAAAAGGGTTCCCAAATACAGGGCGATGATGGTTCCAACAGTCCAAAGGCTAAGCAAAACAACTCCAGTCTAGTTTTAACAACGGCCGACCCCAGCTTACACTAAAAAAGCCAATTGGCGTCATAGCACTTTGGTGCTACCGATTAAGGGGATAAAACCGCGTTTTTTGCCGTCACTGAATCATGCTGAAAAGAGACGAATTGCCGATTGAAATTTGGGGTTACTAAAAAGTGACCACAAAAAAACAAAGGTTACCCTTGAACCCGCTAAAACTAACCCCATAAATAGGCCAACGAACTTTTAGAATCACGTGCAAACGATCATTTGTGGAGGATAGCATGAGCGAAGAGCGCGACGTGCAGGCACAAGAATCTCAAGATGAAAATACAACAGTTGAGATTAACGAAGCGGTAGAAACTGTGGATGCAGACAACGTTGAGGTCATTACTGACAGCAACGAAGAGCGCATTTATGAACTTGAAAAAGCGTTAGCTGATGCCGAAGCAAAAATTAAAGAGCAGCAAGAGGGCGTGTTGCGCGCTCGTGCTGACGTGGAGAATGCACGACGCCGTGCTGAGACGGAAGTAGAAAAAGCACGCAAGTTCGCGTTAGAGCGCTTCGCTGGCGAGCTTCTACCCGTGGTAGACAACCTTGAACGCGCTATTGACGTCGCTGATTCAGACAACGACGTGGTGAAGCCACTGCTTGAAGGTGTCGAAATGACCCTTAAGTCCTTCGTTGGCACTTTGGATAAGTTCGAGCTCAAACAAGTTAACCCACAAGGCGAAACGTTTGATCCTGAACTACATCAAGCAATGTCAATGCAGGAGAGTGCTGATTTTGCACCAAATACTGTGATGGCGGTCATGCAGAAAGGTTACACCTTGAACGGCAGACTGCTCAGACCCGCTATGGTGATGGTTTCTCGCGCACCAGAAGGTGGCGTAGATACACAAGCGTAAAATTGCCGTCGGAAATTTTTCTGACCACTATTGAAAAAATGTGGAATAACCCCACAACTAATGCAGATTAAAGATTAAGTTATTTGGAGACACACAATGGGTAAAATCATTGGTATCGATTTAGGTACAACAAATTCTTGTGTCGCAGTTCTAGACGGCGACGCAGCACGAGTAATTGAAAATGCTGAAGGTGATCGTACAACGCCTTCTATCATTGCTTACACAGGCGAAGGTGAAACCCTTGTTGGTCAACCAGCAAAACGCCAAGCAGTGACAAACCCTCAGAACACATTGTTCGCAATCAAGCGTTTGATCGGTCGTCGTTTCGAAGATAAAGAAGTACAGCGTGATATCGATATCATGCCTTACAACATTGCGAAAGCCGACAATGGTGATGCATGGGTTGAAGCGAAAGGCGAAAAAATGGCGCCACCACAAATCTCTGCAGAAGTCTTAAAGAAAATGAAGAAGACTGCTGAAGATTTCTTGGGCGAAGAAGTAACAGGCGCGGTAATCACAGTACCTGCTTACTTTAATGACTCTCAGCGTCAAGCTACAAAAGATGCTGGTCGTATTGCGGGCCTAGAAGTGAAGCGTATCATCAACGAGCCGACTGCGGCAGCGTTGGCATACGGCATGGACAAGAAGCAAGGCGATAACGTTGTTGCGGTATATGACTTAGGTGGTGGTACATTCGATATTTCTATCATCGAAATTGATGAAGTTGATGGCGAGCACACATTTGAAGTACTAGCAACCAACGGTGATACTCACTTGGGTGGTGAAGACTTCGATAACCGCATGATCAACTACCTAGTAGAAGAGTTCCAAAAGGAACAAGGTATCGATTTGCGTAAAGATCCGCTAGCAATGCAGCGCTTGAAAGAAGCTGGTGAGAAAGCGAAAATTGAATTGTCTTCTGCGCAACAAACAGAAGTTAACTTGCCATACATCACTGCTGATGCAACGGGTCCTAAGCACTTAGCCATTAAAGTGACTCGCGCTAAGCTTGAGTCTTTAGTTGAAGACATGGTGAAAGCCTCTCTTGACCCAGTTAAGCAAGCCCTAGCAGACGCTGACCTTTCTGTGAGCGACGTACAAGATATCATCCTAGTGGGTGGTCAAACGCGTATGCCTCTAGTACAGAAGTATGTGACTGAATTCTTCGGTAAAGAGCCACGTAAAGACGTTAACCCTGATGAAGCGGTTGCGGTTGGCGCGGCAATTCAAGGTGGTGTTCTGTCTGGTGACGTGAAAGACGTATTACTCCTAGACGTAACGCCTCTATCATTGGGTATCGAGACGATGGGCGGCGTTATGACGGCGTTAATCGAGAAGAACACGACTATCCCAACGAAGAAATCGCAAACGTTCTCTACAGCGGAAGACAACCAATCTGCAGTAACGGTTCACGTACTGCAAGGTGAGCGTAAGCAGGCGTCTGGTAACAAGTCTCTTGGTCAGTTCAACCTTGAAGGTATCCGTCCTGCACAACGCGGCGTGCCTCAAATCGAAGTGACATTCGACATCGATGCCGATGGTATTCTTCACGTGTCTGCTAAAGACAAAGACACTGGCAAAGAACAGAAGATTACGATTCAAGCTTCTTCAGGTTTGAGTGATGCAGAAGTTGAGCAAATGGTTGCTGACGCTGAAGCAAACAAAGACGCTGATGCGAAGTTCGAAGAACTAATCCAGGCGCGTAACCAAGCTGATGGCATGATTCACGCGACTCGTAAGCAACTTGAAGAAGTAGGCGATGCGTTGAGCGCAGATGATAAAGCGCCAATCGAAGCTGCCGTTTCTGCATTAGAAACCGCGATTAAAGGCGACGACAAAGCGGAAATCGAAGCGAAGACTCAAGAGTTGATTCAAGCGTCTTCTAAATTGATGGAAGCAGCGCAAGCTCAGCAAGCAGCTCAAGGCGGTGAAGAACAGCCTCAAGCTGATGCACAAGCTGATGATGACGTTGTTGACGCTGAGTTTGAAGAAGTTAAAGACGACGACAAGAAGTAAGTTGTTGTTGAGCCCCAAGACTGGGGCTACTTCGTGATTTTAGGCGCATCAAGTCATACTTGCTGCGCCTTTGTGTTGTATTAGAAAGTAAAAATTTGCTGGGCCATGTTGTTGCGCAGTAAATAAAGGGTAGGAATAAACAGCGATATGTCTAAACGTGACTACTACGAAGTCTTAGGTGTTGATAAGGGCGCCGGTGAACGCGAAATCAAGAAAGCGTATAAAAAGCTGGCGATGAAATATCACCCGGACCGTACACAAGGTGATAAAGCGCTCGAAGAGAAATTCAAAGAGATTCAAGAAGCCTACGAAGTACTGACGGATTCTCAGAAGCGTGCCGCATATGACCAATATGGCCATGCGGGAGTAGATCCTAATCGTGGTGGTGCAGGATTCGGCGGTGGTGCTGATTTCGGTGATATATTTGGCGATGTGTTTGGCGACATTTTCGGTGGCGGCGGTCGTGGTGGCAGGCAGTCTAGAGCGAGACAAGGCTCAGATTTGCGCTACAACCTTGAAATGAGTTTAGAAGAAGCGGTTCGAGGCAAAGAAGTCGAGATTCGCGTACCTACACTGGTTGAATGTGAAGTGTGTGACGGTTCAGGTGCCAAGAAAGGCTCTAAACCAACCACATGTCCAACTTGCCATGGCGCTGGCCAAGTACAAATGCGTCAGGGCTTTTTTGCAGTTCAGCAAACTTGTCCAACGTGTTCTGGTCGCGGGAAAATCATCAGTGATCCGTGTAACAGCTGCCGCGGTCAAGGCCGTGTTGAAAAAACCAAAACTCTCTCTGTTAAAGTGCCTGCAGGCGTTGATACTGGCGATCGCATTCGCTTAAGTGGTGAAGGTGAAGCGGGTGAAAACGGTGCACCTCCTGGCGACTTGTACGTGCAAGTGCACGTGCGCGACCACGATATTTTCGCCCGTGACGGTAACAACTTGTATTGCGAAGTGCCTTTGAGTTTCACAACTGCCGCATTGGGTGGCGAACTGGATGTGCCGACGCTCGATGGTAAAGTAAAACTGAAAATTACCCCAGAAACGCAAACCGGTCGTATGTTCCGTTTGCGAGGAAAGGGAGTGAAGTCAGTTCGCAGTGGGCAAGTTGGCGACTTGATGTGTAAAGTCGTGGTGGAGACACCGGTGAATTTGTCTTCACGCCAAAAAGAATTGCTTCAAGAATTTGAGTCTTCTATGGGCGGAGCCGACGCAGGTCGACATAGGCCAAAAGAACACGGCTTCTTTGAAGGCGTCAAAAAATTCTTCGACGATTTGACCAATTAATCTAAAGCCCTCATTTTGAGGGCTTTTTTCTTGGAATTTATAATTACCAAATATTTATTGTAATAAATTTATTAAAAGCACTAAGTTCGGTGTACTGTCTGAGAAAACAAGCAATTACTCGTATTAATACTTGCACTTAAATGGACGATTGTTCAATATCAATACTTCGCTGTACCCACGCAGCACGCGCCGATAGGCGGGCTATACTAGAGCGTGCACACCAAAGGTTAGCACGACATAATAATATTTATTCATACAGGCTATACGGAGACGATCAATGCGACGTTTTTATATTCAAGCAGCACTAGTGACTTCTCTTTTATGTGCCGGCGGTGTTAGTGCTGAAGAGGCGAAATCTGAAAAGCACGCGAAAACCGCGACGCACTATCGTCAATCATTGTTTCAGTTAATTCGCAGCAATATGGGGCCATTAGGTGGAATGGCGAAGGGAGCGATTCCTTACGACGCCGCGGTGATGGAAAAAAATGGCATGCGTCTAGAGCAGCTCGCTACCATGATGTCTGATTATTTTGTGGTTGATACGCGTAAATTTGACGTCGATACCAGTGCTAAAGACAAAATTTGGCAAGAAATGGGGGCTTTTGATGCCAAGGCTCAAGATTTGGTTAAAGCAGCCCAAGCATTGCAGTTAGCAGCAAAAGCAGGTGATGAAAAAGCCTATCGTAAAGCCATTGGCGGTGTCGGCGCGACTTGTAAGTCATGTCACGATGATTATAAAGCCGACTAAACGGGCGAAAATTTGTAAATATACGTAACAAAGCACGGTTTTCAGGCCGTGCTTTGTTGTTGTTAATACAAGCTTTTTTTCAATTTTAGATGAAAATATAGCCGTGAAAGCGCGCTATTTAGGCTACTTTTATATAGATTGTCGTGCGAACAGGGCGCAACGCACTATACTAAAGTATAGCTGAGATGGGAGTTGTGTTAAGAGAGCAGGGTCGTAGGGAGAACGATGAATGCTAAAGTCGTCAGTCGACTACATTGAATTTTCAACAAAAGCGCTAGAGAGCCTAAGCGTTGTGGTAGATGATTTACTTTCTATCACCGGGGCAACAGGCGCTGCATTGGTGCAGAACAGTGCTTCTGGCCAAGCCAATATTGTTATCGGCAAAGATCGAGACGTTTGCCTTTTTGGCGATCTCGCCTGTACTCCTGATTTACTTACCCTTCAATGTGGAAAAGAATTGATAGTGTCTTCTGATACTCCTTTGTTTTCCTCGCCTTATATCCATATCAATAAATCACATCAGATCCGAGCGGCTTGTATGGCATGCTCTGATAATTTTGATACGGTAAAAATTCTTTTGGTGATTTGGGGGGAAGAGGTAGGCAACGAAGCGGCAACGTCTGCATTGGAACTTTCTAAACGACCGATACAAGCGCTGTTCGATAATCAGAAGAAAGAATTAGAGCAGGAACACCAGTTCCTACAACAAGAGCAAAATGATCTTGCTGATAAGGTAGAGCTGCTTAACGAAATTGGCAGTATTTCGCGTACAGGTGGTTGGGAGTTCGATATTGAAACCCAATCCATTGAATGGACCGCTGAAACTTATCGATTATATGGGATAAAACCAGGGCGCAAAATCAGTTTTCCGCTAGCTTTAAAACCCTTTAGTCCCGAAGCTCGCGACAAGATCATTCAGCACCTCGATGAGGCAATTAATCAAGGCAAAAGCTATGAGGTAGAGGCCGACTTTATCTCCTATGACGGGCGCGAGCTAGTATTAAGGGCTAGCGGGCGCTCTCGTATTCAAAATGGCAAGATTACCCACGTCTACGGTGCATTGGAAGACATCACTGAACAGCGTCGTTTGTCCGACATGCAGCACAGTTACCTGACTTATGTGACTGCAATACTTGATAACCTGAATGATGCAGTGCTTACCGCCGATACCAGCGGAATGATAATTACAGCGAACGAAACCGTCGAACGCATATTTGGCTATTCGCCTGATGAACTGATTGGAGAAGATGTTTCTTTACTCATGAGTGACTATCACGCTCAGAGACATCAACACTATGTTGAGCATTACTTGCTGACGGGGGAACACTCAATTTTTGGCGTGAGCAGAGAACTCAGTGCCAAACGAAAGGATGGAACCGTTTTTCCGATTGAATTGTCTTTGTCAGAAGTTGATTTAGATGGCCAAAAGCAGTTCGTCAGTATTATCCGTGATATTACCGAACGTAAACAAGCAACGGATCATATATATCGCGTAGCATTTTTCGATGAGGTCACTAAACTCCCCAATTTGAAATCGTTTGAGCGTGATGTGAAGACGCTTATCGAAGAGGCAAAAGAACTAGGCCAAGACCTGTATTGCTGTATGGTCGATGTCGACAACTTTGCTCAATACAATGTGTCATTCGGTAAAGAAACCGGTGATTACATTCTAAAAGTGGTCTCCGAGCGTATTCAAAATGCCCTATCGCAACACTTTGCTGCTTATCGAGGCATTGGCGACAATTTCTTTATTCTGTATCGCGAATGTGTGTCTGAACAGCAAGAGTGTTTGCAACAGCTCAACAATATGGAATGGCGGTTACACAGTGATATCATGAGTGAAATGACGATACATGGTCACTCTCATGTGGTTACCTCAGCGGTGGCGTCTGCCCATATCCAAGGCGAAAGTGCAACGTACGAAAAAGTCATCGGTATTTTGGAGTTTGGAAAACGCCGGGCGAAATCTCAGGGCCACGGTGGCCGAGTATCACTTGAAAAGTCGGCGTTTGCCGATTATGAGCGGCATAATTTCATCAGTCAGTCTTTTTCACAAGCGATTGACGACAACGAATTTTATATCATGTTGCAGCCGCAGTATGACGCCAATCAAAATTTGATTGCGTCAGAAGCACTGTTGCGATGGGAGCACGGACAGTTGGGCTTTATCAGCCCCGGCGAATTTATTCCCATTGCCGAGTCGAGTGATGCAATAGTGGATATCGGTCTTTGGGTACTCAACGAAGCGTGTCGCTTGCTCGCCGAAATGAAAAAAATGGGAATCGAAACCGCGATTGCAGTGAATATCAGCGGCAGGCACATAGCGCGCCCTGATTTCAGTCAAACACTATTGGACATTACCAATCAATGGGGAATAGAGCCCAATTGTATCATTCTGGAAATTACCGAAACCACACTCGTTAGCGGCATAGATTTAGTGCGGCGCAGGATAGAACGGCTATCAGAAATTGGTTTCGAGTTTTCGATTGATGACTTTGGCACGGGTTACTCAAGCTTGAGCTACTTGAAGGAACTGCCGATCAAAGAGTTAAAAATAGACCGTTATTTTGTTGATGAAATCAATTTCGCTGGGGAGGACGTCCCAATCGTCAATACCATAATTGACATGGCCCACGCTATGGGAGTCAGAACGGTTGCGGAAGGTATCGAGAACGATATACAAATGACTTACCTCAAACACAAAGGGTGTGATATTTATCAGGGCTTTTTCCTCGATAAACCACTTCCTGTAGAGCAATGGATGTCTTTGCTTACATTACGGCATCGCTCAATCGCCGGGTAGCGTTTGAACTCGACCAAACTTTTTGGCCATATAAGCCTGAAGTCTTATCTCAAAATCAATTTTATTCCTCTAGGCTGGTTGACAGAATTGTTGAACAGGCGATGACAGCTCGGGGGAGATGACCCATTTGCCTGCCAACACCGTCAATCAAATAAAATACGCGCGTGCTCGCGTTTTTGTTAAGGAGATAGGGCAATGGGTTATCAGACAGAATATCAATCTTCAATAAAAGATCCCGCACATTTCTGGCAATCACAGGCAAGGGCGCTTCCTTGGTTCAAGCCGCCTTTTACGATACTAAGCAAAGACAAAAATGGGGTTGAGAGGTGGTTTGCGGATGGTGAGTTAAACACGTCATACATGGCTTTGGACTATCATGTAGATCAAGGAAGGGGCGAACAGGACGCGCTCATCTATGAATCGCCGGTAACTGGTACCTCGTATCGCTATACCTACCAAGAATTGTTGGATGAGGTGGCATTGTTTGCTGGTGCGCTCAAGGCTAAAGGTGTGAGTAAAGGTGACAGGGTTGTCATTTATATGCCCATGATTCCACAGGCCGTCATTGCCATGCTAGCCGTTGCCAGGTTGGGGGCTATCCATTCCGTAGTGTTTGGTGGATTTGCGCCGAACGAACTCGCGGTCAGAATCGAAGATGCCACACCTAAAGTGATTGTCACTGCGTCATGTGGTATCGAGGGACAAAAAACAATTCCGTATATACCTCTGGTGGCGAGTGCAATGGATTACAGCAATCACAAACCACAAACGTGTATCGTTTTTCAGCGCCCTCAATATGTGGCCGATCTTGATTCTGATGTATTTGCTGACTGGACGGAATTGACTGAGTCGGCACAGCCGGCCTCTTGTGTTGCTGTCAAAGCTACGGACCCGCTCTATATTCTTTACACTTCTGGCACAACGGGTAAGCCAAAAGGCGTGGTTCGCGACAATGGTGGGCATGCCGTCGCGCTTCACTACTCACTCAAAAATGTTTACGACATAGAGCCGGGAGACGTATTTTGGGCAGCGTCTGATGTGGGCTGGGTCGTTGGGCATTCTTATATCGTTTACGGGCCTTTGTTGAAAGGTGCCACGACGTTAATGTATGAGGGAAAACCCGTAGGCACACCGAATGCTGGGGCGTTTTGGCGCGTAGCGGAACAATATCAAGTCAAAGTGCTTTTTGCTGCACCGACAGCCTTTCGTGCTATTCGCAAAGAAGACCCTGAAGGCTTACTCATTAATGAATACGATTTATCAAAACTAAAACGAATCTTTATGGCGGGAGAGCGGTTAGATCCACCGACGTATGAGTGGACCGTCGAAAAAACAGGTAAACCCGTTATCGACCATTGGTGGCAAACCGAAACCGGCTGGCCGATATGTGCCAATCCAACAGGACTCGGAGAGCTGCCGCCTAAGGCAGGGTCGTCTACCGTACCTGTCCCCGGTTTTGACGTGCAGGTGTTGAATGAAGAGGGTGAAGCACTCGCCCCAAACACCCAAGGGGCTATTGCAATCAAGCGGCCTTTACCTCCGGGTTGCTTACCCACAATCTGGGGCGACTGTGATCGCTTTAAATCCTCTTACTTAAATCAGTTTGACGGCTATTACACTTCGGGTGATGGTGGTTATATCGATGAAGACGGTTACGTCTTTATTATGGGGAGAACGGATGACGTCATTAACGTGGCTGGCCATAGGCTATCCACAGGCGAAATGGAAGAAGTGGTTGCCGCTCATCCTAGCGTTGCAGAATGCTCAGTTATAGCAATCCCAGACGCATTAAAAGGCCAGCTTCCTGTTGGGCTAGTGATTCTCAAAGATGGCATTGTGGTTGATGAGCAAGTACTTGAAAAAGAATTAGTCGCCAGTGTACGTTCAAAAATTGGTCCGATTGCCTGTTTTAAGCGGGCGATAATCGTCCCACGCTTACCGAAAACGCGGTCGGGTAAGATTCTCCGCAAACTCTTGCGTCAATTGGCATCGGCAGAGGAAGTTGTTGTGCCGTCAACAATTGACGCTCCGGAGTGCGTGGACGAAATTGCCACGCTCATGAAAGACAACGGACTAATGACGAGTTAGTAGTACTCGTCGAGTTCCTGCACCGGTGGTGCAACCGCAACTAGGTAATAGACGATTAGCGCTACAACGACAACGACTGCAAGGGCCAATAGCCATTTAGAGTGGGCGATGGCTGGCTCTTCAGTTGTTTTTTTTCCGTGGATCATGGCGCTGATCAGTGGTTGTCGTTTATAAATTACATAAAAAACAACCGCGAGTATGTGCAGTAAAACGACGCCTTGAATGATGGTAAAGCCCCGATGGTGAATGGTACTCATTAAGCTGGCTACCTCTTGTGATACCGCACTGTAATAGGGGCCATCGAGAAAAATATCATCTGTCATAAATAGTCCGCTAATCGCTTGCGCGAGCAAAATGACCAACATTATCACCACCATCCATCCCCCCATAGGGTTGTGTCCAGCATGAGGTGTGGCGTTTTTGTCTAGCATAGTGCGGGCGTAAGATATCGTTGTCGACGGCGTGGTAACAAATTGGCTGAACTTGGCGTAACGAGTACCAATGACTCCCCAGCATAGCCTAAACGCAACCAACCCGAGGGTGAAATAACCGATGTAGAAGTGCCATTGCATGGCGTCTTCTAGTATTTCCGCCGTTAACCATTGTCCGACAATTGCAATCACGAGCAACCAATGAAACAGTCGAGTCGGCACGTCCCATATCAGACGCATAAATCTTGCTCCTAAAATTTGCGCAGACGTCTATACTTACGCCAGCTAGTATCACCCACTAAAGGGTATAGCGATATATCAAGTGACAAATAAACATTAGCCCTAAAGGCCAATGTGATGGTAGGTTGCAATCACAATACCATTTGGCAAAATGCCTAGCAAAGTCAGTAATAGTAAAAAGTATATGAAAATAGGAATTTTTGGGGCAAACGGCCGTATGGGCCGTGTGTTGATAGAAGCAATTAATGAAAACGAGACAACCCAACTATCGCTAGCGACAGTGCGTGACGATTCACCATGGGTTGCTATGGATGTTGGCGAACTGGCTGGGATTGGACAAATGGGAGTGACATGTTCTGCATTGTCTAGCATCTCGGCCAGCGACGTTGATGTAATGATCGATTTCACCCTGCCTGCGGCATTCGAGCAAAATCTAAATTGGTGCATCGAGAATAAAAAGCCGATGGTCATTGGTACGACTGGGCTCGAAGACGCCGAGTTAGCGTTACTGGAGCAGGCAGCTACTCAGATTCCAATCGTCTTTGCGGCAAATTACAGTGTCGGCGTAAACTTAATGTTGTCTCTAGTAAGACTAGCGGCGAAAACACTTGGCGATACCGCGGATATAGAAATCCTTGAAGCACATCATAGGTTTAAATTGGACTCGCCTTCGGGTACGGCAATGGCAATTGGCGAGGCAATTGCCGATGAACTTGGGCGCGATTTGAAAGAATGCGCGGTGTATGGACGCGAAGGCAAAGAGCCAGCTAGAGCCCACGAAACCATAGGTTTTGCCACGGTTAGAGCCGGTGATGTTGTAGGTGAACACACCGCACTATTTGCCGATATCGGAGAGCGGTTTGAAATTACCCATAAGGCTTCAAGTCGTTTGACATTTGCTCGAGGCGCGGTGAAGGCGGCGTTGTGGCTGGCAGAAAAACCTGCAGGAAAATACGGTATGTCAGACGTTATTGGTCTAGAGTTATAGCCCAAACAGCAATTGATAATTTATAAGAGTAAAACGCTATATTTAGGGTACATAGCGATTAACTACTTGTCTGTATTGAGAACGGCTTTGGCGATAACAAGCGCCGTTCTTGTGAGGGTTTAAGTGGAATAGGTGCTACACAGTACAGATCGCGTTACCCTAATAACCCTTATAAATGTGTGTTTGATAGCGAATTCTGTGTTAAAGGTCTATTTTTCATATTTTTGTAAAAGAAAATTAGACCTCAATGAATAATCCGTATATACTCTGCGGAATTTGCCAAAATTTTGCGATATCTGGCCCTATATCGCTATTTTATTAGCTGCAAATACGTTTGGTTTTTGCTTGTTTTTAGCATTAATCGCTGTTTTTTTGTGGGGTTTGAACAATTTGGTTTAAACACTCGGTTATCCTTACTATCTGGAGGTTGACTTGGCTAATTCCGCCCTATTGGTGTTAGAAGATGGTTCTGTATTTAAAGGCACTGCTATTGGTGCTACTGGTACCGCCGTCGGGGAAGTGGTTTTTAACACGTCCATGACTGGCTACCAAGAAATACTGACTGATCCTTCTTACGCTGAACAAATTATTACACTTACTTATCCACACATCGGTAATACCGGTACCAACGAAGAAGACGTCGAGTCTGACAATATTTGGGCCAAAGGCCTAATCATTCGTGATCTCCCCCTCATTGCTTCAAACTTCCGTTCCCAACTCTCTTTATCTGATTACCTCAAAACCAAAAACGTCGTAGGCATCGCTGATATCGATACTCGTCGTTTGACAAGAATTTTACGAGATAAAGGTGCACAAAACGGATGTATTGTTTGCGTTGATGACGTGAACGAAGCACAAGCGTTGGAACAGGCGAAAGCTTTCCCTGGATTGAAGGGCATGGATTTGGCCAAAGTGGTTTCGACCACTGAGACTGCACAGTGGACTGGCGGTGTTTGGGAATTAGGTGAAGGTTACCGTGAGCTAGCGGATGCTAAGTACCACGTCGTGGCATATGACTTTGGCGCAAAACACAACATTCTTCGAATGTTAGTCGACAGAGGCTGCCAGTTGACTGTCGTGCCGGCGCAGACGCCTGCAGAAGATGTACTGGCAATGAACCCTGATGGTGTGTTCTTGTCAAATGGCCCGGGTGACCCTGAGCCATGTGATTATGCAATCGAAGCTATCAAAACCATCGTCGATACTGGCTTGCCAGTATTCGGAATTTGCTTGGGCCACCAATTGCTTGCACTAGCTAGTGGCGCGAAAACTGTCAAAATGAAATTTGGTCACCATGGTGCAAACCATCCGGTAAAAGACCTAGACCGCGATGTAGTGATGATTACCAGCCAAAACCACGGTTTTGCTGTTGATGAAGCTTCACTTCCAGATAACTTGCGTGTCACACATGTTTCATTGTTCGATAAGTCGCTTCAAGGTATCCACCGTACAGACAAGCCTGCGTTTAGTTTCCAAGGCCACCCAGAAGCAAGCCCTGGCCCACACGATGCGGCAGCGCTTTTCGACCACTTTATTGAATTGATTGAAGAATCTAAGCAGTAGGACTAGCCCAAGATGCCAAAACGTACCGACATAAAAAGTATTTTGATTTTAGGCGCTGGCCCTATTGTTATTGGCCAAGCCTGTGAATTTGACTACTCAGGTGCGCAAGCGTGTAAAGCGCTGCGCGAAGAAGGTTACCGAGTGATTCTCGTTAACTCTAACCCTGCGACAATCATGACCGACCCAGAGATGGCTGATGCAACCTACATCGAGCCAATTCACTGGGAAGTCGTTCGCAAGATTATTGAAAAAGAACAGCCAGACGCGATTTTGCCCACTATGGGCGGACAAACGGCCCTAAACTGTGCGCTTGATCTCGAAAAACACGGTGTTTTAGAAGAACTTGGGGTTGAGTTAATCGGTGCAACTGCTGATGCCATCGATAAAGCGGAAGACCGCGAGCGATTCGATAAAGCCATGAAATCCATTGGTCTAGAATGTCCTCGCGCTGAAATCGCGCATACGATGGAGCAGGCCAAAGACGTTCTCACTCGTATCGGCTTCCCTTGTATCATTCGCCCATCATTCACAATGGGTGGTACAGGTGGCGGTATCGCTTACAACATCGATGAGTTTGAAGAGATTTGTCGACGCGGTTTGGATTTATCGCCAACCAGCGAACTATTGATTGATGAATCACTGATTGGTTGGAAAGAGTACGAGATGGAAGTGGTTCGCGACAAAGCGGACAACTGTATCATCGTTTGTACGATTGAAAACTTTGACCCGATGGGCGTTCACACTGGTGACTCGATTACTGTTGCACCAGCGCAGACGTTGACCGACAAAGAATTCCAAATCATGCGTAATGCGGCCATGGCGGTGTTGCGCGAAATCGGTGTTGAGACTGGCGGTTCTAACGTACAGTTCGGTATTTGTCCAAACACTGGCCGTATGGTTATCATCGAAATGAACCCTCGGGTGTCTCGCTCGTCAGCATTGGCGTCGAAAGCGACAGGTTTCCCGATTGCAAAAGTGGCTGCTAAATTGGCGGTGGGCTTTACACTTGATGAGTTAGCGAATGACATCACGGGTGGTTTGACCCCAGCTTCTTTCGAACCAGCAATCGACTACGTTGTTACCAAGATCCCTCGTTTCAACTTCGAAAAATTCGCCGGCGCAAATGATCGACTCACGACTCAAATGAAGTCAGTGGGTGAGGTAATGGCTATTGGCCGCAACCAACAAGAATCTCTGCAAAAAGCACTGCGAGGACTTGAAGTTGGTGCTACGGGCCTCAACCCCATTGTTGACCTAGACGACCCTGATGCACGCAGCAAAATCGTTTACGAGCTACGGGAGCCAGGCGCCGAGCGTATTTGGTACATTGCTGATGCCTTTAGAATGGGCATGACGGTAGACGAAGTATTCGAGTTGACCAATGTGGACCGTTGGTATTTGGTACAACTAGAAGAATTGATCGCGCTCGAAAACACAGTAGCGGAACTCGGTATTAGCGGCCTTGACGAGAACTTCATGCGTACATTAAAACGCAAAGGTTTCTCTGATGCCCGCCTTGCTGAACTCATCAATGTTGCAGAGTCGGATATTCGCGACGTGCGTCGTGGTTTTGATATCAGTCCGGTTTATAAACGCGTTGATACTTGTGCTGCTGAGTTCTCAACGAGTACTGCGTACATGTATTCAACGTACGATGAAGAGTGCGAGGCGCTGCCTTCTGATAAAGACAAAATCATGGTATTGGGCGGCGGTCCTAACCGAATCGGTCAAGGTATCGAATTCGATTACTGCTGTGTACACGCTGCATTATCGATGCGTGAAGACGGTTACGAAACCATCATGGTTAACTGTAATCCAGAGACGGTATCGACAGACTACGACACGTCTGACCGTTTGTATTTTGAGCCTGTCACATTAGAAGACGTACTTGAAATTGTTGCGGTAGAGAAGCCTAAGGGCGTTATTGTTCAGTACGGTGGTCAGACGCCGCTGAAGCTTGCCCGAGCATTGGAAGCCAATGGCGTTCCGATTATTGGTACATCGCCTGATGCAATCGATAGAGCCGAAGACCGCGAACGCTTCCAGCAGATGGTGAATAAGCTAGGTCTTAAACAGCCTGCGAATGCGACCGTCAGTAATATGGAAGAAGCGTTGGCTCGTGCCGAAGAGATAGGCTTCCCGCTCGTCGTTCGTCCGTCATACGTACTTGGCGGCCGCGCGATGGAAATCGTGTACGACATGAAAGACTTAAAACGTTATTTGAACGAAGCGGTAAAAGTCTCTAATGACTCTCCAGTATTACTTGACCGTTTCCTAGACGATGCGATTGAAGTCGATATCGATGCAGTCAGTGACGGCGAAACTGTTGTGATTGGCGGTATCATGGAACACATCGAACAAGCAGGTGTTCACTCTGGTGACTCAGCCTGTTCTTTGCCGCCACATTCGTTGTCTACCGATATTCAAAACACAATGCGTGAGCAAGTGAAGGCGATGGCGCTAGAACTTGGCGTTGTTGGCTTGATGAATACTCAGTTTGCGATTAAAGACGGTGAAGTGTACTTGATTGAGGTTAACCCTCGTGCAGCACGTACCATTCCATTTGTGTCAAAAGCGACGAGTGTGCCGTTGGCAAAAGTGGCAGCACGTGCCATGGCGGGTAAAACACTGGCTGAACAAGGTTTTACGCAAGAAGTGATTCCTCCGTTCTATTCTGTGAAAGAAGTGGTATTACCGTTCGCTAAGTTCCAAGGTGTCGACCCCTTACTCGGGCCAGAAATGCGTTCTACAGGTGAGGTAATGGGCGTTGGCGATACGTTTGAAGAAGCGTATGCGAAAGCCAACCTTGGCGCAGGTGCGCCGCTGCCAAAAGACGGTAAAGCACTGATTTCAGTTCGCCAAACTGACAAAGCTCGCGTTGTTGAATTAGCGAAGTTGCTTGACGAAAGCGGATTTGAGATTGTTGCAACTCGCGGTACCGCCACCGTATTGTACGATGCAGGTATCATGAGTACGGTTGTTAACAAACTCTCTGAAGGTCGCCCTAACTTGGTCGATGGTCTGAAGAATGGTGAATACAACTACGTGGTGAATACCACCGAAGGTCGTCAAGCCATTACTGACTCAACCTACATTCGTCGTGAAGCGCTTGTGAATAAAGCGACTTACACCACGACAATGAATGCGGCGTTTGCCACAGTAAGAGCTAAATCTGCTGATGACCGTGGTCGTGTGACTTCTGTACAGGAATTACACGCTCGTATTAAACAGTAATGACATCAGGCGGGATACATTGTATCCTGCCGTATTAGGCTAGATATGCGCCTCTTTTGGCGCATTTTTTATTTCTAGAGTACAAGCAAGCGAGAAGGATAAATGAGTCAGTATCCAATGACTGCACGTGGCGCTGAAATGTTGCGTGAGGAATTAAATGAATTAAAGTCGGTGGTGCGTCCTCGTATTATCGAAGCCATTGCTGAAGCACGTGAACACGGTGATTTGAAAGAAAATGCCGAGTATCATGCAGCCCGCGAGCAACAGAGCTTCTGTGAAGGTCGAATTCAAGATATCGAAGGCAAACTGTCTAATGCACAAATCATTGATGTCACCAAAATGACTAACAATGGTAAAGTGATTTTTGGCGCGACTGTGACTATCATCAATTTAGACACAGATGAAGAAACCACATACCGAATCGTTGGCGATGATGAAGCAGACATTAAGAATAACTTGATATCTGTTAATTCACCGATTGCCAGAGGGCTGATCGGCAAAGAACTCGATGATGTGGTGAATATTCAAACACCTGCTGGGGTGGTAGAGTACGAAATCTCTGAAGTAAACTACGACTAGTTTGACGTTACGGATTATCTAAAAAGCCAGGTTTTTACCTGGCTTTTTTGTTGAGCATTCTCACTAAAAGGAAGCGCGATGAGTAAACCAGAATACACAACATTATCCAGCCGAGAAGTGTACAAAAACCGTTGGATGCGGTTACGAGAGGACGAAATCGAGCGAGCAAGTGGGCAAAAAGGATTGTACAGCGTAGTGGAAAAGCCCACTTTTGCGATTGTCATTGCTACTGATGGGCACCACGTTTATATGGTCGAGCAATATCGTTATACGACGGGGCAACGGCATTTGGAATTTCCCCA
The DNA here is from genome assembly GCF_057544385.1 of Alteromonas sp. 5NS40-0096. Classification (NCBI taxonomy): domain Bacteria; kingdom Pseudomonadati; phylum Pseudomonadota; class Gammaproteobacteria; order Alteromonadales; family Alteromonadaceae; genus Alteromonas; species Alteromonas sp. 5NS40-0096. The sequence continues at coordinate 34,885 of NZ_BAAJLQ010000008.1, forward strand.
AGGTGCTAATGAGGATGACCACAATATTGACCCATTGGCACTCGCTCAGCAGGAGCTGAGAGAAGAAACTGGCGTTATTGCGAGTGAATGGCACCATGTAGGCTTTCAGTATCTCGCTTATGGATTTTGTGACCAAGGATACAATATCTACGTAGCTAAAGGGCTCAAACAAGGGGAGCAGGCTCTTGAGCCAGAAGAGGAAGGGCTTGAATTGAAAAAAGTCAAATTGGACGATGTCGAGTCAATGATTAGAAATGGCGAGATTAGTGATGCAACAACTTGTAACGCTTTTGGTCTGGCGCGATTACAGGGCTTGATTTAATCTACAGACCGTTAATTGACAGGAGGGCGTTATGGTTCGAGGTTTTTTATTGGCTTTGGCGGCGGCCATCTGTTGGATATTTGCCGATGTGGATTCTACTGACAAGCTCTACTCTCACGTGTTACCTATCGCAGGTACACTGTTGGGGTTAGTCGCCTTTTTGATCTTTGCAATGTCGACCGGTAAAGGTCGTAATACGAACACGAGAGATGTGTCATCAGGTGCTGGTATTTTTACCTCTGGCGGTGATGCTGGCAGCGACGGTGGGGGCGGTGGAGATTGTTAGTTTCCCGCCATGGCTAATTCCTTTAAAATGGAGATGGCCTCTGAATGAACACGAGGCTATTTGTTAAAGGTAATGGAATCATGTTACACCCCGCAGTAAAAATACTGAATGAACATTTAACGTCTCTTCGAAACACCCCGCCATTCGAATCTCTTGAAGCCGAGGCACAACATCAAAATACGATTGCTGATATTGAAAATGCAATCAAACAGATTGTGTTATGCGAACAATATGGTATCCACGGCGACGCAGTCATCAACAAGCTACCAGAAACCGAGAGTATCCTGCAGTGCTACAAGGTAGTACATGACAATGGTGGCTCCGATAAATCTCAGTGGGAAGAGGTAGCCTTAGACGGGGAAAACATCCTTTTTGCCCCCGGTGATTGTGTTGTTCGAGTGTAAGGTATATGCGCTAAAGCGCTGAGTAAAACCAATCCGCATAGGTAAATGAACTATTCAGCGCAACGCACTTATCAAAATGGGGCGAAACTGTCTGCTACCGTTGCTGGAATCGTCCATCGTTGCTCAGGTGGTATTGATAAGTCTGTCGAATCAAACCTAGGGACGTAGCCATTTTCACCATATAACCACAGTACCAAGTTGGAACGTGTGCCACTCGTAATGGGTTGAGCCGCATGGGGCACATTCCCTCTATGGATAACCGCCGTTCCTGGTTCAAATGTTAACGCATGGGTTTTACCCGTTTCGGGATTAAAAAAGTCCACCGTACTGCCGCTGAATGTTTCTCCCGGAGCATTCAAGTTAATGTTTAATGTGACTGCAGACGCATCCGTATGAGGCCGGATTGACGTGTCTTTTGACGGTTGATACTGAATAGAGAATCCAAAACTTTGTGTATCATGCCCAGTGACCTCTGGGAACAAAAGTCGTGAAATCGGCCTCATGTAAACATCAATAAGCATCTGATAAAACGCTTGGAAGTGGGGTGTTGCCAGATACCCTTGTGAACGTCTATCCAACATCATTCCTCGTCGGTTCAAAACAATCCCATAAGGGGGGCGAAGCGGGATCTTGGCGTCCGCGACGTGATCTAAATATTGGTTTAACAAAGGCAGTTTATCCGGTGCGAAAAATTGGCACTGGTATACGCCCGGCACGACTTCTTGCCACAACTCCTTGACGGCATTTTCAGTGAGTGGCTGTTTCCATGCATTGTCTACGGCATTTTTAATCACAGGATTTATGAGGCTATCGCTAAGTTGTGGCAAGGTGTCGCTCTGAAGGTTTTCCCATTCGCTCCATGCTTCGCTCAGCAGTGTTTGGTGTTCAAGCCAAAACGCTTGAACAGAGGGGGCTCGTTGAAGCATAGCTTCACGAGAGGGTAGAGTTAAAGTACGCGCTTGTTCTAGTGCAGTGGTCGACATTAGTTAACACTCCGGTTGCCAGATTACAGTGTGCGTACTTTATTGGTTTTATTTTTGTTGATAAAGGTCTTGATTTGATAAACAGAATTTAGTTTATGTTTATAATTATGCCTAAAGAGACCACTTAAAACCGGTTTCTAGCTCTGAGACTTGCCATAATCTAGTCGCGGTACTGTGATCAAGCACGAGTGGGTCAAGTTTACATTCACCTACTGGGCCGACGGTATCAGCTCGTTTTGTTGGCCCGTATAATGTGTATGGGGCCAAAGGCTTGTCAGTTGCACACATCACTTCCGGCCACGCTCCACGGTGGGCAGATTGAGCGATAAAACGGGAAAGCACTGCCCATAACGCTTTGTTAAAACCACTTGCCGTGTCTTTGAGTAAGTTTGTTTTAGATGCGCCAGGGTGACAAACGTGAACTTGTACGGGGCTATTTTTTGCTGATAAGCGTCTTTGTAGTTCGTAGGCGAACATCATCTGTGCAAGCTTACTTTGTGCGTAGGCATTCCACGCGGTATAGTTTTTCTCGAAATTGAGGTCGTCAAATTGAATGGTTTTAAGGCCCATTTTATATGCATTACTGCCCACTACGACGATTCGGCCTTGTGCTTTAGCGATGAGATCAAAAAGTAAGCCGCATAATAAAAAATGCCCAAAGTGGTTTACGCCTAATTGGCTTTCAAAACCATCTTTGGTTTTCTGGAGCGAGGCGACCTGTGCGATGGCACCATTGCACAACAAGCCGTCTATTTGCGTAACTTGACTCTTTATCATATGCGCGGCGAGTCGCACAGATTCGAGATCGCCCAAATCGAGATGTACCACATCGACGTCGATATGACTGCCTAATTCCGCTTTGAGTGATGCTATCGCTTCAGCTGATTTATGCGGGTTGCGGTTGAGCATGATGACTTTTGCCCCTTTCGATAGCAGAATTTTCGACGCTTCAAATCCAGTGCCAGAGTTCGCTCCCGTAATTAAAAATGTTTTGGTCGTCAGCGAGTGTAAGCGTGCGGGGGTCCAACCCAAGGAGCCAAATGGAAGAGTTGTCATTGTTTGTACCTTGTTGTGAGTCAATAAAATTTGCGAAAAATGTAATATAAGTCTCATTAGCCTTGTTAAATAGACGGATTGGTCTCTATAATTTGCCAATTTGTATCATTTTTAGGTTTTGAGAATGTCGTGAAATATAAAAGTTTGGTGAAGCAGCAGGTGTTATCGAATGTCACAGAAGAAGGACTAGTGGCTACCTGTATTCCCGGTGTTAGTTTGTTCAGAGTGACGACTGCAATACCTTGTTCACCGGCGGTGTATGAACCTGCGGTTATCGTTATTCTCAATGGTACAAAAGAGGCGATTTATGATGGCAATCGTCACCTTTATGATCACAATCAGTATTTGTGTTGCTCAGTGACGTTACCGATAGAAACCGGTACACCTCAGGCATCTGAAGACGACCCACTTGTCGGCGTCTACATTTCACTAGATACCGAAGTGATGACCTCCTTGGTACTCGCATTGGAGGGCGGGACAGCGACTACTCACATGGAGTCAGCCTCAGTTGGCGACGAACACCAAGGGATCGTCCTTGCGGACTGGGATGACGCCTTTGCCGAAGCCTTGTATCGGCTTCTAGCACTAATAGGCAATGAGATGGATGCCAGTGTGCTTGCATCTAGTCGACTTCGAGAGTTTTACTACACCTTGTTAACGGGCGACATGGCACTACCACTGCGACGCGCGTTTGGCGTGGGGAATGATATGGGCAAAGTTATCCAATATTTATCTTCCCGTCTCTCTGAAACAATCACGATTGAGCAGTTAGCCGAACAGGTAAATATGAGTCGTGCGGTTTTCCATCGCAAGTTTAAGCACGTGACTTCTATGTCGCCACTTCAATATGTCAAATCTATGCGGCTGAACACCGCTGCTATGAAGATAGCTGTTGGGGAAAGTGTAACCCAAGCTGCGTTGGGCGTCGGGTATGAGAGTGCATCTCAATTTAGCCGGGACTTTAAGCGCACATTTGGACAGTCACCGAAACGCTGGGGGCAAAAGCAAAGAGAATTTGAGCAATTCCTTTCTTAGGTCGCCGATTAAATTTGTCATAAAACTGTCTAAAATCTTTCACACTAGCTTAAGCAATATCTTCTAGCCTTAGTGTGAAAGGTATATGTTTAACTTCGGTAGTGTTGTAAATGCTGATTGCAATTTTGTTTTATGTTGTCGCAAGTGCCGCGCTCATTGGCGTAGCTGAATGGTTTTATCACAGGCAGAGTGGTCATTGGTGAGCGATTCGCCAAGACACAGGGACAGTGTTAACTCAAGACACTTTTTTCCTTCCCTTCTTACACAGGTGTCATGTCACTGTCATAAAACTATCATCTAATGTTAGCGCTTTTTTTAAGTGTATGGATGAGGTGTGATTGTGAACTATACGAGTATTAGTCGCTTGGTCATGGTACCGGTGCTTTTCAGTATATTAATTCTAGTGGTGTTAAACGCCTCGTCTATCTATAAATCTTTTGTTGTCCTCAGCAGTTTTGACGAACTCGAAGCGACTTTGGTCCAAACAGAAAGAGATGTAAACGAAGGCCTAAGCGCGTTTAAGACCCAGGTGCAAGAATGGAAAAATGTACTTTTAAGAGGCCACAAGGACAGTGATCGTGAGAAATATTGGAAACGCTTTCAGCAACGGGAAGAGGAAATTCAATCCCTGTTCAAGTCCTTGTTGAATAATCCGGTTATGACGGCAGAAGACAAACGCGATATTCAACGTTTTTTGTCTGCACACCAAATGATGGCGCAAAAGTATCGCGAGGGCTATCAAGCATTTATCGACTCAGGATACGATCCTAAGACAGGCGACAGTGCCGTAAGAGGGATCGACAGAGAGCCGGCAAAGCTCATAGCGAGTATTGCGGATTCCGTCGCGTCGCAATCGAAATTTGCGGTGAAAGACCTAAAATCGTCTACTCGACAAACCCTCTGGTGGATACTCAGCGCGGCCATAGTCTTGTCTGCTATTTGTGTTTTCTACGTGGTTCAACGTCTGCGCTCACAAGTCATTAAGCCAACTAAAGATATCGCTAGGACCATTTCTCAGTTATCCAAGAGTCAGTATAACGAATCACTCAATTACACAAGCCGTCATGAATTAGGCGTACTCGCTGATTCGGCGCGCAAGCTACAAAGTAAACTTGCACAGTCGGTGGAACAGCTCAAGCATGCGGAGTCGGAGATGGACACAGCAAAACTGACACTTTCTGATGTCAGTGAGGCAATAGAATCCGGAGCACAAGAACAAAGGTCGACGTCTGAAAAGTTAGAGTTCAGTACCGATAAACTGCGCGAAATTGTACAAAGCTTAGTGGCGATTACAGACCAAGTTGCTGTTGCAACCGACAATTCGGACAAAAATGTCGCGACTTGCTACCAAACGTTTGAAAAAGCCAATGCAGGCTTTGAACAGCTAGCGCAAACCGTGACGCAATCTAGCCATGTTGTCGACGCGCTGCAAGCTCGTAGTGCTAACATCCTGAAAGTGGTTAATGTGATCAATGAAATTGCTGACCAAACCAACTTATTAGCGTTGAACGCTGCGATTGAAGCCGCTCGTGCCGGTGAGCACGGAAGAGGTTTCGCTGTCGTTGCTGAAGAAGTCCGTGCGCTAGCGGCTAAAACACAGCAATCGACGCAAGAAATCAATGATATTTTGACCAGTTTTGAGCAAGAAGCCCGTGGTGCGGTCGATAGTATGCGTGAAGGCCGGGAAATGTCTGAAATTAATGCCCGTGAAGCACAGATGGCATTGGGCATATTGAATAACGTGGTCAGTGATATCAAAGAAACAGCGAGTGTTGTTGTGGCGTTAAATGATGCGGCGGACGAACAAGAGGAAGTACTTGGCTCGGTTGAACGTATTATTAGTGATGTCGTTGACTCTTCTAAACGCTATCACGACTTAGCGCAGAGTAACTCTATTGGCGTATCCATTTCGAGTATGGCTAAAAACGTCGATACGGTCGTAAGTGCCTTGACTCGCTAAGGATTGATAATGTCAGTGTGGTCGCAATCTGGCCACACTGGCTGTTATACTATGAAGTATGACGTATCCATCTCTCGTATTTGACCCTATCTATAGTCAGTTGCCATTGCCAAAGCAACACCGATTTCCCATCGAAAAATATCAAGGCATACACGATGCCCTAGTGCACAGAGGTATTCCACCGTCTCGTTTCGTCAGGCCAGAAAAAATCACGGTTGCAGCGCTCAATAGCGTGTTTGACCCCAACTATGTGGATAAACTGATTGATGGCCAGCTTGATAGGAAAGCGATGCGTAGGATCGGGTTTGAGTGGTCACAGCATCTGATTGCTCGGAGTCTGACGGCAGTCGGTGGAACTGTGCTGACTGCGAAGTTAGCCTTAGAAAATGGCAGAGCACTCAATTTGACTGGTGGTTACCACCATGCGTTTGCCGATTTTGGTTCAGGATTTTGTTTGTTCAACGATTTGTATCTTGCTGCAAAAGAAATGCTCAGCCATGACCATATTGATAGTGTGCTCATTATTGACTGTGATGTGCATCAAGGTGATGGTACGGCACTGTTAGCTAGCCAAGACGACGATATTTACACGGTGTCATTACACGGCGAGAAGAACTTTCCGCATCGCAAGCAGCAATCAGATATTGACTTGGGTTTCGATAAGGGAACCAAAGATGATGAGTACTTAACCTACCTTGAATCGACCTTGTCGCTGGCGTTTTCCTGTTCGAGACCTGATGCAGTCATATACGATGCTGGGGTAGATGTGCATGAAAATGACGACCTAGGCCATCTATTGATTTCCACCAACGGTGTCTACACCCGGGATAAGATGGTCATCGATCGCTGTGAGCGAGAAGGGGTACCGGTAGCCTGTGTCATCGGCGGTGGCTACCAACGCGACATCCCGGCTTTGGTTGATGCCCATCTTCAATTATTCATCGCTGCTGGCGTTGATAACCTTAAAACGTAAGTGTCATGCCTTCAGCAGAGGCAAACATTTCCAAAGGCGATTCGGCGATTTCTATGTACTGATTGCAATGCTCGATGATGGCATCGATATCACTGTCCGTTCGTTCGGGATCGTGACTGTACAGCGCGAGGCGTTTGCAATTACTGGCCATGGCCAATTTAACGGCTTCCTCAGCCACTGAGTGGCCCCATCCTGCCTTTTTTGGCATATCAGATAACATGTACTGTGCGTCATGTATGACGACTTCAGCGTCTCTTACAAATTCCACAAATGTTAGGAAGTCAGTTTCCTTTTTATAAGGCGGATAAAGCTCGTTATCCGTTACATAAGCAATTTTGCGGTTGCCTTCTGTGATGGTGTAAGCGCTGCCTTTGCCTGGGTGATTCATGGGCAAGCGCTGAATCGTTGCGCAGCCGATTTGCCACGTATCAATCTCTGCGGGTATGGGTTCAATGCTTATTTCAGACGCAAGTGCAGTATGAGGAACGGGGAATACCGACCCTGACATTTGCTTTAATATTGCATCATACTCGGGCAAGTTGGTTTGCCCTGGCGTAATTAAAATTTTGCGGCCTGGTTGGAAAATGGGGACGAAAAAGGGAAAACCTTGGATGTGATCCCAATGATTATGGGAGAGCAACAAATAGATAGGCGTATCTTTCGCCGCCAATTTCATGCCTAACTGACGTATGCCAGTACCTGCGTCTAGTACTATATCAGTTCCATCTGACAGCTCGACGTGTACACAAGCAGTGTTACCCCCGTAGCGAGCGTAGTCCGCACCGGGGGTAGGAATTGAACCTCTAACACCGTAAAACGTTAATTGCATAGGAGCTCCCTATACCGCCGTGTGAGAGGCCAATTCATATTATCCCTTACAAGTTTGCTACGAACTCACTCACAGCATCAAGAGATAACATTTGCTTCTCGCCAGTACGACGGTTTTTATATTCAACCTCTTGATTGTCTAGGTTTCTTTCACCAATAACAATGCTATGAGGTATGCCAATTAATTCCATGTCATTAAACATTACACCCGGGCGCTCTTTTCTGTCGTCGAAAAGTACTTCTATACCCTGTTCCACTAAGGCGTTATAAATACTCTCTGCTGCATCCTTGATACGCTGCGACTTATGCATGTTCATTGGAATAAGTGCAATTTTAAACGGTGCAATTGGATCTGGCCACATAATGCCAAATTTATCGTGATTTTGCTCAATCGCTGCGGCAACGATACGCGAAACACCGATGCCATAACAACCCATGGTTAATGTTTGATGTTTACCTGTTTCGCTCAATACACCACAGTTCATTGCCGACGAATACTTATCGCCCAGTTGGAAAATGTGGCCGACTTCGATACCGCGCTTGATATCCAACGTTCCTTTCCCGTCTGGTGAAGCGTCTCCAGCAACGGCATTGCGCAAGTCTTCGCTCTCAGGCTTGCTCTCCCAATTGGCATTGACCATTGCTTTGCCGTTCTCTCCCGCACCACAAGCAAAATCAACGAGTGTAGCTGCACTGTGGTCAACAATTACTGGCAAGGCAACAGCCAAAGGATTGATCTGTGCGGCACTGCAACCCAACAATTGATTCGCTTTTTCGTCACTGGCAACAATTAACGGACTTTCGATGCTCGGTAGTTTTTCGACTTTGATATCGTTAAGTTCGTGATCACCACGAAGCACCAGCACAACCCACTGATCTTCACTTTCTTCAGTCGATTGACCTTTGACCAAAATGGTTTGTAAGCGCTTGGCGGGTTTGGTGTCTAAAGCAGACAAGGGCATATCTAATGTTGCGACAGGTTTGCCACTTGGTGTATTTGTCTCGTCCAATGATGACAGTGGTGCCATTTCAACATTAGCCGCATAGTCTGATTCGTTGGAAAATGCGATTGCGTCTTCACCTGAGTCAGCTAGTACGTGGAATTCATGTGAAACACTTCCGCCGATCGATCCTGAATCTGCAATGACGGCTCTGAACTCGAGGCCCATACGCGTAAAAATGTTGCTATAGGCTTCGTACATCTTGTCATATGTATTACTCAAGCAAGCTTCGTCAAGGTGGAAGCTGTAGGAGTCTTTCATCGTGAATTCACGACCACGCATAATGCCAAAACGGGGGCGAACTTCGTCGCGGAACTTGGTTTGAATTTGATACAGGTTTAGCGGTAACTGTTTATAGCTACTCACCTCATTGCGAACTAAGGCCGTTATGACTTCTTCATGAGTTGGCCCCAGTACAAAGTCACGATGATGACGGTCTTTAATGCGAAGCAACTCCGGACCGTATTCTTCCCAACGACCAGACTCTTCCCACAAATCAGCTGGTTGCACAACAGGCATCAAGACTTCAATTGCGCCAGCTTTGTTCATTTCTTCACGTACGATATTGGCCACTTTATTTAGCACTCGCAAGCCAGTCGGCAGCCATGTGTACAAACCAGAAGCGAGTTTTCTGATCATGCCAGCTCTCAGCATTAGCTGGTGGCTGATAACTTCAGCGTCTGCAGGCGTTTCTTTTTGCGTTGACAATAAATACTGACTCGTACGCATGAGGTGATGTATTCCTTTGTAGATATAAATTTAACCGCGGTATTCTAGCAGTGTTGAAACTTGCCACAAATAAAAATTCACCTTGCTTGAGGATTTAATTGTTGGACGTCTTGTTCAGTTTGGAGATTTCTCTTCAAGTGAGTGTAGTGCAAGCACCACAATACAACCGCGTTCAACTCGCCATTCTACGTCGAAATTGTAGAGTTGCACCCGATAGTGTTTGGGGTCGTCATCAATACGCTGTTTATATGCAGGGCGCGGGTCTTGACGCAATACCGCGTGAATGAGTTGCGCCACATTCGCGTCTTGGTCGGAGAATTGTTCAACCTGAACATCGGCTAGCGAGGTAAACCGTACCTCGCGCTCTGGTATGGTGTTAATGGTTTCGATTGCGGCGTGAGCATTGGGCACACTGTCGGCGTAGGGTAAGTAGGGTTTGATATCCAATATTGGTGTGCCGTCAAGTAGGTCTACTCCAGAGACTTCTAAAACTGTATTGCCGCCGACTTTCGTAACGCCGAGGTTTTCTACCACAGACATGCCTATGCCGTTGGGGCGATGGGTACTGCGCGTAGCAAGTACACCCATCGTTTTATTACCGCCGAGGCGGGGTGCTTTTACTTTTGCCTTCCAGCCCCTTTCGACGGTTTGATGAAATTGAAAGAGGATCCACAAATGACTATAGCCTTCCAATCCTTCTAACATGTCAGCATTATCGTATTCTCCGATAAATTGGATTTTGCCCTTCGCTTTTGCAAGGCCAGGTTGGCGTGGAATAGCAAATTTCTGCTTGTATGGCGTCGCTATTGTCGCGATAGGGCTGATGGATATTGATGTCATGTCTCTCGATTTCGGCCTTAAAAATGGAGTGAAAAACTAACGGTAACACGCGCTACCGTAACGCATTTGGGTATGTCCTCTGGTGGAAACACAGTCATTACCCTTGTCATATATTTCTCACATTCATCTTATATATTCTTCGCGCTGGTGAAAACTGGCGCTGTATCCGGCTTGGGATATCGAATGCAGTTTCCCTGGATCCCATTTTTCAGGCTTGCCACAGTGCAAGCCTTTTTTATTTGAGCGGAATCCGTCGGAATTTTGACGTTTAAAGGATGATTGAAAAGTCACTCTATGTCACTATATTGCCTTTTGAAAATCGGGGCTATTGATTGGCTGCCAGAGCTAAGCGATGTTGTCGCTGTTTTACTGATGTAAGATGAGCTCAAAACCCCAAATACCACAAGAGGTTTTCTGATAGGACGACTATGATCTCTGTAAAACATCTTTCTAAATCTTTTGGGCAATTCGAAGCCGTCAAAGACTTGAGTTTTGACGTCAACCCAGGAGATATTGTTGGTTTTCTCGGTCCCAATGGGGCAGGGAAATCCACCACGATGAAAATGCTGACCGGTTTTTTATCGCCCAGTAGTGGCCATATTGAAATCAACGGTTTGGCACTTGAAAAGCACCTAAAAGCGATTCAATCGCAAATTGGTTACTTACCAGAAGGTGCCCCTGCCTATGGTGATATGACGGTCTATCAATTTTTACTTTTCATCGCAAACGTTCGCAAGTTGAAAGGGGATGCTCGCAAGCAACGCTTGGCCAAAGTAATTGAGCAAACCCAGTTAGGTGAGGTGTTAGACAAACCCATCGAACAACTTTCAAAAGGATTTAAACGCAGGGTAGGTCTGGCCCAAGCTATCATTCATGATCCACAAATACTGATTTTAGATGAGCCTACAGACGGACTTGACCCGAACCAAAAGCATCAGGTGAGACAACTGATTCAAACACTGGCGCTAGATAAAATCGTCATAGTGTCTACACACATTCTCGAAGAAGTGGCAGCTGTGTGCAATCGCGTAATGATCATTGCTGATGGTGAGATGCGTTTCAACGACACCCCTATGGCATTGCAGCAGACATCCCGTTATTTCAATGCAGTAACCATTACATTGAGTTATGCGGCAGATATCTCTGGTTTGGCAGAAGTAGAAGGTGTGGAAGAGATGGAAGTTGACCGATTGACAGGTGCCGTGACCCTGTTTCCCGAGCCGGGTGTCGCCATTTTACCTGCGATTAGTGAGCATATTCAGCACAGGCGGCTACCCGTGGACAGTATTCACGTCGAAACCGGTCGCCTAGACGAGATCTTCCGCACGATAACAAGCAAGGAGAGCGTCGAATGAGGAACGTTTTCATTATTACTCAGCGCGAATTTTCTAGTTTCTTTGCCACCCCAGTGGCCTATGTGTTCATCGCTATCTTTTTAATGCTAAATGGTATTTTTAGCTTTTTTGTCGGCGGGTTTTTCGAACGAGGCCAGGCTGACTTACTGCCGTTTTTTAATTTTCATCCTTGGTTGTTCTTGTTCTTGGTTCCTGCCATAGCAATGCGGACCTGGTCCGAAGAGCGTCGAACTGGCACTATCGAATTACTGATGACGCTTCCGATCTCCATCGCAGAAGCCGTGCTTGGCAAGTTCCTTGCGGCATGGGCTGTGATTGCTTTGTCGCTCGCATTGACATTCCCAATATGGCTAACAGTGAATTACCTCGGCTCGCCAGACAATGGCATTATAGTGGCGGCCTATTTGGGTAGCTGGTTGATGGCTGGCGCCTTTTTGGCAATCAGTATGTGTATGTCTGCACTGACTAAAAACCAAGTCGTGGCGTTTATTTTAGCCATCGTGGTTTGCTTCTTATTCGTGATAAGTGGCAGCAGTATGGTGTTAGAGCCCTTTCAGCATTGGGCGGGGAACCTCGTGATAGACACTGTTGCCTCATTCAGTTTTCTCAGTCATTTTGAGTCAATGGCAAAGGGCGTTATTGCTTTAAATAACGTCGCTTATTTCTGCATCGTGATTGGGATTTGGTTATACGCCAGTTTGGTAGTCATTGAGCAAAGGAAGGCAAATTAATTATGTTCAAGCGAATTGCATTGCTCCTGACAACCGTTCTTCTGGCACTCTTGTTCGTCGGCTTGGTATTACTCAACAACCAATTGTTAGACGACTATCGCGTAGACCTGACTGAGAACAAAGTTTACACCTTGTCTGAGGGAACACAGCAGGTATTGACCGACTTAAAGGAACCGGTAACGCTGTACTATTTTTTCTCACAAGAAACTTCGAAAGGCATGACGAGTTTGCGCAACTATGCAAACCGAGTAGAGAGCTTGTTACGAGAATTTGAAAAAGCGGCTGAGGGTAAGGTGAGGCTCAATATTATTGATCCTAAAGCCTTCTCTGAGTCAGAAGACCAAGCTGCACAATTTGGATTGACTGGCGCCACTCTTGGGCCTATTGGCGAAGCGGTGTATTTCGGATTGGCAGGAACAAATATGGTTGATGAACAGTTAACCATCCCGTTTTTTGATCCCCAAAAAGAGCAGTTTCTAGAGTACGACATTGCCAAAATGGTGTATCAGTTGAGCATTTCTGAACCCGTCACTGTAACCTTACTGACCGATCTGGCGGTAGCAGGCGGCCAGAATCCAATGACAGGTCAAGTGGACGCGCCGATGGTGTTTTACACCCAGTTGACTCAACTGTTTAACGTAGAATTAATTAATTCTTCGGCTTCTGCTTTACCTGAATCAACCAAACTGCTGATTGTTGCTCACCCTCAACAAGTGTCAGATGCACTCGCTTACGCTATTGATCAGTACGCGATGGCAGGAGGGCGTATATTGGCGTTCGTAGACCCTCATTTTGAGTCTGATGCGATGACAATGATGGGAGGGGCCGGAGCCAATGCCTCATCATTCGATTTATTGTCTGCGTGGGGGATTGAAGTTGACCTACAACAAGTCGTACTCGATGCGCAATTGGGGCTCGACATCCGAGGACCCCAAGGAGGCGTAGTCAAACACCCCGGTATCTTAGGTGTTACCCAAGAGAACTTTCCTTCTGATGGGGTCATTACGACTCACTTAGAAATTATCAATATCGCGAGCGCGGGCCATTTGTCTCGTTTGAGAAATAGCGGGTTGAAACAAGAAGTACTGGTGCAGAGTTCCAAATTTGCAACGCTCGCGGACGCCGCTTTTGTCGCCGGCGAACAAGACCCTCTTGTGCTGCAACGGTTGCTCGGCGAAGAGAACCAATACATTCTAGCGGCGAGATACACAGGACGTGCATCGTCCGCCTATGACGGGGCGCCTGAAGAATACAATCAGTCACATGTTGGCAAGACAGATAGACTCAACGTGACTGCTGTGACAGACAGCGATATGTTGACAGATAGATTCTGGGTTCAACAAACTAACTTTTTTGGTGAAACTCTCTACACGCCTTTTGCCAACAATGGTGATTTTATCAGCAACGCCGTTGAAAACATGAGTGGCAGTGACGCGTTAGTGAGTATTCGTAGCCGTGGTACTTTCGTTAGGCCATTCAGCGTTGTGCAAGATTTAGAACGTATTGCCGAAGCCAAGTTCCTTGAACAGGAAGAGGTATTGCAAAACCAATTGGAACAAACTGAAGCACAATTGGCACAGCTACAAAGTTCTCAGGAGCAAAGTAGTGCATTAGTCGTGACACCAGAGCAACAAAAGGCAATCGACCAGTTTATTGCTCAAAGAGTGGAAATTAGAAAGGCATTGCGGGATGTACGTTATCAACTAGAGCGAGATATTGATGAACTGGGCAATATTCTAAAAGTCATTAATATTGCCATTGCACCATTGGTTTTGGTGCTCATTCTGATTCTGTTCAGGTGGGCATTGAAACGCAGAGCGGGAAATAAGTTTAAGGAAGAGGCAGCCTAATGCAGCAAAGAATTATTGTGTTGGCAGTCCTAGTGGTTGCCACACTGAGTGCCAATGTATACCTGTACCAACGTGACATGCCCGAGGACTTAGCACCGGAAAAAGTGTTGTTGGGAGAGTTGGTGGCGTCGGCCAATCTATTAAACCAAGTCGCAATAGAGTCGGCTGATGGCGTCGTTTTTGAAGCGGTTAAGGATGGTGATAATTGGGTCGCGACCCATTTAGATGCATCGTTAACCTTCCCAGTGTCAGAGCAAGCAATGAAAGACTTAGTGTCTGCGTTGAGTCAAGCACGCGTTGTCGAAGAGAAAACGGCTAACCCTAACCTATACAGTAAGCTCGGTGTTGAAGGACTCGATTCAGCCAATGCACAAGCCAGTTTAGTGAGGTTATCTTCGCCAAATAAACAATGGCGGTTGCTCATCGGCAATATCGCGAGTAGCGGAATCGGACACTTTGTCAGGCAGCCCAATCAAGCGCGAAGTTTTCTTATCGATCAAACCATAGAACTACCGTTAACGAGAGTTGACTGGCTTGATAACACAATCAATGTTGTTGATATGGAAAACATTGTTACTATCACTTGGTCGCAAAATCGAACGAATGAGCTGACAATCCGTCGAAACGAACAGGACGATACGCAATGGGTGTTGGAGGAAATGACAGCGTCTGAATTGCCAACTTACCCAGAAGTCTTTGCCGCGCAAGTTGAGAAGATACAGAAGTTACAATTCAACGATGTCAAAGTTAGCTTGCCGGAAGATGTTGTTGGACAACCATCCTACGGTATTACGTTGACCGATTCCCAGGGTTTTCAATATGAATACAAGCTATTTGGCGGCCAGGACGACAACGGATATCAGTTGTATATCAGTTCTGATGATAAAGAGCTTTGGACCAGCTACTGGTTGTTTGATATCGACAGCTTTGAAAGCAGTGTGTTTAAGTTGTCCAGGCAAGATTTAGTTCAATAAAAGTGAGAAAGGCAGCGGGCGCTGCCTTTTATGATTTGAGTGTATGCTTACAACGCTCGAGTATCTGCGCAAAATGCGCACACCCTTTTTGCTCGGTCAACTCAATATTGTTGACCGGAATGGATTCCGGGTCGCCATAGTCGCTCAGCGCTCGCTCTATGTCGTTTTCACGTATAAGGTGAAACAGTGGTAGAGGGGAGCGGTTGGTGTAGTGACTGGGCGAGTCTTCAGCTTCACCTTCAAACACATAGTCTGGATGAAAGCTTGCTAATTGAAATTGCCCTCGATAGCCTGTTTTATCAAGCATATCGTTCGCCTTATCCAGCAACGCTAAGTAGTCAAAGAAGTCTTCATAACCTCTAGCTAATATGACCAGTGTGGTGCTGATTGCAGCTTCACTTTCCAGCGTTAGGCATTCTTGTTCCAACGCTTTGATCACAGCTTTAGGTGCAGTGGCTTCCAACACAGCATAGCGAATCGTTTCAGGCGAACGAACAAACTGGGCAAAGGGGCAAAAGTTATGGGAGATGACAACGTCATCTACCCATTGCCGCGTTGCGGTGATTCTCGGATCTTCTTGCATTAAGAATGATACTTTACGTACGCTTCTAACGTATTTTCGATGAGGCTCGCCACTGTCATTGGGCCTACACCGCCAGGTACTGGCGTGATCCAACCGGCACGCTGTACTGCGTTGTCAAAATCCACGTCACCGACTAAGTGTCCGTCTTCAAGTCTGTTGATACCGACATCGATAACGATAGCCCCTTCTTTAATCCAATCTCCGGGAATAAAGTTCGGCTTACCCACGGCGACTACGAGTAAATCAGCGCGTTTGACATGGGCTTTTAAATCTTTTGTGAATTTATGGCAGGTGGTGACCGTGCAACCAGCCAGCAATAATTCCAATGACATGGGACGTCCAACGATATTTGACGCTCCAACGATAACGGCGTCTAAGCCTTTGATTGGGCGTTTTGTTGATTCAATCATTGTCATTATCCCTTTTGGAGTACAGGGACGGAGAGCAGGAATACGCTGCGCCAATCGACCTATGTTGTAGGGATGGAAGCCATCGACATCTTTATGAGGATGAATGCGTTCTAAGATGGCCTCAGCGTTTAACCCGGCTGGTAATGGTAATTGAACGAGAATTCCATCGATATCTGGATCCCCATTGAGTTCGTCGACAAGAGAAATCAGAGCGTCTTGCTCGCTGTCTGCGGGGAGATCATAAGAGCGTGACACGAAACCAACTTCTTCACACGCTTTGCGTTTATTTGAAACGTAGACTTGAGAGGCTGGATCGCTACCAACTAACACCACTGCGAGCCCGGGTTGGCGCTTTTTGGCTTTGGTGAGAGTGTCGACATAAGAGGCGACATGTTGGCGAACTTGTTTGGAAATTACTTTACCGTCGATGAGATGAGCAGTCATAAGGAATATCGATTATCATTTGTTAGGTTGTGTGCACTGATATAATATTGTTTCACAAGTGACGTTTAGTTGCCAAAAATGTGTCACTATTTTATTCAGATTGCACAAAAAAATGACGGATTGCTCTGTTTGTGAGCGGTTGACAAAAATCCTGAAAAAAGTGTTTGACGAGGTAGGGGCAAGTCGGTAATATGCGCCACCCGTAGCGGCAGTGAACTTCACCGCCCTACAGCAGAGTCGGTGAGTGGCGCAGCTTGGTAGCGCACTTGGTTTGGGTCCAAGGGGTCGCAGGTTCAAATCCTGTCTCACCGACCACTTTTTTGCTAGCGATGATTCGCCGAGCGTCCGTAGCTCAGCTGGATAGAGCAACGGCCTTCTAAGCCGTGGGTCGCAGGTTCGAATCCTGCCGGACGCGCCATTGGCTAGTCAGGCAAGCAAAAAAACAATGGTGGGCGTAGCTCAGTTGGTAGAGCCCCGGATTGTGATTCCGGTTGTCGTGGGTTCAAATCCCATCGTCCACCCCACTTTTTGCGGAAGTGGTGGAATTGGTAGACACGCTGGATTTAGGTTCCAGTGCTTCACGGCGTGAGAGTTCAAGTCTCTCCTTCCGCACCATTCTTTTTTAAAGAATACAAGATCGGTGAGTGGCGCAGCTTGGTAGCGCACTTGGTTTGGGTCCAAGGGGTCGCAGGTTCAAATCCTGTCTCACCGACCATCTTTCTAGGGTGTTTGTCCCTACACATTTGTGGAATCAAACATGTAATACGACGGTGGGCGTAGCTCAGTTGGTAGAGCCCCGGATTGTGATTCCGGTTGTCGTGGGTTCAAATCCCATCGTCCACCCCAGTTTACGCGGAAGTGGTGGAATTGGTAGACACGCTGGATTTAGGTTCCAGTGCTTCACGGCGTGAGAGTTCAAGTCTCTCCTTCCGCACCATCTATTTGTTTCTTTTTTGCGCATATCCGCGCGTCGATTCTCAAAAGTTTTAAAAAACCACGGAAAAGCGCCGATCTGGCTCTGTTTTTCTCTCGACTCTGATATTTACTGGCTGTATACTACCGCGTCTTTTTTTAACCAACGTGATACACAACGTTGAACCATGGCCACTTTGAGTGCAACTGCATTAACGCATTCGCACTGTACGAAGTGGTTTGAAATAAAGCGTCATTTATAGACGTAAAGTTGAGGTAACAGAATGCAAGTTTCAGTCGAGACGACCCAGGGTTTAGAACGCCGTCTTACGATTACTGTGCCTGCTGAGTCAGTTGATTCTGCAGTTAAAGCACGCCTACAACAATTAGCGAAAACACAACGCATTAACGGTTTCCGCCCTGGCAAAGTACCAGTAAACGTAATTAAAAAGCGTTTCGGGCAAGCTGTTCGCCAAGAAGTGTCTGGCGACGTAATGCAACAGAATTTCTATCAGGCGATTATCCAAGAGAAAATCACGCCTGCTGGCATGCCTTCATTTGAACTTACAAATGACAAAGACGGCGAAGACTTTGTGTTTGTCGCCTCTTTTGAAGTTTACCCAGAAGTCGAAGTAAAAGGCGTTGAAGAAATTGAAATCGAAAAGCCAACGGTTGAAATCAACGATGAAGACTTGGCTAACATGATGGAAACGCTTCAAAAGCAACATTCAGAGTGGAAAGAAGTTCGCCGTAAAGCGAAGAAAGATGACCGCGTTGTTATCGATTTCGTTGGTACTATCGACGGTGAAGAGTTCGAAGGTGGAAAAGCTGAAGATTTCACACTTGAACTTGGCCAAGGTCGTATGATTCCAGGTTTTGAAAAGCCACTAGTTGGTGCTAAGAAAGGTGAAGATGTTACTGTTGAAGTGACTTTCCCGGAAGATTACCACGCTGAAAACCTAAAAGGTAAAGACGCGGTTTTCCAAGTCGCTGTGAAGAAAGTTGAAGGCCAGAAACTACCTACAGTAGACGAAGAATTTGCAAAGCTGTTCGGTGTTGAAGAAGGTGGTGTTGAAGCGCTAAACGCTGAAGTTCGTAAGAACATGCAGCGCGAGCTTGACCAGACGCTGAAAGCTCAAGTCAAAGAAGACGTGATTGCTAAACTACTTGAGAAGAACGAGTTTGATATCCCTCAAGCGCTTATCGACCAAGAAGTTAACGCATTGCGCGAGCAAGCTAAGCAACGTTTTGGCGCTCAAGCTGGTGGCCAAGAAATGCCTGAGCTACCTGCAGACTTGTTCACTGACAACGCTAAACGTCGTGTAAGCATTGGTTTGCTTCTTGGCGAAATCATCAAAACTGCAGAGCTAAAAGCGGATGAAGATAAAGTGAAAGCGCTTATCGAAACAGCTGCATCTGCATACGAAGACCCACAAGAAGTTATTGATTACTACAACAATAACCAAGAGCTTATGCAACAAATGCAAAATGTTGCACTAGAAGAACAAGCTATCGATTGGGTACTTGAAAACGCAAAAACAACCGATGTTGCTAAAGCGTTTGATGATGTAATGAACAAACAGGCGTAAATTTCGTTTGTATAATTGACTTTATTAGTCAGCACCTGATTAAATGCTCGGACTCGTCCGAGCATTTTTGTTTTTAACGAAGAGAATTCAAGGTAGCTATGATAAATCCACCTAATGATCCAATGAACGCCCTAGTTCCTATGGTTGTTGAGCAAACTTCTAAAGGGGAACGCTCTTACGATATTTATTCTCGACTACTGAAAGAAAACGTTATTTTCTTAGTGGGTCAGGTTGAAGATCACATGGCAAACTTAATTGTTGCACAGATGCTGTTCTTAGAAGCAGAAAATCCTGACAAAGACATCTTCTTGTACATCAACTCACCGGGCGGCTCAGTAACCGCTGGCATGGCTATCTACGACACGATGCAGTTCATTAAGCCTGACGTGAGTACAGTTTGTATTGGCCAAGCGGCAAGTATGGGCGCTTTCTTGTTGTCCGGTGGCGCGAAAGGTAAGCGTTACTGCCTGCCCAATTCACGAGTCATGATTCACCAACCACTTGGTGGATTCCAAGGTCAAGCATCTGATTTTGAAATTCATGCAAAGGAAATCCTGTCTATTAAAGAGAAGCTCAACCGCTTGATGGCCCAACACACAGGTCAGGATTATGAGAAGGTCGCACATGACACAGATAGAGACAATTTCTTAAGTGCAACTGAAGCCATGGAATACGGTTTGATCGATCAAGTAATTCAAAATCGATCTGACGCGGGCGCAACTAAGTAGTATAGTTATAAGACCTGAGCACGATTTTATTCTTTGTTGTGTGCTCAGGAACGCTAGAGGCAATAGATAATGAGTGATAAACAGAACGGTGATGGCGATAACAAGCTGCTGTATTGTTCTTTTTGTGGCAAAAGCCAACATGAAGTCAGAAAGCTAATCGCAGGCCCTTCCGTCTTTATTTGTGATGAGTGCGTCGAGTTATGCAACGACATCATCCGGGAAGAAATCAAAGAGATTGCTCCGAAACAAAAGCAGGATGCGTTACCTAAGCCCCACGAAATTCACGACCATTTGAATGATTATGTGATTGGACAAGAGCACGCTAAGAAAGTCCTTTCTGTTGCGGTATACAATCACTATAAGCGTCTACGCAATGGCGATACCCATGATGGTGTTGAATTAGGTAAAAGTAACATTCTGCTGATTGGTCCAACGGGTAGTGGTAAGACGCTATTGGCTGAGACTTTGGCTCGATTACTTGATGTGCCATTTACTATGGCAGACGCTACGACGCTGACCGAAGCCGGTTACGTGGGTGAAGACGTTGAGAATATTATTCAGAAACTATTGCAGAAATGCGATTACGATGTAGAAAAAGCCCAGCGCGGTATTGTTTACATCGACGAAATCGACAAGATTTCTAGAAAGTCTGACAATCCGTCTATTACTCGTGATGTATCCGGAGAGGGTGTCCAACAGGCGCTTCTCAAGTTGATTGAAGGTACGGTTGCATCGGTCCCGCCTCAAGGTGGTCGCAAGCACCCTCAGCAAGAATTTTTGCAAGTAGATACGTCTAAAATTTTGTTTATCTGCGGTGGTGCCTTTGCCGGACTAGACAAAGTTATAGAACAGCGTGCACAAACGGGCACGGGAATTGGTTTTGGTGCGGAAGTGAAATCCGCTGAAAATACCAAGCAGCTCAGTGAACTTTTCAAACAAGTAGAGCCAGAAGATTTGGTGAAATACGGTTTGATTCCGGAGTTTATTGGTCGTCTACCGGTAGTGACCAGTTTGGAAGAACTCAGCGAAGATGCATTGATCCAAATCCTTCGTGAGCCTAAAAATGCTATCACTAAGCAGTACGCAGCACTGTTTGCTATCGAAGACACTGAACTCGAGTTCAGAGACGATGCTCTACATGCTATCGCGAAAAAGGCGATGGATCGTAAAACGGGTGCAAGGGGCTTGCGTTCGATTGTTGAAGCAGTATTGCTCGACACCATGTACGACCTGCCATCGACTGATGATGTGAGTAAAGTGGTCATCGATGAGACTGTCATCAAAGGGGAGTCCAACCCTATCTTGATTTATGACAGTGCCGATAAGAAAGCGGCATCAGAATAAAAAAGGCCCTCAGGGCCTTTTTTGTTGGCGCCGTGCGAATAGCGCCATGTTTCGAAATTTGCTTCATCAATCTTCTTTTTTCTTTTTGATTTACACATAAACCCTTGCGAAAGCAGAAAAAAACAATATTGTTAAGTTAGAGCCGAGACGGGTAGGTAAGTATTGTTGAGGATGCACTTTTTGCAATTCGATGGAACGATATCACTTTCTGCCTTTTTTATGGACGCGAAGGCATCATATATAACAACAAATCAATTCAATAATTGAACTTTGTCTCCGTATCCCCATATAACACTTATCAGTAATAAATAGAGTACACGTATGACAGTTGAGCGTGAAAATCGCATAGAAATTCCGGTGTTGGCCTTAAGAGATGTGGTGGTTTATCCGCATATGGTCATACCATTGTTTGTCGGTCGTGAAAAATCGATTCGTTGCCTCGAAGCTGCGATGGACAACGATAAGCAAATCTTCCTTGTGGCTCAAAAAGATGCCAGTGTTGACGAACCCAGTAGTGAGGATATCTACAGCGTAGGGACTATCGCTACTATTTTGCAGCTGTTGAAGCTACCGGATGGTACAGTAAAAGTGCTAGTGGAAGGGAATGTGAGAGGCGAGATCGATACGCTTTCCCAATTAGACCCTTACTTTTTAGCGACGGTTGATAAAACGGCTGATGAAGAACTACCGGAAACTGAGCACGAAGTCTTGATTCGTTCTTCCGTTTCGCAGTTCGAGGGTTACGTCAAGCTCAACAAAAAGATTCCTCCCGAAGTCTTAACTTCACTTAACGGTATCGAGGATGCAGCTCGCCTAGCTGACACCATGGCGGCGCATATGCCACTGAAGCTTGCTGAAAAGCAGAAAGTGCTCGAGATGAAAGGCATAAATGATCGTCTAGAATACCTCATGGCACTAATGGAAGGTGAAATCGATTTACTTCAAGTCGAGAAGAAAATCCGAACTCGTGTCAAAAAACAAATGGAAAAAAGCCAGCGTGAGTACTATTTGAATGAGCAAATGAAGGCCATTCAAAAAGAACTCGGTGAGTTGGATGAAGCGCCTGATGAGTTTGAAGCGTTGTCGAAGAAAATTGATGATGCCAAGATGCCTAAAGAGGCAGAAGAAAAAGCCAAGTCAGAATTGCAAAAGCTAAAAATGATGTCGCCGATGTCAGCGGAAGCGACAGTTGTGAGAAGCTACATTGACTGGTTAGCGAATGTACCATGGACGAAACGCAGTGTAGTTAAGAAAGACTTAGCACGTGCAGAAGACGTACTGAATGCGGATCACTATGGTCTAGATAAAGTCAAAGAGCGCATTGTGGAATACCTCGCAGTGCAGCAACGAGTGAAGAAGCTCAAAGGTCCAATTCTTTGTTTAGTTGGTCCTCCTGGTGTAGGTAAAACGTCGCTAGGGCAATCTATTGCGAAAGCGACGGGCCGAAAGTACATTAGGATGGCTTTGGGAGGCGTGAGAGATGAAGCGGAAATCCGCGGTCACCGCCGGACCTACATAGGTTCTATGCCCGGCAAATTGATTCAAAAAATGGCCAAAGTGGAAGTGAAAAACCCACTGTTCTTGTTGGATGAAATTGACAAGATGTCGTCAGACATGCGTGGTGACCCTGCATCTGCTCTGTTAGAAGTGTTGGACCCAGAGCAAAACAGTAGCTTTAGCGACCACTACCTAGAAGTGGATTACGACCTGTCAGACGTAATGTTTGTTGCAACGTCAAACAGTATGAACATGCCAGAGCCTTTGATGGATAGAATGGAAATTATTCGTCTGTCGGGGTATACGGAAGATGAAAAACTCAATATTGCCCAGCGCCATCTCATTTCAAAACAGATGGAGCGAAATGGCTTGAAGAACAATGAGCTGACGATTGAAGAGTCTGCCATTGTTGGCGTGATTCGATATTACACACGTGAAGCTGGTGTACGCGGTCTTGAAAGAGAAATTTCTAAGATTTGTCGCAAAGCAGTGAAACACATACTGCTGAGCAAAGACAAATCGCCAGTTGTGGTTAACCAAGATAATCTCAATGAGTTCTTGGGTGTGCAGCGCTTTGACTATGGAAAGGCGGACAAAGATAACCAAATTGGTCAGGTGACGGGCTTGGCTTGGACACAAGTCGGCGGCGACCTGTTGACGATAGAGACAACGTCAGTGCCTGGTAAAGGTAAAACAACGTTTACGGGCTCTCTCGGTGATGTCATGCAGGAGTCAATCCAAACCGCTATGACGGTTGTGAGAAGTCGTACCGAAAAGTTACGAATCAATGATGATTTTTATGAAAAACGGGACATTCATGTTCACGTTCCAGAAGGCGCGACACCCAAAGATGGTCCAAGTGCGGGCATCGGTATGTGTACCGCATTGGTCTCCTCACTGACGGGTAATCCGGTAAAATGCGATGTGGCGATGACAGGCGAAATCACACTGCGCGGTGAAGTGTTGGCGATCGGCGGCTTGAAGGAAAAACTACTGGCTGCTCATCGAGGTGGCATCAAAACCGTTGTCATTCCGAAAGACAATGAGCGTGATTTGGAGGAAATCCCTGATAACGTTAAGCAGGATCTCGCGATTCACCCTGTTAAATGGATTGATGAAGTTTTGGACATCGCGTTAGAAGAGCCGGTTGAGAGTTTCTCTATTTCGAATACTCATTAACCTAGTATCTACGGCTACAGGCCCGATAAATCATGGGCTGTAGCTTATTTTTTATAAAAATTGTTCAAAATTTGTGCATGTGTTGTGATAAATCTGATTTTTTTTAGATTTAGGGCTTCCAAGTGTAAAAAGTTGTGATACCTTTACTTAGTACTCGCTTGAAGCCTTGTCACTAAAGGGATAGCAGCGATTCACTTAAAGTTAAAAAATTGTAACACAGTGCTTGATGTTAACATTCAAGCTTGTTATAAAGTTTGAGTAATCAAAAACAGATTGTCAGACAAGACAGTATAATAACAAACGAAGGGGATTATAATTGTGAACAAGTCTCAACTTATCGACCAAATCGCTGCTGGTGCAGACATTTCTAAAGCTGCAGCTGGACGTGCTCTTGACGCATTCACAGACTCAGTAACTGCGGCACTTAAAGACGGTGATCAGGTTGCACTAGTTGGTTTTGGTACTTTCTCAGTAAGAGAGCGTTCTGCACGTAGCGGCCGTAACCCTCAAACTGGTGAGACTATTCAGATTTCTGCAGCAAAAGTGCCTTCTTTCAAAGCTGGTAAAGCTCTTAAAGACGCTTGCAACTAAGCAAATCTTTGTTAAAAAAGGCGATGGGATACCATCGCCTTTTTTGTATCTGCAAGGTTCCAAGTTCAAATGATGCTCTAGCATTAACATCTCAAAGACCTGTGCGATATAACAACAAAAACATCGCGTCCTTATGTGAGATTGCGCTATAATCTGCCCTCAAAATATTCAGGCCTATAACCAGTTTTTATACGGATAAAACGTCACCTGAATAAGTGTTGTACAACGGAGTTAAAGTAAAGTCATGTTAGAAAGAATTCGAGAAGGGTCTCAAGGGCCTTGGGCGATGGCAATCATTGCTCTTATCGTCTTGAGTTTCGTGTTCGCGGGAGTAGGAAGCTATGTTAGTTCTTCTGGCTCTAATGCTGCCGCTGTCGTAAACGGCGACGAAATAAGCCTAGTAGAGCTTGAACGCGCCTACCAAAATCAGCGTGCGCGCATGGAATCTCAGTATGGTGAGACGATTGCTACCTTGTTTTCCGATGAAAGCTATCTCGCAGATTTCCGCAGGAACGTGCTAGATCAGTTGATTGCTGAAAAACTCATGGAGCAAAAAGCGACTGACATGGGTTTACGCATTAGCGACCAGCAAATCAAAGACGCTATCGTCAGCATGCCGGAATTTCAGTTAGCGGGTAAATTTGATAACGAGCGTTATAAAATTTTATTGCGTCAAAATGGTCTTCAGCCTAGTGGTTTCAGAGACATGTTGCGTTCGCAAATGACAAGAGAGCAATTAACTCGTTCGCTGCAAGGCAGTGGTTTCGCATTGCCGTCTGAGGTGGCTAGGGTCAATGCCCTGCAGTTGCAAACCAGAGATGCCAAATATATGACCATCAACGCGGAGCCCTTTAAAGCCCTTGTCGAAGTAACAGAGCAGGATATCGAAGCCTATTATCAGGCGAATATTACTCGCTACGATACTGAGGAAGAAGTGAAGGTTGCCTACGTTGAGTTGAATGCTGAGAAGCTACGAGATGAAGTTACCGTATCTGACCAGCAAGTCGCCGAGTACTATGAAGCGAACAAAGCATTGTATCAATCCGAAGAGCAGCGTCGTTTGTCGCACATTTTGGTTGAACTAGGTGATGACGAAGATGCCGCTCAAGCACGTGCAGAGGCTTTACTAGATAGATTGCAAGCGGGCGAAGAGTTTGCTGCATTGGCCGCGTCAGAGTCGGACGATACGTTCTCCGCTGAAAATGGTGGTGACTTAGAGTTTATTGCAGTGGGCGATATGGACCCGGCATTTGAAGAAGCTGCATTTGCATTGGCAAATGTAGGTGACACGACTCAAGTAGTGAAATCCGAATTTGGTTTCCACATTATTAAGTTGACCGAGTTAATTGCAGAGCAAACAAAATCACTTGAAGAAGTACAAGGCGATATCAAAGCACAGCTAATTGCTGATGCAGCCTCTGAAAAATTCTACCAGTTACAGTCAACAATGGAACAATTGGCGTTTGAAATTCCCGATACATTGGAAGACGTTGCAGCCGAGCTGAACACGGAAATAGCGGAAACGGCGATGTTCTCTCGCAATGCCTTGCCGGTAGAGTTGGACAACCCTGAATTAGCAACTGTGGTCTTTTCTTCTGAGCTTATCGAGGAAGGCGTAAACAGTGATCTTATTGAATTAGGCAACGAACATGTTGTTGTTGTACGTGTCGTTGAACATAAACCACAGCGCACTCAAAGCCTAGATGAAGTCAAAACCGATATTGATGTCGCACTGAAGTCAGAAAAAGCGCAGCAGGCTGCAGAAAGCTGGGCTTTGGACATTGTTGAGAAACTCAACGCTGGTGAAGATGTGGCTGGGGATTTGGCAACATACAGCTTGGCTTGGGAAACGGCTGATACCGTATCTCGTGCCGACACCCGAGTGCCCCGTAACCTAGTGACAGAGCTGTTTAAGTTGTCACCAAATGCCGGTGAGAATCGCCAAGTGGCAACATTGTTTTCTGGTGATGTAGGCATCGTTGAACTTGTAAAAGTTAACGCTGCACCAGAAGCCGATGAGGCTATCTCTGAGCAGATTACGCAACAACTTGCGGCAGCAGTGAGTTCTCAAAGCTATCAACAGCTTATCGAACAATTGCGTTCAGAAGCCGATATCTCGGTGAATATCTAGTACCGACCGCATGTGAAAAGCCCGGTGTCACCGGGCTTTTTTGTATCTGCGGAAAACACCTGTTACCACAACGCGCTTGTATTCTGCTTTGACCAATGCCATAACAGAACACACTGTTGGAAATGGAAATTCAAAAATGAAAGAAGCAATACTACAAGAAGCGCAATTTAATCCGTCGGTAAAGTCGTATTGGTTGGTTGTATTTGCCATTGTGTCCGGTCTTACCGTTATCGGTATACCTTTACTCATCGTCACTTTGCCTATCGTCTATCTCGTGTGTAAACGCATTCTCGAAGCGATGTCAGCCACCTTGTTTGAGCGAAAACTGGTGGTAAAGCGCGGTGTATTTTTCAAAGTCGAAAAATCGATACCGCTCGAAAAAATTACCGATGTCGCACTAGTTCAAGGGCCTCTTATGCGCGCATTTGGACTCCAGCAGTTGAGCTTCGAAACCGCCGGGCAATCAGACGCTGGAGCCTTGGTTTCGTTGCTTGGTGTTGAAGGTGCTGAAGGCTTTCGAGAAGCCATCTTGGCGCAAAAAGATGCGTTGATGTTAAGCTCGAGTGATAACGCTCCAAATGAGGCTGTGCCATTGCCTAGCGATATTCAAACTTTAACGGAAAGTGTTCAGCGTATTGAGGCGTTGCTGACTCAGCTTGTTGATGCAAAATCGACAAGTAACGGAGAGTAATATGGCTTTATCAAACAACGGTTGGGAGCTCGCTAGCCCCAGGAAGCGTTATCTGGGACAAATTATCGATGGCGCAATTGCATGGGGCATTTTTCTCCTCGCTTTAGATTTTGAGAGTCGATTGGCGTTCTCTCAGGAAGGGCGTGGACTGGTGGCTGCGATACTGGCGCTTGGCTACTTTGTTCTGTCCGATGCCTTACCTAGAGGTCAAAGTATTGGAAAACGTTTGTTGAAGCTATCAGTTATCAACGAAAATGGGCAGGGGTACTGTACCGTTTGGCAAGCCTGTTTACGCAATCTGTTAACGCCTATATTGGGGGCGATTGATGCCGTGTTTATTTTGTCGAAAAAACGTCAGCGAATCGGTGATATGATGGCAAAAACGCTCGTTGTGTCAGCAAAAAGCCAATAGTTTACAGAGAGTATTCTCGTGGATGGTAAAAGCGCGAGAATAGCCAATGCGGCAACAAAGTAAGGTGTACCGGGCGTAATTCCATTATCTAGACAAAAATGGCTAAGAAGTAAAAAACAGTCGTGAAAGCGGGGAGTGTCACTAGGAGGCAAGCTTTTACTTATAGTCTCTTTTTATCGTCGGAGGGCAAGATGCAGGGGCGTAAACAGTTGGTTATAGCAGGTAGTTTGAGCCTACTTGCTGGGTTCGCCCATGTGTTAATTGTGTTTGGCGGCCCGAGTTGGTATCGCTTCTTTGGGGCTGGCGAAGAGATGGCTAGATTGGCTGAAACCGGCAGTCTTCAACCCGCATTGATTACCTTTTTCATAGCCATCGTGTTGATGTTGTGGGGGGCATTGGCATTTTCAGCGGCGGGCCTTATTGCGCGCTTACCATTGTTAAAAGTTTCACTTGTCTTGATTTCCGGTGTTTATCTTAGTCGAGGGTTACTCGGCTTGATATTACCTTTTGTCATCACTCACCCAATACTGGCGCAAAATTCGTTAGGGTTTTGGTTGGTTAGTTCTTCCATTTGTTGTGTATATGGCTTTTTTTATTCGTTAGGAACGTGGAAGGCTTGGCAGCATTTGTGAGTTGATAGTCAGTCTATCAATTGGCTCTGAAAACCAAGAGAAAAAGTGGGGTGTGTTCATACTGGCGTTAAATAGAGGAGCGTATTGTGGAATTCAGTAGCATATTAACTTTCATGGCGGTCGCCGCACTTTTAGTTGTATCACCAGGGCCCAACGGTCTACTCATCGCCAAAACGGTGCCTTTGAATGGCTACAGAGCAGGGCTGGCCAATGTCTTTGGTTTTGTAACGGCGTTTTATATTCATGGGACGTTATCAGTATTTGGACTTGCTATCATTCTGGTCCAGTCGGGGCAGGCTTTTTTTGTCTTTAAGATGCTAGGTGCCATCTACTTGATGTGGCTAGGAATAAAGGCATTAAAAAATGCAATAATCCAACCAAGTGAGACTCCAGCCGATACTAAACAACCAGTGTCGTTTTCGTCATCGTTAAGACGAGCTTTTGCAGAAGGGCTTCTTACTAATTTGCTCAATCCAAAAGTATCAGTATTTTATCTTGCCGCTTTCCCGCAATTTTTGTCTGGCGGAGATAGTGTGCTTGAGGCTTATACACTCATAAGCGCGCATGCTTTTCTCAATATAGTGTGGTTTTCGGCTATGGTCTTTGCCTTCACAAAGGTTACAAACGTAGCAATCAGTCCGAGGCTGAAAACATGGTTCCACTCGCTGACTGGCGCGATATTCATCGGGTTTGGTGCAAAGTTGGCGCTGACAAAAAGCAGCTTGTAATCATCGCGTTAAAAACAACATTACAACGAAGAACATGCCAATCGTAGAACTGATTGCCAAAATATACCCGAAGCCTTGCTTACCTTGAGCTAACGAGTAGCCATTCAATTTAAGGTAAATGACCCACAACAATGAGAGTAGTAGAGGAACGAGGACGACTATCTTAATCATACAATTCGTCTGTTTTGTTCAAAACCATAACATCAGTTTAGCAATGTTCCCTATAAAAATACCGACTTTCTCGTCAAATTTGTCTGTCACGATAATGTCTTAGTTTCGTTATGTAAGTGTCATCTGGTTTAGGTGTAATACACAATGTGTGTTGGTCCATCGGAGTTAAACCATGTCACTACAGCCTGCATTGCTCTCAACACGTGAGCACGGATTAAGTTTAGATTACGCCGCTATACTCATGGCGAGAGAATCGGTAACCCCAACGGATGCGGGCTGTCAGACTTTTTTAATGCACAGGCTCACCAAGCTTGGATTTACCTGTGAGCAACACGCAGTGAATGGCGTTTCCAACTTAATTGCTCGTTGGGGGCAAGGTAGCCATCATCTCGCCTTTTGTGGTCACACTGATGTCGTCCCGCCAGGGCCACTTGAAAAGTGGAATACGGATCCGTTTTGCCCCACAGTCAATAGTAATCGTTTGTATGGTCGAGGCGCTGCTGACATGAAAACGGGTGTGGCAGCCATGCTCGCGGCGACAGAGAGAAGCCTCAAAGGAGTCTCTCCTGGGGAAACGAGCTTTTGGTGGCTAATCACCAGCGATGAAGAAGGTGAGGCCGAATATGGAAGCCAGTGGATATACGGCTATTTGAAGCGACAAGGAATAGTCATGGATCAGTGTATCGTCGGTGAACCCACGGCAGCTAAGGTGACGGGAGACACAATAAAAGTTGGCCGCCGAGGTTCATTGTCGGCCAGTATCCGTGTGACGGGCAAGCAGGGGCACGTGGCCTATCCCCATAGTGCGATTAATGCGATTCATTCAAGCGCAAAGATCATCAATGCCTTGACTGATTATGAATGGGACGAGGGAAGTCATGACTTTCCCGGTACTACCTTACAGATCACTCACATTGATTCTGGGTCCTTTACTGATAATTTAGTTCCTGGCCAATGCGAAATTCAATTTAATGTCAGATATTCCCATTGTTATTCTGAAACAACGCTAAAGGCCCATTTAACTTCACTGATCCACGAGGCAGATAACAGCGCATTAATAAGTTGGTCTCGGCCTTGTGAAGCTTATTTGAGTAAGCCAAGAGAAGCACATTGCCTGATCAATTCCATTGAACAAGCCATCTTTCGTGCGACTGGTCGTTACCCTGTATTAAGTACATCTGGAGGTACTTCCGATGGTCGTTTTTTTGCCGGCCATCATACACAAGTGGTAGAAGTGGGCGTGCCAAACGAGACCATTCATCAAGTCAATGAATCCATTCACGTGTCTGATCTCATGACCCTTGAAGATATCTATACTGATTTAATTGCTAGCTTGGTCGCCACTAAGGCAAGGCAGTGTACTTTGCCATTCAGAACGGGCTGCCAAGTAAGCCAACAGAGTGTCACCTGAGTTCTCAAAGTCGCCTTCCGGATGAAATCCATCATTAATGATTGGCGGTCATTAGACCGAGTAAGAAGGGATGGCAACGTTGGCTCGTCTTGGAGACAATTTTGGTGAAGGCCAAAGTAACCTAGAAAGATAAACACCCTCAATACGTCGAGAGCATCATATCTGCTCTCGACTTTGTGCTCCTGATTTGTGCTACGCCGACGTTTGTAATTGAATTTGGGGTAAATAACGCTTGCGTTTCTTCTCGGTCAATTGGGTCAAGTCGACCACAATCAAGCCATCAATACAGTCGCAAAAATCAGGATCGACGTTAAAGTCGAGGAATGCCGCGCCTGGTGCATGGCATATTTCTGTGTACTGCTTATAGAGGGTAGGGACATTTACGCCCATATTAGCGAGTAGATGTTTGAGCTCGGTAAACTCCGCTTTGTAGTCTTTGCCGTCAAACGTGTTAAGCGCCTCAGCACTTGGACGATAGGGGATTTTGGATGTGGCTTTACCAAACTTCGCTGGGAAATGTGTTTGATAGAAGCTGACTAACAAGTCTTTTGCGGGCTCTGGAAAAGTGTTGCTGATGCTCACTGGCCCAAATAGATAGCGATATTTGGGGTAGCGACTGAGAAAAGCGCCAATGCCAAACCACAGATAGTCTAAGCTGCGCTTGCCCCAATATCTGGGCTGGACAAAACTTCTGCCAAGTTCTAAGCCTTGCGAGAACATCGCTTCGTTTTGTTTGTCGTAGTTAAACAGGGTGGAAGAGTATAAACCCGTTGGGTGGCCTTCACGAGATAGACTTTGTGCATCGCCAAAGCGATACGCTCCGGCGATCTCTAAATCCTCATCATCCCACAGCACAAGATGGAAATAGTGACTGTCATACGAATCGATATCTCGGCGTTTGTTCGTCCCTTCACCCACTGCTCGAAACGCAATTTCTCTCAACCTGCCAATTTCACGCATGACCGGAGAATACCCAGTGTGTTTGTACAAATAGATTTGTTTACCGTCAGACGTCTCGCCGAGTCGCTCACAGGCTTTTACGGCTCGGCTTAGTTCTTTTCTGTCCTCAGGGAGCGCCACCGAGGCCTGAGTCGCAAAAATCCCTTTTTTGTTACTACCAATTCGATAAAGGTGGCGTTTGAATAATTTAACTTGGTCTTTCAACCCAATACTGAGGTTTTGATAGGCTTCATGTGGTATCAGCTCTCCTATACGCATTGGCAAGTGTTTGCGACGTTGCTTGAACATTTCTTTAACCAACAGCGCAGTGGCAAGAGGCTTGTATATCATAGAAACGCTGTAAAACATCGGCGAATTTTTTGCATCGATAAACACGGGTAAAACAGGCGATTTCGCTTGTCTCGCAATGCGTAAAAATCCAGTATGCCATCGCGTGTCTCTGACACCCTGCGGCCGCAATCGCGATACTTCTCCTGCAGGGAAAATCAAAATCGCGCCGTCATCGTTCAAGTGATTTTGTATGTTGGTAAGATGTTGTTTAGGTGTACCGCCTTGCATATTGTTTACTGGCAGTAACATGTCGTGAAGTGGTTCAATCGCCATCAACATTTGGTTGGCGACAACTTTGAGGTCGTGGCGCACTTCACTGACGAGCTTGATTAAAGCCAGTGCATCGAGAGAACCAATAGGGTGGTTTGCAACAATAACAACTCGCCCTTCAGTCGGGATACGCTCTTTTTCGACATCGCGAATGGAATAACTGATGTTAAAAAATTCGAGTACTTGCTCAACGAAATCTATATCTTGGTGATGCGGATAGGTTTCGCCAAATTCCTTTATTTCGCGCTCGTGCAACAAGTGGCGTAAGACAAAGCTTAAGGGCTTGCAAAGTAACGGATTACTTGCCACTTGCGGGTAGTGTTTATTTAGAACGTCATCAACTGTGAACATGGTTATCCCCCATTTTTTCGCGAACGATAGCAAGGAAATATGACGCTTTGTGCACAGTTTGATTGCAGTTAGTTTACATTTTGTGCAGCGGTATGCTGATATGGTTCGCCGTTGTCATTGTTGTGTCACCGATTTCAGAGCCGCAAACAGCCAGAATACGGTGACACAAAGTACAGGATTTACGCGGCGCGACTCGGTTTTGATTTCTGAGGAAATCGAGCAATGGCTTGCTCAGCTCGCAGAACTTCTACCCAGTGCACGAGTTCTAGATTGCCATTGTTGTCTTCACAAAGTGCTGAGCAATTTTCTATCCAATCACCATCATTGATATAGTGGATACCGTTAATGACATGTTCCTCGGGATGGTGAATATGGCCACAGATGACCCCGTCCAACCCCATTTCTGCTGCGCGTTTGCATGTGGCGTTTCGGTATCGAGCGATGGCTTCATTTGCGCCCTTGATATGCTGTTTTATGTAACCTGCAAGTGACCAGTAGTGATTGTTCCTCCAAGAGCGAAAGCGGTTGTACCAGCGATTGACAAATAGCAACAGGTCGTAGCCCTTGTCGCCGAGCCAAGCTTCAAATCGTCCAAGAGTTACATCGGCATCAAACTGATCGCCGTGGAGGACGAGGTAGCGTTTACCGGCTTGTGTGGTGTGAATGATTTCTCGCTCTACTTCGATATCGCCAAATGCCATACCTGAATAGGACTGAATAGGTTGGTCATGATTACCCGGTAAGTAGACAACGCGTGTGCCTTTACCACTCATTTCCATCACCTTGTGCATTACTTTGTTATGGGCTTCAGGCCAGCGAAATTGCTTTGTCATTTGCCACATATCAAAAATGTCACCGACCAGATAAAGGGTGTCGCAAGTGTTGTAGTTGAGGAAATTGAGCAAAAACTCGGCCTTACAGTCTTTATTGCCCAAGTGGAGGTCAGAGAGCCAAATTGTTTTGTGGTGAGTTGTTTTCATCGCGCTTCCCAAGGAGGTTACCTTGGAATGTCACGATAGAATTAGCGCTTTACAATACGGTGACGAAACCTTGAACAGTTCGTTAAGGTTCTTTTAAAACTAGATTACAAAGAGATGTGATTTAAATGACAGACATAAAAAAAGCGCCTGAAGGCGCTTTTTTGAAACGTTCACACAAAGTGCTTAGCCAAGTGCTTTAACTTGAGCAGCCAAACGGCTCTTATGACGAGCAGCTTTGTTTTTGTGGATCAAACCTTTGGTAGCCATTCTGTCAAGAATCGGAGTAGCAGCAGCTAGTGCAGCTTGAGCGCCTTCTTTGTCACCCGCAGCGATTGCCGCAACTACTTTTTTGATACTTGTACGAGTCATGGAGCGGCGGCTGGCATTATGCTGGCGACGCTTTTCGGCTTGAATTGCACGTTTCTTAGCAGACTTAATGTTAGCCAAGGTGTAACTCCCAAAATAAATTCATGTCAAAATCGAGGGTGCGGATTATGCTCATCAATCGCGCAATTGTCAAATGCTTTTAAACAAAAGTAATGAAAAAACGTAACCGATCATAAAACTGCACCACCAGCCGTGTATGTTACCGCATTTTGCGTCACAATGTCTGTACGATTATTGAGCTGGAGCAAGTCATGTTGAAGGTAGAAGATATAATGACGCGAGACGTTGTGGCGTTAGCGCCAGAACAATCGCTAGCAGATGCCCATCATTTGACGAAATCTCGAGGCATTAGGCACATACCTGTAGTCGAGCCACAATCGGGCGCGTTAGTAGGAATCGTTACTCAAAAAATCATGATGGCCAAAGTTATCCATTTGTTAACCTTATATGGCAAAGACGAAATGGAAGAACACGAGAGCAGTATCAATATTATGGACTTGGCCGCTGTCGATTTTGATGTTGTTGATGCATCCCAACCACTTAACGACATCGCGCCTTTCTTTTTGAAGAACAAACACGGCTGCCTGCCCGTAACCGACGAATCCCATAAGCTTATTGGTATTATTACGTCGTCTGACTTTGTGAAACTTTCTGTGACCTTACTCGAAGCGCAAAGACAGGCGTAACAAAGGCAAAGATGCTGTTGATTTCTTCAATATTTTCAATGTCTCGCATTTAAACCAGTAGGAGAACGCGGTATATTTTGACCTTGATATAGGTCGTTGGAAAAAATCGTGTCAGGAAAGCTGTTAAAATCAGGGTTAATCGTCAGTTTTATGACCCTCATTTCTCGGATCTTAGGGCTGGTGAGAGATGTCGTTGTTGCCAAGCTGATGGGTGATGGCGCAGCTGCAGACGTTTTTTTCTTCGCGAATAAAATCCCAAACTTTTTACGCAGGTTGTTCGCCGAAGGGGCATTTGCCCAAGCCTTCATCCCGGTGCTGACCGAGGTCAGTCACGAACAAGACAAACAGGCGTTAAAAGAATTTATCGCAAAAGTCTCTGGTACCCTAGGTGCCATTGTGTTTGTCGTATCGATTATCGGCGTTATTGCCTCACCGGTTTTAACCGCGTTGTTTGGTATGGGCTGGTTTATTGAATACGTCAATAATGACGAGGGGAAAGTGAAATTTGAGCTGGCGTCTTTAATGCTCAAAATAACGTTTCCCTATCTTGCCTTTATTTCGTTAGCGGGCCTTGCTGGTGCGATTCTGAATACGCTCAACAAGTTTGGTGTAGCCGCATTTACGCCTGTATTGCTTAACGTTTGTATTATTTCGATGGCTATGTTTGCTGGCCCTCATATGGAACAACCCGCTTTTGCTTTGGCATGGGGAGTATTTATCGGTGGCATTGTTCAACTGGGGTTTCAGCTACCTTTCTTGTATCGGGCAGGTTTGTTGGTTAAGCCTAAATGGGGCTGGCGAGATCCTGGCGTCGTTAAAGTCAGAACGCTCATGATCCCGGCGCTCTTTGGCGTGTCAGTCGGGCAAATCAACCTGTTACTCGACACTTTGATTGCGAGCTTCCTTGTCACTGGCTCGATAAGTTGGCTGTACTATTCAGACCGGTTGTTAGAATTTCCATTGGGCTTGTTTGGTATCGCCATTGCCACCGTGATTCTGCCCACACTTTCGAAGAATCATGTATCCAAAGATCCGGAAGCGTTTGCTGCGAATATTGACTGGGGTATTAAAATGGTGACCTTGTTGGGATTGCCAGCAGCCGTCGGGCTAGCCATGTTGGCAGAACCTATTCTCACTGTCATATTTCAACGTGGTGCTTTTACTGCCGAAACTGCAAGGATGGCATCATACAGCCTGATTGCTTATGCCTTTGGATTATTGAGTTTTATGCTGGTTAAGGTGCTTGCACCCGGCTTTTATTCTCGCCAGGACACAAAAACACCGGTGAAATTTGGTATTTGGTGTATGGCTGCCAATATGATTTTTAACCTCATCTTTGCCATTCCCTATGGTTATATTGGTCTCGCTATCGCAACCAGCTTATCGGCAACTTTGAATGCGGCTTTGCTCTACAGCACACTGTACAAACAACAAACTATAAAACTGTTTCCTCGATCCATTTCAACGTTGTTGAGGGTGACAATAGCCAGTGTAGTCATGGGAGGCGGACTGTACTTCTTGCGACAGGAGCTTATCGTTTACGGTGTATCGACGATAGCTCAAGTGTGGCAGCTAGTTTTGACTATCGGAGCGGGCGCTAGCTTGTTTGTTTGTTGCTTATTTCTTTTGGGTGCACGACCCAGTCACTTCAAGCCCGCGGGTTAGGGTTTTGATGAAATTTTCGTACAAAAAATAGCCGAACGCTTTACTTCCCTAGAATCCCGACTGAGATACTCTGTTCTAGGCATTGGTATTAACCTCAGGCTCGTTTATAATCGCGAGCTTTAACATGAATCCATAGACAAGGTTTTTGAGTAGTGGAGTTAATTCGCGGGATACACAATTTGCGTTCTCATCACGCTGGTTGCGTATTAACCATTGGTAAGTTTGATGGTGTTCACTTGGGCCATCAGGCCGTGTTATCAAACGTGAAGCAACACGCAGCTAAATTGGGGTTGCCTGCTACTGTAATGGTATTTGAGCCACAACCTGAAGAGTTGTTTAGCCCAGACTCAGCGCCTGCGAGGTTGAGTCCGTTACGGGAAAAATACCAAAAGTTAGCGGCGTTGGGCGTGGACCGACTGTTGTGCGTGAGATTTACCAAAGAGTTTGCTCAGTTATCTGCCGAACAGTTTGTGGATGAGTTAATTGTTAAACAGCTAGGGGTTAAATACCTTGTTGTTGGCGACGACTTTCGTTTCGGTAAAATGCGCAAAGGCGACTTCGACATGCTAAAAGTTCAAGGCAATGCCAAGGGCTTTGATGTTGCGAGTACGCAGAGTTTTCGCATGCATGAGTGTCGCATTAGTTCTACTGCGATTCGCCAAGCACTGGCAGAGGGCAATATGCCACTTGCCGAACAAATGTTAGGTATGCCTTTCTACATCGAAGGCAAGGTAGTACATGGCGAGAAAAAAGGCAGAACCATCGGCTTTCCCACCGCGAACGTGCTGTTGAATCGATTTAACGCACCCATTGGCGGTGTGTTTGCGGTAAAAGCCAGTGTTGAAGGACAAGAGCTGACTGGGGTAGCCAATGTAGGCTATCGACCGACATTAAATGGTCAGCATATGCAATTGGAAGTGCATTTTTTTGATTATGATGGCGACCTTTACGGCAAGCCGATTCGAGTTTTTCCGGTGAAGAAAATTCGAAATGAAATGAAATTTGCGTCTTTTGAGGCGTTGAAACAACAGATTGAGCAGGACGCGTTAGCGGCGCGTCAGCTTTTTGCAGAATAATGGGAGCAATCCCCAACGGTCACATGACCAAACCGGTGGACGGAAAAAACAGAGATATGAGCGATTACAAAGCCACATTGAACCTACCTGAAACGCCTTTCCCTATGCGTGGAAACCTTGCTCAGCGTGAACCAAACATGCTGAAAGACTGGCAAAGTAAGGATTTGTACCAGAAAATTCGCGATGCAAAGCAAGGCAAGAAGCCTTTCATTTTGCACGATGGCCCTCCTTACGCGAACGGTAATATTCACATCGGTCATGCGGTAAACAAAATCCTAAAAGATATCATTGTAAAGTCAAAAACACTGTCTGATTTTGATGCGCCTTATGTGCCGGGTTGGGATTGCCATGGTTTGCCTATCGAACTCATGGTCGAAAAGAAAGTCGGCAAGCCAGGCAAGAAAGTAACCGCCGCTGAGTTTAGACAAAAATGCCGCGAATACGCGCAACGTCAGATTGATGGCCAAATGGCTGATTTTAAGCGCTTGGGTGTATTTGGTAGCTGGGATAACCCTTATAAGACCATGGATTTTAAGTCTGAAGCCGACATCATTCGCGCTTTGGGTAAAATTGTAGAATCTGGCCATTTAGAGAAAGGCTTCAAACCTGTTCATTGGTGTACCGATTGTGGTTCAGCGCTGGCAGAAGCGGAAGTTGAATACCAAGACAAAGTGTCACCGGCAATCGATGTGAAGTTTCCCGTGGCTGACACTGCCAAAGCGGCAAGTGCTTTTGGCGTTGAAGAAAGCAAGCTTGCGGACGCTAAGGCCGCTGTAGTCATTTGGACAACAACACCGTGGACGTTACCTGCTAACCGCGCGGTAAGCTTGCACCCAGAACTCAATTATTCACTTGTTGATCTAGGCGAAGGTCAAGGCTGGGTCATCTTAGCAGAGGATTTGGTTGAAGCTTGTGCCAAGCGCTACGGCTTGGACAACGTCAATATCATTGCAAGCTGCGTAGGTCAGGACCTTGAGTTATTGCCTTTAAATCATCCATTTTTAGAGCTGCAAGTACCAGTCATTTTGGGTGAACACGTTACGACCGAGTCGGGTACGGGGTGTGTACATACCGCGCCAGCACACGGTGTTGACGACTTCAATGTCGGTAAAAAATATGATCTAGAGGTTTACAACCCAGTGGGTGGCAATGGGGTATACCTTGAAAATACGCCGTTGTTTGCGGGTCAGCATGTGTTCAAAGCGAATGATTCAGTCATTGAAGTTGTAAAAGAACACGGTAACTTGCTACTTAACGTCAAGTACGAACACAGCTATCCTCATTGCTGGCGTCACAAAACGCCTATCTTGTTCCGTGCGACGCCACAATGGTTTGTCAGTATGGACAAGAAAGGGCTGAGAGCTGAATCGCTCAAACAAATTGAAAATACCAAATGGATTCCGGATTGGGGTCAAAATCGAATCGAGAAGATGGTCGAGGGGCGTCCCGATTGGTGTATCTCACGTCAGCGTACATGGGGTGTACCGATTCCTTTGTACGTGAACAAGCTAACTGGTGAATTGCATCCTCAGTCTGCAGACTTTATTGAAGCTGTAGCAGCGCAAGTTGAGCAAAAAGGGATTCAAGCATGGTGGGATCTCGATGATGCTGCATTGTTGGGCGCAGATGTTGATAACTATGACAAAGTCACTGATACCTTAGACGTGTGGTTTGACTCTGGTGTAACGCATTACTTCGTAGTGGATCGCCGTGATGATATTCCTGCAAGTGCAGATTTGTACCTAGAAGGGTCAGACCAACACCGTGGCTGGTTTATGTCATCTTTGATGTCCTCAACAGCAATGCACGGTCATGCACCTTATAAAGAAGTATTAACCCACGGCTTCACTGTAGACGCACAAGGCAAGAAGATGTCTAAGTCGCTCGGTAACGTTGTGTCGCCTCAAGAAGTGACAAATAAACTCGGTGCAGACATTTTGAGACTATGGGTAGCGTCTACCGATTATCGCGGCGAAATTGCCGTGTCTGACGAAATCCTCAAGCGTGCAGCCGACGCATATCGCCGTGTGAGAAACACAGCGCGCTTCTTGTTGGCCAACCTCAATGGTTTTGAGCCTCAAAATGATTCACTACCACAAGAACAGATGGTAGCGCTAGATCGCTGGATTGTTGCGAGAACGAAGGCGGTTCAAGCCGAGATAATCGAAGCATACGAGCGTTATGATTTGTTGGCAGTATCTCAAAGGTTGACGCATTTCTGTTCGATAGAGCTAGGCAGTTTTTACTTAGATATTATCAAGGACCGTCAGTACACGGCGAAAGGAGATAGCCAAGCTCGTCGCTCTTGTCAAACAGCCCTGTACCATATCATCGAAGCCTTGGTTCGTTGGATGGCGCCTATCACCAGCTTTACGGCACAGGAAATCTGGCAAGCAATGCCGGGAGAGCGCAGTGAATTTGTATTCACTGAAGCGTGGTATGAAGGCTTAGAGGTGTTCGAGTCTGCGCAAGGCTTTGATGACGCGTACTGGCAGTCTGTGATGTCAGTCAAAGATGCGGCCAACCAAGCCATGGAACAAGCGCGTAAAGATGGCGAGCTCGGTGGTTCACTTGAAGCTGAAGTTCACCTTTATGCTGACGACGCTTTGTTCGCAGAGCTGCAAAAGCTTGAAGATGAGCTGCGCTTTGTATTGATTACCTCTGCTGTGGTACTCAAACCGTTGGCCGAGAAAACGCAAAGCGCTACCGAAACCGATGTTGCTGGATTATTCGTCGAAGTTGCTAAGAGCAAGGGCACAAAATGTGTGAGATGTTGGCATCATCGCGAAGACGTGGGTAGCAATGCCGAACACCCTGAGTTATGTGGTCGTTGTATTACCAATGTTGATGGTGAGGGAGAATCTCGTCACTATGCTTAAGCTTTTGCGTGAAACTGGACTTCGCTTTTTATGGATTAGCGTGATTGTCATCGCTGTAGATTTATGGACGAAATATGCGGTTCTTGGCTCGATGAAATTATTCGAGTCAATTCAGTTAACGTCTTTTTTCAACCTCACCTATGTGAGGAATTACGGGGCAGCCTTCAGCTTTTTACATGAAGCGGGAGGCTGGCAACGCTGGTTGTTCACCGGTATCGCCGTGGCTGTGAGTGTCATGATTTTGTGGTATCTACGACAAATGTCAAAACAGCAATTGCGCCTTCCTATCGCATTTTCTTTTATCCTCGGTGGTGCAATTGGTAATGTTTATGACAGGCTAGTGCACGGTTACGTGGTCGATTTTCTTGATTTTTATGTGGGCACCTACCACTGGCCTGCGTTCAATATTGCAGACAGTGCAATATTTATTGGCGCAGCACTTTTGATCCTCGACATGCTAGTAAGCGGTAAAGATAGCAATCCTCCAGCACAAACCGACGAACAGAAGTAGGTAATACCATGTCAGAAAACCCAATTACGATTGGTCAAAATTGTGAAGTCATAATGCATTTTGACCTTAAATTAGAAGACGGCTCAGCAGCAGACTCGACCCGTGTAAACAATAAGCCTGCAAAACTGGTTATTGGCGACGGCAGCCTTACGCCAAACTTCGAACAGTGTTTATTGGGCTTAAAAGCTGGTGATAAGAAGTCATTTACGCTTGAGGCTAATGATGCGTTTGGTATGCCTAACCCTGACAACGTGCATCACATGGATCGCACTCGATTCGCCAGTGATATGGCATTGGAAGAAGGCATGATAATGGCCTTTGCTCAGCCGGATGGCAGTGAAATCCCCGGTATTATCCGCAGTGTTGCCGGTGATTCAGTGACGGTAGATTTTAATCATCCACTAGCAGGCCAAACTGTAGTCTTTGATGTTGAAATATTGGATGTGTCTGACGCATCTGCGTAAGGAGTAGGTATGCAAATTCATCTCGCTAATCCTCGTGGTTTTTGTGCCGGTGTTGACAGAGCCATTACGATTGTTGAACGCGCGCTTGAGATGTTTAAGCCGCCCATCTATGTTCGACACGAAGTCGTTCACAATAAATTTGTTGTCGACGGTCTCAAAGAACGAGGGGCAATATTTGTCGATGAACTCGAGGAAGTACCTGATGATTGTATCGTTATTTTCTCCGCTCATGGTGTGTCTCAAGCCGTTAGGAACGAAGCCGCTAACCGAGGCCTAAAAGTGTTTGACGCAACCTGTCCACTTGTTACTAAGGTCCATATGGAAGTGACACGAGCAAGTAAATCCGGCACCGAGTGTGTGCTGATAGGGCATGCTGGTCACCCAGAGGTAGAAGGCACCATGGGGCAGTACGATAATGAGCAAGGTGGAATTTACCTTGTTGAGTCAGCAGATGATGTGGCTTCTTTAGAAGTGAAAGATCCGGAAAATCTCTACTATTGTAGCCAAACGACATTGTCGGTAGACGATACCGCTGATGTCATTGATGCACTTCGCGCTAAGTTCCCTGCAATACAAGGTCCGAGAAAAGATGATATCTGTTATGCCACACAGAATCGTCAAGACGCGGTAAGAGATCTAGCCAGTGATTGCCAAGTACTTCTCGTTGTTGGTGCACAAAATAGCTCAAACTCTAATAGATTGCGCGAACTTGCCGAAAAAGTAGGGGCGACAAGTTATTTGATTGCTGATGCTAACTGTTTGAAAACCGAATGGTTTGAAGACGTTCAGCACGTCGGTGTAACGGCCGGCGCGTCGGCTCCCGAAGTATTGGTTCAAGGTGTCATCGAAAAGTTGACCGACTGGGGAGCTGTCAAAGCATCAGAGCGTCCCGGACGTGAGGAAAATGTAGAATTTGCCGTGCCAAAAGAATTGAGAGTGAAGCTGGTCAGCTAAAAACTGTCGATTTTTCAATGGTACATAAAAAGGCACTCTACGTTTGAGTGCCTTTTTTTATGGTGATTGAAATCCAGTTTGTGGGAAACTGAACGAATCCGCATCAGGCATCATTTTCAATACGCAGTAAGTTGGGCTAATACTTTATCATTGCAAATAGTGAGTTAGCATGCACTTGATAGAAGATCGATTGGTAATCACTCGGATGAAAATTCGGCAAACAAAAACGAAACAAACTGGCGTCGGCATGATCGAGATCCTCGTGACCTTGTTCATCCTGTCTGTGGGGTTGCTTGGCGTGGCCTCTTTACAGTTCGTTGGATCGTTTGCCAATGTCAATGCCATCAGCCGAACACAGGCGGAAATGGTGGCTAAGCAAACTGCTGAGCGACTCAGAGCGGCGGCTCGAATATCCACGGTGGGCGATGGTTTTGTCGTAACTGGGAATTACTTCGAAAATGGCTTTTACAATTTTGCTAACTTGAGTTGTGCTTCTTCAGCTTCTCCATATCAGTGCTTTTGTCTCGCAAGGCCAGCAGGGGTACCAGACTGTCAAAGCGGTACCTGTAACGAAGATAACATGGCTGTTTATGACGCTTGGGCTATGTCGTGTTCTGCGGTTCAAGCCAATCCCAAAACGACAATCAGTGTGTCATGTGCTGACAGCAACACAGGTGATACTGATGCCTGCAGCGTGGGCTCGCGTATCGGCATAATGTTGCGGTGGCCTGTTAGTGTGTCCGAAAGTAGAAGTTACTCGTTAGTGTCTCGATGTAACCCAAATACAGGTGACAGCTTTGCGTGCGTTTATAAGGACATTACCTTATGAATCAGCGAGGCTTCTCTCTTGTCGAGCTAATGATTTCTTTGGCACTGGGTTTGGTGATAACCGCTGCGGTTATTCAGATTATGGTCAGTAATCAGGTGACAAATCGCTTCAATACCGCCGTTGCCCAAGTTCAAGAAAGTGGCCGTTTTATTATGTTGCGATTGCAACGAGACCTACTTGAAACCGGTCGTTATGATTTAGTAACGGCCCAAATTGATAATACCGTTGACCCCATCGTTGAAGCCGCGTTCGTTCAAAACAATCCCGTGGGCATCGTAGGGCAATACACGGGGAATGGCACCTTGGGTTCAACACAAGGCGCGACGGGTGGAAATGACCAATTGGTCGTTAATCTACTGGGTGATACAGACTGTAACGGAAATCGTCACGGCTATACTGTGGGGGATCAGTTCCACGTGGTGAATCACTATTATGTCACTAACGATTCTTTGTATTGTCGCGGTTTTGATGGACGCGCGTTACGCGGGCTCAGAGTAGACCCATCTCCGTCTTCTGGGCAGATTTTGATCGACAACGTTGATAGTTTTCAAGTCCAGTACGGTGTAACCGCCCCTGTCGGCGGAACTGAAGCGCAAGCCGTTAGATACATTACAGCAGATGAATTAGACGATATTGCGGCCGCAAACCAACAGGTAGTGGCCTTGCGAATAGGTTTGTTGCTTTACAGTGACGATGGTGCAGTAAACCAGCTCACCGCGCCAAGGTTTGCGGTATTAAATGAAACCGCAGTGACAAAAGATACACAACATTATTATCAGGTGTTTTCACACACCATGACATTGCGGAATATGAAGAATTTTGTGAGGAGCATCGAATGAAACAACAACAAGGTTTAGTTTTGGTGCTCTCGTTACTGATATTGGTTTCTCTTACGATTCTTGGTATCAGCGCCGTATCAAGCAGTCTGGCGCAAAATAAAATGTCGACTTCTATGCAGCAGTCGGGATTGGCATTTGATGCTGCTGAGGCGGCACTTGCAGGGGTTTTCTTTGAATCAGAAGATGAGGTGCTGTTAGCCAACAATGCGTTAACTGACCCTTTGTCAGAGGCTCGTCAAGGTACTCAGTACCTACCAGGTACCGATGATATGAGCTGTTTCGAGGATGATAATTGGACGAACCGTCGCATTACAGCTGGTGGGTTGTCTACCGGTACTCGGCACATCTCTGAAGGCACTTATCAAACGTCACCTGCCACAAACAGTTGGTCGCGAACAGCCTTTGTCAGAGAGCAGG
Source organism: Alteromonas sp. 5NS40-0096 (assembly GCF_057544385.1). NCBI lineage: Bacteria > Pseudomonadati > Pseudomonadota > Gammaproteobacteria > Alteromonadales > Alteromonadaceae > Alteromonas > Alteromonas sp. 5NS40-0096. Next base: position 79,263 of record NZ_BAAJLQ010000008.1, read on the forward strand.
CATGTAGAGGTTCGAGCAACGTAATCGGCGGCAGTAACATTAACTGTCACGTATTTATCGTGAGAGGTTGCGGCCAAGTTGCCGGAAAATCTCGGGTCGTAGCGAATACTATATCTGCATCAGTGTACGCTCCGGCCTCCCAATAAGAGAGGCTTCATTATGAAAAAGCTTTCCCACTTTTTTTCTTTTAGTGCCCTTTGGTTTTGTATTGGTTTTTCTGCCATCGGCGACGATCTCGATATCTATATCGGTACCTCTTCTTCCGCGGTAACTTACAACCCTAATGTACTATTTATTATGGATACGTCGGGCAGTATGAGAGCCACAGATGGTGGCAGTCAAACTAGGATGTTACGTGTTCAGAATGCACTGAAAGAAACACTAGCCTCTTCGACCAACATCAATGCAGGCTTAATGCGTTTTTCTGACTTCGGTGGCCCTATCTTATTTCCCGTTAGAGGAATTGATAATTCAATTAGCCCTGAAATCATCGTATCGACGGCTGATGATGACGACGATGCCTATGAAATAAATGGTGTTGTAACCTTGAACACGAACCGTATCAAGCTCAGTTCTGGTACTGATACGGTGTTAACTGGCATGCGTTATCGCGATTTAATGATTCCACAAGGGGCAACGATTACCAGCGCTTATTTCCGTTTAACGACCAGTAATTTTAATATCGCGCCAACCACTTTTACCATTTCTGGGGAGCTAGAGAGCGATGCTGCGGTGTATAGCAGTAATAGCAATGACCTCAGCTCGCGAACTCAGACAACTAACCAAGTGGTTTGGGATAGTGAGAATGAGTTTGATTCTTCAGGGGCAGTGGTAGTGTCTCCTGATTTTACTTCAGTTATCCAAGAAATAGTCGACCAATCGGATTGGTGTGGTGGTCAATCGTTAGGCTTGTTTATCGAGGGCACAAGTACGGATGTCGCCAGTGATCGTCAAACGAGAGCTTACGATGACGGAGAAGGGTTATCACCACAACTAGTGATAACCTATGATGATACTACCGCCACGGGGTGTGTAAGTGGAACTGAATATCATCAAGTGTCGGCCAATAGAGATAATGTAGAAGAAAAAGCAGCAGGTTATGACTCCACAGGGTCAGAATTGACCATGTCATCATCCTCAAACGCATATATTGGTATTCGTTTCCCAGGGGTTAATATTCCCCAAGGTGCAACGATCAATCGTGCGTATATCAAGTTTACCGCGTATACCACGGATGCATGGGGCAGTGCGTCGACTCTGATTCAAGGTGTAGCCGAAGACGATGTGAATGACTTTGACCCTCACTATAACTTTATGGTTCGCAACCTGCCAAAAACCAGCGGGCTCACTTGGTCCATGCCCTATTTCTACCGAAATAACGAATATGACACGCCAGACTTAACGACAATGGTTCAGTCTATTGTGGACAGAAGTGGTTGGGCTCCGGGCAATGCGATGGGGTTTGTGCTCAGTAATTTTGTCGGAAAACGCGGTGCTTATACGTATCGCGGTAAACCATCTGGTGCCCCACAATTGATTATTGAATACAAAGGGAGTGCGACGCCGGGAGTGACCTCAACGGTACGCGACCACTTGATCAGTAAGGTAGATGAGTTGGCGGCGAGTGGTTTTACGCCCATTGTCGACACACTTTATGAGGCATCATTATATTACGGTGGTCTTGGTGTTGATTATGGTGCAGCTAGGGGTACGTCGAGTGTGTCTTCGACGGTTAGGCGAAACACGCGGGTGAGCCACCGTGCCTCTTATGTCGGTCCTGACGCCGTAAGGCCTTCTGGGTGTTCTGAGGATAACCTAAGTGATTCTGACTGTATCAATGAATACATTCCCAAACCTGCGACATATCTCAGCCCGGTTGAGAATCTCCAGTGTCAAACCAACAACCACATTGTGCTTTTGTCTGACGGTGAGGCGAACAACAACCACAGTGTCAGTAAGATCCAAGCGCTGCTAGGAGAGTCTTGTGCAAGTGGCAGAAGTGGAGAAATCTGCGGTTTAGAATTGGTTCGCAATATTAGTCGGTCTGACACTTCGGCTATTGATGCTAGGGTGATAACCCATACCATTGGGTTTGCCGCAAATAGCACCGCAAACAACTTTTTAAATCAAATTGCTGTTCAAAGTGGTGGTGGTTTCTACCAGGCGGAGAACAGTGAGCAGTTATTGAATGCATTTAATACCATCCTGCGATCGGTGAAAGATATCAACGCAACGTTTGTTTCCCCGGGAGTCGCGGTTAACCAGCTAAACCGCTTGACGCACAGAGATGAACTGTATTTTGCCCTGTTCAAACCTGCAGAAGGTGCTGTTTGGCCGGGTAACTTAAAAAAATACAAAATTAATGGCGATGTCATTCTAGATCAACGTGGCCGAGATGCGGTTGACAGTGTCACTGGATTCTTTTCTGACACGGCACAAAGCTACTGGTCAATCCTGACTGACGGTAACGACGTACGAGAGGGCGGAGCAGCTAGCCTGCTAACGACAACGCGCAATATGTACTTCTTTGAAGGCAACGGCAATATTATTCGCTCGGACAACTTAGTTCACGAAAATAATACCGCTATTACCACATCTGATTTATCTATCGACGCATTGGTTGATGCAGAGGCATTGCGAACCACTATTTTAAAATGGGCTAGGGGTGTTGATGTGCGAGATTTTGATGGTGACGGTGACACGACTGATTCACGCATGCAGATGGGAGACCCTATTCACTCACAACCCGTTGTTATCAACTACAGTGAGTCAGACTCAGCGATATTGGTTGCGACTAACCACGGTTTCTTGCATTCGTTCGATAGTGAAACGGGCGTTGAGAATTTCGCGATCGCGCCAAAGGACATGTTGCAAAACGCTTATGAATTCTACCAAGACAATTCAACCTTAAATCATATCTATGGTTTAGATGGTGACATGGTGGTGCGGTCGTTTGAGGACAAGATTTATTTGTATCTCGGGATGCGTCGGGGTGGCAGAAACTATTACGTTTTTGATATTACTAATAAAACTTCTCCGTCGTTAGTGTATTCGATTGAAGGCGGTAGTACAGGTTTTGAGAAGCTAGGACAAAGTTGGTCGCGTCCAACTATCACAAAAGTGAGAATGGGCTCAACGGAAAGAAATGTCGTTATTATTGGTGGCGGATACGATGAGGACCAAGACAGTAAAACGGTGAGAGCACCTGATAGCGTTGGCAATGCCGTTTACATGTTTGACGCTGACACAGGGCAGTTACTTTGGTCCGCTAGCAATGAAGAAGCCGATTTGGTGATTCCTGAGATGCAGTACAGTATACCGGGCCGTATATCCGTAATCGATAGAGACAATGATGGCTTTGCTGATCATATGTATGTTGCGGATATGGGCGGGCAGATATTCCGCATGGACATCTACAATGGCGAAGCAGGGGCCGATTTTGTTAAAGGTAAGCGCTTGGCCGACTTAGGCGGCGATACCGCTGAAAACAATCGTCGATTCTTCTATGGTCCGGATGTGTCGGAAGTAGCACTTGCCGATGAGCTCTATTATGCCGTCGCTGTAGGCAGCGGTTGGAGAGCATCTCCTCTGGATGAGGTGATTGATGACAGATTTTACATGTTAAAAGACAAAGGCGTGTTCGCGCTGGATGAGAACGAATTATGGACATTCGAAACAGGGTTAACAGAGTCAAACTTCTTTGATGCGACTGATCACTTGTTAAACAGCAGTGATGAAACACAAAGAAACCTAGCCGCAGCCGCTTTTGCCGATAAAAACGGATGGATGATCAGGCTTACGATTGGAGGAGAAAAGGTGCTGTCATCTCCACTGATCATTGACTACAAAGTATTCTTTACCACTTACATCCCTGCCAATAGCAGTGAAAGCTTGTGTGCGCCACCATCGGGGAACAGCCGTGCCTATTTGGTAAACCTATTTAACGGCAATGCAATTGACGATTTAAATCAAGATGGATTTGTTGATGAGAAAGATCGATCAGCGCAACTCAAACAGACAGGTATCGCGCCAGATACTAAAATACTGATTGAAGAGATCATACAACCGGTGGTGTGTTTGGGCACCGAGTGTGTGTCTGCCGTCGTGAAAACCGACGAAAATGGCAATGAGCAAGCATGTGGATCGGACTTCGAGTGCTTGGCTCGTAATATTTATGGTCGATTTGAGCGGGTGACCAAAGGTAGCTGGCAATCCGAGACAGAAAAACAATAGGAACAAACATGACAAGTCGAACGCCTAACCAAAATAATGGCTTTACGCTAGTGGAGCTGATGATCGTTGTGGCAATCGTGGGAATCATCACCGCGATTGCCTATCCGTCATATCAGAACTTAATGAATGGCAGCTACCGGTCTACAGCCCAGTCGGACTTGATGGGGTTGGCGTCGGCGATGGAACGTCATTACAGTGCGACATTCTCATATGAGGGGGCTGCGGCATCTGGGGCTAATACAGGCTCGCCTGCTATTTTTAAAACCTATTCTCCTTCAAGTGAACCCGCGGCAAACAAACGCTATGACTTAAGCATTGTCTCAGTCGGAACAAATGGTACTGAGTTTCAAATCAAAGCGACACCCGTAAGCTCAAGCGCATCGAAAGATGATGGTAGTTTGTTTTATTTCAGTGACGGCCGCAAAGGCTGGGACCAAAACAACAATGGTACGCTCGAAACCAGTGAATATTGCTGGACTTGTTGAGGTGACGATTAGTCAATGAGGTAAGTCCGATTTAACGATATGGTGTGAGGCGTATTGGCGAGTTGCCAACTAAGTGTCACTTGCGCTTCACACTGACTGATGATTGCGGCTCCCTTGGGGAGCTGTGTCAGATCGCTTGACCAAACTGGTGCGACATCATCATACACCACCTGAGCGTAGGATGATTTAAACGATAAGTTCACTTGGTACGTGCCGCTAGTACTGGACGCAATACTGGCAGAGGGCCGTGCTTTACAAGATTGGCTTGCTTCCAACGCGTTCAAGATGGAAATTGAATGTTGAATCGCCTCATACCTAGAATGAACATACACAAAGTCTGTGAATAATATGGCCTGATGGCGCACCAAAGATACGATAGTCAAACCCAACAGCGCTATGGCAATTAAAGCCTCTATCAGCGCAAAGCCTCGAACATGAATCACTGTCTGGACCATGAGTTGGCCTGTAAATACATCAGCGGCTTGTGCTCTAGTTTAAGTAATTCAGAGAGTACCCCTTGGTCGTAATTAGCAAAGTTATGGCCTGATATTGCAGTATTTGTTGTGGCAATAGCACCGACAATTTTAACGCTATTGTCGACGTACACGGTGTTTTGAGCTTTGCTGCTGGCCCGTAAAACGATCAATCCGAACAGTTCTGTATGAGCGTTGAAGTGAACATTTACGCCGTCAAAAATCACAATCGCTGGTTGGCTTCGACTTCCCACTTTTTGCCCGACCTCGGTGGTACAGTCTTGTTTAACCACGATAACCGCGCCAGATTGCTTCTCAATGTCTTTACAATCGTCTAAGACCCAGTCGGCCGCAGTTTCAACGCCAGTATAGTTTTGGATGTGTGGATGAAACAGCGCAGATAGTAGTGAATGATCACTGTCGTAAACAGTGAGAGCAGAGTCGGGCAGGGCCTTAACTAAAGCTGTTTTTATCACGGTTTGCTGCAGTGTGACACTGTCGCTACGGCCTGGCGTAATTGGCACCGAAATAATGCGAAAGTACTCATCGTTTGCCACTGTGTCAAAGGCATACTCTTCGGAAAATGGTGCAGCAAGCTGGTTGTATAGCTGCCGATGAAGTTCGTTTTGCGCAGTATTTTGGGCTAATGCCGCTTTCGATATGGCCGTCATATGTTTAACTAACATCAGCTGGGTGTCATTCAGGGTTATTGCCATCATACCTAAAAGCGCAATCATTAATACCAAGGGTGCAATCATCGCCATTCCCGAATGTGAAGGACCGACGCTCTTTTTCATTGCAGTGAATTCCTCAATATCATTTTACGAGATAGTGTCACGAAAATCGGCGTCGTTGTTTTGGTGTGTGCTTGGATATTCACATCAATAACGGATGCATCGAGTGAAACGTGAAACTCGAGTTTATCTACTAGCAAGGTGCCTGTATGGGTGAGGTCTTGCCAATGGCCCTGATCGCAAGTTTTAGCATCCAGCCGATATTCAATTGCTTTTTTATTTAATCGAAAACCGTAGTGTTCTACTGGTGATAGACGTGAAATGTGGCCATCTCTATTCCCATCGAAGGCAAAGACGACACAGGAAGCAGTGGCCTCATTTTTGTATTGGCCAACGGCTAAATAGGCCGTTGAACTATCGACAGCAATAGGCTTTTTGTAGCCGTGAGCACCACTTAGCGTATTGGTTATTATGGTACTAATTTGATTGAGCTCAGTTAGGGCCTGAGCGTGTTGTATCTGTTGAAACTGAATACGTGTGTAATGACTAAAGAAATGGATGCAGGCCGTTGTAATCGAAGCGATAAGAGCGACACCAAGAAGTTGCTCTAGCACAGCAAACCCATGCTGTCGTCTAGCACTCACGGGTAAAAACGCTCGGGGAAATACTACAGTGGCGAATTCGGCCTAAATTACTGATCACAATGCGGTGTTGCCGTTGCTGATAAGACAGGGTCAAAGTTGTCGCAGAACCTAGACTTGTGGCTGTGACGGGTTGAAACACAATATTTCGCACAGGGGCAGGGTTAGACAAGGCTATACCGAGATGACGAGCACTGTGAACGATATGTGTAGCATTTTTCTCTGCACATTCTTTGTCAGTTATGCAGTTACATGTTTTTCCTTTCAATAAAACCGCACACCATTGAGACCCAGAATGAACACTGACTTGAGAAACCGAGCCCGTGGTGACGGCTTGGTTTTTAGCTCGCTTGAATAATAATACAAGTTCTTGACCAGCTTGGCTTAACTTAAGCTGCTGATACGTTGAATATAAAGAACCACCGCTCGACGTTATGATGATCAATAAAATGGAAAGTGCCAGCATAAACTCAATAAGAGTAAAGCCGTGGGGCGTCGTATTGGAAGTTGTGTGCATGAACGTCTATCGCCCAAAGTGGTTGAAATATGGGCAAAGGATGGCATGAAATGTCATCCAATTGTGCTGTCCAGATGGTCGTGTTTTAGTTCAGCCGTGAGGGGGAGTATTCTAACGCGCTAACTGCAAGCGAGTTTGGCGCCAGCCGTCGTCTCTTTGACACCATCATTGTCGCTATCCACAGCAACACTGATTCTACCGTAACCACTAATGAACAAGGCGCTGGCATTTTCAACCGTGCCACTTTGCGGGCAAATGACAATATCAGCACTCGGCGCAATACTGCCGTCGTCAGAAAAAACAAGACTGCCGCTGACACCCAAAACCTTCACATTGGCACTCATGGCATCAGTGGCGAGGACCAATACCTCAGCGTCTTCTTTTGCGCCATTTCCGTTGTCGTCGACAAATACCATTTTCGCTTGTGACCAACTTGACACGCAGGCTTTAAAATCTGTTGTTGGGCACAATACAACTGATGTTTCATCGTCAATGGCTCGAAAGCGCGCAAGCTGCGCCGCGGAGCTTAGAGTATTGATCTCTGCTGCCACGCGATTTGACTGCAAAATTGATTGCAAATTGGGGGCGACAACACTGATAAGTATTGACACGATTGCAAGGCCAATCATCATTTCGACAATGGTTAGACCCTGTTGTGCGTGTATTTTCAATCTCGTCTCCACAGTTAAACACACTTGCTTCATATTAGCGTAAACTAAAAAACGGTGATATGGGTATACTATTAAGGGCAACCGCCTTAATTGAGATAACTTTTTCGTCACTCTTGCAGTAATACGCGCAATGGTATCGTTTTTTTCAGCCATATTGTGTGCTAAACCTGACATTTTTTAACGACTTAGCGTAAACTGCTAACGACAATCTCTTTTGGTGTGCTGGTTGGTGAACGCTGCAATTTATCGAGTGTTGCCCAGCAATTCAAAGCGAGACGGATTACTTTACGATTGGATGTGGACATGCAAAAACAGACAGTGATTGATGAAATGAGGGTGTTACCCGAAATTGATGTCGCCTTCGAAGTGACCAGAAGGGTCAATTTTATCAAGCAACAGCTCCAGAATTCTGGACTAAAAACGCTCGTGCTCGGCATTAGCGGCGGCATTGATTCCTGCACGTTAGGACGCCTTGCACAACTTGCAGTGAATGAATTAAACGAGAGCGGGCCCGATAGTTACAAATTCATTGCAGTAAGATTGCCATACCAAGTTCAAGCTGATGAAGATGATGCTCAAGCATCGATTGACTTTATCCAACCCTCAGAGTCGGTCACTGTTAATGTACAACCGGGTGCTGATGCTATTCACAGCTCGACAGTTGATGCTCTCTCTGGCACTGAATTGCTGCCTTCGGATGAAAGTAAAATTGATTTTGTTAAAGGAAACGTCAAGGCCCGAACCCGAATGGTTATTCAGTATGAAATCGCGGGTATGGTAAATGGTTTGGTATTGGGCACGGATCATTCTGCAGAAAACATCACTGGTTTCTACACCAAGTACGGTGATGGTGCTTGTGACTTAGCGCCTTTGTTTGGATTGAGCAAACGGCAAGTAAGGCAAGTGGCTGAGCATTTAGGTGCGCCGTCTACTATTATCCACAAAGCGCCGACAGCGGACCTAGAAACATTAAACCCGCAAAAAGCAGATGAACAAGCTTTAGGCCTGACTTATGACCAAATCGACGACTTCTTGGAAGGGAAGCCTGTTGCTGGTGAAGTGGAAGCAAAATTGATTAAGATATACACAAACACGCAACACAAACGTGTTCCAATCCCAACGGTTTATGACGAGTAGTCAACGATGAAGAAAATTGAAGCAATTATCAAACCTTTCAAAATGGATGATGTTAGAGATGCATTGGCTGATGTCGGCATTGCGGGAATGACAGTAACCGAAGTCAAAGGCTTTGGACGCCAGAAAGGCCATACAGAGCTCTATCGCGGCGCGGAATATCAAGTCGATTTTTTACCCAAGATAAAAATTGAATTAGCGCTGCCTGATGATTTAGTCGAACAAGCTGTTGAGGCGATATCGAATGCCGCCAAAACTGGCAAAATTGGCGATGGCAAAATTTTCGTTTATGAGCTTGAATCTGCATTGCGCATTCGAACCGGTGAGAGTAACGAAGAGGCGCTGTAAGCCATCTACTCACGGTATGCCAAATAACAAGGTGGCACTGCAATTGGGCCACCTTTTTCTGCAACGAGCTAAAAGTTGTAAATAATACCTATCAAGCCAGTAGGTACGCCACTTTGGTCGACAATTGGACTATCCTTGATGTCACTTGCCAAAAACTGCCAGCCAAGATTTCCAATGACTTGCCAGTTTTCCGAAATATTGTAATATCCGCTGAGTGTTAAAGATGGCTGTATGACACTACCTGATGTGTAGGTTGAAAACCGTGATTGGTTGGCCTCAGTGTCTGATATGCCAAAGTAATAGTTTGCGTAATCTTCGCTTAAATATTCCAATTCCGCTCCTGCAAACAATTGCCAACTGCGGTTTGTCGCGCTGAGTACTGGCCGCTGCCAGGCGAGTAAGGCTCGCTGCCCTTGATGTTCATTGGTCAAATCCGTGGTTAAACTCGCGCTAATGGTACCGCCCCAAATAGCGTAGGCCACTTTCACGCCGCCTAATACGCTGCCATTTCTATCCTCTATGCCCAGTAGTGTCCCATCGCCGTCTACTTCAAGCTGGTTTGGTCCAAGACCAACAGTGATCGACACTGACGGAAGCGCTCTTTCGCTGCCAACTAAGTAGTAATCCGCGAACGGCCCTCTCAACACCAATTTTTCTCCCTGATAGGCTATGGCTGGGAATACGGTTGCGCCGCTTTCCCCGCCTGAATAAGGGGTAGATTGCAAAATTCCGACAGCACCGGCTGACCATTGGTCTGCTTGTGCGTGGGTGGCGTAGATTAAACAGGCGATTAACGCACAAGCAAAGTAGTTAGCTTTCATTGATTTTTCCATTGTATAAACTAGACGGTATAGTTTGGTTTTACGGAAGTTTTCCAGTGAAGATCAAAGATAGCATTTAAAAACAAAGAGGAAGTCGTCACGGCTCAACATAATGTATTTTGCTAAGCCATGACCGAAAGGGCTTAGTGATTACATTCTGGGCCGTGCACGTGGCCGTGCTCTAATTCATCTTCTGTGGCTTCTCTAACGTCAACCACTTCAACTTCAAATGACAAGTTTAAACCTGCAAGCGGATGATTACCGTCAACCACGACAACCTCGTCGTTCGCGTCTATGATAATGACCGATTGTTCACCTTGATCCGTGGTCGCTCGAAAGGACATGCCCACTTCTACGTCGAGGCCCTCAAACATTGCTCGAGGGACTTCTTGAACTAACTGATCTACACGCTCTCCATAGGCTTGCTCTGCTTCGACATCCAAGTCAAATTTATCGCCGGGGGCTTTACCGATGAGAGCGGAATCTAAGCCCGGAATCAAGAAGCCTGTGCCTTGAATAAAAACTAAAGGCTCTTGTCCGAATGAGGAATCTAACTCGGTTCCGTCTTCGGTTGATACGGTGTAGTGAAGAGTCACTACGTTGTTTTGAGAAATGATCATGGATAATCCTGATTGAATTGGATGTCGATAGTTCATCGATACATCAACCCGTTATCACCAACTCACTCAATAGAGTAGGGGATGTCGAGCGTTTTAAAAATAGTTGGCTGGTCTTCACCTAATCTGAGTTCATCACCGGTTTGCGTATCGTTTGCTAACACGGCAAGTAGCCAAGTTTCGTTTGTTAAACTGGCTTCACGCAAAACTGTGCCACCTTTACGCCAGTTGTCGCCAACCTGTTTGTCAATGGTAGCGCCTATTGTACATTTAACATAGTGGTTTGTAACAAGCGGATAGGCTGCTCGTTTATTTTTACCAAGGTAACGAGTCCGCGCGACAACCTCTTGGCCCATGTAACAGCCTTTGTCGAAATCAATCGCATTTAGAGCTTGTAGATTCATCATTTGAGGAACGAATTGGTTTACCGTATCAAACGCGACACTGGGCAGTCCCGCGCGAATCGACAATGCTTCAAATACGACAGAGTCATATTCATCTACAGTGTTTGACTTTGCGTCTGCTATTAAAGCGGAGTAATTATCGTCGCCAAGTATCAATAAATAATGTTCAGCTAGACCGGGTAGCTCACAGCAAAAGTCACTTCCCTTGCTGAGACTTTGACCTTCAGCACTGGGTATGCCGCCAAAAATTTGGGTCATGAATTGTGTCGCCCACGGACCTCTGACAATACATTGCTTTTGGGCGGTGGTGGCGAATGTCACTTTTGAAAAAACGCCGTATTTCTGAAGTTGTTCAAGCGATGCTTCATTCGCCGACGCGTTAGCACTGAGTACAAAGCCACTTGGATTGCTCTGTATCAGCTGAATTGCCCATGTCTTACCTTTGAAATCGCAATGTGCACTCCATCGTGCTGATTGATGATCAAATGACTTGGTGTTGACAGTAAGCTGGCCGTGCAGGTAGTCGGCCGCATCTTCGCCTGTTACCGAAACAACAGAATAATCGCTCAATTCAATGAAAAAATTGTCAGATAATGCTGCAAGTGAGGAAATAGAAGTCATGGGCTCTCCAAATTGACGCCAGTTCAGTGCTTTATACACTCGATACTGCAAACTGTCGCTTTGAGATGGGGTAAAATCGTCAATAAACAAGGTTTGAAGTGCGAGTTAATCGAAAAACTAAACCACCTGATGCCAAGTCCAGTAAACAGCAAGGACGTAACATGTTATATTCCAATTTAAACCATTAAAAAAGACTGATTTATGTTTGAACCAAAAAGACGTGCGCGCCTGAAGTGGGCTTGTCGACGCGGTATGCTTGAACTTGATGTGCTTTTCCTGCCATTTGTTGATGAAGCGTTTGATAGCTTGTCCTATGAACAACAAGAAATTTTTGAAAATTTGTTAACCTGCGATGATCCAGACTTATTCGCCTGGTTTATGGGCCATCAGAAGTGTCCTGATCCGGTGTTAGCCGAGATGGTCGCGCTCATCCTCAATCGTGTCAAAGTATAGGCTTGATATCTTTGCTCGACGCGTTTGTGCGTATCGCGTTATCGTACATATTATTGTGGGGATGTTGATTTGGTTAAACCTTCCCCACGATCTTCGTCAATCCGTTGTTCTCTATTACCTACTTATACCGAGCATAACCGCCTATGCTTTGTGGTGTAGTTACGCTCTGCACTTTTCTGCTCCCAACCATACTGTGATAAATATTGATGAAGAAGGGTTTTGCAGCCTAAATTCAGCTCCGCCGTTGATTATCTGTCAGCGCTCCCGTGTTACTCGTTTTTTCATTTATCTGGTTTTGCAACGACCGCTAGACAAACAAACCAAAAATTATTGTTTTTTTGCAAGTGAAATGTCAGAGGTGGACTTTCGCCGTTTAGCCCGTATTATTAAATTATCTGGTTTGCGCAACCGCAAAGGAATGTCATGACTTCGGTTAATGTAGGTCTGTTATTGAAAGCATTGGTTAAAAAAGCCAATAAGCCGCTTTTATCTCATTTTAAACCGCCAAACCTTAACGGCATTGACCCCATTGAAACCTCAATTTGTATTGACCCAGAACATTGGAAACGTTACGCGCAGTGCACGGGGTGGTTGATTGACGAATCTATGCCCAGTCGCCTTCATCCCTGTTATTTACAGACGTTGTCTTTAACCTCTCAGTTAACCTTGCTCGTTTCCCCTAGCAGCCCGTTTCCAACAATGGGCTTAGTCCATATTGGCAATCGCATACGCCAGAGTCAGGCCCTTGATGTGTCAAAAGAAATTGCAATGGTATGCAATTTTGGCGAAGTAAAAGCGCATCCCAAAGGTTGGCAATTCGAGGTTCATGTTTCAGGGGTACAGTCTGGTGAAGAGGTTTATCACGCGATTGGTAGGTACTTTTGTCGGTGGAAAGCGCCTCATGTGGGGGCGTCTGGCACAAATGACAAGCAAGATGTTCAGTGCCCAGATGTCGGTATGTTGAGGCTAGATGCAAGTCGAGAAATTGGCTTTCAATACGCCAAAATTTCCGGCGACTTCAATCCTATCCATTTACATCCGGTTTGCGCGAGATGGTTTGGTTTTCAATCCAACATCGCTCACGGAATGTGGAGTTTAGCAAGCGCGTATAGCGCACTCATCACCCATTTACCTGAGATGGCTTACGCGCTAGATGAAGGCGGGGTAGTAGTTGAAACAGACTTTATGAAACCTTGGTTCCTACCGGGGCAAGGAGAACTTCACTATTGTGACAGGTCGGGTAATGGACTCGATATCATGCTAAAGGATGAAGCGACGGCCTCTTCGTTGTTTGCGGGCAACATCAGGCCTATCGATTCATCTACATCTGGCGATTAAGGCTTAAGCGTTCCCGCAGAAACTTTCGTCGCCGGTGTTAAAAACGTCGGTTTTGGGTTGTCGAGCTGTTCTGGGTAGTCTAGGTTGAAGTGCAGCCCGCGGCTTTCTTTGCGCTCCATTGCACATCGTACAATCAGCTCAGCGACAGTAACAAGGTTACGTAGCTCTAACAGGTTGTTGCTGACTTTGAAATGAGCGTAATACTCTTCAATTTCTTGGGCGAGTAACTGGATGCGGCGCAATGCTCGTTCAAGGCGCTTGGTTGTGCGAACGATACCAACGTAATCCCACATAAACAGGCGTAGTTCATGCCAATTGTGTTGAATGATGACCTCTTCGTCTGAGTCCGTGACTTGGCTTTCATCCCAAGGTGCAATCGCTTCTTCTTCACACGTATCTTGCAGCCTTGCAGTAATGTCTTGAGCAGCTGCTCTGGCAAACACCACGCACTCTAGCAAAGAATTGGAAGCCATACGGTTTGCGCCATGCAAACCAGTATACGCCACTTCACCTATGGCGTAGACATTGTCCAAATCGGTTTTGGCATTGAAGTCTGTAACGACACCACCACAACTGTAATGCGCTGCAGGCACCACTGGGATAGGCTCTCGCGTGATATCGATACCAAGTGAGCGACAGCGTCGATAGATATTGGGGAAGTGTTTTACAATGAAATCTGCTGGCTTGTGGCTGATATCAAGGTACATGCAATCCGCACCTAAGCGTTTCATTTCGAAGTCGATAGCTCTTGCAACGATATCTCGGGGGGCTAAATCGCCTCTTTCATCAAATTTGTGCATGAAACGAGTGCCGTCTTCATGACACAGGTTTGCGCCTTCTCCCCGCAGCGCCTCGGTAATCAAAAAGTTTCGAGCTTGCGGATGAAACAAACAAGTTGGATGGAACTGATTGAATTCCATGTTGGCAACACGACACCCTGCGCGCCATGCCATGGCAATACCGTCACCGCTTGATACGTCGGGGTTAGACGTATACTGGTACACTTTACTTGCCCCGCCAGATGCAAGAGTAACAAACTTGGCTCTGATGACTTCTACGTGCTCTTGAGCGCGGTTCCAAACATATAAACCATTACACTGCTTATTGTTAGACTTCGACATTATTAAATCGATAGCATTGTAGCGCTCAAAGATATGAATGTTGGGGTGGGAAGAGGCCGCATCATTGAGTGTCACTTGCAAGGCTTCCCCGGTGGCGTCGGCAGCGTGAAGAATGCGTCTGTGACTGTGGCCACCCTCTCGGGTCAAATGATAGCGCTTTTCACCATTCTTGTCGGTTTCAGTGTCAAAGGGCACACCATAATTAATTAGCCATTCGAGACTTTCTTTTGCGCGTTCGGCGGTAAATCTCACACTGGCTTCATCACAAAGCCCAGCTCCCGCGTCTAATGTATCGGCAACATGAGCATCTGTAGAGTCTTGCTCATCAAATACTGCCGCAATACCACCTTGTGCATAACGAGTAGAACCTTCATTGCGGTCGCTTTTACTCAACACAATGACTTGGCAGTGCTCGGCGAGCTTTAACGCGAGACTCAAACCCGCTGCACCACTGCCAATGATTAATACATCACAACGGTGTTCAATTGAAGATTTTGGCATGGTAGAAGGTGAAGACAACGTAGATTTCATGTATTTTAGCGCACAAACCTAATAGCGAACGTCCGGCAAGTCTATCCTATAGAGGGTAAAAGACAACGCTGAATTCTCGAAGGCCGAGGCATTTTTGAGTTTTTTTGTATTTTTTTTAAAGTTCTGCGAACTTTTTGAAAAAGGTACAGTCTACTCATTTGCTTGCATGAGCTGTGAGAAGTAGATGTAAAGGAGATATGGCTCGAATGAGCGAGCAAATAACAGATCAACAATTAGTTGAACGGGTGCAGCGCGGTGATAAAAATGCGTTTAACTTGCTGGTAACAAGATATCAGCACAAGGTTATGCATTTAGTCGCGCGATATGTAAAAAATACTGGCGATGTTGCAGATGTTACGCAAGATGCATTTATTAAAGCATATCGGGCACTTCCCAATTTTCGGGGAGACAGTGCGTTTTACACCTGGTTGTACAGAATTGCAGTTAACAGTGCGAAAAACTATTTAGTATCGCAGGGCCGGAAACCTCCTGCGAGTGATGTTGATGCAGATGAAGCAGATTATTACGAAGGTAGTGATGCGCTGAAAGAGCATTCAACACCAGAAAGGGACTTGCTCTCTGATGAGCTAGAAGCAACATTGTTTCGTGCAGTAGAAAAGTTACCCGATGACCTGCGAATGGCGATAACGTTGCGGGAAATTGAGGGGCTCAGTTACGAAGAAATTGCGACTGTAATGGGGTGTCCCGTGGGGACGGTACGCTCGAGAATATTCAGAGCACGAGAAGCAATCGATAAAGTGATTCAACCGCTTCTGGAAAGTTAGGCTTACAAATCTTTTTAGTCGGTAAGTTGAACTTTTGGATAGTGAATGTAATCCAATAATTATGTTATTGTATTTGGGTTGGCGTTAATTCGGGAAAATGTTATATGACGCATCAGCATGAAAATTTATCAGCATTTATGGATGGCGAACTGTCCAATTCGGACACCATAGATGCGGTAAAAAATGACGCAGCATTGCAAGAAAAGTGGCGTAGATACCATCTTATTCGCAGTGGTTTAAGAAAAGAAGCGTCAGTGGCGCCAATGCTAGATTTGACTGCACAGATTGCTGCGCAAATCGAGCAAGAACCCACGGTGATGGCACCAAAACGCAGCTGGGCTTCTTTGCCGGTTGTCGGTAGTGTTATTCCTTTCGCGAAACAGACCGGGCAGTTTGCAGTAGCAGCATCGGTTGCCGCCGCGGTTATTTTAGGCTATCAGCAAATGAATCAACCTGCGCCGGTTGAACCTTTCATGACGGCACCGACCAATAACAGTATTGGTGGTTTGGCACCAGTAAGTCTTGAACAGTCACGCACGATTCCCAGAAATGATATGGCTGAGTTTCTTGAGAAACGTCGTCAGGTGAATGCGTTACTTGAAGATCATCAACAACAGATAAAACTGAAGCAGTCTGACCGCGAGGAAGACAGCAACAACGAGAAAGACGTATCAGACAATCACTAATGAATCCATGCCGTAATAGTCGCTGGTCGAGAACGACTCGACCAGCAACCCTTATTCTTTCCCTTTTTTCATTTTTACTTCCCATACCATCCGCTCTCGCAACACAAGAATCCACTGTTGGTGATGGTGCGGTTGTGGAAGAATTGCGAACAACGCAACGCAATTTACCCACGGCCACAGCGTTATTAGAACGAATGTCTCAAGCGGTGAAGACGCAAAACTATCAGGTTTCTTTTGTGCAAAGTCGAGCGGGGAGTGAGACGGTGCCTTTTTTATGGCGTCACGGGGTGATGCCAGATGGCTCGCACATGGAACAGTTAAATCTACAAAATGGTCCAGGTCGGGAACTCATTCGCGTAGGCGACGTAGTCAGTGTATTTGAGCCTGATGTGCCGCCGTATTCGATTCAAAGCTCTTACATTAACGGCCCGATTCCCAATGAGTTGCTCTACAACCCATTGGTACTAAAAGCGAGCTATGACTTCGTTGTGGTTGGCCGCGCAAGGGTATCTGGTCGTCCTGCACAGCAGTTGCGCATCGTCAGCCGGGATAATTCCCGATTCAACTATCATGTATGGCTTGATGAAGAAACGGGGATGTTACTCAAGCTCAACATGTTCGATTTAAAAGGGGTGTTGCTTGAGCAGATTCAGGTAACCCATTTGACGATGTTAGAGCAGCCCCATGAGTATTTTTCTCGGGTCAATCAGGCACTGCTTCCTCAACCCATGATAGTGACTCCTAACCAGCCTAAGCGACACAACTGGTACTTCTCTCAGCTTCCCGCTGGGATGGAAGAAACGCGACGCGAAGTGCGACGATTAGCGGTAACAGGGCAGGTGGTAGAGTATCTAATGTTGAGTGACGGCTTGGTTGACGTATCGGTATACATTCAAGCTGCCAAGGATGCGATAGGTTCTGACGTCGTACTCCGACATGATCTAAACACCTTCCTGACGTTAACGGACGGCAATTATCAGGTGACGATAGTAGGGGAGATACCCTTAAAAACGGCCAATATCCTGGCATCTTCTCTCACACGTGTTGCTCAGCAGCCATGATTCTAGAAAAAGCGCAAGTGACGAATGTTGATGGTGACAAGGTTACCGTCTCAGCACAAATCAAAACAACGTGTAATGCGTGCCAAGCCCAAGCAGACTGTGGGACGGGTGTTATCGCCAATGCGTTTGTTAACAAACATCAAACGATTAGTCTAACGTCCCCTGTACCGGTAAAAGTCGGGGACGTAGTGACAATTGGCTTACCTGAAGCCCGCGTACTAAGTGCATCATTTTGGCTCTATTTACTGCCCTTGCTTGTATTGATTGGCGGCATGCTCAGTTTGAATTCACTCTTTTCCCATTTCGGCTTTGGTCATGAGCTGTTGGCGTTCGCAGGCGCTATTGTGCTGACGTTTGGCTGTTTTATTTGGGTTTCTGGGCATCTAAAATCGAAAGACAATCGCCATTTTCAGCCTGTTATCATTCCTCCCTCTAAATAATCCTTTGTTTAGTCGCTTTCTGTGCAATAAATAGGTAAAATCCGCGGGCTCTTTGTACGCGTATCTAAAACCGATAAACTACAAGCGGATTGTCTCGTAAACTCGGTTTTTTGTTGTACGGAGTAACGTCGCGTTTAATTCGGCGCAATGACTAGTGATAAATGTGTTCTCTTTTGCAATCGACGTAAGATAGGGCGCGGATTTATCACTGTTCGTTGTGTGCCGAATTTTCACAGCGTTTCACGAACCTGATTTCAGGTGGAGTTTTAGTTTTTCTTGCAGGTGATTTCCAGCGTTATGCAACATAAGCACATTCGTAACTTTAGTATTATTGCTCACATTGACCACGGTAAATCGACATTGTCTGATCGATTGATTCAGCATTGTGGTGGTTTAACCGAGCGTGAAATGGCAGACCAGGTTCTCGACTCTATGGATATCGAGCGAGAGCGAGGCATAACCATCAAAGCACAAAGTGTTACGCTAAATTACACCGCCCAAGATGGTGAGACTTACCAGCTGAATTTCATCGATACACCTGGGCACGTTGATTTTACCTATGAAGTGTCGCGTTCTCTCGCCGCTTGCGAAGGCGCCTTACTGGTTGTTGATGCAGGACAAGGTGTAGAAGCGCAAACACTAGCAAACTGCTACACGGCGATAGACATGGATATGGAAGTAGTTCCAATCCTGAATAAAATCGACTTGCCCCAAGCTGAACCAGAGCGCGTTGCTGAAGAAATTGAAGATATCGTAGGTATCGATGCCATCGACGCCGTCCGTTGTTCTGCAAAAACAGGCATCGGTATTGAGGATGTTCTCGAAGTCATTGTTAATCAAGTCCCGTCTCCAGAAGGCGACGTTGAAGCGCCGTTAAAAGCCCTTATCATTGACTCTTGGTTCGATAACTACCAAGGCGTTGTATCTCTTGTACGTATTATCGATGGGCAACTGAATGCCAAAGATAAGATTCAAATTATGTCTAATGGTGACGTGCATCAGGTCGATAAGGTCGGTATTTTTACGCCGAAGCAAACCGATACTGGTGTGCTAAAGTCAGGTGAAGTGGGCTACATCATTGCTGGCATTAAAGAGATTCATGGCGCGCCTGTCGGTGACACTATTACATTAGCTCGCCAGCCCGCTACAGAAGCGTTACCTGGGTTCCAAAAAGTGAAGCCACAGGTCTATGCCGGTGTATTCCCAATCAGTTCTGATGACTATGAAGATTTTAGAGATGCGCTAGCAAAACTCAGTCTTAACGATGCATCTTTGTTTTATGAGCCAGAGAGTTCGGCCGCCCTTGGTTTTGGGTTCCGCATTGGTTTCCTAGGCATGCTTCACATGGAAATCATTCAAGAGCGACTTGAACGCGAGTACAATCTTGACCTCATAACCACAGCCCCAACGGTAATTTACCAGGTGCTGACGACCAAAGGCGAAACGGTTCAGGTTGATAATCCGTCAAAGTTACCACCGATAAATGATATCGAAGAGATACGAGAACCTATAGTCGAAGCCAATATTCTGGTACCTCAAGAGTTTCTTGGTAATGTTATTACACTTTGTGTTGAGAAGCGCGGTGTGCAAACCAACATGGCATACCATGGCAAGCAAGTCGCCATTACGTATGAACTGCCGATGGCTGAGGTCGTATTGGACTTCTTCGATCGGTTGAAGTCGACGAGTCGTGGGTTTGCGTCGTTGGACTATAATTTCAAGAAGTTCGTCGGATCTGACATGGTGCGTTTGGATATTTTGATCAACGGTGAAAGAGTAGATGCGTTGGCCGTCATTACTCATAAAGAAAACGCGCAGTATCGCGGCCGTGATTTGGTTGAGAAGCTTCGAGAATTGATTCCAAGACAGATGTTTGATATCGCCATTCAGGCCGCAGTGGGTAACCATATTATTGCGCGTAGTACAGTCAAACAATTACGTAAAAACGTCATCGCTAAATGTTATGGTGGTGATGTGAGCCGTAAGAAGAAACTATTGCAGAAGCAAAAGGAAGGTAAGAAACGTATGAAACAAGTAGGAAACGTTGAGCTGCCGCAGGATGCATTCCTTGCTGTATTGAAGGTTGATAAATAATGGCGAATTACTTTTCTCTTATTTTGGTGTTTCTAACCCTAGGATCAGGGTTGATATGGCTTGTTGATTCGTTGGTATTTGCACCGAAGCGCAAAGCTTCAGCAGAAGCGATTCGCGCTGCGGCGACAGGTGAAATTGAAGGGAACGTGGGTGATGAGCTACCGTATTTGGTTGATACTGCCCAACAAATCTTTCCGGTAATTGCCTTTGTTTTGGTTCTCCGTTCCTTTATCTACGAACCGTTCCAGATACCTTCGGGCTCGATGATGCCAACGTTGTTGGTCGGTGATTTCATTTTAGTTGAAAAGTATGCTTACGGTTTGAAAGACCCAGTGTTTAGACACAAGTTTTACGAAACTGGTGAGCCAGAGCGCGGCGACGTCGTGGTGTTCAAATACCCTGAAAAAACCAATGTAGACTACATCAAGCGAGTTGTCGGCTTGCCTGGCGACACTGTGGTTTATCAAAATGAACAAGTCTATATCAAACCTAAGTGTACTGATGAAATGACAACGTGTCCTAAGTTAGAGGCGGTAAGTAAAACGTTCGTGAATCAGGGAGATTTTGTACAACATATGACGCCGTTGGCTCAGTATACCGAGCATTTAGGCGATATCTCTCACGATATTCTCGTGAATCCAGAGATCGAGGCTCACCCTTCTAAATTTTACACCCAACCGGGTACGCGTCGAAACGAGTGGGTTGTGCCAGAAAATCAATATTTTGTATTGGGTGACAATCGAGACAACAGTCGAGATAGCCGTTTCTGGGGATTTGTCCCAGATGAAAACTTAGTCGGAAAAGCTGTCGCAATATGGATAAGCTTTGAATTTGAGCGCGGTGAGGATGAATGGTTACCGACTTGGGTTCCGACTGGAGTGCGGTTTGACAGAGTAGGTGGTATCGATTGATGCAAGGTATCAATCCTTACCTCAAACTATACAAAGCAATTGGTTATATCTTTAAAGAAGAAGCACTACTCAAACAAGCTTTGACCCATCGAAGTGCGTCTAAATTGCACAATGAGCGCTTAGAATTTTTGGGTGACGCCGTGCTTGGTATGGTGGTTGCCGATGCGCTGTATCAAAAATATCCCAACCAACCTGAGGGTAAGCTCACGAGAATGCGTTCCACTCTAGTGAAAGGTGAAACGCTCACTGAGTTGGCTCAGGAAGCAAATCTCGGTGAACTATTGAAGCTGGGCCCCGGTGAGTTGAAAAGTGGTGGGCACAGACGCAGTTCTATTTTAGCCGATGCCGTTGAAGCCATACTTGGTGCTATATATTTAGAGGCGGGCATCGATAAAGTGACAGAGGTGATTCACGCGTTGTGGAAATCGCGCTTTGATACCCTCAACCCCGATGCTCACGCCAAAGACAGCAAAACAAGTTTACAAGAACGACTGCAATCTCGAAAACAACCTCTTCCTGAATATGAAGTAGTTCGGATTACTGGTAAAGATCACGCTCAAACCTTCGAAGTCAGCTGCAGGGTTGCTGCGCTGAAAAATCCAATTATTGGAACAGGAAATAGCCGAAGAAAAGCAGAACAAGAAGCGGCGAGGCTAACATTGCAGAAGTTGGAGCAAAAAAATGACTGAAGAACTTGAAACAACGTATTGTGGTTTAGTTGCCATAGTCGGGCGTCCGAATGTGGGTAAGTCGACGATATTGAATCGTTTGTTAGGTCAAAAGGTCAGTATTACCTCGCGCAAGCCTCAAACAACAAGGCACCGCATTCTAGGGATTGATAGCGAGGACAATAGACAAGCCATTTACGTCGATACTCCAGGACTGCACCAAGAAGAAAAACGAGCGATTAACCGCTACATGAACCGAGCCGCATCGAGCTCGCTAGCTGAAGTGGGTTTGGTATTGATGGTGGTTGAGGGAACCCGTTGGAACGATGATGATGCGATGGTTCTTGAAAAAGTCAAAGCGTCAAAATTGCCAGCGTATCTTGTTGTGAATAAAGTCGACAAAGTCGAGGATAAACAGGCGTTAATGACCCAACTACAATGGTTGAATGAGCAACACCCTTTCGACCATATTATTCCTGTTAGCGCTAAGCAAGGTAAGCAAATTCCAGAGTTGCGCAACTTGGTTTTGGAAGCGTTGCCTGAAAGCGAGTTTTTCTTTCCTGAAGACTATATTACCGACCGTTCTAGCCGTTTTATGGCTGCAGAGATTATCCGTGAAAAACTGATGCGGTATACCGGTGATGAATTACCTTATTCAACCACAGTAGAGATTGAACAGTTTAAGATGGGCGACAACGGCGTTTATCGCATTAATGGCTTGATCCTAGTCGAACGCGAAACACAAAAACGCATGGTCATCGGAAAAGGTGGTAAACATCTTAAAACTATTGGCGAGCAAGCGCGTATAGATATGGAGAACTTATTTGACAACAAAGTCTTTTTAGAACTTTGGGTCAAAGTGAGGTCTGGATGGGCTGACGATGAGAGAGCCTTGCGGTCACTGGGATACGGAGAAGAATAGAAACAATGGCAATTAAAGATCTGAGACGTCAATACACACTTTCGACATTGTCGGAAGATGCGCTTACCGCGAACCCCATTACCTTATTCGACCAATGGTTGAAAGACGCGATTGAAGCGGATGTTCCAGATCCAACTGCCATGACAGTGGCGACAGTAGACTCAACCGGCCAACCTTCACAACGTATTGTATTGTTGAAACAGGTTGATGAGTCGGGTTTTGTTTTTTTCACCAATCTTGGCAGTCGAAAAGCCCAAGAGCTAAAAGCAAATCCAAAAGTGTCGCTGCACTTTCCTTGGCACTTTATGGAAAGGCAAGTGCGAGTTTGTGGTGAGGCCCAACCGCTAACATTGAAAGAAAATGCCGACTATTTTTTCTCTCGACCTAAAGATAGCCAGCTCGCTGCTTACGCCTCTAAGCAAAGCCAACCCATCTCAACAAGAGAACTGTTGATGACACAATTTCATCAACTCAAGGAAAAGTTTGCGAATAAGAGTTTACCCGTGCCTGACTTTTGGGGCGGCTTCAAAGTCGTACCTAGCCAAATAGAATTTTGGCAGGGAGGCGCCGATAGATTGCACGATAGGTTCGAATATCAGCGCCAATCTGATAACTCATGGACTACGCAGCGGCTAATGCCTTAGGACAGAAGCCGTGATTGATGCCCACTGCCACCTCGATTTCCCGATTTTCGAAAATGACAGGGCTGAGGTGGTGGCAAAAAGTATCGCTG
Source organism: Alteromonas sp. 5NS40-0096 (assembly GCF_057544385.1). Taxonomy (NCBI): domain Bacteria; kingdom Pseudomonadati; phylum Pseudomonadota; class Gammaproteobacteria; order Alteromonadales; family Alteromonadaceae; genus Alteromonas; species Alteromonas sp. 5NS40-0096. Next base: position 102,705 of record NZ_BAAJLQ010000008.1, read on the forward strand.
CTGAGGTCACCCAATGGCACATTCCCGGTACTCAACGACAAAGTTGGGCGCATCAAATACGCACTGCTAAGCAATGGTCCGCCGATTTCTCACTTGGGTTACATCCCTATTTTTTATCCTCATTCGAGGCTTCTCATTTGAGCCAACTTGCGCTATTGCTTCAAAATGAAAAGAGCCAGGTGTGTGGCGTTGGTGAAATTGGTCTAGATGGCGCTATTAATGTTGATAAAGCCGAACAAGTTAAAGTCTTCGAAGCGCAGCTGTCTATTGCGCAAAACGCCCGATTACCTGTAGTCATTCATCATCGAAAAACGCATAGCGACATCTTGGCAAGTTTAAAGAAAACACAGTTTAACTGTGGCGGTTTAATCCATGCATTTAACGGTAGTGAGCCCCTCGCTTTGGATTATATAAACAAAGGATACATCCTTGGCGTTGGTGGCTTGGTAACGTATCCTCGCGGTGAAAAACTGCGGCGTGTTATCTCTCGCTTGCCCCAGTCTGCCATCGTACTAGAGACGGATTCTCCGGATATGCCAATCAATGAGTATCAAGGGCAACGTAATGAACCTTGTCGACTGAGAATTATCGCAAAAGTGTTGGCAGACATTTGGCAAGTTGACCTAGCAGAAGTAAGTCGAATTACCAGTGAGAATTACTTCAGAGTGTTTTCGCAATCCGTACTTTCGAGGACCACTGGTTAGCGACGCAACTTATAAAAAATACGCACGCAATAAGCACCGATTATCCCTCCGAGTAACAAGACTAATGCCATGGTCTTGCGGTTTCGGTCTACTGACGACTGGGCAAAAGCGAAGCTGGTTTGTATATCAAATATCACAGACAAATAACCGATTTGCTGTTCATCGTGGACAATTGGTTTAATTCGGGTTAACAAAAACTGTTCGTCAACCAAGTCTCGATAGTTCGGTGACTCATAGCCAAAAACACGCTCACCTTCGGTCGTATAAAGTTCTAGGCCAACCAAGTTAGGTGAGCTTATTAAAGCCCCTCGAATGTGCTCGAGTTGCGCTAAGTCGCTTTTTGCTAAAGAGGGGGCTAAGAGAACGGCATACTGGTCTAGTATACTGTCACTTGCTGTGACATATGGCATGGTTTGCCATTGTTGGCGATGTTGAGTTGCAGTGACGATTAAGACAAGGCTAACACTTATAAAAACAAGCACAAACAATGCATGAGTCATTCGTTTTATCGCTTTGTAGCTACTGTGTACCGGAATTGACCACGCAGCGGAAACACCAGCGCTTCTGCTAGTATCTGTATTCTGCTCGTTTTGCTTGGCCGATACGTCTGGCATTGTTAGTCCTGATTCCCTCTCTATCATTGAGGCACATGCTCCTCATTTTATGCGTTCGCAAAGGTTTATGCTTCAGGTATTCGGTGTAGAAACACGATTCGGGAGGTATTCCACATAACGAAAAGTGAAGCGCAGAACTGAACTAAACGTCTTGTTCAAGAAGTGTGCGTGAACGAAACTTGCCGAGTACAGGTCCAAAGCCTTAAAACCATCACAATAGGTTAATTATAAATTATTGCCAAGTGGTTATTTTCACCTATTGCAACTTAGGCTAGGATGACCCCACTTAGATTTATTCTTACCAAAAAGTTTCCAACTATGATTAGCCCCGAGTTTGTTCATTCATCTTCAGCACTTGTTGAATTCCTCTCAGACAACGACGTCGCGACATTTAGCGACGGAAAATGGCAAAGCCAATCACAAGGTTCAGACCAAGCTGTCGTTGCGACCCTCACTGTATTTTCTCAAGCTCTCACATTTTCACAGCTCAATGCGGTGGTTGTTGCACTGTCTGAGTATGTAGAATTCAGTGAGTTTTCACTTCATAAGTTTAATCAGAAATGGGGTGACGTTGTTGTTGTCGCAGGCTTAACACGTGTTAACAGGGAATCGGATTTGAACGATGTCTTGGGAGCGTTGGCTAAGCAGTATTGTCTAGAGGTCGCTATTCATAGCGAGGCGCCAACACTAGCGGAGCCGGGCCTATTGATAATGGATATGGACAGTACGGTGATTCAAATTGAATGTATCGATGAAATCGCCAAACTGGCTGGCGTTGGAGAACAGGTCGCCGAAGTGACGGCTCAGGCTATGCAAGGGGCACTGCCCTTTAGTGAAAGTTTGTTGACTCGAGTGGCATGTCTGGCAGGCGTTGAGGTAAGTAAATTAGCGCAGATTCGAGATGCGATTCCTCTAATGCCTGGCGTTGCAATACTGGTAGATGAGTTAAAACGCCACAATTGGAAGTTGGGTATTGCCTCAGGCGGTTTTACCTACTTTGCAGACCATGTGCAATCTCGTTTGTCTCTAGACGTAGCGGTGTCTAATCAATTGGATATCGAAGACGGGGTACTGACTGGAAAAGTCAACGGCCGCATTATCGATGCGCATGTGAAAGCCGAAACAGTCAAACAACTCGCAACGCAGTGGTCAATACCAATGAGTCAAACCATGGCGATGGGCGATGGTGCTAATGATTTGGTGATGATGGATGTGGCGGCGCTGGGTGTTGCTTTTCACGCTAAGCCCATTGTCAGTGCCAAGGCAGATGTTGCTGTTCGAAATGGTGGTTTGTATCGGGCTTTGTATTTCCTGCTCTAGCACTCGGGATAGTTATTGTTTCAATAACTGTTCGATGCCGCTGTTCTTCATCTTAACAGGAGAAGGGCGGCTTTGATTACTTTCTATGAGGTCATTATCTATGCGGTAACGCAGTAATACTTCATCGGTGATGTCGGTTAAATAAACGCAACCCACCACACTCCACAACCTCTCCTCCAGTTCTTTTGCTCTGTGAATGGCGTACACGCTAACGTAGTTGATCTCGGCTTGCAATTGCTCTAAATCAGGTTTGTTGGTCGTTGTCAGTAAAACACTTATCGCAATAAATTGTCCTCGAGTGAGGGCTTCTTTGATGAAGTTATAGCGCATTTCATCTGAGGCAAATCGGCTGTTAAACCGTGGAATAATTGCCATCCGACTTTCTTTTTGGCCAGGGTCATAAGCGATGAACATCTCCTGTCTGACCGGTTGATTTTCGACTTTAACCTGTTTTAAGCCAAGCTGGATGAAAGGGTCTTCCAAATTGCGGTCGCGAAACAAAAATTCGACGTTCGTATTGCCCTGCGAGGCAAAATGATTAGCAACCGCGTTGAGACGATGTTCTGTTGCACTGGTAACCGCAGCTTGGGGCACAAACCTAGCCCCTTCTTTTTGCAGTACAAAAGCCATATTGGAGGTGTTTTTGGCGTTGATACAGCGCAACGCGTGACCAATACCTGGTATTTCTTCTTCATCTGGATACGCCTTCAACTGACTGCGATTCTGCTTTATCAACTCGTCGAAGAAATGCCGAGCGGTTTGGCCTTCCTCGCCTGAGACGGCTTTTAAATGAAGAATGTTTTTATCAAAAGAGATGTGTACCACACGATACTGCAAGTTCATCACATTGTGTTTGTTTGTGATTTCTTGCAACCTTGGAAAGCCCAAAAAGACGCGGTGATTCACTTCACCTTCGAACTCGCCTTGAATTTCTACGCGCAGGCCATGTACGGATATATCTTCGCTGATACCGACAAACTCTTGATCTTTAAATGTCATTGTCAACGCAGAACGGAGCAAATAGCGGGTCTCCATTCGCTGTTCTTGATATTTATAGCGAAACGGTTTGATTTGCGCTGGCATTCTGTTTCTCGGATGACCAAATGCCCGCAAATGAGCAAGGTTATCTCGGCGCAGTTTCAGCCGTGCATAACGCTGTTGTCCGTAGTCTGAGGTAACGTCGGTGATTTGAGCAATGTATTTTAAGTTTTTCAGCCTTGCCATTAAACGCGGGGCAGGGGGCGCATTTTGTCGTTTAATTTTCGTCCCAACGGAGTCCGGCAAAGACAATGGCGCATGGGCTTGATTGGGATCCATATCGCTCAAGCTAATTTTGAATACACGCCAACTCACCTTACGAGAACCGAAAGACAGATATAGGTCTCTTAACTGGGCTTTTTCTGCTAACTCTTGTGCAGTCGCAGAATAAAAGTACACCTTGCCGTCTTGAATGTGATTGAAGGCGTATACATAAATGTCGCGATTTGGCAGTGCTTTGTTGACGAGGTACTTAAGACGCTTCTCGTTGAGCATGAAACCAATTTTTAACTCATCATTCTCGTCATTCCAGTAGGAAATAATGTCCCGATTCACCTCATTGAGCATGGCGTATCTGGGAGCAGGGATACCGTCCACTACCTCGACAAAAACAGGCAGCGTTGGACTCCGCGGTGAGAAATACTGTTCGCAAGACTTATTGATGATAGCGTCAATGGTGTTAGTCATATTGACTTTATAACGCCGTTTATTACCGTGAATAAACTTCTCTAAAAATTGGTCAAATCCGGCATTGGGAAAGTCGGGGGCCCGCTTCAGCATCAAAAACTGAAAGTCTCGCTCACGAACAATCTTGACGATGTGATAGACAATCCCTTGCTTTTTATCGAGGGCAAATTCCGACTCAATTCCACGAAAATAGAGAGATAAGCGCTCTCCTGATTTGAAAATATGCTCAACCCCGATTCTTACTTTCAAGCCATCTTTCGAAATATCTACACTCGTACCACGGGTGCTGGTGTTATCTTCGCTGAATATCTCAATTGCACTTGCAAAGTTCATACGCTCTTGAGAGCGCTGAGCGTATTCCAGCAAATTGACAACAGGAACATCGTATTTACTGAGCACGGTGCCGACTTTATCTTCTTCTGCGCGCTTTTCTTCTTTAGCTTGGCGTTTTTCCGCTTTTTCCCGTAAAACTTTGAAGTTGTTTTCAGTTTGAAGGGTTTTTTCATATACACCAAAGGTGTAGCCACCAAAGATTCTGGCTTGATTTTCAAAGACTTCTATTGCGACATCATCGAGATAATGACTGATGCCGGCATATTGATAAATGCGACACTCGCCGTCGACTTGACCGCGCAAATCAATCGCTCTCAAGCACGGTTTCGCTAAGCGCTTGAGTTCCATTTTTAGCAGAAAGCGCTTTTCTTTTGGCAACTCACTGGCCATTTGGTTGAGCACCTGATTGAATTCAGGCTCTTTCACCATAGGCTTTAGTTGTTCAATGATTTGAGCATATTGCTGCAGATCTTGGCTCATGAATCGCGTTCTAATCTCAATAGAAAAAGTAGACTAACCCGTATCGGCAAGTTTGTCCCTAAACTAAAGTAAATTGTAGGCAAATCTTGCCTTTATGTGTGAATGAAAAATGGCTTGCCTATTCAGACAGTATGCACTGAACCGAATATCGGTGTTAAACTACCGCCATTCTTATCAAAGTTATACCTTATTTATGGCTAAACGTAAAACCGCTTATGTTTGCTCTGAGTGTGGCGCTGAGTTTGCTCGTTGGCAAGGCCAGTGTACCGAATGTAAAGCGTGGAATACCATCTCTGAATTTGTCATCAGCTCGGCAAAGCAAAGCCGAGCATCGACCAGTGGGTATGCAGGACAAACTCAGGCGAAAATTGAAAAATTGTCAGAAATCGACCTTGCGGCATTACCTCGATTTAGTTCGGGCTTTAAAGAACTTGACCGCGTTTTAGGTGGCGGTATTGTGCCCGGTGGTGCCATGCTGATTGGTGGTTCACCTGGTGCCGGTAAGAGTACTTTACTGCTTCAAGTCATGTGCCACCTCGCTCGTAATGAATCAGCCCTGTATGTAACTGGTGAAGAATCTCTTCAACAGGTTGCGATGAGGGCTAATCGATTGGGGTTACCTGACGACAAATTGCTAATGCTAGCGGAAACCAATGTTGAGACTATTTGCGATTTGGCGAAAACAGCCAATCCGAGAATTATGGTGATAGACTCCATTCAGGTTATGCATGTAAGTGATGTGCAATCTGCTCCCGGTAGCGTGTCGCAAGTTAGAGAAAGTGCTGCCTATTTGACTCGGTTTGCCAAGCAACATCACATAGCGATGTTTATCGTTGGACACGTCACGAAAGACGGTAATCTCGCCGGACCAAAAGTACTTGAACACTGTATCGATTGTTCAATGATGTTGGAAGGGGATGCTGACGGCAGATATCGCACCTTGCGCAGCCACAAAAATCGCTTTGGTGCAGTCAATGAGCTAGGTGTCTTTGCGATGACGGAAAAGGGGCTGAAGGAGGTAAACAACCCATCAGCAATTTTTCTAAGTCGGGGTGAAAAACAGGCCCCTGGCTCCAGTGTGATGGTGATATGGGAGGGGACGCGTCCACTTCTGGTTGAAATACAAGCACTAGTCGATTACTCACAATTATCTAACCCAAGGCGAATCGCTGTTGGTTTAGAACAAAATCGATTGGCTATGTTACTTGCCGTCATGCACCGTCATGGTAATCTGCAAATGAGTGACCAAGACGTGTTCGTCAATGTCGTCGGTGGCGTAAAAGTGTCGGAGACCAGCGCAGATTTGGCGCTTTTACTTGCGATGGTATCGAGTTTCAAGAATCAAGCACTACCAAGGGAGCTAATCGTATTCGGTGAAGTTGGTCTTGCAGGTGAAATTCGTCCAGTGCCAAACGGTAATGAACGTTTGATTGAGGCAGCGAAACACGGCTTCAAACGAGCTATCGTACCCAAAGCTAATGCGCCTAAAGCCCCGATTGAGGGATTAACCGTGATTCCTGTGGCTCAGCTTTCAGAGGCGCTTGACGCCTTGTCATAAACCGCATCGAGCAATGTGGCTAGTTCTATATCACTGAGGTTGTCGTCGCCTGCATTCAGCATGATCAGGCGGCGCAGCATGGCGATATCGTCAACAGAAATAGCCGTGAGCTTACAACCTACCGACACAGCTGGTGACATGTCACCGGTGGCTGGCAGCATATGTGTGACTTGAACCCAAGCTTTGAGTTCGGGGAGGGCTTCATTCAACGATAGTACAACCCGCATTGGTTTGTTGGGAATGCCGTCGGAAAGAGAAGCAACATTGACATTGAGTCGTAGCCCTTGCAGGGAAATATCGACGACATCTACATTCCACTCATGATTGTCTTGAATCAGTTTGCCACTTCCATGAATGGCAACTCGGTAAAATTGTCTTTGTTCCGACATCGGCTCTCTACATGTTGATTGATTAAAATAATGCCAATACCAACCCAAATGGGCAATTGGGCTACTTGCATACTGCAAAGGGCCTAAGAGCAAGGCACGATTTTGTAGCCATACACACTTCCATTCCCGTCAATACAAAAGGGGTTAATGAAAGTGCTTAGTCATCCAGCTCGACTATTCAGGCCGAGGGATGATTTATCTGTTTGGATTGGTCTAAGTGTAGTCTATGAATAGGCACCACGTCGATGACATTTTCGTTAGGCTAACGCGCACAAAAAAGGCGCCGCGTGGCGCCTTTTCAAGACAATAGATTACTTTGCAATCTTCTTGTATTTTAATCTATGAGGTTCAACGACATCATGACCAAAGGTGTCTTTCAACCAGGATTCATAGTCTGTGTAGTTGCCTTCATAAAAATTGATTTTGCCCTCATCGCGATAGTCGAGGATGTGAGTAGCGACCCTATCCAAGAACCATCTATCGTGCGAGATGACCATGGCACAGCCTGGGAACTCGAGCAACGCCTCTTCCAGTGCCCGTAATGTCTCTACGTCGAGGTCATTCGTCGGCTCATCCAGAAGTAATACATTACCGCCAGCTTTTAGCAGTTTGGCGAGATGTACACGGTTGCGCTCACCGCCTGATAAGTCCTTGATAAACTTCTGTTGGTCGGTCCCTTTGAAGTTGAATCGACTACAATAAGCTCGGCTATTAATTTCAAAGTTGCCAATGCGAATCACATCAGAATCATCGGAAATTTCCTTCCAAACCGTGTTGTTTTCATTCATGTGATCACGGAACTGCTCCACACTGGCAAGTTGAACAGTATCACCGATATCAATGTTACCCGAATCGGCTTGCTCTTGACCTGACAGCATTCTGAACAAGGTAGATTTACCTGCTCCATTGGGCCCAATAATACCGACGATCGCGCCCTTAGGCACTTTAAACTCTAGGTTGTCGATAAGTACGCGGTCGCCATATGACTTGTTTAGCCCACTCACTTCAATCACTTTATCACCTAGGCGCTCACCCGGTGGGATAAAGAGTTCGTTGGTTTCATTGCGCTTTTGATAGTCGCCTGTAGACAACTCTTCAAAACGTGCCATACGCGCTTTACTTTTCGCTTGTCGTCCTTTTGGATTGGTTCGCACCCATTCCAATTCTTGCTTGATGGATTTTTGACGAGCGTTTTCCGCTTTCTCTTCTTGCTCTAGACGTTTGTCTTTTTGTTCCAGCCAAGAAGAGTAGTTGCCTTCCCACGGTATACCATGGCCGCGGTCAAGTTCTAAGATCCACCCCGCCACATTGTCTAGGAAGTACCTATCGTGGGTAATCGCGACGACGGTGCCCTCATAGTCATGGAGGAAACGCTCTAGCCAAGCCACAGATTCAGCATCTAAGTGGTTGGTTGGTTCATCGAGTAGCAGCATGTCTGGCTTCTCAAGTAGTAAGCGGCACAGCGCTACACGTCTGCGTTCACCACCGGAAAGCTTCGATACATCAGCGTCCCAAGGCGGCAGGCGCAAAGCATCGGCAGCACGCTCTAATGCGTTTTCGAGATTATGCCCATCTTTTGCTTGAATAATAGCTTCGAGCTCACCTTGCTCTTTGGCCAATGCGTCGAAGTCTGCATCTGGTTCCGCATAGGCGGCGTAAACTTCGTCCAAACGAGTGATGGCATGCGCTACATCGGCAACGGCTTCTTCGATATTCCCGCGGACGTCTTTGGATTCATCCAGTTTCGGCTCTTGGGGCAAGTAGCCGATTTTAATGCCGGGCTGAGGACGAGCTTCACCTTCAATTTCAGTATCAACACCAGCCATGATTCGTAGCAGCGTTGATTTACCTGCGCCGTTCAAGCCCAGCACGCCTATTTTTGCGCCAGGAAAAAAGCTGAGAGAGATATCTTTTAAAATATGACGATTGGGAGGAACGATTTTACCTACCCGGTGCATTGTGTATACGTATTGTGACATGACATGTCCTTGAATAAATAATGGCGTATTTTACTTATCTGCTATTGGTATGCCAGTCTCATACCGCAATTCACAGCGTTATCTTTTGAAGTTGTTGTAAATTTAGCCATTTATTGAAAAATCACCAAGATAACACCATATGCGACAGGACGATGTCTACAAAATACAGTAGGATCAACCTAAACAATGAAACACATACAGAGGATTTGACGGCTATGGGACACAAGTCATATTCACTCGCTGAACTTGCTAGCCATGTCGGTGGCGAAGCCAAAGGTGATGAAAATACAATTATCCAAGGGGTGGGGACGTTGTCGAATGCGGCTAGCAATGACATATCATTTCTCACCAACCCTAAATACAAAGGGCAATTGCAAACGACAAAGGCGGCTGCAGTAATCCTTAATGAAAAAGCCGCCGCGGACTATGAGGCAACGGCTTTGGTTCATGCAAATCCTCATGCCGCATTTGCACGCATTGCCCAGTTGTTCGATACCACCCCTGTATTGGCAAGCGATATTCACCCTTCTGCAGTCGTTCACCCGTCGGCAAAAATAGGTGCAGGCGTTGCATTAGGGGCAAATGTGGTTGTTGAAGCGGAAGTTGTTATTGGTGATCACTCGATAATCGGCGCCAACTCTTACATCGGGCATCAAACGACGTTGGGGGAAAAGTGTGTCATTAACCCGAACGTGACCCTATATCACAACGTAAAATTAGGTAATCGAGTTAAAGTACACAGTCAGAGTGTGATAGGTGCAGACGGTTTCGGTTATGCCAATGATGCGGGTACTTGGATTCCTATCCCACAGACCGGAAGTGTTGTAGTGGGGGATGATACGCAGATTGGTGCTTCGACAACTATTGATCGGGGGGCAATCGAAGATACCGTTATTGGCAAAAATGTCATTATCGATAATCAAGTACAGATAGCGCACAATGTCATCATTGATGACCATAGCTGTATTTGTGGTTCAACGGGCATTGCTGGTAGCTGCCATATCGGTAAATACGTTGTCATTGGTGGTGGGTGTGGAATAAATGGTCACATCAGTATCTGTGACAAAGTACAAATTACCGGTTACACCATGGTTATTGCCGATATTACAGAGCCGGGCGTTTATTCATCTGGGCAACCAGCGATGAAGAACCGAGACTGGTTGAAAAATGCAGCTCGCCTGCGCAGTATCGACAGTGTTATTCAACGAGTCAAAGCCCTAGAACAAACCAAATAAGCGGGTATTTTCGATGATCACAATCGGTTTGCTGGGCGTACCAGTAACGATTGTGATAAATCAGCCACAAATCAGTATACATAACGGCCAAAATGACTAGAATAGGCCTTCGATTTATGCCATCTGTAACTCGCAGTTAAGGAGCCCCCATGTTACCTCGCGAAATGACTATTGCCGATTTTGACCCAGAATTAGCCGCCGCAATGGCGAAAGAGACGGAGCGCCAAGAGCATCACATTGAGCTCATCGCTTCAGAAAACTATTGCAGCCCACGAGTTATGGAAGCACAGGGTTCTCAACTTACCAATAAATACGCTGAAGGTTATCCGGGTAAGCGTTACTACGGTGGTTGTGAGCATGTTGATATCGCCGAAGATCTCGCGATTGAAAGAGCGAAACAACTTTTTGGTGCAGAATACGCCAATGTACAACCTCACTCTGGCTCACAAGCCAATGCAGCAGCCTTTATGGCGATGTTGGCAGCGGGAGATACGGTTCTTGGTATGAGCCTATCAGAAGGCGGCCACCTTACTCATGGTTCGCACGTAAATTTCTCTGGTAAGACATACAAAGCCGTTCAATACGGTTTGAACCAAGAAACTGGCGAAATTGACTATGCGCAAGTTGAGGCGTTAGCAGACGAACATCAACCTAAGATGATCATTGCAGGTTTCTCTGCATATTCAGGTGTTGTAGATTGGGCCAAATTCCGTGAAATTGCTGACAAAGTCGGTGCTTTCTTGTTGGTCGATATGGCTCATGTTGCGGGCTTGGTTGCCGCTGGCGTTTATCCTAACCCGTTACCTCACGCACACGTTGTTACGACGACAACGCATAAAACCCTTGCTGGTCCTCGCGGTGGATTGATTCTATCTGCGTGTGGTGATGAAGATTTGTACAAGAAACTCAACAGCTCAGTGTTCCCTGGTAATCAAGGTGGACCTTTGTGTCATGTGATTGCAGCGAAAGCAGTGGCATTCAAAGAAGCCCTTGAACCAGAGTTTAAAACGTATCAGCAACAAGTTGTTGTGAACGCCAAGGCAATGGTTGAAGTCATGCAATCTCGTGGTTACAAAATTGTATCGAACGGCACAGAAAATCACTTGTTCTTACTTGATTTGATCGACAAAGACATCACAGGTAAAGATGCAGACGCTGCGCTGGGTCGTGCGAATATCACGGTAAACAAAAACTCGGTTCCTAACGATCCTCGCTCTCCCTTTGTCACCAGTGGTTTGCGTATCGGTAGCCCGGCAATTACGCGCCGTGGTTTCGGTACGGAAGAAGCGAAGCAAGTTGCATCTTGGATTTGCGACGTATTGGATAACATGGGTGATGAGAGTGTCGTCGAGAGAGTTCAAAGCGAAGTGGTTGCACTTTGCGCTCAATTCCCTGTCTACGCTTAAATACCTGCCGGGGCGGCGTCCACCGCCCCTTTAATTAAGAGGGTATATATGTTTTGCCCATTTTGTTCTGCTCAAGAAACCAAAGTTATTGATTCTCGTCTTGTCGCTGAAGGACAACAAGTTCGTCGTCGCCGCGAATGTGTGATTTGCCACGAAAGGTTTACCACCTTCGAAGGCGCAGAGTTAGTGATGCCCAGAGTGATTAAGCGAGATGGTTCTCGCGAACCCTTTAATGAGGATAAGTTGAGGGCAGGGCTGCAACGAGCGCTTGAAAAACGTCCAGTCAGTACCGAACAAATCGAAAAATGTGTGTTGGGTCTGAAATCCGCACTGCGAGCGACGGGCGAACGGGAAATCAGCAGCGAGCTATTAGGTAACTTGATAATGGATGCGCTGAAAGAACTCGACAAAGTCGCTTATGTGCGTTTTGCATCCGTTTATCGTTCGTTTGAAGATATCCGAGAGTTTGGCGAAGAAATTGCGAAACTCGGCGATTAACCCATCCTATGGAAAATAACCCTCACATGATGAGTGACGAATTATGCCAAGATGAAACTTGGATGCTACAAGCACTCGCTATTGCCAAAAAGGGCCGATATACCACTACACCTAATCCAAGAGTAGGATGCGTCATTTTAGATAAAAATGCTAAAAAGGTAGGTGAGGGGTTCCATATTCAAGCGGGTACTCCCCACGCCGAGGTGCATGCACTTCGTATGGCGGGTGATAAAGCTGCGGGTGGCACGGCCTATGTTACACTCGAGCCCTGTAGTCATTACGGGCGAACGCCTCCCTGTGCTGATGCTCTCATTGCTGCGTCATTGTCACGGGTTGTGGTCGCGATTAAAGATCCCTTTGAGCAAGTTTGCGGACGCGGTATTGCCAAACTTGAAAATGCCGGTATCGAAGTGCGCGTAGGCGTATGCGAAACGCAAGCTCGAGAATTAATTCAAGGCTTCTTGAAGCGGGTCGCTTGCCAAAAACCTTTTGTAACGTTAAAGCTGGCTGCCAGTTTAGATGGCAAAACGGCGCTTTCCAATGGGGTAAGCCAATGGATAACTGGGCCTGAAGCAAGAAAGGATGTACAACGTCATCGCGCACAAAGCTGTGCTGTATTGACGGGGTCAGGTACCGTGATTGCCGATGATCCAAGTTTGTTAGTGCGCTCTGAGCAAGCTGAATTTGACGACTATCCTTTAGCGCACGTACGCCAGCCCTTGCGCGTTATTGTCGATTCTGAAAACGCTGTGCCTAGCGACAGAAAAATGTTTCAGGATGGGCACCCTATATGGCTGGTAAATGCCAAAAGTCGTCCCCATATACCTTCACAAAGTGTATCTCAATTCACTATTGGCAATGACAACGGCAAAGTAGATTTACCGAGGCTAATGCTTGAATTGGGCTCGAATGACATCAATGATGTTTGGGTCGAAGGCGGCGCTGGGTTGGCTGGAGCACTGCTTGAAGCGGGTGAAGTCGACCAACTTATCGTGTATGTCGCACCAAAGATACTCGGGCACCACGCCATGCCCCTTGTGCAATTACCCGATATTACCTCATTGTCGGACGCGGTTAACTTGTCTTTAGTGAATCAAGAGACCCTAGGACAAGACATCAAGTTGACGTATCGCGTTGAACGAAACAAGTAAAGAGAATGCTATGTTTACTGGAATTATTGAAGCGTTAGGAACGATTACTAAGCTGGAAAACCGCGGCCACGATATCCGTTTAACAGTGGCGACTGGTAAGCTCGATATGAGCGATGTGAAAATGGGCGACAGTATTGCAACTAACGGTGTGTGTTTAACCGTTGTAGACTATGATGATAGTTTTTACAGTGCAGACGTTTCTGCAGAAACGATACGATACACAGGGTTTGCAAACTACGCTGTCGGTAGCCAAGTCAATTTAGAAAAAGCGCTGCGCGCCGCAGATAGATTAGGCGGCCACATTGTTTCAGGTCACGTTGATGGTGTCGGAGAAATCTCTCGCATCGTCAACCAAACAGACTACGTTGAAATTTGGGTCAAAGCGCCGGATGAATTGGCTAAGTACATCGCACATAAAGGCAGCATTACAGTGGACGGTGTAAGCTTAACCGTCAATGACGTCAATGGAAGCGAATTCATGTTGTGGATTATCCCACATACACTACAAGAAACGGTACTGGGCACGTACAAAGCGGGTACCAAAGTGAATTTGGAAGTCGACGTGATCGCCCGTTATTTAGAGCGCCTTATGTTGGGCGACGATGCGGCAAAACCCATGTCAAAAGGTATCGATATGGCCTTTTTAGCGGAAAATGGTTTCTTAAAAAAATAACTCTACCCTACGAATACGAAAGATTATGGCATTAAATAAAACTGAAGAAATTATTGAAGATATCCGTCAAGGCAAAATGGTTATTTTGATGGATGATGAAGACCGTGAAAATGAGGGGGACCTCATTATGGCGGCGGAACACGTGACACCTGAAGCCATTAATTTCATGGTGACACATGCGCGGGGTTTAGTCTGTCTTCCTATGACTCAAGAGCGTTGCAAACGTCTCAACTTACCGTTAATGGTTGACAACAACGGCGCTCAGTTCTCAACCAATTTTACAGTGTCAATAGAGGCCGCAGAAGGCGTCACGACTGGGATTTCAGCGGCTGATCGTGCAACGACAATCTTAGCTGCAGTGGCCAAAGATGCCGAGGCGGCAGACATAGTGCAACCGGGTCATATTTTCCCGTTGATTGCGAAAGAAGGTGGGGTGCTCAATAGAGCCGGCCATACCGAAGCTGGAGTTGATTTAGCGCGTCTAGCGGGTTGTGAACCAGCGGCAGTTATTGTGGAAATACTCAATGAAGACGGTACGATGGCGCGTCGACCTGAACTCGAGGCCTTTGCTGAGAAACACGATATTAAGATTGGCACAATCGCCGATATGATCGAGTACCGCAACCTCAATGAAACCACGATCGAAAAAGTGGCCCAGTGTGAACTACCCACTGAATTCGGCACGTTCGAACTGCACACTTTTAAAGACGTCATAGATAACCAACTGCACTTCGCGCTGAAAAAAGGCGAGGTGTCTCAAACAGAGCCAACCTTGGTTCGTGTCCACTTGCACAATACTCTCAGTGATTTGTTGGGGTCGACTCGATCTATCAATCGCTCGATGACTTTGCCACAGGCGATGCAGCGCATAGATGCAGAAGGTGGTGTATTGGTGTTACTTGGCAACGAAGAGAATATTGAGCATCAAGTTAAACGCTTTGCAGCAGAAGATAGTGGTGAACAGCCAAAAGGTGCCACTTGGCAAGGCTCATCACGCACGGTAGGGGTGGGTAGCCAAATCCTAGCCTCAATGGGTGTGACGAAAATGAAATTATTGAGTAAACCAGTGAAGTACCACGCACTGTCAGGTTTTGGCCTTGAAGTGGTAGAGTACATTCACGATTAACGAATACATTGGGTTTCTGCGCAGTTGTGCTATACTGCGCGCCGTTTTTTATTAGGGGTAATACCATGCAAGTGATCGAAGGTAATATCAGAGCGACTGGAAAGAAGTTTGCAATCGTAGTGTCTCGCTTCAACAGCTTTGTCGTTGAAAGCTTACTAGAGGGTGCACTAGACACGTTAGAGCGTCACGGTGAAGTCAGCGACGACGACGTTACACTAGTGAGAGTACCGGGCGCATATGAGCTACCTGTAGCTGCCAAAAAACTTGCGCAAAGTGGTAAATTTGATGCAATCATCGCGTTAGGCGCCGTCATTCGCGGTGGCACACCGCATTTTGACTTCGTTGCGGGTGAGTGCAACAAAGGACTAGCGCAAGTGTCTTTAGACTTTGGCATTCCTGTATCATTTGGTGTGATTACCACAGACTCTATTGAGCAAGCGATCGAACGTTCAGGCACAAAAGCTGGCAACAAGGGTGCGGAAGCAGCTTTGGGTGCGCTTGAGATGGTTAACGTAGTTGCTGCTCTAGAAGAGCTTAATTAATAGGTGAATTGAGTGAAAGTGTCTGCACGTCACAAAGCTCGCGAGCTAGCGCTTCAAGGCGCATACTCGTGGCAAATGAGTAACAATGCTATCGATCAGGTAGAGCTAGCATTAGCGACCAGCAACGATATGCAAAAAGTAGATATGGCTTATTTTCAAGCATTATTGCGCGGTGTTGCACACAATGCGTCGAAACTTGATGAGACAATCAAGCCGTATCTTGGCCGTTTGCCTGAAGAGCTAGATCCAATCGAGAAAGCTATTTTACGCTTAGCGACATTCGAGTTGACTGAGCGCATGGATGTGCCGTATCGCGTGATCATCAATGAAGCCATTGAGCTTGCGAAAGACTTTGGTGCAGAAGAAAGCCATAAGTTTGTCAATGGTGCGCTTGATAAAGCGGTGAAAACTCTCAGACAACACGAACGTTAAGTTCGTGTTGTTGTCTATTCTCAAGTAACTCTCCTAACGCTGGTTTAATCCGTGAAAGAATTTGATTTAATAGGGCGCTATTTCGCTTCTGGTGGCCACCAACGCAAAGACGTCGTTGTAGGCATTGGTGATGACTGTGCCATCACGAAGGTAGCTGAAAATCAGCAGCTCGCCATCACCACTGACACATTAGTCGGCGGTGTACATTTTCTCGAAAATGCACCGGCTAGATCGGTTGCCTACAAAGCAGTAGCAGTTAACTTGAGTGATTTGGCAGCCATGGGCGCCGAACCCGCTTGGATTAGTTTGTCGCTCTCCATGCCGAGTGTTAATGATGTTTGGCTAGAAGAGTTTGTGTCTGGCCTTTATGAGTTAACGCAGTACTACTCTGTGCAATTAATTGGCGGCGACACGGTCAAAGGGCCAATGTCGATGACGATCACCGCCCAAGGTTTTGTGCCTCCGGGTAGTGAATTAAAACGCAGTGCCGCCAAGCCGGGTGATTGGATCTATGTCACTGGGTCATTGGGCGACGCTGGTGCTGGCCTAGATATCCTCAAAAATACCTTGGACGCGACAACGGAAAACAAAGAGTATTTGGTCAATCGTCACTTGTATCCGACGCCTCGAGTGATGGCGGGAACGGCATTGCGTCGTATCGCCAATGCCTGCATCGATGTATCAGATGGTCTGCTCGCTGATCTAAAGCACATTCTTGATGACTCGGAGTGCGGCGCGACAATCCACGTTGACCGTTTGCCGATTTCCAATGCGCTGTTTGAAACAGTTGATGCAAAAGTGGCCTACGATTATGCACTGACAGCAGGTGATGATTATGAGCTCATTTTTACCGTCGATGAAGAACAGCGTGGCAACCTTGAAACCACCCTCGCGAACGCCAATGTGCAAGTAACGTGTATTGGCCAAGTGAATGGTCACAAAGGCAATATCGACACTTTGCTTTACAAGGATAAATACGCTGTCGAATCCGGCATTGGCTACGAGCATACCTTTTAATGAAACCGGCATTGCGTGAGAAAGTATCCATGCTCAACCCAACGCATTTTTTTGCCTTGGGTTTTGGCAGTGGATTGATTCCCGCAATGCCAGGTACCTTTGGTTCCCTTGCGGCATTGCCTTTACTGTTTGGTATGCAATATTTACCGACAGTGGGGTTCGTCTTGGTAACGCTTTTGGCTTGCGTTATCGGTGTCTACTTCTGTGGTCGAACGGCACGAGATATGGGTGTACATGACCATGGTAGTATCGTTTGGGACGAAATTGCGGGTATGATGATAACGTTCCTACTGGTCCCCATTACGTGGCAGACACTCTTGATTGGTTTTGTCTTGTTCCGTCTTTTCGATATCCTTAAACCATGGCCAATCAACGTGATTGATCAGCGAGTCCACGGCGGTACTGGTATTATGTTGGACGATATCATTGCGGGCATCATGGCTGCTGGTGGTTTGTTCCTAGTCAATACCACCTTACTCGTTTAGTCCATCCAAACCAAACCCTCGTATGGTGCGCTTGTTAAGCTCTCCAATCTAGATTGTAACGACCCTACATGAATTTCTAGCTTATGACCATCTGGGTCGAGTATGTAGATTGACTGGCCTTCGCTGCGGTTCTCTTTCCATCGTTTGACGCCAAATTGTTCGAGACGCTGTCGCATCGACAAAAAGTGCTCGGGTAAAACATCGAATGCGATATGCGTGTAATCGTCAGTTTGACGGCTTAACGTTGGGCTTAACGATAAACACAGCCACAATTCCCCTGAACTCAAATAAGCGCCTTGCCGCCATTTTACTTTGCCAGTAAAGCCCAATACATCGATGTAAAAATGCAGCGAGCGGTGTAAGTCCGAGGTGGACAAGGTAATGTGGTTGAGTCCATTTAACATAGAAAGCTGTCACTTATCTTTTTCATCTTTACAGTTTAATGATAATCGTTATCATTGCGACCCTGGTAGGCTGACTTATCAGCCAAGCAATAAAAAGTAGAATATAAATAGAGGGGAGACGCAATGGCATCAGCCAAATTTCATATGGATTTTAGGAAGTACCATCGATGGCTGGGCTTTTTTCTCGCAGGAATTATGGCCGTTTATGCCATAAGTGGTGTACTGCTTATTTTTCGCCCTACTGATTTTATGAAGTATGAACAACATAAACAGCTCGAGCTCGCGCCCGCGTTGACGGCGGAGAGTGCGCTGGAAAAAATTCGCATGCGAGGCCTGAAAATCGAGTCTGAGACGACGACGAATGTTACCTTTAATCGCGGTAACTACGATAAATCGACAGGAATGGCGATAATTACGGTTACTGACTATCACCCAGTATTGTCAAAGATGGTCAAACTGCACAAAGCAACCAATAACAGCCCTTTGTTCTGGTTGAACATATTCTTTGGCGTTGGATTATTATTCTTTGTCGTTTCGGCATTTTTGATGTTTCTACCCAAGTTACCGATCTACAAAAATGGCCTTAAGATCGCAGGGGTAGGGGCGCTTGTTACCGTGCTAGTTGTACTGTTTGGTTCTTAAACGGTCATCTTCTTGACAGCAAGGCTCCTCAAGGGGCCTTTTTTGTGTGCGAAACAGATAGTCACTTTCGCCTAATTCAAAGATATGAGCGTATGATATCACGGTACCATTAACGGTAATGGGATAGGTTGGATGTGAGGAAAGTTATCGGTTTGAGAGAGCTACCTTATCAAACCAGGGTTACACTTCATAACGAAATAGTAGCCTCGAAAGAGCGATATCAGCTTCGAATACGGCGTCTGGCCAAATGGCGTTTATTACTGCTATGCGTAGCAGTAATCGGCTATAGTGTGCGGCAACGATGGATTGAATCAACACAAGGGGATGACGTATCAAGAGTGCAAAGAAACTATTAATTTTGGATATCGATGAGACCTTGCTTCATGCTAGCGAGACTCCTTTGGAGTTTACGCATGATTTTATTGCGGGTCAGTACTTTGTTTATCTAAGACCTTATCTTCAGTTGTTTCTAGAATTTGCCTTTCAACATTTTGATGTTGCGGTTTGGACTTCATCTAACGAAACCTATGCCAATCATGTGGTCAGCCGAGTTTTTCGAGACGGTATGTCTCCACGATTTGTGTGGTCAAGACACCGTTGTACGACTAAATTCGACCCAGAGACTTGGCAATACGACTACATAAAAGACCTCAAAAAAGTGAAGCGAAAAGGCTTTCCCCTCGCATCTGTCATTATGGTGGACAATACGCCGAAGAAATTACGCAGAAATTATGGGAACTTAGTAACGGTTAAATCTTTCTACGGTGACCAAAGAGATGAAGAGTTACTGTATTTGATGCCATATTTGGAAGAGCTTGAAAAGGTAGACAATATCCGTTCAGTGGAAAAGCGCGGCTGGTCAGCGCGGCAAAATTTAAGCGCAAAAGGGTAAGGTGAATGAAGCATATTAAGGTCATCTTTGGCGACATCACTAAAGCCAATGAAGATTGTATTGTGAATGCCGCCAATCCGAAAATGTTGGGCGGTGGTGGTGTTGACGGTGCTATCCATAAAGCAGCCGGAAGCAAGTTGCTAGAAGCATGTAGGAAAGTAAAAAGTATCGATGGTATCCGCTGCCCGTTTGGCGAGTCTCGGATTACGGATGCAGGAAACTTGAACGCTAAGTTTGTGATTCATAGCGTCGGTCCAATTTATCGCAATGAAGACAATCCAGAGGCTGTGTTGCATTCGGCTTATCGTAGTGCATGTGAATTGGCACTGAAAAACCAATGCCAGTCCATTGCTTTTCCGGCGCTGTCTTGTGGTGCCTATGGTTATCCCCATGAAAAAGCAGCGCGAATAGCGTTAGAGACTTGTGCAAAATACCCGAGTCTACGAATTGTATTTTTTATCTATGACAAGTCATTACTCGATGTTTTTTCACGAGAATATAAAAAGGTTTTCAGTTAAAAGAGGCAAAAAAAAGCGAGAGTGAATAACTCTCGCTTTTGTGTTTTTGATTTCTCTAGTTTAGAAAGGCGCGGACCTGTGCAACGATACCATCACCATCGATTTGATGCTCGGCGTACATTTCTTGTTGCGTGCCTTGCAATATAAAGGTGTCTGGCAAACCAATGTGTTTGATTTGAGTTGCCCATCGCTGGCTGTGAACAAACTCACTGACGGCACTGCCGGCACCGCCCATAATACATCCGTCCTCGACAGTGACGAAAGCATCATGGTCAGCTTGTAACTGCATCAACACCTCGGTATCGAGGGGTTTAACAAAACGCATGTCGATTAGTGTCGCATCCAGTGTCTCTGCCGCCTCTTCTGCGTAGGGCAACAAGGTACCAAAGTTTAAAATCGCGATACGTTTACCCTCGCGCATAGTACGGCTTTTACCAAGCTCAATGGCTTGCATCTCTGTCTCTGGTGTTATGCCTTTGCCCGCTCCTCTGGGGTAACGAACAGCTGCAGGCTGACCGGCGATATGCCCTGTATAAAGCATTTGGCGGCACTCGTTCTCGTCCCCTGGAGTCATCACTATCATATTGGGGATACAGCGCAAAAAGGCGATGTCAAAGGCACCTTGGTGTGTTGGCCCATCGGCTCCTACAACACCGGCTCGGTCTATTGCGAACAAGACTGGAAGGTTTTGTAATGCCACATCATGGATCAGTTGATCATAGGCCCGTTGCAAGAACGTGGAATAAATCGCAACAACGGCATTCATTCCATCTTTGGCAAGGCCTGCGCCGAAGGTTACGGCGTGTTGCTCTGCGATAGCAGCATCGTAGTATTGCTCTGGAAACTGTTGCGAAAACTTCACCATGCCAGACCCTTCGCGCATCGCAGGAGTGATAGCCATCAGTTTGTTGTCTTTTGCTGCCATATCACATAACCAATCACCGAATACGGCTGAATAGGTTGGCTTTGCGGCTGCGGCTTTGGGTAGCACTTGGTCAGCTGGATTGAACTTAGGGACCGCGTGGAACTTGATCGGATCTTTTTCTGCTTCTGGGTAGCCTTTCCCTTTCTTGGTAACAACATGCAGTAGTTGTGGCCCTTTGAACTTACGCATGTTGCGCAATGTATCCACCACACCGTTTACATCATGACCGTCAATAGGCCCAATATAATTGAAGCCCAGTTCTTCGAATATGGTTCCGGGTACAACCATGCCTTTGATATGCTCTTCGGCACGGCTAGCGAATTCTTTTATTGGCGGAACATTGCTTAGCAGTTTTTTACCGCCATCGCGAATGGAATTAAACAAATCACCAGTGAGAAGGCGCGCTAAATGGCTGTTTAATGCGCCGACATTTTCAGAAATAGACATTTCGTTGTCGTTTAAGACAACAACCATATCTTTGTCTATATCACCAGCGTGGTTCATGGCTTCAAACGCCATACCAGCCGTCATAGCGCCATCACCAATTACAGCAACGACCTTTCGACCTGCATTTTCTTTCTCTGCCGCAACAGCCATACCTAATGCGGCACTTATCGACGTCGAAGAGTGGCCTACGGCAAAGGTGTCGTAATCACTCTCTGGCGGCCAAGGAAAGGGGTGTAGCCCATCTTTCTTGCGTATTGTAGACATGCGCTCGGCACGGCCAGTTAGAATTTTGTGTGGGTAGGCTTGGTGGCCAACATCCCAAATCACGCGGTCGAAAGGTGTGTTATACACATAGTGCAGCGCTACGGTGAGCTCGACTGTGCCAAGCCCTGAAGCGAAATGGCCACTACTTTGACTGACCGATGCCAACAGATATTGACGCAACTCGTCAGAGAGCGTTTTTAATTGTTCTTGTGGCAACTTGCGCAACTCATCGGGCGTTGGCGCAAGCGACAAAGTAGGGTAGTGGGATAAATCTAAAGTCATTCTTTTTTCTAAGCAATAAAGGCGACCAGCCTAATGGTCTCGTTTTACCATAAGGTCGCAAAAAGCTAATAAGTTATCGATATTGTAAGGCAAAGCACGTAATGCTTGTAGTGATTGTTGGTGCAACTGGTTTAATTCTTTTTTTGCACCATCCAATCCCAACAGGGCAGGGAATGTACTTTTCCCCAGTTCCTGATCTGAACCTTGGGGTTTGCCCAATCGTTGCGTGTCGCCAGTCACATCCAAAATATCATCTTGTATTTGGAAGGCCAAACCCATTGCACGGGCAAAACCTTGCAACGCTGACCTTTCGTCTTCCTTAAGATTTGGGCTGACTATGGCAACCATATCAACACATGCTCTTAGTAGTGCACCTGTCTTCATGTTGTGTAGTTGTCGTAAGGTTGCGATATCAATGGTTTGGCCCGTGGATGCTAAATCAATAGCCTGGCCGCCACACATACCGAGATAACCACTTGCCGTCGCCAAACAACTGATCAGTTTAGCCCTTTGTGCGTTGCCATAATCTGACAGTGGTGTGTCGGCAATATGACTGAATGCGAGTGTTTGCAACGCATCACCCGCTAATATCGCCGTGGCTTCATCAAAAGCAATATGACACGTCGGTTTACCACGTCGCAAATCGTCATCATCCATTGCCGGCAGGTCATCGTGCACCAGTGAATAGGCGTGAATACATTCAATGGCGGTGGCAATGGCGTCAGTATCACTCTCGGGTACTGATAGACACTGCCCTACCAATTTTACTAACAATGGACGCATGCGCTTACCACCTACTAGCAACGAATATGACATTGCTTCTTTTAAGGTAGGTGCCACATCAGGCAAGGAAGACACTAGCTCATCAAGTCGCTTGTCTATATTGTTTCTTACAGATAGGTGAAAAGCGGAGAGTTGGTTCTCTGTCATAGTTCACTTGCGCTGTTGTCAAAGTCCTGTAGCGCTTCACCATTTTGATCGGCGAGTAATGTTTGCACTTTTTGCTCAGCCGCCTGCAAAGCTTGGTGGCTCTGTTTCGAGAGGGTTACGCCTCTTTCAAACTTGGCCAGTGCGTCGTCCAGTGGTAAATCACCGTTTTCCATTTCTTTAACAATCGATTCTAGCTCGGCTAATGACTGTTCAAAAGTCTGGGGTGTTTTAGTTCCATCACTCACGATAGAAAGTCCTCAAATCAAACTGTGACGGGCACATTAACTGAGGGGCGGGAAGGGGTCAAATGGTTTGTCATTTTAGTCTACATTCACTGCTTTTCTGGCGTTTTGCCACACACAATAAGTGCAATTTGACTCGTTCATTGTCTAAAAAAAGCGAATCAAATGCGATTGAGTTGTACTTTTTCATCACTCAGGTACGTTTTTCAAGAGGATCGGTTATAGATTTTTACGCAAATGCCGATAATATAAAACAATCTGGAGTAAATGGTTGTGTGTAGACTACATTTTAGTCAACACATGTCATCGGGCAATATGAGGATTAAGGCGTGGATTTAGGAACCGTCATAGGTATGTTGGGCGCGATTGGTTTTGTCGTCATGTCTATGTTGATGAGTGGCGAGTTAGGGATGTTTATCAATATTCCGTCAGTCCTCATTGTATTCGGTGGTAGTTTGTTCGTGGTTCTTTCCCAATACACTCTAGGTCAGTTTTTTGGTGCTGGTAAAATCGCCGGTAAAGCGTTCATGTTCAAAATTGACACACCGGAAGCACTCATTGAAAAAATCGTAGAAATGGCTGATGCCGCGCGTAAGGGTGGGTTTCTTGCACTCGAGGAAGCCGAAATAGACAATGCTTTTATGCAAAAAGGTGTAGACATGTTAGTGGACGGCCACGACGTTGATGTCGTCCGCGAGACTATGGCCAAAGATATCTCAATGACCACTCAGCGCCACGAATTCGGCGCCACCATCTTTAAAAATATGGGCGATGTCGCGCCTGCCATGGGGATGATCGGTACCTTGATTGGACTGGTTGCCATGTTGTCGAACATGGATGACCCTAAAGCCATCGGGCCAGCAATGGCCGTTGCCTTGTTGACAACACTATACGGTGCTTTCTTTGCAAACGTTGTTTGTTTGCCAATGGCAATTAAGCTAAACAACCGAGCAGAGGAAGAAAAAATCAACCAATCTCTGGTGCTTGACGGCATTGTAGGTATAGCCGATGGACAAAACCCGAGAGTTATTGAAGGGATCTTGAAAAACTACCTAGCGGAAAGTAAACGCGGGGCTACGGGCGAGGAAGAATAGGTATGGAAGACGAATGCCCCAAATGTCCCCCCGAAGGCCTTCCCGCGTGGATGGGGACGTTTGCCGATTTGATGTCATTGTTGATGTGCTTCTTTGTACTTTTGTTGGCGTTCTCCGAAATGGACGTACTCAAGTTCAAACAAATAGCAGGCTCGATGAAGTTTGCATTTGGTGTACAAAATAAAATAGAAGTTAAAGATATCCCCAAAGGCACCAGTGTCATAGCAATGGAATTTAGACCTGGACGCCCCGATCCAACACCAATAGAGACAATTCAACAGCAAACCATTGAAATGACGCAGCAAATGCTGGAGTTTCAAGCGGGTGATGAAGATTCTGCCGGTGGTCGTCAGAAACAACGTGGTACGCAACGGGGTGGTCAAGCGCAACAAACAGCGACGGACCAATCCAGTGCCGCCGAAGCGAGTGCAGATCAAACTGAAACTGCAGAATTGATGAAAAAGGTAGCTCAACAACTTCAGAAGCAAATTCTCGATGGCTCTATTGAGATGGAATCGCTTGGGCAACAAATCACGATCAGAATCCAAGAGAATGGTTCATTTTCAGCTGGCTCGGCGTTCTTACAACCTCAGTTTAAACCGATTTTGAGAACGATTGGCGAGCTACTTGCTGAAGTCCCTGGCGAAGTGGAGGTATCTGGCCACAGTGATAGCCAGCAAATCTCTAATGAGCTTTACCGCTCAAATTGGGACTTGTCTGCTCAGCGTGCTGTGGCGGTAGCAGAGGAACTAAGACGTGCAACGGGTTTCGATGAAAACCGTATGCGAGTGGTAGGTAAAGCCTCGACCTCACCACTAATAGAAGACGCATCGACATCGGCAGACAGGGCGCGAAATCGTCGAGTGGAAATCAATATCAACCAAGGCAAGCCAATATTCTCTAAACCAATTTCTGTGGTAGACGGCGAATCAGATTCATAAAAAAGCCCGGTACTGGCCGGGCTTAGATTCTTTGCAATCAAGCACGGGTTAGTGACTGGGTGTATTGAGGCTTACTCAGTACCAGCTGAACTGTACTAATCGTACGTTCTAAAAAGCCACCTTCGCAATATTTGAGATAGTATTCCCACATACGCATGAAGCGCTCGTCATAGCCATCTTTAAGCAGCTTTTCCTCACTCGCAGAAAACGCGACATACCAATCTTTCAGCGTCTTGGCATAGTCAAGGCCAATATCGTGCAAGTCGCGAATGTTAAAGTCGCTGTATTTCTTCAGATGGGCATTAATTTCATATTGAGACGGTAAGAAGCCGCCAGGGAAAATATACTTTTGAATGAAGTCCACATTATTGGCGTAGCTGTCATAACGTCTGTCATCGATGGTGATAGATTGCAGTAGCATGAGCCCGTTGTCTTTGAGCAATGACGCGCATTTAGTAAAAAAGTTACCCAAGAACCGTTTACCGACGGCCTCAATCATTTCTATCGACACGAGTTTATCGAATTTGCCTTCTAGCAGGCGATAGTCTTTCTTGAGCAACGTGATTCGATTGCCTAGCTGCTCTTTTTCGACCCATGCCTGAGCATACGCGTATTGTTCTTCTGATATTGTGGTGGTCGTGACCTTGCATCCGTAGTGCTTGGCGGCAAAGACGGCGAGCCCTCCCCAGCCTGTGCCAATCTCCAACAGGTGGTCGTTTTCTGTGAGTTGCAGTTTGTCACAGATTGTTTTCAGTTTGTGGTTTTGTGCACCCTCAAGAGAGGTATTGGGATCGGGATAAATGGCCGACGAATACATCATGGTGTTGTCTAAAAAACGTGTGTAAAGCTTGTTGCCCAAGTCGTAATGCGCTTCTATGTTTCTCTTGGCTTGGGCTTGGGTGTTGCGATTCAGCCAGTGTTGCACCTTGAGAAATGGCATAGACAACCACTTAAACTTATTTTCCCACTCATCGAGCGTTGATAAATTACGCGCAAAAATCTGAATAACTTGGGTGAGGTCAGGACTTGTCCATAGACCGTCCATGTAACTTTCACCCGCCGCAACACTACCGCCTAACAAGAGCTTTTTGTATGCAATCGGGTCAAGAATGTTAACTTCAGCACGAATGTCAGAAGACTTGTCTCCTGCGATCAATACCGGTTCATTGTTTTCTTTTACCGTAATGTGACCGTGCGGAAGTTCTCTTAGCACTTTTAAAAACGTGGATTTACAAAACCGTTCCATTGCAGAAAGCGATGACTTAGTAGGAGTTAAGGTTTGTTCGCCGTAAGACATTATTTTTGTTCCTGATGACTGTTAGCTGGATGCGCGTATATTGGCGTCCGCTTTAACCAAAGCTTTAACGCTTGCCAGTAAATTCCCCAGACGGTTTTAATTGTCATACTGGGAATAGCAATCAATACGTTGCGTAACGACACAGAGTTCAACTGTATTTTTCTCAAATTCATGCCAGCACTAAAATGCTTCGAGGATTGATGGCATTCCATTGAAAGCGATAACGTATCGCTGGGTTGGGCTACTTGCCATTTGTACATCATGTCGAGAGGGTTAAATGGCGACACATGAAATACCTTTTCTACGTCAGCCTGCTCGGTTAAGTTGACGAGATAGTGATGTCTCTCGTTCCATGGTGTATTGCTGACTTCCGCCAACATGTGGCTGTACAAGCCATCAGCATCTCGTAAATAGTAAAAATTGACTGGGCTGAAGTACATGCCAAATGTTCGGACTTGTCCGAGCATAAAAACGTCACCCGTCAGTACTTTTCCAGCCAGTGACGACATTTTATTGAGCACTGACGTCTCTAGGGGTTCTGTTATGTCGCCTAGATAATCCTCCCGGCGGTATTTGACGGCGCTGAGTCCGGTTTGACCGAACCCTTTCACCGAACGGCTGAGGGTGTCAAGCTCATCTAACTTCAGCCAAAACAAAAAAATGTCGTAAGCAAACTGGTGTTGGGTAGGTTCAAACCTCTGGTGAGTAAGTTTACCTCGATAAATGGCGCTTTCTGTCACAGTGATACCCCGAAGCGTTGGCATACGTCCAGTGCACTTTTGACGCCATCTTCATGAAACCCGTTGTACCAGTAAGCGCCACAAAAATGTAGGTTATCTACGCCACAAATTTCGTGGCGTTGTGATTGTGCTGACACCATGTCATCGCTGTATTGTGGATGCGCGTAGCGATATCGCCCTAACACGCTATCCGGCGCGATGGCGTCTGCATTGTTTAACGTGACACAGAATGTGACGTCACTGTCTAAACGCTGCAAAATATTCATATCATAGGTGACAGATGCTGGTGATTGGGCACTGTCGCCATCCTCGTTGAGCAAGTAATTCCAACTAGCCCACGCGAGCTTACGTTTGGGCAGCTGCCCGATATCGGTATGCAGCACAACATCGTTTGGGGCATAGGGAATACGGCCCAGCACATTTTTGTGGGCTTCGGTTGGCGCGGCTAACATGGCAAGAGCTTGGTCGCTGTGACATGCAAAAATAACGTGATCAAAGGTATCGCTATCACCGTTTTCAAGCGTGATATTGATACCGTCTTGCTGGTGCAAGACAGTCTTCACTGGCGCATTCAGTTTAATGTGTTGTCTAAATCCAGCTGTGATGGGCTCGACGTACTGACTTGAGCCACCAATCAGTGTGTACCATTGGGGACGGTCATTGATATTGAGTAAACCGTGATTGTTGAAAAATTGGAGGAAAAATTTTAATGGGAAACCCTTGGTCTGTTCTAAGCTCGCAGACCAAATTGCCGCACACATAGGCAATATGTAAAAATCAGCGAAATCGTCACTCAACTCGTGTTGCTGAATGAAACCATAAAGCGTCACACCTTCGGTATTGTCTCCGGCTTCAATTGCTGCCTTACACAGTTTGTTAAACCGCAATATGTCGCGGACAATACGCCAAAACCTGGGTCTCAGTAGGTTTCGTCTTTGGGCGAAAAGGGTGTTTAAGTTGTTGCCGTTGTATTCAATGTTGTGTTTGTCAGAAGTAACGGAGAAGCTCATTTCCGTAGGTTGTCGTTGTACGCCGAGTTTATCCATCAGTTTGATGAAGTTAGGGTAGGTCCAGTCGTTAAATACGATGAAGCCCGTGTCGATAGCGTACTGATTACCATCCACTTCCACGTGTTTCGTCGCCGTGTGACCGCCAATGTAGTCATTGGCTTCAAAGACGGTAATGTCGTGTTCTTTGTGCAATAAGTGAGCGCAAGTTAAACCTGATATACCACTTCCGATAATCGCGATACGTTGTCTCATTGTTTGTTTTTTTCCTTGAGTGCCGCCAGCGCTTTTGAGCGCATAGAATAAGCGAGAGAACGCTTAACGGATGCGGGCAATATATTGAAGAATCGAAGGATTAAACCGAACATTGTTGGAAAGTATATTGACGCATTGCCATTGAGTATTTTTCTCAACATCGATTCTGCTGCTTCGTCAGCTGTGACTATCATTGGCATGTCAAAATCATTTTTATCCGTTAAGGGGGTTTTTACGAAGCCCGGAGAAACGGTTTGTACAAAGACGTTTTTGTCTTTTAAATCGACTTCCAAACTTTTAGTGAAGTAGTGCAATGCCGCCTTACTCGCACCATAAGCTTGCGAACGAGTAAAGGGCAAAAATCTCGCCATGCTGTCAACGATTACAATTTGGTTCCCAGCTTTGAGCCCAGGCAAGATGCCTGCGACTGAGTTTACGACCCCAAAAAAATTGGGAGCGAAAACGCGTTCGAACATAGCTGGCTCGAATTGTTCTACGTCAACATACTCACAGGTACCTGCGTTCAACACATAGATGTCTGCTTCTGCCGAAAGGAGGGCTGCTTTGGTCTCAGCCTCATTGGTTACGTCAAATCGCAACACGGATATATTGTCTATTTTGTCGAGTGTTTCGAGGGCTGTTTGATTTCTACCACACGCTATCACTTTGTGACCCTGTTGCGCAGCGTGTTTCGCAAAGGCTTCTCCAATTCCGGATGTTGCACCTGTGACTAGAATTGTCTTCATGCTGCCAACCTCCGCTTTATCTTTTTCACTAGCCAGCCAACTACAGGAACATGCTCATAAACCATTTGGCCCAAGTCGTAATAGTCGCGATGATATACAATCTTGTCATCTGTGATTTTCAACTGGGTAATACCATCGAGAAAAATGTGCTTGGTTTGGCCGTTGAGTACTAAATCCATTTTCCATGTCACTATGTAATCGACGCCTTCCTCGTTTTGGTGGCATGCCGCAATGTTGTGAATGTTAAAGTCACATTGCTTAGCCGAGACAAGCAACTTGGCGAAATAGTCTTTTACTGCTGGCAAACCCTGATGTGTCGCAACAGGGTCAACGAAATCAATGTTTTCTGCGTAAATTGATGCTAGGTCTTCTATGTCAAAATTGACGAGATCCCTATATAAATCGCTAAACCTATCAATGACGGTCATATATCTCTTCTCAAAAATGTGAATATAACCAGTACCCTAGTGTAGTTTAAAAAGATCATAAATTATTGGATTGGTATTTATAAATATCAAATTACATTCGAATTCAGCGTTTTGAAAAAAGATCCATTAGCGAGACAAACCCGTAAAGGTTGTAAGTGTAATTTAAGTTATCAAGAGATGAACGCAGTCAAATATCCCTTATTTCCCTTATCTGCCCATTTGCTACCCGGTGGTAGAATGGCGCTTCGAATCTTCGAGCCACGTTATGTGCGCATGATAAAGGAAGCGTGTGCGTCAAACAGCGGTTTCGTTTTGTGCATGTTGGATGCCAAGGGCGATAAGGCGTCAAATCAACACATCCTTCCTCGCGGGACATATGCCGAGGTGATTGATTTCACCACGTTAGAAGACGGCTTGTTGGGAGTAACTGTGGCCGGGCTATATGGCGTAAGCGTAGATAACATTGAAACCGAGTCCGATGGATTGAGAATCGGCGAGTGCCAAAAGGTCGAGCCATGGGAGTGCCAAATCAGCGGAGACGATATTTTACCAATGAAAGAAAAGCTTGGTGAAATATTTGAAATGTATCCTGAGATAGCTTCACTGTACGAAGCACCGTCATTTACCGACCCCATCTGGGTGTTGAATCGGTGGTTGGAACTCATTCCTGTTGACGCTCGCACCAAACAAGAATTTCTCAATCAAAAAGACTGCAGAAAAGTGCTAAACTATTTAACTGAACTAGTGAGTTAATTAGTGATCTTTTAATCCAACCCCGCCGTATAAGTGATATTGTCTACTGATGCGAGCAAGAGCATGTTAGTCGGGATTCCATTGGAACAAAACGCGAAGACAGTAAAGCCAATAGAGTGCGCAGAAGAAATGTCTGCGTATTTGGTCGAAGTCGCAAATAAAAGATGCAAGCTATCGTTCTCGAGGGTTTTTAACTTCTTCGCCCCGAGACTGCGTTCCTACGCATTGAAGCAGATGGGGAATGAGGCGTTGGCGATGGAGCTAGTGCAGGACACGATGTCAAATGTTTGGCAAAAAGCACATTTGTTTGACGCTCAAAAAGGTTCTCCCTCTACGTGGATTTTTACCATTGCGCGAAATATCCGCTTTGACATGCTGCGCAAATTAAACAATCGCAAAGAGGATGTTTGCTCGGATGATCTGTGGCCTGTTCTGTGTGAGCAAACGCCAGACAGCAATGAAGTGTCGCTAGACGAGCAGATTACACTTGAACAAATAGGGCACTTATTTGACAAGCTGCCAGAAAAGCAGAAGGCAGTGATAGAAGCGATATACATTGATGGAAAGTCTCAGCAAGAAGTGGCTGACGAGTTTTGTATTCCGTTAGGAACCGTGAAGTCAAGAGCAAGGCTTGCTCTCCAACGGTTGAAAGGTATGTTAGAAGACCATGATTAAATTACATCCAACACAGTATCAATTGGAAGCGTTTGCTCAAGGCATTCTTCCCCCTGCAGAAGCACTTATTGTTTCAGCACATTGCGACATGTGCCAAGAATGTCAGAGTATCGTTTCTAATCACAACGAATTGCTTGCGCAAGAGGCCTTTGGTAGCACGGCTGAACTCGGCGAAGAGTACAATGATATACTCGCCAATATTATTCATTTGCCACAAGCGAAACCAACAGTAGTCAAGCCGCAGATCAAATCGATAGAGCTTGATGGGAAATCGTTTGAATTACCCAGAGCCTTACAGCGCTACGCAACGAAGACAGGAAATTGGTCGAAGTTGGTTGGAAAATTATGGCAAGCCCCTGTTGATCTTGGTGACATGGGAGTCGCGAATTTCATTTATATGGAAAAGGGCGGAAGTGTCCCTGAACACACCCACAGAGGAACAGAGCACACCCTGGTGATTAACGGTGAATTCAGTGACGGCCTTAATGACTATGACACAGGTGACTTGATTTTTATGGATGGTCAAAACGTTCATGCACCGCAGTCGCACGCTGATGAAGGTTGCTTGGTGTTCACGATAGTTGACCAACCATTGCATTTCACGTCGGGCTTGGCGAGGCTGCTCAATCCCTTTAGTCACTTGTTTTTCAGGTGATAAATAGTTAAAAAAAAGCCGCGATAATCGCGGCTTTTGTGTATGGATCGCTCAATGATTAACTGATGAAATCACTGTCAGGATAATTGAGTTTTAGCGTTTTCATCGCATTGTTCTTGAGGTCTTCGAGCTGTAATATATCGTAGCACGTCACCATAATCTCTAAGGCTTGTTGCACTTTATCCGAGTCTGGGTAGTGTTCAATGACATATCTTCCTCGGTTGGCCGCTGCCACATAAGCTTCTCTTCGCATATAAAAACGAGCGATAGCGATTTCATAGCTAGCCAGCCTATCCTTTATGTACACCATACGCTTTCTTGCGTCAGCGGCATACTTACTATTCGGGTAGTTTTCTACGAGCTCTCTGAAGTCGTTAAACGCTTGTCGCGATTTACTGGGATCTCTATCCGTTCTGTCGATATTCAGCAAATTTTGAAACAAATTGCTATCTGATTCCATGTTTGTTAAGCCGCGCATGAAATAGGCGTAATCGACATCGGAATGATTTGGATTGAGGCGGATAAATCTATCGATTGTTGCCAGTGTTTGATCAGTTCTACCGGATTTATAATAGCTGTAGATGAGATCTAGCTGAACTTGGTGAGACAATGGGCCAAACGGGTAGCGCGAATCCAAACTACTTAAAATATCCGATGCACCGGTAAAGTTACCGTTTCTCATCGCCTCTTGAGCACTTGAATACAACTGCTCTGAACCTGTTTGTGCGAGTTGTTCCTCTACATTCTCCGATGAGCTACAGCCCGTGATCCCTACGATGACACCAAAGACAGCAGGCATCATTAATCTAGAAAATTTCATAATCGTTTTTTTTATCCTGATCTTGCGAGCGTCACCACACGGCGACGTTTTCGACATTCTAACGTACTCAACAACAATAAGACCACAGAAATGTCTTATTAGTAACGTTTAACAAGCCAATCCTTGTTATACTAACCCTTTTAGCCTTTTGAAGTAACTATGAGCCAAAGTGAAAACAGCGTGAATTTGGAAGCCGTTACCGATTCTTCTCATTTCGGTAAGCGTTTAGATCAGGTTTTAGCGGATTTGTTCCCTGAATATTCACGTTCTAAGTTAAAAGAGTGGATTTTAGACGGTTGTGTTACCGTAAATGGCGAGGTTTGTGACATCGCTCGTCAAAAAATGGTAGGGGATGAAGACATTATTGTCGCCGCGACTATTGAAGTACAAATCTCTAGTCAGCCGCAAGATATCGATTTAGACATTGTTTACGAAGATGAACATGTACTGGTGATTAATAAACCTGCCGATTTGGTCGTGCACCCCGGGGCAGGTAACCATGACGGTACAGTGTTAAATGCGCTGCTATCCCATGTACCAGATATTGATAAAGTACCTAGGGCTGGCATTGTTCACAGACTGGATAAAGATACTACAGGCTTGATGGTTGTCGCTAAGACCTTGCCCGCACAAACGCACCTCGTTGACCAATTGCAACAGCGCACTATGAGCCGCGAATATGAAGCGCTTGTCACCGGGACTATGGTAGCGGGCGGAATCGTTGATGAACCCATTGGTCGACATGCGACTAAACGTACTCATATGGCAGTCAGAGAAATGGGTAAGCCAGCGGTGACTCACTATCGTGTAATCGAAAAGTTCCGCGCACATACGCACTTGCGTTTAAAATTGGAAACCGGGCGTACACACCAAATTCGCGTGCACATGGCGCACATCAAACACCCATTGGTAGGTGACCCAGTTTATGCGGGTCGCAATCGCTTACCTAAAGGTGCGACCGAAGCCTGTGTGACGGTATTAAAAGGGTTTAGAAGGCAAGCTTTACATGCTGCACAATTATCCTTTTTCCATCCTGAATCCGAAGAATGGTTAACGTTCAAAGCACCGTTACCAGACGATATGGTAGCGCTAATTGATACTGTCCGAGAGGATTCGGACTTGCACGAGCAACCTGAAGAATATTGATGGTGCTATTGACACCCGGCTGGCAGGCGCCGCCTTATGTTGTGGCGTACTGTACTACTAGGGAAGGTGGCTTGAGCACCGGCGATTATCAAGGCCTCAATGTGGGAATGCACGTTGGCGATATCGCTCATGTGGTCGCTAAGAACCGCCAATCCTTGCCTAACTTTAAAAAAATAGCCTGGCTGAATCAAACCCACAGCGATACCGTAATTGATTTAGATGCATCGAGTGCTAGGGACGGCGATGCGTCGGTCTGTCGTACTTCACGTTTTCAGTGTGCAGTCATGACAGCCGATTGTGTACCCGTTCTCGTTTTTAGTCGGTCGCAAAAAGAGGTGGCAGCTATTCACGCCGGTTGGAAAGGTTTAGCCTCAGGCATTATTGCTAAGACAATCGACAGCATGCTGAGTTCAGCTTCTGACCTATGCGCTTGGGTCGGTCCGGCCATCTCCGGTAAATGCTATGAAGTCGACCTCGCCCTTGCCGAAAAATTTTCAGTATACTCAGACGCCGCTACTCAAATCGACAGAGTGACAAAAAAAGCACGACTGAACATACCTCATATTGCAAAGCTTCAGCTACACGACGTTGGAGTAGGAGAGGTTATCATGTCAGATATGTGCACTTACTCTGCGCCTGCTACATTTTTTTCTCACCGTTATGCGACGCACCAAAACAAAAAGGCGACAGGGCGCATGGTGTCTGTAATTGGACTCGAATAGCGCTTAGTCTCTAACTACTTCGCACACAAAGTGTCGCTTTTGCTCTAGATCAAATCCAAATGGTTATTTTTATCAGTAAACTTGAATCATGACGAAAACGCACCCATAAATTAATCAACTCATTATTCGCTGCATCTTAATGGAGATAAATCGTTATGCGTTTAGACCGATTTACCAGTAAATTTCAGATGGCAATCTCAGATGCCCAATCATTAGCGTTAGGGCGTGATCACCAGTACATCGAGCCTGTTCATTTGATGACCGCAATGTTAAATCAACAGGGCGGGTCCGTTAGGCCTTTACTGGATCAAGCTAACATCAACGTCAATGGCTTGAGGTCCGCTTTAGCAGAAGCGATTGAGCGCCTACCCAAGGTCTCCGGTATCGGTGGCGATGTGCAATTGAGTAAAGAGTCTGGTGTGCTGCTCAATTTATGTGACAAGATTGCACAACAACGGAAAGATGATTACATCACGTCAGAAATGTTTGTACTGGCGGCGCTTCAAGATAAAGGCCGTTTGGGGGAGATATTTAAATCGCTCAATATTACAGAGGCGAGTGTTAATCAAGCCATTGATCAAATGAGAGGCGGCCAGAAAGTCACAGACCCGAATGCCGAAGATGTGCGACAAGCCCTGGAAAAATTTACTACTGACCTTACTGAGCGAGCAGAGCAAGGCCGTTTAGATCCCGTTATTGGCCGTGACGATGAAATTCGTCGCACGGTACAAGTACTGCAACGCCGAACGAAAAATAACCCTGTACTGATTGGCGAACCGGGTGTTGGTAAAACCGCCATCGCTGAAGGATTGGCTCAGCGAATTATCAATGGCGAAGTGCCAGAGGGACTCAAAAATAAACGAGTGTTATCACTCGATATGGGAGCTTTGGTTGCTGGCGCCAAATATCGTGGAGAATTCGAAGAACGATTGAAGGCTGTGCTCAATGAATTGGCTAAAGAGGAGGGGCGAGTCATCCTCTTTATTGACGAACTCCATACTATGGTGGGAGCAGGTAAAGGTGAAGGGGCAATGGACGCTGGCAATATGTTGAAGCCGGCCTTAGCACGCGGGGAATTGCACTGTGTCGGCGCCACGACCCTAGATGAATATCGCCAATTTATTGAGAAAGACGCAGCACTGGAAAGACGATTCCAAAAGGTCCTTGTCGATGAGCCTTCTGTTGAAGATACCATCGCGATTTTACGTGGCTTAAAAGAGCGATACGAGCTCCATCATTCAGTCGATATTACCGATCCTGCGATTGTCGCTGCGGCGAGTCTCTCTCAGCGTTACATTAGTGACCGGCAGTTACCCGATAAAGCTATCGATCTCATCGATGAAGCGGCTTCTAGTATTCGTTTGCAAATTGATTCGAAACCCGAAGAAATGGACAAGCTAGAACGGCGTATCATCCAGCTCAAGCTCGAAGAACAAGCCCTTGCTAAAGAAACCGATGATGCGAGCCATAAACGCCTAGAGACCATTGAGCTAGAGCGAGAAAAAGCAGAACTTAAGTTTGCTCAACTTGAATCGGTGTGGAAGGAAGAAAAAGACGCCATGCAAGGGACGCAAACCATTAAGTCGGAATTAGAACAAGCCCGTTTGGATTTGGAAATTGCGCGTCGAGCCTCTGATTTAAGCCGTATGTCTGAACTGCAATATGGCCGCATCCCAGAGTTAGAGCTCAAATTGGAAAATGCGTCAGAAGGTGAAACCCAAGAAACACAGCTGGTAAAAAACAAGGTTACTGATGCTGAGATTGCCGACGTGCTTTCTCGATGGACTGGGATTCCTGTGGCTAAAATGCTTGAGGGTGAGAGAGAAAAACTCATTCGCATGGAAGAAGTGCTTCACAAACGGGTAGTGGGGCAACAAGAAGCGGTTGAAGCTGTGTCTAATGCTATTCGTCGTTCCAGAGCCGGTTTGGCTGACCCAAATCGCCCTATAGGATCATTTTTGTTTCTCGGCCCAACTGGCGTCGGGAAAACCGAGTTGTGTAAAGCGTTGGCTGGCTTTCTTTTCGACACCGAAGAGGCAATGGTACGCATTGATATGTCTGAGTTTATGGAGAAACACTCAGTCGCCCGATTGGTCGGGGCCCCGCCTGGTTATGTGGGATATGAAGAAGGGGGATACCTCACAGAGGCCGTTCGACGTAAACCTTATTCGGTCATATTGCTGGATGAGGTAGAAAAGGCACATCCAGATGTCTTCAATATTCTATTGCAAGTACTAGATGACGGTAGACTCACTGACGGCCAAGGCAGAACAGTCGATTTCAAAAATACAGTCGTTATTATGACATCGAATTTGGGTTCAGATGTGATTCAGGACAAACATCAAGACAATCAGTATGAAGAGATGAAATCACTGGTGATGAATGTGGTAGGTCAACATTTTAGGCCGGAATTTATCAATAGGGTCGATGACATTGTTGTATTCCATCCTCTTGGTCTTGAGCAAATAAAATCGATTGCGAAAATTCAATTATTGGCCTTACGTCAACGTCTTGCTGATAAAGGATACAAATTGGAGTTATCTGGTAGCGCTCTGGATAAGTTGGCTGAGGCAGGTTTTGACCCAGTGTATGGGGCTCGCCCATTAAAGCGTGCAATTCAAGTACAGATAGAAAACCCACTTGCCCAAAAACTGTTATCTGGGCAAATATCTGCGGAATCGACAATCAGAGTGAACCGAGATGGCGACGAGTTGATCATAAATTAACATGAAGACTGAATAAAAAACGCTCCAAATGGAGCGTTTTTTTACATCTAGTGAAATCTACGAGGAGGTAATTTTATCCAGTAACGCTTGAGCTTTTGGCCGGTTGAAGAATGGCCTGTCTACGTTGACTGCATATTCCAATTCATCTTTCGCTTCCTCTATTCTGCCCAATTCAAGCAAAATGGCGCCAAGGTGATATCGGATATTTGGGTTTCTTGCGTCCCTTGCATAGGCATCTCGCATGTTTTCCAAAGCGCCGACTAAATCACCTTGCTTAGATTTTACCCAACCCATGGTATCTAGTATTAACGGATCATTTCCGTCGATAGCATACGCTTGCTTGGCGTAATCGGCCGCCTTGTTGATGTCAGACTCAATATGCATCTGTGCCAAGCGATTCAAAACTTCTGCTTTGTTGAGTATTTGAGGAACGGATGCAAGCTCTAGATACAGTGGAATTGACTTGTCGTACTCTCGAATGAAAAACAAATACTGGGCGAGTAAGTTCTTTGCTAACAAGTTTTGCGGATGCTTTGCTGAGATGCGCTCTGCTTCTGATAAAAACACGTCTACGTACTTTTCTTGTAGCGCAAAGTTATAAAGGCCCAGAAGGGGTTGTCCGAAATTTTCGTCCAACGTTAGCGCTTTAAGGTAGTAGTCCTTCGCATTGTCAGGCGCTGATTTCTTCAATGCTAGCATTCCACGCAACAACCAATAATTTGGGTTTTGTTGGTTTTTGCTAGCGACTTTCTGTAACGACGACGAGGCCTCATCAAGCATATCGCTTTGAATCTCGAGTCGGATACGTTGCATCGTTAAACGAGTATTGTTAGGGGCTTTTTGTTCGGCTTCACTCAGGGAGGCAAGTGCTTCATTGACCTTACCTAACGCCAACATTAAATCACTGTAACTAACGAGGGATTGTACATCCTGTTTCACAAAGTGCGACGCTATAGCAAGGGTCTTTTCGGCCTCAGAACGTTGGCCTAAACGAAGTTGAATGCTGGCTTTGGTTAAAAGAAACTTAGGGTTATCAAACTCATCTTTGATCAATCGCTCGACATGATACAAGGCCTGATCAAGTTCATTTTGGTTTTGATAGATTTCGACCAATTTTTCTCGAGCCGCGGTGTTTTGAGGGTTCAAGGTCAAAACATCATTGTAGATCACTAACGCTGAGTCTTGTTCTGCGCGCTGAAGGTGGTTAAAAGCTTTGAGTAGTAACGTTTCAGTGTGCTTAGGCGATAGTGATAGTAGCTCCTCTACAATAACACTTGATGCATCGATGTTACCCATTCTGCTTTCTATTGCTGCTAAATTAAACTTTGCAGGGTACAGTATTGGGTTGATTGACAGCGCTTCGAGAATTGCGGTTTTCGCTTCTGCTAATAGACCCTGGCGAATCAACACGCCTGCTTTTAAATTATAGATTTCAGCGTTTTCAGGCAGAAGCTGATTGAGTTGCTCTGTTGCATTTAAAGCATCTTCAAACTGCTCAGCTTGTAATTTTAGTACGGCATAAGTAAATACAAATGCGGGCTCAGATTTATAATCTTCATAATTACTATCAAGGATGGAGAGCGCTTGTTCCTGTTTCCCTCTCGCTGCCATTAACTTGATATTAAAAAGTTGAAGTTTACTACTTTTGGGGTTTCTGCGTTCGAGTTCTTGAACTAATTTTTCCGCTTTAAACGCGCGGTTTTGTTTGATCAGTAGATCTCCCAGTATCAAAGCAGAATCAAGATCATCCAGCAATTGTTCTTGATGCTTTTCTAAAAGTGCGAGCGCTTTTTTGTCTTGTTGGGTCGCAGTATAGGTTTGCGACAGTAGCATGACGGCTTTTAAATCGTCAGGCTCTTCTACAAGGTAGTTGCGGAAGTCATTGCTGGCCTTCTCTAGATTACCATTGAAAAAATTCGTTAAGCCACTGATGTAAAGTAACATGGGCTGTGAAGCGATGAGTTCTGGCGAAAGTTCGGCCATAAAATCATTTAATCGCTGAAGCTGCTCGTTTTTGATGAGTTCATCTTGTTCTCTACTTTGAAGCCAGCTGCTAAGAAGAATGGCAAGAGGGTCATTTGGTGTGTCTTCTATAATCTCATCTACGAGTAGTTTAGCACTGTCATAGTCTTGGCTTTGCATATACAAATCGACAAGATTACGCAGTGCAATAGGGTCATCTTTGTTAAACGATAGTGCTTTTTGTAGGTGTTCGGTGGCTAAGGCTTTGTTGCCCTGTTGAAATGCCAGTTGTCCCTTCAATCGCCAAGCTATTGCATTGGTAGGGTCTATGCTAAGGCTGGTTTCGATGTACCGGCTTGCTCTATCGAGTTGTTCTTCTTGGATAGCGAGTGAAGCGAGACCATTTGTAGCCTGAATTTCTTTGGTGTTGATGTCACGTACTTGTTGGTACGACTGTTTTGCGCAGTCTATTCTCTTTAATCGAGAACATGCCGCCGCTTTGATAAGTAGCCATTCTTGTTTGGCTTCGTTAGTGAGCTTATCCGTTTGCGCAAAATCAACGATATTCCGGTACTTGTTGAGAAAAAGCCAAGTGTTACCCAATGGCTCTGCTAAGAGATTGATGTCTGCTCCCATGTCGAGCGCTTCTGTAAATTCGACTTCAGCGGCAACTAGATAACCATTTATCAGGAGTATTTCGCCCATCAGTATCTTTGAGGCAAGGTTACTAGGATCTTTCTGTAAGCTATTTTTTAAGTGAAT
Source organism: Alteromonas sp. 5NS40-0096 (assembly GCF_057544385.1). NCBI lineage: Bacteria > Pseudomonadati > Pseudomonadota > Gammaproteobacteria > Alteromonadales > Alteromonadaceae > Alteromonas > Alteromonas sp. 5NS40-0096. Next base: position 142,647 of record NZ_BAAJLQ010000008.1, read on the forward strand.
ATAGGTCTCGTCATACTCCGCCTTATTGTAGGCTTTTAGTGCTTTTTCGTAGTCTTCGGCACTGGTGGCGAAACTGTGGGCTGACATCCCTAATGAGGCTAACGTTACGCTGAGTACAAGCGTACGCTTTATCGCTTTCAACATGGTACTTCCTGAATTTATAGACACAAAAAAGGTGGCTAATAGCCACCTTCCAAACGATACGTGTTTTTAACGCAGATTTAAACTGATTATGCTTGTTTCCGCTGACGACGAGCGAACATTAAAGCTGCACCAGCAATCAACAACGCTAAACTACCCGGAGCCGATACTGGTTTAGGTTGTGGCGTTGGGGTATTAGACTTAGAAAAGTCAACGCCAGCCAATTTGAAAGCGTCATTGTAAAGACTCGCACCACTCACACTACCGAATACTGTGTTGTATGTTCCCACTAGCCAGTATTGTGCTGCGGTAGAAAATCCAAAATCATCAGATGTATACAACCCATTGCTTCGCGAGCTGCCAATGTCAAAGGAGCCCGTTACTAGCGCATTACCCGCAACGTTTGCCCAAGAACTTGTCCCAGACGATAGTGTAGATAAACCGCTTGCGTTTAAACCCGCAACCGATACCTGCTGGTCATAGCGGGCTACGGATCCATTCACTCTCCATGGTAGCCAACTGAAATTGGCGCTATCTAATGTGACTTCGGTATCGAAAGACAATAGGAAGAAGTCAAAACCTTCGCCAATGTTGTCCGTTGCATGGTCTGGTGAGTGCGGGTTTTCATCTAGGTTGGTAATACCATAGCCGACTTGGCCCTGATTGTTCCAATAACCGCGGATTTCAGAATTCGAAACAGAATAAACATTTGAACCGTTACCATTTGACCATGCTGACAATCGCACGTTGACACCGTTCATATTCAGGCTGTCTAGTACAGTGATGGAGCCTGGGACGCTTGCATTAGTCCCATTAGCAATACCGTCTCCATATAGAGAATAACTGTATTCGGACAAAGAAGAATCGCCTGATGCGAAGCTTGAAGCGCTGGCTAAAACTAATAGCGAACTCGCAAAAAATTTCTTAAAGCTCATTTTTTGGGCCTTATTAAAAATACAAAAAATTCGGGATTGTTATGCTTTAAGCGATTTTCGTGCCAACTCTGTATTTTGTTGTTTTTTATGGTTATTTTAGATTTTTGCGAGAGAGGTCTTTGAAGAATTGTAAAACTTTTAGACATCTACTTTAGTCTAAATATGAGGTTGCCTTTATATTAAATAAGGCTTATGTAGCAAAAAAGGAGCAAAAGCTCCTTTTTCGTAATCATTACATTTGGGTTAGCGCGTTTTCTTGCGTCTCCAAGCGATGAATGCTAAGCCACTAGCTAATAATGCGATGCTAAATGGTTCACTGACTTCTGCTGGTGGTTTGCCGCTTGGTGGTGTATTGGCCTGGCTAAAACTGATTGCTGAAAGCTTGAAGGCATCATTATACATTTGGCCGCCGTTGTCTCCAAAAACGGTGTTATAGGCGCCGACTAACCAGTATTTGGCGGTGTCAACTAAATCAAAACTCGCTTGGTAGCCAGATGTCGCTGTATTTATGTTGTATGACCCTGCCGAAAGTGCATTGGCGACAATATCGCTCCATGTACTGCTGCCTGATGTTAAAGCTGAGATATCGTTTAGTGCGGCGACCGAGACTTGGCTATCGTTACGGCTATAGCGCCAGGTAAATTGAGCACTAGATAGATTGACGTCCTGATCAAATGAGAATAATACGAAGTCGAAATCGCTCCAGTTTCCTCTTACTTGATTTACATTGTCTATGGCATGATCAGGACTGTTGTGTGCAGATTCCCAATCATCGTTGGTCACACCATAACCGTAATAATTACTGATTTTATAAAGGTTGGCATCAACTACAATGTCGTCGTTACTACCGTAAGTGTCTGCCCAAGCAGATACGCCGATGTTAACACCGTCAATATTCACACCATTAGACAGTGTTGGCGTCGTGCTAGTGACGACACCATCAGAAATCAAATTATATACACTTTCGTCCAATGAAGAGTCACTGGCAAAGGTTGTATTCGATACAAGGACTAAAGCTCCTGCAAGGAACTGAGAAATATAGAATTTACTACGCATACTACCGAATCCTTTTTACTATAAATTTCGATTGTTGCGTTACGCTTTCCTTTCTTATCGATGAAGGAAGCACAACATGGTTTCGCGATTATATGTTGATCAATAGTTCTATAGGGTATGTGTCTGTATAACTTGTTATAGGTTTTTAGCAAAAACAGTTTCGCTGGGTTTGTTAAATAGGTTGTGAGATACTATTGATGTATGTCGCTGAATTAGAGGAAATATGTCTCAAAGTAAACGCAAAGGTATCTACCTTTTACCAAACTTACTCACTACTGCTGGATTGTTTTCGGGCTTTTTCGCCGTCGTCTCTTCGATGAACGGCCGTTTTGAAGCCGCAGCAGTAGCGATATTTGTAGCCATGATCTTTGACGGGCTTGATGGCAGAGTTGCCAGAATGACAAATACTCAAAGTGACTTTGGGGCTGAATATGACTCAATGGCAGACATGGTGTCTTTTGGTATGGCGCCGGCATTAGTCGCTTACAATTGGGGATTATCCGAATTGGGCAAGTTAGGCTGGCTTGCTGCCTTTATATACGTAGCGGGTGCGGCTCTGAGACTGGCAAGGTTCAATACCCAAGTCGGAATAGCTGATAAACGCTTCTTTCAGGGGTTAGCAAGTCCTGCTGCAGCGGCAGTGGTAGCAGGTTTGGTTTGGGTTGGTGTCGAGTACCAAGCTAACGGTCACGATTATGGATTAATTGTAGCGTTAGTCACAGGCGCGACTGGCTTATTAATGGTAAGTAATTTTAAATACAACTCGTTCAAAGAAGTGAACTGGCATGGAAAGGTGCCTTTTGTCGCGCTCTTGCTGGTTATGCTTATATTTGTAGTAGTCGCTACTGAGCCTGCGCTTGTTTTATTCGTCGTATTTGCGCTTTATGCTTTAGCTGGGCCTATTAATACCTTTAGGACGGTGGACAAAGTCACGTTGCAAGACGTAGTGGGGGATCACGAAGAAGATGCCGACTTTAAATCTGTGTGTGAAAAGGATGGTGTGGAAACGCCAACGCAGGCAGAAAACGAAGTGAAGAGTGACCAAAACGACAAAGAAAAGCTGCAATAGTTTATTTATTAAGCGGGTTGGTTAAAAAGCGGCCGGTTGGCCGCTTTTTTTATGTTTTTTTTAAAAAGCCTGTTGACCTGTTTAAAAGTATCTGTAGAATGCGCGCCTCGTTGACAGGGCAACAGCCAAACAGGCAATCGCTATCAACGTAGCAACCAAATTTGAACGGTAAAAAAATTCAAAAAAATGGTTGACAAATTTGGGGTTCGAAGTAACATACGCATCCCGCTTGAGGCAGTCTGCTAAGACGGTC
>NZ_BAAJLQ010000009.1:0-134246 GCF_057544385.1 Alteromonas sp. 5NS40-0096
AATCGAGCGCCTTTTTTGATCGTTTTTCCCGTGAATCTAACGTTGACTCGTCGTTTATTGACAGCCCGTACTGATCTCTAGGTTGTCACCCACAATGTTGCCATTTCCAAGAACTGAGATTTGTGACATCGAGTTACAACGCAAAATATTGTTTTTGAATATCCCGTTTTCGACGCCACTTGCGAAAATGCCAAAGCGCGTATAAGGGTTGGGTAGACGGTGATCGTTACCCACGGTATTGCCAGTGACAATTGCGGTGTCTACGCCCAACAAATAAATACCGATTGAGCTGTCGGCATTATCGACGCCGTTATTAATCAGCGTGTTATCGTTGATTTGAATACCTCTAACCGTGCCATCATTGCTACCTGAGCGCGTTTGAATCGTAATGCCGCGGGCAAAGTTAGAGCGCAGCTGATTATCTGAAATCGTTAAATAGCTTATCGCACCTTTGGCCCAGATGGCCGCTTCCGCATACGCTTGAACGCGTGTCACTGATTCGATGATATTACCATTGATGATAACGGAATAATTGCTATCCAAGGTGTCGAGATCACCGTGTAAAACAATGCCGCTGTGTCTGGTATCACTGATATGGTTGTTTGCGACTATGATGCTTCGAGAGCCCAAATCGGAGTTCGTAGGAGAAACTCCCTTGATATCAAACCCCATGCTTTCTGTAGTTCTGACAATGTTATCGCTTATCACGAGTTTATTGCCACCCCAAAAGGTATCGACAGCATCTTGCGTATCGGTTGAATTAATGCCATTTCCAATGTTTAGGAATTGATTACCTGAGATAATACCGTAGCCGTCGTTTTCTCTTAATCGAATAGCGTCTCGCAGGGTGTCTTTGATAATATTACTTTGGATAGTAAAGTTATCCACCGAATGCAGAAAAATAGGGCGTACGTAACCGTCAAACGTATTTTCTGTTATTAACACGCCAGTTGCCGGTGTGACATAGGCACTACCACCTACCCCTGAGTCCGTCGCCGCGCATATTGCGCTGTAGATATCCCCGTGAAAATCATTGTCTGTTATTCGAATATCACTCGCACCGTCTGCTAGCCTGATGTCGCAATTGGGTTGCCCAGACACAGTCGATGGCGAAAAAGTGATGTCCTTAAGGGTGATATGGCTCCCATCGGCGATAACCCCAGCTGTCGCACTCGAACTTTTGCACAGGGTGCCAGGTCCATATAACTTTTCATTGTCATACATGTGTAGATCGGCAATGCGATAAATAACGCCTGCTGGAATAGTAGCAACGCGGTTAGTGTCGAGTTCAGCTCTTAACAGTGAAGTAGAGTCGGGGAGTTGCTCGCAGTTGTCAGCTCGAGTCGAGCTCGAGATGAGTAACAAAGTAAGTAATGCAATGGCATAACGTTTTGACATGATAGGTTCCCAAAGGAGGTGAAGTAAAAAGCCTGTTATACAGGTCTTATGTTATAGAAGTGTATCGATGGATTTCTAAAATCCTTTAATTTCAAACAATTTAGTGATTCTAGCAGTAGGCAATTTGTATACAAACCGCTAAGCTTTGTGGGCTGACATATAAGCTTAATATGGCCTAGTTAATTTATTGCTTATTCCTCTTTAAAGTTGAATCTTATGCACTTTGACTCGATAAAATCTAGATTGGTACTGATGACGCTCATTTGTGTGATTGGCATGGCCATGCTCATGGGTAACCAGCACTACTTTACTCAGCAATTGGTGTCGCTTAATCAGCAGCGCGATGTGCTGTTGAGGCTAAACACCGATTTATTGCAAATGCGTCGCCATGAAAAAGACTTTCTTCTGCGCCATCAGTTGAGTTATGTCACTCGGTTTAATCACCGAGCTGAACAATTCTCTGTGCGATTGACGGAGTTTTCTGCATTTTTTGCCGAATATGATGAACAGACTGGGGCGATTGGTAACCTCGCCCAGGCTATCAATGCCTACGAACAAGGGTTTGAGAGCGTTGTTTCGCTGCAAAATCAAATTGGCTTGAGCGAGAGTGAGGGCTTGCAAGGAGAAGCCAATGCTTTAGCGTCACAACTAAACAGGCTTCCCACTTTCGATAGTAATAAATCAGCAAAGAGTGTGTTGTTAGAAGCTAAGTTAGCTGAACAGTCGTTTATAACAACAAGAGATACTCAATATCGAGAGATCTTCTCGACAAGGCTAAACGAACTGAAACAAATAGTGGAAAGTGGTAACAGTGAGTCTGCTGTTCATCTATTGGCGCGATATGAACTCAACTTTACACAATTGAGTGATGCGCTGGTCGAGATGGGACTATCCCACAATGAGGGCTTGAGAGGACAGTTTCGTCGCCAAGCTCATGACGTTGAAGAACAGCTGGAAAGCATAGACAAAGCACTGCAGCCGATTATCGAAGAACAGGAGCGAACGGTACAATTATACAGTTTGATGATCGCAGCCTTGACTTCAATTGTATTAGTGTTGGTATTAGTGAAAAGTTTCGCGACATTCCATCGTGCTTTCTCTAATTTTGTTATGTTTTTCTATCGGTGCAAGCGCCAGTACCAAAAAATTGACCCTAAACAATTGGGGTTTTCTGAGTTTAAATCACTGGCAGAGCTGGCGAATGAGATGGTGGAATCTAGAAAAGTAATAGAACAGCGCCTTGCAACCGCTGAAGCGAAATTACAGGCCCTACAACAAGATAACAATGGCGATAACATCGCTGATTCGAACTAAACACAGGTAATCGGCAACACCGGATTCAGTGTTGCCCGAATGAAAAGTAAAAGGTAAGAGTGAATGCAATACACGCAACTTGGCAGTAGCGGATTAAGTGTCTCAGAAATCTGCTTGGGGACCATGACTTGGGGAATTCAAAACACGCAACAAGACGCCGACGAGCAAATGGCGATAGCGTTAGATGCGGGAATTAACTTTATTGACACGGCAGAGTTGTACCCAGTGCCACCTGATGCTGAAACGTACGGTGATACCGAACGAGTCATTGGTGATTGGTTATCGCGAAATCCTGAGAAGCGCGATGACTTGATTATCATGACAAAAGTAGCGGGTCCAGGTTTACCCTATATTCGCAACGCCACGCCAATCTCGGGCACTTCGTTATCAAAGGCATTGGATGACTCACTTGTACGTCTTCAGAGCGACTATATCGATGTGTATCAGCTGCATTGGCCGAACAGAACCACGCCTCATTTTGCTAAACATTGGCCAGGTCAGGTAAACCCTACCGCTACCAATGTGGAACAAGAAGTTGCGGGCATGAGAGATATTCTCTCAGGGATAAAAGCCGCATTAGATTCTGGCAAGATTCGTCATTGGGGCTTGTCCGATGATACGCCTTGGGGTATTCAGACCTACCTTAATCTTTGCAATGAAATGGGCATTCCCAAGCCAGTTTCTATCCAAAATGAATTTAACCTGTTGCACACTAAAGATTGGCCTTATGTGATTGAAAGTTGCGTATTTGAGGATATTGCCTACCTACCTTGGTCGCCATTGGCAACGGGCATTTTATCGGGTAAATACTTGAATGGTCAGTTACCTGAAGGAAGCCGTTGGACAATTGCTCAGCGTATGGGGTTGTTTAGAGATACACCACAAACTCATGCGGCGACGCAAAAGTATGTCGACCTTGCTCACAGTGTCGGTATCACACCAAGCCAGTTAGCTTTGGCATGGTGCAAGCAAGTTCCTGGCGTGACCTCATCGATTATCGGTGCGACAAAAACGTCACAACTCAGGGAAAACATCGCGGCATTTGACGTGGAGTTAAGTGAAGAGACGCTATCTGCTATTAGCGGTATTCTGCAGCAACATCCCGCGACGTATTGATAATCGTTATGCACGTGCTCGATGAATCGAGCACGTGCATGCGCAGTCATCGGAGTGTCACAAAAGAGTAATAGGCTGTCATTGAATGTTTTATGTAGCTTGGTATTCTTTTTATGACAGTGTCTTCTACTAACCCTGAGCAGACCATAGTGACACCCACGCCTCAGAACGCCGCATTTCGCTGGCTAGCCCTTATTGGCCTTATTTATGTCATGCTCGTTGCCGTTGGTACCATCGGTAGTGGGTTTAAGTTTGCGGCGGGTGATCAGGCCCGCTCATTATTTGAGTTTGCATCGAATCCTTTTACCGGCTTAGTCATCGGTATGGTGGCTACCGCGCTCATTCAGTCTTCTAGTACCGTGACCTCGATTATTGTCGCAATGGTGGCAGGCGGTTTACCTATTACAATTGCGGTACCTATGATGATGGGAGCTAACATTGGTACGAGCATTACCAATACAATCGTCAGCTTAGGTCACGTTGCAAAAAAAGAGGAGTTTCAGCGCGCATTCAATGCCGCAACGATTCACGACTTTTTCAATGTGCTGTCGGTGTTCATTTTTCTTCCTTTAGAAATCGCCTTTGGTTTGCTTGAGAAATTGAGCGGTTTTATCGTGTCTTTGTTTGACACTGCAGTAGGAGCCTCGGTTGGCAGTTTTAATCCCATAAAAGCGGTAACGGGCCCGGCAACAGATTTGATAGCGAGTTCGGTGAGCTTTTTGCCATCGATTTATCCAGGGGTGGCGAAAATAGTCATCGGCATTGGGCTTATTGTGTTGTCCATCACCTATATGGGCAAAATCATGAAGTCCCTTATGGTGGGAAGAGCCAAAGATATTCTCAAGCAAAGCATCGGCAAGGGACCAATCTCAGGCATCGCATCAGGTACAATCGTTACTGTATTGGTGCAATCCTCGTCAACAACAACGTCTTTGATGGTGCCGCTTGTTGGTAGCGGCGTGTTAAAAGCGAGGGATATTTACCCCTTTACGTTGGGTGCTAATATTGGTACCTGCATTACTGCACTTATCGCGGCTTTGGGCGTGTCCGGTGACAATGCCATGTTTGCGCTGCAAATTGCCTTAGTGCACCTGTTATACAACGTTTTAGCGGTACTACTGATTTTTTCCATCGCGTTTCTTCGCGAATTACCACCGAAACTCTCCTATCTGCTGTCGGTTAAAGCCTCGGATAACAAACTGTATGGATTAGCTTATATTGCCGGTCTCTTTTTCGTACTGCCTCTATCAATCATTTTTGTCGCACAGTAAGCACTGCTAAATACGAAATAGCCCATCATGAGATGGGCTATTTGGGTTAGTCTGGGCGCTTTACGCCAAACATCCCAGCGTACAATATTGGCACGACGCCTAGGGTCAGAATTGTGCCAATACCCAGCCCAAAAGCAATCACGCTGGCCATTCCAAAGAACAGTGGATCTTTGCCTAGTATTAGCGGTAGCAGCCCCATGATTGTGGTGATTGTTGTCATTACTATCGGCCGGAGACGGGATAAACACGCATTGATGATAGCATCGTAAGCAGATTTGCCAGCCGCTTGTTCTAGATCGATGCGGTCGATAAGAACAATGGCATTGTTAATGATAATTCCAGCAAGGCTATAAATCCCTAATGTCACCATAAACCCAAACGGTGCATCCATCACAATTAAACCAATGACGGCGCCGATGAATGATAGTGGTATCGTCAGCACTATCACGAAAGCCCGTTTAAAAGAGTTAAATTGCGCTACCAGCAAGACAAAGATAACCGCAAGTACAAATGGCACACTTGCGCTCAAGGCTTTTTGTGCAGTTGCGGAATCAACCACAACGCCGTCAAATTCAATTGAGTGATGAGGGGGCAAATCATCGGCTAAGGTCGCTAAATCTTGTTCTATGATTACCGCAAGGTCTTCAGCTGCCATCTTTGTATTTCGCGCTTCGACAGTAACGGTGCGGAATAAATCCTCCCGTTGAATAATGCCATATTGGTTAAGCGGTCGAAAATCTGCTACCTGGAATAAGGGAACGGCCTGTCCTGTGGTAGAAGAATAAACACTCATAGATCGCAGCCGGTCAAGGTTGTGCCGCTCTTTCTCGTTGGCGCGGAAAATCAGGGGAATAATATCGTCCTGTTCTCTGAATTCAGTTATCGCCGCGCCCTCGAAATAACTCTGTAACGATGAAGCGATATCACTGGAGGTAATGCCTGCTCGCCTAGCTCGTTGTTGATCAACATCGACAATGACTTTGACCACTCGGTTTTCCCAGTCTGAGCGAATATCCAGTGTATTGGGCACTTCATGTAGTAGTGACATAACCTCTAAAGACTTTTGAAAAATCACGTCTTTGTCGGGGCCTTTAACTTGGATACTAATGGTGTTGGAATCAGAAGGCCCGAGGAACATCTTGTTCACTCTGACATTGATATTTGGGAACCGAGCTTCGATGTCGCGATCGAGAGTTAATATCAACGATGACGTATCGGTATTAGGGGCAACATTGAGCACCATAAACGCTTTGTTATCTGCTGGGTCAACAGGCGTTAAAGACAATACAAACCTCGGTCCCCCGAACCCAACATAAGCAGAATAACTTTCGATAAAGGGAAAACGCGATTTATCGTTAAACCAAGCCATCATATCTTGTACTTGTCTGTCAGTCTGTTGTTGAGAGCTGCCATTAGGCAGATCTACATAGACCAATATTTGTGTCCGGTCAGAGTCAGGGAAAAACTGTTTGGCCACAAAAGACATCGACATGATAGCGACGATGAACGCCGCGATAACACCCAAACCGTAAAGCGATTTACGACGTAACAATGTATGTAGCAAGCGCTGATATAGCTTGTAAAACCGCCCACCGAATTCATCATCTACAACCTTGTCGACCTTGATAAAGTAGTAGCAGAAGATTGGGGTGACACACAGAGCTAGTACCCAACTGGTCATTAACGTGATTAAGATGACTAACGACACCGAGCGAGTGTATTCACCGGCAACATGCTCTGCCAGCATCAGTGGCATAAAGAACAAGATAGTCGTTGCAGAGGAGCTCAGCAGTGGCAATGCCAGTTCTTTCCCACTTTGTAGCATGGCATCAAAGCGTTCTTGTCCTTGTTCTAAACGTTTTTTGAATTCTTCGGCGATGACAATGCCGTTGTCGACGAGCAGGCCAAGGGCGATGATCAAGGTGGCTAAGCTCATCCGCTCTAGCTTGATGTCCATAAACTGCATAATGGACAAGGTGGCAAGCATGACAAATGGCACGATAGTGCCAACAATCAATCCGGTTCGCAGACCTAGGAATAAAATCACCACTACCAACACAATGGAAAGCGTTTGCAGTACATTGACAGTCACGCCATCAATGGTTTTTTGAACTTGCTCGGCTTGGAACGTAGCAACGTTGACTTGGTAGCCTATAGGTAGGCTTTGTTGCAACGCATTCACTTCTTCCATGATTCTGGGTGCGTATTCCAGAATGTTGTATTCCGGCAACATGGCAATAGTAATCACAATGGCTTGTTCGCCATTAAAATATGCCGGCTGTCTGGGTGGGTCGATGTACCCTCGACGAATTTCTACTATGTCTTTTAGGGCAATATAGTCAGTCTGGTTCGCCAACCGAATGTAGGTATTGCCGATATCGTCAATGGAATCAAAATTACCTGTTGGTTCAATGATGAAAGATTTGGCACCGGTGTCGAGTTGGCCGCCTGAGCTGATGATGTTCTGGTTGCGAAGCTCGGCCATCAGGCTGGCCGGAGAGATACCCAAATTGGCTAATTTTGCGTTAGAGGCTTCAAGGTAAATGCGCTCATCTTGAACTCCCACTAGCTCAATTTTTTTTGTCCCTGCTACGCCATAGAGTGTGTCGCGAATGTGTTTGGCCTTGTCAAACATCTGCCCATGAGTAAAACCATCCGCGGTCAAGGCGAGAGTAATAACGGAAACGTCGCCTACGGTATCGTTAATTTGAGAGGGTAAAGTACCACTTGGCAGGGAAGATTGTGCTTCTTGTACTCTATCCCGCAGGCGCTGCCAGATATTGTCTAGATTGAAATAACGGTCGTAGATTTCGACGTGTATCACAGACAAACCGGTTGACGATGTCGATCGCATTGTCTCGATTTCCGGCAACTGGCGAATTTCTTCTTCCAGTGTTTTAGTAATGAGCAATTCTACCCGTTCTGCGGACATGCCTGGATAACTTGTCACTACGGTAGCTTCGCGTATGGTAATACTTGGGTCCTCTCGGGCAGGCAAGGTAAAGTACGCGAAAACGCCATTGATAAGTAGTAGCGCCACAGCCATGAGTAATGTGCGGCGATAGTTAAACGCTAATTCAGTGAGATTCATGATGGCGATAACCTAGTTAAAAAGCTGTACGTCTTTTTCGAGCAAGGTTACTTTTTGCCCATCGCGTAAAAAGCTTACGCCTGCAATAGCGATAATGTCGCCAGGCTTAAGGCCACTCGATACATACAAGGTATTATCGAGCAGGTTCTCTGTTTGAATCGGTGTGCGTTTCACTGTGCCACTATCGGCATCATAGACGAACACATACCCACCTTGGCCAATGTCGGCACCGACTGCAGATAAGGGAATCAATACGGCATTGCCCGAGTAGCCAGTGCGCCCATGACCTTGATAGCTGACATCGACTTCCGCCGTCATACCAGCGCGCAATTGTGACGGTGAATTGGCTAACACAAGGGTGACGGGGAAGGCATTTGCTGTTTCTGCGCGCACGCCCACCTCAGACACGACGCCATTGATCGTTTCACCGGGAAGTGCTGGGAAATGAATAGGCAAGATACCGCCTACACTTATCATTTGAATCAGGGTTTCAGGTACTGAGATCTGTACTTCCAAACCGTCTTGTCCTTCTATTTCAAATACGGTTTGTCCGGGGGAAATTTGCTGTGAAGGTTCAACCATTCGACGGGTTATGACGCCTTCATATGGTGCGCGCAAGGTGCTGTCTTGCATGTCTTTTAATGACAAGTCCAGCCGAGTTTGCGCCACGTTTCTGGCGCTCAACGTCGATTCATAAGCCGCTTTGGCGTTATCAAAACCCGATTGTGATACAACCCCTTCTTTAACGAGTTCGGCATATCGATTGTATTCGTTTTGTGCTTCTTCAAATGCTGCATTGGCTTGTTGTAACTGTGCTTCTGCACTTTGGTAGTTCAAAGAAAAACTGCGTTGGTCGAGTTTGGCCAAGGTTTGACCTACCGTGACTTCTTGTCCCAATACCACATCGACATTGGCGACTTTACCTCCAACAAGAAAGCTCAGGTTCGCCGTTTCAACCGGCTCGACTGTTCCTGCTAGTCGTCTCACTTGTTCGATGGGCTTGGCTTGCACGGTTATCCAATCAATTGGCCGGATGTTCTCTTGTTCGACGGTAGGCTGTTCGCTACAAGCGGTAAGACAAATAATGGAAAAGCACACGAACCAACGTGTCATGGGGCGCTCCTAAAATGGAAGTGAACTAACCCGTATAGTGTAACTTTTCTCAGCCGATATAGCATGTCGAATCGCTAAGCCAAGTTCGATATTCTGACGTTATAAGCAATAAAAAAGGCCCATATTTTAGCAATATGGGCCCCAAACAAACGCTCAGTTTAAAAAGCGTATTTGGCGGAGAACTGTAGGCGGTTCATATCACCTTCCAAGCCTGATTCTACTTCGCGCTTGGCAAAGGTGTATTCAGCGCCCAAGGTGATCGCTTTAGTTGGAGAGTACAAAATGTTGGCGCGTGTGCTGTAAGAACTCTCGGTAACACTGCCACCAGTAAGCGCAATGTCATTGTCTGCGTTAAAAGCGGAGAACATCACACTACTGCGCATTTTATCATTCCATACGTGGCGATAAGCCACTGAGTAACCGTAACTATCGATAGCTGATATTTGGCCGGTTTCCGTGATAACACCACCGTTTGCGGCGTTCAACGCAGCATAACGGCCTAATCCTGTGCCACTGAAGAATGACATGCGAATATCGTCCTTCGCACCCACTTTCAGCTTGCTGGTGACGGTGACACCAAAGCCGGCTTCAGTATCGTCAATGTTGGCGCCGTCATCATAAGCGAGTTGGTGGTACAAGCCTGCTACTCTGACATGACCCCAATCGCCTTTCATTTTATAGGCAAGAACGACGTCTGGTGTAGAGTTATCGTCTGTCACAATACGACCGCCACCGCCGAACGGCGTGATAGTACTTTCTGGGTTCTCTAGTGCAAATTCAAAACCGCCGTTGGTATAACGAACCATGACTTGGCGCGCAAACGTAATACCGTCTGTCACACCAATGAAATCAACGGATTCCGGTAGAATCGACACGTCCATAAAGGTGGTCCACGTCTGACCTACCAACCAGTTTTGATACTTTAAAAAGGCATGGCGCATACGCACGGTGTAAGAGTTACTGATACGCTCATTACCATCAGGTGTTACCAAGAAGTCAAACTCCAGCACACCGGTGATTTTGTCACCCTCTTCGGTGTCAGTGTTTGAAGTAATTCGAAAACGGGATTGTCTGGCGTGGGAATCGAATTGGGTGCCTTCATCATTGCCTGAAACCGGGGTCAATGACGGAATATAAAAGTCACGACCCAAACTACCAGAGCCCAGAGAACCCTCTGAATAGTTACTGGCAATGGCGTCGACTTTCACATAGCCGGTGAGTTTAACGTCGGTATTGGCTTGCGCATTCATGCTGACGGCACTGACCGAAACGAGCGCAATACTCGCAGCCAGTTTTGATTTTCTTAGAATATTTTTCATGATAGTTTCCGTTTCGAGTCCCATTGGTTAATATTGTGTAAACATTTAGTTAACGGTCATAATTTGGCCGATGAAAGAAAAATTGCAAATAAGCGGATGGTCTATAAGACCAAAGTCTTACAGAATTTTTCGATAAGACCAAAGTCTCATTTTGCTTTATTTATTAGGAACTAAAGTGTTGATATCACATTTTCATAGAATCAACCATGATTGGAGACGAATGCCATGACTGCCACGACCAAGTATCCGGTACCCGAGCAATTAAAAGCAGGCTCACATCTTACCCCTGAGCTGTATCAGGCAATGTACAAGCAGTCTATCGAAGACCCCGATGGTTTCTGGGGCGAACATGCGAGCTCATTGGATTGGTACAAAACGCCAACTGTTGTGAAAAACACCCATTTTGCGAAAGACGACGTATCCATTAAGTGGTTCGAAGATGGTGAGTTGAATGCCAGCTACAACTGTATTGATCGCCATCTAGCTGACAATGCCAAGAAAACCGCCTTGTTCTGGGAAGGTGACTCGCCTGAAGACAGTGAAACGGTAACCTACCAAGAATTGCATTATGAAGTGTGTAAGCTGGCGAATGGTTTGAAAAAGCTTGGTGTTGAAAAAGGCGATCGCGTGGCGATTTATATGCCTATGGTGCCTCATGCTGCCTACGCGATGTTAGCTTGCGCACGTATTGGTGCCGTGCACTCGGTTATATTTGGTGGATTCTCACCCAATGCCATTGCCGACAGAATTAACGACAGTGAAGCGAAAGTGGTAATTACCAGCGACGAAGGCCGTCGAGGTGGTCGTGCAGTACCACTTAAGGCCAATGTTGACGCCGCTTTAGCTGATAATGCATGTCCTTCTATCACCAATGCGATTGTATTGAAACTCACAGGTGGTGACGTCAACTGGAACGCTGATATTGACGTATGGTGGGATGAATTAGTTGACGGTTGCTCCGCGCAATGTGAACCAACGGTGATGAACGCGGAAGACCCACTTTTCATCCTCTACACATCAGGTTCAACGGGTAAGCCGAAAGGCGTGGTGCACACGACAGGCGGCTATCTGTTGTATAGCTCCATGACATTTAAATACGCCTTTGATTATCGCCCAGATGACATCTATTGGTGTACAGCTGATGTCGGCTGGATTACGGGCCACAGTTACATGGTATATGGACCATTAGTCAACGGTGCGACTCAAGTGTTTTTTGAAGGTGTTCCCACTTATCCAGATGTACGCCGTATCGCTCAAGTCGTTGAGAAATACAAAGTCAATAGCCTGTATACCGCGCCTACAGCAATCCGAGCTTTGATGGCACACGGAGACAAGCCGGTGGAAGGCTGTGACTTGTCTTCGCTGCGCTTACTCGGTTCTGTTGGTGAGCCAATTAACCCAGAGGCGTGGGAGTGGTATTACCGCGTCATTGGTGAAAGTCGTTGTCCCATTATGGACACGTGGTGGCAAACAGAAACGGGCGGCATGATGATTTCGCCTTTGCCAACAGTGACCGAGTTGAAGCCTGGTTCTGCAAGCCGTCCATTGTTTGGTATCCAGCCGGCGTTGTTCGACGCTGACGGTAATGAACTGGAAGGGGCAACAGAAGGTAATTTGGTGATCAAAGAGAGTTGGCCAAGCCAAGCGAGAACTGTCTATGGTGACCACGAACGCTTTATTAATACCTACTTCTCAGCATACGAAGGCGTCTACTTTACTGGCGATGGTGCAAGAAGGGACGAAGATGATTATTTTTGGATCACCGGACGTGTTGATGACGTGTTGAATGTCTCTGGTCACCGTTTGGGTACCGCTGAAATTGAAAGTGCACTAGTGGCACACCCGCAAGTTGCGGAGGCAGCCGTGGTTGGCTATCCCCATGATATCAAGGGCCAGGGCATCTATGTGTATGTAACGCCCAATGAAGGCGTTGAAGTGGACGAAGCCCTAACCAAAGAACTTCGCACTTGGGTACGGACAGAATTGAGTCCTATCGCCTCACCAGACTTGATTCAATGGTCTAAGGGATTACCGAAAACTCGGTCAGGTAAAATTATGCGTCGAATCTTGCGTAAAATTGCCGCCAATGAACATGCTCAATTAGGTGATACCTCTACGTTGGCGGATCCGTCGGTAGTTGATACACTGATTGAGGAGCGACTGAATAAATAGCATGGAGTACCAATGATAACGCTGCTAATTGCCGACGATCATCCTTTATATCGTGATGCGCTGAGAGGTGCGTTATCGCTCTCCCTTCCTGAGCTCGTGTTACGCGAGGCGGGGGATTTGAATACCACGGTCAACATTCTTGAGAACGAGGATGTTGACCTGCTATTGCTCGACCTTCACATGCCTGGCAGTAACGATTTGTTTGGTTTATTGCACATTCGTAAACTCTACCCCGATTTACCTGTTGCTGTAGTGTCAGGCACGGAAGATGCGACGATTATCTCTAAAATTGTCGGTGTTGGCGCGCTCGGTTTTATTCCTAAAACAGCAAGCTCAGGTGATATTGCTAATGCCGTTCAAGCCATTCTCGATGGCGATATCTGGTTGCCAGATAACATCAGTGAGCATATCGAAGAAGTCGATGAAGCTTTCTCTGAGCTCGCGGATAAAGTATCGAGTCTTACGCCCTCCCAATACAAAGTTTTGTGTTACATGCGTGATGGATTACTGAATAAACAAATCGGCTACAATCTCGATATTGCCGAAGCAACAGTGAAAGCGCATGTCACCGCGATTTTCAAAAAGTTGGGTATCAATAATCGAACTCAAGCGGTTCTCATTGCATCGCAACTGGAATTGGAACCGCCGGTTTCATAACGCTCTGATTTACGCCTCTTTCAGTGTCCGCGTCATACTCTGCAGTAGGGCGCGCAGCTTGGCTGGCTTTAAGGGCTTGTTCAAGTAACTTACTCCCTGCGCTTTGCATTTCGCCTCTAAACTCTCTTCCTGCGCTGCGGTAATGAGTGCAGCAGGCAAATTGACATCCAAGTGGTCGCGAATCGCTTGGATTAATGACAAGCCATCTCTGTCATCTCCAAGCTGATAGTCCATCAGCAATACCTGTGGAGAGAAAATATCGGCCTGCTTAATACCGTCTTCCCAATTGTCAGCTAATACCACTTTCACACCCCAACGGGTAAGTAGTGTTTGCATGGCATCCAAGTTTTCCTGTTGGTCATCGACACAGAGAATACGTAGTCCCTTAAACGTGTTGTGTTTATTAATAGGAATACTCACTTTCGCTTGCTGAACAAGAGAGAGGGGGAGTGATAAGGAGAAACAGCTACCTTTACCTACTGTAGAGGAGACATTAATTCGGCTGTTCATTTGATGGGTTAATCGCCGGACCACACCCAAGCCCAATCCGACACCGTGCTCGTTACTGTCGTTGGTACGATAAAAATCACTAAATATGAGTGCTTGTTGCTCGGCTGAAATACCTATCCCTGTGTCATATACATTGACAAGTACACGGCCCTCGCGCTTTCTGACGGTTAGTAGTACTTTGCCTTTTTCGGTGTATTTCACTGCATTTGACACCAGATTCTGTACAATTCGGTACAGGAAGGTGCTGTCGGCAACTGCCCAACAGGGTTGTATTACGGCTTTTAACGCTAGCTGTTTTTCATGGGCGAGCATGCGCATTTCATCCACGAGAGGCGACAGTAACTCGCGCATATTTGTTGGCTCGGGGTTGGGTTTAAGGTCGCCTTGATCAAGCCGAGCGATGTCGAGAAGTGCGCCAATTATCGCCTCACTGGCATTGACACTGCTGTCTAGCTTGTTGACGATATCTTTGGTGTTGTCGTCCAAATGAGATTCATGCTCTTGAAGAGCGCTCACATAAAGCTTAGCTGCGTTGAGAGGTTGCAATACATCATGACTGGCGAGTGCCAAGAATCGGGTTTTGCTGGCATTGGCATCCTCCGCTGCCTTTCTCGCCCGAATTAACTCTTTTTCTGCTTCTGACCGCCTTTCAATTTCTAAACGAAGTTCTGCATTGATGGAGTGGACTTCCTCGGTGCGTTTTTTTACTCGATGCTCGAGGTCAATGTTTGATTCTTCAAGTGCTTGTTGAATTTCAACGTGGCCTGTAATGTCATTAAAACTGGTAACGAAGCCGCCGCCTGGCAGCGGGTTGCCAACCATTTCAATGACTCGACCGTCACTGCGCTGTCGTGTAAAACGGTGTGGTGTGCCAGATTTCAGATGTTCGATACGACGCTCGACTTGGCTCTCAACGTCTCCCGCACCAAATTCACCCCGTTCGGCGTTGTAGCGAATAAGGTTCTCGATAGGGGTGCCAACAGTGAGCATGCCATCCGGAAAGTTATAGATGGTGGCATATTGTTTATTCCACGCTACCAAGTTGAGGTGTTTGTCGACAACACTTATCCCTTGATCCATGTTTTCTAAAGAGGTGAGTAAGGCAGACATGTTGAACTGTACTGCTTGAGTCGTATCATCAAAAAAGTTGATTACTTCAGTGAAATCTAGCTTCTTTCCGCGCAGTATGCTGTCAATCAAGGCTTTGGCACTTGCAGCACCAATGACGCCACCGAGTGCCCTCTCACAAAAGGCTAAAAATGGCTGATCTGGGTTGCCGTTTTGCTCGACTTTGCACTGATTGCGGGACTGATACTCACCAATTAACTGCTCACACCGGCTGCCACCCATAAAGGTAGAAAGCATGGTGATGAGATCGGCGTTAGTGACATCCAGGTTGTGCTTTTTGACAACGCCATTGCGCACATCGGCAGGAGACACAAACGCCTCTGCTTGGATGCGATCAATCAAGCGTGGTGCAGCGAATTTCGAAAAAAGTACATAAGCCATGGCATTGGTGACAAGGCTTATCATCGCGCCTTGGCTCAAGGCGTCGTTTTGATTTGAAAGGGACTGGCCCTCGGTGATGACAGGGAAGACTAACCACAAAACCCATGATGCTAAACCCACTAGCAGCCCAGCATAAACGCCATGAGCGTGCCCTTTCTTCCAATACAGGCCACCGATAATCGCTGGTAGTAATTGAATCACCAGCGAGAAGGCAATCAAACCAATCGAGTGCAATGAGCTGCTATTTGTCATTTGGTGGTGATAGGTAAATGCCAACAGCAGAATAACGCCAATGACGTATCGGCGAATCAATCGAATATGTTGGCTGATGTCTGTGCGCATACTATCGTGAGTGCTACGTACAAAAAGGCGTGGCAGAATGACGTCATTGGTCAACATTGTACTGAGAGTTAGCGTAGCGACAATAATCATCGCCGTGGCCGCCGATAAACCACCAATAAACACAATGACTTGTAGCAGTATGGATTCAGAGAAAATCGCCAGAGAAAGGACATAAGTGTCAGGTTCTATGCCACGCCCTGCAAAAATCGCTTCTCCTCCGGCTGAGATAACGGGAATCATGAAAGCAATTATTGCCAGATAAATCGGAAACACCCATCGCGCCGTTTTCAAATGGCCTAGGCTCAAGTTGTCTACGATAGCAACGTGAAATTGCCGAGGCAGGCACACTACAGCGGCAGCTGCCATGATGGTTTGAGCGATAAAGGTAGTCGAGCTGAACTGCGAAAAAGCAGATTGCGTAGTGAACTTCGCCAGCATAGTACTTGACTCTAATCCATCCCAAGCAGAGTAGGCCACGTAAGCAACAAGTACTAGCGCGAGTAATTTTATGATGGATTCGAAGGCAATCGCCAGCATCAACCCTCTTCGATACTCAGTGACGTCTGTCTGTTTCGTACCAAAGTAAATGGCAAATAAGGCGATAAAGCTGGTCGCAACAAAGATAATAAATTCGCTGTTTTCGTTGTTTGTCAGCAGACTGAACGTTGAACCTATCGCTTTTAACTGAAGTGCGATATAGGGAATAGTGGCAAGTAACGCGATGATCGTCACCAGCAAGGCAACCGGCTGGCGTTTACCATAACGAGACGCAATAAAGTCTGAGATGGTATTGATATGTTGCTTTTTACTGACAAGTGTCATCTTGTAGATAAAGCGATACCCGAACAAATAGACCAATATGGGTCCGAGCAAAATGGGTAAATATACCCAAGTATCTCGGGTTGCTTGTCCAACGGAACCGAAGAATGTCCACGCGGTACAGTATATGGCTAAGGCTAGCGAATAGATTGCGGGATGCGATGTGATGCGCCTCGCATTCGTTGAGTTCTTATCTCCCCAACTCGCGATATAAAACAGTCCCAGCAAGTAAAGTACGGCTAAACTGACCCAACCAAATGCCATTTGATTTCCTAACAACATTTTAACAATCCTGCCGTCATTATAACCATAGTTGTCTAAACCAACCTACGACCATGGTCTCATTTGTAGATCGCGATTGCGGGTCTAGAGTATTACCAATGCTTCTATTGGTGGGGTTTTTGCGTGAATTTGCCAACGAGAGTAGAAGCGAAAGCATGGTGGAGTTACGCGAAAATCTCCCCGTTAGGAAAATGTAAAAATAACACATCAAGTTAACCTTATAAGAGGGCGAAAAGATGGCTTTTAAGAATGAAGATGACAAGTCTGCGTACTGGAAGGAGAACCTCTCCCTTCTCGGTAAACTGCTCGTCGTGTGGTTCCTAGTGTCGTTTGGTGCTGGCATTTTGTTTGTCGATGTACTCAATGAAATTCAGTTTTTTGGTTTTAAACTAGGCTTTTGGTTTGCACAACAAGGCTCAATTTATGTATTTGTCGCATTGATTTTCGTTTACATGGCGAAAATGAATGCATTAGACAAAAAATACGGCGTAGACGAGGAGTAACCCCATGGATGTTCAATTATTGACTTTCATTATTGTCGGTGCGTCGTTTGCACTGTATATCGGCATTGCCATCTGGGCAAGAGCTGGGTCGACAACAGACTTTTACGTTGCTGGTGGTGGTGTTCCTCCGGTAATGAATGGTATGGCAACGGCTGCTGACTGGATGTCTGCGGCGTCATTCATTTCGATGGCGGGCCTTATCTCGTTCATGGGATATGACGGTGCGGTTTACTTAATGGGCTGGACTGGCGGTTATGTGTTATTGGCACTGTGCTTGGCACCATACCTAAGAAAATTCGGCAAATTCACCGTGCCAGATTTTATCGGTGATCGTTACTACTCTCAAACTGCAAGAACCGTTGCCGTATTCTGTGCGATCTTCGTTTGCTTTACATACGTTGCAGGCCAAATGCGTGGCGTTGGCGTGGTGTTTAGTCGGTTCCTTGAAGTTGACATCGTAACTGGTGTTGTCATCGGTATGGGAATTGTCTTCTTCTACACCGTACTCGGTGGTATGAAAGGGATCACCTACACTCAGGTTGCGCAATACTGCGTTCTGATTTTTGCTTACCTAGTGCCAGCTGTTTTCATCTCAATGATGGTAACCGGTCACATTCTTCCGCAAACGGGCTTTGGTGCAACATTAGCTGATGGCTCGGGGATGCACATGCTTGCCAAGCTCGACCAGCTCTCCGTTGAACTCGGCTTTACTCAATATACTGACGGTACGAAGAGCATGATTGATGTCTTCTTTATTACGTTTGCATTGATGGTAGGTACAGCAGGTCTTCCACACGTTATTGTGCGTTTCTTCACCGTGCCAAAAGTACGCGATGCACGTAAGAGCGCAGGTTGGGCGCTGGCATTTATAGCCATTCTTTACACAACGGCACCGTCGCTAGCTGCTTTTGCCCGTACTAACATGATTGAGACAATCAACGGCTCTGAAATGACAGGTACATCATACGCTGAAGCGCCGACTTGGATTAAGAACTGGGAAAAAACGGGTCTGATTTCTTGGGAAGACAAAAATGGCGATGGCAAAATGTTCTATGCTGGTGATGAACGCAATGAAATGAAAGTTGACCGCGACATCATGGTATTGGCTAATCCAGAAATTGCTAACCTACCAGCTTGGGTGATTGCCCTTGTGGCCGCGGGTGGCGTAGCTGCCGCGCTATCTACTTCCGCAGGCTTGCTACTGGTCATTTCAACATCCGTATCTCACGATTTACTCAAACGAAACTTTGCGCCCAATATTACCGATAAGGCGGAACTCTTCTACGCGAGATTGGCAGCTGGTGTTGCGATAATGATCGCCGGATACTTTGGTATTAATCCGCCCGGCTTCGTGGCGCAGGTGGTGGCCTTTGCCTTCGGACTCGCTGCATCGAGCTTCTTCCCTGCGATTATCATGGGTATTTTCAGCAAACGTATGAATGACAAAGGGGCTATTGCCGGTATGGTGTCTGGTATCGCATTTACTGCCGCCTATATCATTTACTTCAAGTTTGTTAACCCTACAGCGAATGTTCCAGCTAACTGGTGGTTTGGTATTTCACCTGAGGGTATTGGAACGCTAGGTATGATGGTTAATTTCATCGTGGCATTTGCAGTATTCAAAATGACAGATGAAGCGCCAGTAGAAATTCAGCAGCTGGTAGAGGATATTCGTTATCCCAAGGGCGCAGGAGAAGCGTCTGCACACTAGCCTAACGTGCTAAGTCAAAGGCTCACTCCACAGAGTGGGCCTTTTTTGTTTCGCGTCTTGTTGGCGGTATCGATAGCGTTTCGCGAAGCGCTACACGTCCTAGGTAAATCTCCAAAATACTGATCTAGCTCACGATGGCTGCGAGTCAATTGCACTAGGCTAGACGGATGAATGAAAGGATGGAAACGGCAATGGCAGTGACACCACAACAAACACGAGATTTTCTGAGTACATCTGCGCCCTTTGATACGCTGGGCGATGAACAAATTCAGGCATTGGTAAACAGTGCTAACCTCCTGTACCTCACACCAGAAAACCAACAATTATTGCTCGAGCAAAATCGCGGTCGCTTATACCTTATTAGCAGTGGTCAATTCTCTGTCAAGGATTCAGATAACGCCATTCGACATTTGAGTGAAGGGGATTACTTTGGGTATCACGGGATTTTAGATAACGTGGACTATCCATTGTCGGTTAAAATAGACGAGCCTGGGTTAGTCTATTGTTTCGCACCAGAGACTTTTGTTAATCTGCTGTCGATTCCTGCCATAAACCATTTTTTCCAAAGTACCCAAGCTGACGCGTTACAAAATCAAGCGGTTACGGATTCCAATTCGATGTGGTTGTACAAACCGCTTGAAGAAATCATTGAAAAAGCGCCTGTTTCTGCTGACCTGTCAACAAGCATTACTCACGCTGCCAAAGTGATGACTGACAATAAGGTCTCCTCTCTACTGATTACGCAGAACGGCTTGCTACAGGGGATAGTGACAGATCGAGATTTACGCAGCCGAGTCGTTGCCGAAAACAGAGACCCACAAGAGGCAGTGGCCAACATTATGACGCCCGCCCCCGCCATGATCACACAAAACAAGACACTATTTGATGCCATGGCGATGATGAGCGAACGCAATATTCACCATCTCCCTGTTGTTGATAGGGCAAGCCGACAACCGATGGGCATGATTACCACTTCTGACGTCGTTCGCCAACAAAAGGGCAATGTGCTTTATGTTATTGGCGAGTTGTCGAAAGCCAGTAGTTTGTATGAACTATCCAACGCTGCGTGGCGAATTCCTCACTATTTCGCGACACATGCTAAGCGGGCTGGTGATTTTGATATTGCCGGGAAAGTATTGTCGCAGGCGACTGATATCATGACCCGTAAACTGATCACTTTTTTTCAACAGCAACACGGTCAAGCGCCGATGCGTTACTGTTGGATAGTATATGGTTCTCAAGCGAGAGAAGACCAAACCATGGGGTCGGATCAAGATAATGGCCTGTTGTTAGAACGACAGCCTAAACCTGAAGAAGCTGAATATTTTACGCGCCTTTCTCAATATGTTTGTCAGGGGCTAGGTAAGTGCGGTATCAAACTTTGCCCTGGCAACATTATGGCGTCTAACTCGGCTCTGCGTTTATCAGTTGACCAAGCAATAGATGAGGCGAAGGGCTGGGTCAATGCACCGACAAGTGAGGCGATAATGCATTTTAACATCTTCCTGGATGCTAGAGCCGCAGCCGGCGATCTGGATTTGTTCCGTAAGATGCAAGATGCAAGACGCCCATTGTTACAGCAAAAAATGTTTTTAGCGGCGTTGGCGAGACATACCAATGATATTGCTGTGCCACTTTCTATGTTTCAAAAATTCGTATTTGAAAAAAATACAAAGGTAAAAGATGCCATTGACTTGAAGGTAAGAGCGATAGCGCTTATCAATAACTTAGTCAGGCTATATGCCTTAGAACAGGGCTTGTCGATGCCAGCAACGTTGGCGAGACTGGCGAATTTACCTGCTAACACTGGACTGTCGCAAAAAGACGCAAATAACTTACGGGATATTTGGTTGTTTTTAAATCGCTTACGCTGGCGTCATCAATTATCCCATGGCGTGACAGATAACCTGGTGAGTATCAGTGAACTGTCCTCAATTGAAAAGCATCAATTGAAAGCCGCATTTAAGGCGATTGATCGCGCGCAGCAGTCTGCCGTGATGAAATTTGCGGGTGGTATGAGCTAAGTTCATCTGTCAGGGCAATGCCATCGTGGAATAGCGCGCTCTAGTCAACATTGGTTGATGTAGCGATATCGATAATGGGAGAAAGCATGGGCATAAGTTGGTTTAGCAAATTGGGTGATTTGCTGTCTGGCACATCACTGCCACACCATGTTGATGGTAAGTTGTTGAGCGATCTGCCCCTGCTAGCCATCGATTTAGAACTGACATCACTCGATACGCAAAAGGCAAAAGTGACTTCAATTGGATGGATTAGTGGCCTCAATGGCAACATCGATATGTCTTCTAGCTACTACAACGTGATTCGCGCGAAGGGGGATTTGGCACAAAGCCCTGTCATCCATGGGCTGACAGCCAGTAGCTTAGCAAACGGTTGTCACTTAAAAGAAGCACTAAACACATTAGCGACTTTCGCAAGTAGCCATATTTGGCTGTTTCACAATGCCAGTTTGGATATGGCAATATTGAGAACGGCATTCATCGCCAATGGTTTGTCGCTACCGACCATTGTTACTATCGATACCCTAAAACTGGCGGTATACCAATTTGAGAAAACAAACCAAATTGTGCCACCGGGTGGGGCCACGCTCAGTGCGTGCCGGCATAGGCTGGGTTTGCCTAATGTGCCTGCACACAATGCATTAGATGATGCATTGGCCACGTTGCAACTTTGGTTTGCACAGTGTCATCAAATGAATAACACTGGCAATCTAACTATCAATGATTTGTTACATACCAAGTCAATTAACGCCGTTGAGATTCAATAACTCATCAGGTCAACAAGACCTACTCAATCTTGAAGTTGTCCATTGTCAGTTGTAACACATCATTGTTGGCCTGCATTTTATCTGAGAGTTCCTTTAGGCCTCGAGCGATATCGACTTCGTGGGAGGCTGCGTCTTGAACGCCCAGTATATCTTGTGCGACTTGCGATGCTGTGGTGGATTGTTGCTCTGCAGCAGCTGACATACTGTTTGCCATCTGTTCTACATTCGACGCGGCTTCTTGGACTTGTTTTGCTGTTGCTTCTCCTACCTCGGTTACTGCGACAGAATGACGGGCCGCTTCGGTATTCTTACTGATCCCCTTGACTACGACAATACTCGCATCTTGCAAAGTAGAAAGTAGCGAGGAAATTTTATCGGATGACTCGCGACTGCCTTGCGCTAGCTTTCTTACTTCATCTGCTACAACCGCAAACCCTCTGCCATGCTCCCCAGCACGAGCAGCCTCAATCGCGGCATTTAATGCCAGTAAATTCGTTTGGTCCGACAGGGTATTAATCGTTTCCAGAATACTACTGATTTCCGAGACTTGCTGCTCCATTGCGCCTGCATTGGATTCAACCTCTTGCATGTCGTCTCTGAGTTGCTCCATGGCCTTGCGAATATCGTCATTGGCATTCTGTGCTTCAAGAGCAAGTGTGTCTAACCCTTTACTGGCCTCTAGTGTTTCAATTGATGAGCGGGCGATTTCGCCACTGGTAGCAGCCATCTCTTCAATTGCCGATGCAATACTCATGGCTTTTTGTTGAGTTTCGCCAGCGTCAGCGAGCATGGATGAAGACGAGGAGTCTAACTCAGAAGACAAGCGGCTGCTGGCGGCAATAGACTGGTCGAGACCACTTATCAAGTCTTTTAGCGCCAAAATAGTCTTATTTACCGAGC
The DNA here is from genome assembly GCF_057544385.1 of Alteromonas sp. 5NS40-0096. NCBI lineage: Bacteria > Pseudomonadati > Pseudomonadota > Gammaproteobacteria > Alteromonadales > Alteromonadaceae > Alteromonas > Alteromonas sp. 5NS40-0096. The sequence continues at coordinate 22,816 of NZ_BAAJLQ010000009.1, forward strand.
GTGAAATCGAACCCAGTTCGTTGTCGGAGCGCAGTGATACATCGACTGTTAAGTCGCCGTTGTCTGCGATCTTGTTGAGGTTATCGGTTAACCGCTGAAGTTGCCGGCTCAAAATGGCGAACAACGTACGGTAAATTACAACCAGTGTCACAATAACGAAGGCAATGATGGCGATGTTTGTTACAAGCATCGTATCTTCGTATGCACTTTTATCATTGGCTTCTGCTTTGATTTTCGTCCACTTTTTATCCAATAAGCCTTTCACTTGGCCAATTTGCTGTGTTGCCATAGCAAACCACTGACTATTGTTTGGTAGGGATGTGAAATTAGTGTCTTCAGCCAAAAGCTCTTCGGCAATTTGCTTTATCCGCTGTGCATCTGAAGAGTTCATTACACTCTGGAAATCGTCTTTGAATTCACCTGTTAGCGAATAATTAAGTTTTTCAGATACGTACTGAATTTCGTTAAAGTAGGTCGCTAGCTCTTCTTTTAATGCACCATTAATTTGTTGCCTTGCGAGTACACCATTGGCCTTACCGCGCAATTGGCCCATTCGTTCTTTGAGTTGAGCAAACAGCAGGGCATGGGCTAAATCTGCTTTTGAATCTGGGTCATTTACACTCAGCATCAGTGAGTTTGCAGCATTCAATGCCATGGCATTTAAACGGCTGTAATAGGTAAAGGCGTTCTTGCCTATGGTGCGGTCTACTTCGCCGCGAATATTGGACTTGCGGCTAATCTGCCCCTGCAATGCCCGGAGCTTTTCCTGAACCTTAAGCTCAGAAGGCCAGTCTTGTTCGAGCAATAAAACCATTGAATCAACGGCAGTGTTGGCCTTTGTGCGCTGGTTGTCGACTTTCTGCTTGGCTTCGCTATTGGGGTTGCCTAAATAGCCGGCTGTGAGTCCCCGTTCCACTGCATGGTTATGGGCTATTTTTTCTATGCTGTCGAGAAGGTCTATTAACCGGATATCGAGTTCCGCATCACCTTTTTCATTGAACGAGCGGTTAATGTCCTTAACTACAAGAAATGCCAGTGATGCAGTAAGAATACCCACACCAACAATTGTAAGCTGTAGGATGGAAAGTCGGTTAAGAAAATTCAAGAGAACACTCCCTGTTTGCCGTTTTCTTCTTTACACAGTGAAGAGCTAGTCGCTCCTTGCTATTTCGAGTATAGGTCGAATCTTAAATCTTGCCATTTAAACACCTGACTTATTTAAACTTTACCTAATATTCGCATCGAACGTCGTGAAACCGACCGTCAATGCATTCACTTGTGTTAGTCTATACGCCTTCATTTAGATGAACGGTTCAATTTGGTGATTCCCCTCGATACCTTGATAACCTTTAGCATTGCTGTACTGATACTTTGCTTATCTCCCGGGCCATCCAATATGTACATTATGGCGTGTACATTGGGCAGTGGTGTCAGGGCTGGCATTGCTTGCTCACTGGGTATGGCACTGGGTAGTGTAATCTATGTGACTTTGTCGGCGTTTGGTTTTGGTGCTTTACTCAAGTTATATCCCAACGTCGTGACTATTATTCAAATCGCTGGTGGCGGATACTTATTGTTCCTCGGCGCTAAAGCAATCTACCTCGCCCACAAGCCGGAATTGAAATCACCTGTTAAAGGGGCCCCATTGAGATTGGCAAAACAAAGTGTGTTAGTCGAGTTATCGAATCCAAAAACCGTGCTGTTCTTTGTGGCTTTTTTGCCCCAGTTTGCTGACCCCTCAAACGGCAATATGACATTACAGATTTTATTCCTCGGCATGCTTTACTGTGTTATCGCATTGTTCAGTGATTTTTCGGTGATCGCTCTGTCTCACCGCATTGGAAAATGGATCAGCCAATCACCCGTATGGGCAATTCGACAAGAGCAACTCGCAGGTGCAGTGCTGATCGCTGTTGGCGTTTTTATTTTTACTGATGTAGTTCGTTAAACAAATCAGCAATCTGCATACTGATTTTGTGTTTGGGCAGATAGAAAGGCAAGGGCGTTCGCTCGGAGTGAGATTCCTTTACTTTCACCGTCGCGCTCAACCGGCTCTCTAATACAGGTAGCCCTTGATCTTTCAAGGTATTAACCAGTTCTGTGGGTAACCTGGCTTGACTGTTGAATTGATTGATAACAATACCTTGTAAGGCAAGGTTTTCATTGTGGTCTGTTTTCAATTCCATAGCGTTTTCTAATAGACGATGGATCGCTTGTGCAGAAAAGTCGTCACAATCAAACGGTACAATAAAGCCGTCAGCGGCAATGAGGGCGGCTTTCGAATAGAAGTTAAAATTTGGTGGCGTATCAATAAAAATCTGATCGAAGGTCTCGCTTAGCGTCTTTAAAGTGTCCCTGAGCTTAAACATCTTATACCTAGACTCAAGCTCACGCTCTAGATCGGCCAGTGCAGGAGAGGCGGGCATAACAAAGAGGTTTTCAAATGGCGACGCTTGTACGTAGTCTATTGGCTTGTTAGGCGTGCTGAACCAACCAACAACCTGTTTAAACATATCTGCTACAGTAAGTGTGTCTTCACTTACGTCTACGCCCGCATAATGGGTGCTATTTCCCTGCGCGTCTAGGTCTACTAAGAGCGTTTTAAGCCCAGATTTTGCACTTTGCGCCGCCAAATTTGTGCTTATTGTCGATTTGCCGACCCCACCTTTCTGATTAAACACAACTCTGATCATGACGCTTCCCTTTCTTGATAGCTAAATCCATGTCAGTTGTTTCAACTCACATGGATTTAGCCACACCCGGTTAAAATATGCCCAAAAAATAGCGCAACTGTAAAGAAAAAATCGTGAATTTCGTCGATTAATCGTCGAAATGGTCGCAATCGTCGCAAATGTTACAGTTATGTAAAATTCTCAGTCTAATCTATACTTGAACAGGTATCGCTACTGTGAGGAGGCAACGTGATCATGCAATTCACTTTCCAACCGATGCGCCAACTACAGCCACTGTGGTTGGGGGCCTTGCTACTCACAGTGCTCAGTGGGTGTGCTGGCTCAACTAAAACGGCAGGCGATATAACAAGCCGCTTTAATGATGATTTGTTTCCCAATTTTCAGCAGTATCAATTGGAGCAACCGGAACAGATTTTTTATCTTGGGGAAGAAGCGAAAGCCTTTGTTGATTTGTCGAAAAGCAAGCAACAAACAGACTCTCAAAATATGCGCCATCTGGTGAATAGAATTTTCGACAGAGCCGAGCTGGGTTTGACCTACCTAAATAACGCTAACTCCGTCGCTGATACTACTTTTTTGAATCAACAGGCAAACTGTTTGTCGTTATCAATTATGACGTATGCACTTGCTGATTATGCGGGGTACGATGCAGAGTTTTTTGAAGTTGATATTCCTGAGTATTGGACTCGAAGAGATGGTTTCAGCCTACTTAACGGTCATATCAATTTAAAAATCGAAACGAATGAGCTCACTTCGTCGCGTATGATCACTGATTTTGTGAATGTCGATTTTGATCCACAAGACATGCGCAAACACTTCAAACGACGGGCGATAGGCAAAACCCGGATCGTTGCTATGTTTTACAACAATATCGGCGCTGAAGCGTTGATTAGCAAAGAGTTCGATAAGGCCTATGCCTATCTCAGGGGAGCCTTGCTAACAGATAGTACCTTGTCCGATGCGTGGGTTAATTTGGGTATTCTCTACCGCATGCACGATGCGTATAGCGACGCTTCCAATGCTTATAAAATGGCACTGACGCTCGATACCGAAAACCTAACAGCGTGGGAAAACATGGCTGTGCTTTATAATTACTCGGGTGATAAAGAGACGGCAGCTAACATTATTCAAATGGTAAAGCGGCGTAGAGCAGAAAATCCCTTTTATCACTTCATTTTGGGTGAACAGGCGCTGGATGCCGGAAAATTAGAGGATGCATTAGTCTTTTATCGTCGAGCTTACAAATTGGATGGAAAACGCCATGAAGTGCTTTTTGGTTTGGGAAAAACCTACTATGAGCTGGGCGATCTAACTAAGGCCGAGCGGTTTTTGTCATTGGCAGAACGTTACGCTAATGATGATGTGGCTCACCGCTATCGGGGCAAGTTGTCATTTATTCACAGCCAATAACTAAAAAAGCCTGCAAAGCAGGCTTTTTTCAGTGTTTAACGTTAAATAACACCAAGTTCTCTCAAACGTTCCTGCAAATAGGATTCTGCAGTATAGCGCTCAGATAATTTTACATCTGGGCGAGGGTGCAAAAACAATGGTAGCGAAATGCGGGACTTCGTCATATCTGAGTTTTCAGGGTTTACTACACGGTGAGTGGTAGACGGGAAGTAATGCCCCGAAGCTTCTTGCAACATATCACCAATGTTAATGATTAAGTTACCAAAATCACTCGGTACGTCTAACCATGTATCGGCTGTGCCTTTAACTTGTAAGCCGGGTTCATTTGCCGCAGGTAATATCGTAATTAAATTAATATCTTCATGGGCTGCCGCGCGGATAGCTTCTGGTTCTTCATCGCCACTTAACGGTGGATAATGTAAAACACGCAATAGTGTTTGGTCACTATTTTCAATCATAGAAGACAGCGGTGCACTGTATTTACTGCTGACATCGACTGGCGAGTATTCTTCAATCCAGCCTAACAATTCGGCAGCCAATGCGTTGGCGCTGTCATAGTAGTCTTGAAGTTGCTCTCTTAACTCATCAGGACATTGGCCCCAAGGATAAAAGTGGTAATACTCTTTGATGTCTTTCTTTTTAAAGCCTTTGGCTACTTCAGATACGCTTTGAGGGAAAAAACCATCTTGCGTACCTTTGTTGTACACATAGTTGTTTTTGTCTTCACTGTCGAAGAACTTCTGCCATGTGTCATAAATAGCTTGAACTTTTTCTTGCTGGATAGGGTGATTTTTAAGCACACCAAACCCAGTGTCGCGCAATGATTGCACAAACAACTCTTTCGCATTGCTTGCTGTGTAATCTACGGCTTCTAATTTCATATACAATCCTAGTACATCTTATTGGGCTGCATTTTATTAGCCTGGAAGCATAGGTAATAAAAAGGCGCGAGCCTTTTTACTAACCCAGCGACAGGTAGAACCCGGCCAGGGCTGCGCTCATCAGGTTTGAGAGGGTAGCAGCGATGACAGCTTTCAAACCTAGCGAAGCAATTTCTTTACGACGCGTTGGGGCCATTGCACCAATACCACCCATTAAAATGGCAATGGATGACAAGTTGGCAAATCCGCACAACGCAAAGGTTACAATCGCCTGTGTGATTGGCGATAGTTGGTCTTGATGCTTAACATAATCAAGATAGGCAACAAATTCGTTTACCACCATTTTTTGACCAATGAAGCTACCAGCGAGATTAGCATCCTCCCACGGCACACCAATTGCCCAAGCAAGCGGTTGCAAAACAAAACCGAGAATCTGTTGGAACGTCAGGTCGTCGTATCCAAACAACTCTCCAGCCCAACCAATTAAACCATTAAACATGGCTATCAGTGCCACGAATGCTAAAAGCATAGCGCCAACATTCAGCGCCAGTTGTAAGCCTGAGGCTGCGCCACTGGCAGCCGCGTCGAAAACATTAGCATAACTGCTATCGTCAGCGTCGACTTGATCTAGCTCATTGTTTGGCTCTTGAATCTCAGGTTGCATGATTTTAGCCATCAGCAAACCGCCGGGCGCAGCCATGAAACTCGCAGCTAACAAGTATTTCAATTCTACGCCCATTCCCGCGTAGCCAGCCATGACCGAGCCAGCAATTGAGGCCAAACCGCCCACCATGACGGCAAACAGCTCAGAACGTGTCATGTGCGGAATAAAAGGCCTAACGACCAACGGCGCCTCTGTTTGGCCAACAAAAATATTCGCAGCGGCTGACATTGATTCTGGGCGGCTGGTGTTAAGTACTTTTTGTAAGAACCCACCGATAATACGAATTACCCAGGACATCACTTTTAGGTGATACAAAACTGCAATAAGTGAAGAGAAAAAGATGATGACGGGGAGTACATTGAAGGCAAAAATAAAGCCGAGGGACTTGTCACCCACAGGGCCAAACAAGAAGTTGATGCCCTCTTGGCTGTAATCAATGATACTGCCGACAAATTTAGTCAATGACAGTAACAATTGAATACCTGGTTCAAAGTAGAGAATGAACCCACCAATCAATGCTTGTAGTGCAAACGCACCTCCGACTGTTCGCCAGTTAATATCACTGCGCGCAGAAGACATCGCATAGGCGATGCCGAGCAGCAATACTATGCCCAGTAGACCCGTCATATTGTTATCCTTACATTAGCGCTTGCTGGATATGTGATTTGATCACATCTAGAGCGATTTGGTTTTTACCACCTTGAGTGACCACGACATCCGCCGTGAAACGGCTTGGCTCAATGAACTGGTGGTACATAGGTTTAACCGTCGCTTCGTATTGTTTTGCAACAGATTCAATGGTTCTTCCGCGCTCGTTTATATCGCGGATCATACGTCTCATTAGACAGATATCTAATGGGGTATCGATGAAGATCTTTACGTCGAACAAAGGTAAAAGTTCTGCTCGAGCCAACAGCATGATCCCTTCCAAAATAATGACGGGTGCTGGTGCCAAACGCTCGGTTTCAGGCAGGCGAGTGTGCGTCTTGTAACAATAATGCGGGTAATCGATAGGTTTACCCTGACGTAAATCTTCTAAGTGCGACTTCAATAACTCATGCTCAAACGCGTTGGGATGATCGTAGTTATTCTTTTCGCGCGCGGCCATAGGCAAGTGGTCTTGAGCGCGATAATAGTGGTCTTCTCGAAGCACTTGTACGGGACGACCCTGCACAGAAAAATGACTGAGCAGATTTTCAGTGAATAAGGATTTGCCCGAGCCTGAGGCACCGGAAATAGCAATAATCAGCGGCGATTGCATAAGCCTTCTGTATCTATCTTCTAAAATTAATCGTGCAAAGATACGCGTTTAGTGAGGTTTTATCAATGGGGAATGCGACAAAAGGCTTTATGAACCTGACCTGCGGGCCTGACCAAATGGTCAAGAAATATGAGGTGTGCTAAGGCTTAGGGGGCGATTTTATCCCCTTTTTTTGGCAGTTAAAAAAATGTTAACTGCCAATAAATTCAACGTCCTCTTTTGCAATATCCGTTAGCGCGTAGGAATGTTGCCTAGAACGAGAACCTTCACCTTGGGCACGTGGTGGATAAAATTTCTCTTTATCGACAGGAGAGTATGCAAAGGTTTCGTCTAATGCCGCACGGATTTCGCTTAAGGTCTTATCTAGATTGGCGTTAAAGTCTGGACGCTTGCGCTTGGTGTGGCCGAGTTCGATAAGTCTCGCGAACACACGATTGGCCAAGCTCACTAGTTCTTCCGGTATGTCTTTGTGCAAGTGTAGAGGACGGTCTGGATAGGCGGTGCAATAGTTCACGAGTGCAGCGTAAAAACACAAGGGCTTGTTTTGCAAGGGAACAGATAATCCTGACAAACTACTCGCAAGCGTTTTGTTCTGTAAATCTATTACTAAAACCAAAGCTTCATCAACGTCACCCGCCTTGGAAGTCGAGATGAGCGAGTCCAATCGATTTTGTGGAATAAATAATACGCCTAAGCTCACAATGAGTGCAAAGACACTGAAGGCCCAATCACTGGAAACTGGAAGATGCACTAAGTCGATTTTTATATCTTGTTCAGTGGTGAGTAGATATTGATGTTCTTCAACAGAAAATTCAGGGAATACAGCTCTATCACTGGTTACTCCTTGAATACTCAATACTCTGACGTGAGCATCAGTCTCGACTAGGTGTTCATTCAGCTTATCGAGGTAATATTTTACCGAGGATTCGTTAATCACGGTGTTTAATGCCGAATTCCCTAAATCGAGATGTGGCGTATCCAAGCCTACGCGTTGTTTGATTTCTGCAACTGTTGCCTGATGATTGAAATAGCTGGACAAACTTTGTCCCGCCATGGCACTCAATTGCAAAATCACAAATACTAAGAGTGCTAACACGTAATTGGTGACTTCAATTCTTTTAAATTGCTCGTTGCGGTCGATGAACGTACTCATTGCACGGACTCCCCAACGCACTTATCTTCCAATGTCAGCTTGTGATAGTAGGGTTTCGGGTGTTGAAGGCTAACATCTTTGAGAATGTCGTGAAGAGCACACCGTAAGTCACTGTTACGAGTGGGGTTCTTCATATACCAACGAGAGCCGCTAACACCTTGTTCGAGTGGAGTAATGTAGTTGCTTGATAATAGCTTTTCGTCGGCATTGTCCCAATACGACGAGATAATATCGACTTCACCTGCTCGTAGCATGTCTCTCAATTCTTTGTGTGTATTGTAGTACTTTATGGTCGTGTTTTCGTTACTTAACCCTAAAGACTGCAGGACAGACTTAGGCACTATATGCCCAGATCGGCTACTTGGGTAGTCGAGCAAGCCTATACGCTTGGCCAACAAATATTCTTTGCTTAGTTCGGGTTTTTCTTTCAGCGCAATGAAGTAGGCACTGTAATCGGGATAACTCGCGACAGTTTTGAGGTCTTGAGTGAGTTCAGCCGCAAAAGCGTCTACAATGTTGGTTTTCACTAGCGCCAAATCGGCGATGCCGTGATTGATGTACCTGAAGGTGTCATAGTCACTCCTGCCGACGATGAGATTGACATTACCGTACTGGCGTTTTACGACTTCATTATTGCACAGTGCTCCGAGCACCAAATAACCAATTCGGCCTTCCGTCACATAGACGTCAAACGTATCTGGATTATCTGAAAGTGGGCTTTTACAGGCCGAATTTTGTTCAATTAATGGTGGGATAGAAATTATTTTTACTTTTTTTGTAAAAAAACCAATAGCGAAACTTGCGCAACTAATAAGCAGCACAATTGTTACTACGAAGCTTTTATTTAGCAAAGAAAAGCTCAAACCACTTCCTTCCTCAATCTTTCTCTTAATGCCCAATTTGACCAGTTAAACTTATTTAATGCAATAAATAAGTTTATTTTTAATACTTAAGTATATGTATTTATAAGTTTTTTTATATTTCACTCTGAATGCGGATGACCACTTTTTACTGGAATTAAATCAGGGAATGGTAACACTCGCAACATACTATTTCATTTCTTGACCATTTGGATAAGTTTAATTGAAAAAAAGTAGTCGCTGACAACTGTGATTTTTTCATCAAAATTTGGTTTTCTTCGGTGACTGCTGGGTAGCGTTGTAATAAAAATGAAATGCTTTGCCTTAACAATTCACGTCGTGAAAGTGATATGCAGTGCAAAAAACAGTCAAATTGGTCTAATATAACGACGAATTTTGACGCACCGCATATGAGGCGAAAATTCGCAACTGGCGTCTTTGTCATGCAGTAGTAAGAGAAAGCGAGTACAACATCTAAGATTGAACCGCTTCTTTTATATGAGACTAGCAGTTGAATAAAAAGTTCAACGCAACGACGACAGTTCGGCAAGCACTTAAAAATTAGCAAAGGGAAACACAATGAGAACATCGAGTAAATTTAGCCGTGTTGCACTGGCTGTTGCTATGTCCGTAGGACTTAGCACTGCTGCAATGGCTCAAGAGACTTCATCTAGTATCCGTGGTTCAGTAGTTGGCCCATTGGGTGGCGCAGATGCAGGCTCAGTTGTAACAATTACGCACATTCCTTCTGGTACAAAGCGTACTGTTACTGTTGGTGACAGCGGTCGTTTCGTTGCAAACGGTCTGCGTGTAGGTGGCCCATACAGAATTGAGATTGACTCAAACAAGTTTGAAGATTCAATCATCAACGACGTATTCCTTAGCCTAGGTGATCCTCTGCAACTTAATGTTGCTCTTGAAGAAGAAAACCGCAACATCGAGAACATCGTTGTAACAGGTTCTAAGCCTTTCTTCGCACCTACAGGTAGCTCAAGCTACTTTGATGACCGTGCAATCTCTACTTCTGCTTCACTTAACCGTGATATCAAAGATGTAGTACGTGCCAACCCTCTAGTAACGATTCTTCCTGGCCAAGAAGCAGCACTAACAATTGCTGGTTCTAACCCACGTTTCAACAGTATTACTGTTGATGGTATCGCTCAGAACGATGATTTCGGTCTTAACGGCGGTGGTTACCCTACACAACGTTCTCCACTACCATTTGACGCACTAGACCAAGTTACTGTTGACGTAGCACCTTTCGACGCTAGCGTTTCAGGTTTCTCTGGCGGTCTAGTTAACGCGGTATTCAAATCAGGTACTAACGAAATCACTGGTGGTATTTTCTACGAAGAGTTAAACGACGGTATGGCAGGCTTGCCAGAAGACCGTGGTCTTGCTGTTCCAATTGAATTCGAAGAGAAATCATACGGTGCAACTCTTGGTTTCCCTATCATCAAAGACAAGTTGTTCTTCTTCGGCTCTTACGAGTTCTTCGAAGCACCACAGTCTCTAGAGTGGGGCCCTGCTGGCTCTAACGCTCCAAATACAACTGACGCAACACTTGAAGAAGTAGCAGAAGTTCAGCGTATAGCACGTGAAGTTTACGGCCTAACTGATGATCAAATCGGTAGCGCAACAGGTTCTCCTGTTGAAGAAGATGAAAAGTACGTCATCAAAATTGACTGGAACATCAACGATTACCACCGTGCTGCATTCACTTATCAGTTCAACGAAGGTAACCGTACGCGTAACCTTACAAACAACCAAGGTGAACTACGCCTTTCTTCTCACTGGTATAACACCACTGAAACGTTGAACAACTACACTGCGAAATTGTACTCTGATTGGACAGATGACTTCTCTACTGAAATCAGCGTAACTAGCAAGCAAGTAGAAAACCGTCAGCAGTCTTTCGGTGACATTGCAGACGTAACTATCGAGAACTTGCCTTCAGGCGGTGAAATCGCATTCGGTTCTGACCAGTTCCGTCACGCTAACTTGCTTGATAACGACTTGACGACTTTCAAACTTGATGCAACTTACCTAATGGACGAGCATCAAATTGATTTCGGTTTCGAATATCAAATTCTTGAAATCTTTAACTTGTTCGTGCCTGGTTCAAAAGGTGTTGTGACTTTCGACAACCTTGAAGACTTCGAAAACCGCCTAGCAAGTGAGTACGAGTACTCGAACGGTATTGGTAACGATCCTGCTGCGGTTGGTGCACAGTTTGAACGTACTAACTTGTCTCTTTACGCTCAAGACACTTGGGATGTAACTGAAGACCTAACTGTTACTGCTGGTTTGCGTTATGAGCGTCTTGCTTCTGACGACCGTCCTCCGTTTAACCAAAACTCTTTCGACAGAACTGGTTTTGATAACACGAACAACCTAGATGGTGTTGACATCATTCTTCCACGTGTTGGTTTCACTTACCGTGCAACTGATGAACTAACTGTTCGCGGTGGTGTTGGTCGTTTCACTGGTGGTCAGCCTAATGTTTGGATTTCAAACGCTTACTCACAAAACGGTGTATTCGATGGTTTCTTCTCTCAAGAAGACGTAACTATCACAGCTGACTCAATTGCTGGAATCTTCCCAGATGCGTCTGCTGCACTAGCTGACGGTCAAAGCAACGGTAACGTTTCTTTCACTGACCCAGACTTCGAACTTCCGAACGACTGGCGTTATCAGTTGGCGACAGATTACACCTTCGATCTACCTTACGTAGGCGAAGACGTACTTTGGACAACTGAAGCACTTTACATCGACCGTCAAGACGCACCGTTCTGGGTTGATGCGTCACTTCCAGAAGGTACATTGCTAGCTGATGGTCAGCGTGTAATCTACACTGATGACGACAACCGTTATGACCTTATGTTGACTAACACTAGCGATGGTGGTCGTTCTGTAATCCTTTCAACGTCATTGGCGAAGAGCTGGGATAACGGTTTCAGTGCAACAGCGTCATATACGCACCAAGACATCACTGAAGCAAACTCTGGTACTAGCTCAACAGCTCGTAGTAACTTCCGCTTCTCTGACGGTATCAACCGTAACATCGCTGACAGCCACTTAGGTACTGCAGCGTTCGAAATCAAGCACCGTTTCGTAGTTAATCTAGGTTACAGCGCTGAAATCTTCGAAGGTTACAACACTGATATCAACTTGTTCTTCGAACGTCGCTCAGGTGAGCCAGTATCAATCACTACTAACTTCGACCGTAGTGTCCTAACTAACGATGTTGATGGTACTGTTGTTGGTCTTAGCCCAGAATTCACATCTGGTGATTACCTGACTTACATCCCAACGGCTAACGATCCTAACGTTGTGTACACTGACCCAGCGATTCAAGCTGAGCTATTGGCCGCAATTCAAGATCGTGGTTTAGGTGGTTACGCTGGTGGTTATGCACCTAAAGGTAGCGAAACAACGCCTTGGGTTACTACACTTGACTTGAGTGTGTTCCAAGAAATCCCAGGCCTAATGGAAGGTCACAAAGGTACAATCTACTTCGTAGTAGATAACTTCCTTAACATGATCGACCGTTCACAAGGTAAGATTTACGACAGCCGCTTCAACACGCTTCGTCTATATGACGTAGACAGCATTGACGACCAAGGCCGTTACGTAATCGACCGCGTACGTACAGATGGTTATGACTTCAACGCACTTCAGTCTGCTTGGAGACTTAAAATTGGTGTACGTTACGACTTCTAATCGAAGCCGTTATGCATACAGAGTAATCTGATTGCTCTTATCTAAAAGCCCGCGTTATGCGGGCTTTTTTATACGTCGTGTAATCTGACATTGAAGGTCGCCCTTTTACGAGATTTAAAGATGTATAGTGGGTTTCAAAGTGGGCTAAAGCAGGAAATATGGTGACGGTATCAGACGCTTCTGACGTGAAGAAAAGTACTAAGGATGCGCTACAAAGGGAATCAATGCATCAATGGGAGAAAGCATGGTGCTATCTTTGGTTTGATGGGAGTCGGTCTGCTTTGCGGTATCGCGGTATGATCAAGCTTTTCAGCTATCAAGTTAGTGCAGGCGTATAGGGCCTAAGCAGCCCTATACGTTGTCAAAAAGGTCTTCTACTCGCTGACGAAGGGTTTCAATCTGTGATACATCCGCGGGCGCAATAAAAATGGTATCGTCTCCCGCTATTGTGCCAAGCACGCCATCTTTTTGGCTCAATGAATCTAATAATCTTGCGATAAGCTGCGCAGCACCGGGGCTAGTACGGATAATCACCATCACATTGTTATGAACAATATCCAATACTAGTTGCTTGAGAGGGCTTTTCGCGGTTGGCATGCCCAGTTCGGGGGGGAGACAGTACACCATATCTCCACGAGCGTTTCGGGTTCGCACAGCACCGAACTTACTTAGCATCCGAGAAATTTTGGATTGGCTGATATTTTCAAAACCTTGGCCGCGCAGCGCTTCAACGATTTCGCCTTGTGAACCGTAGCTTTCTGCTTTGAGTATATCTTTAAATGATTTAATGAGTTGTTCTTGTTTTGCGTTCGCCATAGGGACTAACTTGTAGGGCTCATTTCTTAAATAAATTTTAACTATTGTGCACTAGGCGTGAACTTTGCGCAATTTAAATGCATAATCATGCATGAAATTGCATATGGTCTGGGTTTATTCGAATTTTTCATGTCTTAAGACCATAGGGTGATTGAGTTTTGTGCTCAGTTGCATTAGTGTGACTTCCCGTCTAGAAACGTGAATATTTCCATAGGAGAAATAGTATGAAAGTAGCCGTGTTAGGTGCTGCCGGTGGTATTGGTCAAGCGCTGTCATTGTTGTTGAAAACACAACTGCCAGCTGGTTCTGAATTAGCACTTTACGATGTTGCACCTGTTGTTCCTGGTGTTGCTGTTGATTTGTCTCACATCCCAACAGCGGTTAAGGTAACAGGTCATGGTAAAGACGACCTAGCCGACGCATTAACAGGGTCTGATGTTGTATTGATTCCAGCGGGTGTACCACGTAAGCCTGGTATGGACCGCTCTGACTTGTTCAACATCAATGCAGGTATCGTTAAGAGCCTAATCGAAGGCGTTGCAGAGAGCTGCCCAGACGCTTGTATCGGTATTATTACTAACCCAGTTAACACGACTGTTGCTATCGCAGCTGAGACGCTGAAAGCAAAAGGCGTGTACAACAAGAACAAATTGTTCGGTGTGACAACGCTTGACGTAATTCGCGCAGAAACCTTCGTTGCAGAGCTGAAAGGTCTTGATGTGTCTAGTGTTCACGTACCTGTTATCGGTGGTCACTCTGGTACGACTATCCTTCCACTACTTTCTCAAGTAGAAGGCGTAAGCTTCTCTGATGACGAAGTGGCTAGCCTGACAACTCGTATTCAAAACGCGGGTACAGAAGTTGTTGAAGCTAAAGCGGGTGGCGGTTCAGCGACACTTTCTATGGGTCAAGCTGCAGCGCGTTTCTGTTTGTCTCTTGTTGCAGCGATGCAAGGCGAAAACGTTGTTGAGTACACGTATGTACAAACTGACGATAGCGATGACGCAGCATTCTTCTCACACCCAGTTCGCTTGGGGCCAAATGGTGTTGAAGAGATTCTACCTTACGGCGAGCTAAGTGCATTTGAGCAAGAAGCAAAAGACAGCATGCTTGAAGGCCTTCGCGGTGACATCAAAATTGGCGTTGAATTCGTAAACGGCTAATTTTGTCAGTGATACAAAAAAACCGGCTTTAAGCCGGTTTTTTTATCGTCGCGAAAAACACAAGCGATAAAAAAGCCAGCGTAATGCTGGCTTTTGGTTTTACGTGTAATCGCGATTAACCTGTATTTCGCATACCGATTGCGATACCCGCAATGGTTACCATCATCGCTCTTTCAAGTACCGTGTTTTGGCTGTCATCTCCAGCTGCACGGATTCGCTCTAACAATTCAATTTGCAAATAGTGCAAAGGTTGTAAGTAACCCGCACGTATGTTCATTGATTCTTTGCCCTGAGGGTCGCTTTCCATGATGCTGTCTTGACCTGTAATGGCAAGAATGGAGGCAATGCTCTCTTTCAGCTCTGCACGCAACGCTTCGCCAAAGTGTTTCAACTCCTGTGGCACAAGACGATCGTCATAGGCTTCGCTGATACGAGGATCGGCTTTGTGGAACACCATGTCGAGCATGGACAAGCGCGAGGCGAAGAATGGCCAGCTCGCTACCATCTCTTCAATAGTCGCTTCATTGCCATCCGCTTTAACAGCTTCAATGGCACGGGTTACCCCTAACCAAGACGGCAATACAAGACGCGTTTGCGCCCAAGAGAAGATCCACGGAATGGCGCGCAAGCTTTCAATCCCGCCAGTCGGTTTACGTTTCGCTGGACGGCTACCTAAAGGCAGTTTACCGAGCTCTTGTTCCGGTGTTGCGACTCTAAAATAAGGCACAAACTCAGGATCTGAACGCACTACACCACGATAATTATCGCGACCTTTTGCCGCCATCTGAGTAATAACGTCTCGCCACTCATCTTTTGGCGCCGGCGGTGGGAATAGCATGGCTTCGATAATTGCGCTAGCGTATATGCCTAGGCTGCGTTTAGCCAACTTCGGCATACCAAACTTGTAGCGAATGGTTTCACCCTGCTCAGTAACGCGGAAGCCGCCGTCAAGCGAACCCGGAGGCTGAGAGTAAATGGCAGCGTGCGCTGGAAGACCACCGCGACCGATAGTACCACCACGACCGTGGAACAAGGTGAGAGTAACGCCGTACTCTTCTGCTAGCTTAACCAGTGCTTCTTGCGACTCGTATTGTGCCCAACCTGCCGCAATTGCTCCGGCATCTTTGGCTGAATCCGAGTAGCCAATCATGACATATTGGCGACCCTGAACATAACCGCGATACCAATCTATAGACAGCAAGTTGTTCATTACTTTAGGTGAATTGTTCAAATCATCCAGCGTTTCGAACAGTGGCGCTACTGGCATTGGCCAAGTCACACCCGATTCTTGCAACAGTAATTGAACGGCGAGAACGTCAGACGGTTCACTTGCCATGGAAATAATGTAGATACCAAAACCGTGCTGACTGTTTTCGGCAATGACTTTGCAGGTTTTCAGTACTTCTTTTACATCGTCAGACGCTTCCCAAGTTGCAGGGAAAAGCGGACGTTTGGAAGCGAGTTCCCTGAGTAAGAATGCCTGTTTATCTTGTTCGGTCCACTGTGCGTAATCGCCCAGGCCCAAATAGCGAGTTAATTCACTAAAGACGTCAGCGTGACGCTCAGAATCTTGTCTCACGTCCAGTTTTAGCAAGTGAACGCCAAAACACTGTACGCGGCGAATCGTGTCTTTTAACAAGCCATTCGCAGTAACGGTTAGTCCCGCCTCTAACAATGACTCGTAACACAACAACAATGGCGCTAAGAGCTCTTCGTTGTATTGAACCCAATCATCTTGATTAACGTCTTTGCCAGACAGGTAGTCGGCGATACCGTCACGCGTCGCGCCAAGTTTTCTCACCAATGGGCGAAGCAACGCACGGTAGGGTTCATTGACATCACCTACTTTTTCACGCAAAGCATCGCTGCAATCGCTCATTGAAAGTTCTACTTGCAGGCGGTCGAAATCAGTGGCAAACAGCTTAGCTGCGCGCTTGCGAGCGAGTAATAATACTTGTTTAGTTACGGTTGACGTGACAAATGGGTTGCCGTCTCTATCTCCGCCCATCCAAGAGCTGAATTGCACCGGCGTCGCGTCAAAAGGCAAGGATACTTGGTAGTCTTTTGCTAGACGGTCATCTAGTTCACGTAAAAACTCTGGTACCGCTTCCCACAAGGAGTTTTCGATGACTGAGAATCCCCAGCGAGCTTCATCTACAGGCGTCGGGCGCACTGAGCGAATTTCTTCTGTATGCCACGCCTGACTGATAAGGTCGGAAATACGCGTCTCGATACTTTCTCGTTGGCGATCAGATAAATTCTCTTGATGAATATCTTTCAAGCATGCTGCTAGCTCGCTGTGCTTGTGAATGAGTGTGCGTCGCGTCACTTCCGTCGGGTGAGCGGTTAACACTAAGTCGATATTCAACTTATTCACCGCTTCTTGTACTTTGTCCGCAGACAGCTCAGCTTTGTCCAAGTGCTCGAACAAACTGTCGATAGTGGCATCGACATCCATCGCACTGTTGTACTCTTGTTCAGCAATATTACCTAGGTTGAGAAACTGAGCGAAGGCTCTTCCCACAGTTAACAAGTCTGCATCAGACATGTTCTTGAAAGTTTCTTTCAGATTTGAACTGCAATCCGCGTCGCCCTGATACGACGAACGACCGTCTTTTCTGATAGTTTCAATACGCTCTAACCACTCGGTTCCCAGCTGGGCTTCAATGGTTTTACCAAGGGTCTTCCCAAGATAACGAACAGTATCTTTTAGTTGTGCATCATAATGAGATTGCATTGGATCCTCCTAAATATAGTGCCTGACACCATACTGCTTCTAATTTAACTTGTCTAACCTCTTTAGTAATAACTTAAAGCTATCAGTTAGAATGTTCATCCTAATTTCAGCTTGGGAGGCACGAATTTTCTCACTGTGGTACACTTATACACGAAAAATATTGCAACACCGCGACAAGATGGTTTCGGTTAAATATTGAGCAATATTTGTAATTTAATTTCAGGAGTTATCGTGTCAGATACATTCAATACAGTCGAAACTCAGGCGAGTTACGGTGTTGGTTTCCAAATGGGTGAGCAATTAAAAGCGAATCCTTTCGAAGGTCTTTCTATTGATGCAGTGGTTGAAGGCGTGAAAGATGCTTTCCTAGGTAACGATGCAAAAGTAGACAATGAAGCCTTGCGTGTAGCGTTCAATGAAATTCATCAGCGCATGCAAGCTGCAAAAGCTGAGCAGCACAAAGGTGCAATCGCAGAAGGCGAAGCATTCTTGGCTGAAAATGGTCAGCGCGAAGAAGTCACAGTACTTGAGTCTGGACTTCAATACGAAGTGATTAACTCTGGTGAAGGCGAAAAGCCAACTGCGAGCAGCACGGTACGCACTCACTACCACGGTACCTTGATTGACGGCACAGTTTTCGATAGCTCTTACGATCGTGGTCAGCCTGCTGAATTCCCGGTTGGCGGTGTTATTCGCGGTTGGACAGAAGCGCTTCAGTTGATGTCAGTAGGCGACAAATGGCGCTTGTACGTACCTTACCAACTTGCCTACGGCGAGCAAGGTGCGGGTGCGGCAATTGGTCCATACGCGACATTGATCTTTGATGTTGAGCTTCTCGATATCCTAGCTTAATGCTAATGCGCGCTGCTGTGTGAATTCGGTTGCGCGCTGCTTCTCCTCTTTTTCCTCGTTTTATTCTATCTATTCAAACGCAAACCATTGGCAAATAGCTGATTTATTATTACTCTTGATGCCCATGTAAATGTGCTGTAAACCGTACAGACCAATAAAGCGTTGTTATGAATACTGCTAATTCCAATCCTTTGCTCCCATTACAATCCGTCTCATTGCGAATAGACAAGTTCAACCAGTGGCTGTGCCATGCTGTTGCGACAACCACTATTGTGATGGTGTTACTCACCTTCATCATAGTTGCCTTGCGCAAAGGTGCAGATATGGGCTGGATTGCACTGCAAGAGTCGGTTATGTACTTCCATGCATTGGTTTTTATGGTGGGTGCAGCTTACACACTGCAAGTCGATTCCCACGTAAGAGTTGACGTTTTCTATCGCAGCTTCACAACGCGTCAAAAAGCGTGGGTTGATATACTGGGTACCTTATTTTTGCTCGCGCCGACATGTGTCGTTATCTTAATTTATAGCTTGCCGTACGTGTCTGAATCTTGGCGTTTATTGGAAGCATCAAAAGAAGCGGGTGGGTTGCCCCTTGTCTATCTTCTTAAATCACTTATTCCCTTAGCCGCTGTGCTCCTGTTGATACAAGGTGTCAGTGAAATATTGAAAAATGTGTGTGTCCTGAAAGAAAAGGAGAGCCAATAATATGGAATGGATGGCGCTGTTGTTGTTTGCGTGCGTTTGCATCGTCCTGTTGTTTGGATTTCCGGTGGCATTTAGCCTAGCAGGGACGTCGTTGATTTTTGCTGGTGTAGGGTACCTGTTAGGTGCCTTCGATGTCAGTTATCTGGGCGCGCTGCCCAGCCGTCTATATGGCATCTTATCCAATACCACATTGCTTGCGGTCCCGCTGTTTGTCTTTATGGGGATCGTGTTAGAAAAATCTAAAATTGCCGAAAACCTGCTCATTGCAATGTCTGATTTGCTGTGGCGATTTAAGTCGGGTATGGCCGTGTCAGTCGTCATTGTGGGTATGTTACTCGCAGCGAGTACAGGTATCGTCGGTGCCACGGTAGTGACGATGGGGCTGTTGTCTTTACCGACTATGTTACAAAGAGGATATTCTGCCTCCTTTGCAACAGGCACAATTTGCGCAACTGGTACATTGGGACAAATAATCCCACCTTCGATAGCGCTTGTGCTCTTAGGTGACGTGTTATCGAGCGCTTATCAACAAGCCCAACTTAATATGGGTATTTTTGCGCCTGAATCGGTATCAGTGGGAGACTTGTTTGTTGGTGCCCTTATTCCCGGTATGGTACTGGTGGCGCTATATTTGCTGTATGTATTTCTGACTAGCTGGCTGTCAAAGAGCGCAATACCAGCCAAATTGGACGACACGAAACGCCCTGAAAACCCGGGATTGTGGGGAGCATTAGTGCCGCCGTTGTTACTTATCGCCGTTGTACTTGGCTCTATCTTGTCGGGGTATGCCACGCCGACTGAAGCGGCAGGCGTTGGTGCAACAGGCGCGCTCATATTGGCGTTAGTCACGGGCCGCTTAAATCGCGATATGTTACGCGCTGTTATGATGGAAACCACGAAAGTGACTTCCATGGTCTTTATGATTCTTATCGGCGCCTCTATTTTTTCTTTGGTATTCAGAGGTTTCGGTGGCGAAACCTTGATTCACGAATTTCTGACTGGGCTGCCTGGTGGGGTATTTGGCGCCATGTTAATTGTTATGTTGGTGGTGTTCGTCTTAGGCTTTATTTTAGATTTTATTGAAATTACCTTTGTGGTAGTACCAATAGTCGCTCCCGTTCTCCTTACAATGGGTGTTGACCCTGTGTGGTTGGGGATCATGTTGGCGATTAATCTGCAAACATCATTTTTAACACCGCCATTTGGTTTTGCTCTGTTCTATTTACGCGGCGTGGCGCCGGCAAGTGTTCCAACCAAAGCCATCTATAAAGGGGTTGTACCTTTTATTGCCATACAGCTATTGTTACTTATTGCCCTTGCCATATGGCCTGATATGGCAACCTGGTTACCTGATAACTTATACAATTAAAGAGACACTGCGATGAATACAACAAGGAAGCTTTTGCTAGCGGCGTCAGTCATGATATTGGCTGCATGTGGCGGGAATGAGCAAGCGAAACAAACCGAAAGTGCGCCCGTCGCTGCACAAAAAACTTACCAATGGAAGCTCGTCACTTCATGGCCAAAAAACTTCCCGGGTCTAGGCCGTGCGCCTGAAACCTTTGCCGAGATGGTCAACGACATGTCGGGAGGTCGGTTAAAAGTGACTGTCTATGGTGCGGGCGAAATTGTGCCAGGTTTTGAGGTATTTGATGCCGTGTCCCAAGGCACTGCTGAAATGGGGCATTCGGGAGCGTACTATTGGAAAGGTAAAATGCCTGCTGCTCCAATTTTCTCAGCAATTCCTTTTGGTATGAACGTGACAGAAATGAATTCTTGGATTCATTATGGCGGTGGTATGGAATTGTGGCGTGACTTGTATGCCCCATTCAATGTTATTCCCTTTTCTGGTGGTAATACTGGCGTACAGATGGCGGGGTGGTTCAAAAAAGAAATCAACAGCCTCGACGATTTTGCTGGTTTGAATATGCGTATCCCAGGTTTGGGGGGCGAGGTGTTCAAGGCCGTCGGTGGCGTACCTGTTACACTAACCGGTGGCGAGATCTTCGTATCGCTACAAACTGGTGCCATCGATGCAACTGAGTGGGTTGGCCCATACAATGATTTGGCATTTGGATTGTTTCGCGCAGCCGACTATTACTACCATTCAGGTTGGCATGAGCCGGGCACGGCCCTTGAGTTTATTGTCAATAAATCAGCATACGAAGGCTTGCCAAAAGACTTACAGCGTATCGTTGAAGTCGCTACTCTGGCTGTTAACCAAGACATGCTGAATGAGTATACGGCACGCAACAATTCGGCTATGCAAACCTTGATAAACGAGCATGGCGTAAATGTTCAGCCATTGCCGCAGGATGTCATGGAAGCACTCAAAGTGGCCACCGAAAATGTCTTGGCAGAGCAAGTCGCCGCCGACGAGGACTTTGCTAAAATCTACGCCTCTTATAAAGCATTTTATGACGGCATTTCGGCATACCATGAGCTGTCTGAAAAAGCGTATTACGAAAACCGATAACAACAAGCGTGATAATGTTTATCGTCAAAGTTTAAATATGGCGGTGCTTCATTTATCCAATGCTGTGTGACCCGAGTGTGGCTAGCCTACAAAAGGGAGCGAAAACGCAGTTAACAAAGAAGCACAAGCCCGATGCTTTGGAGCGGTTAGTGCGTTTGCCTAGCTGCTCCGAGTTGTTATCGTCTGACGCCACATTACAATAGCCGGATTATTCCTAAAGGACGTACCGTTATGATTATCAAGCCTAAAGTACGAGGCTTTATTTGCACTAATGCACACCCTGCGGGCTGTGAAGCCTCAGTTCAAGAACAAATCGATTATATAAAGAACTTAGGTGACTTGGGTGAAGGCCCAAAAAATGTCTTGGTTTTAGGTTGCTCGACCGGATACGGTTTAGCGTCGCGTATTACTTCAGCTTTTGGCTACGGCGCAAAAACGCTTGGCGTCTGTTTTGAAAAAGCGCCAACTGAACGTAAAACGGGTACTGCTGGTTGGTACAACACTGCGGCGTTCCACGGTTTGGCAAAGGATGCTGGCGTGTATGCCGAAACGTTAAACGGTGATGCTTTCTCTTCTGCGTTAAAGGCAGAGGTTGTTGATAAGATCAAAGCTGATTTGGGCCAAGTTGACTTGGTGATATACAGTTTGGCGGCTCCACGTCGTACCGATCCTGTGACAGGCGATGTATACAAGTCTACCTTGAAGCCAGTCGGTGACACCTACACGACAAAAACATATGACACGGATAAAAACCTGGTTCATGAAGTAACGCTGGAACCTGCTAACGAAGATGAAATTTTCAATACTATCAAAGTGATGGGTGGCGAAGATTGGGAGCTTTGGTTAGACGCCCTCGGTGAGGCAGGTGTACTTGCTGAAGGTTGTAAAACGACGGCTTACACGTACATAGGTAAAGAGTTAACGTGGCCAATATACGGCCAAGCGACTATTGGCAAAGCGAAAGAGGACCTCGATCGCGCAGCGGCAGCCATCATCGATAAGCACGCGGCGCTTAATGTTGAAGCAAACGTGTCTTCTCTCAAAGCATTGGTCACTCAGGCGAGCTCTGCTATTCCGGTTATGCCTTTGTATATTTCGCTTATCTACAAAGTGATGAAAGAAGAAGGCACACACGAAGGGTGTATTGAACAGATCGCGGGCCTTTATCGCGATTGTTTGTATGGCAGCGAACCGACGTTAGATGAAATGAAGCGTTACCGTATGGATGGTAAGGAAACGAACGATGCCACCCAAGCTAAGATCAAAGCGATTTGGGATCAGGTAACACAAGACAATTTCCACGACCTGAGTGATTACGCGGGTTATCATCACGAGTTTTTGAAGTTGTTTGGATTCGACATTGAAGGTGTCGACTACGACGCTGACATCGATCCACAAGTTGGATGGTAATCACCCATTTACCTATCAAAAAGCCGCCACCTGGCGGCTTTTTTGTGCAAAAATCTTTGAATAATCTAATACTTTGGTAGGTTATCTAGTACAAGTACTATTACCCACTTTCCACTGACTTTCCTTACTATTCGTTGCATTTTTCACGATTTTCAAAGCAGAATTTCATTAATTTTAAAGTTGAATCTTATTTGTCATATGCAGGTTTACACCGATTGGCCAGAAAAAATGTGGTTTATCCATTATTTGCATAGCGCAAGTCCCCCGAAAAATGCTAAAATCCCGAAATTAGGTGCACTGTGTTCTCGGTGCGTCAAGGAACCGCGCGGGTAAAAAATACAATAACTACCCCACAACAAAGAGACGCGCGGACAATCTGTTGTTTTGATTATGCAAGAAGTAGACGCGTTGCCGACCATTGAGAGTTAGCGGGTGTCGTGCAGCCGATGAAGAGCAGCAGGAAAACAAAAGGATTGCGCTTATACATGGCGTTAGCCGCGATTAGCAGCTATGTATAAGGGTATTTTTTTTATTAGAGTAGTGCGATTACATATGATAAAAATCAAGAAAGGTCTCGACCTCCCAATTGAGGGGGCTCCGCAACAGCAGATCCAAGATGGTAATGCTGTCTCGCGCGTTGCCATTCTGGGAGAAGAGTACGTTGGTATGCGTCCTACCATGCACGTCCAAGTTGGCGATGTAGTGAAAAAAGGTCAGGTTCTTTTTGAAGACAAAAAGAATGCTGGCGTTAAGTACACTGCACCTGCTGCGGGCGAAGTGGTAGAAATTAACCGTGGTGCCAAGCGTGTTCTTCAGTCAGTGGTTATTGCTATCAAGGGTGACGATAAAGTTACTTTTGACGCAGTGAATGCTGATCAGATTGCTAACGTATCTCGTGAACAATTACAGCAAACTTTGGTTGATTCTGGTTTGTGGACGGCGTTTAGAACTCGTCCATTCAGCAAAGCGCCTGCGCTTGACGCTGAGCCAAGTTCAATCTTCGTTACTGCGATTGACACTAATCCACTTGCTGCAGACCCTGCGGTTGTCATTGCTGATCGTCAGGATGATTTCGCAAACGGTTTGAAAGCAATCAACCAACTACGCGATGCTAAAGTTTACTTGTGTAAAGCACCTGGCGCGTCATTGAACACTGGAAACGCGACTGTCGACGTTCAAGAGTTCGGTGGATTGCACCCAGCAGGCTTGGCAGGTACTCACATTCATCACCTTGACCCAGTTGGTCCAAACAAGTCAGTTTGGCATATCAACTATCAAGATGTAATGGCAATCGGTAGCTTGCTTACAACAGGCGAACTAGACAATCGTCGCGTTGTAGCCTTGGGCGGCCCAGCGGCGAAATCGCCTCGTTTGGTTCGTACCTTAGTGGGCGCAGATTTGGCGGAATTGACCGCGAATGAATTGAACCAAGACGACGTTCGCGTGGTTTCAGGTTCAGTACTTCACGGAACAAATGCTCATGGTGTGCACGGCTATCTCGGTCGTTTCCACACACAAGTATCACTATTAAAAGAAGGTCACGAGAAAGTGTTCTTGGGCTGGTTAGCACCAGGTTCGAACATGCACTCAGTGACTCGAGCTTATTTGGGCCACTTAGGTAGCAAGTTGTTCAACATGACAACCTCTACAAATGGTTCAGACCGCTCTATGGTACCAATTGGTAACTACGAACGCGTGATGCCTCTAGATATCATTCCTACGCTATTGTTGCGTGATTTGATTTCTGGTGACACTGATGGCGCACAGTCTCTAGGCTGTTTGGAATTGGATGAAGAAGATTTGGCACTGTGTACTTATGTATGCCCTGGCAAATACTCATACGGCCCAATTCTGCGCGAATGTCTCACAACCATCGAGAAAGAGGGTTAAGTCATGGGTTTGAAAGAGTATTTAGAAAAGATCGAACCGAATTTCGAGCCGGGTGGTAAACACGAAAAATGGTATGCATTGTACGAAGCAGTGGCTACGATTTTTTACACGCCTGGTAAAGTCAACAAGTCGTCTACTCACGTTCGTGACAGCATCGACTTGAAACGCATCATGATCATGGTGTGGATGGCGACTTTCCCTGCCATGTTCTACGGTATGTACAACATTGGTTTACAAGCGCACGAAGCCATTGCCGCTGGTGCGGGTACTGCACCTGATGCATGGCAAGCCTTGTTGTTCGCAGCGCTAGGTGGTGACATCACTGGCGACATCGGCGTACTAGGCATGATGGCCTATGGTGCGTGTTTCTTCCTACCTATCTATGCGACAACGTTTATTGTTGGTGGTTTCTGGGAAGTCCTTTTTGCATCAGTTCGCAAACACGAAGTTAACGAAGGCTTCTTCGTAACTTCAGTACTATTCGCTTTGACATTACCTGCGACTATCCCTTTGTGGCAAGTGGCGCTGGGTATCACCTTTGGTGTTGTAATTGCGAAAGAAGTGTTCGGCGGCACTGGCCGTAACTTCCTTAACCCTGCACTATCTGGTCGTGCGTTCCTCTATTTTGCTTATCCGGCGCAAATTTCGGGTGACCAAGTATGGGTAGCGGCTGACGGCTATTCTGGTGCAACGTCTTTGAGCCAAGCGGCTGCGGGTAACCTAGATTACTCAAACATGGCGCTATGGTGGGATTCTTTCTTCGGTTCTATTGCTGGTTCTGCAGGTGAAGTATCGACACTAGCGATTATGCTGGGTGGTTTGTTCATCATCTACTTGAGAATAGCGAGCTGGCGTATTGTCGCTGGTGTTGCTGTTGGTGTTGCAGTATTCAGTACGTTACTCAACATGATTGGAAGCGACACCAATGCAATGTTTGCTATGCCTGCGCATTGGCACTTCGTTGTTGGTGGTTTGGCGTTTGGTATGTTCTTTATGGCAACTGACCCAGTTTCAGCATCGTTCACTAACCAAGGTAAATGGGCTTACGGTATTTTCATCGGTTTCATGACCGTTGTGGTTCGTGTACTTAACCCTGCTTTCCCAGAGGGTGTGATGCTAGCAATCTTGTTCGCTAACTTGTGGGCACCATTATTCGATTACTTTGTAGCGCAAAGTAACATTAAACGGAGACTTGCACGTGTCGGCTAAGAAAGAATCATTAGGAAAAACGGTCGGCATCGTTGTCGCCGTATGTTTGGCTTGCTCAATCGTGGTATCTGGTGCCGCGGTTGGTCTTCGCAGCCTACAAAAAGATAACGCTGATCTTGATAAGAAAACAAACATTCTCACTGCCGCTGGTCTTTTTGAACAGGGTATGACGAGAAAGCAAATTGATACGACTTATAAAGACCTTGTTGATGAACGCTTTGTTGATCTTGCATCTGGTGAATTTGTAGAAGCACCTGAAGCAGACTATGACATGTACACTGCTGCTAAAGAGCCTAACTTGAGCTCTAAGGTTGAAGGTAGCAATGTTGGTTTCCAACGTCGTGCTAATGTCGCGAGTGTGTACCTAGTACGCGGTGAAAACGGTGGTGTAAGCCGCGTTATTTTACCGGTTCACGGCAGCGGACTTTGGGACCTAATGTACGGTTTCCTTGCAGTTGACGCTGATGGTCACACGGTAAAAGAGCTTATCTATTACCAGCAGAAAGAAACGCCTGGATTGGGTGGTGAAGTACAAAACCCAGCATGGCAGGCAAAGTGGGATGGCAAGCAGCTGTTTAAAGACGGTGAAGTTGCGATTCAAGTTAAGAAAAACGCAGATCCAGCGAGCCAGTATGCGGTTGACGCACTTTCTGGCGCGACCCTAACCAGTAACGGTGTGCAGAACACTCTAGATTACTGGGTTGGTCAGAATGGATTTGGTCCGTTCCTTAAGAAACAAGCCTGGCGTTCATAGGGAGTTATCTCATGGCAGATACTAAAGAAATGAAAAAGGCTCTGTTTGGGCCGATTCTAGACAGCAACCCGATTGCTCTGCAGGTATTGGGTATTTGTTCTGCGTTGGCGATTACAACGAAGTTGGAAACAGCACTAGTCATGTCACTAGCGCTAACCAGCGTTGTTGCATTCTCTAACTTGTTTATCTCATTAATCCGCAACCAGATTCCATCGAGCGTACGTATCATCATCCAGATGACGATCATCGCCTCTTTGGTAATCGTTGTTGACCAAATCCTCAAAGCTTACTCGTACGAGGTCTCGAAACAACTTTCGGTCTTCGTCGGCTTGATCATTACCAACTGTATTGTAATGGGTCGTGCAGAAGCTTACGCAATGAAGAGTCCACCTCTGATGAGCTTCCTTGACGGTATTGGTAACGGTCTTGGTTATTCTTTTGTTCTTATCGTTATCGGTACGATCAAAGAGCTATTCGGCTTCGGTACTATCCTTGGTTTCGAAATCTTGCCACTAGTACAAAACGGTGGTTGGTATCAAGGTAACGGCCTACTTATTCTTCCATTCAGCTCATTCTTCCTGATTGGTGGTTTAATTTGGGTAATCCGTACTATTCGCCCAGAGCAAGTCGAGCCTAAGGAGTAATCATGGAACACTATTTATCATTATTCATTCGCTCGATTTTCGTCGAAAATATGGCGTTGTCTTTGTTCCTAGGGATGTGTACGTTCCTAGCGGTTTCAAAGAAAGTAAAAACAGCAATGGGCTTGGGTGTAGCGGTAATCGTTGTATTGGGTATCTCGGTTCCTGTGAACCAAGTTATCTACACTAGCGTATTAGCTCCAGGTGCATTGGCATGGGCTGGCTTCCCTGAAGCAGACCTAAGCTTCCTTAATTTCTTGACCTTCATCGGCGTTATCGCTGCGTTGGTTCAGATCTTGGAAATGAGCTTAGATAAGTTCTTCCCTGCACTTTACAACGCACTCGGTATTTTCTTACCACTTATCACAGTTAACTGTGCAATCTTCGGTGGTGTTGCGTTCGCGGTACAACGTGAATACAACTTCGGTGAAAGCATCGTTTACGGCGTAGGTAGCGGTATCGGTTGGGCTTTGGCCATCGTTCTTCTTGCTGCGGTTCGTGAAAAACTGAAATACGCTGACATGCCTGATGGTGTGCGAGGCCTGGGTTCAGTATTCATGATTGCGGGTTTGATGGCGTTGGGCTTCCAGTCGTTCACTGGTATTCAGCTGTAAGTCGGGCTAGGGAGCAACTTTATGAATAATATTGAAATTTATCTTGGCGTCGGCATGTTCATTGCCATCGTATTGGCGCTGGTATTTATCATCATGTTCGCTAAATCCAAATTGGTACCTAGCGGTGATGTAACGATTACTATCAACGGTGATCCTGATAAAGCGATTACTGCTGCACCAGGTGGTAAATTACTTGGTGCACTTGCGGATGCGGGTTACTTCGTATCTTCAGCTTGTGGTGGCGGTGGTTCATGTGGCCAGTGTCGTGTTGATGTGCATTCAGGTGGCGGTGAGATCCTGCCAACTGAACTTGACCACATTACTAAGCGTGAAGCCCGTGATGGCTGTCGTTTATCTTGTCAGGTTGCAGTTAAGCAAGACATGGATATCGAGCTAGAAGAATCGGTATTTGGTGTGAAGAAGTGGGATTGTGAAGTTATTTCTAACGACAACAAAGCGACTTTCATCAAAGAACTTAAGCTTAAAATCCCGAATGGTGAAAGTGTACCTTTCCGCGCTGGTGGTTACATCCAGATCGAAGCACCTGCTCACCACGTTCAGTACAAAGATTTTGATATTCCAGAAGAATATCGTGCTGATTGGGAACGCTTCGGATTCTTTGATATCGAATCAAAAGTTGATGAAGAGACAATCCGTGCTTACTCAATGGCGAACTACCCAGAGGAAGAAGGCATTATTATGTTGAACGTGCGTATCGCTACGCCGCCACCTAATAATTTGTCTCTACCAGCGGGTAAGATGTCATCGTACATTTGGAGCCTTAAAGAGGGTGATAGTGCTACGATTTCTGGTCCATTTGGTGAGTTCTTCGCGAAAGAAACTGAAGCGGAAATGGTCTTTGTTGGCGGTGGTGCAGGTATGGCGCCTATGCGTTCGCATATTTTTGATCAACTTCGTCGCATTAAGACTGAGCGTAAGATTTCATTCTGGTACGGTGCTCGTTCACTTCGCGAAATGTTCTATGTTGAAGATTTCGATATGCTGCAAGATGAGAATGACAACTTTAAATGGCATGTGGCACTTTCCGACCCTCAACCTGAGGACAATTGGGAAGGTTACACAGGCTTTATCCACCAGGTATTGCTAGAAAACTACCTGAAGGATCACCCTGCGCCAGAAGACTGTGAGTTCTACATGTGTGGGCCACCTATGATGAACGCCGCAGTAATCAACATGCTTAAAGACTTGGGTGTTGAAGACGAAAATATCCTGTTGGATGACTTCGGCGGTTAATCAAATCAAGTTTGAATGTAAAAGGGGCTTAATGCCCCTTTTTTGTTAAACACAGGGGAGTGTCGTGTTGCAAACCTTGAAGATATCCTTACTGTCTTTGATGTTGGTTGTACTGGTGGCATGTGGCAATGCACCAAAACAGGTTGTACACATCCAGGGTAAAACCATGGGTACAACATACAATGTGAAATACGTGGTAGGGCAATCAGGTCCAATTGATAGATTGGATGATGAAATTGAACAGCGCCTTATTGTAATTAATAAGTTAATGTCGACGTATGACCCTACGTCAGAGTTATCCCGATTCAACCAAAATCGTTTCGATACACCGTTTGCGGTGTCAGAAGAAACGAGAGTTGTTGTCGAGGAAGCGATACGCTTGGGGGAATTTAGCCATGGTGTACTTGATGTCACCGTTGGCCCGTTGGTCAACCTATGGGGATTTGGGCCGACTAAGCGGCCAGAGAAAATCCCAACTCAAGAAACCATCGCGTCGATTCGCGATTATGTGGGTTTAGATAAACTCACCGTTCGAGGAAATACGCTGATTAAGCGCCACCCAATGCTTTACGTCGATTTGTCAACGATTGCTAAGGGGTACGGGGTAGATCAATTGGCGGCGTTGCTCGAAGGCCATGACATCGAGAATTATCTCGTAGAGATTGGTGGCGAAATGCGGGTGAAAGGGGTGAGAGGTGATGGCAATCATTGGATTATTGCTATCGAGAAACCACTCAGCACTGAACGCGCCGTTCAGAAGCTTATCGCGATCGGTGACAATGCCATAGCGACGTCAGGAGATTATCGAAACTATTTCGAAGAAGACGGTGTGCGTTATTCTCATCTTATTGATCCTAGAACGGGTAAACCCATTGGGCACGACTTGGTGTCTGTGGCTGTCATTCACCCGTCTTCTATGACGGCAGATGGTCTTGCTACGGCGTTTAATGTCATGGGCTGGGATGAGGCGAAAAAGCTAGCGGAAGAATCCTCGCTGGCAGCCTTGTTAATACGCTATAATGGCGAAGAGTTCGAAGAGTATCAAACGAGCCAATTCCAAGAATTGGTTACGGTTTATGAGTAGAGGGCAGTTATGTCTACATTTATCTTAGCATTCGCGTTTTTTTTGATTATGGTGGCGGCGATGGCCGTTGGCTATATGGTTCAACGCAAAACGATTTCAGGCAGTTGCGGAGGCCTTGGAGCCTTGGGCATCGAAAAAGCCTGTGATTGCCCAGAACCGTGTGATCGCAAAAAAATGCGCATGGAAAAAGAAGCCGCTCGAGAGAAAAAACTCGCCGAGTGGAAGCAAAATCAAATTTTGTAAATTTAAACAGCAAAAAGGCCTTTAAGAAGGCCTTTTTTATGTAGAGAAATGTCGTCTGGTAACGCCGCAGTTTACGTTGCCAATTGCTGTCTCGTGAATCGCGGGTTAATCGAAGTGATAAACGGCGGAAACGAAAATGTTGCGACTTAGCATCGGGTAGTCGTCGGGGAAACCGAGGCCTAGGGCAAACAGTGCGGAGTTAGGTACGGGCTCAACGATTTGGTCATTGAACACGTTTTTTACGCCCGCCGAAAGATCCCAATCGTCATTTGGTTGCCATAACAAATTGATGTCTGTTTGCGTGTAATCATCGGCTTCTGGGCGCGTATCTCCAACTTGGCGCTTGCGGTCGGTAATGACATAGCTTTGGGTTGTAAATACGAGGTTTTCAGACACTTGGTAGCGAACGTCAAAATAGGCGGTAAACCCTGGTACTCGCTCTTTTTCTCCATCCATTAGAGGTTGTTCAGTTTCCAACCAAGAGGCATTTGCCCTTATCACCAACGCTTCGGTCGCTTGCCAATCTAATTCGATTTCTGCGCCAGTGCCGTCCAACTCGCCAATATTTTGATAAGTAAAAGTTTGGTCTAATTGGATAAGGTCTTCGGACTGATAGCTGAAGATATTGAGGTTACTTTTGAAGTTCTTGTTAGGGTGGTAGCCAAAAGCGACTTCAATTGTTTGGATTTTTTCAGGCGCTAAGTTCGGGTTCCCCAATGTAGTGGGGTTATTGATGAAAGCTAACTCAGCCACTTTGGGGGCCCTGAATGCCGTGCCAAACATCAGCTTTGTCGAGAAGGTGTCTGATGCGTTATATACCATTGCTAATCGCGGATTAGTGGTAGAACCAAAATCAGAGTAGTGGTCATAGCGAAGCCCTGCTGTTACTTCGAGCTTTTCGCTGACTTTGAATTCATCTTGAACTGATACATACCAGATATCTCTCTCGTAGTTTGGCGTATAAACAAAATCAGTATTACTCACATCAACAATAGTCTGGCTAATCAGGTCAGCCGGTAAATTCGCAGTATCCAGAATGCCCGGGCCAAAATTTTTCGTTTCGTTAACATCAGTGAGCTCAGCGTGTTCACCACCAAATCCAAGGCGAATTCTGTGATTCTCAAACGCCGAGTAAATCAACGCTGTATTGTATTGGACTCGATTCGTCGTGCCTCCGGGTTGACCGATGACGCCATCGGGGAAATTCACTGGTGTGAATGGTGGCAGAAAGATATTTCCATCAGCGCCGACGGGCCAAATACCCGCAGGGAACAGCTGAAACGATGCTTCATAAACCGCTTTTGTTGCCGCGATATCAAATTGGCCTTCGAGGTTTTCTGACAAACTGCCTTGCCAACTCAGCTGTGAATGCCAATTTTGCATAACATCCAAATCAAAATCATTGGCAAAAATACCAGCGCCTACCCCCATAAACTGCTCTGAACGCCAAAACCAGTTATTAAAAGTGAAGCCTTCATAGGACATATTCAGATGAATATTGTGCATGTCGCGATTGCGCTTCATCACACCATAAGGCGTGATCCTATTGTCATCGTTGTTCTGAGACTCAGCGGTGACCGACAATGCGGCCTTAAACTTATCATTTACCCAAGTGCTGTTGACCCAAGCTTCGACGGCGTCAAATGATCCAACTCTGAGCCCCGCATCCACTGAATTGGCCTCTTTTGCCGTTTTGGTGATGATATTGATGACACCACTGAATGCATCTGCGCCGTAAACGGCTGAACCTGGGCCTCGAATCACTTCTATGCGATCTATGGCATTGACTGGGTAATAGAATGAATAGGGGACGGATAACGCCGTGAGTTCCGAGGTTTCAACGCCATCAATCATGACCAATACTTGTGGTGTACTGTCGGTAAAAATCCCTCGAATGGCAATCAAGGGCGTCAATCGGTTAATTGACGGCATAATGTGAAGCCCGGGAATTTGTTCTAACGCCTCGGACAGGTTTCTAGCACCGGTCAGTGCGATTTCTTCAGAGGTGATGACAGAAACAATGGCGGGAACATCAGCGAGCTCTTTCGTTGTGCCTGTCGCGACTTCAACTTGCAGAATTTCCTCTAAGCTCATCGCCAGTAATTCATCAAGTTTCCCCGCTTCTTCTGCTGATGCTAGGGAGACGGAACAACCGAGTAAAAGAGCGGATATCGGAACTTTCATTATTATTTTGTGCCAGCCTGTTATGGGTCAATCTGCATCATTGACATAATCATAGTTTAAATATAACGGCAATATGCTTTATGTGCCAGACGGAAACGCCAACATGGCTCCCATGCCAACCGTATACAACCAAAGCCCATAAAAGCTGTGCTCAACAGAAACAACGATGAAAGAACGCGTGCGCAAATAGGTATAGGAGAACAGCAGCCCTCCACAGAACGTCAACAACAGCACTAAATGATTAAAGAACATCACATGCGCAATGCAAAATAGGCTAGCATTTAGCAAAATGAGCGTGCCTCGATGACGAATGAGGTCGCCATAGCGCTCAATAAAATAAACGCGATACAGGAACTCTTGTGGTAGCACGGAGAAAACACTGTAAAACAGCGAGATGAAAAACCACAAAAGGGTATTGTTTATCACCACATGAAAAAAATCATCTGGCATGGTGTACCAAACAAACGCGCTAGAACCGATAGCAAACACACTGAACATCACAGCAAACCGCAAAACCATGGGGCTTCCCCCCCATTTGTTTTGGGACAGACTAAACGCATTTTTAGCGGCCTTAAACATGGCTTTCCAACTACCACTTCCCCAAATGCCTCTGCTGATAAACGCGATGTAAATTAGGGCACTAGCAACCAGCGCTAAACTCACGTAAATGATAGGGTTAAATGCCAGAAGCAGTGGTAGTACGATGAACAGTAAGGCCATTTCTAGCCCGCGGTACAGAGGGGAGTGATTATGGGTTTGCATAGTAGTTCTATTAGCGCTGAGTGGCTGAGCCAATTGATTATTACTGTAAATCAAGTGAACGAGGTTCGCAGCCCATAATTTCCAGAATTGGCTAAATTCGAAAGGAAAATTGCGTTTTATCGTGAATTTCGATATATATGTATATATATACAGTTTGGTGGTGTCATGCGCAAAATCATTCACGTCGATATGGACTGTTTTTATGCCGCTGTCGAAATGCGTGACAATCCGGCGCTTACACATGTCCCCATCGCTATTGGCGGCAGCGTCGATCGTCGTGGGGTTATCTCAACGTGCAATTATCCCGCGCGAAAATACGGTGTGCGCAGCGCTATGGCGACAGCCTATGCTTTGCGGCTTTGCCCAGATCTTGTCTTGGTTAAAGGGCGCATGGATGTCTACCAAACCGAATCGAAACGCATCCGGCAAATCTTTGAAGAATATACTCACTTAATCGAACCTTTGTCCCTAGACGAAGCTTACCTAGACGTATCTGACTGTAGGCAATTTGGTGGCAGTGCCACTTTGATTGCCGAGGATATCCGCCGACGTATCTTTGAGGTCACTGGGTTAACGGCATCGGCCGGTGTCGCGCCTTGTAAGTTTGTGGCTAAAATCGCCAGCGACGAAAACAAACCCAATGGCTTGTGCGTCGTTACGCCAGAAAATCTTGATGAATTTGTCAGAACCTTGCCATTGGGGAAAATTCCAGGGGTAGGTAAAGTGTCGCTGCAAAAACTGAATCATCACGGGCTCTATACCTGCGACGACATTCGTCACTATCCATTTGAAAGGCTGCAAAAGCTGATGGGGAAGTTTGGTAAAGATCTTTGGAACAGAGCGCATGGTGTAGATGAGAGAGCATTGTCTATTCACAGAAAGCGCAAATCTGTGGGTGTCGAAAGAACTTTAAGTGAAGATATTCATACACTCGCATCATGCGATGACGTCATGTGTCGTCTCATTCCCCAGCTCCAACAACGGTTGTATAAACATCTGAATCTTGAGGAAGGCGACGAGCCGCCACGGATTAAACATCTCGGGGTGAAACTGAAGTTCAGTGACTTCCAGCAAACCACAGTAGAGCATCGCCAATCAGTATATAAAGAGCACCAGTTTGCTCCGCTATTGGCAGAGGCCTTTGAGCGAGCGAGGGGCAGAGGTATTCGCTTAGTCGGTGTGCATGTCGGTTTGGCGCAAGACAGTGTGAGTGAGCAACTCGCACTGCCTTTGGACCACTAGCTAAAGCGTTTGTATCATAGGTACGGATTGTTTGTGGTTTTAGGTAGAATTGCTAGGCTTTGTTCATCCACTATTGCATCAATGAAGCGTTAGCCGCCATAAAATTGTCCAGCGTGAACTAAATGGGAGAATCTATTTTGCTTAAACCCGGTCGTTATAGACACTACAAAGGAAATGACTATCAAGTTATTGATGTGGCAACACACTCTGAAGACGAATCAAAACTTGTCGTTTATCGTCCACTTTATGGAGAAGGAGCATTGTGGGTAAGGCCTTATGAAATGTTCATTGAAACGGTGGAAAAAGACGGAAAAACCATACCGAGGTTCGCCTTTGTAGAAGAGATGAAGTAAACCAATAGAGGTTGTACTTCATACTCATACCAAGGTTGGCGCGAAAGCATCAACTTGTTGGTTCGTGCGCAACACCTTGTTGCGTGAGCTAACACAATCGCAATGTAAAACACACTAGACGAAAGGAATACAACAATGAAAAAGTCCCTTGGTGGGTTAGTGATCGCGGCAGCGTTACTCTCTCACAGCGCTCTGGCTGACGATCGGTTTGCAGGGGTTGAAATCGATACACAAGCTGTAAGTGGCTCAGTGCATATGTTGGTGGGTGCAGGCGGAAATATCGGTGTATCGGCGGGTAAAGATGGCATTCTTATCGTCGATGACCAATTTGCTCCGCTAGCTGACAAAATTTC
Source organism: Alteromonas sp. 5NS40-0096 (assembly GCF_057544385.1). Lineage (NCBI taxonomy): Bacteria > Pseudomonadati > Pseudomonadota > Gammaproteobacteria > Alteromonadales > Alteromonadaceae > Alteromonas > Alteromonas sp. 5NS40-0096. The sequence goes on from NZ_BAAJLQ010000009.1 coordinate 58,205, forward strand.
AGCTGAGCTAGATAAACTTGGCAGCGGGTCGCCGAAATTTATTATCAACACCCATTATCACGGTGACCATACCGGTAGTAACGCCGTTTTCAATGAAAAACACGGCTCAACGATTTTTGCGCATGAAAATGTGCGCATCCGTTTGGCGTCGGCCGAGACACCTGTGCCAGCGGCTTTGCCCGTTGTGACCTATCAAGATGGTTTGAAGTTTCATTTCAATGACGAAACTATTCACGTTTTCCATTTGTTTGCTGGCCACACTGATGGTGACAGTGCGGTTTGGTTTGAAAACGCGAATGTTGTGCATACTGGCGACCTGTTCTTTAAAGACACCTTTCCTTATATCGACTTGGGGGCAGGTGGAACGGTTGAGGGCTATATGGCGTCAGTCAGTGCCATAATTAGCCGCATTGACGATGACACTAAAATCATCCCAGGTCACGGCTCACTGGCGACTAAGCAAGACTATCTGTTGTTCTTAAACATGATTCAAAACACCCATGCTTATGTACAAGGGCTCAAATTAGAGGGCAAAACTCTGGATGAAGTGTTAGCTATAGGCTTGGATGAAAAGTGGGATGCCTGGTCTTGGCAATTCATTAATGAAGAGCGTTGGATTCGCACGCTTTATTAGTTTTCATTTCAATAGTAAAAAAGCCACGTTTTTGACGTGGCTTTTTTCGAAACGCGTTAATTCAAATTCTACTGATTGGCGTCAAAGACCTTATTCCCTGCAATCCATGTTTGGATAACGTGAGTTTTCCATATATCACTTGCTGGCACTGAGAAAATGTCTTGATCAACTAAGATAAAATCAGCCCATTTGCCCGGTTCCAAACTGCCAATGGTGTCTTCCATATGACCACCGTATGCCGCATCCAACGTGAAACCTTTGAACGCTTGTTCTATGGTCAACGCCTCGTGTTCATACCACCCTTTTACTGGCTGGTTTTCGCGATTTTGACGTGTGACAGCGGCGTGAAGGCCATAAAACGGATTGGCAAGTTCCACTGGGAAATCTGAGCCTAACGGCAATGCAATACCTGACTCTAATAAGGTTTTCCAAGCATATGCCCCTGCCATCCTATTTTTACCAATTCGAGCCACAGCCATATTCATATCACTTGTAGCATGAGTTGGTTGCATTGACGGCAGAATACCCAGTGCAACAAATCGTTTGATGTCGTCTACGTTGATGACTTGGGCGTGCTCAATGCGGTGGCGAAGATGATCTGCATCTATGGTCTTAAACGTTCTTTCAAAGGCATCGAGTGCTAGGCGGTTCGCTCTATCACCGATGGCGTGATAGTTAAGCTGGAAGCCTGAGCCCAACACCGTAGTGTAGAGTTCGTCCATATCCTCTGGTTGAGTAAGCAGTAAACCATGAGTGCGAGGAGCGTCAGAGTAAGGTTTTATCAATGCAGCACCACGGCTGCCTAATGCGCCATCCCCATAAGCTTTAACACTGCGAACAAACAGCATGTCATCGTTGCTGCGAACAATACCATTGCCCAGCATCATTTTTAAATTAGGATCAGTGGCACTAAGCATGGCATACACGCGCAACGGCAGCTTTGACTGTGCCGCTTGAGCGAGATAGAACTCATAAACGCTCTGGTCGACTCCGGCGTCGTGCATTGACGTGATGCCCAGCGAAAGCAGATGTTGACCTGCGGCATTGAGCTGATTGCTATAAACGGTAGCATCGGCTTTGGGAATGTGCTTTTCAATTAATGCCATGGCGTTATCAATAACGATACCAGTGAGGTTTCCTTCACTGTCTTTGGCAATGAGTCCACCTGCTGGGCTAGGGGTGTCAGGCGTAATGCCTGCCAATTCTAGCGCTTTACTATTGGCCCAACCTGCATGGCCGTCCACGCGGGTCAACCACACGGGCTTGTTTTTAATCGCACTATCCAAATCAGCGGCAGTGGGGAAGGCTTTGTCAGACCACAATTCTTGGTTCCAACCTCTACCTGTGATCCAAGCTTGGTTCGGGTTTGCAAAGACGTACTCTTGAACACTTTTGACGGCATCTTCGGCACTGGTGCTATCGCGAAGATTGACCTCCAGTAAATTCGCACCCAATCCGAGCAAATGGCCGTGAGCGTCGATAAGACCTGGTAGTAGGTAGTTGCCTTGGCCGTTTATTACCGTGTCGGCATTGTTTGTATTAGGATTCAAACTTACCACTTTGCCATCATCAATTAGCATCGAAGAGAATGAAACAAGATCCCCTGTCTTATTGAGCGTTTTACCTTTGATGTTTGTTACCAAAACCGTCTCGGCATACGATGAGGTACTAACTAGTAATGCCCCCAGTGCGGCAAGACAGCGCCATTTCCATTTTGTCGTTTTTATCATTGTGCTTCCTCTCCATGAATGATTGGAGGTTGTTGTAGGTAATCTGTTTCCCATACCTGCGCCATGCTTTGTTGACTAATATTGCCACCAGACAGCACGACGATGGCCGTTTGGCCTGGTTCATTATTGATGGCCCAAGACGTCACCGCTGCCATAGACATGGCACTGGTAGGTTCAACGTGGATTTTTAAAAGGTGGTGCAGCCATTGAGTCCAATAAGCAATTTGCTGCTCATTGACTTCGTAAAAGTCATCTAATTCCTGCAGTAACGGGAAGGTAAATTCTCCCACTGCGGGTGTTGCCGCGCCATCAGCCAGTGTTTGTACCGGGCCAGATAGGCTTTGGATCTCTCCGCTTTGCAACGACAAGGAGGCGTCGTTTGCCACTTGCGGTTCTGAACCTATCACGACGGCGTTTGGCAACAGTGCTCGTGTCGCTAACAAAGACCCGCTGAGCAATCCGCCACCACCACAAGGGGCAAATACCGCATCTGCATGGCCAACCTGTTCAATGGCTTCTGCGACCACTGTTCCTTGACCCGCGATGATATCAGGGTGATTGAAAGGCGGTATCCAAACGGTGTTGGGTTCACTTGCCGCTGCTTTTACCGCTGCATCGGCTTCTGGGCGTGTAGGGAAGGTTCGCAATGTTGCACCATAAGCTCGCGTAGCGGCCGCCTTGATAGGGGAGATGCTCTGGCCAGCAAAAATCGTCGTATCTAGGCCATAAGTATGACCAGCTCTCGCGACTGCTTGGGCGTGATTCCCAGAACTATTGGCTACAACTTTTTGGGGCAACTGATGTTGTTCAGCGAGTTTAGCCAGAAAGTTTGACGCACCGCGATATTTGAATGACCCGGTGTGCTGTACACACTCTACTTTGAACAAAATACGCTGGCCCATCCAACGGTTGAGTAGCGAAGATTCTGCAATGGGTGTTTGCTTTACGATGCTTTTTAGACGGCTTTGGGCAGAAAGAATATCTTCGTATGTCGGTTGGGTGACGCTGTTTGTCATGTAGTTTCCTTGTAGTCGTCGCTTTTTCTTGAGTATGGCAACGACGCGTTTGAGTCATAAATTCGTCATGAAGGCTTACTATACTTCAACGACATTTCTGTGACGATGAAGTTTATGTCAGAAGCGATAAAACGACGTATTTATTGGTTGCCATTCGCGCTCTTAATACTGCTATCGATATTGTTTTTGAGCTTGGGATTTTTCATGGCCGAAGAAGAGCGCCAAGCAAGAATATCGAAAGCCAGCTCAGTTGCACAGCAAGTTAAGATCAGTCTCGAAGTTTTTTCACAAGAAAGAGAACAAGCACTGGTGAACTTGATGCGCACCTGGCCCACTTATGAACCGAATCCCGTTGATTGGTTCAATGCCCAAGCCGTGTCGTTAATGGGGATGCAGCGGGGGTTTAGCTCTTTGGTTTACGCCGATCAGAACGGTATTGTGAAATGGGTCGTCTCCCCGGAATTTGGTGTACAAACGCGCCTTGATAACAGTTTGGTGGGGCAGCATCTCAGTGTCACTGGTCTTACGCTTTTCGCCGATGCCGAAACCTTTTCACACGCTTTGATCCAATCCAACCACAATGGGCACAACTATGTCGCCGTAGGCAGGGCTATTAGCCCGCAAGAACCTGAACATGGCTTTATCGTGGCGAGTTTTGATATCAATACCATATTAACGGTGATGCTAGGAGAGCTGGTGGGGCCGCAGTTTGCATTTGAAATTATTGATATCGACCAAGTATTGTTTGCCAATGGCGATTTTATTGATGACAGCAGCGTCGTAGAACCTGAAATCATGTCCTTTGTCGGGCGGCAGTGGCAATTGCGAATGCAGTCTCAAATTACAGGGTTTAACGCCGGGTTTGCTGTGGCTTTGGTTGGCATTTTGATGTCTGTCGTTGTGACCTGGTTCTTCCACAAACAGCTAATTGGTGCGTTCAAGTTGTCCATGAGTCAACAACGCTACAAAACGGCGAGTGACGCCGCTCTCGATGCCATCATGATCTATCAGCCCAAAGCGGACGATTTTTCACTCGTTGAAGCCAACACGTATGCCCTAAGAATGTTTGCCGGTGACATTCGCAAGATTTGTCACGATCCATTGTCCAAGCAGCTGGTGACCTTGGGTCAGGGAGAGTTGTTTAGTGCGGTATCACAGGTATCAGAAACAGGACGACCTTTGGAACACTACGTACAGATTCGCACGCGCTTGATCACCCCAGAATGGATGAAAATCCAAGTGGTTAAAGCGGGAGACAACTTAGCCATTACGGTAAGAGACGTCAGTGAGCGTTTTAAAGCGCAGCGCGAGTTGCAAAAAAGTGAAGAGAAGTACCGGCGTCTTGTCGATGGTATGAATCGCCATTTTGTCTATACCAAAACTCAGTTCCACGACTTTATTTACGTCAGCGCAGGGGTCAAGCCGATTTTGGGTTATGCGCCAGAGGAGTTTTGCAAGGTAGAAAAAAACGTGCTGCATCAGATCCCTGATGCGACCTTTTCTATTCGAAAAGCGATAAGAACCGGCCGCAAACCAGAACCTTACTTGATGCACTACATGGGAAAAGACGGTGATATCAAAGTCATCGAATACGCCGATACCCCAGTACTAGATAGTGACGGAAGCCTCATCGCGGTTGAGGGGATTGCCAGAGACGTCACTAAAGAGCTCGAGTTACAGGCAGAAGTGGCGTATCAAGCTAATCATGACCAATTGACCGGCTTAATGAATCGTTATGCCTTTGACAACCAATTGAAATCACTGATTTCAAGGGTCGACAAAGGAGAAGAATCGGCGGTGATGTGTTTTGTCGATATGGACAGATTCAAACTGGTAAATGACAGTTGTGGCCACCCTGCCGGAGACCGTCTGCTCAAAGAAATCGCCTTGCTGTTTTCTACTCATGTGGCAGAAAAAGACATGCTAGCACGTATTGGTGGCGATGAATTTTGTATGATTTTCCGCAATCAAACATTAGATGATGTAACCCGAAAACTCGATACCTTGCTGCATGATATTTCCAATTACCGATTTGTCTTCGAAGATAACATCTTTTTTGTGGGCGCGAGTATCGGGGTGATTGAGGTCAATACGCATAACCATACGGCAGCTGAAATGATAAAAGCGGCTGACAATGCGTGTTATCAAGCTAAATACTTGGGGCGCAATCGATACTATATTTATCAACCGACACAAGAGCAGCAAGAACTTGATGTGGCCGAAAGCCAAACACTGAGTACTTTACATTTGGCAATCCAAGGCGATGGCTTTGAGTTATATGGGCAGCCCATTGTGCCACTTCACGGCCGCGATGAAGGCTTAAATTATGAAATTCTCTTACGGTTAAAAGAAGCTAATAATCAATTGGTTAGTCCAGGACTGTTTATTCCGTTGGCCGAACGTCATGGTTTGATGAATAAGATTGATTGGTGGGTAGTCGACAACACCTTGGCGTTTTTAGAAAGCGTACCACAGCATGTCGAATCCCTAGCGAAAGTCGCCATCAATTTGTCTGGAATCACGCTGGGTGATGAAGCATTGTTGCGAAAGATCGTGCAGCGAGTGCAAGCGTCGTTAGTGCCCGCTGAGAAATTGTGTTTTGAAATAACCGAAACCACTGCCGTCACTAACCTAACTGCGGCGCAAGGCTTCATTACCACACTCAGAGACTTAGGGTGCCGATTTGCCCTTGATGATTTTGGCGCGGGCATGTCGTCGTTTACCTATCTCAAACACCTTGATGTTGATTATGTCAAAATTGATGGTTCCTTTGTTCGCAATATGGCGAGAGATCCAATTGATCACGCTACAGTCAAAGCCATCAATAGCATCGCTCATAGTATGGGCAAACAGACTATCGCTGAATTTGTCACAGATATGGAAACGAGCGATGCGCTCAAGGCGCTACGGGTAGACTATGGCCAAGGCTTTGCGCTTGGCAAACCTGTACCTGTGGAAGGAATGCTGTCGTATAATACCTAAAGAGGGCTAGTTGGTTTACCTTCTCTCTTTATCGTTCTACATTAGGTCAATGCGACCTAGTTTTGGTACGGATTAAAAGGCAGCAGTTTGCGTTTAACAACGATAAATACAATCTTATTTGCAACCGTTTGGTGGATTGGTTTTGCCAGTGCCTTAAGCGTTGTTGCTGAAGCCAAGGCAGAACCCCCCAAGCGATTGGTGTTTGCGGTAAATTCGCCAGGCGCTGCTCCCTATTTGTATTTAGACACCGACAGCAACCAGTACGTTGGTTTGGTCGTAGACTTTTTTAATACAATGGCAGACGACAATCAGCTGTTCGTCGAATATATTGACGCCAATCGCACCCGCAGTGAGCAGTTTATTTATACTGGCAAAGCCGATGTATTCCTATCAAGCTTGGTGTGGCTGAAAAAGCCTAATTTGGTTATTAGTTCCGAAGAGCTCAGCCCCAATGCGAGCTTTTTGTATAGTACCGAGCCATTTGAAGACAATTTTTCACTGACAACTTTGAGCAACGAACGGATTTGTACGCGAAGGGCTTACGTATACCCGGCGTTGACCGAACGCTTTACCCAATCAGTACAGCGGGTGGATTCATCAAGCCAAAAAACGGGGTTACAAATGCTATTAAAGGCACGTTGTGACTACCTAGTGATGAATCAGTACAACGCCATCAGCCTGTTCAACACTCAAGATTTTTGCCACCTCAAATTTCATCGGTCGCCCCAGCCAATTAGTTCGGTGCCGAATGCTCTGATTTTTAGCAAGCAAAACGCGGCAATAGTGCCTATAGTCAATGACTACTTAAGACGATTTAAACAAAGCGGTAAACGAGACGTATCGCTGTCCAAACACATGAAACGATTTGATCGTGATTGTGAAAAACCACCGCAATAACAACACAGGAGTGAAACATGGGATTTTTAGACGCAATAATGGGCAACGCGAGCGAGACCGATGCCGCATCTATTCAAGAAGAGTTGGCACCTATCTTGGCTGATGGTGAAAGTGTGGTCAGTGCGTATAAGCTAGTGAGAGACTTAATCGTCTTCACGTCTGCCCGTATTATGTTTATCGACAAGCAAGGGTTAACTGGTTCTAAGGTCGAGTATCACTCCATTCCGTTTAAAGCGGTTACACAGTTTAAAGTTGAAACGGCGGGACATTTTGATACTGATGCTGAGCTGTATATTTGGGTATCGGGTAAGAGTGAGCCCTTGTCTGTAGAGTTAGGCAGGAGCACCGCCGCGAGCGTACAGAAAACGCTGGCTAACGTACTGTTTGGCTAGTAATAAAAAACGGGGCTTTTGCCCCGTTTTTGTTGTTATTTTCCGATGTTGCGATCGAAGAAGTTCGTGATCGTGTGATACAAGTGAATACCTGTATTCTTTCCACGAATACTGTGTTTCTTCCCTGGATAGTCCATCACCTCAAACGGCTTCGCCAAATCTTGTAAGTGCTTGTAAAGTTTAGTGCTGTGAGTAAACAACACATTGTCATCCGCCATTCCGTGGTAAATCAACAATGGCCCTTTTAGATCGTTGGCGTAAGGGAATACCGATGAAGCGTCATAGGCCGCTTTGTCTGTTGTTGGGTTACCCATGTAACGCTCGGTATAGTGGGTGTCATACAAGCGCCAATCGGTCACTGGCGCGCCAGATACACCAGCTTTAAAATAGTCGCCAGCTTTGAACATTGTCATCAATGTCATGTAACCACCATAGCTATGCCCGTGCACGCCAATACGCTCGGCATCGACAAATGGCAGTGTACGCAAAAACTCAACTCCGGCGACTTGGTCCGCAACTTCAATACCGCCCATCGCCTTGAAGATAGGATCTTCAAAACCTTTGCCGCGATAGTTTGAGCCGCGATTGTCGAGTGTGAAAACGACATAACCTTTATTGGCCCAATGTTGGAACAACAAACCGCGATTCCCTGCCCATTGGTTAGTGACCACTTGAGCATGAGGACCACCGTATAAATAAACGATTACAGGGTGTTTGCCTTCTAATTTTTTAGGCTTGTACATGCGGTAGATAAGCTCTGCATTATCTTGGGTTGTGATAGTACCGAATTCGGGCTCAACCCAATCACTCATGTAAGGTGTAAGCGGGTGGTTTTCGTCCAAGGCATTCTCTTCCAACCACGTGATTTGATCGCCATTGGCTTTGTGTAAGCTGACTTGGAAAGGACTATTGATCGTAGAAAACTTGTCGATGTAAATCGATGCATCACCACTGAAAACGACATTTCTGTATGCACCAAGTTCAGATACGCGAGCGATATCGCCACCCGCTACGTTTGTTTTGTAGACTTGCTTCTCCAGTGGCGTATCCTTGCGGCCGCTAAAGAAGATATTACCCGTTTTCTCATCGATAGCTTCGACTTCATCCACGACCCATTCGCCTTTGGTGAGTTGGCGAACCAATTTACCCTCGTTGGTGTACAGGTATAAATGTTTATAGCCGTCTCGCTCTGACGCCCACACGAAGTGTTTGTTGTCAGACAAGAATCGCAAATCGTCATGCAAGTTGACCCAAGTGTCGCTGTGTTCCGCTACTAACACAGATTGCGTTTTGGTTGCTAAATCATAGGCGCGTAATTCAAGGTCTTGTTGAGTGCGATCTTGCCATTGGTAGGTGAAGACTTTGCTGTCGTTCATCCACTTGCCGCGAGCGAAATAAATATCAGTGTTCTGACCTAAATCTACCCATTCTTCTGTCTTCGATGCGACGTCGTAAATCGCAAGGCGAACCTTAACGTTTGGTGTGCCTGCACCAGGGTAACGTTGCTCTATCGTTTTAATCTCATCAGCGTAAATCTCAGAGCGAGTAATCACCTCTACTGGCGACTCATCCACTTCGGTAAATGCAATATGAGATTCATCTGGAGACCACCAGTAGCCCGTCATACGGCCCATTTCTTCTTGCGCGACAAATTCCGCCATGCCGTATTTTAGGGTGCCACCGCCTTGCGTGGTGACGGCGGTTTCCTTGCCTGAAGCGATGTGCTTGATGATCAGGTTTTGATTGCGGATAAATGAAATAAAGTTACCTTTGGGCGACAGTTTAATGTCGGTTTCAAAGGCGTCAGTATTAAGCAAGCGCTCGGCACCTTTCTCACCCAGTTTGTGATAGTAAACATCACCACCTAGAGGAAACAGCAAGGCTTTGCCGTCGTTTGACCATTGATAACTTACAATGCCCGAACCAGATAAGCGCATGCGTTCTCTGCGTGCTTTTTCTTCATCCGATAACTCTTCTTCGCCACTTGATAGCTCATCTGAGTCAAATAGCATACGGGTTTTACCCGAAGGAATATGGTACTCCCAAAGGTCTAGGCGGTTGTAGTCTGTCGCCTTGCCTTGTAGAAATGTGACGCGTTGACCGTCAGGGGACACTTTTAGCGTCTTCGGGGCTTTTCCATCAAGGCCCGGCGATTGGAATATACGTTCGATTGAAAGAGGCTGAGCTTGTACAATGCTACCCAACATGAGGGCTCCCAGAGCAAGATATTTTTTCATTATTATGTACACTGTCGTCTTTGAAGTCTGTGATTGTATTAAACCCACCAAATCATACAAGTGGTGAGAGAGGAAATTCGGTTGAAAGCGTTAGTTCTTGGGGCAAGTGGGTTGGTTGGAAAAGCCTTAGTAAACCAACTCTTGGCCAATGCCGATTACAGCGAAGTTGTCTGTCTGGTTCGCAAACCGTTGCGTCAACAAGACTACCGAGACCCTCATCACAAATTGCGTCCTATCGTTATTGAATTCGAACAGCTGGACGACTATCAGGGCTACTTTACGGTTGACCACGTTTATTGCTGCTTGGGCACAACGATTAAACAGGCGGGCAGTAAGGCAGCATTTCGGAAAGTCGATTTTGAATATGTTCATATCGCAGCGCAGCTGGCTCGGAGTCAAGGTGCAAAAGGATTTGTTTGGGTATCAAGTGTGGGAGCTAATGCGAAAAGTCGCCATTTTTACTTGCGCGTAAAAGGCGAGCTGGAAAATGCGATTTTGAACATGCCACAACTCAATCACGCCGCTGCTGTGCGTCCATCTGTATTGATCGGTCAGCGAGACAAGCTACGCCTTGGTGAACGAATCGGTCAGTATGGCCTGCAACTAATCTCTCCTCTATTGATTGGGAAATGGCAGAAATATCGACCAGTCAATGGACCAACCGTTGCCAATTGGATGATTCAACTTCAACCAAGAGTGAATCCACCGCATGGCTAAAGCCAAGGGTTTTCAGTTCAAGCAGTTTTTTGTCGCTCACGATCAATGCGCAATGAAGGTGAACACCGACAGCATAATCTTAGGTTCTTGGTGTGAACCTGTTGTGAGCCAGCGGATTCTCGATATCGGTACGGGCAGTGGCTTGTTGGCACTAATGCTGGCACAAAAAACAGCAGCGACGGCAGCCATTACGGCCATCGAAATTGATGAAGCGGCTTACCGACAAGCCAACGACAATGTTGCAGCGAGTCCATGGGCTGAACGCCTACAGGTGATTCACGGTAATCTCTTAGCATACCGGCCAGCGCAGCCATTCGATTTTATTGTAACTAACCCGCCTTATTTTGCTGGCGCGACAAAAAACTCAGCGGCATATCATCAGCAATCCAAAGAAAGACATACTGCCCGACAAGAAGACGCTTTGGATATTGATGGCTTGTTCGGCTGGAGCCAAACCCATTTAGCCGATGATGGGAAAATGGCAATGGTGTTCCCCTATGCGAGGGAGGCATATTTGCTGGAAAACGCCTCGAACAATGGGTTTTACGTACACAACAAGTTGCTCATCCATGCCAGCCCAGCCCTGCCACCTTATTTAGGCGCTTACCTCTTTGGTCGAACTGAGAACGAACAAACAGTCCAGTCAATGACGATTCGTACACAAAGCGGTGAATATACCGATGCTTATCGCAAGCTGTGTAAAGACTTTTACTTAAAATTTTAAATCCAGTTTGCGCTGAAAGTGGTAATGAATGCTGACTTCGCTTTATAATCGCCGCGCTTTGACGGGGGCTCGCCCTCTTTATCATTGAGTCATCTATACTCAATGCGCAATTCTTCGTATGTTGACTGACCAGCAGAAAACATACCGCGATATACCAACTCTCGAAGGATATTGAATGTTACTGTGGCTCGCTGAAGCTTTAGGCGCTTTAGCTGTTGTACTTAATTTTATCGGTTATCGTCAAAATGACGTGAATCAGTACCGCTTTTTTTCTGCGCTAGCTTTAGCAAGTGTAAGTGCTCACTTCTTCATGCTTGGAGCCATGGCAGCGGGCATCGGCTGTCTATTGGCTTGTATTCGTAACTTTGTTGCGATGCGCTATCGTAGTAAGGAAATCCTCTACTTATTTATGGCCAGCAATATTGGCTTCTTTTGCTATGAGTGGTTTGGACTGGATCACCCCTGGTACATACTATTTTCTTACGTCTCCTCGCTGATTTTCACCGTTGGCTCAATCGTATTGCAAAACGCCATGCGAATTCGTCAGTGGTTTATTGTGGCCGAATTATTGGGGTTGGTTTACGCCGTGATAGTTGGCAGTATCTTCGGTTCTATTTTTAATATCAGTAATCTGTTTAGTATTTTGCTTAAGCTGTATCAAGAAAAGCAAGGCAAGGCATAACGAAAAACCGGCACTAAGCCGGTTTTAGTCAACGGGTTAAATTTAAGATTTCACCAATACAGGCTCTTTTCCAATCCCCGCAATTTTCGCTTGGTTCATCACGTCCACTACAATACCGTGCTCAGTATTTTCATGGGCTTGAATGGCGGCTGAATCAGTATTGTGTTCGGCGAGATAGGTTTGAATGTTGGCTACCACTCGGCGAATATCAACTTCGCGCCCATTCATTTGAATATTGCCATTTTCATTGATGCGAATCGACAGTGACTTTTTCGCGACAATGGGTGGAGTATTGTTTGGATCAGGTCGGTTTACCTCAAGGCCCCTCTCGTTGATGTGAGAGGTAGTAACAATAAAGAAGATCAGCATGATAAACACAATGTCTAACATTGGCATCATATCCACTTGAGCCTCGTCCAAACCCGCTGCGTGTTTGTTTCTTTTCATCGCGTTAGCCTAACAAGAGAAGTGTGTATTGAGTATTCGATTGTGCGGTGTCGGTATGCCAGTGTTTGAGCAGGGGCGGTAACTAAGGTGGACGATATCAACGTTACTAAACCCTAGATACAAAAAAACCGGCATAAAGCCGGTTTTTTAAAAAGGACAAACTGCCTTAAGATTTAACAAGTACAGACACTTTCTCGATACCTGCAATCTTAGCTTGGTTCATTACTTCAACAACCACACCGTGCTCAGTATCTTCGTGGGCTTGGATAGCCGCAGAATCAGTATTGTTCTCAGCAAGATACGTTTGGATGTTCGCTACAACTCGACGGATGTCGACTTCACGACCATTCATTTGAATACGACCGTTTTCGTCAATACGAATAGATAACGAACGAGACGGCGTCTCAGGTGGTGTTTGATTTGGTTTAGGACGATTTACTTCAAGACCTTTCTCTTTCACGAAAGAGGTAGTAACAATGAAGAAGATCAACATGATGAACACGATGTCCAACATGGGGGTCATGTCTACCTGGGCTTCATCATCACCCGATGTATGCTTTTTTCTTTTCATCTGGAGTTCTTTCTTCTATGAGTTCCGAGCCGATTAGTATAATGCTTGTGACACAAAAAGGTAGCCTTTTGTTCAATCACAAGACAAGAAAGTGAATCATTTGTTGGTAATTTAACCAGATCTTGCACAGGTCAGTCCTCTTCACATGCACTCATCACTTTCGAATTAGCTGTTTTTTATAAAAACGGATCCCGATTCGGGATCCTCGCGATCAAAATGGGCGATCGTTTTACGATATACGGTCGAGCGCTTGCCCTAGTGTTGCGAAATAGCGAGCAAAATACTGATTGATCAATCGTCGCTCTTCGCCTGCCGGGTAAATACCGAGCCTCGCTTCGCTGGATTGTTTCGTACCTTGTACCAAAAACGCATTTTTGGTTGTACTGTCTTGGATAAAGGATTCGAACGCTCGCGCACATACCTCTTGAGGTAGAGAGTAGTAGTGTATTTTTAATGCCCGGTCAGCGGCGGCGCTGCGCGTAAAAAGGGTATTTAATTCGTCGCTGTTTTGTTTGAGAAACACGTGTTGGTAACAAGCTTCAAGCATGCGGTTAAGAGGGTGTTCAACGGTTTGCCCGTTATTGATCCACAACTCAGATGCAAAGTTTTGGCTTGTCGCCCGCTGAAACAGTCGTGAAGCAATGAAGTGATCAAAGGCGTGAAACCACTCATGGGCAAGCGCACCTGCACCGGCGTTTTTCGCTAAGGCCAGGGTCCGTGTTTGCGCATTGTAATGGGCGGATGAGCCCTTTTGACCGCCTTTGCCAAAGGCAATAGAAAGCGTACCGTTCAGTGAGATCACATTTTCCGGCACATTTAAAATAGACATGAGATCGCAAAACGCATCAAAAAACAAATTGGCCGCGATCTGCTGCTCTTCCTTTGTTACCCAATTCCCTATCGTCGCGGTTTTAAAACCAAAAATTTTGATGATGTCTGAAAATGTGACGTCGGCGCCGTCTCTGTGGCTCGGCCCATTGCGATAAAAGGTTTTATACAACCTCGACTGTTTGTTTTGGTTCGTCGACATAGGTTTACTTTAAGACACTACCGTCAGGTTGTAGGCACAGAATGACCCATCTGTTTCTCATTAATGTTGTTTATTTTACAACATTTGGCTAAGCCTGTTGATATTGGCTAGGCAACTTTTGTTCGAGTAGGGCCATTTAGCGGGTGTTCGAATTGCAATTAACAAGTCAATTGGATTACGCCGTCAGAAGCTATACTCTATAAAGTGAAAGACGCAATACTAATGCCGTTATGATCGCAACTGTGACGACGCGCAGGTGTTTCTATTTTTGTCTCCGTATGAGTTAACTGTGAAGAAAATTATTACCTTCGGTACCTTTGACGTATTTCATGCAGGTCACGTCAAAATATTAGAACGAGCCAAATCACTGGGTGACTATCTCGTGGTGGGCGTATCGTCTGATGAGTTGAATATGCAAAAGAAAGGGCGCTACCCAGTTTATTCTCAGGCCGACAGGCTGTATATCGTGGGCGCGTTGAGCTGTGTTGACGAAGTCTTTGTCGAAACATCACTCGAACTTAAAGCGCAGTACATTCAAGAGCACAATGCCAGCGTGTTGGTAATGGGCGATGACTGGAAAGGCAAGTTCGACCGATATAATGAATATTGCGACGTTGTTTACTTTGAGCGCACACCTTCTATTTCAACGACTGAAATCATAGAAGTGGTGCGCAGTGATACCTTTAGCGATACCCGCGGACAGTAACATCTGCTGAGGGTAACTCTGGCTTTTTTACTCGCTCATCTCGACTAAAAGCTGTTCACACCATGCACGAACGCGTTCCTCAGTGAGGTCGTATTGATTTTCATCGTCGAGTGACAAACCAACGAAATGCGTACCTTCAGCCGTTAACCCTTTTGACGCAGCAAACTCATAACCTTGGTTTGGCCAATACCCAATTATCTGACAACCACTTGGCGCAATGGCATCGTGAAGCATGCCCAGTGCATCTTGAAACCAGTCAGCGTAACCGTATTGATCACCTAATCCGTAGAGAGCGACGATTTTGCCATCGAGATTAAGTTGATGTGCATCTTCCCATTGGGATTCCCAGTCTTCTTGTAACTCGCCAAAATCCCATGTTGAGATGCCAAAAATAATGATGTCGTACTGTTCAGCATTTTTTAATGGCACGTCTTTGATATTGAACACGTCAACGACATTGTCTTCGAACAACTCATTGAGCTGAGCTTGAATCTTTTCTGCTGCCATCTCTGTGTAGCAGGTCGTAGAGCCATAAAACAAGCCAATGGAAAAGGCCTGATCAGTCATTTCGCAACCTTATTTGTCTTCGCTATTTCGTTTGGAGCGGAATTCTACCGTTTCTCCGTCATTACACAACGCTCGGCAGATAACTTTATCGCCCGTTTCGTTGAGTAACATTTGGCCGATGGCGGGTTTATTCAATAGTGTGACTCGCCGTTTCGACGGCGTGCGCGCCCGAATTTTCATATACCTGCGTCGGGTAAAATAGTTGAGTATGGATTTGGGACCATAAAACCAACGATTTAGCGTTTCAAATACACTCAGCAGGGTTGAGGGAAACGCGTTTTTGTAACCACTACAAGTAAATTGCACGATTCGAGGGCTATTTCGTCTGAACCTGAGTCTTACGTCATAAACGAACGAATAGTGCACGTCACCGGATAAAATAAAAAAGTTAGGTGGCGTCTTGTAATGTCTGAACACATTGAGGATCACGCTGGCCGTACCTTTGTGCGCCATCCAATTTTCTGCATCTACGGTTAAGGCTTTACCAAAGAACGTAAATACTTTTTGTACGGCTTCGATAAACTTCACCCCGTAAATCGGGGCAGCAGAAACGACGATTACCGAGGATTGGTTGATAATACTGTGTTGAAATTCACACAGGGCTTCCCAATCCATTAAACCAGAAGGTTTATTCATACTTGATTCAGAGCGCCAGCGTCGAGTTCGAGTGTCGAGTACCCGAATCGGTGGGCTAGTGTTGATGCTGTAATGCCATTGTTCAAATTCAAACAACCCATCAATAAATGCATCTTGACCCACTAAGCCTTGTGGCGTAAAAACAGACTGAGCTTTGGTGTAGATATCGTCAAATTTGTCCGGTTGATTTCCCCAACCCTGACATAGCCAATAGGCAATCAATGCGTTCCCTATCATGCGACGAGATAGTGGGTGTTGATATACCTCTTGTTCCCACCCCACAGTCAAGTTCCAATCGTCTGTCACATCGTGATCATCAAAAATCATGTAGACGGGGATGTGTGCCATAGCGCGTTTAACCCGTGGCAAGTCCGCCCTGAAATCGTCGAGAATGGCCCTTTCTTTATCAAATCGCGGGCGGTGAGCGTCACTGATCACGCTAGGGTCTAATTCAATCAGTTGCCAAGGCGTGTCAGACCACGACAATAAATACATTGCCATGATCTCAGCAAGCGTGAGTAAGTGATTTTGTGCGTGGACTGATGTAAATACCGGTTTTCGCTTGGCGTTGAACAACATACTTGTCAGTACGTCGTTCGCTTCGACTTTCGGGAGTAAGGCTTCCCGTTCATAGAAATTATTGGGGTGATCCCACAATGAGCGCCCAGAGTTTATCGTGGCACCGTCTAGGGTTTCATCAAAAAGATCGAGCTTGTACGACAATTGATGAATCGCTTGCAGCATAGGGCCGGCGACATCATCTGCATAGATTTGGTCGCCGCTAAAAATGATCAGATCGGGCCGGTTCGCATCAGATGTAAATTCATTCGCAATTTCATCGTCGAGCCGTGAAAGTGCATCTTTGCCATCAAAGTGGGGTTTGCGACACGAGCCATGGAGCACGTTAGTCAGTTTGGGCTGATAGCGGAACGATAAACCCGATTGCTCGGGGTAGAGCAAGGCTTTTTGCGCTTCAAGCCAACGGTTTTGTTGGCTGGCATCACTGAATTCAATGGTGTACTGATATTTCTCACCGGGCTGCCATGTGGTGGTTGTCGTGGTTGACAAGATAGACACAAAGCAATGTGTGCCTACCTGAATTTGCTGATGGCAGCTTTGGGTATTTTGCGGGCTACCGCTGGCGTCGGTAATCAAAGTGGTGGCGTCAATCGCTTCACTGGTAACTAACCACAGCACGTGTTCGTCGTCATCAAGACGGCGTAAGATTGGCCCAGCAATGACCAATGGCAGCTTGTCTTGCAAACTTGTCATCTAAAACCCTTATCTACCGCGTATAAACGTACATAATACTTGACCGCCAACGGGTCTTACGCGACTATTTTCAACCTCATACGTTGGATAGTGGCATTAGTTCACAGAGATTAACAGGATAAAATCATGAGAAAGTGTGTAAGTGCACTGGTTGTACTGGCGCTGAGCCAGTTTGGGTGTGCTGAGAAACCCGCAGAGAGCCAGTCAGGTGAAACGTCTGACGTGTTGCTAGTACATGGCAAATGGATTCAAGAAAGCGCAGGTGGCGTGATGGCGGATCCTCAAACTTCGGGTTTGAGCCATTGGCGGGGGCAATTAGTGTCTATTTCTGACGGCAGTGGCCAAAGTTCACAGCGACGTAAACTGCACATGATTAACCCAGAAACAACCACTCTCGCACCTGCACCTCAGGCTATGACGATGGCGTCTGCTGTGCGTCGCAGCTGTTTTGCTCAATACTTGAGTGATGAACCAGATCTCGAAGCCGTTGTAGTTGACCCTCAAGACGACACCATTTTTTACACGGTAACAGAAGACGCAACGCGCTCTGGGGCACTGAGCGAACGATGCCAGCAACAATTCGAGAACACGGGGTCAACGGATTACCCAACCTTACTGGTCAGAATCAAACGCGAAGAGTCAGGCAAAGCGGTTATGACCCACGTTAGGCCAGTACAATTCCCGACCCAATACGAAGTCGGCGATTTCCCCAACGATGGCATAGAAGGATTAGCCATTTCCCAAGATAAGCTGCTTTATCTCGGTTTGGAAAAAGACGCCAAGGGCCAACCCCGAATCTTTACGGTACAGCTCGATGATGAATTTTGGCAGAAGAAAGGCTTTGCTGAAGTCAGTGATCCTAAACTGAAAGTTCCAACGTTTGCGTCGGGCAATCATCCGATTAACGGTTTGGAGTATTATTTCGACAAAACAAACGCCAAAGGGTATGTGTTGGCAGCAGCGCGCAATGACAATCAACTATGGGTGATTGATGCGACGGCAGCGTCTGACACTGTGGTGGTAGACATGCAGTTTAGCGCTGATGTTGGCGATGCTGCTGGGCAATGCGAAACGCCTGAGGTAATGGATAACGCCTCGATAGAAGGGTTAGCGGTTATCGGCGATACCTTGTGGCTGGTAAATGATCCTTGGAAGAAAAACTACTTGAAGAATATCAAGTGTCCCTCGCTAGCGGAAAGTTACAAAGCGATGGCACCGCTACTGTTCTCAACGCCTCTGAACCCCGACTGGTTTCAGTAGGCCTCTTGCAATAACAAAAAAGCCGAGAGTCATACTCTCGGCTTTTTTAATGGAACGCAAGCGGGGGCTGGCCCTGCTATTCACTTCTTAAGCGCTGAGCGAAGGTCTTTTTAAACTTCGCTAGTTTCGGCGCCACTACCATTGCACAATATTGATTCTGCGGGTTGTTGTTAAAATAGTCTTGGTGATAGCTCTCAGCTTCAAAATAATTATTGATCTGTGTAACTTCTGTCACGATTGGGTCCGGCCAAACGCCATCATCTGTCATTTCTTTAATGATGGCTTCAGCTGCCGCCTTCTGCTCGTCGTTGTGGTAATACACCGCACTTCGATACTGAGTACCAACATCATTGCCTTGACGATTGAGTTGTGTCGGATCGTGAAGTGCAAAAAAGATCTCAAGCACTTCTCTGTAACTGATTTGGTCAGCATCGAAATTGACACGGACGACTTCCGCATGGCCAGTGTTGCCTTTGCAAACTTCTTCATAGGTCGGTTTGTCTTGATGGCCGCCAGCGTATCCCGATAATGCTGATTCCACACCTGATACCTTGTTGAATGCAGATTCAATGCACCAGAAACAGCCTCCAGCCAGTGTTGCTTCTTGTATGTTTGCCATGATTCGATACCTTTTTCTGTCTGATGTCTTCAGTGTGGGTACGCACTATCGATAGTTCAAGTCATCCGTTGACGAAATTTGCGCGTATACTTCAACAAAAAGAGCATATCTAAATTCAAAACGAACTATGACATCACAAGATTACCCACTGACATTGTTCTACGACGGCACTTGCCCATTGTGCATGATGGAAATGAAGCAACTGATGAAGCACAACAGTGCCAAACAACTCGCGTTCGAAGATATCAATGTTGACGACTTCTCCAGCCGCTACCCGACATTTGACAAAGCGGCACTGAACGCACGGATTCACGCTATGTGGAGCAATGGCGACGTGATCACGGGTTTAGATGTGACTTATGAGGCATGGCGCGCCGTTGGCAAAGGTTGGGTGTACGCCCCATTGCGTTGGCCATTGATCAAACCACTCGCCGATTGGGGTTATACCAAGTTTGCAAAGCACAGGTACACCATCTCGTTTTTGCTAACAGGCAAACGCCGACAATGTGATTCGGGAGTGTGCCGATGAAGCATCAATCCCATTTAGTCATCGGTGCCAGCGGCGGTATTGGCCAAGCGGTAGTACAAGACATTGCAACGCGATACCCCAATGACACCGTGTACGCCCTTTCACGGGGAGAAATAGACACGACATTCAATAGCAATGTGGTCGCGATAGCGATGCAAACGGATGATGAGACAGCCATCAAACATTGGTTAGCGCAATGCAAAGCCGAAGGTACAGCGTTTCACACGGTTGTTTGCTGCACTGGCATGCTACACGGGGAAATCGAACAACAGCGTATTCGACCCGAAAAGCGTTTGGAAGACATTCATCGCGACCAAATGTTGGCGTATTTTGACGCCAATACTGTCGTGCCCAGCTTGTGGTTAAAGCATTTAGTCAATCACATGGTGTCAACCAATGCTTACATTGCCATGCTGTCTGCACGTGTGGGCAGCATCAGCGACAATCGACTAGGCGGGTGGTATGGATACAGAGCGTCCAAGGCTGCACTCAACATGATGATAAAGACGAGCCAGGTCGAATATGGCCGTCGAAGCCCCAATACCATTTTAGTCAGTTACCACCCAGGCACTGTCGATACTGGCTTGTCGAAACCATTTCAAGCCAACGTAAAACCCGAAAAACTATTCACCCCCGCCTTTACTGCTCAGCAATTAATCACTCATTTAGCCGGATTAAATCGTGAGCAAGCGCCGTACTTTATTGATTGGGAAGGTAAACTTGTTAACTGGTAGAAGGTCACCGAGCCTTCTGCCGTAAACCCCTGACTTTTTGTGACACTGCTGTTACCATTCTGCTTCCATAATAATAATTCGCGTCTTTATCTGGTCGCATACCGTTTGCTGCCAGCACCTAGGGGAATCGCAATCCAAGATATTGCGATGTTGGCGACAAAGCGAAAAAAACAACAATAAACAATAATTACGACGAGGAAGAAGGTATGAGCGGGGCGAGAGAGCAATTCGGGTCGCGTATTGGCTTTATTTTAGCCGCAGCAGGCAGTGCGGTTGGTATCGGTAACCTGGTAGGTTTCCCTGTAGGCGCAGCAAAAAATGGCGGCGGCGCGTTTCTATTGATGTATGCAATTTTTGTATTTGCCATTTGTTTACCAGTGATGCTGGCTGAAATGTCGGTTGGTCGTCACGCTAGAAAAGATCCTCTGGGCGCTTACAGCACCCTAACTAATGGCTCTCCACTGTGGAAAGTGCCCGGTTGGTTGGCCGTCATCACGCCATTTATGATTGCAGTATTCTACCTAGTGATCACGGTATGGATATTCGGCTATTTGGCCGAGGCCGTGATGGGGAACCTAGACAAATTAGCGGATCCCAGCACATTTGGCGCGTTTATCACAGATTACACTATGTTCGCTTACATGGCGGTGGTGTTGGCTGTTGTCTATTTGATTCTACAAGGTGGGGTAAAAGAAGGGATTGAAAAAGCCGCTAAATTCTTGATGCCTGCCTTGTTTGTAATGTTGCTCTTGTTGGTGATTTTCGTATTGACCCGAGATAACGCCATGGCTGGTGTAAAGTACTACCTGGTACCTGATTTCTCGAAAATCAGTGCTTCGGTTATCAATGGTGCGCTATCTCAAGCCTTCTTCTCACTGTCGCTGGGCATGGGTATATTGATCACTTACGGTAGTTACATCAGCAGTAAATCTGATGTGCCAGAAGCGGCAAAGCTAGTGGCATTCACAGACACCGCTGTAGCGTTCACCGCGGGTCTGATGATTCTTCCTGCTATTTTTTCTTACAACCCCAATGTCAATCCTGACGAGTTGAGTGAATCGTCGGTCAGTATGATATTTACGTTCTTGCCACAGATATTCTTGGATTTGCAGGCAACGATTGGTTACGTCGGCGCGTCGATTTTTGCCAGTATCTTCTTTTTATTGGTGTTCTTTGCGGCCATCACATCATTGGTATCAATTTTCGAAGTACCAGTGGCGGCGTTGATGGACGAAAAAGGCGTTGAGCGTAAACACGCATTGATGATTCTGGGCGTGTTGCTCGTTGCTCTTGCGGCAATCAGCGCTTTGTCTTTCGGACTGAGCCCATTCTTTACTGAGTTTACGTTTTACGCTGGATCGACTAAGTCATTCTTTGATGTGGTTTATGACGTTTTTTACGACACCATCTTGCCACTCAATGGTTTCTTGATTTGTATCTTTGTTGTTTACCGCTGGAAAAAAGCGAACCTCAATGCTGAACTAGAAGTGGGGGCGCCAAACTACAAAGGTAGCTGGTTTGAACGCTACGTGAATTTCTCAGTGAGTACCTTTATCCCAGTGATCCTGTTGGTGATTTTCATCAACACTGTGGCACTGAAATACTTCGGTATCAGTTTGATTGGCTAGCAATCTAACGCCTACCATTAGCGCGCAGTAAGCGCGCTAGATCATGTCATAAGGGCTGGCGTACTTCAGTGTCAGCCCTAATTTCTCCCAACTGTTGTCTGACACTATTCGCTTACCTGCAGGTGACTGCTCAGTGCTGTAGCCAGAAAATTGTGGCACTGGTAACCCTTTTTGTTCAGCGCAGTACACGTAATAATCCGCCCTTTTGGGTTGCGCTAAGCTCGACAATAAGTAAGCCGAAGAAGATGGCCCTAAGTTGATCATTGTTGTCAGCGCACTCACTACATCTTCTACATGAACTAAGTTTGTGACCTGATTACCGTTTTCCAACGTTCGTCCGGCAAGTGTATTGATAGGGTGCCTATCTGGGCCAACTAAACCACTTAGACGCAAGATATCGAATTGTTGAGTTTGTGACTGCAAGAAAGCCTCAATGGCTTGATGGGCTTCACCAGAGGCGGTATTGGGAGAGAGTGCTGTATCCTCTGTAACGTCCCCCTGAGATATTGCGCCATAGACAGACGTAGTACTGACGAAAATCGTGTGTCTGACTCCTGCACTAATGGCCGAAGCTATCAGTATTTTCATGTTATCGATAAAGCTAGGATCGAGCGCTTTTTTTCTACCCGGAGGCACATTCAATATCAGTACATCGGGTGCAGTATCAAACAGTATTTTGGGGTCGTCACCAAGGGAAAAGAGTACTGGCGTGACTTGTCGTTGAGATAGTGCTTCAGCTTTGTCTTGGCTACGGGTTGTTCCAATAACCTGATTACCTTCAACAATAAGCCGCTCTGCTGCGTATTTTCCCAGCCAACCACAGCCACACAACACAATAGTTTTAGACACTTGCTCTCCTGAATGCAGACATAAAAAAACGGAGGATAAACCTCCGTTTAGGATACGCGGGTCTGGTTGAAATTACATCTGCTGTTGATTGTTTTCTACTTCAAGAATATTCAACGCCGATAATTCAGATACGCTATTTGCCAATTGGTTTTCAGCATAATCCGCTTTTGCTAACACATTACAAAGCGCCTCAGCTTTAAATTCTAATCCCTCAGCCCGTTCTTCGACTCGCGCTTCAATAGATTCGCCAAAGTTTTCCATTTTCGCTTCAAATTCGTCCATGTTGCCGTCGGACCATAGCATTTGCGTGCCGACAGCGATGAGAATTTTGCCCATGGATTTCTCTACCATTTCTTCGACTTTTTCTTCGAACTCATTATCCCATTTGTCGCTCATCCAACCGTCTTCATCTAAGTCAGCGGTATTGATTTGAAACTCGCCGTTAGCGTCGTAAAAATGGGCTTGGATCTCATCGTTCATATCACTGAACAACACATTAAAGTCTTCAATTAAGCTGTCGTCTGTGCCCAGTAGCTCACCGAAGACTTCGGTCACAGTTACGCTTGCAATCTCCAAACCTTCAGACGCGATATCGATAGTTAGGGGAATGGCTTCTTGAATGTGGCCATAGTAGTCTTCGGCCCAAGCTTGTTGCTCAGACGTTAGGTCAAGGCGCTCACCATTTACACTTACGTTGTAATCTTCATCAATGGTCATGGTATTGCGCTTATCCATTTCCACTGTCAACAGACCCTGTTGGTATTGAATATCGCCACTCAAATCAACATCACAGCTATTGTCAAACTCGACATGGGCTGAAGCCGATGCACTTGCCATTAATGTTGCGCCAATGATTGAAGCTAATACGTGTTTTTTCATGGTTGCGTCCTCGCAAAAAGTCGGTAGTCGATAACAGATAAGATAGAGCAAGAGCTGAACCAGTTTTTAAATATTTAATAAAAACAATTGCTTAAGTTATTTTTATGAGCGGCCAGTTTCATTCTTAGATTGTTTTTTGGTGAATAAAACGAGTAATTAGTCAATTTGACTAACACTCAATAACGATGAAATGGTCGCATTACGGATTGCGATCTTTGGTTTGGATCAATGATCTGCTAAAAAATGCGCGGATTGCCGTGGTGATACTTATTACTTTCGTGCATAATACCGCCAGCAAAATGTAAGGGTTTATATATTATGAGTGAATGGCTAGACGCAGTATTGTTTGGTGTTGCACTTGTCGCCTTCGTATTAGGTGTCAGCAGCATCTTATTGGGTGTATTTTCTAACAAAACTGGCAGCGAACGTATGCAAGAAAAAATCGAGTATGGTTTCTTCGGCGTATCGGGAATAGTTGTTTGCCTAGTGATGGGCTACGCACTCGCATAAGCCTTTGATAAATACCTATGAAAAAAGCACCTTTAGGTGCTTTTTTTGTGCCTGGTTGGCAGGCAAAAGCGGTAGCTGACTACCGCTTTGAACTGTTGTCTATCAACTAGTTAAGTGTTTCAACACCCATGTTGTATAGCGTAAAGCCATAAATGTCAGCGTATTGCTCAATCGTTTTGCTAACAGGCGTTCCCGCACCGTGACCAGCATCCGCCTCGATTCTGATGAGCGTCGGGTTAGGGCCCGATTGGTTTTCTTGTAAGGTGGCAGCAAATTTAAACGAGTGCGCTGGTACTACTCTGTCATCATGATCCGCCGTAGTGATCAAGGTAGCCGGATAGTTGACGCCAGACTTCACATTGTGGACCGGAGAGTAACCCAATAGGTAATTAAACATCTCAGGGCTTTGTTCAGATGTGCCGTAGTCATATGCCCAACCTGCACCCGCGGTGAAGGTGTGGTAACGCAACATATCAAGTACACCAACGGCCGGTAATGCTACTCGAGCCAGGTCAGGCCGTTGAGTCATGACGGCACCGACTAGCAAGCCACCGTTTGACCCACCTCTCAGCGCTAAATAAGGGCTGCTAGTGTAGTTGTTATCAATCAAGTATTCGGCCGCAGCAATGAAGTCATCAAAGACATTTTGCTTTTGCATTTGCGTACCTGCAATGTGCCAATCTTTACCGTATTCACCGCCACCGCGAATGTTAGGCACAGCATACACGCCACCTAGCTCTAACCAAGCCGCAACTGTTGAGCTATAGCGCGGTGTTAGGCTCACGTTAAAGCCACCGTAGCCGTATAGCATGGTTGGGTTTTTACCATTCAGCTTAGTGTCTTTGTGGTACGTGATGATCATAGGGACGCGAGTGCCGTCCTTCGACGTGTAGAACACCTGCTCAGATGTGAAGTCTTCACTATTGAATGCGGTTTTCGGCTTGTAGAATACAGTGGCATCGCCATTTGCAATATCCAAGGTGTACAGCGTCGAAGGCGTGCTGTAGTTAGTAAAGTTGAAATAAGTAGTCTTATCTTCCAACTTACCTGAATAAATGCTGACAGAGCCCACACCAGGTAGGGTAATGTCGCGAATCAATTCACCCTTCAAGTTGTATTGCTTCACTTGTGAAATCGCATCTACCATGTACTCGGCGTATATCGAGCCGCCCGCCGTACTAGCCGATAAAACGTTGTCGGTTTCTGCAATCAGGTCTTTCCAGTTTTCCATGCTCGGGTTGCTGACATCAGTCACGACAATTTTGGAATTTGGTGCATCGTGGTTGGTTACCATCAGCAGCTTGTCGCCGTCAGTGGTAATCACGTAGACATCTGACGCGATGTCTTGCTTCACAGTGACCCACTGACTCTCTGCTTGTGTTAGGTCTTTCATGAACATGCGGTTACCCGATGTGGTGTTAGCCGCATAAACAAATAGGAAACGGTTGTCTTCGCTAACATCGGCAGAGATGTATCTGTGTTTTTCTGCGTCGTCATGGCCAAACACCTTGTTATCGGTGTCTTGCGCCGTACCGATTTGATGGTAGTACAACTTGTGTTGGTCGGTTTTTTCGCTCAGCTCTGAGCCTTCTGGCTTGTCATAACTGGAGTAGTAAAACCCTTCGTTCTTGTACCATGCCAGACCGCTAAACTTCACGTTGTCTAGCTTGTCAGCCAATAGGGTTTTGGTTTCTGCATCCATCACATAGACTTCGCGCCAATCGCTACCACCGGTAGAGGTTTGGTAAGCGACCAGTGAACCATCTTCAGAAAAGCTTAAACCGGCTAGAGATACAGTGCCGTCTTCGCTGAATTTGTTTGGATCGATAAAGACTTCAGGCGCTTCATCGCCTTTTTGACGATACACCACAGATTGGTTTTGCAGACCATCGTTTTTGTAATAGTAGGTGTAGTTGCCTTCTTTAAATGGCGCGCCGACGCGTTCGTAATTGAGCAGTTCTTTGACCACTTCGCCGATTTGGTCGCGATAAGTGATTTTGCTCAAGAAGTCTTGAGTCGTGGCGTTTTGCGCCTTCACCCAATCGCCGGTTTCTTCACTTCTGTCGTCTTCTAACCAACGGTATGGGTCGGCAACTTGTTGGTCGAAATAGGTGTCTACCACATCGCCTTTGGCGGTAGTTGGGTAAGTCATTTGCATTGTCGTAGGCGACTCCTGCGCGATAGCATCTTTTGACTCAGTGTCAGTAGTACTGGGCTGACAGGCCATGAGCCCGCCGGCGACAGAGATAGAAAGAAGGAGCTGTCCCCTGAATTTGTTCATTGGTCGACCTTATTGTTTTGATTTTCTGTTAGATCCATAAAAACCACAGAATCCTGTGAAGCCTAATACTAGGCCACAGCGAGTCGCTGTGGTCAATATACCCGCGGTATTGATCGATAAGTGGTGCAAAGTCTGCGTTACTTATTGTTCAAGGCGGGCAGATTTAGTGTGTGTGACCGTCTCTTTGGTAAGCGCGTAAACCGAATTGTGGCAACATCGCAAAAATGTGATCGAAAATGTCGGCTTGTATGCCTTCGTAAATCACCCACTCTTGTTTGTTGCTAAAACAGTATATCTCCAGCGGCACACCCAGTTCGTTGGGTGCTAACTGCCTGACCATACGAGTCATCTTATCGCTGATGTCTGGGTGTTGCGTCAAATACGCGTCAAGGTAGGCTCTAAAAGTGCCGATGTTGGTCAGCTTACGACTATTGAGTAAGTCGGCCTCGTCAATATCTCGGTCTTGGTTATAGCGTTGTAACTCGGCGACTTTTTGCTCGACATATGGGGTGATAAAACGCACCTTCTTGAACTGCTCCAGCATCTCTTGATCACACAGTTTAACGCTGTGAATGTCGATGTGTACGGCCCGTTTAATTCTTCGTCCACCTGACTCTGACATGCCTCGCCAGTTTTTAATCGCTTCATTGGTCAGCGCATAGGTTGGCAGCGTGGCAATGGTTTTGTCCCAGTTTTGTACTTTGACATTGGTCAAGCCGATTTCGAGGATTTCACCGTCAACGCTGTATTTATCAATTTGTATCCAATCGCCATTGTTGAACATTCGGTTTGCAGCAATCTGAATGCCAGCCACTAGGCCCAATATGGTATCGCGGAAGATCAACAATAAAACCGCGGCAATGGCAGTTAAACCACTGAGTAAAATAAGCGGGCTTCGGTCGATGAGAAGCGATACGCTAAGCAGCAATACTAAGATTGCAAATATCAGTTTGATGACTTGGATAAAGCCCGTGATCGGCCCGCGATTGGCTAGGGCTGAGCCATAGTAGATATCCTCAACTGTGTTGAGAAATGCGAAGAGCGTTAGCAAAGCGCTGTACATCATGTAAAGCAGTGCCAATTTGCTTATGATCTGCAGGGCAAGCGCGGTTTCATTAAGCAAGATAGGGGCAGATAAAAACAGGGTTAGGGCAGGAACCAGGTGAAATAGACGATTGAAAAAACCGTGGTCCATCAAGGCGTCGTCCCACGATAACTTGGTGCGCTTTACCCACTTTTCGAGTTGTGGTTTAAACAGCAAGCGGCCAATGGTGTGAAACACTAGAGCGGTACTGATAATCGCAGCGACCGCTAATAGATTATAGAAGGGCGAATCGGTTGGCGTATTGGGGAAAACGCCATCGACAAACTCTACGAACAGTGCGTGAATAGATGACGTTTTCATCGTTTACATCCCTAAAAGTTTGTTAATCCTTTGGTCTTTCTCTGTCCAAAGTCGGTTTAACCAAGCCTGAAAACGCTGCCTAAAGCTTTCATCTTCAAAGTAGTCACCTTGCGCTTCAGCAGGTACTTCTAGCACTTTAACATCGATAACAATTTTCTTCATGCAACCGCTTAGCATCTCCACCATTGGGTGCCTGCGATTTTCCGGGTACATCAAAGACACATCCAAGATATTGGTAAACAACTCGCCCATTGTTGCCAACGTGAAGGCAATACCGCCAGCTTTGGGTGGGAGCAGGTGGGTAAATTCACCGCCTTTTTGCGCGTGTTTCTGAGGCGTAAAACGCGTTCCCTCGACAAAGTTGATCACGGTAGTGGGCTGGGTTTTAAACTTCTCGCAGTACTTTTTGGTGGTGGCGATATCCATGCCTTTTTTATCTGGATGTTTCGCAATGTAAGCTTGGCTGTAACGGCGCATAAATGGCATGTCGAGTGCCCAAGCACCCAACCCAACAAAGGGCAGCCAAATGAGCTCTTTTTTCAAAAAGAACTTAGGAGCAGGGATGCGATCTGCGGCAAATTCGATCATCAATACGATGTCTAAGTAGCTCAGGTGATTTGCGACAATGAGATACCAGTTGTCTTTATCCAACTCG
Organism: Alteromonas sp. 5NS40-0096; assembly: GCF_057544385.1. Lineage (NCBI taxonomy): Bacteria > Pseudomonadati > Pseudomonadota > Gammaproteobacteria > Alteromonadales > Alteromonadaceae > Alteromonas > Alteromonas sp. 5NS40-0096. The sequence continues at coordinate 86,794 of NZ_BAAJLQ010000009.1, forward strand.
CCATCGATACGGTATTCAATATCAACAGGGTTAAACAACCGAATCATACTCACACTGACTTTGCCAAATCCACACAACATACCGTTCATCAAACTGGAAAACAGTGCTTTTATGCCCTCGAAAGGCAACACCAGTTTGACCAGACCAAAGGTGATTATCAACATACCCCAAAACGCAAGATTGCTGATTTGCAACGTGGTATGGATAACAAAAATAAAGGGGGCTAATACAACTCTCATAGCGGCTTTTGTGTGGCTCCAAGTGATTCAAGTAAGGCGTCTTTTGTTTCCCAACGCTCGTTCAACCACTTTTGAAAGCGGCTGCGTTGCTCTGGGTCATCAAAGTAATTGTCGTTGAATACCCCATTTTCGAAGAGTTCTTTTATTGGCGTAACAACAATATTGACGCGGATCTCTTTGACTTTACCGGACACAAAATCCCAGTAAGTCGGTATGCCTTGCGGATAGTCGATGGTAACGTCTATCAGCTTGTGAAGTTGGTCGCCCATGGCGTTGAGCACAAAGGCAACGCCGCCCGCTTTGGGTTTCAGTAGGTGTTTGAATGGGGAAGCTTGGCGGCTATGCTTGGATTCGGTATAGCGAGTCCCCTCGACAAAGTTCATGACACTTACCGGTTTAAACTGAAATTTTTCGCACGCCTTTTTGGTCGTTTCCATATCCTTGCCTTTGAGGTGAGGATGTTTCGCTAAGAAGGATTTGCTATAGCGCTTCATAAATGGGAAGTCGAGCGCCCACCAAGCGAGTCCTAAAAATGGCACGTAAATAAGCTCTTGTTTCAAAAAGAACTTTAAAAATGGGATTTTGCGATTGAAAACTCGCTGTAGCACCAATATATCCACCCATGATTGATGGTTAGCAATAACGAGATACCAGTCTTTAGGCGATAATTGATCTAGCCCTTCTACCTGCCACTGAGTGCGACTGGTGAGTCTTTGATTGAGGTTATTGATGGATATCCACGCCACTGCACAACTGTCAGCTAAATACGACACAAAGGTACGCCATACATTTATCGGAATAAGTTTGAAAAATGACAACAGGAAAATAGGTACAAACCAGAAGATGGTATTTATTGCGTAGGCAATAACTGACAAAGTACCAATCAAATGATGGCCGAGCGTTTTTAGCATAGTTAAAGCTCTTGGTCTTAACGGGTTGATATTAATGCAGGTAGTGTATCTTAACTTGGTCTAAAATCCGATATATGCCGTACCTTTTACAGCAAGAGTCACACACGGAGAATAATAATGGCATTAGCGCCAATTAAATGTAAAGCCGCTGTCGCCTGGGAAGCAGGCAAACCCTTATCTATCGAAACGGTTGAAGTTGCACCGCCAAAAGCAGGCGAAGTGCGAGTAAAAATTGTAGCCAGTGGTGTTTGTCACACCGACGCTTTTACTCTATCTGGGGAAGACCCAGAAGGTGTATTCCCCAGTATTCTCGGGCATGAAGGCGGCGGTATCGTTGAAGCCGTGGGAGAGGGCGTAACCTCGCTTGCTGTGGGTGACCACGTTATTCCTTTGTACACGCCAGAGTGCGGCGAGTGTAAATTCTGCAAATCAGGCAAAACTAACCTGTGTCAAAAAATCAGAGAAACACAGGGCAAAGGCTTAATGCCGGATGGTACAAGCCGTTTTAGCATTGATGGCAAGCCCATTTACCACTACATGGGCTGCTCAACGTTTTCTGAATACACAGTGTTACCTGAGATTTCCCTAGCAAAAGTTAACCCAGATGCGCCACTCGAAGAAGTATGCCTACTGGGGTGTGGTGTAACCACTGGCATGGGCGCTGTGCTCAATACCGCCAAAGTCGAACCCGGTGCAACGGTTGCCGTGTTCGGATTAGGTGGCATTGGATTGTCTGCCATTATCGGGGCGGTAATGGCCAAAGCAGGGCGCATTCTTGCTATCGATATCAACGAAGACAAGTTTGAATTGGCCAAGCAGTTGGGTGCAACCGATGTTATCAACCCCAAAACCTTCGACAAGCCTATTCAAGACGTGATTGTTGAGATGACAGACGGTGGTGTTGATTATTCGTTCGAATGTATTGGCAATGTGGATGTGATGCGCTCAGCACTAGAGTGCTGTCACAAAGGTTGGGGCGAGTCTGTGATTATCGGTGTTGCTGGCGCTGGCCAAGAAATCTCGACCAGGCCATTTCAGCTAGTCACCGGCCGCGTTTGGCGCGGTACCGCATTTGGTGGGGTAAAAGGGCGCTCTGAATTACCAGGGATAGTGGAACAATACCTCAATGGCGACATTCCACTAAAAACCTTCATCACGCATAATATGCCGATTGATGAGGTTAACGACGCTTTCGACTTAATGCACGAAGGCAAGAGTATTCGCAGCGTGGTTCACTTTTAAGGGATTGATATGGAATTGATCAGTGAAAACAGAGCGTTTGGTGGTAAACATCAACGTTTTACGCATCAGTCGACGGTAAACAACTGCGCAATGACCTTTGCAGTGTTTCTACCGCCGTTCGCGTCTAAAGACAACCCAGTACCCGTGCTTTATTGGTTGTCTGGCCTAACGTGTACGGATGAAAACTTTATGCAAAAAGCTGGCGCGATGCGCTTAGCCGCTCAGCTGGGTTTGGCCATCGTTGCTCCTGACACTAGCCCACGGGGTGAAGGCGTTGCCGATGATCCTGAGGGCAATTACGATTTGGGCTTAGGTGCTGGGTTTTATGTGAATGCTACACAAGCGCCTTGGGCCAAGCATTATCAAATGTACGACTACATAACGCAGGAATTACCGGAGCTGGTTGAAGCCCATTTTCCTGTGACCAAGGAAAGGGCGATCAGTGGCCACTCTATGGGCGGCCATGGTGCACTAGTTGTGGGCCTGCGTAACCCTAACCGTTATGTATCGGTATCGGCGTTTAGCCCGATTGCCAATCCAACAGGCTGCCCGTGGGGGCAAAAAGCCTTAACGGCGTATTTGGGAGAGGACCAATCCACTTGGGCAGACTACGATGCCAGTAGGTTACTAGCGAGCAAAACGCATTTTGTGCCATTGTTTGTTGACCAAGGCGCGTCAGATCAGTTTCTCAAAGACGAGTTGCACCCAGAGGCGTTACTTCACGCCGCGCAGCAATCAGATACGCAAATCACATTGAATATGCATGAAGGGTACGATCACAGTTACTACTTTATCGCGTCATTCATTGAAGAACATTTGAACTATCACGCAGAGCATTTAGGGTTGATTTGATGACCCCAAAATAGCGGCGTAGCCTTGATATCATGACAAAAAGAGGCAGGCATTTTTCAATGCTTCCCTCTTTTATTCCGGTTTATTCAAACCCAACATCAATACGATATGCACGGGGTCTGCTTTTATGGCAACCATTCACACCAAAGCCAACTAACCTCTTTTGTGATGCGGCTGCTAGTGCTGCACTATACATGGCTTCGCCCTGTTCATTTGAAAGGTCGATAGCGATGGTCCTGTTGCCGCCATTTTTACAACCTTGTGTTGATTCGAAATGAGGCGTGATGTAGATGAACGCTAAATCTTTATAGGTGTTGATGCGAGTGATAGTGTGCTCAATAGCGACTTGCTGTGACTCGGCAATGGCACAGAATGTTATCAAGCACGTTGTCAGTGTTAGTAATATTTTTTCATTGTTACTTCCGTAATCTTACAGACCGCACGGGCGTATTTCTATCATGCATGTCGTCGCAAGAGTTGACGGTATCTGTTGATACGAACTCTAACGCTACGGGATGATCGTTATAAAACGCAGATAGGATCATACTAAATTGTCGATCTCGCATTTCTGAAGTACTTTCAGCTCTGAATGTTAAGCTAGCCCAACCATTAAGCCCATCAATTCTAAAAGACGATTCTTCCGCGGAGTCTCTCGTAACAATATCCAATATTTTGCCGGTGCAGTAATGGAAATTGGCATTGGCTGCCGATGAAAAACAAAGTGTAGCGAACAATAGAGGGGTGAAGCGGATTTTCATCTCATCTCCTTGAGGTATCGAGCTTATTCCATATAACTTCACTTTTGTAATGTACGTATAAAACACTACATATTTGGAAGCATTCGACGGGACGTTACACGAAAAAAGCGAATCTAACAATCCGTTTTACATGGTTAAACTGGCGCTATACTCCCGCCATCTAGTATCAAAGTTAATGTCTTTATACTTTCGTATAATAGATGGTGTTGTTTACCTTTGTTATTGTTTTGCGATGGAAAAAGGGTCACTAATGTTACTTACGCAAATAGAGCCTCACAGACTTAAGGATAAGCGCGCATGAGAGCATTTCTTCTCTCCATTCTATTTGTTTGCTCAACCACACCAGCTTTCGCAAGCGGCTCAACCGATTGGGGAAAGGTCTCTGAAATCTACGTAAATGGCGGCTGGACCATGGTTAAGGTCGAAGGGATAGACAACAATCCCGATTCTTGTCAGCAGCCCAATTACTATGCCTTAAATCCAACTCAACCCAATTATGAGACTCTTCACAGCACATTGATGACTGCGCTAGTTACGGGTCATAGCGTAAGATTTTGGGTGGACGGGTGCAACGGGCAAAACAACAAACATCCTCATATCGCCAGCGTATTTGTAAAAGCACCAAGTAACTAAATTTTTACTTTGAATTTCAGGAAGACATTCAACATGAAAAGACTATTGATGGCACTATTGTGCGCGGCATCGTTCAACGCCAGCGCGTTTACCGAGTGCAAATATTACGTGGATAAGATTTGGATGAATAGTTCGGGCTATTCTGTTTGGATTTGTTTTGAAGGCGACCCAGCGTGTATCTACAAAACCAAGGATCAAGTCAGCGAGAGTGCAATGGAAAGGCTTTATGCTGCAGGCACAACTGCAATGCTTGCCGAGAAGCCGCTTTTCGTCAGGTTCAATGAAGACAATGCCAGTTGCGAAACAATTTTGGCGACCAGCAGAAATGACTTTGTCGGCTTTTGGATATTGAAGAAATAGTCAATTCGGATATTCGCACTTTGGGCAATTGCAGTAACAAGGGAACGTATTCAATGAAAATGACTAAGTTCATTTTATTATCAACGATGATAACTATGCCATTGTTTGCTAATGCCGCTTTTGCCCAAGACGGTTGGGTTGAAATTAGTGAATTCGCGTTGTGGAGTAACACCTACGAACAACGCCAGATTCGAGTTGAGACAAAAGCGCAAAGGCACAATCCGGCACAGTGTAGTGATCCGGATTCTTACATGGTAGACGAATCGCTGCCAGCCGAAGTAAAAGAAAGAATTTATTCGACACTGTTATCTGCGTATCACGCCAATGCGCCGATAAAACTCTTTGTCAATACAAATGCGTGTGAACGCTCTAGACCGGAAATATTGAATGTGCTCCTGCCAATTAAGGCAAATTGAGGAGCACACAAAACCTTGATATATTTCGGCCGCTAACGAATTGGATTACATTAATTTAAGGGACTAAATCATGCCTAAGAAGCTTGGTCTTGCTCTATTTTTATCAGCGTTTTCAATGCTTTTTGCTCAAGTAGCACAAGCCTCTGACAAGCCATATCAACTGTACAACAGTGGCAATAGCTATTATTTAAAAACAGAGCCGACGTGGGTGCCAATCTCCACAAGCGTCTTTGTGCTGATCCCTACATACAAAGCAGACGAGCTACTCAAATTAGAGCAATCAGCAGGGCAATGGCAACTGTCGCCGATTAGCCTCGGCGCGTTCAATAATGCGAACCCCAGCGTTGTTAGCGATAGTAGCTTGATTAGCGGTGACGTAAATGGCGATAACAATACAGATTTGACGTTATCCATTGATGGCCAAACGTTACAGCTCGTTGCGACAGGCAACGAAAGATATGAAGTGAACTTAGCACCTGACATTCAATTATTAGCGAACCAATCGACGCCAGAAGACACGCCTACACGCTTACTTATCCCGATTAGCGATTTGAATACCGCTACTCAAGACCTCGCGATTAATGTGACTTCATCCAATTCAAGCCTAGTCACCAACGGCAATATCTCATTCGAAGTACAGGGAGAGCAAATAGAAGTCGACATCACGCCCAACGACAACCAATTTGGGTCATCGACGATTTCAGTGCAGGCTTCGGATGGTTTGTTAAGCGAAACCATGTCTTTCTCGTTGGCGGTTACGCCAGTCAATGATACGCCAGTGCTTTCTTTCGCCAGTGACATAGCATTCAATGAAGACACACCAAAAACGGTTGCGGTAACCGTTAGCGATCTAGAGCAGTCATTGGGCTCAATTTCGCTTGAAGCCATATCGAACAACGCTACAGTTTTGCCATCGGGCAATATCGCCGTTAACAAAACGGCACAAGGCTTCACACTCACGCTTACGCCAGCGCCAAATCAGTTTGGTCCGGTACTTTTGACGTTAAATGCAAATGATGGAGTGGGAACCAGTGAAACGTCTATGCTGGTGGATGTTCTCCCTGTTAACGATGCGCCTGTGGTATCTGCCATCTCAGATATCACCATTGACGAAGATGGAATAGCGACTGTTCAATATCAAGTCACAGACGTAGATACGCCATATTCTGACCTTAATGTTTCTTTTGCTTCGACTAATACCGCGTTAGTGTCATCGGCAGATATTCAAACGAATCGTATCGGCACGGATAACGCTTTGGTGTTATCGCCTAAACCAGACGCATTTGGTGTGGCAACTGTCACGATGACCGTGTCTGATGGTGCACTGACTGGGCAATCTCAGTTTGCGCTCACGGTGAATGCTGTTAACGACCAACCGGTAATCTCTGAAATCGACGACGTTTACTTACTGTGGAACGACCCTGATAACATCATTATGGAAGTCGATTCTACAATGCAGGTTATCAGCTCTGAGACAGTATCTTTATCGCAAGACACGGTAACCCGCCGTATCCCGTTCACGGTAACTGACGTGGATTCTGCATTGTCCGATGTGGATTTGAATTTTTCCCTCATCTACGAGTTAGATATTACCAGCCAATACTTTATTGATACGCTATTCTCCACGGGTGGACCGGTGTTGTATCGATCTGATGTCAGCATTGAAGGGACTGGATCAGAGCGCGAGTTGGTGATCAATCCTAACGTTCGTCACCTTGGTACGGCGCGAATTGTCGTGACTGCGAAAAATACCAACGATACGAGTGAGTTAGCGGAAACTGAAGAGTCATTTACCGTAATTGTTGCCCCAGATACGGCACCGCAAATTTCGGCAATCGATGATATTTCTGTCGATCAGGGTGATGTTGGCTCAGTATCATTTACGGTTAGCGACACGCATACTCCTGCAGAACAACTTGTGGTTGTGGTGGAAACCAGCAACCAAGCGTTACTGCCTGACAGCAATATCATATTAAATGGCGGAGCGGGCAACTACACGCTGCAGCTAGATCCATTACCGGGTGTAAATGGCTATTCAGAAGTAACGGTGAAAGCGACTGACGGTGTGATTTATGGCATTGAAAAGTTCTTGTTTACCGTTGGCGACGCCATTTTCGTAGAGCAAGCGCCGGAGGCTAGCAACTATGATCTCACAAAGGTGGCAAAAAACATTGTAGGGACCGTGCCGGGTAGTTTTAGGGTAGATGAAAGTGGAGCTGCTACGTATAGCATTCCTTTCGATTTACCTCGTGGCATTGCAGGAGTTACACCTTCTCTGGGGGTCTCATACAGCAGTAATAGTGGTATTGGTTCATTAGGTATGGGCTGGAATATCACTGGATTATCTTCAATTGAGCGATGCCGAGCGACTAAAGAGCAAGACGGGTTTGATGGCAGACTAGATTTTGAAGAGAGCCGTTTGTGTTTGGATGGCCAAAAGTTAGTTCTGGTCGCGGGAGAATATGGCGTCGCAGGTTCTGAATATCGAACTGAAATAGACACAGGTACACGTGTTGTATTGAAAGGGGATGTTAATTCAAGCTCTTCATTTATTGTTACACGACCAGATGGCTCAATTACTGCGTATGGAGAAACGGCGAATTCCAAGGTTGTGAGCGGAAACAACCCTGTGACTTGGTTTATTAGTTCTATTTCCGATAACTACAAACAAGCGGACAACAAAATCAAGTTTAGCTATTTAAATCTAGACAGCAATGGCCGAATTGAACGTGTAATCCGCAGCGTAGAGTACAGCGACAATACGGTTACCTTTAATTATTCTAGTGTTGGTAAACGCAGGCCCTCTCTAGGATTTAGTTTAGGGAATCACTATACGTCGACAGCTTTGCTTGAGTCTGTTGTGGTAACTCAACATGAAGATGAAAGGCTGAGAGCTTATTCATTTGATTACGAGGTCGACCCGAATTCTCAAATTGACATACTGAAAAACGTGACCCTTTGCGGAACGAATAACAGTGGCTGTTACCGCTCTACTGAGTTTAACTGGAATCCCCAATTAAGCTCTACTAAAAGTACTGGCCAATCTGTAACACTGGCAGATGTTGCTATTGCAGCTCCTACACCAGTAGATCTTAATGGAGATACCAAAACCGACTTGGTGTTCCTAAAACAAGACGAGGGTAATCCAACATTCTACAATGCTTATTACAAGTTGAGTAACGGCCGAGGAGGTTTCTCTGACGAGGAGTACATTTTTCACCTGAGAGGTCGAGACAGCAGTGTGCCCAGACTTTACCCGGCTGATATAGATGGTGATGGTAGTCTGGAAATTGTATTTGCATCCGGTAGCAATACACAGCTTACATGGCAGTACTACGATCTTAATAACTCGACATTACGACAAGTCAGGTTGTGCGACAATGCGTTTGAATATGAGCAAGATTATATTCGCTCTGATTCCGATACTGCTCCAAATTGTGAATATGAAACAGAAACCGACAGGATTTATTCTCTTGGTTTAACAGCAGTAGCGGAAGACTATAGTCCAGACCATACGTCTGCTAACGTTAGCTTCCAAGACCTCGATGCAGACGCATACCCCGATATGTTATATGTCAGGGATGGTCGCCTGAAGCATAGAATGAACATTAAGCAAGGCGCGGATTCTGACCACATAGAATTTGATGACGCATACACTTATCCAATCGATGACTTTGATGAAAGCAATATCCCTGAAGAGGGCATGCAGTACATTTCGACTTGGGTTGACTACATTGATGACAACATTGCTGCTTCGGACTTTGATGGCGATGGCAAGTCAGAATTTTTGATAAAAATCATTGACCGCTTTGCTCGCACGCAAACGCAATCTGACTCTGCATGTGACGTTGTTGTAGATGCGATTGGCGATACACTTCCCCTTGATGATGAGTGTCCTCGATTAGAAACCTTCGGGTATGTGAACGATGGCAAGATTGAACGTGTAGGTTTGGGCTTAGATTATCGTGTAAACACAGATAATGTGCGCATTGCAGATATCAATAGTGATGGCCTTGCAGATGTATACATCATTCGTAATGCAGGTACCAAAAAGCAAATCGTTTATCAACTCAATACGGGCATGAAGTCTTTCACTGCTCCACAAACCTTTGGATTGGAACTCGGTGGACTCAGCAACTTCGAGGAAAGTGAATCTGAGGCCTTTGTTGACCTAAACCGAGATTCGTTAGCCGATTTTGTTTACTTCAACAAAGACACAGGTGCTTGGAGGCAGGTACTGCAAACTATTGAAGAAGGCGAGAGAGGTTTTGGTACTGATCAGCCTTACGGCAACACTTTAAGCGCGTTTTACGATAAAGACTATGACTTTGTCTTCTTAGCTGATTGGGATGGCGATGGTGAGATAGGTAGAGGCCTTGTACAAGTTTATAGAGAAAACTACAACACGAGACGATTGTTCTTCTATCCCGATTATATTGAGAACAACGCCCCGCTTAAGCTTCAAAGTGTTAAAAATGGTTTTGGTATAGAGACGACGATCGAATATGCCCCCATGAGTGATGCTAGCGTTTATCAAAAGGGCACAGGCGCTCAGGATTTACAATGGGGAAGTTGTGTAATCAACAGTAGTATCGACTACTGCTCTCCGGTCTTCGATTTAATATCTACGCAATATGTTGTGAAAAAAGTCGTATCAGATGCACCAAGTACCGCAGACATCACAGATAAGCTAGCTGTAGAGTACTTCTATCAAGGTATGCGTGCGCAATCCGGAGGACGCGGTGTTCTGGGTTTTGAGAATATCTATACCTTCGATGTTGATCGCAAAATAACGACCCAAACGACGTATGAGCAAGGTTTCCCGTATTCAGGCATGCCGAAAGAGACAAAGCAGTATTTAGGATCATGGCGCACGAATGTCGCAGAAAATGAAATACTGTCTCATGCCATAAACACCAATAGACATATTGCTTTAAACGGCGGCACTACTGTGTATCCGTTTGTTTGGCAGACTATCGATAAAACCTATAGCGTAAGCCAGGTGTTGCCCGGTGCTGCTGAACAATTTGTAACGGCACTTAAATCGGTAACTAATACTTGGAATCACTATGGTGCTTATGGATTAGATGGCTTTGAGCTGCAAAGTTCAGCCGATGCAGATGGCTTTAACGTTTACGAACCTTATGGCAATCATGCGAATTTAACTAAGTCTGTTATTGAGCAACGAGAAAACATGCAGGCCACTTCTTGGCTGAAGCGTGTCACCACTAACAACACTTACGAAAACGAAAAAATAAGCGAAGAGACTTGGTGGTTGAACCGAGTGACTAGAACAGAAGTGTTGCATGAACGCAGTGACGGCGCTGGGCTAAAAGCTGTCAATCGAGTCAGCGAATTTGATTATGCTGCCGATACGGGCGTGTTGCATAAAGAAATAGTCTCTCCAGATGTAGAGTACACTCAACTCACCACAATGCATTGCTACGATAACTATGGCAATGAGGTCGCAACCCACACGTACAGCTCGCACTTTAATGTCGAAGACTGCGATTACATTCCCGGTTCGGAAAACTATGACGACGATAGCTCTGCGGTCTATCGTTTCGGTGGGGTTACTTACGATGAAACAGACAGCCGTTACGTAACGGCGACATTTAACGCTTACTACATCGAGTCAGAGGCACTTGCATTCAATCAGTTTGGTGTACCCAAACAGTTGAAAAACGAATTCAATATGAACACGGAATTTACCTTTGATTCGATGGGCGAAGTTGTTGCAAGTGGTAACGAGCTCGGTGAAGCCATGTTTACCGAGCGAGGCTATGCTAACGAACTAGGCGAACCTGTGATTGCAGGCGTCAACTACTACTATGTTGTAAAAAGCAGTGGTCATGGTAAACCACAGCAATTCGCTTACTTTGATACTGTTGGAAGGCAGGTTGGGTCGGCCAAGCAGAGTTTTGATGGCCAATATGTATTCACGAAAGCCGAATACGATAAATATGGGCGTCAAGTGTCTTCGACTGTCCCGTACTTTGACGGCGACAGACCGTTTGAGCAAACATCGGTATACGACAAGTTTGGTCGAATGATGTCCTCAACGGTCGAAAATTCAGATGAAACTAAAATGACCTCAACCTATACCTATGCTGCAGATGGTTTGAGTACAACCGTTGAAGAAAGCAGTAGCTATAACGGCTACTCGGTCACTAACGAGAAGACGGAAAGCTTCAATATCATTGGTGAATTGGTTTCTGTAAAAGATACGCAAGGCACTGTGTACTATGCCTATGACGCAACTTCGAATCTATCGGAAGCTAAGGGTGTTAATGGTGATACGGTTGTTACTAATTTCGACCACTATGGTAGAAAAACGTCGATGACTGATCCCGATAAAGGAACATGGGCCTATGAATACAACGCTGCTGGAGAATTGATCGAACAAACAGATGCAAAAGGAAATAGAACGGTATTCTTCAGAGATTTCCTTGGTAGAGATGTGAAACGCGAAGTGTATTCAAGTGCTGGTATTGAAACTTCAACGTTTGCCTACAATGAATTCGGAGCGGCTAACCCTGGGCCAGTACTAGTTCGAGAGCAGCTTAACGATATTCGTCACGGCAGTAAATTTTACTACTACGACCAATACGGTAGACCGAATAAAGTCGAAACCATTATTGATGACGAGGTCTACACACAGTACACCACTTACGATCAATACAACCGTACATTCCAGCAGTTTGATGCAAGCTCTGCGTCGTTGCCAGGTTGTGGGGCTACGTCGGCTATCGACAGTGGCAGTTGTCAGGGTATTAGGCACCATTACAACAGCTATGGCTACATGTTCAAACAAGAAGAAGCTAAATACAGTGGTGCACCCGATCACTATCGTTCAAAAGTAACATATAAAGAAATTAAGCAAGTTGATGCATTAGGCAATGTCGAAATCGAGGACACGAATGTTATTGATGGCAGTGCCTTATATACAACGACACGTTCTTTTGACGACGTTACAGGGCTCAATTTATCTGTTCGCACCACCCAAAACACAAGCGGTGCGCTATATCAAAGTATTTACTTTAAGTTTGACGGGTTCGGCAACCTTAGAGAGCGTAATAACCTCGGTAGTGGTTATGAACAGACATTTGATTACGACGAAGCATTCCGTTTAACCGCTGCTAATCATCAGAGCGGTAGCTTTGAGGTGGCCGATGTCACGTTAACCTATGATACCAATGGTAACATTCAGTCCAAGTCAGATGTCGAGTCTGGTGCCATCTATCGATATGGTGCAAAAGAAACTCATTGTGCGATTGCAGCAGGACCGCATGCGCTAACGAAGGTGGGTAATCGAGAGTTGTGTTACGACAAAAACGGTAACATGGTCAAAGATTATGATGGCAACATACTGAGTCGCTCACTGACATATTCACACTTTGATAAAGTAACAAAGGTTACGGGCGATGGTGGTGTGACGGAATTTGTCTACAATACCAATCGAAGCCGATACAAACGGGTGACGAGTAAAGACGGAAAAAACACAACAACGCATTACATTGGCAATGTGGAAGTCGTCAAAACCGGCGACAACATCGAGCATCGCCGATATATCCCCGGAGGGTTACAAACGGCTTATACGCTATCTGGTGCAGTACAAACTAACTATCTTCTAAAAGATCACCTAGGTAGCCTTGATACCGTGGTAACCAATGACGGGAAGGTACGTAGCAAGGTTTACTTCGACCCTTGGGGTAAGCGCATAGATATTGCGAGTGAACATTGGAATGCAGGTGCCACTGGTGGCAAGTTACCCACGTTTACTGCGGTAACGAATATTACGGACAGAGGTTTTACTGGGCACGAGCATGTTGAACATGCGGATATTATCCATATGAACGGTCGGATCTACGATCCAACGTTGGGTCGATTCTTGCAGGCTGATCCCTTTATTCAGGCTCCAACGAATAGCCAGTCGTTTAACCGCTATTCATATGTACTGAATAACCCTCTGAGTTACACCGACCCGAGTGGGTATTTCTTTAAATCCTTAACCAAAGTCGTCGGGGGCTTTTTGCGCGAGATTGCTAAAATCCCTGTCTTAAACTTAGCTGCACAAGCCGCTGCTTGCTTCTACGGTGGGCCATTTGGGTGTGCAGCATATTCATTCGCATCTACATATGCAGTAACAGGGCAATTAGGCTCGGCATTTATGTCGGGAATTGTATCGCTCGTAACCCCTGGCGGAGGAGATTTTGGCAGAATAGCGTCTTCAGCAATTGTGGGTGGTATTTCCTCCATAGCGCAAGGCGGCAAGTTTGGCCATGGCTTCTGGTCCGCAGGGTTAGGAGCCGGACTCGGTGGCCGAATCAATTTAGGTGATCCAATAGCAAATGTTATCGCAGCCTCATTGATAGGGGGAACAGTGAGTAAGTTAACAGGAGGAAAATTTGCAAATGGGGCGCAAACATGGGCTTTTTCAAGAACGTTAGGAGAGGTAAGGCGAAGCAGCCTTTTTGCGAAAGAAGATTCTACATCTGAAAAAACACCTCAAGAACTGAAAGTTGCGAATGTTGCTAAAAACTTGACGAATCTGGAAGAGGCAATTCAATATGTAAATGACACATACGACAATTTACTAGAAGGTATAGACATAGAATTGTCAAATTTAAGTGAAAAATACATAGGACAAGTTTGTGTGACAGATTCTTGTATCAAATTGAATTTTGAAAAGATTTATTCAGGGGACGTTCGTTACCGTACACAGGATTTCGTTAATACGTTGGTACATGAAGCTCTCCACTTAAGTGTTTTTCAAGAAATCGGAATGTTCAGTTATGCGGCTGGGGAAATTAGGGCAATGTTAGGTGGTGCTGATATGGGGCGGGCTCATGAGTGGATCGATAGTCAAGGTAACGCGGCCGCAGATTACTATTTTTCTCCACAACAATATCAGAAGCCTGATATTTCTATGGAAGCTTTTAGAAGACATATGGCTGGAAACTAGTGAAATACCTAAAGACTAATTTAAGCGTCGTTACCGGAATTTTTTTGCTGTGTTTTTTTCCGATTTGGCTCAGTATGTATTGTTTTTCCCAGATAAACAGACACTAGTTATTATTGTTTTTGTCTCAATCAGTATTTTTTTGCACGGGGGTAAGCGAGAGGGTGTTTTCAGTAAACGAATTATCTGTCGCACTCAACAGTTCAAAAATAGTACTTAGTGAAATGAAACCAAAATTCAAAAATTTTGTAAAAAAAACGCTTGTCCTTCAGCATTTAGTCAATTAAATCTCAGAGAAGGATTCTTAAGTTATAATATCGAAATTAACTATGAGATTAGGGCGGAGCGAGATAGCTGCTATATAGTAGCCAAACATATTGGAAGCAGTAAAACAGATAAGATTGTATTTCCAAATAAAGTTCATCTCGTCTATTTAAAGAGCAGTATGTATTGGACGTTCATATTGAATGACCTAATTTACACTCTTAGTTCTTACGAGAAGAATAGTATTAACTTTGGAATTTCAGAAAGTTTAAACTTGGAATAGCGAAATTACCAGGACAGGGGAAATTACTAGGACAGACATGTAAAACAGAGCTAAGGCCTCATAGCTCTGTCTTCCAAATTACGTAACGTTAGCTTCTAAAAATGGATTAGATATTCGATGGATAGAAAAGTGAACCCCCTCTTAACATCTTGCTGTTTTCTTTTAGTCGCTTTAAGCCCTGCGGCATTTGCTGTTGATGTCGAAGTACAGGTTTGCGATTTGCAATCTCATACGGATAAGAACGCGGCTTTCATGAGACCTTGTGAATGGAAGTCAAAAAATAGCTGCCCCAGTGACCATTGGGTTGCGTGGGATATGAGTCAACATCAAGGTGAGGCGATGTATAGCACTGCGCTGACGGCGCTTATAGCGGAAAAAGAAGTGACAGTGCGACTTGATGGCTCATCTTGCTTGGCACAATATGATCAAGTTTCAATGATTAGGATAAGCCGTTAGTACGTTAGCCATTTGAATCTATTGTTCTGTAACATGAAAAGGAATTAGATTTGAAAGTCTTTATACGCTTGTTGTGCATATTTACTCTTATCGGTACCACAGTGCTCGCTGCAACGACGAGCACAGGGAAAGGCAAAATTGAATTTACTGAAGGGCACATCAGTGCTAACTGCCGCACTGTGAGTTTTGTCGCAAATGCAGACGGTACGAAAAAAAGGTTCAGAATCTCTAATGTTGCAGATAGTGACGTTAACGCTATTGCCATTGCTGCCGTTTCAACAAATCAAAACGTTGAAATTTGGTACGACCCAAACGTTACAACAGGGTGTGGGGCTGAGCCGCAAATTACCTATATACGACTGTATTCAAATTAAGTGATATTCCCTTTTAAAATATTGTTTTAGATGAATTTTATGTGGAGAAAATATGCGTATATTGATGTTTATTGTATTGGCCCTGACTTTTGTGAAGGCGCACGCGAGCGAGGCGCATGGAAGAGTGTATGATGTTTATGTGCACAAAAGCACAAAGGTGTTTTTTCGTATAGAAGGCGCGAAAACCGCAGAATGTGCGGGCAGTGGAAGATACGCGATATCATTGACTGGAGAAGGCGGTGAAGCACTGTTTGCGACGTTGTTATCGGCGAGAGCATCAAAAGAACCTATCTATATCAAAGGAAGTGGAGTATGTAATCTGCACCACGACACTGAAGATATTAATTATATAAAGTACTAGTAAATTCAAGATTAAAAAGAGCATTCCGAATGAAACTTAAGTTAACTACTGTATTGATGTTGTTCGTGTCAGCCAGCGTTACTGCAGAAGAAGCAACTGGAAAAGTCACTGAACTATGGATTAATCAAAAAGTCTGGGTGCGTCTTGATACTATGACTTCCCCTTCAAACTTGAGCTGTAATACGACTCGTAGATTTGTAGCTGATGGGGAAACCGATAAAGGGAAAAACATATATGCCGTATTATTGGCAGCCAAAGCCTCGGGTGAAGTAGTCACCATCGTGGGTGACAACAAGTGCGATATCCATCATGACTCAGAGGGAATCGCCTATATAAAAGTCGGCGCCTAACTTAAAAAATTACTTCTTCTGTTAAAAAGGTATAAAAATGAATTTTGGAAAACGTTTTTTGTTGCCACTCTCATTGTTTATTGGCACTGCTAACGCTGCATACATAGGAAATGTCGAATCGAAAAAGATGTTTGGTTCAACGGCTATTCTGTTCGGTGTGGCTAACCCTCCCACTGACACCTGTGACTATTTCGGAAGGCATTTTTACTTTGATGCCACAACCGATAGCGGGAAGAACATGCTAAGTATGCTCTTAGCTGCTGAGATGGCAAATCGCAAAATCGATGTATGGTATGTCGAGAGCAGTGCTCCACAGACAACAGAAAAAAATGGATGTGCACAGTCTAGCATGGCCAAGGTAGAGTCGATTGGATTTTCTGACTGATTACTAAGACCATTGATAAGCCCAAGTTAGGACAGGCATGAATAACTAGGACAGGCATGTTAAGTCCCTTGACGTAACTAGCGTCTATATTTGGAATACGGATACCAATATTATATATCTCATTATACTAGGCCTTCGATAAGTGATCGTTGGAGTTGTAAAATTTATGATGTTGATACGAGTTGCTAAATTCAGAAGATATCTAAAATTTGTTGCTTTCGCGTTTTTGTTTTTTTATATCCCTGTAGGTCGAGCATATGAAATGGTCTCTATTTTTGAGCTTTTGGGAAACAAAAACTACTACTCCAGTAAACAAGTTATAACCACTGGCTATCTTGATATAAAGGACGGTAGGTTATTACTTTATCCATATATGTTGGACTCTCAAAATTCAGATTTCACAAGAGAAATAAGTATCATTCTTAGTGAAACTTTTTACCAAAAAATGCTAGAGAGTGAATGTTTGCAAAATTATGTTTTGGTGTTCGGAGTCTTTGAACACCGTAAAGGTGCGCCAAAAGCCATAACGGTCTCTTCAGAGAGAGACGACGTCTTACCTCTTGAGAGAAAAAAAGATTCTCCAGTGCGTTCGAGTTGTAGTTAGTTACATGGACACGTGAATTTCTAGCAGAAATTACTAGGACAGGCATGTAGAACAGAGTAATACATTTATCGCGTTTATTACCCCAACAGAAAAAATTACTAGGACAGGCATGTAAAACAGAGTAATACATTTATCGCGTTTTTTACCCCAACAGAAATAGGGCCATCTACGGTATTTTCAGCAGACTATGCAGACAACTCATTTGCTTTAACCAGCCTTAGAGGCGGAGGAGGAGGAGGAGTAGGTGTTGGTGGCGGAGTCGGTGTTTTAGGTGATAGATTTTCGGTTATATATTCGTCGACTTCATTGCAAGAAATGTGGGATAACTTTAACTCATTTTGGGGGGATTAATTTTGGGGTTGTATTCGATTATTAAAGTTGTGTTACTTGCAATCGTGACAATCCTTCTTGCTAGGGCAGGGTTTGTATTAACTAACTTGTTTTTTTTTGGTACTGCTTTTTTTATGTCTGTTACTTCGGCTGCGAAAACGTTTAAGGTCGAGTCTTTTAAGAACAAAATAGAAGAGCTATGTATAGAAAAGTTATGTATTGAGAATGTGAGAATGAAAACCATGTTTTTTAGAGGCAAGGTTTTCTATTTTTCTTCAGCAAACCAATTGTGTTTTAAAGTTGAAGAAGACAACTCAACTTTTATCTTTTTATGTGGTTCGCCGATATTGGGCTGTTTCACAAAAGTCATTAAAGTTTATTCAAAGACAGATGGAAAGCTAAAAGAGGTTCTCACTGAGCAGTTTTGAAAGCTCAAGTTAGGACAGGCATGCAAAATAGTATTGGGATAGCTCCAAGACCAAAAATTAATGGGTACACAAAGGATGACTAGTAACGTTCGCGCTATTTTTGTTTTCGTTGGCCTGTTTCTTTTTTCTGACAGCGTTTATGCCAATCAAAAAGGATTACTAAGACAGTCATAAAAAATACCTTTCCAACTGCAATATAGTCAGTCTAAATTACCGAT
Organism: Alteromonas sp. 5NS40-0096; assembly: GCF_057544385.1. Taxonomy (NCBI): domain Bacteria; kingdom Pseudomonadati; phylum Pseudomonadota; class Gammaproteobacteria; order Alteromonadales; family Alteromonadaceae; genus Alteromonas; species Alteromonas sp. 5NS40-0096. Next base: position 105,220 of record NZ_BAAJLQ010000009.1, read on the forward strand.
GTTTTGTATTGAGTTGCCGAACGCAAACGCTGTTTAATCGCTTTCTTTATTTTTCGGTAAACGGAAAAGATGTCCCCTAGTAGTAAATTGGGAGGCATTGAAATTACTAAGACAGTCATATGAGGTCTGGTTGCAAAAACTTATGAAACAAATAGCAATAATACTGATGTTTATGTTGCTGATTGGTTGTGGTGATGATTATGGAAGGCATCGGAGTCAATTTAGTAATGTTGATACTGGTATGAAGAGAATAAACGTTAAGTTATCTAATAGTTCTTGGCCAGCGTATTGTGGTAACAGTGAATCTGAAGCTGGTACGGAATTTAATAATTCAACGGAAATATTCGCTCGACAAGAGATTGTAAATGACTTGCGAGGGAGGACTCAGATATCTAAGGGAGTGTATCTGTACTCGAAAATTGGAAGCGATGTTTTTGTTGTTGCGTCGATTCCCCATGATAGATTTCCGATAAGCGAGATCTATTTGATGATTAATGGAAAATTCAAGAAAGAAGATAAGGTACTCTATTTCAAGACTGGAATAGGTATTCAAGAATATGATGAGTTAGTAAGACTGATCGGTGAAGGTGCTATTCAACGCAAATGTTTTGATTGATCGAAACAAGAGTTAACGTCTCATTAACTAATTGGATACCCATCGTAATTTGAAACCAAATCCCGCTTCGGCGGGGTTTGCATTGACTGAACTATGTGAAACAGACTGCTTGTAATTCGATGTTCGTGTTGGTTGTATTTGTCTCAAAGAGTTCATTCTTTCACTGATTGTCATAATTATTACTTGGACATCCACTTTAATTTGTTTATTAAATCAATGGATTATTAAATTACTAAGACAGTCATATGAGGTCTGCATTTTTTGAGATGGGGGCGCCCTTCAGATCATTTTGTTCAAGGAGATTAGGTGTGAAAAAACGTTATTGTAGTCGCCTGCTTCTATCTTTAGCTACTGTGTTGTCCTTTCCTGTAAATGCAGTCGAATGTAGTACACAGCACAAGGAGAACTTTGTAAGTTTAAAAACATCAATGGTGAATAATGCAATTGACGTTGATGGTAGCGACATTGAAAGACTGTTGAAAGAATTCTCAGCTTGTTTTCCGATGGAGGTTCACTTAGCACTGGGTGAGTTGTATTACTATGGAAAGCTTTCTGAGCGAGATATCGGAAAGTCGATCCATAGTTATAAAATTGCGGCACAACAGGGAAGTTCTGATGCTATGAATGCCCTAGGAGTTATCTTTACTACGGAAGCTGGTTTTATAAACCTTAACGAAGGTATAGAGCTACTTGTGAAAGCGGCTCAAATTGGTAACTCTGAATCTAAATACAATTTGTTTCTTCAGTATAAACAAGGAAACTATAAAAATCTCAAACAAGCGCTAATTTGGTTGCAAGATGTGGCTGAGGAAGGGGATGAAGATGCAATCATATTATTTGCCCAACAAATGCACGATATTACCGACGCAACTAAACAAGAAGGCTTCGTTAAAAAAGGGTTAGCGTATCTTAATAACAAGGACTTTAAGAGGAAGAAAGCTGCTGCTGAGTTTGTAAAAGCTCAGATATATGGAGATGAATTTTTATCCCTGTTTGATCCTCAGAAGCGAAATATTCACCTAAAAAACTCAGCGGATCTTGGGTTTGAAAGGGCAGTGGAACTGTGGACTGAATATGAGCGTTTAGGTAGGGCAAACTAGACTATAGAGCGAAACAATAACAAGAACAATAACTAGGACAGGCATGTTTGAAAGCTGTGTCTAAATATAACTAGGACAGGTAGATGAAGCCGAGCTTGAGGAGATATCGCGCTCTTGAATTGGCCATCACATGAAATTACTAAGACAGTCATGTGAGTTCTTTGGCTATTGCTTTGAACTATGACAGCGCAAAATCAATTTGGCTTCTGAGAGAGAGCTAACTTGGTTGGAAAAAGTTACAACCGCTGTGTTACAACGCAGTATTCAAGCTTTTGGGCAATAGTCGATTCGAAAAACGAACCTTATAGTTTCGTTTGGCTGTTGTTCAGCACGTTAGTCTTCAGCCAAACAGCCTCATTGCGTTAGCACGCCCAGATACGCGTTTTTTACCGTATTTTGCCGCATAAGTTTCTAGGCTGATGACGTTACCAGCTACTGACTGAAAGCAAGCTTCAAACTCAGTAGACAGTTCCAGCCATTGCGCTGAGTCTAGGTTCAGTTTCGTTAAGGCACTAGGCTCGCTACTGTGTATTTTTCCTCTCTTGTTCGGAGTAACTTGCCTACCAGTGTCATCTACTAGCTTGATGTAGTCGGCGAGCGAAAATGGAATACAAGTAATTGTGATTTTGAGGGAGCTCTTCGCAAATGGCATTAAGAATTTGGCTCTTCTCCCCGCTTTTATGGCTTTTAGTCTATGTTGGATACTTGTGTAGTCTGAATCTTCAATAGATGAGGCTATGTTGGCTCGTACTGGGTTTAAGTCTACATAGGCCATGCATGCTAAGAGTGACGTCTCGTCGAGGAGTGCTTGAGATTTGAATCTGCCTTCCCAAAAGTGCCCTGTGCAGTTATCTTCTATGTTAGCTTGGCGTGCGATATATTCGTTGAGTGAACGCATAAACCAACTGATATCACAAAGTCTTTTTCTCCAAACTTCGGCCGTTTCTTGAACCGTTGTTAACGATAAATCATCCATTGACTCGTTATTTTCTGCAGCCAAGTATTGGCGAGTTAAATGTGTGCCTTTGTATAGCTGATGCCATTTTTCGATTATCTCTTTTATCGACATTCGTTTTACTCTATTGCTATCGACATGAACTACCAAGTGAGTGTGATTACTCATGACCGCATAGGCACAAACGTCAATACTAAATACGGTCGATAAAAAGCGAATCCTATCTTCAACCCACTTGCGTCTGTGCTCATAACACTGACCTGTTAAAGTATCTGTTCCACAAAGAAAGGCTCGGCGAACGCACCGCGACACGCAGTGGTAGTAGGGAGTGTCGGAAAGGTTTATTTGAGTTTGTCTTGCTCTTGGCATGTGGAGATATTCAGTCCATCAATCTTTGATGGGAATCTTGCTGAAAGTTGATGAGAAACGGTACTGTATTCAAGCCTTGTTTTATGACTGTCTCAATCTCGTAGCCTCAATATCGTAAAAAATATTTGCGTGACCTCGCGTCGATCGCTATACCTTTGTTTTAACCACAAGGAAGGTGAGCAACTTATGGCAGTCCCATTTGCAAAACCTGACGACCCTTTAGACTTCAATAGTGCGCTAGAATGCACAAAGTTGGATGCACACTTTACACTTCGAAATGTTCCCGAATCCTCTGATAACAACCTTCTAATAGCGAGTTGGAACATCGCTAATTTTGGGGTTCAAGACCGAACAGATGAATCCTTGCTGACACTAGCTTTTATTATGAAACGCTTTGACCTAATTGCCGTTCAGGAGGTAAACGACAATTTCAGAGAGTTTGTGCGCTGTGTTGAATTAATGGGTGATCACTTTGATTTTGTGATGTCTGACACCGGGGGTAACAATGAACGACTTGCCTATGTATACAACAAAAACAAAGTTACTGCCGATGAGTTATTTGGTGAGGTGGCATTAACAGAGCGGCGCTTTCCCAAGCGTGATGTGACAGTGCGTTATCGAAGACACTCACAGGAAATGGTACAAACGTTCGAAAACGTAAAGTTTAAGCCTTTTGATCGCAATCCCTTCATTGGTAGTTTTTCTAGCGGCAATATCAGCTTTGTTATGGCTAATGTTCATTTGTATTTCGGAGCGTTTCAAAACTCTGGATCTGAGAGTAAACGTTTAAAATATGCTCGCCGCGTGCTTGAAATTCATGCGTTGGCCAAGTGGGCCAGAGACAGGGTAAAAAGCGGTAATGCATGGAATGAGCACATTATCCTTCTAGGTGATATGAATATTCCGAATATGGAGTACAACGAGTCGACAATAAAGGCGCTACACAAGTTCTCATGGAAGGCTGTAGATTTGTATCGAGGTAGCGGCTTAGCGAGAAATGAAAAGCTCACCAGAATAGGCGGTTCAAACCTGGGCAATGACAAAACCTATGACCAGATTGCGTTTGCTCCCACAGACTTAAAAAATAGGGTGAAGCAACATGGCGTGTTTGATTTCGATAATGCCGTTTTTGATGAAAAGTGGCAGGAGCTCTCTGCTCAGTTGTCCAATGGGAAAGCAGTAAGAGCATTCAACAAATACCTTCGGTACTATTTGTCTGATCATCGGCCCATTTGGGTAGAGTTGGACAGGCAATAAATAATTAACCTAATTGGTATTGGGTTTATTTTAAATGACCCTGGGCCAATCAAGGCCGCTAGCTGCCGTTATTGGTAGCCAAAATGTAGCTTTATCTATGATCAATTCAGTTTCTGCAAAAACCGCCATGTGCTACACTTCGCGTCGATTTAGCCCTTGTAATTAAAGGGCTTCTTGCAACACATTGTTATACAAGAGAGATATTCGAAGTGGCCCAAAGTAAAGATGTAAATCGCAGTAGCGCTATCACCGATGAAGACAGACGTTTTTCAGTCGCGCCTATGCTTGATTGGACTGATCAACACTGTCGCTATTTTTTGCGATTGATTTCTAAACGAGCCCTTCTTTATACCGAGATGGTAACCACTGGAGCCTTGATTTACGGTAAAGGTGATTATCTGGCATACAACCGAGAAGAGCATCCTGTTGCTCTTCAATTAGGTGGTTGCGATCCGACTGATATGGCTCGATGCGCCGAAATGGCCCAGGAGCGTGGCTACGATGAAGTCAATATCAATGTTGGGTGTCCCTCTGATAGGGTAAAAAATGGCAGCTTTGGGGCTTGCTTGATGGTGCAGCCTGATGTTGTCAGTGCATGCGTTCAAGCGATGCAAAATGCGGTAGATATTCCTGTTACCGTAAAATGCCGAATCGGTATAGACGATATGGATGAAGATGCCGACTTTAGCCATTTTGTTGAAACGGTCGCTGAGGCGGGCTGTGAAACCTTTATCGTGCACGCTCGAAAAGCTTGGCTTCAAGGGTTAAGTCCGAAAGAGAATAGAGAGATTCCACCTTTGAATTATCCTCGGGTACATCGATTAAAAGCCGCGAATGACAAGCTTCATGTCAGTATTAACGGTGGCATCAAAACACTTGATGAAGTTAAAGCTCAGCTAGAGTTTGTTGATGGTGTTATGGTTGGCCGTGAGGCATATGGAAACCCGTATATGCTAAGTCTAGTAGATAGCGAAATATATGGGGACACAAGCACACCACTTAGTCGGTCCGAAATTGTACACTTGATGAATGATTACGTTAACAGACAAACCGACGAACGGTTTAGGCCTTGGCACGCGGTTCGCCATATGCTCGGACTGTTTCAGGGGCAAGCGGGTGGTAAAATTTGGCGCCGTTATTTGAGCCAACATGGAACGGGTCGAGGTCCTCAACCCGACTTACTATTACGCGCTCTTGATGAAGTTGAAAAAGCTCAAGCTGCCGTACAAAAATTCAACGACTCAAAAAATAGTGAAATTGCCTAATTGTAGTGGTTATTTTAACCACTGCTGATACTTGAACTCATTAAGCTTTCTCAATGATACCGTAAATATTTTATTAAAATCATGTGTTTACGAATTTTTTCAAAGTTGGCACACCTCTCGCAATAAGTTAATCGTCGAAGCAATAACGCTTCCAAACTTAACTTAAACAAAGAGAGAACATCATGAAAAAGGCTTCACTAATTATCGCTGCTGCATTGACTACTGGTTTGATTTCTAACGTTGCGCAAGCACAAGAATCAGTTCTAGAAAGATTCATGAGCCACGTAATTGATCAAGCAGTTACTGTTGCTACAAATGAGATTGAGCTTGGTGTACAACAAAGCGTAGCGAACACAGTTCATTTGTTTGACATCAATGGTGAGACAGTAGTAGGTAAAGTTGATATCACGGATATCGCAGCGGTAGAAACGAAGGACGAGTCTGCAGCCAAAGGCGAGTAATAGGTGACGTTATGCATCAACCGTTAATATTACTACTATTTTTGTTAACGCCGGTTGCAAGCTTAATTGTTAGCGCCATCGTCTTCACCAGATACCGTCAGTGGTCATCGTCTAGCAACAAGAGTCGCAGACGCTACACTAGGCCACTGATGGAATATCAGATAAACAGGTAACGCGAATATCGTTACCTGTTTTTTTGCGCTTGTGATTATCTATACATCTATCACCAACTTATCTTCAAACGTTCTTCACTCTTATCTAATCAACCTTGTCATTTACTACCTTTAAAACTTCTGCTTTTTCTTTTCTGTGGACAGGCATGTTAATTTGAAACCCTACTGCACCAATTGAATTGTTGCTGTGACTGTCTCTCAAATCAGCATTTTAAGCTCTCCTGAATAAATTCAAGCTTTGCCTTGAGGAAATTGCCGAATTCAATCTCAATAGGAGATACGTGGACAGGCATGACAAATGGAAACGCTGCTTTGATTCACAAATCGTATCTCTACCATGCCTGTCCCAACAGAAGAGTGTTGCTTAACTGACATTTTTGTCAAAACGAAAATCGCAAATGGCATGCCTGTCCAAATAAAAGAAGCCCAGTCCCAACAGAAGACTGTTGCTTAAATGACATGCCTGTCCCAATAAAAGAGTAAAAGTGGTTTTTTGACTTGGTAAATTTGACCAATTTAGGTGGTTAAATTCGCTATCTATCGGTTTTTTCCAATCTGTAAAAATTACTCTCTAATGTTGAAAATTATTTTTTATCAATAAAAACAGTGATTTAAATAATTGGCACGGTGATTGTAATAGTTATATCAAACATGACTTGAGTGACTTAATTAACCTGGAGGAATAACAATGGGAATGTTTTCAAGACTATCAGATATCGTGCAAGCTAACTTAAACGCAATGCTAGATAAAGCAGAAGATCCTGAAAAAATCGTTCGTCTGATTATTCAGGAAATGGAAGAAACCATGGTTGAGCTTCGCTCGGTCGCTGCAAAATACTTAGCAGAGAAAAAGCAACTAGAACGCGAGTTCGCCAATGCTGAAAAACAAGCTGAACAGTGGCAAGCAAAAGCAAGCTTAGCGATTGAAAAAGACAAAGAATCACTGGCTCGCGCAGCGCTTGTTGAAAAGCAAAGCTTTGTTCAAAAGCAGCAAGACATTCAAAAACAGTTGGATGAATTGGAAGAAGCGCTAAATCGCCTACAAAACGATACGGCAGCGCTGGCGGAAAAGCTGACTGAAGCTAAAGCGAAACAAAAAGCGATTGTCGTACGCAAGTCTTCTGCTTCGGTTCGCCTGAAAGCTAAACAAGTAGAACACAGTGACAAACTTGCTAGTGCCATGTCTCGTTTCGATGAATACGAGCAACGCATCGAAGGCCTAGAAGCGCAAGTTGATGCATACGATGTAGTACCTGGTTCGGCGGCGTCAGATTTGGAAAGCCAATTCAAAGCCCTTGAAGCAGATGATGCCATCGAAGCTGAATTAGCAGCATTGAAGCTAGCTAAACAGCCAAAGCAAAAAAAGAAAGCGGCTTAAGCACCGCGTAACGTCCCGGAGGGAGGCAATTCGGCCTCCTTCGCGGCTCAACCCTAACGTGTCGGAGAATTGTAATGAAAACGGTTTACGGTGAAAAAAGAATCAAGCGAAGTGAACATGATGCCATGATTTCAGGTGTTTGCGCGGGTGTTGCACGCTACTTCAACATCGATGCAACATGGGTGAGAGCCGGCGCGCTAATCGGGGCGTTTTGTCTACCAATGGTCACGGTTATAGCTTACATCGCTGCAGTCGTGTTGTTGCCGAGGTAGACCATGAAAAACTTCTTATTAGCAGTATTGATTGCTGTTGTATTAATTAACTGTTTTGGGATTGCGATTAACGATTGGTGGGGAGTGAATATTGTGATGCATGATGATTTGCTTTCACCACTTGAGGGCTTTGCCGTGTTATCCGCTCTTGCTGCAGTTGCCGTCCTTGTCGGTTTCATTGTCGCAATTAGCGTGTTCGGTGCCTTGTTTTTGGCAGTAGGCGCTGCGGTTGTCGCACTTATTGTGGCTGGCGTCAGTATCTTCTGGCCAGTATTGTTAATCGGCGGCGTAGTCTACATGATACTTCAACGTCGTAAACCATACGCAAGTTAATCACTAAATGGGGTAATATTCCTTCTGAATTTCGTAGCAAGGCATTGATTAGAGGTTTAGTTTCTTTGTTACCCCAGCTAAACTAATCATACGAAATTGAGATAGGAAGTCTGATGACACAATACTTAAACGCGAAGTGGATTTCAGCCGGTGCCGGCGTATTGGTAATCTTGTTTACCTTATTAGGAATGTACTGGAGCAGTGCGCCTGATACCTTCGACGTAAATGAATCGGCTAGACAACAAGCGGGTGACCGCGTACACACAGATGTAACGGGGTTTACCACTACAGCAACAATGATCACCGTTGCTGATACTCTTCTTAATAAGCCCGGCGGCTACTTATCTAACGATGTTACCCCTCCTAGCGTGTTTTTAGACAATATGCCAAGTTGGGAATTTGGCGCGCTGGAGATGATACGAGACCTCGCCTTGTCAATGCGAAAAGACTTCAGTCGCTCGCAATCCCAATCCATCGAAAACGAAATGTTGGTGCAAGCACAACCCAAATTCAATATCGACCACCGCAGTTGGTTGCTACCTTCAGCTGAATCACAATATCAAGATGCAATTGATTGGATGATTTTGTATCGCGACGAGTTGGGCTCGCCTGTTGCCGGCGATAGCCAGTTTTACGCCAGGGCCGATAATCTTAGAGACTATCTCAAACAAGTCGAAAAGCGTTTGGGGAGTTTATCTCAACGTTTGAGCGCAAGTGTGGGCAGTGACAGGGTTAATACGGATTTGGCTGGCGATACTGCGGCAAGTAATTCAACACCACTGCCAAGCCAAAGCTACACAAAAACAAGCTGGTGGCAGTTGGACAATAATTTTTATGAAGCAAGGGGCGCAACTTGGGCATTGCTGCATTTTTTGAAAGCGATAGAAGTCGACTTTAGAGATGTCCTAGAAAAGAAAAATGCGCTAGTGAGTTTGCAACAGATCATTAGAGAATTAGAGGCAACCCAGCAAACCGTATGGAGCCCAATGATACTCAATGGCAGTGGCTTTGGTATGTTAGCTAATCACTCGTTAGTAATGGCGAACTATATTTCTCGAGCTAACGCTGCCATCATCGAATTATCTGAACTACTAAACCAAGGATAACACATGAAGAAAACGTTACTGATCGCAGCACTAGCAGGTGTTGCTGCAGTACCTTCTGTTTCGGCAGATACCTTGTTGGGTGTCTATGCGGGCGCTCAATACTGGGATACGGGCACAAGTGGTGGTTTTGCCAGCACTAACTCAACTGCCGATTTTGACTTTGATGACGAAGGCGAAACCGCGTTTTACATCGCCTTTGAGCACTTTGTTCCTTTTGTTCCCAATATCAAAGTAGCTCACACGACACTCGAATCAAATGGTTCGACATTGCTAACGAGCAATTTCGAGTTTGATGGCACACTTTATACCGTTGGCAGCACAGTCGACACAATCAGTGATATTACCTCAACAGATTTTATCTTGTATTACGAGTTGTTTGACAACGATCTATTGAGCTTTGATTTAGGGATCAACGGTAAGTACATCGACGGCACATTAAACGTTGCTGATACTGCAAGTAACTTGATGAGTCAGGAAGAGTTCTCTGGTGTGATTCCAATGCTCTACTCTCGAGTTGAAGTAGGCCTACCATTCACAGGTTTGTCTGCCTATGCAGAGGGAAGCTACTTAACTTTTGATGATCACGAGTTGAGTGATTTTCAAGTGGCAATTACTTATGATCTGATCGAAAGTGTAGCGTTGGATCTGACTCTTCAAGTGGGTTATCGCGATGTCACTGTTGATGTAGAAGATCTTGATGATATTTACGCTGATCTTAGTTATGACGGTGTATTTGCCGGTATCGAGATGCATTTCTAACCCCTTTTTTGTTAAAAAGGGATGAATATCAAAGGGCTATTGCAATATAGCCCTTTTTTATTAGCGCTTGTTTCTTAAAGTTTTTTTGCCCTATCTAGATAACTTTCATTGAACAATTGGTTTTTTAAGCACGTTCAGTAATAAAAAAGTTGTATTAATTCTTTCCTGTATTAAGACAAAGCCGTTAGCCTTAGCGCATCAAATTGAGGCTAAAGATCTATGTCTGTACATACTAAACAAAATTTACTTCCCTCAGCGATGCTGGGAGAACAACAATGGAATGCGATAACGCAAGCTCTTGTTGGTCTTAACCGTGACCAATTGACTTGGGTGAGCGGATACGTTGCAGGTTTGGCTGCGGGCCAAACTGCTGGTGAAGCTGCACCGGTTTCTGGGGCGGTTGAAGCGCCCGAAAACAACGCTGTACTTACGATTTTATTCGGTTCACAAACGGGTAATTCTAAAGGCGTTGCGACAGCGTTTAAGGCGAAAGCTGATGCTGCAGGCATCAAAAACAACCTAGTTAGTATGGCAGACTACAAGCCTCGCCAGATTAAAAACGAAACGCATCTTGCGATTGCCGTCAGTACACACGGTGAGGGTGAAGCCCCTGATGACGCCGCTGAACTGCACGAGTTTTTAGGTGGTAAGAAAGCCCCTAAATTGGCAGGTGTAAAATACGCTGTACTTGGGCTTGGCGATACCAGCTATGAATTTTTCTGCCAAACGGCTAAAGATTTTGATGAACGCTTGGGCAAACTTGGTGCAAGCGCCATCACACCAAGAGTGGATTGTGATGTCGATTACGAAGCACCTGCAGAAGCATGGGGCGATGCACTTATTGAAGCCATCAAAGCTGACTTTACCGCTGCGCCTGCCGCCACAGTAGCAACAGCAGCAGCTCCGGTTGCAGCGGGTGCCCAAACGTACACCAAAAAGTCGCCGTTTGTCGCTAACCTAATTGAAAGTGTGAAAATTACAGCTCGTGACTCTGTCAAAGACATCCGTCACGTCGAAATTAGCTTAGAAGACTCAGGGATTACCTATCAGCCAGGCGATGCGCTTGGCGTTTGGTTCCTAAACGATGAAGCCTTGGTTGACGAATTGATCGCCTTGGTGTCTGCTGACGCATCTGCACAAGTGACGCTGGGTACAGACAGCTTCACGTTAAAAGATGCATTGCAACGCCGATTGGAACTGACCTTGAGTTACCCCGGTTTCGTGAAAGCCTATCAGGCTGCCTCCGGCAACGAAGCGCTTGGTAAGTTACTAGAAGTACCTGCGGATCTTCGTGCTTACCTTGCTGACAGACAAATAATCGATATTGTTCGCGATCACCCTGCCAGTGTAGATGCACAAACGTTGGTAGACGCGCTACGTCCATTAACGCCAAGATTGTATTCCATTGCATCAAGCCAAGCGGAAGTGGAAGAAGAAGTGCACTTAACGGTAGCACACGTCGATTACGAAGCTTACGGTAAACGTCATCAAGGTGGCGCATCAGGCTTCTTGTGCGAGCGTTTAGAGGAAGGTGCAGATATTGAAGTGTTTGTTGAAAACAACGATAACTTCCGTCTCCCTGCCGATGCTAACACTCCGGTCATCATGGTTGGCCCCGGTACAGGTATCGCACCATTTAGAGCCTTTATGCAAGAGCGCGAGGCTCAAGATGCAGAAGGCAAAAACTGGTTGTTCTTCGGTAACCCGAATTTCACCCAAGACTTTTTATATCAAACTGAATGGCAGGCTTACAAAAAGTCTGGTTTGTTAAGCAAAATCAGTTTGGCATTCTCTCGAGATCAAGAACAAAAGATCTACGTCCAACATCGTTTGCTTGAAAACGGTGCCGAGGTATACCAATGGTTAGAAGAGGGCGCTCACTTCTATGTATGTGGAGACGCTAACCATATGGCGAAAGACGTTGAAAATGCGTTGCTTGAAATCATTCAACAGCATGGTGGTAAGTCAGCAGACGAAGCCAAGCAATACGTTACTGCACTGCGTAAGGCAAAACGTTATCAGAAGGATGTTTATTAATGAGCAACGAAAAATCTCCATTTACAGTTGAAGGCAAACTGGCCGACAACGAGCGCATTAAAGGCAGTAGCCGAAACTTGCGCGGCACGATTGCCGAAGATATTACTGATGATCTTACCGGTGGCTTCACTGCGGATAACTTCCAGCTGATTCGTTTCCACGGTATGTATCAACAAGATGATCGCGATATCCGCGCAGAGCGCACCAAGCAAAAACTTGAGCCTTTGCATAACTTGATGCTCCGCGCGCGTTTGCCTGGCGGTATCATCAAGCCGGAACAGTGGCTAGCCATTGACGAATTTGCTGGTGAAAGCACCATGTATGGCAGTATTCGTTTGACGACTCGCCAAACGTTCCAGTTTCACGGTGTATTAAAGCCACATTTGAAGAAGATGCACATGACGCTTAACAAAGCGGGCATCGATTCAATTGCGACGGCGGGTGACGTTAACCGAAATGTATTGTGTACGTCTAACCCAGTCGAATCAGAAGTACATCAAGAAGCTTATGATTGGGCTAAAAAGATTAGTGAACACTTACTTCCAAAAACTCGAGCGTATGCAGAAATTTGGCTTGATGGCGAAAAACTAGAGTCAACCGAGCTAGAAGAAGAGCCTATTTTGAGTGGGCAATATCTACCGCGTAAGTTCAAGACAACTGTTGTGATCCCGCCACAAAACGATGTGGATGTGCATGCTAATGACTTGAGCTTTGTGGCAATTGCTGAAGAAGGTAAGTTAGTCGGCTTTAACGTTCTTGTGGGCGGTGGCCTTGCAATGACTCATGGCGACAAGACAACTTATCCGCGCAAAGCCGATGACCTTGGCTTCATTCCTCTAGAGAATACTCTGGCTGTTGCAGCAGCGGTAGTGACGACTCAACGTGATTGGGGTAACCGCGTAAATCGTAAAAACGCCAAGACTAAATACACTATTGAGCGTGTTGGCCTAGAAAACTTCAAAGCTGAAGTCGAAAAGCGTGCAGAGATTACATTTGCCGAGAGCCGTCCTTATGAATTCACGAGCCGTGGTGACCGCTTCGGTTGGGTAGAAGGTATTGACGGCAAATTCCACTTGACCCTGTTCATCGAGAACGGCCGAATCTTAGATTACCCAGGTAAAACGTTGAAAACGGGTTGCCGAGAAATTGCCAAGATTCACCAAGGCGATTTCCGTATGACAGCTAACCAAAACTTAGTGGTTGCTGGTGTACCCGCCGATCAAAAAGACGCCATCGAAGCATTGGCAAGACAACACGGTTTGATTCAGCCAGAAGTCTCGAATCAACGTCTTGACTCAATGGCATGTGTATCGCTACCGACGTGTCCGTTGGCAATGGCTGAAGCCGAGCGTTATTTACCAGATGCAGTTACACAGCTTGAAGGCATTTTGGCAAGCCACGGTTTAGCCCAAGACAGCATCATTTTCCGTGTTACTGGCTGCCCTAACGGCTGTGGTCGCGCAATGTTGGCTGAAGTTGGCTTAGTGGGTAAAGGCCCAGGTAAATACAATTTCCACATCGGTGGTGATCGAGAAGGTACACGTATTCCGCGTATGTACAAAGAGAACATTAGCGAAGAAGAAATTATGCAGGAAATGGATTCGTTAATTGGCCGCTGGGCGAAAGAACGAAATCAAGGTGAGTCGTTTGGCGATTACGTTGTAAGAGCTGGCATCATCGCCCCTGTAATTGACTCAGCAAGAGATTTTTATGACTGATAGCGTATTCTCGCGATTGGACGATGCGCAACCTACTCAAGATATCTTGAGCAGTGTTGCTGCCGTCAATCAGGAACTTGAAGCAATGACACCTATCGCTCGCGTTGAGTGGGCGATGGAAAATTTGCCGGGTAATCACATAGTATCTTCTAGTTTCGGCGCACAATCAGCGGTGATGCTTCACTTGTTAACGCAAGTAAAGTCCGACATCCCAGTTGTGCTCACCGATACGGGTTATCTGTTTCCTGAGACCTATCAGTTTATCGATGCAATGACAGATCGGTTAAACCTAAATCTACGTGTTTACCGAGCAGAGCTGACCGCCGGATGGCAAGAAGCGAGGTTTGGAAAACTGTGGGAAAAGGGCATTGATGGGATCGAAAAATACAATCGCATGAATAAGGTCGAGCCGATGCAACGCGCACTTAAAGAGTTGAGCGTTGGAACATGGTTTGCTGGCTTACGTCGGTCTCAGTCAGATACTCGCGGCAAATTGCCAGTGCTTCAGCGCGTTGGTGGCCAGTTTAAACTGTATCCGATTATCGATCAGAGCAACAAAGACTTACATTTCTATCTTAAAGATAACAAGCTGCCGTACCATCCTCTGTGGGACGAAGGCTATGTGTCTATCGGAGATTGGCACACCACACAATCGTTGCAAGAGGGCATGAGCGAACAAGATACCCGCTTCTTTGGGTTGAAACGCGAATGTGGTTTGCATGAATTTGGTGATGGTGACGGTATCTAATGGAATGTGACACAGTGGTGTCGACCACTGTGTCAGTCTATGTGAAAAGCAGGCTCTAGTGTTTGCTTCAACACTTCAAGGTATTCTGCGGGAGTCGACTTCGACGACAGCCTAAACAATTCCGCCCCGACAGAGGTAAACTTGTAATAAACCAATGCGATACCTTGACGTTTGGCACTCAAGTTAAAATTACTCGAGCCACATTTCCACAGACTGCGTTTACTTGGGTCGAGTTCTGCACTTTCGATTTCGCTAGCGTAAATCAGTTTCATATCAATAAGCGCCAGAATATCTGGATAGCTCAGCCCGTATTTCGATAAGTTCAATTGCGTAAAGCCCGGTGGCCTTAACAGCGACAAAAAACCTTTGCGTTGATGATAACCCACAATAATTTTGGGGATCGCATCGGTTTGGCGACGGCTGGCAAGCGAAGAGGCCTTAGTAAACAGTTTGGCATCTTTTTGTGTAAGGGCTTTGAGTGTTTCCAGTGTGCGAATTGAAAAGCTACCCGGACGGCCAACTTCCACGGCAAAAATTTTACCCCACAGTTCTTGCATCGCCGGTGAATACACATTTTCCGCCATGTCGATAAACGTAAAGAACCAATCGGGATCGAGGTTATCGGCTGGCTGCTCTTGAACACTCACAGACATGGCCATGGTCAGAATCGACTGTAAATTACCAATCTTATGGCTCGCTTGAATTTGACGCCGACGCTCTATTGATTGGTGCCTGCCTTTGGCATCTGACATCGTCATAGTGGGAGAGATCCCCGCTTTGGCAAACCAAGTTTGAATATGCTGTTGAGTATTCGATGTGACTTTGTTGGCCGAAGTGGACGTAGCCTCTTTTGCGACAACCTCTTTGGGCTCCGAGGGTTTAGCAGCCTTAACTATCGGTTTTGGAATGGCGTCATTATTGATTTTCATAGAGTTTTATTCAGTCTTCACAACTCTGAGCTTGTAATAAAGGCAAATCACACTGTCGGATTCTCGTGAGCGTTACACGATATTCGGCGAGATTGTATGTTGGAATCACTATTACATTGCTTGCTGAACTTTGCAAATAGCGACAGACGGGTTAGGATTAACGTACAAAAGCAGTAAGGATTAGCACTAATCATGTCGCCGACTGATTACGAAAACGATGAGCTGATATTTCTGGATGAAGATGGTCATACAGAATTAGAAGACAAGGTCTACAAGCATTGGAATGTATTGGTGGTGGACGACGATGAAGAAATTCATACCGTCACCAAATTGGCATTGTCTGATCTCATCTTAAATGATCGTACACTAAACTTTCTTCATGCCTACTCTGGTGAGGAAGCCAAGCGCGTGCTTGAAGAGTACGGTAGTGATATTGCGATCATACTGCTCGATGTGGTGATGGAAACAGATGATGCCGGGCTTGAGGTTGTGCGTTACTTGCGCGAATCGCTGAATATTCCAGAACCTCGGATCATCCTGCGAACCGGTCAACCCGGTTATGCGCCAGAAGAAGATGTCATTAAAAACTTTGACATCAATGACTACAAAACAAAAACAGAACTCACGCGCGGTAAGTTAATGACTTCTGTCATCGCCTCTTTGCGTTCTTATCAACAAATTCTAACCATCAATCAAAGCCGTTTAGGTCTACAGAAAATTATTTCATCCGCTTCGAACTTACTGGAAGAACATTCAGTAAAAGGGTTTTGTGAGGGGATTGTTACCCAGATCAGCTCCCTCGTTGGATTGGAAGCTGAAGGTGTAGTTTGTGCTAAAGCCGGTTCAGTGATCGACCGAGACGACGACGGCGTTTATGTTTTGGGCGCGGCGGGCGAATTTGCCAGTTACATTAACCAGCCAATAGAAGCACTGCACAGCGCCACGATTGTCGAGAATGTCTCTCGCTGCTTGCGCATAAAACAACATATTTACGAAGAAGACTTCTCTATCTTGTATATCAGTAGTTCGGGCTTTGAAGCCGCGGTTTACGTGAATACAACAGATGGCATAAGCCATTTAGACAAGCAACTATTGGAAGTCTTTTTATCCAGCATTAGCGTTGGGTACGAAAACGTAAACTTATTCCACGAACTTCGCAATGCCGCTTTTCGCGATTGGCTGACTAAACTGCCTAACCGAAATCAGTTCATCAATATGTTGGACAGACCCGAAGTGAATGCCAACAACGCCCAATGCGCGGCCCTTATTGATATCAACCATTTCTCTGATATTAACGATGGATTAGGCCAAGAAGCGGGTAACTTGATCTTAAAAGCTGTTGCTGCTCGTCTATCCGATAAGTTGTCTTCACATGTACGCCTAAGTCGTATTGGGGCAGATGTATTTGGCCTAATAGGCCCTGAAGAGCACGTCAATCCAGCTCAAATCAATGCCCTATTCCAATCTTCTTTTGTCGCGGGTGACCATACACTACCGCTTAATGTGACAATGGGCTTCTGCAAGCTAGAAGAAGACAGAAAGATTGGCATAGATATCTTAAAACGAACCAACATTGCATTGAATCGAGCGAAGAAGAATCTCACCGACAACTATGAGTTCTACGCGCCTGAGATTGAAGAAAAAACCACGTGGCGACTGAGCATGATTCGCCGTCTTCGTAGCGACTTTGCTGAGCGCAAGTTGCAATTGTGGTTCCAACCTCAAGTTGACCTTGTTAGTGAAAAAATCGTCGGGATGGAAGGGTTACTTCGTTGGCCTGATGGTGAAGGTGGTTATATATCCCCTGCGGTGTTTGTGCCACTAGCAGAGTATTCGGGCCTGATCGTCGATATCGGTGAGTGGGTTCTTGAGGAATCGTGCCGACGCATCAATCAGCTATGTGAAATGGGCTATTGCGATTTGCGGGTAGCGGTGAATATTTCGATTCCCCAGTTCAGAGACAAGCGTTTTGTTGAAAAAGTGAAATCGACACTCGACAAATACAACGTTGATCCGAATCTGTTAGAGCTTGAAATTACGGAAAGTGTGGTAATGGATGAGCCACAGATTGTGATTGATGCCCTTCGTATTCTCAAGGCTTACGGTGTGGCCATTGCGATTGATGACTTTGGTACGGGATTCTCGTCGATGAGTTACCTTCAAAAATTGCCATTAGATCGATTAAAGGTCGACCGTTCTTTTGTCAGCGACATCAAACCCGGTGAACAAGCGGTTATCGCTGAGACGATTGTAACATTGGGCAGTAAACTGGGTTTGTCTACCATCGCAGAAGGGGTGGAGCGACGAGAACAAGCCAGCTATATGTTAAAGCTAGGCTGTGATGAAGCTCAAGGTTACTTGTTCGCTAAGCCGATGCCTTTCGACGACTTAACTACCTTCCTTGAAAATTACCAAAAAGACGACCCTCATCGCTAATTGAAGAATGCTTGCGTTACACAGTGGCATTGAATTAGCGTTAGGGAAGCCATTGCTTTACCCGCGCTTTGAGTGCCGGTAGCGTAACCTCTTCAAACCAAGGGTTGCGCCCAAGCCAGCGGTTATTTCGCCCAGATGGATGAGGCAGCACCCATACATTGTGTTCATCACTATTTTGTTCTTGTACCGCGGCCGTAAGGTTAGGGTAGTGAGGTAGATAGTAGTGTTGCGCGTATCGACCGACCAATATAGTCAGTTTTGGGTGCATGTATTCAAGCAGCTTGTCATGCCACTGTGGCGCACATTCTTTTCTTGGTGGCGCGTCGGCATTGTTTTTATAGCCGGGAAAGCAAAAGCCCATTGGCATCAACGAAAGGTATGATTTGTCATAAAACGTATTTTCATCAATACCTAACCATTGACGAAGTCTCGCACCACTATTGTCGTTCCAAGCTTTGTTTGTGTCATGTGCAATAAGGCCCGGAGCTTGACCAATGACAACTATTTGGGCAATTGATGACAATGACACGATGGGTCTAGGGTCATATGGCAAATGTTCACTACAAAGTTGGCATTGGTATACTTTTTCGACCAATTGCTCAAAATCATGGCTTTTTTTCGATGAATTATTACTAGTTGTCATACTTTTGTAATATTTGCTTGTTAGTTCCTGTTGCCATTTACCTGATTATAAAGTATGCTTATTCATACATTTGAGGAATATGTAAACAGGAGATATCTCATGCGTAAAGTAGTACTAGGGCTGGCATTATCGATGGCTTTCGGTGTCGCGCATGCTGACACAAACGAAAAAGGTCTCTTCGATTGCATGGACGACAAAACCTTCGAATTGAATAATCAGTGTATGTCGGAAAAAATCGGCAACAGCATCCAATTCCGCGAAGCCCAAAACAAAGTGATTGACGTAGCCAGTCAAAATACTGGTGAATATGTTGTCGCAACTATGACATTTGATCAACGCAAAATGCAGATCGATATCGTTGCGCATCGCGAAGCGTTGCTAGCAAGAAACGTACTTGCAGCAAACGACAAGAATTAATTCCTAAGTTAACAATGTAAAAAACCGGCTAAACGCCGGTTTTTTTATGCCTGTAATTTTTATCAGAATATTCGATTCAAACCATTCAACGCCGCCACGCGATAGGCTTCTGCCATCGTTGGGTAGTTGAATGTGGTATTCACGAAGTATTCAATGGTATTGCCTTCACCTTCTTGTTGCATGATGGCTTGCCCGATATGCACAATCTCAGACGCCCGCTCGCCAAAACAATGAATGCCCAAAATTTCTTTTGTTTCCCTGTGGAACAGTATTTTTAGGCTACCGACCTGCGTTGACGCGATCTGTGCTCTTGCCAAATGTTTGAACTGAGCTCTTCCCACTTCATATGGCACTTTCATTTGTGTCAGTTCTTGTTCAGTTTTGCCGACTGAACTGATTTCAGGGATGGTGTAAATGCCAGTGGGGATATCTTCAACCAAGGTTTTGTGAGTTTGACCCGCTAACATTGCTTCGGCGGCGAAACGGCCTTGGTTGTATGCTGCAGAAGCAAGGCTTGGGTAGCCTATCACGTCGCCTACGGCGTAGATGTTTTCAACCTCAGTTTGATAATTGGAGTTAACCTTCAGTTGGCCACGAGAATCTGCACTTAAACCGACATTTTCCAGTTCAAGCATATCGGTGTTACCCGTTCGTCCGTTGGCAAACAATAGGCAGTCAGCGCGCATCTTTTTACCAGATTCCAAGTGCAAAATCACTGAATCTTCGGTGCCTTCGACACTGGCATATGCTTCGTTGTGGCGGATCACTACACCGTTGTTCCACAAGTGATAACTGAGTGAGTCAGAAATCTCAGCGTCTAAGAATGATAACAAACGCTCTCGCATGTTGACCAAATCGACTTTTACACCCATGCCTCTAAAAATAGACGCGTATTCGGAACCGATAACCCCGGCACCATAAATAATGATAGTTTGCGGATCGTGTTGTAAGTCAAGAATGGTATCTGAGTTATAAATACGGGGATGAGAAAAGTCGATATCCTTCGGGCAGTATGGCCTTGAACCCGTCGCAATGGCTACTTGTTCGGTGGTAATAATGTCGGTAGAGCCGTCCGGTTTGTTAAGTTGAATCGTATTGGCATCGATAAAACTAGCTTCACCGTGCAACAAGGTCACGCGGTTTCTGTCATAAAAGCTGCTTCTCAATCTTGATTGTTTGCGAATGACACCACTTGCATGTTGCATAATATCGGCAAAAGTCAGTGAATGGGCGCTTTGTTTATCAGCAAACAACGGGTTGTTGTTGAATTCAATCAAGCGGCTTACGGAATGGCGTAGAGCCTTTGAAGGAATAGTACCCCAGTGAGTACAACCGCCACCGACGGATTCATACCGTTCGATAACGGCTACATTTCTGCCCGCTTTTGCTAACTGCATGGCAACACCTTCGCCACCAGGGCCTGTGCCAATAACGACAGCATCGAATTGATAAGTCGGCGTTTTAGTTTGCTTCTTTTTTGTCATTGCAATAATCATCTAGGGTTACTGAATTAAATCCAGTCTAGCAAGTTTTGTTGCGTAACGAAAAAGGCTTATTTTGTTTAGACGCCGTTTATTTAGTTTTTCTGATGTGTCAGTTCACATTGCTGGGCGCAAAAACAACGAGCAAAGGGGAATGAATCGAGTCGTAAGACGGGGAGAGTATAGGAGCTACTTTCTAGCAGCTCCCAAATGTACTAAGCGAAGCTAAGAGTTTGGAGTTCGAGCCACTTTTGTTTCTGTAATTCAAGGGCTTGTTTGAGTTCTTTGTATTTGTAGTCTAACTCTAGCTTTTCAACGCTTTGAACTAATGACTCCTTACGCGCGGCCATCATGCGTTTCTTCGCCGCATAAAACGCTGACATCTTAGCCAACAATTCATCGTATTCTTTTTGAATCGTGGCGGTAATTTCTTCTGCGTTAGGCAATGAGGATACTTTGGCGTTGGCCCGTTGAAGCTGCATGGCAGCTCGGGCTTTTTCGATTCGCTCTTCAGGAACACGTCTGAGGTTTTTCGTCAGTCCAATAAATGATAAGCCCCTGATCAGCCATTTTGTCGGATCGTACTGCCACCAACGAATACCGTTACGGTAGTCATATTCAAAGATATGATGGTAGTTGTGATATCCCTCACCAAAAGTAAAGAAAGCCAGTATTCCATTGTCTCGTGCGCTGTTGGCATCAGTATAGGGTTGGCTCCCCCAAAAGTGTGCCAAGCTGTTGATAAAGAAAGTCACATGGTGAACGGCAACAAGACGGAATACACCAGCAATCAAAATCATGCCGAAAATATCCCCGTTAAACCATCCCAACAATGCAGGAATACCGAAATTGGCAATGAGCATAATTAGTAAATAATGATTGTGTTGCCACATTACGACTTTGTCTTTTTGTAAATCTTTGCAGTTGCTGTAATCGTCATATCGTGCTGACTGATACTCCCTTAGCATCCAGCCAATGTGTGAGTACCAAAGCCCTTTGCCTGCCGAGTACGGATCTTTGTTGTCATCATCAACATGGCGATGGTGTACTCGGTGATCAGAAGACCAATGTAGAATACTGTTTTGTAACGCCATTGCGCCGCCGATAGCCAATATGACCCGGACAACAACATTGGCGTCATAGGTTTTGTGTGACCATAGCCTGTGGTAGCCGGCTGTGATCGACATGCCAGTAAAAAAGAAAAGAAATATTGCGGTGCCAATTTCTGCACCGTCAATGCCGTTGAAGGCAACCCAAATGGGTGTCCCAACGAATGCAATCAATCCCGTGATTAAAAACACCAATATATTGGTTAGGATCAATGGTGGTTTTTTCATAGCTTTTAATTAACTCAGCTTACAACTGTACGCTAATTTTACTAGAGAATTCACCGTTATAAAACTCATCTATCGCAATATTCGACTATTTGATAGTTAAGTTGGTGATACACATCAAAAAGTAGCGATTGTTTCAGTGTCGAGGGCTAAGGCGATTCGGTACTAAATTGACGTATTTACGTTTTGATTTTCGCCAAATCCTGATTTTCTTCACCACTTACATGTAGTAAAAATAACCAAAGTAAATTCAAAGTAAATCTAAGTCATTGTTTTTAAATGATTATGATTTGTGGCCTTAATTTTGCTGAGTCTATAGAAAGCCATCTGCACAAACGAGATGGGCCGAATGGTGCCTAAAAACCGAGGAACGAACTATGTATTCAGATGAAGACCTAAATGGCGCAGTAGACGCAGGGATATTTGAAGCGAACGCTGTCCATCAATTTCGACAACACATCGCCAGTACCGCCAATATCAACACGGTAGACGAGGAGAACTTTCGACTCTTATCAGGGTTTAACGACATTTTCGTCCTCGCTGCTAGTGCAATATTGTTATCATCCCTTGCATGGTTAGGCTTTGTTATCGCACCGGTCTTGGGAGCGGTACTTGTCGCCGTTGGTTCGTGGTGCTTAGCCGAAGTCTTTGTGCGAAGAAAGCGCATGGCGCTGCCTGCTATTGGTTTGTTGTTGAGCTTTTTGGGAGCGCTGTTCGCGATTCCCATTCTAGCATTTGAACCTGTCTCAGAAATTCAATTTGTCGCAGCGGGTGTACTTGCTACGCTGGGCGCATTTGCTCATTGGCGGTACTTCAAAGTGCCGATTACCCTTGCTGCAGGTTTAGCCACGTTATTCTTGGGTGTTTTTGGCATGTTGGCGAGCTTCAATGAAATGTCGGTGCAGTTTTATCCGCAATACATGATTGGAGCTGGCATTGTTACGTTTCTACTGGCTATGTACTGGGATGGCACGGATCCCAAGCGTGAGACACGTCGTTCAGATGTCGCGTTCTGGTTGCACTTATTATCTGCGCCGCTGATCGTACACCCAATATTCAGTAACTTGGCAGTGTTTTCTGCCATTGCAGAAGTAGGGACTTCAGTGTTGATTTTTGCGCTTTACCTATTACTTGCATTGGTCTCCATTGCCATCGATAGAAGAGCAATTATGGTATCTGCATTGGCTTATGTGATTTATGCAATCAGTGGATTACTAGAAAATGCTGGTTTGGTGAGTTACAGCATGGCAGTGACAGGTACCATTATCGGCGGAAGTCTACTGTTGTTATCTGCCTACTGGCAGCAAAGCAGACAATTCGTTGTCGGTTTGCTACCAGCGAAAAGCAAAGTATATTTGCCCGCGCTACAATAGTTAACTCAACATAAGCCCGTCATTATCGCGCTGCCTTCCAACTCAAAAGGCGGCGCGTTTTTCGTGTTAAACCCAGTGTTTCCCTCCCCCTAAATTTATTAGCGGCGCATCTTTTGGACGCCAGGCAATAATCCGTTTTTCGTGCACTGTTATTTATGACTTTTTTCGTGCTAAAGCGTTACACTAGGACCAAGCGTGAAAGGATCTTAGTGTGAATCGACAAGAGCAAAAACTGAAAACTCGACAAAATATCATTGAAGCGGCATTTTCATTGTTGGATGAAAAGCGCAGTTTATCTGCAATTAGCCTGCGAGAAGTGGCTAGAGAAGCCGGTATCGCGCCTACGTCGTTTTACCGACATTTCAAAGATATTGATGAGCTGGGGCTAACATTGGTAGACGAAGCTGGGCTAGCGCTGCGCCAATTAATGCGTCAAGCGAGAAGACGCATTGCTTCTGGTGGTGGCGTCATTGATACGTCTGTTGATACGTTTATGGAGTTTATCGTCGCTAACACCAATGTGTTCCGTCTTATGTTGCGAGAACACACAGGAACGTCAACCGCTTATCGAATGGCTGTATTTAGGGAGATTCAGCATTTTGTTGAAGAGCTTTCCGATTACATTGTGGAAAGGCAATCTATTGATAGTCAAATGGCCAGCATTCAAGCCGATGCCATGGTGAGAATCGTGTTTAGTGCTGGAGCAGAAGCATTGGATGCTGACACGAATCAACGAGCGGAAATATCAAAACGGGTTAAGTCACAACTGCGTTTTATTCAGCTTGGTTCAGCGGCTTACAAAGTCGCCGATAAAGGAAGCAGTTAATAAGCCACGCTCCTTAGATCGTCTCAGAATACGGAAATTTAGCCATCGCTCGTCTATACAGTAATGGGATGGATAGCGAAATTGTTCGCACCTTTACCTGAGTTTGCTGTAGGAGTAAAAACTCAATGACATTTGCCCCAATTGAGACGGCTGTAATTGGTTATGGTTTTTCTGCCAAAACATTTCACATTCCTTTTATTACTTCATTGCCTGAGTTTGAATTAGCTGCCATCAGCTCAAGCCAGCGTGAACAGGTGCTTGCCGATTGGCCGACCGTAGACTGCTATTCGTCAGCTCAAGACTTAATCGCGCAATCGGACGCACAGCTGGTCATCATAACTGCCCCTAATAGCGTGCACTTCGAATTGGCGAAAGCGGCATTAGAATCAGGTAAACATGTTGTTTTAGAAAAACCGTTTGTAACCCGCGTTGAAGATGGCGAGGCATTGATCAAACTAGCCCGTGAAAAAGGCAAGATATTAAGCGTTTACCACAACAGGCGATGGGACGGCGATTTTTTAACCGTCAAACAAATGCTCGATGACAAAGCATTTGGTGAACTGAAACACTATGAATCTCATTTTGATCGTTTTCGGCCACAAGTGCGTCAGCGCTGGAGAGAACAAGCCAGCGATGGGGGAGGTGTACTGTTTGATCTCGGTCCTCACCTAATTGATCAAGCATTGGCTTTGTTTGGTGTACCCAATGCCATTTCGGCTCAATGTGAAATTATGCGAGAAGGTTCAAACAATGTTGACTACTTCAATGTTGTCCTGCATTACGACAATCATTTAGCGATTTTGCATTGTGACTTGTTTACTGCAAGTCCAAATAAGCGATTCACGATTAAAGGTACAAAAGGAAGCTTTGAAAAATGCGGTTTGGATCCGCAAGAGCCAAGGTTGATTGCAGGTGCATTACCAATTGATGAGTCATGGGCGGCTGAGACGCCAAATCAATACGGTACGTTTTACGATGGCGCGAATGAAAAGGCAATACAGACACAAACCGGTGGGTATCAACACTACTTTACGCAACTAGCCGAAGCCATCACAACAAACGCAATACCGCCAGTCACTGCCGAGGATGCATTGTTAACCATCAAACTTATTGAATTGGCGATAAAGAGTAGCCAAACGGGAAGACGATTAACCTTGGCAAACGAATTTGGGCGCCAGTGCGATGAATGACGATAGGCTCTCCCAGTTGCAATTAGAAGAAGCAGAGCTACAGTTTCCGTCGTTTAACCATCAGGTTGCGTGGGATTTGGGTGTTGCGCTGAGAAACAACGCACTTAATCAAAACGCTCCCGTTGCCATCGAAGTGTACGCATTTGAGCAAGTCCTGTTTCAGTGCGCATTACCCGGTAGTGTTGCAGATAACCTCGACTGGATAAAAAGAAAGAGAAATACGGTACTGCGTTACGGCCAGAGTTCATTTTATATTGGGCAAAAGCATGTAGCGAAGGGGACGTCTTTGTTGGTTCAACCCCATATCGAAGCTAAGGAATACGCTGATCACGGAGGCGCTTTTCCTATTCGACTAGACAATAGTGGATTGATCGGTGCAGTGACAGTTTCGGGGCTTCCACAACTTGACGACCACAATATGGTCGTCAACGTTTTACGGCAGTATTTGGCTAGAAACGCCGTAAATTGAGTTTACGACTTCCGCTGCAGTAATACGCCAGCTTCCATATGGTGAGTGAAAGGAAACTGATCGAACAGTGCAGCGCGTTTCACATTGTGGGTTTTGGTCAGTTCACTGAGGTTGTCAGTTAGCGTATCTGGATTGCAAGAGATATAGATGATCTGATCGTAAGCTTGAATCATCTTTAAAGAATCCATATCCAATCCTGCTCGAGGCGGGTCAACCAAAACGGTTTCGAAGTTATAGCTTGCTAAATCAATTCCGTTTAGCCGTGAGAAAGTTCGCACGCCTTGCATTGCCTCGGTAAACTCTTCGGCGGACAATCTGACAATATCAACATTGTCTATGTTGTTCTGCTCTATATTAAACTGGGCTGCAGCGACCGACGGTTTCGCGATTTCAGTACCGATGACGCGATTGAAGTGTTGTGCCATTGGTAAGCTAAAGTTGCCTGCACCACAATATAACTCCAATAGGTCAGTGTTGCTTTTGGGCACAGCAGAAAGTGCCCACTCGATCATTTTGCAATTTACCTTGGCATTAGGTTGGGTAAAACTGTTCTCAATATGTTTAAAGACGTACTCTTTATCCAAAATCGGCAAGCGTTCGATGATGAAGTCATTGCCAACGATAAACTTTTGTTTCCGGGCTCGGCCTATAATGCTGACGTTAAAGGTTTCGGACAGCTGTGTTTTTAGCTGCTCCGCTGCGGCTAACCACTCTTCATCGAGTTGGCGGTGATAAAGTAGACTAACAACCACCTCGCCAGATAATCCCGATAAATAATCAATTTGAAATAGCTTTTTTCTCAATATCGGATTGGGTTTAACTGCCTCAAGTAACTTCTCCATCATGGCATTGATGGTTTCACTCGCCGGAGGAAATTGGTCGACTCGGTATTTTTGTTTGGTGTTTTGGTCGAACATGATGTGATAAAGATCATCGCCCTCATGCCAAACACGAAACTCTGCCCGCATACGGTAATGTGTAGGACTTGATTCAAACACTTCTACTGTCGGTGCATCAAATGGCGCAAGCATAGTGTTCAGGCGAGCCTGTTTTTCATCTAACTGCGTTTGGTAACTAATGGGATCGTGCGCCATAACGGATTCTCGCGTCTAAACTTCAAAAATAGCTGCGCATTGTAGAAGTTTCAAAAGGAACTGCAATCACTTGCTGAAAAAATTGGATTAAAATTAAACAATATCTTAAATCTGCCGATAATGTAGTTGAGGATAGTGAGGATCTAATTATGAACGTCGGTGATATTAAGGCGGGGTCGAGCGATCAAAAGCCTGCGATCAAGCCCGAACAAAACATTCGTAGCCAACTTCGTGAAGACGGGCTACGACAAGCCGCTGAATTTCAGCAGAAGTATTCAGGTACCGTGTCGGTAACAAGCTCTCAGACTACGGTAGGTTTGCGTGTCTATTCTGATTCGCTGAATAGACAGCTCAATATCGATGGTAAATCACCACAGCTGACAACACCCAATAAGCAAGACGATGAACCGGCAAGCCTATTCGATTTTGAAGAAGTAGCTCGCAATGTATTGCGTTTTGTGGGAGGAGTGATTCGTGGTGCAGCTGATAGTGGAGCGAATGAAGAAGAGCTAAATAACTTGTTTTCACAAGCTCGAGAAGGGGTGGAACGAGGTATTTCACAAGCCCAACGAGATTTGGGAGGCTTTCTCAATGATGAAATCAGCACAGGCATTGAAAACAGCCGCGAGTTGATAAACAGTGAAATTGATGAATTAGAAGCTGATATCTTTGGTCGACAACAATTCGGTGTTGCTGAGTCACTCACAAACGAATTGTTCGCTTCGGCATCTCAAGATGGCAGTTTGTCTATCCGTACTAGAGACGGAGATGAAGTGCGAATTTCCTTTGAGAGCATCAGACAAGTCAACCAGTATCAGTCTAGTCAATATAGTTACCAGCAAAATGATGGAAATGAAAACGGCACTGGAACAGGAACAAATGCTTCTTTATATGTAGAACAAAGTCAGGGCATTCAATTTTATCAATATGATGGCTTTAGTTTCTCGGTGGAGGGAAACCTAGATGAAGCTGAACTGGACGCCATTGCCGATTTAGTGAGACAGGCAGATGAGCTTGCTCGAGAGTTCTTTGATGGTGATATAGATCTGGCGTTTGAAAAAGCGTTAGAACTTGGGTTTGATGAAGAAGAGCTGGCGGGTTTTGCCTTACAGCTTACACAGCGCCAAGAAGTGGAAGTTGTCCAAACGTATGAAAGTGTAAGTCAGTACAATGATGACGAGAATTCGCAGCGGGCGAGTATTAACCCGATTGCGGATTACTTATCTAGTGTACTTAATGTTTTTGATGTAGGTCGCGCACAGTTAGCCAGCGAGAATGATCTCAATAGCCTTCTTAATACTGTGGTAAGCCAAATTGAAGAGGTGCAAGTGCCCGATCTGATCTCAGCGATCAATCGTTTTCACAACTTTAATCAAAGACTGTTAGATAATGTTCCTTCGCAAAGTGAATCTGCGCCTGTTGAAAATACGGGGGAATAAATAGAAAAAAACCTGGCTTATGCCAGGTTTTTTTGTTCTTACTGCTCGCCTTTCTCTTTGGCGGGCCTCACCTTTAATGTTCGATCTTGGAAGATAGAATCATTGAGCTTGTCGATCGCGGCATCTACGTCATTAGTTAAGATCTCTACAAAACCATAACCTTTGCGCTTACCTGTTCTGCGATCCTTCATTAGGCGAACGGACTGAACATCGGTAAATGACTTAAAGTAATCCTTTACTGCATCTTCATTTGCCTTGTACGGTAGGTTCCCTACGTACAATGTTGCTGACTCGAGAGAAGAATCTGCTGATGATGTTGCGTGTGATGAGTTAAACAATGAAGCTAGCCATGGAGTAATGATACCGCTTAGAAGCAAAGAAATAGCTACTGAGATGGGAAGACTGGCATCGAGACTAGCATTTGCAAGGATAAAGTATCCTGCGATTGCGATAACTGCACTAATCAATGTGCAATGAAAAAAACCTACTTTCATAAACCTACCTTTTATTATGTTTTATGTGATGTTAATGGAGGCTGCATATAGTTTACTCATTTGTAACAAAATGGCCAATATTCTGTCATCAAAGTATGCAAAAGAACGTAAATTAAACAGTAATGTTGGAAAAATAAGCGTTTGATGATCTTTTTGCAAAAAAACGATCAAAAACATAAAAAAGGTGTTGACGGTAGAAATAGGATGCGTACAATGCGCCGCACGTTCTGAGGGGCTACAGCCAAACAGAACACTGTTCAGCAGGCTGAACAAAATCTTCAAAAAAAGATTTAAAAAAAGCCTTGACGAACAGAATGAGGGATGTAAAATGCGCATCCCGCTTGAGAGAGAAACT
>NZ_BAAJLQ010000010.1:0-72363 GCF_057544385.1 Alteromonas sp. 5NS40-0096
AAAAATCGTTTTTCGAAAGCTACGCTTTCAGGATTTTTTGCAAGGTGTCATTCTTTATCAGAACGTAACAACCTAATCCTAGGTACACTGACGTGTTTCAGTGCGCTGAAAACTAAACATTTTCAGATAATCAACCGTGTATTTACACCATTGATTAGAATATTGGTGGAGCCAGGCGGGATCGAACCGCCGACCTCTTGCATGCCATGCAAGCGCTCTCCCAGCTGAGCTATGGCCCCGTCCTTTGGAACCCTCACGATGTTCTGTGACTGTTCCGTTACAGCGGGGCGCATTCTAGGCATCAGCCGTGATCATGTCAACGGTTTTTTTAAGAATTTTCTCTGTTTGCTATAAAAGCGAGCGCCTTGTCTATTCTATCACCAACTTTTGCTTGTTCGAGTAAATTCAAGGTGATATCCAACGATGGGGAATTGCCGCCACCAGTCGCTGCAACACGAAGTGGCATACCAACTTTACCCATCCCCACTTCCAGTTCTTCAGCGGTATCATTGATCGCCTTATGAATGGTTTCTGGGTTCCAATCAGTCAGTGCCAACAACTTCTCTTTGACCAATTCCAACGGCCCTTTTGCGACAGGTCGCAAATGCTTTTTCGCAGCCTTTTCGTCAAATTCGTCGAAGTCTTGGAAAAAGTAACCGCTGATTTCAGCAAGTTCTTTTAGCGTTTTGACTCTATCGGCTTGTACTTCAATTACGGAGGTAAGACTCGGTCCGTTATCTAGCATTATACCTTGCTGCTCAAAATGCCATTTCGCGTGTTCTGCGACCTCTTCTACTGGCGAAGATTTAATATAGTGTTGATTTAACCAAATCAATTTTTCTGTATTAAACGCCGATGCCGACTGACCAATAGCATCTAAACTGAACTTTTCAATCATTTCTTCCAGTGAGAAAACCTCTTGGTCACCATAAGACCACCCTAGCCTCACCAAATAATTGAGTACAGCTTGAGGTAAATAACCGTCATCACGATATTGCATGACACTAACCGCACCGTGACGCTTAGATAACTTTTTACCATCGTCACCCAAAATCATAGAAACGTGAGCGTACTCTGGTACTGGGGCACCTAGCGCTTTCAATATATTGATTTGTCGCGGAGTGTTGTTAATGTGATCTTCACCACGTACTACGTGGGTGATGCCCATATCCCAATCGTCTACTACTACACAGAAATTATAAGTAGGAGAACCATCAGAACGTTGAATGATCAGATCATCAAGTTCAGTGTTACTGATTTCAATCTCACCTCGTACGTGGTCCTTTATCAACACAGTACCATCTAACGGGTTTTTAAAACGAATAACAAAAGGCTGACCTTCTGGGTGATCAGTACGATCTCGCCATGTACCTGGATAACGAGGTTTTTCGCCCTTCGCTTTTTGTTCTTCACGGATCGCATCCAGTTCTTCTGATGACATGAAGCACTTATAAGCTTGACCATTATCAAGCAATTGCTGGATTAACTCACCGTAACGGTCAAAGCGTTGAGTTTGGAAAATTGGACCCGTGTCCCATGTTAGTCCGAGCCACTGCATACCATCGAGTATGGCTTGTTTAGCTTCTTCTGTTGAGCGCTCTAAGTCTGTATCTTCAATACGCAGAACAAATTCGCCGCCTTTATTTTTTGCATATAGCCACGAGTAAAGTGCAGTTCGCGCACCGCCTACGTGTAAATAGCCCGTCGGGCTTGGAGCAAATCGGGTTACAACCGCCATGCTAATCTCTCTAAACTTGTACAAATGAAATTGCGCGCATTCTACCAGCCTACAGATTGGGGCTCAAATGGATTCCGAACCGTAGTAGCGAATCTCCGATTTTGTTTTAAAAGCTGCCAGTTTCCAATACAAGCTTTACTCACAAACGTTCGAATATTGCTCAAATTGGCATGAATTGACTACTTTTATGGCAAACGGAATAAAATCTTAAAAAATGTGGTTGACAGTCTTTGCCGCAACTCTATAATACGCCTCCACTTGCCAAGCACGGCAAGTAATCGAAAATATGGACGCTTAGCTCAGTTGGGAGAGCATCGCCCTTACAAGGCGAGGGTCACTGGTTCAAGCCCAGTAGCGTCCACCACTTTTCAAATGCATACAATATGGACGCTTAGCTCAGTTGGGAGAGCATCGCCCTTACAAGGCGAGGGTCACTGGTTCAAGCCCAGTAGCGTCCACCATCTTCCCCTTACATCACCAAAACAAAAAACAAGTCGCCTGGTTCAAGTCAACCGCCCCACCCTACTGAGGTCTTCAGACACAGTGTTTGCTTAGCATAGTGTTGTCGATGAATCGACGTTAACAATCGACAGCGGCCTTTGAATAGCGAATCGACAGGGGCTTAAATAAAGCTATCAGTGTTACATGTGCGTTAATACGGACGCCATTTATTGGGTAAAAAGGTCTAGACCATGAGTGCCAGAAAGGGAAATGTCGGCTTGCTATCGAGCTTGGCGTATTTGCTTAAGATAAAAGGATGCATGCTGCATGTTGTATGCTGTCTATGCCTACCTGTGAGCTTTCTTTCAATTGCTGACCATGGGGATGCAAAAGCCTCAATCACTACCCAATCTGTAGTCGCCATTTCACATTCGTTTTCAATCGATAACGGCATCAAAATTGATATTGTGTTGCCGCCCAACTACCACAAAACCGAAGCACACTACCCTTTGGTATTTGTATTCGATTCGCAGCGCTACCTACTTTTGCCTGCCGCCTATCAAGCGTCGTTAGCTTGGAAGGAATACACGCCACAATTTATCATCGTCGGTATCGATACGACCAACGCCAAACGACGCCACATATTAGGAAACGGGGCCGCTAACCTAATTTCGACCATATCCGACGACATCATTCCACGCATTGATAAAAACTACCGCACAAACCAATTAAGGATCTTATTTGGCTGGGAAAAAGCGGCAGGCTTCGCCGTAGAATTATTAGCAAAAGAGCCTGAGCTATTCAGTGCCTACATTCTAGTAAGTGGGACTTTTATTACTTCGTCTAGATTGGCAACATTGGAACATACCCTAAAAAACTCTCAAGTCCGGCAGCCTTTCGTTTTTCAAACTTTGGACAAAACCGAAACATGGGCAATAGACGAAAACAATGCATTAAAAAAGATACTGGCTATTAACCTTACCGAACGCTATCAATTTGTGTGGACGAGTGGTGAAGATCATTATTCGACACCCTACACCGCTTTTAGCAAAGGCTTGTCTGCATTCTTATCTGACTATCGGCCGCTTCGATTTTACTCGCTGGCAGAATATGCTGATTTCGGCGGTTTAGCGGCAATAAAAAAACATTACAGTAAACGTGCAAAAATGTATTTAACGTCTTCAGCAGTGCATGAGCAAACTATACACTTTTTGTTGAATCAAGCAGTCAATGAAGGCAACTTCGACGTATTTTCGCAAATCTACACCGCCTATCCTGATTTCATTGCCTCCAAACGCTACAGACCTGTGTTTATCGACAAATTTGCCTCTTTTTGCGATGGGAATCGAGATCTCAAAACCGCCGAAAGCATCTACAAAATTGGTGTTAGTCAAAACCCGTTGTCTGCAGACCTTCAAGAGAAACTGGGTGATATCTATTTAAAAACTGGCGATCACCAACAAGCCCGAGCCGCTTTCCAGGCATCAAAACAATTGGCTTTGAACGAGGGAGAAACCGAGCGCATAGCACGTATTAACGCCAAATTAATGCAAATTACAGGCTGACAGCAATTTTTAGTCTCACCAAATCATCAGCGCCCTCCTAGCCTTTTGATATACACGGCTCTATACAACTAATTACTATCCAATGACACCCATCAAACGAGATACCGAGTTGTTGTATGACAGGTATCTTCGGCAGATACACTCGAGATAAACGATTTCCAATCCCACATAAAGACAAAGCAACACTAATTCTTCATCAACTACTGCCAACAAAAATAAGAAAACGTTTACTTAAAGTTAAGATCAAAAAAACCGGAAAATTAACTTTTTCCCAACTTCCACAAAAGAAACCAAAAAACAAAAGAAAATATATAAAAATCATAAGTATAAATACAACCCAACAACAAAATCACAACATGAAAACAACACAAAAACCCAAAAAACACTTAACTTCCTGTTTACAAACCTTCTTAAATGATTTAGCTTTACGTAAACGATTACGCAAATGACTTGGAATTATCTGTTTTTTGCTGCAAGAATAGGACACAAGAGGAAACACGGTAAATGAACAACTTCACTGGCACATTTAAACCATTAGCGCTTGCGGTTTCATTCGCATTGACAGGCCAAGCAGTCGCACAAACGGCTGAACAAGAGGCTGATACGCCCGATAATGAAGAATCTTCTTTTGAGCAGATTGTTGTTATTGGGAACATGCAAAAAAGGTTAATCGAAGCATCGGTTCCTTTCTCGCAAATCACTGAAGAACAAATCGCACGCCAAGCACCTCGTAATATTTCAGACGCGCTCGTAAATATCCCTTCTCTTCAAGTTGAAAACACATCGGGCAATACGAACAATGAATATCGATTCCGTGGTGTCGGTGCTGGTGGTACACAGTTTTTAGAGTTTGAAGAAGACGGTATACCAATCATGCGAGACGCACCGGATTTCTTATACCGAGTCAGTAACGCCACTGCAGGAATTGACACGGTTCGCGGCGGTAATGCACCAATCCTCAGAACGGCCGCAATTGGTGCAGTTGTCAATTTCCGTTATAAAGAAGCGACCGAAGAACAATCGGGCGACGTGTTTTTTCAAACTTCTGATTTTGGCATGTTAAGAACGGAATTATGGCTTGGAGGTCCTCTTAATGAGCAACTCGAATATACTCTCGCAGGCTACTACACGACAGATGATGGTGTACGTGAAGTAGATTTCCCAGCCAACGAAGGCTACAACCTTCACGGTAGCCTTAAGTACTATCTAGAAGACGGTTCGGGCTACTTCAAAGTATCTGGCCGATCATTTAATGAAAACAATATTGTCTATTTGGCTGTACCGCTGACCGGCGATCCGGCTAACCCACAAGCGTTTCCAGGTGGTCCCGACATAACGACAGGGTCGTTGTTAAGTCGGGAAATTGCCCTTTCAAATACGTTTTCTGCACCCAACGAACCCAGTAAGTTGGATTTGCTGGACGGCAACGCCTCAGACATGACTTATTTAGGCACAGAATTCAACAAGACGTGGGACTACAATGACGGCTCAGTACTGGAGTTTACCAGTCGCAACCGTTATACCAGTGTCAATTCTCGCTTTTCTGGCTACTATGCTGCGGGCTTTGCATTAGGGGGAGACTTTCAAACAGGTGAATCACTTGTACCCAATATGTTGAACTCTAATACCATGGGAGCCGGATTGGTTAACTACAGCTACGCGATGCCCACAGGTTTCACACCAACCGGTTATACTGTTACCAATCAACAAGGTGAAGTATTAGACAATGGTGCCATAAGCGATACCAACGGAAATGGCATAATCGACGCAGGTGAAGCGACGTCAATGGCAACCACCCTAGCGAATGGAAACGGAATTTTTATGCCCGTCGCGGCATTTGACCAAGACAATCCATTTACCAGTTTCCAACAAGACTTAGAGTTAAGTTACAGCTTCGATACGGATAACGCAGAGCATTATATCGCAGCTGGTTACTACTATTTGAAAATGGATCGCGAACAAGATAACCGACAACAACTTTTCCTCATCGACCTACGCCCACAGGCGGGACGCGTAGATGTTAATTTACAAGATGCTGATGGAAATCAAGTTACCTTAACCGATGATGGTTTCCTTACCCATAACCACTGGTTGAATCGCGAATCAATAACCGATCAAATCGATGCTTTTTATCTCAATTATGAGGTCAAGCTAGATAAACTAACCCTTGATGTCGGCGCACGTAGAGACGAATTTAGCAACATTATTCAACGTGCCAATACTATTAACTATTTTGGCGATGGTCCTAATCAAGTTCGATTGCCAGAACCTGGTACAACTGTCTCTCCCGCAGTATCGTCCATACAACGATATGATGGCTCTTTTCGTACTGACCAAGACTTTACAAACAAAGAATGGAGCTACACCTTCGGTGCTAACTATTTAGTACAAAATAATTTTGCACTGTACGGCCGAGTCACCTCAGCTCAACTACCCAACCCTCGCGGCGCGACGGGTACTGATGTTATGGAGCTAGGCGCTCGTTATGACGGAGGTAACTTTACTATCGCAGGTAACCTATTTAGGTTGACGCAAGACGGCGATATTCAAGAAAGAGGGTTAACTATTGACGGTCAAGAGGTCGTTGTTCAACTTCAAACAGACAGAGAATCCGTCGGACTTGAAATCGAAGCAGTCTGGGATATTACTGATGCTTTGAGTATCAATCTTAGCGGCACCTATCAAAAACCAGAGTTTGCTAGTGGCGGTTCAGCGACAGCAAGACCGGGCTTTGATGTAACACAAGCCCAACTTGATGAGGCAGTGGGGAACCTTACGTCCATTGATGGTAATCAAATCGCAAACCAACCGGAGATACTGGGTAACCTAGGCCTAGATTACGAATGGCAACTTGCCGACTACGGGTACCTTAACTTTAGCCTCGTCTTGCGATATGTGGATGAAGTGCCATTGGATGATGCCAATACTAACTACACCGAATCTTACACGCAGGTTAATACTGGACTTAATTTTGAAAGTCTAGAGGGTGATTGGTACGCACGTATCAATGTGCAGAACTTGACTGATGAAGAGGCCATACAACGTGTATTTGGCGGCCCTCAGTCAATCGTCGAACAGAGTGTTGCTGCAGATGGGTTTTATGGTCGACCATTGCTCGGTCGGAACGTTGTACTCGGTGTTGGTTACCGATTCTAAACCCGTGAGTCTAGCCAGAGTGGGAGTCCTCCTACTCTGGCTTCCGATGCAGCAGCATATGCTCGCTTCTTCACTATGCTCACAGAAGCGCTGGAAAACGATTAGGGTAATAAATGTCACTTCGTCACTTATTAATAATTACTACGCTATTTTTTGTCAGTCAAATCGCATCGGCCAAAAAACAAGTGTCGATAGCGGGTTACGGCGGCAACGATGTTTTCGCAATGAAATTACTTTTAGAAGAAACGTTAAAAGAGCAGCTCGATGCCAAAAATATTGATGTTTCTTATTTTGCGATAGAAAGCGATTATCCCAAATACATTCTCAACGCGCTTTCATCAGGTAACGCTCCCGACGCGTTCTACGTCAACACTGATGTTGCACAAAGTTGGATCAAGACAGGGCAGCTACTACCGCTACCTGAGATTCTCACTACAGCTCGTAGCGATATGCAACCTCGCGTTCTTGACACGTTCACGCATAACGGCAGGCTATACGCGGTTCCCAAAGACATGAACGCTATCGCGTTGATATACAATGTAGATGTGTTTACCGACGCAGGTGTCGACGTACCCAACAATGACGACGATTGGTTTGACCTCAAAAGGAAATTACAGGACGTCGTCGATACACTTGGCGACGAGGGCGTAACAGGGCTGTGTATTAGCTCGGACTTCAATCGGTTTGCTCCTTTTGCTCTCGCCACGGGCTGGCAGCCTTTTGACCAAAACGGAAGAACGATACTTGATAGTCATTTCAAACGCGCATTTTCCTTTTATTTATCACTACATAAAGACGGCTTGGCCGTCATGCCCTCAGATTTGGGGCAAAACTGGGGAGGAGGCTGTTTAGCTATAGAGCGAACGGCTATTGCCATTGAAGGAAGCTGGGTCGCCGGCTACTTGAGGGATAAAGCACCAAATTTGCTATTTGGCAGTACGCTTCTACCCGCAGATCCGCTCTCTAAACAGAGAGGTAACTTGCTATTCTCGGCTGGCTGGGCGGTCAACAAAAACGCGAAAGATATCGAGGCAACACTCGACGTTATTGAGTTACTAACGAGCGTACAAGCGCAATCAACCATACTATCTTCCGGCCTGGCTATACCTAGTTCTTTATCGTTAGATACGCATCCCTTTTTCGCTGCAGATGCGCCGAATAACCAACTTGCAAAAGCAATTCGACTCGGCACTCTGGTAGAAAACACAATGACGTTTAGTTTCGGTGATTATGGCAATCAATGGCTCGACCCTATTCAAATCGCATTATCGTCTGTCATGTTAGGTCAACTTAGTGAGGCCCAGGCTATTGCCGAGGCGCAGGCGGCTTATGATGCTATGTATCAAAGAAAAGGTGAAAACCAATGACACTATCTTCTTCGTTTAAGCACAATGCTTTTGGTTGGCTGCTTATATCCCCTTTTGC
Organism: Alteromonas sp. 5NS40-0096; assembly: GCF_057544385.1. Taxonomy (NCBI): domain Bacteria; kingdom Pseudomonadati; phylum Pseudomonadota; class Gammaproteobacteria; order Alteromonadales; family Alteromonadaceae; genus Alteromonas; species Alteromonas sp. 5NS40-0096. The sequence goes on from NZ_BAAJLQ010000010.1 coordinate 8,326, forward strand.
ATTATCATTGGTACTGTTTTTTCTCTATGCGTTGTTAAGAACCATCGCGTATAGCTTTACTCAATACGACTTATTCAACGCCCCGCAATGGGTTGGCTTACGCAACTATGTTGATTTGTTCACTGACCCGTTGTTTTTTAGAGCTCTGATTAACACCTTCGCTTTTTCATTGATTGTAACATTTGTGCAAACATCACTCGCCCTCTTGCTTGCAGTTGCATTGAATGCGGAAATTAAAGCTAAAGGTTTTTTTCGCACCGTTTACTATGTACCCAGTATCATGTCGAGTGCGGCTGTCACCCTTATTTTCGTCTGGGTTTATCAAAAAAACGGTTTTCTGAATCAGCTACTAAGCAACGTATTTAGCCACCAAGTTATTCTGATTGCATTCACTATATGCTTCGTCACAAGCCAAATTACGCTTGTTATAATGGGTCGAAAACGCCACCAGAATGTGAAATGGGCAGATCCTTTTTACGCGCTTATTAGTTTACTTGTTGCATCAAGCCTAACACTGTTTTTAACAACTTCGGGACTGGTCGAGAAGCAAGAAACAGAGGTCATTGTATCTTGGCTCGGAACACGAGAGGTGATAGGCCCCCTCCCCCTCACACTGTGGGCTATCGTCATTCAGAATATCTTCACAACGGTCCCTACCTTGATGCTTCTATTTCTGGCTGGGTTGCAAGGCATTTCAGACGACCTATACGAATCGGCAACGGTAGATGGTGCCAATAAATGGCAGCAACTTTTGCATATTACCGTGCCTCAATTAGCTCCTGTGACTTTCGTTGTTATCACTATGGGTATCATTGGTACGCTGCAAATGTTCGACCAAGTGGCATTGCTGGGTGGAGGTGTGCCTTTAGAGTCGAGAATTACACTCGCGTTCTACGTTTATCACTACGCGTTTCCAGATGGTACGTCACCGCAAATTGGTGTGGCAAGTGCGGCGGCGTTAGTGTTAGGTGCAATTACTTTAGTTCTGGTATTCCTCCAGAAAAAACTCGGCGTGAAGGAGCAAGGTAATGGATAACAAATTGCACAGTAAAAACGCCGCCCAATTCAAGCGACGTCGCTTGGTATCTCACCTTTTGTGGGTTTACACACTGCTTTTACTTCTCGCTACCGTTACCCTCGGCACGTTTGTAGTCGCCTTTGTCGCGAGTATCAAAGATGATGCACTGCACGAACCCAATAACATCAATATCCCACAACTCCATCCCTCAAATTGGTTCTCTGCCGCCACTTTGGGACACAGTGGTGGAGCAAGTTATCTCTTTGGCGGCTTCAAACCTGAAGGCGATATCACATTTCGTGTCACCTATGCCACGACAAATGACAACATTTTGACTGAACCTGTTATTGAGATTCCACGCAGAAAGCCCGGCAGTGGAATGGCATCTATCGCCTACCCTCACTTTGCTGCAGACTATGCTAACGTGTCCTCCATCAAGCTAATTACGACAGACGAAAACGTAGATTACGTCCAGACGTTAGGTATAAAAAAATTAATCCGAAAGGGAAAAAGTGCGACATGGGAATTCACTATTCAATATTCTGGCTATGGTCCTGATATCAAACACATACCACTGGACATCACAACACCGCGACATCAGGTTCTCATCGACTCGACAATTCCTCCCAACCGTTTTGAGCGAAGAGGACGCGTGGCAAGTTGGTCTAATATATCTCCGGGTTTAGTTGGCTACATTTTTAAAAGCTACGCACGTGTTTGGAACGAGTCAGTCAGCCTAGATACGGGAGAGAGCTTATTCTGGAGCTGGACAGTCAACTCGTTCTTCATAGCGGTCATGAAAATGATACTTACCGTTCTCATCGCTTGTGCGGGTGGCTTTGCACTCGCTAGGATGCAATTTGCTGGCTCTCGAGTCATTTTTGTCGCCCTTGTTGTATCAATGGCTGTTCCAATGCAGGTTAGCTTTATTTCTAACTACGAAGTGTTTAATTCGTTGGGTTTACTCAATACGCCATGGGCTGTCGTAGGCCTGCTCGTCGCTTCAGCACAAGTCCTGATAATGAAACAGTTTTTCGAATCATTTCCACGTGAGTTAGAAGAAGCAGCGGTAGTGGATGGCGCGTCGCCCCCTGCTATTTTATGGCATGTATTCATGCCGCTAGCCAAACCAGCAATAGCCTCGGTAGCCATTCTAGCCTTCCAGGGTACGTGGAACGATTTTTTCTGGCCGCTAGTCGTTCTCACTACGCCACCAGAAGCCTACACACTGCCGGTTGGCTTATTGAGTTTGCGCAATAGCTATGGTGTTGCCGGCGATTGGAACCTCATTTTAGCAGGCTCGTTTCTTTCGACGGTACCTGTGCTCATTATATTCATTGTCTTCCAACGTTATTTTGTCGGAAACAACGTAAATTCTGCCGTAAAAGGGTAATAGCTTCGTATTTGGATAATGTTATGAATAAACTTCGATTAAAAAATATCAACAAGATTTACGACCCTACTGGCACACCTGCTCACATTGTCAAAAATGCCAATCTCTCGATTGATGAGGGTGAATTTGTTGTTTTTGTGGGTCCTTCAGGCTGCGGCAAGTCGACGATGTTGAGAATGATCGCGGGACTTGAGGATATCACCGGAGGAGAGTTACTGATAGACAATCAGATAGTGAATGACTTGTCGCCCAGTGAGCGTGGAATTGGAATGGTTTTTCAATCCTATGCACTCTACCCGCACATGACGGTTCGAGAAAACATCGCATTTGGCGTTAAATACACGAAAAGCTGGTCATCCAAGCAAACGTCACAAGCGGTAGAGTCTATAGCTGAGGCTCTTGAACTCACTCACCTTCTTGATAGGAAGCCCAGTGAAATGTCTGGTGGTCAGCGTCAGCGAGTAGCAATTGGTCGAGCGTTGATCAGAGAACCCAAAGTGTTCTTACTCGATGAGCCTCTATCAAACTTAGATGCCGCATTGAGAGTCCGTATGCGTATGCAAATCGCAGCATTTCATCGCCAATTCAAATCGACGACCATTTATGTCACTCACGACCAAGTCGAAGCCATGACGTTAGCAGACAAAGTTGTCGTGCTTAACAAAGGAAACATTGAACAAATCGGTTCGCCTCTAGAGCTGTATCACTTCCCGCGCACGGAGTTTGTTGCGAACTTTATAGGGTCGCCCAAGATGAATATGGTCGATGTTACCTTTATAGAAAATTCAAATGGAAAAGTTGTAGTCGACATGGGTGGCAAGCGAGTTTCTGTCGCGGCAGATGGCTCTGAACTCACTACTGGCCAATCACTGAAACTCGGTATTCGCCCAGAAGACATTCAAATTGGCAGCGTGTCTGACATCCCTGTCTATGTGACTGGAAAAGAACTACTGGGCGCCGAGTCAATCTTATATACCAGCACCAAAGCCGTGAATGACGAGTTTTTAGTTCGATGCCCTGGAACCCTGAACGTCAATAAACAAGATGCGCTTTTCGTTAAATTTCCCGAAACTGCCTGTCACCTATTTGTCGATAATGGTGTTGCATTAAAACGAAATGTGGATAGGCAAACGCTGTTCGTTAAACCCGAGGATTTGGTCCCTGCATAGAGGGACCAAAAAAATGTTAATCTTTATCGTAGTAAAACTGCATACAGGTAAGTGTGCCAAATACAAAGCAACATACGATAGTAAAGATAGAAAACGGCAAAGAAAAGTCTAAGTACCCAAACATGGCAAAGATACCGTGAATAATGCCTGTAATGACACCAAGGCCCCCACAAACTAAGCCATAAGTGCGACTGGATATACTTTTGACTGCTGCCGATACACGGCCAAGCTGGTATAAACCAACAAATAGTGGCGGAAACGCGAGTAAATTAAACAATAAAAAACCTTGGATCCCACCAGGAAGCCGAAACATATTCCATTCCTGCCAATAGGCTGCATCAATTTGATGTAATGTTAATGCCACTAACGTCAATATATAAAATTTTGTTTTCCTATCCATAAACCCATCTTTGTATTCAGTGTTGCGATAAGACTGGTCAATAATGTAATAAAATTGGGAGAGGCGCTAAACGCGCCGAAGCTAAGACCGCTAACTTCACTTCTGTGCTGAGTGGAAAACTAAGGTAGGTATAGGCGATACTATCGTTGATGAGCAATGTCGTATGCCCTTCATCAAGCAGCAGCTGAACCGATACGCGACCATTGCAGCTGTGTTTAACTTCATAGTCGTGATCAAAACCATTGGCCCGTAAATCCTCGTTCCAGTTGTTTTGACGCCAAGTGCGAACTGTTAACTGACCATCTGAAAAGTAAAGTTTATATTGCAACGTTTTACACGCATACGGCTCAATTTCAATTGCTTCCCCATCACGCATTTCAATGTCAAATTCAATCAGTAGACACGACCATTCAGTTTCCTTCACTGCAAACTCGCCTTTATCGAATGTTGGCTGCCAAAGAAATTGTGATTCAAAAAAGTCATGAACACTCGACACAAAAGACTGCATTAAAAAGGGATACTCAGGATTTTGGGCGTTCAGATTGAGTTGACGCGGGACAATCATCGCCCCGCGAAACGTATCGGTCGGTAGTACTTTTGCGTATTGGTGATTGCTCATCCAAGCACTGATAATTCTCTCACCATCTGGGGCATCACTGAACGATTGTGTGGCATAGTGGTCTCGTCCAAAATCTAGCCACATAACGCTATTGTGTTGATAGATACTGGTGAATGTATAGCCATCGAAAAAACCAACAAAGTATTGAGTTCCTGAGCCTCCAGCCCAAGCCCCTTCGCCTATTCCTACGATGAGAACCCAATAACAGCGGTTCGTGTGAGGACATGTCAATTCGAACAAGTCAGGGCATTCCCATGGTCCCTTGGAGTGAATACCGTATCGATGGCCAAATTCACTGACTAGTTGCCAATCAATTAAGTTGGATGAACGGTAAATTTCAATGTGTTGACCACAAGCGAGTACCATGACCCATGCTCGGGAAGTGGCATGCCAAAACACTTTAGGATCTCTAAAATCCGGGTTACCCCGAGACTTCAATATTGGGGCACCATTCTTATACTTTATCCACTCTATTCCATCTTCACTATATGCCAATGACTGGTGTTGTTCTGGACGTACGTCAACCTCAGCAGAAACGGTTTGGTAACGACACTCCACAAATGAAGTGTACAGCGCAACTAGCCCAGAACCTGACGGAAACAGACCTGAAGTATTATTTTTATCAACCACTGCAGAACCTGAAAAACACATGCCAAACTCGTCAGGAAATAAGGCGATGTCATGCTCCTCCCAATCAATCAGATTGCCTGAGGATTGGTGCCCCCAATGCATAGGTCCCCATACTACATCGTTCGGAAAGTACTGGTAGAACTGATGATAGCAACCATTAAAGAAAACCAAACCATTGGGATCATTCAGCCAGCCTTTGGCTGGCGTCAGGTGCATTTTTGGACGGTATGGTTCAACCTGGCTCAATGTCTTACTCACCATCGTTCATCAAGTAAACAAGTGCAGCGGCCGACCATGCTTGTGGTCTACAGGCCTCGACATAAGGCAGAATCGGAGTGGTCTCTCTGGGATAACCAGAGAACAATTCAGGTAAACGCCGGTCTTTCTGAGACGAGGCAACATCGATCAATGCTTGCTTTACACGTTCAAACTGTAGTTCTTTACCGTAACGCTTGAGGCCCGCTGCAAAAATAGCCGTATCATGTGGCCAAACAGATCCATTGTGGTAGGAAATCGGGTTGTACCTGACTTCTTTGGTACTTAACGTCCTCAAGCCCCACCCGCTCCACATATCGTCCTCGAACAAGCGGTTGACCAAAACATCAACTTTTTCGTCGAGTACGATACCCGACCACAATAAATGACCACTATCAGAGCTGTTTACATCAAGTTGTACGTTGTTTTCATCAACGGCAATTGCAAAGTTGTTGTGCTCTTCCATCCAAAACAAACGATCAAAGGATTCTCTGAGTCTTTCGGCTTGTAACGTGTAATGCGCCGCTTTTTCATTATTGCCGGCATGGGCATAAAAATCTGCTGCCGCTAAATAGGCCGCAAATGCATAACCTTGCACTTCAGCAACAGCAAGTGCCCCCTCGCCCAAGTCTCCATTGCGATAGCTCAGTGAATCGTGTGAGTCTTTCCAACTTTGCACGGTTAAGCCCTGAGTATTGCCACGAAATACAATTAACCCACGGTCATCTTGGTATTTTTCCATCCATTGAAGTGCGCTTTGCCAATTGACCTTTAACGCATCAACGAGATGATAGTCGTCGGTTGCAGTGGCATAGGCATGAAGTAGTACAACAAATAGTGGAGTCGCATCCGCAGTACCGTAGTAGGTAAGAAACGGTAATTTGGCCAAGCGACTAAACTCTGCGTACCGTTGCTCGTGCAATATTTTTCCTGGCTGCTCATCTCGATATTCATCAACTTTTGTTCCTTGATTCGCAGCGAGATATTGCAAGGTACCTTTGGCCAATTCGGGATAGGCATTAATCAAAAACCACGAGGCGATAATTGAATCTCGGCCAAATGGTGTAACAAACCAAGGAATACCAGCCGCGATAGTAAGTCCGTGTTCGGTAGCTAAAAGTAAATCATGTAAATCTCTTTCCGCTTGTCTGTAGACTTTGGTTGGGTCAAAAACCTCAGTATGGCTCAACCAATTCTCTGGCACATCTTGAATTGTTGAAGCGATGGTGTAGGACGAAGTGAATTTAGCACTGACTTTGAGTATTGTTTTTGATCGAGGCTCGACGTGGATGTGTTCATGAAACCTAAATTCTTCTAACTCGAGTACGACCTCTGTTTTCACATCATCTTCTGCGATGTAATGCGCGTCATAGTGAGAACTTGACTGATGCTGATGCACGTCCCTTACACCATCATTTGGTACATGTCCTCGTACTTCAAACATATCGATAAAATCGCTATCCAATTTCAATTCGGCTGCAAACTGGTGAGCCTCTAGATCATCATTAACCAGTTCTAGCTCATCTTCAAACCCGCCATCTTTAACTGTAAGGGTACGAACAATCATTAGGCTTTGTTTGTGGTTCTCAAATTTACTGAAATACTGCTTAATACACCGGCTACCAATATATTTTGTGTGCAGTAACTGGAAACCTGCCAAATCCCATTCGTACTGACTCAATACGCGAGTATCAAGTACGTAACCTCCGGACTCTTCACAAGAAAGTTTGGAGTCCGATTTACTGTTTATTTGGCCTTCATCGTTGAGAATAAGGTACGTAAAATTTTTTTTTAGAGGGATCATTAGAGCACGCCTTCTAATCTGTTAATCCAAATATAGATGACAGTATAGTAAACGTTTACGTAACGAGTTCAAGTATTATCGAAATTAAACTTTAGATGAGTCTCTAACAACAAGATTAACAGGTAATAATCGACTCTGGGGTTCAACCCCGTCACGCGCTTTCGCTAATAGCTCTACTGCATTTTGCGCGATTAATTGGATGTCTTGATGTACTGTAGTTATCGACTCGAATACGCCGGGCAAATCGTCAAAACCAACAATTTTCAAATCTTTAGGTATCTGTATACCCGCGTCTTGGCATGCTAGCATCGCTCCGTACGCAATATCGTCGTTCTCACAAAAAATAGCGTCAAACTGCAACGTTTTTTTCAGTAGCACCTTTGATAGAGTTCGATATGTTTGTAATTCAACCGCCAACAGTTCATCGATATATAACTGACTCGCGATAAGACCTTGCTGCTGAATACTTTTTTGAAATCCCAGAGTTCTTGACTTCGTCCCCTTGCCCTGCAAAGCACTTTCGATGATCAAGAAACTTTCGCAACCGTTTTCGAGAAGATGTGATGCCGCTAACTGCCCCCCCTGAAAGTCGTCTGGACAAACCCAAAACTCTCCTGGAGCCTGTCCAATAGTGACCAGGGGTAACGACGCTTTTTTGAGACTTTGAATGCGAGGATCGTCATCCTCTACACCCGTTAATATGACCGCACTTGCCTCTCTGATCAGATTATCAATCTTATCGTAAGGGTATAGGTTCACGATAAACCCATCTTCACTCATTAACGCATGGATATGCTCAAATAGTGAAGAGATATAATGGCTATGCGGTGTATCACTTCGACCTAATGAGATCGCAATGTGATTGTTTTTGCCAAATTTTAACCGACGTGCAGCGTCGGATGGTTGATAGCCCAACTCATTACATATATCTATGATTCGCTGACGCGTTTTTTCTGAAATTCCCGGCTTACCATTTAGCGCGCGAGAAACTGAAGCGACGGAGACCCCCGCTAACCTCGCAGCCTCTTTAATAGAGTTCTTATTCATATCCGTAGCTATAAAGGAGTAGTAAAAAGAGACTATCAAAACAGAACGACAAAAGAAACCGAACAAAATAGTAAACGTTTACTATTGAGATAAAGATAAAAAGCCCTTTAGTTAAGTTCACGAAGAAATCAGTAAGAAGTCAGATAAACGTCATGCTTCAAAAAGCGTAAACCGTCACGCTGTCAAACGTTGAATTACTACCTAAAACAAGGACAGCAAAATGAACACATTCTCTCGATTTAAATTTTGGTTTATTGGCGCCGCGTTGCTTGCTTTTTGCATTGTGGCCTATCTCATTTATGCCTTAGCCGGCTTTACCAGTAAGCCCGTGAAATTTGATGTGCCACCTCCATTTGTTCAACAATACGCCAATGCACTAAACCATCCAGACTTTGACGCACTTGAAGGCTATAACGATTATTATACTGACCAGCGTCACCAATCTACCTCAGACAATATTACAGATGACTACTCTCGGGAGACGGCACTGTTACACAGCGTGATATTTGATGGTCAATCACCCGACTTAGCACTAGAATTATTCGGCCACCCAGATAAGCGGGTTAGAGTCAAAATGGCATCTGCTTTTGCAGAAATGAATATCAAATACAGCCATGATGAAGAAAGTGGCTACCCAGATAAACGCCGCAAGTTTTGGAAAGACTGGGCGAGCTACTTACCCAACATGGAAAATGCGTTGTTTGAGGCGGTTGTTACCTCCGCGAAGGAAGGCACACTAAACTATATCCCCTACACTCTCGCTTGGATGCCCACACAAGATCAAGATACCGTTGAATTGCTCACTTGGGCGGCAGAGCATCACCCCGATCCTTGGGTAAGGCGTTTCTCAGTGTACTTTGTCGTCAAATTCGGTGGCAATGAAACCATGGCAAAGCAATTACTGGAAAGCAGAGTTGATGACCCTGCTTACATCGTCAGAAAGCAAGTACTCGACCTGAAGTACGAGCGCTTAACTGGACAAATAGATCAAAGTTAAAAAGGCACATCTGTTTGCGCTTTGTTTTACGCGAAATAAAGCGCATGGATTTCCAACCTAAGCCGCTATTGGCACCTATCACTAAAAAACGTTTATCGTGTTGGTCTTTGTTGTCTGCAATTCGCAAAACTCGTGGATTTTCGTCCTAATTCAAAGCGTTGTTTTGATTAATTCTGACGTTTGTTTTTTCTTTGAAAGCCAATTAGTATGAACGACGTATCCAATTTTAATGTGGATTGATAGACAACAACTGTATGGCGAAAGATTTATCAACTTTTTTTCTTTTATGACGATAACAATAAGATAACGCGCGAATTCCCAAGGTATTTCAGCTTCAATGAATTTAAAACTAGCTCGGCAAATGAATGTACTCATCGTGGACGATCAAGTTCGCGCAAAAGGCTATTTAAAGTATTCAGTAGAAGAACTGGGGTTTCAGAACATTGATTATGTCGATAAAGTGCCACAAGCCCTTGCGAGCATACGCAAATCACACTACGACTTGATCTTGTGTTCGTATGAGTTAAAGCAAGAACAGGATGGCTTTTACCTCTACGACCAATTAAAAGAGAACAACGAATTACCCGCTAGCTCCGCATTCATCTTTATCAGTGCGGATACCACTCCGGATATCGTTCACAGCATTATTGAATTGCAACCTGATGATTTTCTCGCAAAGCCATTTACTGTGCGCGAGCTGAACAAACGCATTTCTCGCGTTTTAGCGAGAAAACGAGCTCTCAAAAAGGTATATGATTTACTCGAGACTCGCGATTTCGAAGCGGCACTAACCGAGGTTGAAGCGTTCCTGGCTGAGCCCAAGAATGCAGAGTTTTTCCCATTGGCCCTCAAAACAAAAGGTGAATTACTGTTCGCCTGCGATTACATCAGTGAAGCAAAAGATTTTTATTTAGCCATTATCAACGTCCAGAAGTTTACCTGGGCGCAGTTAGGCCTAGTCCGTTGCTACTTGGCGCTAGACGAAGATGAGGACGCAGAAAAGCTGGTGTTAGCTTTGGCGTTTCAGCAGGAGTCTATGCTGGCGGCTTACGACTTATTGTCAGCCCTCCAGATTAAACAACAAGAATTTGACGACGCCCTAGATTGCGTCACCATGGCCAGTGAAATTTCGCCTCGAAACATAAAGCGTCATCGTACTGCGCTCGATTTGTCTAGAATTACCCATGACTACGAGCGCCAGTTCGAGGCGGCCAAACGAATTGTAAAATACGCAAAAAATTCTATTCACGACAAGCCTGATATCTATCTCAATGTTGCACGAGCGGGTGTCGATTTCGCCATGACAGCCGACGACCAACAAACGTCAAAGTTACTCAAGCAATCTAATGAGTATCTAAAACAGCTTAAATCTAGCTTCCCGAAAGCGGATGTGGCCGAGCAAGTCGCTGTCATTGATGCGCGAATGTTGTATTTGCAAGACGAAACCGAAAAAGCCAAATCGTTGTTGGGCCAACTGTCAGATGAAACCTGGGAAGTGGAACCTGTGGAAGCCCTGTTAGACAAAGCGAAGGCGTTTCACGAAGTGGGTCTTCAAGATCATGCGTTGAAGATTCTTGATGTGCTAGAACGTCGTTGTAAAAATGATCCCGACCAAAGTGACTTATTACTTCATTATGTTAGGCAAGAACGCTCAGAGAAATCCGAAATCAAACTCAGTCCGAAAGAACTGAATAATTCAGCGGTTACCCAGTATCAACAAGGTGATCTGGGCCAAGCGATTGAAACCTTCCGTCAAGCATTCACTGTAATGCCAAAGAATCCTGCTATAGCCCTAAACCTATTGCAGGCTACCGTTATCAGTGTAAGAGACTACGGCGAAACCGAGCATACCTCTCAAGTAGTGAGGCAATGCATGCAAACTATTGAAGGTGGAAAGCTCTCGGCTGACCAAGAGCAACGCTACGCTAAAGTGAAAAGTGCTCTCAAAGACTTAGCGTAACCAAGTCGAACTCGCTAAACAAAAGAAAAGCCGGGTTGGTATTCATGAAGCCCGTCAAAATCCCCTTTCGACAGCTCTACACCTGTGTTCCTTGCAATCGCGTAAGCCATACTGATATGAAAGTAAAAGTTGGGTAAGACAAACTGATATACGAACTCTTGTTGATTCAGTTGCAGTGTTCTGTCGCCAGCCTGTTCCACAACCTCAATACTGGCATCTAAACCATCGATTTGAGGTAGAGCATGTATTTGCCCCCTAACTTGTTTTATAACGTGAAGCAAGTTGGGCTTGTCAGGCAAATCAACACTGACTAAATCAACTGGCTCACCGACAAGAGGCAAGTACCCACGCAAAGCCATGTTACACGCCACAATGCACTGTGTTTTCATGTCAAACATGCCTTGCCCTAACGATTCACAAAGTTGGCTCTCCGGCGTTTTCGTAACAATCAATGAAAGTTGCTCTAATCCTCTGACCAATGTGCTTTGCAACATATTGACTCTCCCTGTTAATTCTCAAATTTCACTGCTATGTTATCGATAAGTTTCACCGTACTTCAATGCCATATGCCCAAACTGCTGTTTATTATTATCTGTGCCGCCTTACTCTTTGCGTGTCAAACGACCAAAGAGTATCAAAACAACTACATCGAACATCATAGAAAAGGTTTTTTTGAATTTATGGCTATGCGGTATTTCGGTGATGTTAAATGGGCGGACCATGAGGCTCAAGCGAGTCAAGTGCCACAAGTATCCGCTGATATCCGTGCCATACAGGCTCAAAATCCGAATTCACTGGCAGTGACTTGGCTGGGACACTCCACATTCTTAATCCAGTACCAAGGGATTAATGTGCTTACTGATCCGGTGTTTTCTGACTATGCATCACCGATGAGCTTTATAGGGCCCAAACGCTACACGCCCGTCGCTTTGGATATCGACGATTTGCCTCCCATAGATTTCGTTGTCATTTCTCACAACCATTACGACCACCTAGACACCAATAGCATTCAACGCCTTCCCGACCACACTGTGTACTTGGTACCAGAAAATCTGGGGCCGTGGTTTGAAGACAACGACATCCCGGGAGACAGAGTCTACGAGCTCCCTTGGTGGCAAGATAAGCACTTTGAGGCCGTAAATTTTACGGCAACCCCCTCTCAACACTGGTCTGCACGGGGGCTTTTTGACCGCTTCGAAAGCCACTGGGCGAGCTGGCGTATTGATATTGGCGACAAGTCAATATGGTTTGCCGGCGATACGGGGTACAACGACTATGACTTTAAAGCCATCGGTGAGAATCTGGGAGAAGTAGACTTGGCCCTCATTCCAATTGGAGCCTATGCCCCGAGAGACTTTATGCGCTTGTATCATGTCAACGTAGATGAAGCTGTCAAAATTCATCATGACATTCAGAGTAAATTTAGCGTTGGAATGCACTGGGGCACCTTTCCGCTAACCGCTGAACCCGTGATGGAGCCGGCACAAAAACTAGAGCAGTATCAACTCGATAACTTTATCACTTTGAGTTTAGGAGAAACGCTCTCAGTAGACGTTCAGCCTTATTCACCAAATTGAGTTTGTGTATAAACCACAACGTCTTCATCAAAAACGCTGTCGGTATACCTTTGGGTATGGCTATATTCCATACCGAGTTTTTTCATAATGGCGATTGACGGAAAGTTGTTTTCAATCGCAATGGCAGAAAAGGTAGAGACGCCGCTCTTAAACAAAGCGTCGCGTATTGATTTAGCGGCTTCTGATGCATAACCTTTGCCCCAGTAGGCTTGCTTAAATCGCCAGCCCAACTCGAGGTTGTTAAGTTCAGGTTCTGAGGTAAAAAAGCCCATCGGGCGAACAAGTACCCATCCAATGGCAGGCGAGTTTTCCGCTTTAAGTGACACCTTCCACAGTCCCCAACCTAAAGCTGGGTTGGCATACGCCGCAAGACGAGGTAGAAAAATGGTTTCTATATCAACTTTTGAGGTTGGATTGCCGCCATTAATGAAGCGCATGACGTCGGGATCTTGGTCGAGTTCAAACAGAAAGTCTGCATCCGCATCGGTAATTTGTTCGTAACACAGTCTGTCGCTGTCGTTTACGTGCATAGGCGTGTCCAAGGTATCCATTTTAACCTCCAAGCATGGCTAGGTGCTTCGTTGCCCCAGTGTTCCCTTCTTGTAAATAATGACTCACGTCTTTGGTTTTCAATAACGATGTCAAAGTTTGCTGGACCGCAGCCACATCGCCGGTTTGAATTACATCTCTGATATCGATGCCTTGTTCGCTGAACAAGCATAAATGAAGCTTGCCGTTAGCGGCGATACGCAACCGATTACAGGTCGCACAAAAGTCCTTGCTATATGGCATTATCAAACCGATTTTACCCACGTAATCAGGGTGAAAGAATTCTTGTGCAGGACCCGCGTCCTTTCTTCTAATGGTTTGCTGCCATCCATTATCTAACAACCACTGTTTCGTTGGCTGGGCTGATAAATGGTGTTCATTGAAAAACGCGTTGTGATCACCCGTTTCCATCAGCTCGATAAATCGCAACGTAATCGGCGTGTCTTTGAGCCAGCGTAAGAAACGCTGCAGTGTCGCCTGATGATTTTGCTTCATCAATACGGCGTTTACTTTTAACTCCATACCCGCATCGGCAGCAATATCAATACCCTTCAAAATATGCTGGAGTTTGTCTTGCCCCGTAATAGCAGCAAACTGGCGAGGGTCGAGATTATCAATGCTAACATTGATTTGTTGTAAGCCTGCACTTGCCCACTCTCTTGCGTGTTGAGCTAACCTACCGCCGTGAGTTGTCATGGCGACACGTTCTATCCCGGGCGTATTAGCACATAGGCCAATTATCTCAGTAAAGTCACGACGCAGGCTGGGCTCACCACCGGTAATTCTTACTTTACTGGTCCCCAACCCGGCAAAAGCAGAAACGACAGTTTTGATTTCAGGCACAGTCAAAAACTGCTCGTCCGTTGGGCCGAGATAGCCATCGGGCAAACAGTACTGACATTTGAAGTTACACACCTCGGTTATAGATAGCCTGAGGTAATGAAACTGACGGCCATGATTATCTTGAAGCAAAAAAACACCTATCGATTCAATATTGAGGGTAACAACGTGTAATTCACTTGCTCATCCGATTGATTATGCGCAGAATGACAACCCCGTAGACACGGTAGCATTATTTGCGTTGTTTTTGCATATCCATTCGAACCATCTTATGCAAAATGGCACATTTGAACAGACATCACCAAACATTGAGGAAGTGAATGCGCTCAACACGTTTTCCAGTCTCACCAGATACTCCAATTCGCTGGCAAGTAGTAAAGAAACTATGGCCATATCTCCTAGAATTCAAGTCCAGAGTTGCGTTGGCCATTCTTTGTTTGGTTGCGGCCAAGTTCGCCAGTATCGGTTTACCATTCGTTCTCAAGCACACCGTTGATACGCTCAACGGCGAAGGTAGCTTAACTGGCCTGCTCGCCGCGCCAGCGGCATTGGTCATTGCGTATGGTGCGTTGCGTCTTTTCAATGTCATTTTGGGTGAAGTCAGAGATACCCTATTTGGCCGAGTCACAGAGCGCGCTATGCGCAGACTGGGCCTTGACGTTTTTCGTCATCTACACAGTTTAGATTTGGCTTTTCACCTTCAGCGCCAAACTGGAGGCCTGTCGAGAGATATCGAACGGGGTACCAGTGGCATCAGTTTTTTGATGCGATTTATGGTATTCAATATCGGACCAACCCTGTTCGAAATTGTTGTCGTGGTTGGCCTGCTGCTAAGCCAATACGGATTGAGTTTTGCCACTATCATATTGGCGTCAGTCGTGATTTACATCTCGTTTTCGATGAAGGCTACAGATTGGCGAACGCGTTACGTACAGGAGGTCAACAAGGCCGATTCACTCACTAACACCAAGGCCATCGACAGTCTCATTAATTTTGAGACGGTAAAATATTTTAATAACGAACAATTTGAAGCCCAGCGCTATGATGCCAATCTGGCAGAGTGGGAACACGCTAGACGAAAAAATCGGCTGTCTTTGTTCGCCCTGAACGGCGGACAGGCATTCATCATAGCCACAGCGATGACATCCATGATGGGGCTTGCCGCCTATGAGGTGGCTAACGGCAATATGACTATTGGTGACTTTGTTCTCATCAATGCGTTTACCATGCAGATATTTATGCCACTGAACTTTCTTGGGTTTGTATATCGAGAAATCCGTGGTTCACTGGCCAACATCGAAAACCTCTTCGACCTTTTGAGTCGAGTCCCGAAAGTCAGTGACAGCCCTGACGCTGCAACACTGACAGTAACTCAGGGCAACATAGAATTCGACAACGTGAGTTTTTACTACGATCCCGCCCGCCCTATTCTCGACAAGGTGTCTTTTTCCATTCCCGCAGGTCAGAAAGTGGCGGTAGTTGGCGCGAGTGGCGCGGGAAAATCAACATTGGTAAAACTCCTATTCAGGTTCTACGATATTCAAAAAGGAGCGATTCGTATTGATGGGCAGTCGATACAGGGTGTCTCGCAACATTCCCTGCGCAGTCAAATTGGGATCGTACCTCAGGACACAGTCCTGTTTAACGATACATTGGCCGAGAATATTCGCTATGGTCGCCCTGATGCCAGTGAACAAGACATCGCCTTGGCAATTCAACACGCCCACCTAGATACCTTTATTCAATCTTTGCCCGACGGCATGGACACACAAGTTGGCGAACGCGGCCTAAAACTTTCGGGCGGAGAGAAACAACGAGTCGCTATTGCTCGGGCCTTACTGAAAAACGTACCCATAATGGTTTTTGATGAAGCCACTAGCTCGTTAGACAGCAAAGCCGAGCAAGCAATCACGGAGGCGTTAAAAGAAGTGGCCAAAGGCCACACAAGCTTGGTTATTGCTCACCGGCTATCTACCATCGTTGATGCCGACAACATTATTGTAATGGAAGCAGGAAAGATCATTGAACAGGGCAACCATCAACAATTACTCGAAAAAAATGGTGCGTACGCGGCGCTGTGGCAAGCGCAATCGGAGCACAATATTTGATGATGGACTCCAATCAACTTAAAACCGTAGTCAACTTTGTTATGCCGTTTGGCAAATACGCAGGTCGCAAACTCATTCACCTGCCAGAGCCTTACTTAGTTTGGTTCTACCAAAAAGGCTTTCCCAAGGGCCAATTAGGCGAATATTTGGCGCTGATGTATGAGATAAAGCTCAATGGTTTGGAAGCTATGCTTAAACCTTTAATTGATGACGACGGCAAGTAGACCCCCAATGTTTCGGCTAATATGTCCTTTAGTCGAAAAATAATCAAAAACACTTCATTTATTAGCGTCTTCAACTATATATAACTTTGGACATATGAAGTTGTCTCGACGTAAATAAGTGAATTTTAATGGCCAAAGCCCGTTTCAAACTGAGTATCAATCGAGCATTACGTTATTTTTATGGTGCCTTTATTGGTGTGCTTCTCATCAACATATACCTCATTTTTTCGAGTCAAAATCGCACCAATGATTGGCAATATTGGGTCACTCATACACACGATATCATTGACTTGACTCAAGATATTTCTGTCTCACTTAAAATGGCAGAAACCGGTCAGCGGGGTTTTCTACTGACCGGCAATGCAACATACCTAGTACCCTATCAACAAGGCGTCGCGGCAATCCAAGAACAACTCCAGCAATTAAGGGCCAAGACGCAAAATAATCCACAGCAACAACCTAAAATAGATACTCTGGAGGTCAATATCGCTGCGAAGCTACAGGAACTTGCCCAGACCATCGCGTTGGAAAAAGCGCAACAGCACCAAGAGGCTTTGGCTGTCGTCAAGAGTAATTTGGGCAAGCGCTTGATGGAAGAGATATCGGCAGCATTAGGAGCAATCAAAGACGAAGAATTCGTGCTTTTAAAAGAGCGAAAAGCAGCCCTAGGATCGAGCAAACAGTGGTTGGTGTATGTCATATACTTCAACATATTCTCTATACTGATTCTGATATCTATCAGCTTTGTTTACATCAAACGCAAGGTCACAGATCCCTTACTCGAATTAGCGAATCGCGCAGATCAATTTGGTAAAGATCAAAACTTAGCGGATTTAGATTTTAAAAATACTAATAATGAAATAGATAAGGTTGTCTCTACTTTTAGACGCATGGCGCGTCGTATTACCCGGCATTTACATATTGTCGAAAAAGCCCGTGAGGAAGCAACAAAAAGCACGGAAGCAAAAAGTCGTTTTATTGCCAATATCAATCACGAAGTCCGAACGCCGATGAATGGCATATACGGTGCGTTACAAGTATTGAAGGAGGAAAATCAAACGCCTAGAGGAACAATCGTATTGGAAAAGGCATTGCAGTCAGCCTCTTCTTTATTGGTAGTCATCAATGATATTTTGGATTTTTCGGAACTCACTTCTGGGCATCTCAAAATTGAAAACACGAATTTTAATTTGGCGGACCTCATTGATTATGTTTCCGCTAAACACGCATCATGTGCGAAGAGCAAGAACATTGAGTTCACAACAAAGCGAGATTTAAGTCAGAATTATTGGGTTGGCGACCCCATTCGCCTTAAGCAAGTATTAGGCAGTTTTCTCTCTAACGCTGTAAAATTTACCGAGCACGGTTCTGTTGTGTTTGAGGTTCAATCAACCCAAGATAATAGCGCAATCCTGTTCAACATTACGGACTCGGGCATAGGCATGAATGAGGAGCAAGTGTCTAAGCTGTTTGACAGCTTCGTCCAAGCGGATGACAGTAAGACAAGAAAATACGGCGTTGCAGGATTGGGCATGTCTGTGGCCAACGCATTGGTTGAACTGATGCATGGAAAACTCAGTATAAAAAGTGAGCCTAAAATCGGAACGACATTAGTTTGTGAAATCCCTATGATGACTGGCGAAAAACCAAACCTAGAAGCAACAACAGCCACAACTCAGTACGACTTAGCAGGCGCGAGAATACTGATAGCAGAAGATAACGAAATAAACCGCATCATGATTGGCGAAATGATCAAATCGACCCATGCGAAATTAGCATTTGCCGTCAATGGAAAAGAAGCGCTAAAAGCCGCTACATCACTCAATTTTGATGTGGTTTTAATGGACATTCAGATGCCCGAAATGGACGGCATTCAATCACTCAGGGAAATTCGAAGAAAGAAGCCCGAACAAATCGTGATCGCGGTGACAGCAAATGTCCTGCCTGATGAACAGGCACGCTATTGGGCAGAAGGGTTTAATGACATAGTAGCCAAGCCAGTAGATAAAGACGGTTTACTGTCTTTGCTCACTACCTATATCAAGCCTAAAAGCCAAGAGTAAAACTAACGACATTGCCATGATGGCGTTGACCTTTTCTACTTAATTGAGATGCAGCCTCTTCGTTATGCACTATACTTCAAAAGGCGCCGCATTTTATCACTTGTTTAAACAACACATGGCGGTGCCTACAAGTAAGTGCCGTGCTCGACAAGACTGAAACCAAATAAAACTCATACATCAAAGAGCATCGCACCGCAGTCGTTCGTTTTTAAAATATCAGTGCGCCCAGAGCTTTATGACTATGGAAGAGTTACCCCTACAAGCCGTTGTCGATGTCGAACCATCGTGGCTGAGTCGAGATTTTTTAGCATTACTCGAAAATACCAGTGATTTCATTTATATAAAAGACACTCAACATCGATTCACTAGCACAAGTAGCGCTTTTGCTCGGCTCACTGGGCGTGAAGATTGGCGCGAACTCATTGGTAAAACCGACTTCGATATTTTTCCCGAAGAACACGCCAAACGCTATTTTGAATTTGAACGGCCTGTTATGGAAAAAGGTCAACCGTTGATTGCTCATGAGGAGCCCTATTACGATGAGCAAGGTAACTTACGCTGGGTAACATCAAGTAAGCACCCCGTGAGATCCGATCAAGGGGAAATTATCGGCTTGGTTGGTATTAGTAAGGACATCACTGATATTAAAAACTATCAAGCGTTGATTCGAGAAATGGCAAACTACGACGAACTCACTGGCCTAGCCAATCGTCGACTGTTTACTGAAGTGTTCAACAGTGTGATGAAGCGCACCAAGCGTACCGATGAGCACCTAGCGTTACTTTATATCGATTTAGACAACTTCAAATGTATTAATGATACCCGAGGACATATCGCTGGCGATAAGCTCCTAAAACGCGTATCGGAGTGCATCAACAACACTGCAAACGACTGTGATTTATTAGCGCGAATTGGCGGTGACGAATTCGTATTGGTACTCAGTTGCCGCCATCCCATAGAACAACACGCCATCTCTATGGGCCAGCGTATCATTGATAGTATTCGCGACACGTTTAAAGCCGATGCCCTTATGTGCCAGCTAGGCTGTAGTATTGGCGTAGCCTGTTACCCAAGGGATGGTGACGATTTAGACTCCCTTTTGAAGCAAGCCGATGCCGCGATGTACCGCGCTAAAGCAATGGGAAAAAATAACATTAAGTTCGCCGAATAATTGAGGAAAGCCTCGGCCTTCCGAAATGATTGCTCGTCGATTAGTGCCCTTCAACTAGGTTAAAATCACAGTTCATTGCTTGATCCCGTAACGGAATCAACCTTTGATACTCGTCCGAAAAATACCATGCTTTTGCCGTTGCAATATCGGCGAACTGAATTACGGCGCAATTAGTGTGCAAACTTTGCCCTGCTAAATTCTCGACGGGGCTCTTAGCAATAAAAACTCCCCCATAAGCTTTTACCGTTGCGCCAGCAGCTTGACCATACTGCTTGAGTTTATCCGTATCGAGTACTGTAGATGTTACGATGACATAACCATTCATTTTTAATCTCCTCTTGTTAATCTTGACACAGCGTATAAGTGATTAGATATTTGAACAATAGAGACCTTTTAAACCCATCGTTTAAAAATATGAACACAATTAAGATTGCACCTTTACTGCTTATCTTCGCCGAAGTGGCAAAGTTGGGCTCATTTACTCTCGCAGGTAAAAAACTCAACTTGAGTAAATCAGCTGTTAGCCAACAAATAAAGCGATTAGAAGACACGCTGGAAACGCAGCTGATTGCGAGAAATAGCCGAGGCATTACACTCACCCATACCGGGCAATTGCTGCTGGAAAAAAGTGGCTTAATTTCCGCACAGATCGTGAATGTCATCGATGACATTCAATCTCAAAGAGAGCAACCAAGTGGTCCTTTTCGTCTTGCTGTTCCACCTTTTTTTGAGCGAAGTATTATCGTTCCCGCACTTCAGCAACTCTGCATCGAATACCCGTTGTTACGTCCTGAATTGAACGTCACCGGACGCTGGCAGGATCTTATCGAACACAACTTGGACGTGGCGATATTTGGGGGAGACCTAAAAGACAGTGAATACAAAGCACTGTCGATAGGGAAAGTGAGAGATATTTTTTGTTGTTCGCCTAACTACCTCAAGCAATCAGGCGATATACACAAACTGGAAGATATTGATTCACTGTCTTTTATCGCTACCCCCTGGCAAAAAGAACGAATTCAATTGCATCACCTTACGACCCAAGTAGACACTAGTATCCACCTTGAGCACCAACGATTCACCAATAGTGTCAACACCTTGGTCGATATGGCAATAGCGGGAATGGGTGTCGCGCTTATCCCAGAGTTTATCGCCCATCAAGCACTGCGAAAAGGTCTACTGGAGCATGTTCTCCCCGATTACCGAGGAAGACATTGGCATTTCTACCTACTGCATCGGTACCAGACTAATAAACCGCCTCATGTCGCGCGTTTTTACGAATTAGTCACACATTACTTCGCTATTGCCAATAGTCACCTTGACTAACTCCCTTATTGAGTTTGAGAGTGATATCGGTCACCGCATTTTGGTAAATTCAATGCCTGCGTAAGTCAGTGACACCACAGCGTGTTCAACATTAAAAGTGATAACAGTCCCGTTGTTCGGTTCTAGCTCGACTCTAATTTTATTGGCCTCGTTCATGCCAAGAGAATCGGACTTCATCGCTCCCCATGTGACGTCGAACGTCTTTTTGTTGTTGCGCCTAATTTCTATATCACCGAGTAGCGAATGAGTGTAAACCCCTTCATATTCGCCAGCATCCAGAGTCAATATCCATTCCCGTGACAACAATTTATTTTGTTCTTTCGCCAACATCTCATCCAAACCCGCTAACTTAGTTTTGAGGCCTTCGATACGTTCGGCAATCTTAGTTTCTATCCCCTCTTCTGCCAACAACGCGCCATACAAATAATCTGCAATAATGCTAGTTAATCTGGTGCTCAAAAAGTCTTCGTTATTGAGTACGACAATGCCAATACGCTTTGATGGCATAAAAGACAGGTGAGCATGAGCTCCGGCAAAACCACCAAAATGATGAAGCATCGCATTGCCTTTGTAGTCCCCGGTATACCAGCCCCAAGCGTAGCCATCTCTCTCGAAATCTTGGTAGCGATGGTTAGTTTCTGCTTGTTGCTGTTGAGACCGAGCTATCACTGAAGGCGGGAAAACAGCTTTGCCATCAATAACGCCGCTGTTAAGCTGCGCGATTAAAAATCGCCCTAAATCGCTAGCGGTTGAGAATATCCCACCAGCACTGTGCATAGTCGCATCTGACTTTTCTAAATACAGTGCAGTTGCTCTTTCATCCGACAGCAATGAATACGGCAAAGCAATGTGACCATCTTCATCCAATCCGGAACGATAAGCCGACGTAAGCTGCATAGCAGCAGGCGCAAACACCTGACTCTGCAATCGCGATTGCCATGATTGATTAAATACTCTGTCAGCGTAAATACCGTATATGTTGTAGCCTACGTTAGTGTATTTGAACTGCCCGACCGGCTCAGACGAGGCCGATGAGAATTGATTAACAAGCCGTGTTAAGGAATCTGGCGAGTGTACCCCGCTGTAGGCAGTCGCCAATACCAAGGGTAAGTTGTTTATCGATGATCGATGGGTCAATAACTCTGCAATGGTCACCTGTTCTCGGTTCGATAGCGAAAAATCAGGGAACATATCGCTTACATTGGTCTGCAACGACATTGCCCGTTTATGACTGTCGAGCAATGCATTCAGGGCGGTGAAAGGCTTAGTCACTGAAGCAATGTAAAATTGCGTTTGGGCATCGACAGGAATTTGATTTTCAATATGTTGAAAACCAAGGTATGCCTCAAAAATAATTTTATCCTCTTTTACAACCGCAATGGCCGTTCCAGAAGACAGTGCCGCAGCTTGTTTAACATCTTGAATCTCAGCCTCAAGAAATTGCCTGTTGATCATGGCGGTTTCAGCAGTGGCCGTCAGGCAAAAGAAGAAAAAACTGCAAAAAAGTAATTGGTATCGCATGGGTAAATATCCATTTATCGTTGTTCATGCACCATTCTCACTTTTCGCAAAGGCCTTGTATTGAACAGATGTAACATCCACCATAACCAATGCGCTCTAATTTGTTGAAAATACTCGTAGAAGTTTCATTGGAGTAATACCAAAGTGCTGCTTTAACGTGCGAGTAAAATGGCTTTGATCGGCAAACCCTGACTGCAGACTCGCGCTGGCGATATCTTGTTTTTGGCTGAACATACTAAACAGTGACGTTTGCAATTTGTGCCGTTGACGGAATTGAGAAACCGACAATCCAAATTGGCTTTGGAAAGCGCGACAAAGATGAACTCGATGCACACCCACCTCACTAGCCACATCACTGATCGACCAAGATGTTTCTACCACCGCTTGTTGTGCAAGCTTGAGCCAGTGGGGTAATGTCTTTAATTGCCGGGGCTTTGTCAAAAATTGGTTGAGTAAACTCAACACTTGCTCTTCAAAATCGATGGACGCTGCCTGCTCGCTCAATACTGATACCAGCAAACATCGCCATAGTGCTTTGGCTGCTTTAACATCGCTTGTCGCCCAATCTAATCGGCCGTATTCATACAGAAAATCAGGGTGGTCTGCGCGAATATCGATTGACAGGAAAATCGCACCTTCGGGCCCAATTTTATTACTGTGCCGATAATTAATAGGCTTATAAGCCACAATGCCTAAAGGCAAGTCGATATCTCCACTCAGGTTGCACTCTTGAGATAAGCCAGACAGCATGGTCGAGAATTGCCCCACACCGTGATCATGCATAGGCATATCTACACCAGGTTCGTAATACACGAGGTTTACCGCTCGAATGATTGAATGCTGGCTAGGTATTACAGATAAGGACCGACATTCCTCATCGTGATGAAAGCAAATACGGTTGGTCACGCTGCTACTCCGACGGCGACTTAACACTCACAAAACACTGATTTAGCAACTATTAAGCCAGAAGTGTAGTACTTATAAATCAATACTTTACCAAAAACCTAATTAACTAAAACCACTAAACATTAGTGAATAAGCACAAACCAATGCTACATTTAACCACAGTTTTAGTGGTCAGTTTTCCTAAACTGGCAGTAACAATACACATCCCTATCAGCCTCAGTAACAGTAGTAATATGAGACGACAAAGAGCCCCATTTAAACCTTCACCGAATGATATTGTTATCGCGGCATTGCATAAGAGAATGGCGCAAAAGCTGATAGCCCAGCCAGATCTGTTTGCGAAAGTAGAAAATACACTAAAAAGCCGATACGAAGCAGGAATGTTACGCCACGGAGCCTATTTAAACTGGGAGTGTGTATTGGCACTAAAATCCGACCCAGAGGCCTTTATGGAAGCACTATTAGATGACTCTCCAACAATGTTAAAACTGCGTCGAAGAACGATTTTAACGGGTATTCTCACCGAGGAAGAGAGGACGCAAGTGCTGGCAGCGGTGACTACCAGCACAGGCAATATTATGCAGACTTGAGGTAATCAGCGACCAAGAAAGCCATTTCCAATACTTGGTCGGCATTCAGTCTCGGATCACACTGAGTTTGATAAGCTTCAGCAAGATCGTTATCTCCGATCTTATATGCACCACCAGTGCACTCAGTCACGTGTTGCCCTGTCATTTCCAAATGAATACCGCCGGCGTGTGTTCCTTCGGCCTTGTGTGCCGCAAAGAACTGCTGAATTTCTCGCAAAATGGCGTCAAAGTCACGGGTCTTGTATCCACTCGACGCTTTAAACGTGTTGCCATGCATTGGGTCTGAACTCCAAACAACATGACGTCCTTCCGCTTTTACTCGGCGAAGTAAACGTGGCAAGTTCGCTTCTAAATTGTCTGCCCCCATACGCGTGATCAAGGTTAATCGACCTGGGTCATTCTCTGGGTTAACCGCGTCAATCAATCGAATTAACTCATCTTCGTCCATCGTAGGGCCGACTTTCACACCTACAGGGTTCAAGATACCGCGGAAGAATTCAACATGAGCGTGATCGAGTTGGCGAGTTCTCTCACCAATCCACACCATGTGCGCAGAACAATTGTACGGTTTACCCGTTAGCGTATCGATGCGTGTTAACGCTTGCTCGTAGTTGAGCAATAGGGCTTCATGAGACGTGAATAGCATTGTCTCGTGTAGCGACGGCGTGTTTTGTGCGTTGATGCCAATCACATCCATAAATTCTAGGGTTTCTTGAATGCGATTTGCTAAATCTTGATACTTGTCTTTCAGTGGATTGTTTTCCAAGAAACCCATGTTCCATCGGTTCACTTGGTGAAGATCAGCCAAACCACCTTGGGCGAACGCGCGAAGCAAGTTAAGTGTTGCTGAACTTCTGTGATACGCATCCAACATTCTGTTGGGATCAGGTCTACGCGCTTCAGGCGTAAACTCGAAACTATTAATAATGTCACCGCGGTAACTGGGTAAGCTAACACCGTTAATGGTTTCTAAATCCGCGGAACGCGGCTTGGCATACTGACCAGCCATACGCGCAACTTTAGTTACAGGTACTTTGCCAGAATAAGTCAGTACAATCGCCATCTGTAGAAGCACTTTAAAGGTGTCACGAATTTTTGGCGCGTTAAATTCACTAAAGGATTCGGCACAATCGCCTCCCTGAAGTAAAAAGCCCTTACCCAAACTCACTTGACCTAACTGACGGCGTAGCTCACGCGTTTCTTCAGCAAACACGAGTGGAGGATAAGAACTAAGCGTAGACTCTACCTCTTTTAACTGTGCTTGGTCTTCATAAGTCGGCTGTTGAAGAATAGGTTTGCTTCTCCAACTATCAGGTTGCCAATTTGACACTGTTGCTCCTTTTAATACGATTTACGGTTGTTTTTTCGGCCAGCAAGCTTACCACAATAGGCGCGGTTAACTAGTGGGCAAATAGGAAAATCATCATCAATTTGATTATTTTATATGTTTAATATTGCAAAAATTGGACTATTTTAGTTTATTGATCAGCCCGTCCGAGGCATCCTCTATTAAATCCAGCACCAATTCAAAGCCTTTTCGACCGCCATAGTATGGATCGGGCACTTCTTCAAAATCAGAATTGCCAAATGACAGCATCATATGAATCCGGTCTTGATATTGAGGCTCAGACATTTTGATCAAGTTTTGGTAGTTTTCGCTATCCATCGCAAGGATATAGTCAAACTTTTCAAAATCGTCTTTTTCTACTCGGCGACAGTGTAGACCTTTAAAACTGTAACCTCTGGCTTCACCAGCGGCTTGAGAGCGCTTATCAGGAGCTTTGCCAATGTGATAACCATGGGTGCCAGCCGAATCAATATTCAGCTTCAACCCCATCTCTTTAGCCTTGTGCCTAAATACGGCCTCAGCCGTTGGTGAGCGACAGATATTTCCCAAACAAACGAATAGCACAGAGGGCACTGATGAAGTCATGAAATTACGAGTCCCATTTTCAATATAATTAACATTCTAAACATGAATTTGGTGGCACGATAACGTATCATATCGCCCCCAAAGTAGGAGATTCTATGACAGCACATATTCTGATGCTAAGCAGCTCGAGAGCAGGCGATGAAGATTACCTAGACCATGCCAAGCCGCTTATTCTTGCACACTTAAATCAACTAAGCGAGGTCGTATTTATTCCGTATGCTGGCGTGACGATCGGCTGGGATGAGTACACCCAAAAAGTGCAGGAAGCACTGCCAGAACTAGCAATCAAAGGGATTCACCAGTTTGACGACGCTAAGCAAGCAATTCAACAAGCGAAAGCCGTACTGGTTGGCGGAGGTAACACCTTTAATTTGCTAGCCACACTGTACAAAGAAGAGTTGATAGAGCTTGTCCGTAGTAAGGTTTCAAATGGTATGCCTTATATTGGTTGGAGTGCGGGCTCAAACATTTGTGGCGCAAGTATCAAAACCACCAATGACATGCCTATTATCGAGCCTCCATCGTTTGACGCACTCGGTTTCGTCACGTGCCAGCTAAACCCTCATTACACCGACTACCATCCACCGGGCCATAATGGCGAAACAAGGGACGACAGACTGGCAGAGTTCAGTCGACTTAACCCCGGCACGCCCATCATTGCCATCCCCGAGGGAACAGCCATAAAAATGAGTAAAGGCTCACTAACCTACATAGGCAACAAGACCGGCTATGTATTTATTGGTTCAGAAAAACGCCCTATGCAAAATCAAGCCGTATTAAACGAGTACTTGGCTTAAGCTTGCTGCCTGCTCCATCGTCAATGGTTGCTGATATTGAATTTCAGCTAAACGTGGCGCAGGCATGAGTTCATCAAGGGTCGTCAAGTTTGCTTCGTATTCGGTCATAGACTCAGTGACACGATTTGCAATCCAACCTTTAATACTCAAACCATCTGCCAAAATCGCTTGCGCTGTTAACAAGGCATGATTGAGGCACCCCAGCCTCATACCTACAACAATAATTACCTCTTGATTCAGCTCCTGCGCCAATTCAGGCATGAAGTGACCGCCGCCGAGTGGCAGCTTCCAACCACCAGCGCCCTCGGTAAACATGACTTCAGGAGTATAGCGCGCCAGTTCATGCCAGCCAGATACCATGTCTTCCACTGTGATGGGTCGCGACTCGTTGGAGGACGCAATATGTGGAGCAATAGGGTCTTTAAACACGATGGGATTAACTTGTTCAATACGCAGGTCTAAATTTGTTGCTTTGTGCAATGCAACGCCATCTTCATTTAACCATTGTCCGTCAATGAAATCACACCCCGCGGAGACGGGTTTATAACCCACTGCACGATAACCATTTTGTTGCAGCGCGGCGATCATTTGGCAAGTGACGTAGGTTTTACCTACTTCGGTGTCTGTGCCTGTTACGAAATAGTTTTTCACTTACACATTCTCTGTTTTCTTTAGTACGAAATGACTGACTTGGTAATCAATTTCTAACAAATTTTGTGACGATTGCGCGCGTAAGATATGTTCCAATGCACCGAGATGTTTTCGCTGCAATCGAGAAGTCGCCGTAGTAGACGTCTGAACACTAGCGCCAACATGAGAAATTGAGCGCAATAGCGAAAGCGCGTTGTCATGGGCGTCTAAATAGACTTTTTGCTGATTAAACAAACATTCGAAACCCGCCTTACGGGCCCAATTTAACCATTCCATATGGGTATTGAAACGGTTTCTAGTGGGTTGCAAACCAAGCTCTTGTTGGGCGTGATCAAGCTTTCGAAATGACGGTTCAACCATCACGCTTATCACAGCGATGCCGCCAGGCTGTAGCACCCGATACATCTCATTGAGGGCGATGGCCGGCGATTCACACCACTGCAACGCCATGGAGGAAAAGCACAATTGTTGAGTAAGCGATTCAAATGGCAATTGTTCCGCGTTGCCATATCGAAACGCAAGCTTAGGATAGTGCTTAGCTGCGAGTTCCAGCATCGTCGGTGCAATGTCTAGCCCAGTAATATGCTCGCCAAAACGTGCAAGCTGTGCCGTATGACGCCCTGTGCCACAGCCGATATCCAAGATATTGGCCACAGGCTCGTTGGGCACCAGGGATAAGGCATATTCAGCGATACGCGACTGCACTGTGGCGATCTCGTTGTACTGTTGGGCTGCACGACTAAAAGATTTAGCTAAACGCTTGGTTACCGAAGGTTGTTGCTGTGGGTCTAGCGCCGCTGTCATTGATTTCACTGTGCTAATACCTCATCTCTAGCGAGACATAATGCATCTACTAATGCCTGAATATCTGTTTTGCTATGAATGCTTGATAACGTGATTCGCAACCTATCGGTATGGCGTGGCACCGTTGGGTAACGAATCGCTGGTACCCAAACACCCCGTTTTTTTAACGCTTCGGAAAATGCCAATGCGCCTGCGGGGTCGCCAATAATCAGTGGTTGAATCGCCGAATCCGAAGGTGACAAGGTGAAACCTTTTATAGCAGCTTCCCGTTTAAAGAATTCGATGTTCTCTTCTAATACTGAGCGCATTTGACCTTGTGCAATCAGTTGAAGCGAGACTAAGGTCGCGTGGGCTTGAGCAGGAGGTAGCGCTGTGGAGTAGACATAATGACGAGCAAAGTTAACCAGATAATCAATCAATTCTCGGCTACCCGCAATAAAGGCCCCGGCTGTGCCTACTGCTTTGCCAAAGGTCCCCATCACAATTGCTACGTCTTGCTGAGTTAAGCTCATTTGTTCGACGAGCCCTAATCCTGTCTCACCCGACACCCCCATAGCGTGTGCTTCATCAACCATCAACCAAGACTGTGATTGCCGGCAACGGTTTGCGATATCCTGCAATGGCGAACAATCCCCATCCATGCTGAAAACGGATTCGGTCGCGACTAAGGTGTCGTCCTCTCGGTGTTTTGAGAGCAACTGAGTTAAATGGCCTAAATCATTGTGATGGAAGCGACGTAATCGGGCTTTTGACGTCATCGCGCCTTCGAGAAATGATGCATGCATGAATTTGTCACACAACACATTCCCCGGTTCACTGAACAAGGCGTGACACAATGCTTGATTCGCGGCAAAACCAGAGTTAAACAGAATGGCGGCTTCACGATTCAACCCGGTCGCTAGATAGTCTTCTAACCGCTGATGGGCAAGGCTATGGCCAGTAACTAATGGAGAGGCTCCGCTTCCACCGCCAAACGCAGCCAACCCTTCTACCCAAGCTTGCAAGACTTGTTGGTCCTGTCGCATGCCCAAGTAATCGTTTGAAGCAAAATTCAAATAGTGCTGGCCATCAAGGGTGATAATCCCCTGATGGTCTTGTTCAACTGTTTGGCGGCGACGCAAGTACTCTTGCTCTTGACGCTCATTTAACGCCGCGGCGATTCGTTCAAAGGCCATTACGCCTCTGCATGCTCGGCTTTGCCTGACTTAGCAGTCGCATCATAAAACAATGGCGCGGGCTGAGTATTTGCCTCAATCTCTTCTTGAAGCGCTTGTTCATGAGCTTCGTCAGAGTAATCTCGGCCCTTCTCTGTGTTAATGCCAAGCTTTCTGAACAACATGACATCTTCATGGGTATCTGGGTTAGACGTCGTCAACAATTTACAGCCGTAGAAAATCGAATTAGCACCCGCCATAAAACACATGGCTTGCATTTGTTCATTCATCGCTTCTCGTCCGGCTGATAGACGCACGTGAGATTGCGGCATCATAATACGCGCCACAGCAATAGTCCGCACAAACTCAAAAGGCTCTAGATCATCTAACTTATCCAGCGGGGTGCCTTCTACTTTCACCAACATATTGATTGGAACGCTTTGTGGCTGCTCAGGTAAATTGGCCAATTGAATCAATAAGCCAGCTCTGTCGCCTGCAGTTTCTCCCATACCGACGATACCACCGGAACAAACATTCATGCCCGCAGAGCGAACATTTTCAAGTGTATCGAGACGGTCTTGGTACGTCCGCGTCGTAATAATATCGCCATAGTATTCTGGTGAGGTATCCAAGTTGTGGTTGTAATAGTCAAGGCCGGCTTGCTTTAACGCCAACGCTTGGTCGCGGCTCAACATACCCAATGTCATACAAGTTTCTAGGCCGAGTTTTTTCACCTCTTGTACCATATTGACCACGTAAGGCATGTCCCTATCTTTCGGGTTGCGCCATGCTGCGCCCATGCAGAAACGGGTTGAACCAGCAGCTTTGGCTTCCCGTGCACGCTGAATCACTTTTTCAATTTCTAACAAACGCTCTTTTTCTAAGCCTGTATCGTATCGTGCACTTTGCGGACAATACTTACAGTCTTCTGGGCATGCGCCCGTTTTAATCGACAATAGCGTGCTAACTTGCACTTCGTTTGGATCAAAATTGGCGCGATGCACTTTTTGCGCTTCAAACATTAAGTCATTGAAAGGTAGATTAAAAAGCGCCTGTACCTGCTCGTTTGTCCAATCGTGTCGAACACTACCTAAAGACAGGGAAGAGAGGATTTCTGCCGACATACTCGGTCCTTTACTAATAATAAATGCTGGCTTAGTCTATGCGGAGCACCAAAGTTGTCAACCCTGACCACTTGCAAACATTTACTAACGGTTAAATTTTGAACAATATAGATTTTGACAAACAGCACATTTGGCACCCTTATACGTCGTCCATCAATCCCCTTCCATGTTACGAAGTGACTGGGGCTCAAGGCGTAAAATTAACACTGGCCAGTGGCGAAACTGTGGTCGATGGTATGTCCAGTTGGTGGGCCGCCATTCACGGTTACAATCATCCTGTACTGAATGCCGCCGCTCATGAGCAAGTCGATAAATTTTCTCACGTGATGTTTGGCGGTTTAACTCATGAGCCTGCTGTAAACCTATGCCGCCAACTATTAGGTATGGCACCGTCCGGCATGTCGAGAGTATTCCTCGCGGATTCTGGCTCGGTTTCAGTAGAAGTGGCGTTGAAAATGGCCTTACAGTATTGGGCGTGCCAAGGCCGACCAGAAAAATTCAAAATTCTCTCGCCACGCAATGGATATCACGGTGATACGTTTGGGGCCATGTCGGTATGTGATCCCATTAACGGCATGCACAGCCTGTTTTCTAATACATTGCAACGCCAAGTATTCGCACCAGCGCCACAAACCCGATATGGCAATACGTTTAGCGAAGACGATATTTTGCCAATCGAAGAGTTATTGCAACAGCAACGCAATGACATTGCGGCATTGATTCTTGAGCCCATTGTTCAGGGTGCAGGCGGTATGCGGATGTACCACCCTGAATATTTAAAACGTTGCCGACAACTTTGCGATGAATATGACGTATTACTGATTTGTGATGAAATTGCGACCGGCTTTGGTCGCACAGGTAAGCTATTCGGATGCGACCATGCCGATATTACACCTGACATCATGTGTTTAGGCAAAGCAATCACGGGCGGTTATATGACACTAGCGGCAACCCTGTGTACCGAAGACGTAGCCCAAGGTGTTTGCCAAGGTAGTCCGGGGGTATTTATGCACGGCCCAACTTATATGGGTAACCCGTTGGCATGTGCCGTTGCCGGTGCGAGCTTATCGCTGATAAGTGAAAACCTCTGGCAACAACAAGTACCCAACATCGAAAGACAGCTCAACATTGAGCTAGAAAAATTCAAACATCTCGAAAGCGTTGCAGATGTGCGAGTGTTGGGCGCAATTGGCGTAGTGGAAATGCGTCAGCCTGTTGATGTCGCTAGTCTGCAAAAAGATATGATATCTCGAGGCGCTTGGGTGCGGCCATTTGGCAAACTCGTTTATGTTATGCCACCCTATGTAATATCAAAAGAAGAGCTCACTGTACTAACGGATGCAATGTTCTTTGCAATTACTCAAGCAGAACACAGGAATTAACGCCTATGATAAGTCGGCTGGCTGACAAATTGTTTTTTGCAACACTTTTGCTATTTGCGTTGCAAATTCCTATTTTAGCCGACCATTATCGGCAATTTATCAGTGGTCAGATTGACGTTTTACAATCGCAAGCAGAAGAATATCACCTGCTTGCGGTACGTCATGGGTATGCTTCAACAGAGGCTATGTTGGACGCATTGGCTCAAAATGATTCAACCATTGTGAGAGAAGATGTCAGCAACAAAAGACAAGCCTTACAAGCGCTTAAAATTGCGGAATCGGGTCTCACAGTGTTGGCCGAAGGGCACTATTTTGAGAAAGCCATTTATATGGGTAATCCTCAGCAATTCCCTACCCTAAAAAAGGTACTGGGAAACTTTTCGCCCGCCATCCCCATTAACCCTCAAGATATTGTTTTTAGTGTATTTTTGGCATTAACAATTAACCTGGCTGTACTCTTTCCACACTGGTTTATCCAAAAGCGACGCAGAAGAAATAGCAGGCACAGCGAGGTCGTCTGATAGCGCATTGTTGTTTATTAAAGTGTGCAGATGAAGTGGGTCACTTCGAAAACCTGTTCCCACTCAAAGAAACGCCTTTTCCAGCTAGCCAACTCACATATTTTTTGGTGATATGGCTTTGCGAAATTCATTTCTTATTCACAGCATATTCATCCGCACTTTCTCATACTTGGCATCAATTGGTATCAGTTTTGCTACGTAAGTATTGAACAGGACACGCCGCAAACTGATGTTGTTAGCTAATGTGAACAGGTAACGAACAGAAATTGCGGTGATTTATCACCATAGCAGTAGATGTAGAGGTATGACTATGTTGAATGAAAATACGATTCTTATTGGCCAAGTGTTGCAAATCAGAGACAGAATTGTGGCTAAACGCCATTCTATTCCTTCGTCGCTCGCAAAGGAGTGGAAAAAGCTGTCTTCACTGACTTCGGTATTTGATCAAGTGAATAAAGGCCACCCCGTCTTTGCAGGTGGCACGAGTTTAGTAAAACCTAAGATGTTCTCTGGCACAGCCAAAGAACTGAAGGAAATGGTAAACGCACTTAAGTCATTTGAGAAAAAAGTGTCCCGCTCGATTAAATACGTGCACTGAGTCCCGATCGGTTGGCGCGCCCTTGTGTGTGGGGTGCGCCCCGTCTTTAAAACTTAAAAAGTGTCCCCATCTTTTAGTGATAGGCATTTTGAACCTTCCCCACTACACGCACTCTTAGCCTTGTGTGCATCAATGTATTAGGCGCACAACACGCCCGTGTTGCGGTGTGGTCTTAACATGCTTTCAGCTTATATAAAGTAGAGTTTAGGTGTTCTAAGCCTTCTGAATAGATTATAGTGTCGGGCTTTTCGACGAATGCAGTAAAAACAACAGGAGACACTATGTTACTCGCTACGCTAGCAATACTCTTCGGCCTACCCGTATTGCTTTGGAGTGCAGGAAAATTTGTCGGTGGCGGAGCCGCCATTGCCAATCACTTCGGCGTGTCCCCTCTGTTAATCGGTATGTTGATCATCGGCTTTGGTACTTCTGCGCCAGAAATTATTGTTTCAATTATCGCCGCGACTCAGGGCAACTCAGGACTAGCACTGGGTAATGCCTATGGCTCTAACATTGCCAATATTGCGTTAATTCTTGGTGTCACCGCTATTATTAGTCCGATTGCGGTTCGTTCGGAAATCATCCGTAAGGAACTCCCCGTGATGCTGGGCATCATGTTTTTTGCGGCCTGGCAATTATTCGACTTGTCTTTATCCAAGGATGATGCGTTTTCACTCATTGGGCTATTTATACTTCTGATTTCTTGGAGTGTTTATCAAGGTATTACCGGTGATTCTGATGCGCTTGCAGATGAAGTATCCGATGAATTGAATGGCCAAAGTGAATCACTAAAAATGAATGTAGTTTGGCTATTAGTTGGGCTAGCGCTCTTAATTGGTAGCTCGAGGCTACTTGTGTGGGGGGCGGTTGAAATTGCTACTCTCTATGGCGTCAGTGATACCATTATTGGCTTAACAATTATCGCAATTGGTACCTCTTTACCCGAGCTTGCTTCTTCACTTATGGCGGTCAAAAAGGGGGAGCACGACATGGCGCTGGGTAACGTGATTGGCTCTAACATGTTTAACACGTTAGCCGTTGTGGGGATTGCTGGCATGATTCAACCAATGCAAGTGACAAGTGATTTCTTATACCGTGATGTGGGTGTCATGCTTGTACTATCACTGGTGTTGTTCGTCTTTTGTATTGGCATCAAACGACAAGGTCGTATCAACAGATTCGAGGGCGGCGCGCTCACAGCAGCCTACGTCGCATACACCTACATGCTAGTGCAAGCCGCTTTCAGCGCATAATAACCATGAGCCGAGACTCGCGCTCGGCTCAACTCACATTGAGTGTCAATGTGACTAAACTCACTAAAGAAATCCCAGCAAGAATAAACAAATTGATACCGTAAGCGTCGTTTTTGCGACGATTGCGTTTCGATCTCAATATTAGGCTTACAAGAGTAGAAACTAGGCATACTTGCAAAAGCGTGATGAGAGAGTCTACGTGTTGTTGAGACCAGTGACTCCTACCTTCCACTCCCCAATAAGCTTGCACACCGCTGATAAAATCGGGTCGAGCGAAGTGAAACACAATCAAGCTCGCGACCAAAACTACCCAAGAAAGGATATTTAGACCAACAACGAGGCGAAACAAGGTATCTTGGCTTCTGGGCTTTTTACGTCTATCCGCTTGATTCGGTATTGGCATTTTATGGCCTATTCTCTCAATGACTGCTGGCATCAGGCTTTCCAATCAGTATACTACGAGTTATAAAGGTTTTCGTGAGATTGCAATCGCGTTCTGCATTGCTATCGATACCATCAATCGCGCATGACACCTCCCACTAGTGAGTTTATCGGCAATTTTTCATTTTCATTGAATTTTGCTTGTTCTTTGGGATGCACATTCAAACTGTCTGTGCGATGATGCGTAGAGTTAAATAAAGAGATTTATGGAGATAAAAAATGACGCACGCGCCCGTTGTCGACGTACTCAGTGGTAAGTACGCCGTTGGCGAAACAGTAACCGTTAAAGGCTGGGTAAGAACCCGCCGTGATTCTAAAGCAGGCTTGTCTTTTATTGCCCTGCACGATGGTAGCTGTTTTGACCCTGTTCAGGTCATCGCGCTTAATTCACTTCAAGGCTATGAAGAAATTCAGCGCCTGACTGCTGGCTGTTCGCTTGAAGTGACAGGTACTGTAAAAGCGTCAGAGGGTAAAGGCCAAGCGCTGGAATTAGAAGCGACATCAGTCACTGTAGTCGGATGGGTTGAGAACCCAGACACCTACCCTATGGCAGCCAAACGTCACTCTATTGAGTACCTTCGTGAGCATGCTCATTTACGTCCAAGAACAAATGTTATTGGCGCAGTCACTCGCGTGCGCAACTGTTTGTCTCAAGCCTTACACCGCTTTTTCCACGAACGTGGTTACTTCTGGGTGAGCACGCCAATTTTAACTGCGAGCGATACCGAAGGTGCTGGTGAGATGTTCCGCGTATCCACTTTGGATATGATGAATTTGCCGATGACAGACAAAGGTGACGTCGATTTCACTGAAGATTTCTTTGGTAAAGAAACCTACCTGACCGTTTCTGGCCAATTAAATGGTGAGACCTACTGCTCTGCCATGAGCAAAATATACACATTTGGTCCGACATTCCGAGCTGAAAACAGTAACACGTCACGTCACTTAGCGGAATTCTGGATGATTGAACCAGAGGTCGCTTTTGCTGACCTCACCGATATTGCACAACTGTCTGAAGACATGCTTAAGTACGTGTGTAAAGCCGTTCTTGAAGAGCGCGCAGACGACATGGCGTTTTTCGCACAGCGTATCAATAAAGATGCTATCACTCGTCTAGAACAACTTGTCTCAGCAGACTTCGTTCGTATGGACTATACCGACGCGATCGAAATTCTGAAAAACAGTGGTAAGGACTTCGAGTTCCCTGTTGAATGGGGAGTTGATTTGTCATCAGAGCACGAGCGCTACTTGGCAGAAGAGCACGTTGGCGCACCTATCATTATGCAAAACTACCCTAAAGACATTAAAGCCTTTTACATGCGCTTGAATGACGATGGGAAAACGGTCGCGGCAATGGATGTGTTGGCGCCGGGTATTGGTGAAATCATTGGTGGTTCACAACGTGAAGAACGCCTAGATGTGTTCGATGCGCGCCTCGAAGAAATGGGCCTAAGCAAAGAAGATTATTACTGGTATCGTGACTTACGTCGCTACGGTACAGTTCCTCACTCCGGTTTTGGTCTTGGCTTCGAACGCTTAGTGGCCTACGTCACTGGCATGCAGAACGTCAGGGATGTCATTCCGTTCCCTCGCACACCAGGTAACGCCACTTTCTAAACAAAAACAGCCGACGATCAAGTCGGCTGTTTTTTATCTTTTCCATGGGTTATGCTTGTCCCAATAAGAAAACTCCTTGGAAAAACAATTTCTTCCCATGGTTACGGTAGTGTGTCATGAATGTGAGCTGCAAGTTGACATTCCCTCGCTCGAACATCGACAGCGCGCAAGATGCCCTCGCTGTAATAATTTTCTTACCGCTTACCGTCGTAAAGGGAATGACTATGCCCTCGCCTTCTCAGTTAGTGCACTTATTGCGCTGTTATTATCGCTTCCTTTTGATTTCCTGACTTTTAGCGCAAGCGGACAAAAACACGACATCAACTTGCCTTCGGGTTTAGGCGTACTCATTCAACATGACTATGTATCACTGGCAATCGTCACGGCATTAGCCACGCTTGTTTTACCGGGTCTGGTACTTTTGGGTATTGCGATATTGATGATGGGGCAGAAATGGGGGCAACCCTCTGCGCTTTTGATCCGCGTGCATTATTGGGTACAGAAACTGATTCCTTGGAGCATGGCCGAGATATTTTTAGTCGGTACCTTGGTCAGCCTGATTAAAATTACGGAGCTTGCCGATATCACTCTCGGCTTATCCTTTTATGCCTTTATCGCCTTTACCCTCGCGATGAGTGCCACCTTACTGTATTTCGACGCGCTTCAAAGCGCAATTTGGTTGTATGAAGGGGATTTACCAATTCCCCATCAAGTCACGGCCAGTGATGCCTCGCGCACCATGCAACAAACATGGGCACTGCTGATTACCGCCGTCTTGTTTTACATACCGGCTAACACCTTACCTATAATGGAAACCGTATTACTCGGCGATAGCGAGCCCAATACGATATTGGGCGGTGTGATTGAATTGTGGAAAGCGGGCTCCTACCCCGTCGCCATGGTTATCCTTGTCGCGAGTATTTTAGTGCCCATCGCCAAGCTCTTAATACTGATTTGGCTAAATTTGGTGGTGCAAACACGGCGTTTACATAACCCTGAAAAACGCATTAGATTTTACCGGTTTACTGAATGGATAGGCCGTTGGTCCATGGTTGACGTTTTTGTAGTTGCAATCTTAGTCGCGCTAGTTCAACTTGGCAGTACAATATCCATCTATCCAGGCCCAGCAGCAATGGCATTTTGTGCAGTCGTATTTGTCACTATGGCGGCAGCAATGTCCTTTGACTCAAGATTACTTTGGCTTAAGCAGGAAGAACAATAAATGTCTGAACAGGCAAAAATAGAGCCTACCACTCGCATTTCAAAAGTGTGGTTTATTCCCTTTATCACGTTTTTAATCGGTGCTTGGATGGTGTATTACCAATGGAGCAACCAAGGCCCAGAAATTACGATTCAAATGACCTCAGCGGCCGGTTTGGAAGCCAATAAAACAGCCATTAAGGTGCGCGATCTCGATATTGGAAAAGTCACAAAGATAGAACTTAATTCCGATTTAAATGGGGTTACGATTACCGCGCGGCTGGATGCAAGCGCCGAAGATTTATTGACCACAAATACGCGATTTTGGCTGGTATCGCCAAGAGTCAGCTTCACCGAGGTATCGGGCCTCAATACATTACTTTCTGGTAGCTACATTGCCATGTCGCCAGACAAAAACGGGGAAGAAACCTACGAATTTGTCGCGGAATCTCGCCCTCCTGTCACGCCTCCAGGTACGCCAGGATTACATTTAAAACTCAATAGTGACGACGAGTTCGCCTACAAAGCAGGTGATCCGATCATTTACAAAGGGTTTAAGGTAGGGGAATTTGAAGATGCTACCTTCAATATCGAAGAGCGCACGGTTTATTATCAAGCCTTTATTGAAGCTCCCTATCACAAGCTTATTACTCAAAATACCCGATTCTGGAATATCAGCGGTGTGAAGTTCCACTTAGCGTCGAGTGGGATTAAAGTCGAAACTGGCAGTTTGGAAACACTGCTGGCTAATGGTGTCACATTTGGCATTCCAGAAGGCGTCCCGCAGGGCCCACTAGTGACTGAAAATGCATTCTTTAAAGTGTTCGAAGACCAAACCTCAGCATTCGATGCCAGATTCAAATTGTCCGTCGAATTTTTGCTCTTTATTGAGGACAGCGTGCGAGGCCTAACGGTAGGGGCACCAGTGGAGTACAGAGGGCTACAAATCGGCGAAGTCATTGCGATCAATCAGCTTTCCGACGTACCTGGCAATATCCTCGAGGAGGGCTATCCTATTCCGGTGCTCATCAACATCTACCCCGGAAAAGTCGGCCAACAAGATAACCAAGCTGGCGTGCGATTTGTGCGAGAAAGAATGCGTGCTTGGATTTCAAGAGATTTACGTGCCACTTTAAAAATGGGCAATATTTTAACCGGGGGATTGTATGTCGATTTACAGCACCACGATGATATTGAAGCCGTACCCGTGGCGACGATTTTCGAGCATGATGTGATCCCGGTTGTCTCGAATGAATTTACATTGCTCACGCAAAAAGCCGAAGCAATATTGGACAAGATTAACGAACTACCAGTCGAAGTGTTAATCGCCGATGTCACCGACGTCATCGACACCTTAGGTGAAGCCGCCAGTTCAGTTACCCAGACCAGTCAAAACTTTGATAGTCTAGTAGCAAGCATGGACGGTCAGTCTATCAACACCAATGTAAATCAAGTGCTTGAAGATTTATCTGCGGTACTACAAAATTTCTCTCAAGGTGGACTCAGCCCAGCAGAAATACAAGAAACCATGGATGATTTACAAGAAACATTGCGCAACATTCAGCCTTTGCTGTTGCAACTAAACCAGACGCCCAACAGCCTAATTTTCTCTGATAATAGTGATGTAAGTGTAGAACCTAAAGCCAAACGACCTGGAGCATTTGACAATGAGTAAATGGTACATTGCGCTGATAGTGTGTGTATTGGCGGGCTGTTCTAGCAAGCCCACGTTGCTAAATTACTATACCTTGCACGACCCTCAAACCCACAGCAAAACTGCCCCATTGAGCAAAAGCGTCAAGCAAGTGGAAATGGCACGTGTGAAATTGCCAGACTATCTCAAGCAACGAAATCTAGCCTTCTTGCTCAGTGACACGCAATTGCACTTTGCGCCTCAACACGTTTGGGCAGAGCCTTTATACGATGGCGTATATCAATCGCTGGGCAAATCGCTAATGCGAGATCACGGAATTTACGCTACACCTAACATGAAGTACGATGCGGACGAAAAGAGCCTCAAAGTGAGAATTCAAATTGATGACTTTATTTCATCCTATGACGGGCAAGTCGTGCTAAGCGGCCAATATTGGGTAGACCACAACGGCGAAGAATCCGTTTATTTGTTTTATTTCACGCTGCCGCTTGAGGAAGATGGATATCCTCACACCGTCAGAAAGATGCGTGCAGCACTCACGTTACTCGCGGCTGATGTCGCCAGCAACCTACCAGTGTAAGACACAAGGAAGATAGGAAAAGACTGTGGCCAAACAACCTAAGCGACCAGATTCCAGCAACAGTAGTCTCATCAACATAGACCGCCAAATATCTGTTGTGCACTTGTTTGCCTTTGTCGGCATTGCAGTGACTGGTGTGCTTGGTGTCGTTGCGTTGGTCACTGGTGATACTTGGTTGGCAATAGCTTTGTTCTGTGCCACCAGCGCCTTTTTGTTGTCGCAGATTATCCAATATAAAAACTCAGCGATCCTTGGTCATATCATTGCTGTTACCGTGCTACTGAGTACCTTAATGATTCTGATGATGTTTCTCGTCATCACTGGCGGACAAGGTAATACCGGGCCGTTGTGGATTTTTGTGGTGCCCCCTGTCGCGATGTTTTTTGGCGGTGTATTTACCGGGCTTGTAACCGTTGGATTGTTCAGTTGTCTACTGAGTATCGTGTTGTTCTATCCGGATGACTTACTGTTGCTCACTTCCTATACCTTTGCATTTAAAACGCGGTTATTGCTGTCGTTTTTAACCCTGACTTTTTTGGCTGCGTTTTACGAATACAGCCGTCAGAAGTCGTATGAAAAAGTGCGTCACCTCAGCTCTCAATTCGAACAGCAAGCGCGGCATGATCCGCTCACTGCCCTATTGAATCGCAGAGGTATGGGTCAGTTTTTGGATCATGAAATTATCCGTTTCCACCGTTCTCGAAAAAACCTATCGCTGATCCTTGTCGACTTAGATCATTTCAAAAAAATAAATGATAACTTTGGCCATGCGATTGGTGATAAGGTCTTGGTAAAAACAGCTAACTTATTACGAGAGTGTGTTCGTGGCCAAGATGTGGTATCGAGATGGGGTGGTGAAGAATTTCTCATTATGTTGCCGGAAACCCGTATCGATTCAGCAATGCGCGTAGCCGAAAACTTGCGGCATAAAATAGAGAATAGCCCGATTGCCGCGCTAGATTCAGAAATTAATCTTACCGCCAGTTTTGGCGTTTGCGAAATCAATGGTACCACCCCGCTAAATCGCGCACTCAATTTGGCCGATAAAGCCTTGTACAAAGCAAAAGAGAACGGCCGCAATCGCGTAGAGTGCGCGGAAGATGTTCAAACTGATCCAACCACTCCAAAATCGTAAATTTACACACAGTTAGTTACAATTAAGACATACATTACACATGTTTGCTGTTTACCATTTAGGTAATAAACTTTCTCTTTAGGTATACAGCCATGAAATGGATAAAAATCGGTCTACCCATTGCGCTATTGGTCGCAGGGGTCGGCGGCAAATTCGCTATAGAAGCCTCAGCTCAAGAAACTGAGGAAAAAGAACAAGTTGATACACGCCCTACCGTTGCGGTTGAAGCCTTGTCTCCAATTAACTACCACGTGGCAATCAACAGTTATGGCGAGCTAAGCCCATTAGAGTCGACCAACCTAGCCGCACAGGTCTCAGGTGAAGTAGTTTCATGGCATCCAAACTTTATTGCAGGCGGAGTCGTTAACCGCGGTGATGTGTTATTCAGTATCGAAAAAGAC
The DNA here is from genome assembly GCF_057544385.1 of Alteromonas sp. 5NS40-0096. Classification (NCBI taxonomy): domain Bacteria; kingdom Pseudomonadati; phylum Pseudomonadota; class Gammaproteobacteria; order Alteromonadales; family Alteromonadaceae; genus Alteromonas; species Alteromonas sp. 5NS40-0096. Next base: position 49,738 of record NZ_BAAJLQ010000010.1, read on the forward strand.
ACCTATGAGGCCGCACTGCTTCTAGCGCAAGCTAATTTATCAAGCGCCGAAGCCAGCTTGATACAAGAAGAAGCACTCGCCCGTGTAGCGAGAGAGGAAGCGAAAACGCTACCTAAGGCCCGCGTTACCGACCTATACCTAAGAAAGCCACAAGTCATGAGCGCTAAAGCGGCGGTAAAATCAGCCCAAGCACAACTGCGTATTGCTCAAAGAGACTTAGCTAACTGTGAAATTAGAGCCCCTTACGATGCCCTAATCGTTAGTCGTAACATCGGTGTTGGTGACTACGTTAACATTGGTGCCGTTGCAGCGGTACTGAACAACATCGAAACAGCAGAAGTGACGTTCCCTATCGCGGGCTTCGATACTCGTTTTCTGACGAAAAACATCATTGGCGCCGATGCTCAAGTGACAATTCAGGGCAATGCCAACATTCAACGCCAAGCGATTATTCACCGAGATGTGGGTGTGGTAGATAACGCCACTCGTATGTCACACCTAGTGGCGCGAATCGACGACCCGTATGCCCTGCGTTCAGATAAGCCTGTTATCAAATTCGGCAGTTATGTGGATGTCAGTTTCCAAGGTGCAGAGCTTCGCAATGTGTATCGCATATCTCAAGATTTGGTGAACAACCGTACATTGTGGATTCTCGATAGCGACAATAAGCTCCACGCACAACCTGTGACAGTCCTTCGTGAAGAAGGGGCAGAGTTCATTATTTCCGCTGACTTCAATACGTCGAAAATGGTGACGACCTTACCTGAATACCCTCAAGAGGGAATGGAAGTGCGTATTTCGGATGAGGAAAGCAACAACAAAGACGATGACAACGCCGAGACATTAGTCGCTAGCAAAAGCACGATTGATTGAGGGCTGAACAATGGACAGTAGAGAAAACACAACTCAAGGCATTATCGCCTACTTTACGCGGAACTCAGTCGCGGCGAACTTAATGATGGTGTTTATCATCATCATGGGTATTGCCAGTTATTTTACAATTCAACGCCAGATGTTCCCGAATATAGAAATTAACTATATCCAAGTGACTGCTCAGTACCCTGGCGCCTCTCCTCAAGAAATTGAAGAGAGTATTTTGATCAAAATTGAAGAAGCGCTGAAAGACGTCACCGAAATTAAGCGAAGTGTCTCTCGGGCATTCAGAAACAGTGGCCGTGTCACGTTAGAAATCGATAAAGGTGAAGACCTTTCGAACGTATTAGACAAGGTTAAACTGAGAGTCGACGGTATCGCCACCTTCCCTGCCGGAATGGAACCAGTCAACGTTTACCAAGAAGAATTCCAGCAGCAAGTCATCGAGATGTCGCTTGTGGGTGATTTTCCGCTCACGGAGCTGAAACCCGTTGCGAAACAAATTGAAGATGAACTACTACAACTCGGTAGTATCTCGTTGGTGGAAGCGAACTTCCCTGAAGATGAAATCTCAATCGAAATCAAACCTGAGATGCTGCGCAAGTACAACTTGACTATTAACGATGTGGTAGCGGCGATTCGTCGTTACTCGGCGAACTTGTCAGCGGGTCAATTGCGCACCGATTCAGGGGTTATCAGTGTTCGCGTAGAAAACCAATATTACAACGGTAGTGAGTTTAGAAGCATTCCAGTAAAAATTGGTAACTCAGGCGCTAGAGTGTTGCTGTCAGACGTCGCCAAGATCAAAGATGGCTTTGTCGAGGGAGAGCGTTACTTCAAATACAACGGCAAGAACGCGATATTCATGGCAGTCAGAGCGACGAAGAGCCAAAACATCATTCCCGTTGCGCAGACGGTTAAAAACTTCATTGAAAAACGCAACGAGAGCTTAGGTCCAGCAATGGAACTTAAAGTGCTTGTTGACATGACGTACTACCTCAATGCCCGCCTTGACATGATGTTGAAAAACCTGATGCAAGGTGCGGTACTGGTTGCCATGATGTTAACCTTGTTCTTGCGCTTTAGATTGGCACTGTGGGTCATGATAGGGTTACCCGTGTGTTTCTTAGGTGCGGTAATGATGATGCCTGTGTTTGGTGTCAGCATTAATATCCTCTCGTTATTTGCCTTTATTATGGTGCTAGGTATTGTCGTAGACGATGCCATCGTTATCGGCGAAAGTGCTTACACTGAAATTGAATCGAAAGGCGGCGGTGTTGACAACGTCATCCGTGGCGCAAAACGGGTTGCAACACCAGCTACATTTGGCGTATTGACCACTATTGCGGTATTCGCTCCGTTTACTTTAAGTAGCGGCCCAGAAGGCGCCTTTTTCTACAACATATCTGTTGTTGTAATACTGTGCTTGGTCTTTAGTTTGATTGAATCCAAACTGATCTTACCTGCTCACTTGGCTCACACGAAATTTACTCCAATCAAGGAAGACAGCTGGCGCGCCAGATTTAACAAACGCTTTTTTGCCATGATCACAGGCCCCTACCGCAAAACGGTAGAGCTGGCCATTGAATGGCGTTGGGCAGTTTTGATGTTCTTCGTATTTATGTTGTTCCTAACCTTCGGCCTTATCGGTGCCAATTACGTCAGAATGGTACCAAGCCCCAAAGTGCCACACGATTTCCCGAGTGTGCGCATAGAAATGAATGAGACCGCATCGGATGAAGCCACGATCAATGCCTTAAAAACCATTGAACAAACCATTTGGGATATCGAAGATCAGACCAAGGCTGAACACGGCTCAGGTATGATTCGCGACTTGCTGGCATTCAATAATGGCCGTACGAACGCTCGTATATTAGTACCTTTGGTACACGAAGATGAACGTCCATTTGATACCTTTGAATTGGCGCGGCGCTGGCGTGAATCTCTGCCACAGATTCCGGGTATGAAATCGTTTACGGTTCAGGATGACGTCAACGGTGGGGGTGACAATGGTGAATTTGGTTACTTGTTATATGGGCCAGATATTGACACCTTGAACGCGGCAGGCCGCAAGTTTATAGAGATGCTGCAACAAGAAAAAGGCTTGTATGACGTTAGCTCAACGATTGACCCTGCCAGTAAAGAAGTACAGCTAACCCTATTGCCAGTTGCTTATGACCTTGGCCTAGACTTGCGCACTATTGCGGACCAAGTTGGGGCGAGCTTTTATGGTGGCGAAGCCCAGCGTGTAATTCGCGATGGTGAAGAAGTCAAAGTCATGGTCCGTTATCCCGAACTGACGAGAGAAAGTTTTGCTTCGCTTAAGTACACGGTGATCACAACACCACAAGGCCGTGAGGTGATGTTAGGTGATGTTGCAGTGTTGGAAGAGCGCCCTGGAATTAGCTATATCCGCCGTGAATCCGGCTACCGCAGCGTATACGTATGGGGTGCCATTGATGAGGAAGCGGTAGAACCAAATGAAGTGGTTGAAAGGATTAAAGAAAACCTATTACCTGAATTGACCGAGCAGTTCCCAACGGTGAAGACCGAACTAGGCGGCGACATTGAAGAGCAGCAAGCTCAACAAAACGAGCAAATCATGTTCTTCTTAGCGGCAATGATCATGGTGTATATCTTGTTGGCGGTACCATTAAAGAGCTACAAGCAGCCTCTGATTATTATGTCAGTCATTCCATTCAGCTTAACGGGTGCAGTATGGGGCCACTTCCTACTAGGTCTTGACCTGAGTATGATGTCGACCTTCGGTTTGATCGCTGCAGCGGGTGTTGTCATCAACGATAGCTTGGTTATGACCGACTTTGTGAACCAACGCCGTGCACAAGGCTTTGCATTGCGTGAAGCCGTAGCAGAAGCTGGTTGTGCTCGTTTTAGGGCCATCACACTGACATCTATTACGACATTCGCAGGTGTTTTGCCTATCATGTTCGAGAAAAGCTTACAGGCAGCCTTTGTTATACCCATGGCTGTCGCTCTGGGCTTTGCGGTACTATACGCCACTCTCGTCACTCTTATACTTGTGCCATGTTTGTACATGATATTGCTAGACTTGGGTGCGCCGTATAACAAGGTTAAAAACCGATTACGTCGCAAGAAAGTCGTCACGTCATCAGCTACCGATTTTAGCGGCGTGGCCAAATAAATTCACAAACATCAAAAAGCCCGCTTCATGCGGGCTTTTTATTACTCTTAATGCCCTCATAATAAAGCTAATGAAAATTTACAGGTGATTGTTATGTCAAACTTAACGATACGAGCCGCTCAGGTTGCCGATGCTCAAACGATTCTCAACTTCATCATAGAATTGGCAATTTATGAAAAAGCAGAACACGAAGTTGAGTCAACTGTCGAAGATATCGAGCAGAGCTTGTTCTCTGAAGGTTCAACCGCTCACTGTGTCATTTGTGAGCGTGCAGGAGAAGCCATTGGTTTTGCCGTTTTCTTTTACAATTATTCGACTTGGCAAGGTCGTAACGGTTTGTACCTTGAAGACTTGTACGTCACACCTGAACAACGGGGCTCTGGTGCAGGGAAAGCATTACTGAAACACCTTGCTCAGCATGCTGTAGACAATAACTTAGGGCGGTTCGAATGGAGCGTGCTTGACTGGAACACCCCAGCGATTGAATTTTATGAATCCATTGGTGCCAAGCCCAAGAGTGAATGGATTGGTTACAGAATGGCTGGCAAAGCCCTTCATGACTTTGCCAAAAATACTGGTTAGTTAAGCGCCATAGCGGCTCATAAACATCGCTACAATGCGGTCGATATATTGGGCTTTATCAGCGTCGCTCAACGGCGGCGCAAACTGCATTAATTGTGGCCAATAGACTAATCCCTTGATTAAACTGACCAGTTCTTCAATGGCGTGCTCAGGATTATCTGCAGTCAACGCATTGTGTTCACAGGCTTCTCGTACCCAACGCTCCATTACCGTCTCTTGATCTTTGAAACACGCCATCTGTTCGGCGAGCTTTTCTGGATGGTAAAAAAAGTGCCCAAAACAAACCCGAGCCAGCTCCATATGTTCATCTGACGTAGCAAACTGGATGTTGTCCGCTACTAAGCGATGTAACTGAGAGGCCAACGGCGTATCAGTATTGAAGCGAATATCACTGTCGACCATCGCTTTGCGCCACATTTCTTGTAGCAAAAACATGACCAATTCTTCTTTGGTAGAAAAATGGTTATACACGGTCCGTTTCGATACTTGAGCGAGCTCTGCAAGCTTATCCATGCTTGTCGATGCCACACCAAATTGCTGGAACGCGCTTTTTGCTGCAGAGATAATAGACTCTCGTTTGAGATCGCTGCGGGTCTTAGTTACTGAAGTCATGTTGCCTGTTTATTTTGATAGTACTGCAAAAGCGGTTAAATCGTGATTTTAACCATACCTCTTTGCATTATGACATCAAACACCCCAAAAAGGGGGATTTATCGTTATTTTGCATACGAAATAGCCGAGCTGTAACACCATTTACCCTTCCCGCTTTTTTGCGACCATATCTTCTGCGTACTTCATAATATCTCTCCACGAGACGACCCCGACAGGTTTCAAATCACCATCCACAATAGGCAGGCAAGATATGTTATTGCGATTGAACAACTTAATGGCGCTGACAATGGATGCACTCGGCCCTAAGGTAATTGGCTCTCTCGTCATTATCTGGTGAGCTTTGCGGTCCAATGTTGCCCTGTCGCGAGAGCGTTCACTCAACGTATCGACAAAGGGACTCAACGCATTCAGTAAATCTCTATCTGATATCACGCCAACGAGTCGGTTGCCTTCCACCACCATTAAATGATGGTAGCCAGTGGCGGTAATCAACTCTCGAACCGTTTCCAAACTATCATCCATATGAACACAAACCACCCGCTGGCTCATAATACTTACAACAGACATTGCTCCTCCTCTATTAGAGTGAGTTCAACTGGCACAGCCAAGATCAACACGCCCAACTAGAAAGATAGCAGAAATTTCCCTTGTAGTAGCATGCTATTACCCGAGGTTTACCGCGGCGTGATTCAATGTTGCCACATTCCAAATAAGGGTAATCACAATGGCAACTATATTAATGATAACCGGTGATTTTGTTGAAGATTATGAGAACATGGTGCCGTTTCAAGCATTTCAGGCATTAGGGCACACTGTTCATGCGATATGTCCAAATAAGCAAGCCGGCGATCAAATTATTACCGCTATCCATGATTTCGAGGGTCACCAAACCTATACTGAAAAATCAGGTCATCTTTTCACTTTAAATAGTTCGTTTGAGAAGACGGCGCCGTCACACTACGACGCTTTGTATTTGCCGGGAGGCCGTGCGCCCGAGTACTTGAGACTATTTCCGGCTGTTATAGATATGATTAGGCATTTCGCCGACTCGAACAAACCTATTGGGGCAATATGTCATGGTCCTCAACTATTATGTGCAGCGGGTATTATTAAGGGGGTGCGAATTTCAGCCTACCCAGCCTGTCGTCCAGAAGTCCTCTTAGCAGGCGCTGATTACATTGATTTACCCATGGATAATGCGATTACCGATGGCACGTTTGTCACTGCACCAGCATGGCCTGCTCACCCTGATTTTATTGCGCAATTTGATAGACTACTTAGGGTTCAACCTGAGAATTCATAATTATGTGCAAACTTTTCATCGATGCAAATCCTGATTTGTGGGCGGGTATCACACGTTCTATACGAATTGACGGCGTTGTCAGCTCTATTCGCCTCGAGTTGTTTTTCTGGCAAACACTTGAAGAAATAGCATTTAGAGACAAGGTAAGCTTGGCCCAAATGGTCACTAGATTGTACCGCGAGTCATTGGACGCCAATCACGACGCAAGCAATTTCACGTCATTTTTGCGTGTCTGTGCGTCCCGTTACTTGTCACTTGCAGCTGATGGTTTAATTCAGAGACAGTCGCTTATGTCGCTTTATGATTTGGACGCTAGAGAATTACTCAAAAAAGAAGCAGACAATCAAACTCAACGTGCGCAGCAATCCGGAAACGCTTAGTTAATATAGTGAAAGCTACCTCCTTCAAGCCTGGGAAGAGCAACCACTCCTCCCAGATTGAATTAGTTAATTATCGCTCCCTAGCTGCCGCTTCCACCCCAATTTTTTCTCAATCGAAGCAATCATCATTCCTGCAATATCTTTTCCTGTGGCAGTCTCTATTCCTTCTAACCCTGGAGAAGAGTTAACTTCCAATAGCAAAGGCCCGTTCTTAGAACGAATAATATCGACACCTGCGATATTCAAACCCAATACTTTGGCAGCCGTAATCGCCAACTTTCTCTCTTCTGGTGTGATTTTAACAATGTTTGCCGTTCCTCCCTGATGAATGTTGGCTCTGAACTCCCCAGGCGCGGCAGTCCGTTCTATTGATGCCACAACTTTGCCATCAATGACGAAACACCGCAGATCTTTACCGTTCGCTTCTTTGACAAACTCTTGAACAAGTAAGTTTGCCTTCAAAGATTTGAAAGCATTAATCACACTCTCGGCCGCTTTTTTTGTTTCGGCTAAGACGACGCCGCGCCCCTGCGTACCTTCCAGTAGTTTCACAATTAAGGGCGCGCCACCAACCATTTCAATAAGGTCGTTGGTATCCATAGGCGAGTTAGCAAAACCCGTCGTTGGTATGTTAATGCCGCTTTTCAACATTAATTGCAGTGAAAATAGTTTATCTCTGGATTTCGTAATCGAGTCAGAACTGTTTATCGTTAACACTCTCATGCTTTCGAACTGTCGCGCCAACGCACAACCATAAAATGTAATGCTTGGTTTAATCCGAGTAACCACTGCGTCAACATCATTGAGTATCTTACCCCCTCGGTAATGAGCTTCTGGTTCTTTGGCATCCAGTTTCATGTAACACTGTTTAATATCCAAAAATACCATCTCATGACCACGCTCTTCGCCTGCCTGAAGAATTCGTTGATTACTGTATAAATTGATATTACTGGCAAGGAGGGCAATCTTTAGCCCCGTTTTCTCTGGTACTTTTCTACCATACAACTGTCGAATTTGTGCGTCGTCAACATCACCTAAACAACACTTTTCAGCGGGATCGATAATGACGCGTTCGCCCATGGCCTCACGACCAAGTAGCATCCGATAGCCCATCGAATCTCGATTAGCCAAGGTCAGTTCAACATTCCATACGTCATCGCCCAATTTCATCGGAGACGATATGACGTAACGGGTTTCGGACACTCCTGAAGAACTTTTCACTGAACGTCTGTCTATTACCGGGCTTTCGCATCGGATGACCGTTCGCCTATCGTCTTGCAGTGGATGCACTTCGAAACTCACCCAAAGTACGCCCTCTCGACGGAAAGTGTTGATATTAAATGCGTGTAACGATGATGTTTTTGCGCCAGAGTCGACTCTAGCTTTCACTGCTGGTAATGCAAGTTCTGGAAAAGCACACCACTCTTCACTGCCAATGACCTTTTTCAAGGCAATTCTCCCATATGACTAATCTCACGCCATTGCGCAAGAACAATTTGGCGAATATTAGCAGCAAAAATCAGTTAAACTTAACAATTTAAACCCTTAAATAACAGACACTTAAACAACCCCCCAAAGCCTCTTCAATATACTACATCATTAGAATTCTAGGCTTTTTTCCAACGAAAACCGCGTCTACTCACTACGATACTCAGACACCATAACCATTGCCTCGCTTTCAAATCCCGTTGTATTCAATTTATTGGGTAAATTCATGATATTTCGTCCCAACCAAGGGTTTCAGATAGAGCAATATAACCATAAACCAATAACACTCATTAGACTGAAAACCGAATCGAATAAAAACGCTGAACAAAATTCACTTTATTTCATTCCACTCGTTGCCTTTGACTGCGCTTTTTCATTGATACAAGGTTGACGAATAACAAAGGAATAAATCGTCGACGGGATCATCTACTAGTGGCACTCTCGACAATAGGATTCTGGTTGAAGTCCGTGCAGGGTTAAAGAATAATAAATGAGATAAAGAGTGTGGGCCGTGTATCACAAAGCGTTGGTTTGTTAAGCTCCACACTGACTGTAATCAAAGTGCAAATAACGCGTAGTGCGTGCTTACCTCGTTTTAATTGACCGGCAGTGACAAAATAATGAAGTACCAACTCGGGAGCCATGTACTTGATACTACGGCACGTACGTTGACAAAAAATGATGACGTCCGCCCTATTCGCCCCAAAACCCTTGAGTTACTGCTGTACCTTGCTCAACGACCTGATGAGATTGTGAGTAAGGAAACGCTGTTGGCCGAATTGTGGAGTAATGTCACCGTTGATGAAGGTGTGGTTTTTCAATCAATAACAGAGATAAGAAAGCTCGTCTCTAACCCCAAAATCATCATTACTTTTCCGAAACGCGGTTATCAACTTACTCAACCACTCACCCCGATAGAAAACAAAACAGTGCGGCACACTCGGCCTCGGATTTATGCAGCTATTGCGGTAACTATACTTGCTGTCGCGTCAATCGTGTTCCTGGCGTTACCTTTGACTAGTGACAACACGACGGCCCAATCCGCTTTATACCCCCACAGAATAGTGGTACTGCCTGTCAATAGTCATGTGGCTTATACCAGTTCAAATTGGGCAGGGTTAAATGGAGTGCACAGCATAACATCGCGCCTAAATGGCGATGACGATGTATACGTCTATTCCAGTTATGATATCGCAACATTACTCCAACAAACTGACGTAAATAATGGCACTGCGTCGTTATCTCCTGCTGTGATATCAGCATCAACAGGCGCATCATTGGTTGTTGAAACTGACGTTTACGGTGGAGTTAACAACTATAACCTCGTGTATAAGTTGCATAGTAACAACAGTGTGACTCAAGGGTCCGTTTTCGATACTTCCATTGATGGTGCTTTTTCAAAACTCGCCCAAAAGATAGCAGAGTCCACCGCTACCCAGTTTTCTTCATCGCCGCGAGACCCTATCTCTGAGTTCAATGATGAGCTGTTTTCGAAAGCCATTATTAGCTATGAATCGGATTGGAAAACGTCGATAAGCTATTTTGAAACTTACTTAAATTTAAAACCCGATTCGCTTATCGCTCGTCTTTATTTATGCCGACTGTATTTGTGGGAAGGTCGTTTTGATGATGCGCAAAGAATCATCGACTCTGCGGTAGTGCTTGAAAATAGTGATGTTAGGCATCGAGCTCAAGTGGCCTTTTTAAAAGGTCAACTGGCCGCCCAAAGAAAAGCCTGGCAACAAGCCGTTGTTTTTTTTGACGAGGCAATATCGTTACTCAATGGATCGAATGATTGGTCACTACAAGGCGATATATTGCAACATCATGCCAGCGTATTGGAGCAGCAAGGTGAATACCTCAACGCCCAGCTTTTGCTAGAAACAGCGATGACATACTACCAACGAATTGCCTCGCCAATTGGTATTAATGCCATCCGACTTCATCTTGCACGTGTATTGTATCGCCAAGATAAACACGCGTCTGCCAAGGCCTATTTTGAACAGGCAAAAAACCAAATCATGTCGCAGCAACTGGTATTTCTCTATTCGTCGCTAGAGCAACAATCACAGTTTTTCGCTGTAAAGCCTCCAACATTAAACTAGGTTCCCCTCATCCTCCTCATCAAAAAATAAGCCATATAAAACAGTAATTTGAGAAATTTTCAGAAGATTTAAAGAACTTTAATTGGCCACTAGCCACTATTGTCAGCCATGCTTAAGCCATCGATGTATTAACTGAGTAAATGCGTTTAAAGGCTTGCTCGTTATCTATGGGAAAAAGAAATGAAAGTTCTTCCATCATTGGTGATTTTGGCGTGTTACCTGCTCTCTTACCAGCTTCTAGCGGCAGCACCTGACTCAAAACCCGCGCAAGTATTCGTCAACCCTATACTACCTGGTGGCTACCCTGACCCATCGATATGTCGCGATGGCGAAGACTTTTATATTGTTAACTCTACCTTTGAATACTTTCCTGGTTTACCAATCCACCACAGCAAAGATTTAGTGAATTGGGAATTGATCGGCTATGGCTTGCACCGTGCGTCTCAGGTTAGTAGCGAAGTCAACCTTATTGATGTGCAGTCTGATGGTGGAATACACGCGCCCACATTGCGATGCCGAGACGGCAAGTTTTACATCATTACCACTAACGTCTATGTACCGCCAGGTAGCAAGGATACCCAGTTTGTTAACTTCGTGATTACTGCAGATAACCCTCGTGGGCCATGGTCTGAACCCAAAGTACTCGAGGGCGCCCCAGGCATTGACCCGGATATATTTTTTGATGACGACGGGCGCGTTTGGTACGTTGGAACGCGCAGTCCGGAGAACCCCAACTTTGCTGGTGAAGGCGAAATCTGGCTTCAGGAAATAGATACGCAAACATGGTCTTTGATTGGTAAACGCCATGCTTTGTGGCGCGGTGCTTGCGGAGGCATCTGGGTGGAAGGCCCTCACATGTACAAACAAGATGGTAAGTATTATCTGATGGTCGCCGAAGGGGGCACTAGCTTCAATCACGCAGTAATGATAGCGGTGAGTGACGAAATAACAGGCCCTTTTATCTCCAATGAGCGAAATCCCATAATGACCACACGTCACCTGTCATACCGTAACTGGGTTCACAGTACGGGGCACGCCGATATGGTGCAATTGCAAGATGGCCGTTGGTATATGGTATTACTGGGTATTCGTTCGGAAGAAGGTACGGCCTCCAACATGGGTAGAGAAACGCACCTTGTCCCGATGGATTGGGAGCGAGAGCCATTTTGGTGGAAAGAAGAGAAACACCTTTGGCCAGTAGTCGCGCCACAAACAGGGCGTGTTGAACGACACACACCTGTCCCATTTGAGGGTACGGTACAAAAACGCAGCCTGGCGTTCAAAGACAACTTCGATGCTTCAGCGTTAGCACTGAATTGGAATTTTAGACGATTGCCCAAAGACAACACCTATTCTCTGAAAACTCGACCAGGCAACCTGCGTTTGTTCACGGATGAAAACGTTATTCATGAACGTGCCCGCGCTAGTCTGATGGGTTTCAGACAAACTGCGACAGAATTTGATTACACGGCGAGTATGACGTTCACGCCAAGCAACAATAATAGCGAAGCAGGTATTATCTTATTCCAGAAAGATAACAACTACATCAGCTTTACTGCCAAGCCATATGGCGATAAGTGGCAGCTAACCGCCAAACACTCTGAAGTGGGTGACAATGAACAACACATCATTGGCGTTCACGTGCTAAATCAGATGTTCATCCCCCCGCCAAAGGGCCCGATTTATTTTCGCTTTTTATCGCAAGATGGTCGATATCGACTCGCTTATAGCACAGACAATGGCAACACTTATCACCCGTTTGCCAGTGCCCCATCTGATGGAGTAATAAGCCGCAAATATACTGGCGCCTATTTGGGGGTGTATGCGACAGGCAATGGTGTCGAGACTGGCGACTACGCAGATTTCGACTGGGTGAGCTATCAAGGTTTCGAAAAACAATAATTCAATTACGCAAACATTGCATAATCGAGAGTAATACCATGAAAAAATCGTTATTCGCCATTTCTTTGTGTGTGCTTTCTAGCTGTAGCACAGAATCCTCTCACAAAGAACAGCAATCGCTATCGACGCAGCAGGCAACTGATGCCACGCCACTTAAGTTACATGTCCCATCTCCGGAGTGGCAAGACCAAGTTGTGTATTTCTTGATGACCGACCGGTTCGCTGATGGTGATCCCACTAACAATGACCAAGGAGCGGGAGAATACGATCCCACTCGGGAAAGCCACTATAGTGGCGGTGACATTCAAGGCATTATTGATCATCTCGACTACATTCAAAATTTAGGCGCAACCGCTGTATGGGCAACGCCATTAGTGGCAAATCAGTGGTGGAGCAAGGCGGGCAATTACGGTGGCTATCACGGCTACTGGGCTACGGATTTCAGTGCCATTGACGCCCATGTTGGCGACATTGATACGTATAAACAGCTATCACATAACCTACACACCCGTGGTATGTATTTGATTCAAGACATAGTGGTTAACCACACGGGGAATTTTTTCAACTATCAAGGTGGTTTACAGGGCTACAACCCGCTGGACACAGCGGAAAACTTCGTCCTACTAGAAGACAGTGAAGGAAACCAACCCGCCCCCGTGCAACCGCCATTTGATATGATAGACAGAAACAATCCCGAGCATGTTGCGGCAAATATCTACAATTGGACACCGTCGATAACAGACTACCGAGACCAAACTCAGCAGTTTAGATATCAACTGGCTACTCTCGCTGACATCAATACACAAAACCCACTTGTCGTAGAAACCTTTAAACGCATTTATGGTGATTGGATAAAAAAAGTAGGAGTCGACGCGTTTCGCATCGATACCGTTCGGTACGTAGAGCACGATTTTTTTCATCACTTCATGCATGACCCCAATGGGATCCATGCCGTTGCAGCCGAGACAGGCAGACAAGACTTTCTGGCGTTTGGCGAGGTTTTTGACACCTCACTTGCATATCAGAATGACGCGGAACAGCGAGTAGCGAGTTACTTGGGCACTGAGAACAAACCTGAACTCAATTCAGTGATATCATTCCCACTGCATCATGAACTGAAGACGGTATTTGCCCAAGGCGCGCCTACAGACCACCTTGCTTATCGCATCTCGCAACACATGACCGCGTACGACAATCCACACATCATTCCTACGTTCATCGACAATCATGATATGGCTCGCTTTTTGGCGAGTGGCGACGTAGACGGCTTCAAACAAGCTATCGCCACTATACTCACTATTCCGGGGATCCCTGTTATCTATCAAGGTAGTGCGCAACAAATGACGGAGTCACGGCAAGCCATGTTTGAAGGTGGTTTTATGGCAGAAGCCGATGCCTTCAATCAAGAGAGTGAAATGTACCGCTTTATTTCGCAGCTTGCCACGCTTCGCACGAGTGACAAATTGTTTACTCGCGGCACCTTAACTCTGTTGGCCGCCAATAAAAATGGTCCCGGCCTACTCGCTTATGTTCGAGAATACCAAGGAAGAAAGGTGCTAGTGTTATTGAATACATCCAATCAAGATATCCTCGTCGACAAGCTTAAGGTCAGTCAACACGGCGCGACACTCCAACCTCTATTTGGCGCAAACGATAATTTGAATGTTGACGGCGATGGTCTTTTCACAACCGTACTCGGCGGCCGCAGTATTCTCATTGCTGAGGTCATCGCTAGCGAGCATGGTACAAGCCCTATCAAGCCCACTTTGACTATTGTTACACCGGAGCCAGCTCACGCTGTAAACGCCGATTTGACCATTACTGGCCACTCTACACTGCCTAACAGCCAATTGGTCGTACTTAAAAATACGCGGCTTGATAGTGCAAAAGTTATCATGACTGACGACAATGGTGATTGGCAATATACCTATCCGGTGGCGAATTTAGGGCAAGAACAGGTGTCGCTGATGGCTTATCACCCTAAAACGAGAACCACTAGTCAGGCCTATCGCTTTACTACCGACGTGGATGTCCCCGAATACGAGTTGATACTGACAGACCCCATTGACGATGATACGGGTCTTTCTGGGAGGATTACCTCCCCTACGCACAAACTTAGCCTTGGTCAGCAAGATATCAGCCAAGTAGAGGCTCGGATTGGTGGCGACATACTAACACTCACTTTTACGATGAAAACGGTGACCGACTCATGGATCCCGGCAAACGGTTTCGATAATGTCGCGTTTAGCATTTTCTTTGACCTCCCTGAACAACAAGGTTCGACTGTGCTGCCTTTGCTCAATGGCGCCATGCCCAACAATTGGCATTGGAGTCTCGGTCATGTGGCCTACGGTTGGGGTAATACCACGTTTTCCAATCAAGGCGCGACGGCACACCATCAAGGCAAAAAGCTTGGTGTAGCACCCAAGGTTGCAGTTGATAAAGAAAAACGTCAGATAGCGTTTACGTATAACGCGTCTGATTTGGGGCTGTCCCAATGGCAAAACAGCCGCGTATTTATTACCACTTGGGACATAACAGGCGAAGGTATGTACCGAGATCTGCAGCCCAGCAGCAGTAATTGGAGCTTTGGTGGCGGCCACCATGATGACGCCAAGATCGCCGACTTTATCGAACTCGTACTTCACTAAATCAAAGGATAACTATGAAACATTATTTGATTGGCGCCCTATTGTTGTTGGGAGCAAATATCAGCGTAGCAGAAGAATATTTGACGTTTCTGCTCGCAGGGCAATCCAATATGGATGGCTACGGCAAAGTTGCGGACCTTCCTCTGAAGCTCAAATCAGCACAAGACGTGATGATCTTTCACGGCAATGGCGTATTCGCGAATCAACCCAACGGCGGTGTGGGTCTGTGGTCGAAGTTGCAACCCGGCCATGGTACCGGCTTCAAGTCAGACGGACGCACTAATCAATACTCAAACGCATTTGGTGCTGAACTCACTTTTGCTAGCACCTTAGCGGCGTCTTTACCGGGTGAACGTATTGCTATCATCAAATATGCAGTGGGCGGTACGGGACTGCATTTAAAAACAGGCTACGACAATTGGTCACCAGACTTTGATGAAGGAGAGCGCAAGAACCAATATGATTTTGCGCTAAACACCATCAAAAATGCATTTGCTCACAAGGACATTGATGGCGATGGCAATGATGACGTACTGCTACCAGCCGGTATCATTTGGATGCAAGGCGAGGCAGACGCACATTCAAGCAAAGCCTCTGCCGATGCGTATTTTTCCAACCTGACTCGATTGATGGGCTTACTCAGGGCTGCGCTGCACAAAGACGACGTGCCAGTAATCATCGGAAAGATTACCGACTCAGAAATGGGAGAAGAAGACATCATGCCCTTTATCAAACGTGTTCATCTCGCTCAACAATTGTTCGTGAGCCAAGATACCTGTGCCACTTATGTTACCCAAACCGACGACTATCCCTATGACGAAGACCCATGGCATTACGCTAGCCAAGGTTACCTCAATATGGGTGCAGATTTTGCCAAGGCCTACCTGCAACTCATCAAGCAATGCTAACCGATGTTGGGTGTGGACTGACCACACCCAACAACGTACAAATATCCTACAAATAGCGTCAGACAAATTTACAGCGCGGTATCAAACCTTTCGTAAACAACTGATATGAAAAGACTTAAATCATGGCATTTGTTTTGCTTATTACATTACGTAAGTTAGCTTGTAATATTTATTTGAGTAGTAAAATATGTTCAGAACGTTAGTAAAGTCTTTCCTTCTAACCGCAGCCGCGATCGCTTTTTCATCAGCACACGCCACATTGATTGATTTCGAGCAAACACCGTTTGCTGACAGCAGCAGATCAGAGTCTGTGGTTTATGATTTGGGTAACGGTAGAACAATGACGATCACCGCCTTTGTTCTCACTGTCAATGATGGAGAGGGAAACATTTTTGATCGCTCTCAAGTACTTGACCCATGGGGTGTGTACTTAGGGTCAACCGGATTGGGCGCCAGAATCAATAGTGATGACAGCAATAGCCTAGACGGTTCAGATGAGAATTCTGCAACAGATTTTGACGAAGGTTTGCTCTTTAGCTTTAACTTCCACGCAGAACTTGCAGCAATTAATTTTGGTTCATGGAATAGCAGTGATGATTTCAACTTGGAAGTTGACGGCGTAAACCTAATGCACGATGTTAGCGCATTTGAAACCAATGCCTTTATCTCTCGTACACCGGAAAATGATAAGTTTAACTTCCGCAACGTCACAGGCCGTGACTTCTTAATTTGGGCTGATGGCGATACCGATTCGTTCCGCATCGACGATATTACGGTCCATGTTCCAGAGCCAGCAGCAATTGGTCTACTCGGGCTGTGTTTACTCGTACTTAGCCGCTTGAGAAGTCGTTAGAACAAAGCTTTTTAAAAAAGGAGCCTTTCGCTCCTTTTTTTATGCTTGTGACTTAGCGCTTATGGTTTGGAGCGAATGCTCTAACACATGCCCAAAACGCTTAGCGGGTTGGAGTTAAGGTACTCTCCTGCCCTCCCGTATTGCTCGTTTCTACCTCAATCTCTTCTGGCGATTTAGGCTTTAACGCATCCCATTTATATATGACAATTAACACTGCAAGCTCGGCAATCGTCGTAAGAATACTGGCTTCTGGGCCAAACTTTCCGCCGGTTAGCCAAATTGCCGCATTATTAAGGTGGGTTTCTAGCACGCCCTCATGTTGTAACCCGCTAACACCCGCACCATAGATTTGGCCCATCACGAAGTTCCAGCTTAAATGCACCCCCAATGGCATGAACAGGCTTTTCGTTTTGTAATACGCTAAACCTAAAACCAGTGATCCTAGGGCAAGGTTTAAGGAAGCAATGGCTTTGATAAGACCATCCATTTCAGGATTGTCCCAATGCCCTACTGAAAACAGTATGGCGGCGAGTAATTGCGCGCTGATAATACCAATACCGCCAATTAAACGCTGGAACACGAAACCTCGAAAGAGTATTTCTTCAAACGCCGCCGTCAACAACACAAGGTAGAAACCACCAATTAGTGATGTCAGCGCGAGTGACTGATTCCATTCAAATTCTGCGCCCCCGGTCAAATATATCGTGCCCATGATAAATGAGACCTGCAAGGCCGCCAGGAACAAACCTTTAGCAAAAAGTGAAATCGCCCGTTTGTCAAAATGCAGACCAACGTCATACAAGGACTCTCTTCGCAACTTCAGGCAAATATAGGTAATCGCCAGAATCAGTCCCACTGGTAGCAATTCTGTTATTTCAGGCCCAGCGCCCCAGCTATCGAGAGTCGACTTTAAAATGGAAAATAGCGGCCGCGAAAGCGCCACGAATACAACAAAAATTACAATCCACCATCCATTTCGCCACTCACCGCTGTCGTTCTTCATTAGCCATTTTAGTTTTTCTATGTTTTTCATCGTCTTACGTCCTATTGTAAAAATCAGCTAGAACGGGCAATTGCCATGCCATAAAAAATAACGATAAAAATCAAAAGCTTAAAAAAACTATATTTGATCAAGGTTTTACATCAACGAATACTTGGTCAATTTGACGAAAAATCAGGCAGTTAGGTTGGAGGTGACAAGACAAAGAAATTGAAGGGATTTAGTGAGTATTTTACCAAGCCTAGATTTAAATTCATAAAAAGCTGTACACATTGGTAATTTCAGCGTAAAGTCCGCTCGCTTTAGAAATTTAAAGCTTTATCTGCTACTGCATTTTGCACTTCTTTTTCTCCTTTTATTAATTTAGGTCGAACTTGTATTTTCATTTGCTCTACTAGTTAATGTTTTACTTGTTTTATCTAGAGTTTCAACGATGGCTCGCCATCAATATAAGTAGTTAATTAATAAAAGGTTTTTAATATGTCTAATTCTGTAAATGGTACAGTTAAGTGGTTCAACGAAGACAAAGGTTTTGGTTTCATAACGCCTAGCGAAGGTGGAAAAGATGTCTTTGTTCATTTTCGTTCAATTGTTTCAGAGGGTTACAAGTCCCTAACTGACGGACAGCAAGTCGAGTTCACTATTGAGCAAGGCCAAAAAGGTCCTCAAGCGGCTAATGTCAAAGCGCTATAAGTGATCTTGTAAAATGAAGGCTGGCATTTGCTGCTAGCCTTTTAACTTTCCGGTTTAATCCCCTCCAGCACCTACTTTCACTTTTTCCTCTCATTTAACATTCAATAAGTTTTTAATTTATGATTTACACCTACAACGGCCGCAATATTGATGCGCAGCCGCCGATTCTCAAAATATCCGCTAACAAGCTAAAAGTGGTATTCAAAGATAAGCAAAATCTAAAAAATATTAGTTTTCAAAACACCGCTGAAAAAAAGCAATTTATCAATTGGCTCGTCGCTCTCTGATTTAAAAATAGCATAGTAGCGAGATTCATCTGACCTCAGTACAAAGCAAAAAAGTCGACTGATTTTTGGCTTAAAAACTAACCGCAGACAACCTAGCGAATAGCACGGTCATAACGCATCATACCGACAAGAGTAAAAAAAGATGCGTTTATAACGCTTGGTCCCAGCAGCCGTTTGACTTGTTGAATTGGTAGAATTTACTTAAGGCTAATTTTCGCAAGCCTATATGGGCAGGCCTTGCCTTTGCAAAATGCCCATCCTGCTGTTCAGCAAAACACAGCGATTTCATTTGGTCCGATTTCTAGCAGGTAATAAAAAACTGCCTGGCAGAGAGATAGGGATTAACCTAAAACGCTTATCGGCGGTACTTTTGTATTTGGCGGACAGTAAGGGAAAAATTTCGAACCCAAACATCCCTATTAATACCAACGAATTGTGCAAAACATTAGCTGAATGGAATGAGTATTTGCAAGAGCATTGTTCTAGCGTTTATTGAAAAACATCTGAGCCAGAGCCATAACCAAGGCTCTGGCATTTAATGAAGTAATGACTTCGTTTATTCTCAGTCCGCCAGTTTTCTCAAATGACTTCTGGAGTAAAATAGTGCAAATATTCCTAATCCCATTAAATAAAGTGCAGGAGGTGTAGGAACTTTTGTTACTGCAATGTCTAGAGTTAGGGTTTGACTATTAAATATTGTCCCGAGGCTCTGTAAGGCTACTGTGGCGCCGCCAGGCACATTGCCTTGCCTATCTATAGTGAAGTCATTATTTGTGCCAGTAATTGAAAAAGGCGAGTCACTGGGGCTTATCACGCCACCTAGTGTAAAGTGAGTAAGCGCATTACCCTGAAAAATATAAGAAATTAATGTTTCGGCAGGACTCCATGTTTTTCCATCGATTTCTAAGTTCAAAAGTGAAGGAAGAGTCTCTCCAATATATACACCTGAAATATTATTCCCCGTATCTATGAGAAAACTAGTAGTTCCCCCTATCGATTGGACCGGAAACTGCTGACTACCAAAAAGATCTACGAATTCAGTTGCTTCAAACTCTACCGAGATTCTTAACAAGCTAGCAGACGAATAAAACGAAGATAACGTTAGGAAAGCTATTAGTATTAATTTTGATTTTTTTAACATCCTGTTGTCCTTAGAATAATTCTTTAAAGCTGAAAAAAGCAAAGTTCGAGCCAATACATAGGCATCTGATTTATAATGCTTTTTTCAGTCTCCCCGAGTACTTTGTAAAATTTGCTGACAAATAGTATTACTAGGTAATAGATATTGAAAATATACAAAACTAAGGTTTCGAACCACAATATTGATATATTTCATATAGTTAAGATATTGGGTGATTTGAGAAATTAAAATTACCTAGCTATGTCAACAAGATAGATGAATGGCGGAGAGAGGGGTTAATCAACAACGCTTTCTGCGTTTTTGCCCCTGCGGGCTTACGCGCTTATGCGCTCGTTTCAAGTTGCTTAATCGCAACTTGTCGAACCCTTTACTCGGCTTCTCGTCCACCTTACCCAACACATACAAAAAAACCGCCTATCGGCGGTTCTTTTGTATCTGGCGGAGAGAGAGGGATTCGAACCCTCGATACGCTATTAACGTATACACACTTTCCAGGCGTGCGCCTTCAGCCACTCAGCCATCTCTCCAAATTGTGCACAACTGACAAATCAGTTGTGGCGAAACTGCGCGCGTATAGTAGGGAAAGCCGCAGCTCGAATCAAGTCGAACCTGAAAGAATTCGACTAATTGCGCGAATATTAAGCGTTACCTTTGATTTTCAACTGATGTTCGGCAGAAAATGCCAACATTCTGTCCAACGGAATCAGCGCACCTTTGCGAAGTTCATCATCAACAAAAATTTCATGGACAGATTGTTCTTCGCTAGATAACGCATTGTGAATCGCTTCAAGACCATTCATTGCCATCCAAGGGCAATGAGCACAACTTTTACAGGTTGCCCCGTTACCGGCCGTTGGAGCCTCTACAAACGTCTTGTTAGGAGCGAGTTGCTGCATCTTGTAGAAGATGCCCTTGTCTGTGGCCACAATAAAGGTGTCGTTTTCCATTTCTTGTGACGCCTTGATTAACTGGCTCGTTGAGCCCACTGCATCAGCAAGTTCAACGACACTGGCTGGTGATTCAGGGTGAACCAATACAGCGGCGTCAGGATGAAGGGCTTTCATATCTTTTAGCGCTTGAGAAGAGAATTCATCGTGAACAATGCACTCCCCTTGCCACATTAACATGTCGGCTCCGGTTTGCTTCGCGATATAAGAACCAAGGTGACGGTCTGGACCCCATATGATCTTTTTACCTTGAGAGTCCAAATGCTCAACGATCTCCAGTGCAATACTTGAGGTCACCACCCAATCTGCTCGTGCTTTCACTGCAGCAGAGGTATTAGCGTACACCACCACAGTGTGATCTGGGTGAGCATCACAAAATTCCGAGAACGCTTTTTCCGGGCAACCCAAGTCCAATGAACAGGTCGCTTCAAGCGTTGGCATTAATACGGTTTTTTCGGGGCTGAGAATCTTTGCCGTCTCGCCCATGAAACGTACGCCAGCAACCAGCAATGTCTGCGCTTCTGCATCTCGGCCAAAACGCGCCATCTCTAATGAATCCGCTACACAACCGCCCGTTTCTTCCGCAAGTGCTTGAATCTCTGGGTCAGTGTAATAATGCGCAACCATAGTCGCATTGCGGGCTTTGAGTAGTGCTTTGATCTCGTCTTTTAACGCTTTTTTACGGGCGTCAGACAGTTTCTCCGGCTTGCTCGGAAACGGATATTCAATTTGGTCGACTCTAAATGCTAGTGACATACAAAGATTAACTCGGTTGCGACTATTAAAAACGGCGGGAATTATACCCGACTGTCATAAAAATTACATACTTTGGGCACATTTCTCTGGCTAAGTTTCAGATAGCGTTGCGCTAAAATATATTGGTTTTACGCAAACAATTGATATTTAGATGAGCTACGCAGAGTCTTAACAATTACGCCATAGTTGATTGGTTAAACAATGACTGTAACAAGGCGACGAAAAACGCCAGTGCCCCGACGCCATGCCACGCCCAGTGCTTGAGTTTTATCAAAGATAAAAACAGGACTGCCATGACTATGTTTTTGATAACTTGCTCGTAATTAATTTGTTCAGCAAAGCTGCCCAACACCAGGGGAATAAGTAACAAGTATCCTGCGTGGCAACAATAAAAAGGCAGTTTGTTTTGGTTAAAGTACTCCCACATGTCGAGCTTGTCCTCAAAGCTATGTGGGAGTGACAGCGATGCGATAAGGAAAACACTGACAGGCAGCAAGCTCAAGCAAAATAGCTGCCCTGCGTTCTCCAGCTTGATTTGGTCATTGACAAGGATAAAGCCCCACCAACCATTAATAATCAGCAGGAAGGCGATGACAGCCCACAATATGGGGACAATGTGAAGCCGAATAGCTCGACGGTGAACGATGATACGATGAGAGCTGACCAATAAGTCTGTCGCACTCAATGCGTAAATAATGCCAACAAATGGGATAAGGTACTCAAATTGGTTCATATTCGGTGTGTTTTCAAAGTCCCTGTATTTGCCTAGACTAACATGTAGGCTGAGGATGAACACCACAACTCTGCTTGCGTCCCAAAACTCACCAGCATAATCAACTGTGCCTTCGGCTGTCCAAGTCGTTCCCGACGATTTGTCGAACGCAGCGTATCGCTGATTCTCACCCAGCACTACAAAGTACTTTTAATGATAGTTTCAGTATTTTTAATGTTGTTGCTTGAATAGCTTGAGTAGATGGTGGGG
>NZ_BAAJLQ010000011.1:0-43706 GCF_057544385.1 Alteromonas sp. 5NS40-0096
ACCTATCTTGAACTAGCGGGGTTCGACTGTCGTGTCGGGAACACGACAGAACACACGAAGTGTGGCCCGAAGGGCAGCATACAGGAGGTATGCTGTAATCCCCTAGGGGACGCCAATACAAAAACCAGCCTACGGGCTGGTTTTTTTATGCGTACTCGAAGGGATGAGAAGGCCATTTTACACGTCAATCAATTCGTATTTAGCACCGTCATTTTATTACTCTTATCTACGCATAAATGCGCTTATCAACTTCTTTAACTATGCTTGCCCTATAGTTGATTGAGCCAGTGAAGAGAGGTGTAAAAAATCATAAGAAATAGACAAGCTTTCTTAGGCTTATTCGCCGAGCTGTGAAAAAATAGCCCTCGCCAAAAAATAATAAATCAAGGATAAAAACAATATGACTACCGCATACCCTATTGGCACGCCAGGCACCCCTTGGGGGGAGGCTGAGAAACAACAATGGGCTGAAGCTCAAGTCGTTAAACGCAGTTATGCAGAAGACGTGCTGGCTAAACTTGATCATGTACCGGAAGGATTAATTAAAGAACAGTATGGTGCATTGCCTTACGATGAATTGCGCTATCCGTTAATCGCATTCAAAAGCGCAAATATGGATTCTTCGTTACCAACTATGCTGATTACTGGTGGTGTACACGGCTACGAAACAAGTGGTGTGCATGGCGCTATTCAATTCATGACGGACGCCTTGTCTACGTATCAAGGTAAAGCTAACTTTGTCATTTTACCCTGTTTGAGTCCTTGGGGTTATGAAACGATAAATCGTTGGAACCCCTTGGCATTGGACCCCAATCGCTCGTTTTACCCTGATACACCCGCACCAGAACCCGAATTAGCCATGGCTTACGTAAATGGATTGGGTATCGCGATAGATATTCACATTGATTTGCATGAAACCACTGACACTGACAATAGTGAGTTTAGGCCAGCATTAGGTGCAAGAGATGGTATAGAGCAAGCGATTTGGGAGATCCCTGATGGTTTTTATACCGTTGCTGATACGCCAAAACCGCAACCTGAATTTCAAAAAGCCATTATAGAGAGAGTGCGTCAAGTCACCCATATTGCGCCAAGTGATGCAGAAGGCAAGATCATTGGCTCGCCAGTATTGAGTGAAGGGGTTATCGCTTATGACAAGAAAGCTTTGTTCCTCTGCGGTGGTTTTACCGACGCCGAGTATGTCACGACGACGGAAGTTTACCCCGATAGTCCGAAGGCAACAGCTCAAAACTGTAATGACGCCCAAGTCGCGGCAATTTGCGGGGCGCTCGATTATTACCTGAGCGTAAAGAATAGTTAACTCTGATTTGAATTAAGATGTATAGACGTTTGAATGTTTAGACGTCTAGATGTATATTGGTCGCCTTCGTTAGGAGGTGACCGTGTTTCTATTTTCTGCGCTAATTTTTGATGGTAAAAAACAACAGCTCGTCAGCGAGATGTCTGTGGATGCCGAGACTTTTGAACAAATTCTGCAAAATCGCTTTCCTGTTTACGTTTGTTTATGGCAATCTTCGCCCATGCTTAAACCCGACCACGCCAATGAGTAGCTTTTTATGTTGAGATCCCCCTGTGTAGGCAATTGCTGTTTGGATGATGAGGATGTCTGTTTGGGGTGTGGCCGAAAAATAGATGAAATTGTGGGTTGGGCAGACAAATCAGAAGCCGAGCAACGCCAGATCATTGAATTATCTCAAGCTCGCCATCAAGCCTATCTAGAGCGCCGAGACAAGTCTTCTTCATTCTGATACACTCGCGCGCCTCAGCGGGGTTGACTCCCCATTTTTGAGTGTTTGTTCTTAAGAGGTAATTCGTGAAAGTCATTCTTGCACCTATGGAAGGGGTTGTTGATCATCTGATGAGAGACATGTTGACCCAAGTTGGTGGCATTGATGCATGTGTCACTGAATTTGTCCGCGTTGTAGAGCAAAAATTGTCACCCAAGACTTTCTATCGACTGTGCCCGGAACTCAAGCATGGATCTGTTACACCGGCTGGAGTGCCCGTTAAAGTACAGTTGTTAGGACAGCATCCACAATGGTTGGCTGAAAATGCACAAGTCGCCGTTGACCTTGGCTCTCCGGGCGTCGATCTCAATTTCGGATGTCCCGCTAAAACGGTAAATAAAAGCAAGGGCGGAGCGGTACTCCTGCGCGAACCTGAAACTTTGTATCGAATAGTCAGTGCTGTTAGGGCTGCTGTACCGTCTCACCTTCCTGTGACAGCGAAAGTCCGTTTGGGTTATGAAGATAAATCTCTCGCTATCGAAAATGCGCTGGCTATTACACAAGCTGGGGCTTCTGAACTGGTTGTCCATGCTCGGACGAAAACGGAAGGATATAAGCCTCCTGCATATTGGGATTGGATCGCCAAGATAAAGCAGCACACCGATATTCCTATTGTCGCCAATGGAGAAATCTGGAGCCAAGCCGATGCAATTAACTGCCAACAGCAATCTCAATGTGAGAATTTAATGATTGGTCGCGGTGCTTTGGCACTGCCGAATTTGGGCAATTGTATTAAATACGGTGAGGCACCCATGCCGTGGTCTCAGCTCACTCAGCTTTTGATTGATTACTCGGGCTACGAAATTTACGGTGACAAAGGGCGTTACTACCCGAACCGCATTAAACAGTGGTGCGGGTATTTGAAACGTCAGTATCCACAAGCTCAAGTCTTGTTTGATAACATCCGCCGCTTAAAACACTCAGACGAAATTGTTGCAGTACTCCGTCAATCTTCAGCGCAGGCTGTTGCCTAACCGCAATTGACCTTGTCGGTTGTCAAAAACTTAGCTAGTTTAATGATTGGCGCAAAGCCAAACATAACAAACACATCGCAATGTTAAGTTATAACAACAAGACAGGAAACTCATGAAAATCAAGCTCTCGTGCTCAGAATTGACACTAGCGTGTGCAGTGGCATTGGGGCTCGCCGGTTGTGGCGAGTCTACAAATAGTGACACAGCTCAAAATGCCAAAGTCGTCATTGATAAAAATCCTTACCCCAGTACTTATCAGCCAATTCCCGGCGCAGAAACAGTAATACACAACGTCGCAATCTTGGATGGAGTCGGTTCAAAAATAGAGAAGGGAATGGTGCATTTCAAAGACGGTAAAATTGTAGCCGTCGCCGAATCGCTCGATATTCCAGAAAGCGCTACTGTTATCGATGGCGCGGGGAAATGGGTAACACCGGGTATTATAGACAACCATAGCCATTTGGGAGTTTATCCTAATCCTTCTACGCAGTCTCATGCCGATGGCAATGAAATGATCAAGCCGGTTACCGGTCAAGTTTGGGCTGAACATGCGGTATGGCCTCAGGACCCTGGGTTTGGCCGTGCACTTGCTGGTGGCGTGACGGTGTTACAAATTCTTCCGGGCTCAGCAAACTTGTTTGGTGGTCGTTCGGTAGTACTTAAAAACGTACCAACTCGAACGATGCAAGATATGAAGTTTCCCGAAGCGCCCTATGGCATGAAAATGGCGTGTGGAGAAAATCCCAAACGAGTTTATGGCCAAAAGGGTGGGCCAATGACGAGAATGGGCAATGTGGCAGGTTACCGCCAAGCTTGGTCGGATGCCCAGGATTACCGAAGAAAATGGCAGCGATATGAGGCGGATTACGCCGCTGGCAAGAACCCTAATCCTCCGAAACGAGATCTTAACTTGGAAACGTTGATGGGAGTATTAGACGGAGAGATTTTAGTGCACATGCATTGTTATCGCGCCGACGAAATGACCGTAATGATGGATGTGATGAAAGAGTTTGATTACCAAATTGGGACCTTCCATCACGCCGTTGAGTCATACAAAATTGCCGATAAACTCGCTGAGAATAACGTTTGCTCTGCAATGTGGGCCGATTGGTGGGGCTTTAAGATGGAAGCCTACGACGGTATCCGCGAAAACATTCCTATGGTTCATCAAAATGGTGCGTGTGCAATCGTGCATTCAGACAGTGATTTAGGCATCCAACGATTGAATCAAGAAGCCGCTAAAGCCTGGTCTGACGGCAAGCGAGCCGGCATTGATATTAGTCAGGCAGATGCCTGGCAGTGGTTATCAGCCAACCCCGCAAAATCACTAGGGATTTTTGATAAAACCGGGTCCCTTGAGGCAGGAAAAAATGCCGATTTGGTGCTGTGGAGTGACAATCCTTTTTCCACTTACGCTCAAGCCGAGCTGGTTTATATCGACGGTGGGTTAGCCTATGACCGCAATGACCCCAAATCTTGGGCAGTGGGAGATTTCGAAATGGGTCAAGTTGGTGAAGGAGACGTCAAATGAAAAAGTTAACTTCTCTTTTTTGTCTATTGGCATTGTCTGCAAACACGGTTGCCGCGAGTATCGCGATTGTCGGTGGCAAGGTGCATACCATGGGCGATAAGGGCACTTTGGATAGTGCTACTGTGTTGATGAAAGACGGTAAAATTGTCGATGTCATCGAAGGGGCGTTCATCCCCGACGGCTATGAGCGAATCGACGCCACAGGTAAAGTTGTGACACCAGGGTTTATTGGTGCGTATACGTCACTAGGATTGGTCGAAGTGTCGTCATCCTCAGGCACTGTTGATGCATCGGTTAAACCGGTTGCGGTATCCACAACGGGCGCGGCCTATGATGTCAGTTATGCTATCAACGCTGACTCTAGCTTGTTGGCCATTTCTCGCTTGGAAGGCGTCACTTCAGCGGCGAGTACGATAACATCAAGTGAACAGCTGTTCAGTGGACTAGGCTCTGTGATTACCTTAAGCCAAGGTGGTAATTCCGTACTAAAACCCAGAGCCTTTATGGCAGTTAATGTGGCCAATCGAGGCGCTGACCACAATGGTGAGTCACGAGCTGCACTGTGGGTAACGTTAGAAAATGCCGTGAATGAAGCGAAAAGTGCCGCCACTAATTTATCAGCAAATGACGAATGGCACGGGGTGAGCAGTAGAGCTGATGTTGTAGCACTAAAGCGCGTTATTGCGGGCGACATTCCTTTGCTGATGATGGCTGATCGCGCGGCGGATATTCGTCAAATTATACAATTTAAGCAACGCCACCCATCCATTAAAGTGGTACTACTTCACGGTATAGAAGCGTGGCGAGTCGCCGATGAACTCGCCAAAGCGGATATCCCGGTCATTGTTAACCCTGAGTACAATTTGCCTGGCAGTTTTGAACAACTCGGTGCAACGCTGGCTAATGCGGGGCGTCTTGAAAAAGCGGGGGTAAAGGTTGCGATTGGCATGGATACCCACAATATCCGCCTTATGGCGCAGCACGCCGGCAACGCCGTTGCAAATGGATTGAGTTATGAGCAAGGCTTGGCAAGTGTCACATCCAATGTCGCCGCTATCTTTCATATGGAAGACGCTATCGGTACGTTAAATCAAAATGCGAGAGCCGATGTGGTGATTTGGAGTGGTGATCCATTGGAAGTCACTCAGGCGGCTGAAGCCGTATTCATTGAAGGTGAGGCGATGGATATGACTTCGCGACAAACAAAACTTCGCGATCGTTATCAAGCGTTTTACGAGAAAGGGCAAAACAAAACGAGTCAATACGTTCGTCCTTAGCAAGTGTATTTAGCGTTACAGGGGGCGAGAAATCGCCCCCTTTTTTATGGCAAACGAAAAGCTCGCGCTAATGAACTTGTTAGACTAATGGATAAAACTATTTTGTAATCAATGGGTTTTAATTTTGTAAATAAGTTGTTATTTTGTGGTCTGAGGTCAGATGACATGAAGTCATGGCACCTCTCTGGAACTAACAATTCACAATAGGGTATGACTTATGTACAAAAAATGGTTACTCATGTTGTTTGCCTTAACAACATTTTTTTCGCATGCAGAGGTAAACGTTTTCCCGCGTTCTACTTTTGATAATTTAAGTTATGGTTTGTACTGGTTTGGCGCTAACAATCAATATGAAAAAGCGTCTGCTGCAACGGCTAATGGTGGCCTGTATTATGACCGAAATAAACCGACATTAATTTTGATTCACGGTTGGCAATCTGGGCGTGTTTCGCAACAAGATCGCTTCGTTTATTTTGAATCGGGTGGTGGTTGGCCGAGTGTGGACTTCGCGAACAGCTGGATTGCTGCCGGTTACAACGTCGGTATCATGTATTGGGATCAGTTTGCCGATGAGTCAGAAGTCAGGGATGCCGAGGCTAAGATTTGGAGCGCGACGGCTAACCGAGACATGCGTTGGAGAAACAGTCGCGGACAGTATCAAAGTGGTCCTCGCCAGAACGTCACTGAGTTGTTATTGGCAGACTATCGCACTGCGATGCAAGGATATCGAGGGAATGACATCCGCCTTGCTGGTCACAGCTTAGGTAATCAAGTGGCCCTGCGCTTGGCGGACGAGTTGCTCGCATTGAAAAACAACAATCAAGTAGCCAGTAACCTTGTACCAGTTCGCGTGTCACTACTTGACTCCTTTTATTCTAATTATCCAAAACGTTACCTAGGATGGCGTTGGGTTGGCGCCGTAGCACGTGACATTGTGGGGCGCTTAAAATCTTCTGGTGTGGCTATCGATTCCTATCGCACTTCACTGGTCACGTCTTCACCTTTTGTTGGTGACGAAAACCGTGGCTTGCAAAACCAAGTGGCATTCGTTGAGCAATCAACAGGCTTTTTCAATCAGTTTCAACAAAATGAGAAACACGGTGCGGCAATATGGTTGTATTTGTGGTCGATAGACTACTTGTCGCCAGGCGTGACGAACGACAGTTGGAACGGCGTGTCGGCGGCAACACCACACGATGAAGTCATTGACTGGATGAACAGAAATCGTCGCTTAGTACAAAATTCTGGCGGTAATACGAAAGACCCAGTGGACAATTTGTATCGCACGCGGTCGCGATTGTAGTGAAAAAGAAAGGGGCATATAGCCCCTTTTTTGTGCCTTTAAACAAAGGTGTCTATCTGGCTGCCTACTCGGGCATTGGGATCTGGAGCAGGGCGTTCACTCGAGGTCGCTAATTCTGCTTGCTCTCTTGGCGCAGGATTTTCCTGACGTGGGGCGGGGGCGCGTTGTGCTGATTCATTTTGAATCGCAACATTAGCTGTTGTTGATGAACCGACTTCCATTACTCACTCCTACCTTTGGCTAAACATTTTTCTCGATTAAGTGTAGCTAATTTTACTGACAACGCTAGTCCACAATCATGGGAGTTAATGCGTTATACATGAACTGCGCTATCTGCGGCTGGGCATCGGCATTTGGGTGAATACCATCTCGTTGCATCAACGATTTGTCCAGCGCAATGTCCTCAAGAAAGAAAGGAACAAGGACAATGTCATTTTCTGAAGCGACTGATGAGAAACTATCGGAAAACAACTTGTTGTAGCGACGACCGTAATTCGTCGGAATTTGCATATCCTGTATATACACTTCGATTCCGGCTGCTTTTGCCATTGCCACCATGTCATTGAGGTTGGCTTTCATTTTTTTCACAGAGTGCCCCTGCAGGCCATCGTTGCCTCCCAATTCTATGAGTATGTGGGTGGGCGCATGCTGTTCAATCAGCCGTGGTAAGCGGGCTAGTCCGCCATCGGTCGTTTCCCCACTAACCGCAGCATTTATCACGGCAATGCCTTGATTATTGTTTTGCCACATATCTTGTAACAGTTTGACCCAACCTTCGGCTTGCATTAGGCCATAGGCCGCACTTAGGCTGTCTCCTAGAACTAAAAAGCGGTATTCGCTCTTCACCTTAGATTGTTGATCTTCTGCCGCATGAAGATGATCTGAAAGGCCAGACAATGGTATAAGTAAACAGATCAGTGTAATTTTGATAAAGCGACTAATTTGATGACTAATCACGACAACTCAGGCTCCTTGATGATAAGAACTTCACAAATCACTAAAACAGTCAGTACGAGTGAAGGAGAACTCCAGATCCTTCAACCAATTTCTTTCGATGTCAAGGCGGGTGAGTCTATTGCCATAGTAGGCGCGTCGGGTTCAGGTAAATCAACGCTTTTGAGTTTGCTCGCTGGATTGGATGAAACCAGCAACGGTGAAATTTGGTTAGATGATGCGCCACTTCACAGTATGAACGAAGAAGAACGCGCACAGCTTCGGGGCGAAAAAGTCGGCTTTATTTTCCAAAGCTTTATGTTGGTACAAAGCCTAACAGCGCTTGAGAATATCATGTTGCCTGCTGAAATTTCTGGTTTCAATGACGCCAAACAGCGTGCACAAATGATTTTGGAGCAAGTTGGGTTAGGCCACCGCGCGCATCATTACCCGAATCAGCTATCCGGAGGTGAGCAACAGCGGGTAGCTATTGCTCGTGCCTTTATCGGTCAACCGCGCATTTTGTTTGCCGATGAACCAACAGGTAATTTGGACGCAGCAAACAGTGAAAAAATCGAACAACTGTTGTTCACCATGAACAAAGAGCTCGGTACCACGCTAGTATTGGTCACCCATGACAACGAACTGGCCATGCAATGTAGTCGCCAACTGACCATGCATGCTGGCGTTTTGACAGAAACGACTGGCCAATCCGTTACGAATACGAAACAGGCCAGCTAGTCATGAACTTTTCAACTAACTTAGCGTGGCGCTTGTTTAAACACGAGGCCAAACGGGGCGAGCTTACCATTATTTTATTGGCTATCGTGTTGTCGGTAGCATCTGTGTTGTCATTGTCACTGTTCAGTGAACGTTTACAGGGCGCGCTTACAGAGCGTTCTGCCGCTTTCTTGGCTGCAGATAGTCAATTAGGGGCAACGCAACCTGTTGATGTCGAATGGATAGAGAAAGCCCAAGAATCCGGTATACAAACCGCTTCTCAAATCGCCACGCGCTCTATGGCCTTTGGTGAGGAAGAAATGACCTTGGTCGACCTCAGAGCGGTCAGCAATGCCTATCCACTCAAAGGCAAAGTGCTCGTCGCTGATGCGCCATTTGGCAGTGAATCTGAGAGTGACGCGCTACCGGCGCCTGGCGAAGCGTGGATAGATTCTCGGTTGTTTCAAGTGCTAGAGCTGGGATTGGGTTCATCTATTTATATCGGTGACGCAACTTTTACCGTGTCGAAAGTACTCGCCGAAATCCCCGATGCGGGATTCAGTATCTTTAACACCGATCCGCTTGTTCTTATTTCCCTAGATGATATCGAGAGCGTGAATATCACAGGGCCGGGTAGCCGGGTTGCCTATAAAACCTATTTTGCAGGCGATGTAGACGTCATCGATAACTACTACGATTGGCTAAGGCCACAACTACAGGACGATTTGCATTGGTGGCAATCGGTGAAAGATGACGAATCGCCAATCGGCGAGTCTGTCGCAAGAGCTGAACGTTATTTCCTTTTGGCCAGTCTGCTCGCCATTATCCTAGCGGCAGTATCTATCGCGGTAGCTGCACAGCGCTACAGTCAGCGTCACTTCGATCCTGTGGCAATCATGAAAACACTCGGGGCAACTCGCGACATGATTCGTCGTGTTTATGTCATGCAAGTATTGTTTATCACGCTACTGGGTATTTTTATCGGTATCGTCATAGGAATCGGTGCGCAGCAATTGGTAGTCATGGCACTGGCCGATCGCGTAGACGTCTCCCTAGATGTTTGGCATTGGCGTCCTGTTTTAATCTCGGTTTTTACAGGGGCAACCTGTGCGATTTTATTCTCGCTTTATCCGTTGATGCGATTGTTTACGGTGCCACCGCTGCGCGTATTACGACGTTCGATGGAATCGAATTTGAGTTCACGAGGCTTACAATATGGCGCGGCAGGCTCGGCAATCTTTTTGTTGATGCTGGCATATAGCCAAGATTTAAAGGTCAGTGCAATATTGTTTGTGTCCGGCGCTGTGTTAGTTGTAGCGTTACTTGGTGTCACGTTCGGCCTAATTGCGTTGGGTCGCAAATTAGGTCAGGGGTCAATGGGGCCTTGGCAGTTGGCATGGGCTAGAATCCGCCGCCGCTCTATGGACAACAGTGTGCAGCTCATCAGCTTCTCTGTCACCATTATGTTGTTGCTGGTCGTTCTGGTAATGCGCAACGATATGATTGCCCAGTGGCGAGCACAGTTGCCTGAAGGCACGCCAAACTACTTCCTCGCCAATATTACGTTTGATGAAAAAAACACGCTTGATAGCCACTTTAAACAGCGCGATGTCGTGATTGAGGAATTTTATCCAGTTGTGCGTGGCCGTTTCGTCGGTGTCAATGACGAGCTGGTGAATAACGAAATAACCAAAGAGGAAGACCAAGATAAAACTGCCGACAGACGCCAGGGTTTAGGGCGAGAAGCCAATCTGACTTGGAGTAACAAGCTACAAAAAGAAAACGTAGTGGTTGCCGGAGAATGGCACGATAACTGGCAACGCGAAAGCGAAGACCAACTCTACCCGGTATCCATTGAGCAAGGCGTAGGCGAACGGCTTAACATTGAATTAGGCGATATCCTGACGTTCAACATCGGCAGTGAAGAGGTTAAGACAGAAGTCACGAGTATTCGCGAAGTGAACTGGCAAACCATGCAGCCCAATTTCTTCTTTGTGTTGCACCCGGATGTGATGGAAGGGTTTAGAGGCACCTATATTACGAGCTTCTTCTTAGAAGAAGAAAGAAAGCCGGAACTGACAGCGTTGATGCAACCTTTCTCATCTATCACTATGTTCGATGTCGATGCTCGGATAAATCAATTGCGAGATATCGTAAACCAAGTGTCAATGGCCGTTGAGTTTATTCTTGTGTTGGTCCTGGTGGCAGGCAGTTTAGTGTTAGTTGCCCAAGTACAAGCCAGCATGGACGAGCGTCAACAAGAACTGGCGATACTCAGAACACTCGGCGCCAAAGGTAGCTTGATTCGAATGAGTGTTGTCTTTGAGTTTATTATTATTGGAGTCGTAGCCGGCTTAATGGCTGCGATGGCTAATGAATTTAGCTTGTACTTACTGCAGTCTCAAGTGTTCGAAATGGAAGGCAGTGTGCACTTTGAGTATTGGGCCATAGCGCCTGCAGCTGGAGCAGCCGTCGTAGGTGCTTTGGGAGCTGCTGGATGTTGGCGTTTACTCAGGCTCAATACTACTCAATTGCTCAGACGAATGGTGTAATACTTCAACAAAAACGGCGCAGTATGCGCCGTTTTTTTATGCCGATATGAGTTGTGCAAAGGCGCTGTCGATGTCGGGATAACGAAATGAAAAGCCATTATCCCTTAGCTTTGCCGGGACCACGTTTTGCCCGGTTGTTAACAAATCTGCTGCTTCTCCCATCATGAGCTGCAAAGCAAATTTGGGCATAGGGAATAGTGTTGGTCGACCTAATGCATTGCCTAGCGCTTTGACAAAAGCACTATTGCGTACCGCACCGGGCGCTGTCATATTCACTGCGCCGCTAATGTTGTTTTCCAGAATAAATTGGATACCGTGGATCATGTCTTCGATATGTATCCAAGACATGTACTGGTCTCCGGATGCAATTCTACCACCAAGTCCAAGTTTGAAGGGCAAAAGCATTTTATCAAGCGCACCGCCAGAGGTATCTAGCACAACACCTGTTCTGAGCAGGGCTACTTGGGTATTTGCGCGTTTCGCAATGGTTTCCCATTGGCTGCATATCTCGTGAGTGAATTCCTGATTGGGTTTGTCGAAGGTTTCGTCGATTGCTTGGTCATTTTGGCGGCCGTAAAACCCAATAGCTGAACCCGATACAAAAAGCGCCGGAGGGGTATCGCTGTTGTTTATCAGGTTAACCAACGATTGGGTAATGTCCCATCGACTGTGACAAATGCGATATTTTTGGTCAGCTGTCCAACGCTTATCAGCGATAGGTTCACCAGCGAGATTGACTACTGCGTCAAAATCATTGAGATTTGGTAATGAGCTTAATGACTCAAGGTATTCGATGTGACTACCAAGCACGGATTTGGCTTTTGCGGTGTCTCGCGTAAGTACAACAAAAGTATGTAAATCAGCGTAATGCGCAATAAAGCGCCGTCCAATCAAACCTGTCGCACCTGTCATTAATATATGCATGCTTAAAGGCTCTGTTAAGGTTTAGTGCAAGATAAACTGAGTGAAACAGAGTCTGAAAAGCGCAAGGCATGAGGTTTGTCAACTTCCACTTCTGCAAACGTCACCCAAGGGTGCTCTGCTGCGACTTCTAATACGTCAGAGGTGAGTTTTTCGAGCAGGTAAAAACGGTTGTCTTCTACCAGCTTGATGATGGCCTTAGTGATGGTTTTGTAGTTAAGGGCATCGTCCATATTGTCTGTGTTGGTAGCCTGTACCGCGTCATAGTGCACCTTCACATTGATAACGACATCTTGTTTGTTTTTGATTTCGTCTTCGTTGATACCGATATAAGTGCGTAGTCTAAGGTTTTTGATGCGGATGGTGGCTTGATTGAGGGTCATAGTTGTCCTAACGGTTTCCTGAGTATCCATTAATGGTGAAATCTGTTACTTTCCACCTAAGGATAGTTAACGCTGAATATTTATGGAACTGAAATCTCCCACAGCAAAGGTACTTTTAGTACTGGCTTGCCTATTTGTGGTTTTTGCGGGTATTAAAGCCGCAAGCACAATCGTTGTCCCATTGTTTTTATCTGTGTTTATTGCGATTGCCTGTAGCCCAGTTATTAATTGGGCTTCTCGATACAGTGTACCTCGTTGGGCGTCAATTACGTTAGTTATACTGTTGATATTGGTATTTGGTTTTATGTTAGCTGGATTAGTTGGGCAGTCGATGTCCGAATTCAGGGAGCACATACCGCAATATCGAGACAAGCTCAGTGTAGAATTCGCCTGGGTTATCGAACAACTGGCCCGATTTAATATCAATATCGATAAAGACTTAATCACGTCCCATTTAGATCCCGGCTTAGCCATGTCTATGGCAAGCAACTTCTTAAGTGGAATGGGCGGTGTATTGTCGAACCTCTTTTTAATTATCCTCACCGTTATTTTTATGTTGTTCGAAGCCGACAGCTTCCCAAGACGTGTGCACATTGCACTAGCCGATCCGGACATGAAGTTAGCTCACATTGATAAGTTTATTAAGTCGGTGAACAGCTACTTGGTGATCAAAACGGTTGTGAGTTTAATGACAGGGGCATTTATCGGCATTTGGCTGTATGTGATGGGAGTGGATCACTTCTTGCTCTGGGCAACATTGGCGTTTTTGTTCAATTATATTCCTAACATCGGTTCAATTATTGCCGCTGTGCCTGCGGTAATGATGGCTTTTGTACAACTGGGGGCAGCAGAAGCGGGTATTGCAGGTTTGGGCTTCGTTATTGTTAACATGGTCATGGGGAATGTCATAGAGCCAAGATTTATGGGACGAGGCTTGGGTTTATCGACGCTCGTTGTGTTCTTAAGCCTAGTGTTTTGGGGATGGCTACTTGGTAGCGTGGGGATGTTGTTATCCGTACCGCTAACCATGATAGTGAAAATTGCACTGGAGTCCCGTGATGAAAGCCGTTGGTTGGCGGTACTCTTGTCCAGTGATGAAGGTGAAATCGAGAAGGAAGCGAAGGCTCAAACTGAGTCTTAATCCTTTTCTCGATTGGGTAAACACACCGAAAAACGAGCGCCTCCCAATGGCGCTCTTTTTATTTCCAGACGGCCCTCGTAGATATCAATCAAATCACTGACGACCGAAAGACCTATGCCTTGGCCCTCGGAATACGTATCCAATCGAGTCCCTCTAGTCAGTAATTTAGGTTTAAGTGATTCATCTACACCTGGGCCATCATCGTCGATATGGATAGCCTGCCATTGAGGTGTGTGCTCGATGCTTAAACACACTTGCTTACGCGCCGCTTTGCACGCGTTATCGAGCAAATTACCCAGTAGCTCCATCAAATCAGTTTCGTCACCATAAAACTGAGCATCGAGGGTACCGTCGATGGCGATCACGAGTTGCTTATCTCGATACACCTTGTCAAGTGCGTTAACAATACGGTCTGCCGTAGGTAATACTGCAATTGCCTTGGACCAAGCCGTGGCGCCGGCTGATGCTCTTTTTAATTGGCGCTGGATTAACTGGTCTACATCATGAAGGGCTTCTTTCGCACCGCTTGGTAAATCTGGCGTTCCGAGCGCCACTGCCAAAGGGGTTTTTAAGCTGTGAGCAAGGTCACCCAAACTGTTTTTATAACGTGCTCGTTGTTGGGTTTCTGAGTCAATTAGCCGATTAATACTTTGTTTTAGCGCGCCGAATTCAGGGGGATAAGCTTGCTCAAGTTGATACTGATGACCATCTGCGGTGTCTTTGATTTCTACGATGAGTTTGCGCACTGGCGATAATATCAAGCTAGTGCCAATTAACATCATGGTAAGTAGACCTAATCCGAGTATGATTAACCACTTCCACACCGTTTTCTTAAACATTTCTCTTTCTTCTTCGAAGATTGCGGTGTCATTTAAAATATAGAAATTGACGGGGACATAGTCCTGGCCGCGTTCAAATTCTGCGGTATACGAAAAAGAGAAATAACGGCTTGCTTCGCCCATATTCATACCGTTGACGGTATCGAAAATTTCGTCACCGAGTGATGGGGCAACATCGGGAGGGGTGATCCCGTAGGTTAAAGCAGATAGGGATCGCCATACAATCTCGCCATTTAATACGATTAGCCCAACATAGCCAGAGTCCGGCAGATTTAACTGCTCTTCGAACAGGAGATCGGGCATATTGATTTCGTCATTTTCAAACTCAAAAGCCGAGATCAGCGACAGGTTCATGAGCTTGAGTTCGCTTTGTTTGGCTTCAATTAAACTATTGGTGAACGCCGCATCAAGCGTGAATACCGTTACGGGGATAAAAACGATTAGAGCGGCCAATGCCAACAGCAGGCTTCTCAGCCGCAACGACCAGCGGGTCATAGTGACGGATTAATCCGGTAACCACGACCACGCAGTGTCTCTATCGGTTTGAGTGTGCCGTCTGGATCGAGTTTTTTACGCAAGCGGCCGACAAATACTTCAATCACATTACTGTCTAGATCGAAATCTTGGTCGTAAATATGTTCTGTTAACTGCGTCTTTGAGATGATCTTATTCGGGTTCATCAATAAGTATTCAAGCACCTTATATTCGTACGCAGTGAGCTCAAGTAACGCATCGTTTAACTTCACTTGCTCACTGACGGTATCGAGCGAGATCGGCCCCAAGCTAATTGTTGGATTGGCTTGTCCAGACGAGCGACGAATCAGTGCTTTGATTCTCGCCAGTAATTCTTCGTTGTGAAAAGGCTTAGTCAAGTAATCGTCAGCCCCCGCGTCAAGCCCCTCTACCTTCTCTTGCCATCTATCTCTGGCTGTCAAAATGAGGACGGGAGACTTTACGTCTTGCTTGCGAGCTTGCCTGATGACATCAAATCCATCCATTTTGGGTAAACCCACATCAATGATCGCGAGGTCATAAGGATGCTCTGTGATTTGAAATAAGGCATGTGTGCCGGTATCTGCTAAATCGACACTGTATCCATTCTGTTGCAGTAGGGTGTCGAGTTGGGTTAAT
This sequence comes from Alteromonas sp. 5NS40-0096, assembly GCF_057544385.1. Taxonomy (NCBI): domain Bacteria; kingdom Pseudomonadati; phylum Pseudomonadota; class Gammaproteobacteria; order Alteromonadales; family Alteromonadaceae; genus Alteromonas; species Alteromonas sp. 5NS40-0096. The sequence goes on from NZ_BAAJLQ010000011.1 coordinate 15,514, forward strand.
AGTCGGCTATCGTCTTCTGCTAATAAGATTCTCATCTGCGGTCATTTATCCTCTGACTTAGGCTTATTCACTCTTCCTGAGTTTCTGTCCACATCGACGGAAACTACTCGACCGGATTTTTTCAGCACTTTGACGCGATATTTGTTTTTGGTTTGCTCTACTCGCAACACTCTACCATTGACTTGTTGCTTGGCTCGTTCGGCGGCTTGCGATTTATTGATCGGCGGCGACTTTTTTTGGTCGTCTTGCATTGCATAGCTGGGCATGGCTAGGAAAAGCCAAGTTACTGCACATGCTATTACAACTTTAAATTTGATCATATCACTCTCAAAAACTGTCACGTCGCCGTTAGTACCTGAATAATATCAGTCGGCTACGGAAATTACATCTTTCTCATTATCATGAGAACGGTAAACGCCTTGGATTACCTTGAAACCCATATTACTGAAATCAACTGAACCATCGCTGAACTCTTCCCAAACGGCTGGTAAACCGAGAAAATTAGGTTAATCTTATACTTTAGTATAGTGTGTAACAGCCTCGACTATCTCGATGATGATTCGTACTAAGCCAGTGAATCCCAGTGATTGTTTGGAGGGAAGGGATGTTGAAGAGGGCCATTTTATTTCTGCTATTGATGATGCCGCTTCAGATTCGCGCCGAATTTTATATTGGTTATTTCAACCACCCTCAAATCGAAATATACAAACACCTTGTGGGTCAGGCCTATGCCGATATCGGAATAGACGTAAAGTTTGTCGAGGTCACCATGGAGCGCGGCTTACTTGCACTTGATGAAGGGTTATTGGACGCCGATGTGATTCGCGCCGTGCATGCTCAACATGCCTATGAAAATATTGTTATCGCGTCTGAAGCACTGACTATCGCCCAAACTCACCTTATATGCCAGCCGAATGTTGTGTGTGACACTTCGGTTTTTAACAACACGAGGAACGACATCTACATCAATCTTGCAGCGTCATATTTATTGGAGGATCAAGTGGGCGCCCCCGTACTGGCAAACCAAGTCGTTTACGACAAAGTTGATACACTATTGAGTTTGATGTTGGACAAGCGAATTGTCTATGCGATTTATCACTCTGACGAATCGGGTTTGCCGCCTGTTGTCAGTCAAAGATTACAAAGCAAAAAACTTGCAGAATACGACACGTATCACGTTATTCACATTAAACATGTGGGGCTGAAAGCCAAACTGCAAAAAGCCTTGTCTATTCGGATGCGGCAAATGCGCGAAGCACGGTTATTGCCCGAGTCAGTAGTCAACCCTTCGTAATTTTTTCACCTCTCCACGTCGGCCTTTGGCGTCGAGACGTTTTCGTTTGGCAGATTTACTGGGTTTGGTAGGAATACGGAAGGCTTTTTTTTCTGTCGCTTTCGCAATGATTTGAACTAAGCGTTGTAAAGCGTCTTCTCGATTTTTCTCTTGTGTTCGAAACTGCTGCGCTTTGATGATTAGCACACCGTCTTTCGTAATGCGGCTATCCTTACTCTCTAACAGTTTGGATTTTAACCAGTCCGGTAGCGCACTGTTGCCAATATTGAATCGCAAATGAATAGCAGATGATACTTTGTTGACATTCTGGCCACCGGCACCCTGTGCGCGGATAGCAGATAGCTCAACCTCGCTCAAAGAGAGCGAGATTGAACTTGTGATAGTCAGCGACTGGCTGTCATCCATGGTTAGGGCAAGACCTTTTTGTAAGGCTTAACTACAACGTCTGCGTAAACGCCCGCAGCAACGTAAGGGTCTTGGGATGCCCATTGTTTTGCTGCTTCTAGGTTGTCAAATTGAGCGACCACAAGCGAACCAGTAAATCCTGCCTCGCCAGGGTTTTCATCATCGATTGCTGGAAATGGGCCAGCAATTAATAAGCGGTCTTGTTCTTTTAGTGCGTTCAGTCGCGCTAAATGATCTGGCCTTGCAGCAAGGCGCTTTTCCAAGCTGTTTTCGACGTCTGTCGCACAAATCATGTAATACATCATTAATCCTTTTGCGTGGCAGATTTCATGGCACTAACGAAGCTATCAAGCGATTGGCACATAGCATCAACGTTGTCTAAATTGGCCGCAATTAAGTTCACTGTCGCCGACCCAGAGATTGCACCCGCAGCGCCTGCTGTGATTGCCTCCTTTACCTGCTCCGGCTTAGAAATACCGAAACCGAGCAATGCTGGCGCTGCTTGGTATTGATTTAAACGCTCAATCAAAGAAGAAGCAGGAATCTCTGCTGCGGTTTCTGCGCCTGTGACACCCGCACGACCAAGGAGGTAAGTGTAACCTGCTGAGTGCTCGCCAATCTGACTCAATGTCTCGTCAGATGCATTGGGCGGTGCAATCAGAATTTGTTTAATATGGTTAGCTTCAGCAACGGCGATAAAGCGTTGGGCTTCGCGTAGCGGTACGTCAGCTATCAAAATAGAGTCGACACCACTTTGCGCAGCTTGAGCGTAAAAAGCGTCCAGACCTTTCGCTATTACCAAGTTACTGTAGAGCAACAGACCAATAGGTACATTAGGGAAGCGTTGACGGATTCGGCCCAGTAAGTCAAAGCACTGGTCCGGCGTTACCTTATTGCCAAGAGCACGTATGCTGGCCGCTTGGATAGTTGGGCCATCAGCGATAGGGTCAGAGTAAGGAATACCTAACTCTAACGCATCAGCACCACTTTCAATCAATTGTGTGATAATGCGCTCAGACGTTTCGATATCTGGATCGCCAATCATAACGAATGGAACAAACGCGCCTTGGTTTTTGGCTTTTAAGCCTTCAAACATGTCTGCATATCTATCCATTACAATTGATCTCCTAAAATACTGATAACATGACCTAAGTCTTTGTCGCCACGGCCGGATAAATTCACGACGATAATCGATTCTTCTTCTGCTTCGTCTGCCATGTTTAGCGCATGCGCTAGAGCATGAGATGACTCTAGGGCGGGAATGATACCCTCTTTGCGGGCAAGTAACTGGAAGGCGTTCAATGCTTCTTCATCAGTTACAGCGACGTACTGAGCACGACCTGTGTCTGCGAGATGAGCATGTTGAGGGCCAACCGCAGGATAGTCCAAACCTGCAGATACCGAATAACTTTCCTCTATCTGGCCATCACTGTCTTGCATAATATACGTATAGGCACCGTGTAAAATACCTTTTGAACCGGTACAAATAGCCGCGCCGTGATCAGGTGTATGAATACCTTTACCCGCTGGCTCGACACCAACGAGTTTCACACTTTCATCGTCGATGAAGTCTGCGAACATACCGATGGCGTTTGAGCCACCACCGACACAAGCGACAACGGCATCAGGCAGGCGGCCTTCGCGCTCGAGGATTTGCGCTTTCGTCTCTTCACCAATCATTTTGTGGAATTCACGAACAATCGTTGGGAATGGGTGTGGTCCGGCAGCTGTTCCAAGTAAGTAATGAGCACGGTCATAACTTGCTGACCAGTCGCGCATCGCTTCGTTTACGGCATCTTTAAGCGTGCCAGAACCTGCGTCCACAGGAATGACTTCCGCTCCCATCAGGCGCATTCTGAATACGTTTGGCGCTTGGCGTTCGACGTCTTTTGCGCCCATGTAAATTCGCGCTTTCAAACCTAGTAATGCACAGGCGAGCGCCGTGGCAACACCATGCTGGCCAGCCCCGGTTTCGGCGATGACCTCAGTTTTACCCATACGTTTAGTCAATAGTGCTTGGCCAAGTACCTGATTGGTTTTGTGAGCACCACCGTGCAGCAAGTCTTCTCGTTTAAGATAGAGTTTGACTTTAGGGTTGCTGACAAGGTTGCGGCTTAATGTCATCGCCGTCGGGCGACCGGCGTATTCTGTCAGCAACGACATGAACTCTTTCTGGAATTCAGGATCTTGCTGCGCTTCAGTAAATGCCGCCTCGAGCTGGTCAAGGGCGGGAATCAGCAACTCTGGTACATACATACCACCGTAGTCGCCAAATTTTGGGTCAAGTTGGTTCATTCTATTTCCTGCTCAATTCTTGTGTTAATACTGTCTACGCGCAGCAAAGAGCGCGGAGATTTTATCTTGTGATTTTTGCCCTGGTGCAGATTCTACACCCGAGTTGATATCAATTAGCGGTACACCTGTCTTTGCGGCGACTACAACGTTATCTGGCCCAATCCCCCCCGCGAGTGCGAGTTTTGATTTGTTTGGCACGTCTTGTAGCAGTGCCCAATTAAATTGTTGGCCTGTACCACCGCTTTGTTCGCCTACTTTGCAGTCCAGCAGCACGGTGTCGACAAGCTCGTCGGTCAATAACGCATCGAGTTCAGCGGGTAGGGCACCCGAAACGCCTAACGCCTGCCATATTGCGACATCTGACGGCAAGGCTTGGCGAAGGCTTTGCCTAAATGCAATGTCTTCTCCACCATGCAATTGAACCGCGCTCAGCGATAAAGCTTTCACGCTTTGGCAAATCGCGTCGACTGAACTGTTGACGAATACGCCGACGTATTGCCCTGGCGTTTGTGTGACGATTTGTCGCGCCTGCTCTTGTGTAACAAATCTGGGTGACTTTTCGGCAAATATGAGTCCGCCGTATACCGCACCAGCCTCAAATGCCATGCGGGCTTGTTCCGCTGACGTCAGTCCACACACTTTGTTTTGTCCAAACAATAATCGCTTCACCGCCGCTGCAACGTCATCTTCGGCCATTAGCGAGCTTCCTACTAAGAAACCTTGGCAAAGCGGTGCTAAACGCTGCACATCTTGATGGGTATAAATTCCCGATTCAGAGATAACAACATAGTCATGGTCGGCCTTGTCCAGCATGGGGACCAAGCGCTCGGTAGCCGCTAGGTCCGTGCTCAAATCCCGTAAGTTCCGGTTGTTAATACCAATGATCTTCGCTTTTAGATCGATAGCTCTTTGCATCTCCTCTTCGTTTGATACTTCGGTGAGAATGTCTAATGACAACGCATCCGCCACCTCAGCTAACGCGCGGTATTCGTCATCGCTTAACACGCTGAGCATCAAGAGTACGGCATCAGCATTGTAGTGACGAGCGAGGTACACTTGATAGGTATCAACGAAAAAGTCTTTGTTGAGTACCGGTTGAGCTACCCTTTGTGTGACATAGGCTAAGTACTCGTATGTACCTTGAAAGTACTTCTCATCCGTCAACACAGAAATCCCAGCCGCGAATGGCGTATAGGCAGCAAGAATTTCATCCAAGTCAAAATGGGGGCGGATAAGGCCCTTTGATGGAGAGGCTTTCTTGCATTCGAATATAAACCCTGCATTGGGCTGGCTAAGACTATCAAACAAACTTTTTTGTGATGGCACTAAGCCTGATTGAAAACTATCGAGTGGCAACTTGTGTTTTCTCGCTGCAACTTCTTCGCGTTTATCAGCGACTATTTTTTCTAACACATTGCTCATTGATTTGCCTCTTTGTGACTAATTTCTGCAGCCTTCTCTAGCACCTTAAGTGGGCTGCCTTCGGCCATTGCTGCCATTGCCATGTCTGTTCCTTGTGCGAAGTTCTCGGCAACATCATTGATAACAAGTAGGGCGCTGGCGTTCATCGCAATTGCTGCCCTATGCGCTTCTTGCCCTTTACCTGCTAATGCTTCAGCGATAAAGGCGCGGTTTTCTTCAGGCTCTCCACCTTTGATGCTATCCAGATCGTAACGTTTTAGACCGAAATCTTCAGCCGTCACTGTGTAGCGTTTTAAGTCTCCATGTTCTAAATCGACGATTTGTGACTCACCGTGCAAAGCAAGTTCATCAAGACCTGCCCCGTGTACGATTAAGGCACGTTGTTGCCCCATCAACATTAATGTCTGCGCATAGGCCTCCAAAAGCTCAGGGGTATACACACCGAAAACACCATGCGTTGGACCAGCCGGATTAGCAAGTGGACCCAAGATGTTGAACAAAGTGCGTGTTTTCAGTGCGGTCCTCACTGGCATAGCATGGCGCACACCTGAGTGATAGACAGGTGCAAAGAGGAAGCAAAAATTTGCTTGATCAAGGCATGCGCGAGCTTGCTCGGGGGAGGTTTCTAAATTTAAACCAAACTCTCTAAATAAATCAGCTGAACCGGACTTACTGGATACGCTGCGATTGCCATGTTTGGCCACTTTTACGCCGCAGCTTGCGGCAACGACAGCCGCAGAGCTTGAGATGTTGATGGTATTATGGCCATCACCGCCAGTGCCGACGATATCTGAAAAGTGATAGTCGGGGCGCACAAACGGTTTGGCGTTGGCAATCATAGCACTGGCAGCGCCTGCGATTTCATTTGGCGATTCCCGCTTCATTTTTAGCGCAATAAGTACCGCGGTTAGTTCAACTTCTGATAACTCGCCACGCATTACGCCATTGAATAGCGCATAGGCTTGCGGTTGACTCAAGTGTTTGTCAGAAAATGCAATATCGAGTAACGCTTGTTTATCATTCATGTCCGTTTTCCCCTCGAGTGAGGTAATCAATACTTTGTATTAATAGTTGGCTACCGTACTCCGTGAGTATTGACTCAGGATGGAACTGGAAGCCAAGCATTTTATCTTCGCTGTGATAAACCGCCATAGTTGCATCGTCGGTTTTGGCCAGAACACTCAAACAGGCTGGCAGTGTCGTGGCGGCAAGCGAGTGATAGCGGGCAACGTGCAAAGGTTGTTGAATGTTGGCAAAAATACCCGTGCCATCGTGATGGACTGGCGATGACTTGCCGTGCATTACAAGCGGCGCTTTGCCGACAACACCGCCGTAATGGGAAACGATTGCCTGATGACCCAAACAAATCCCCAATACGGGAAATTGGCCTTGTACTAACTTTAGCAATGCCGGCATACAACCCGCATCTTCTGGTGCACCTGGTCCCGGAGACAGCAGCAACAGTACAGGGTGAGTTTGCGCTTTTTCTACCATCTTATCGAGCAGTAACTCTGGCGACACGGTATTGCGATACACCACAATATCCAAATCTAGCGTGCGCAGTTCATCAACGAGGTTGTAGGTAAACGAGTCAACGTTGTCGAGTAAGAATACCGTTGTTTTGTTACTCATTTATTGTCCCTCCGAGCCGATATGAGCGGATTTCACAGCATTGATCACTGCCTGTGCTTTGCTCTTGGTTTCCATTGCCTCAGAGAGGGGATCGGAATCATAAACGACACCGGCACCCGCTTGTATGTAGGCGGTTTGATCTTTGACATAAGCTGAGCGAATCACGATACAGGTGTCCATATCGCCTTGACCATTGATATAGCCCACCGCACCACCGTAGCTTCCTCGACGTTGTTTCTCGACATTGCGAATTAAATTGGCTGCACTGACTTTTGGTGCACCGACCAATGTGCCCATGTTCATACAGGCTTGATATGCGTGAAGGGCATCGAGGTCATCGCGCAGTTGACCAACAACACGAGAAACCAAATGCATCACGTGTGAATAGCGGTCTACTTTCAACAAGTCTTTCACATGTCGCGTACCAGGACGACTGACTTTTGCTACGTCATTGCGAGCTAAATCGACCAGCATGATATGCTCGGACTTTTCCTTGGTATCTTCTCGTAAATTAAGTTCGATACGGCTGTCTAAGTCGTGGTCGATATCTCCATTTGGTCGCTTGCCTCGTGGGCGAGTACCTGCAATGGGGTATATTTCCACCTGGTTGGTTTGACTATCGTATTTTAATGCCGACTCTGGCGAAGCACCGAAAATCGCAAACTTCTCATCCTGCATATAAAACATATAAGGGCTGGGGTTTTGAATTTTCAGGTTGGCATACGCCTGAATTGGATTAGCACAAGGCAAAGAGAACGTGCGCGAAGGTACGACCTGAAAAATATCCCCTTGCAGAATATTCTCTTTGAGGTCGACGACGTCTTGCATATAAGTCGCGTCGTCTTTATCAACACTCACTTCTAATTGCGTATTCGCGTATGTCTCAACGGGGAAAGGCTCGAGGTTAGCGAGCGACTTTTCTAACGCCTCCAACCGTTGGGCAACAGCAAAGTAATTGTTGGCTACTTGCTCACCACTAAATACGCTCCCCAATAGCTGCGTTTGTTGCGTTTGATGATCTATCGTTAGCATGGTTTCGGCAAGATAGAAAACATAATCGGGGCAGTCATTTGCGCCATTATTAACGTCTGGCAAAGCTTCGAATGTGGCTAATAAGTCATACGCGAAAACGCCACCCAGGAAAATAGCATGGGGATGTTGACGTATAGGAGACACGGCTTGTGTGACGACTCTTAATACGTCAAACACGCTCGCTGATTTGAGACGGCTGTCTTCATCTAAATTGCTATCACTCGGAGCACATTGCAAATGCAGATGGTTTGCGGACGTTAGGGTGGCTGACACGCCTTGCGGTATGGCTTGTTCGATAACGCTGAGTACCGCTTGCCCATTACCAGTTAAAGCGTGACATTCAATCTGGTCGCCATTGCATTCGAAACGGATGGCTGCATCAACCAGCAGCAAGCTCTGCAAGTGATCTTTACTATCAATTTCCGCAGACTCTAGTAACAACGCATGTTTACTGTCCTCTCTTAGCGCAACAAACGCCGCGAGGGGGTCTGTAATATAGCTAATTGTTTTTTCTATGGTTTCCACTTTTCCTGGGAGAGTCCCCAGTTCCGCTAAACTCATGATCGCCTGTCTCCACCTGCGAATAAATAAAAAAAAGGCCCGTTTGATAAACGGGCCTTTGTCGAAATTATGCGCGCCAACGCTCACACCGCCCGTTAAGTTAGGGAGTGCCACCACCAAGCTGTGTTAAGTTGTGAGTGTGTTGTAAATTGCATTGGCTTCTGTCTGTTGTATGTACATGCTTATCAATTCGGTAGGCATGTCACTAATTAATCCGTATACTTGCCCTATAGAAGAAAACAAAAACGCTACTGTGTCAACTGAAAACTCTCAAAATCCATTAAAAATTGATTTGCACAGCCACACACGATTCTCCGATGGACACCTAACGCCAACTGAATTGGTACTGCGTGCGCATCAAATGCAAGTCGATGTATTGGCGATTACTGACCACGATACTCTCGCTGGCTTGGAAGAAGCTCACCAATGCCAGTCGCAACAAAAACGAAAACTGCAAATAATTGACGGTGTTGAAATTTCTACGCGTTGGCATGGATTCGATATCCACATTGTAGGATTGAATGTCGATAGGCAATCTGACACTTTGCAAGCTATGCTTAAACAACAAAGTGAGTTGCGAGCTGAGCGTGCACAAAAAATTGCAGCAAAGCTCGAAAAGTGTGGTTTCGCTGATACGCTGGCGCAGGCAAAGGCGCTGGCGGGCGTAGGGCAGGTGACCCGAGCTCATTTTGCAAGAGTATTGATCAATCATCACGGCGTGACCAATATGGACGCGGCGTTTCGCAAATACTTGGGCAAAGGCAAGCGCGCCGAGGTTAAGGCCCAATGGCCTGCGATTCAAGAAGCAATAGAATGGATTCAAAAGGCAGGTGGCCAAGCGGTACTCGCGCATCCCGCCCATTACGACATGACGACAAAATGGCTTCGGCGATTGGTGAGTGAGTTCTCTGCCGCAGGCGGCGATGCGATGGAGGTTGCTTTTCCCGGCGTACAACCGACCAAACGGCAATTATTGGTTGATATCGCACTAGAAAATGATTTACTCGGTTCGGCAGGTTCTGACTTTCACTTTCCTAGCCGGTGGACAGAACTAGGCCGAAACCTCAATATCGATGCGCGTTTGACGCCAGTTTGGCATCAATGGTCCCATCTTCACGCAGCGTAAAATGGAGACACCATAATGAGCCAGTTTTTTTATGTACACCCAGAGAATCCTCAGCAGCGGTTGCTTAACCAAGCAGTGGATATGATTAAACGAGGTGAAGTCATCGTGTATCCGACGGACTCGGGCTATGCCATCGGTTGCCGCATGGAAGATAAGCGCGCGCTCGATGAGCTGTGCAGTATTCGTCAGATAGAACAAGACCATCATTTTACATTGATGTGCCGAGACATGTCGGAATTGTCGATATACGCCAAAGTCGACAACGCCGCGTTTCGACAGGTGAAAAACAATACGCCTGGGCCTTATACTTTTATTTTTAAAGCGACCAAAGAAACGCCCCGTCGCTTGCAAAACCCTAAAAAGAAAACCATCGGGATACGGGTTCCAAACAACGTAATCGCATTGCAGTTACTTGAAACCTTGGATGAGCCACTGATGTCAACGACGTTGATTTTACCGGGTGAAGAGTTTGCCGAATCGGATCCGGACGAAATTCGCGATAAGTTGGAGCACAGGGTGGGCGTAATTTTACACGGTGGTTACTTAGGCGAACACCCGACATCAGTCATAGACTACTCTGAAGGCACGGCAAACGTCGTCAGGGAAGGGAGTGGGGATGTGACGCCATTCGTATGAATGATAAAACCCCTGATACAACAACTCAGGACCCGGTTCAACAGCCGCTTCCGTTGGCTTTTGTCAATGGTGAAGCGGTTATCGAGCGGCCGGAAGATTTGTACATACCGCCTGAAGCACTCGAAGTCATCCTCGAAAGTTTCGAAGGTCCACTCGACCTGTTACTGTACCTAATTCGAAAGCAAAAATTCGATATTACGTCTTTGCCCATTGCGACCATCACTGCGCAATACATGGAATATGTGGAGGTCATGAAGGACCTCAAACTCGAATTGGCGGCAGAATACCTTTTGATGGCTGCAATATTAGCTGAGATCAAATCTCGGTTACTACTGCCCAAACGCGTTAACGATGAAGGTGAAGAAGAAGATCCTCGAGCAGAATTGATTCGTCGCTTACAGGAATACGAGCTCGTTAAGCAAGCGGCTGAAGATTTGGACAATCAGCCAAGATTACACCGAGACGTGTTCCCAGTGAGTGTGGAAACCACTCCCAACGTGCAAGCGGTGAGGGTTGACCCCGAAGTCAGCCTTCAGGATGTGGTCATGGCATTTTGCGATGCTATGCGACGAGCAGAGGCATTCGAGCACCATCAGATTGCGCCAGAAGCACTCAGTACTCGTGAGAGAATGTCGATGATATTGTCTGCCGTATCAAGTGACGAGTTTACTCCTCTGGATGCGTTGTTTACCGTTGAAGAAGGCAAAGCCGGTGTTGTGGTAACGTTTCTGGCGACGTTAGAGTTGATAAAAGAAGGGTTACTTAAGTTGGTCCAAGCAGGACCTTATGAGAGAATTCATGTAAAATTGGGAAACCATGAAGAAGATTAACGACCAACAGCTCAAACAATTGGTTGAGGCGGCCATTTTTGTGGCGGACAAACCGCTGTCTAAAAGGGACATGAAAGAGTCGGTACTGGCTGAATTTCAAGTGTCGGACAAAAAGCTGAACGACACCATTGAGGCGTTGATCTTGGACTACCAGCCCAGAGGTATCCAACTCGTTGAAGTGGCGAGTGGCTACCGCTTTCAATCGTTAGATAGTTTGGGGCCGTGGATAAGCGCGTTGTGGCGAGAACAAAGTCCTCGCTATTCACGAGCACTACTCGAAACACTGGCGTTAATCGCTTATCGCCAGCCAATTACGCGGGGCGAAATTGAGCAAGTCCGCGGTGTCGCAGTGAGTAGCAATATCATCAAAACCCTAACAGAGAGAGAATGGGTGAGGGTGGTAGGCCACAAAGAAGTGCCGGGAAGGCCCGCTTTGTATGCCACGACAAGACAGTTTTTAGACTACTTCTCTCTCAAATCTTTGGCTGAGCTGCCCAGTACAGACGCGTTTACGTCTATGCTTGAAATCAGTGAGCCGACACAAACAACCATTGACGTTATCAATGACGCTCAGCCGCAAGGGCGCGACAGTGATGACAACACAGAACAAAATGAGCAGTTACATTAATGAGTGAAAAGCTACAGAAAGTCTTGGCTAACCAAGGGTTGGGTTCTCGCCGAGAGATGGAGCGATGGATTGAAGAAGGTCGAGTATCAGTCGACGGGACGGTCGCTACCATTGGAGACCGCGTTGGTGACACCGCACAAATTCGAGTGGACGGCAAGCTATTGACACGCAAGCAGGAAAAACCTGTTTGCCGAGTGTTGATGTACAATAAACCCGAAGGGGAGTTGTGCAGCCGAAGTGATCCAGAAGGGCGAGATACCGTTTTCGATCGTCTGCCAAATATCAGTTTAGGTCGCTGGATTTCAGTAGGCCGATTGGATATCAATACGAGTGGCTTATTGCTGTTCACCAATGACGGTGAGTTGGCGAATCGCTTGATGCATCCTCGATGCGAAGTGGAAAGAGAGTATGCGGTTCGCGTATTCGGTGAAGTGTCGAATCAAACCCTCAACGTATTGAAGAAAGGCGTTGAGCTTGAAGATGGCGTGGCAAAATTCACCACAATTCGCGCGCGAGCAAACGAAGATGAGTCCATGAACCAATGGTACAATGTGACCTTGTCTGAGGGGAAAAACCGAGAAGTGCGTCGTCTTTGGGAAAGCCAAGACGTGCAAGTGAGCCGCTTGCTGCGCGTGCGGTACGGGCCTTTGGAATTGCAAAAGCGTCTGCCACAAGGCGCATGGGTTGAACTTGAGTTAAAGGACGTTAATAAGCTTCGAGGACATGTTCAATTGCCGCCAGAGACGGAAAGTCTGGTTGATGAGCGTAAAAACAAACTTGACCACGCTAGACTGAGCCGCATGCGACGTTCTGTGAAAAAGCACAAGCAGCGCAGAGATACCAGCAAGCGCCGCAAAAAACTGTAACTGCGCCTAGCGGCTGATACAGTAGTCCTCAATGGTGACTTGATACTTGTCGAGTAGCGAGTCAACCAAATCTGGGTTGTCGTTCAAAAATGTGTTGAATTTCATGATGAGTTCACGATGTTTTTGAGTCGACAACCGCATTCCCAACGCGCTAACTGGGACATTTTGGGCAATTGCCACCTTATCTTTTGATTCGCCCAGTACCGCTAATTGATGACGAATAGACTCAATATCTAAATCTACTCCTGTCACCATGCCTGACAACAACATTTTGGTCAGAGACATCACAGAATTCTGATAGGTCATTTCGACTTGCTTACGCGACAGTTGGCGCTTCCATTTCTGTGATGGAGTAAAACCTGTGATAGTACCTACGCTTGAAAATTCCGACATAGGCAGTTGTGCGTTTTTATCCAGCACAACTGTCATTTGACACACACTAATCAGGGTATCGCTATAGACGAGCTTTTTGTTGTTGTCTGAGGACCAAAGCGGGTTGTCAGGAATGCGAAAGTCGATGTTATTTTCTTCATACCACATGTCAAAGCGCTGGACTGGCAGCATGACATATTCAAACTCTATATCCTGTTGTTTCGCGAAGGCGTCGAGTACGTCAAACAAAATGCCTTTGTTTTTGATGCGATAGAAATCGTGAAAAGGGTAGTATGCAACATCCTCTACACCAACCGTATATTTTGGTGCAGCGGTGCAGTAGCTAGACACTACAATGGCAAGCGCAGACAGGTATTTCATCCACGAAGAGAATTCCATGCTCATCCCCAGAACAAAACTCGATAGATCTAGAGCTACTGGTCGTAAACCGCAGACCCTATATAATGCGTCACGTATCTAAGCACAAATTAGTAGCATTTGCCAAGTAAATCCCTTCAAAAATAAAGGGCTAGTGAGTGCTGAACGCGAGTGAATTCGCACAATTTTGGACGGAATATTATGCAAGACTATATCGGTTTAGGTGGGGAAAATGCCGTTGTAAGGGTTTACATTGATAAAAGACCTAACCGAGAAGAATATTTACAACTCGATAGGTTAAGAGGGGTAAACCAAGGGGAGATTTACGATATTGGGCAAGACTTTGGAAATGGCTGGCGCAAAGTTTTCAACCTCTTGGCTAAACTTATGTTCTCGCTAACAAGTGCCCGTGTCACTAGTACAAAAGATTGTAAAACATGGCAAATGTTCAGGGACCGTCAATGCCTTTGGGGTGATACGGAACATGCACTACTGTTTTCTTTACCCTGCCAAAACGAAGGTGGCGTTAACATCATCATGGGTAAAACCTACGGCATGAATTTGGTTGAAAAGGGCATGTTGCCAAATGACTTTGTGTGGTTGGATGCTCACTTTGCACTAAGCCAATCTAGTCGCACTATTATCTCTCCATATTTCGACTATCGGCAATTGACGAATGAGCGTCTTCAGATTCTGGTATCGCTTGTCGATAGACAATTACACGCACGTTAGCTATTGGCTTGAATAGGGCAGTGTGAGAGCACTGCCACGATTTCTTAACGCTGAACCGCTTTGAATTTGGGGTTGGTTTTGTTGATCACGTAGATACGTCCCCGACGCCTAACAATTTGGCAATCGGGGTGGCGACATTTGGCGCTTTTCAGAGAGCTGACAACTTTCATTTCTTGCCTTTTGATAATTGACCAAATCGGCGGTTAAAGTTTGCAATGCGTCCTTCAGCTTGAACGACTTGTTGCTTACCCGTGTAAAACGGATGGGACTTCGACGACACTTCTACCGTGTAGTAAGGGTAGGTTTTACCCTCTAATTCGATGGTACGGTCGGTTTTCAAAGTAGAACCAACAATGATGTATTCGTCGACGCTAGTATCATGGAAAACGACGTCTCTGTATTCTGGATGTATACCTGGTTTCATAACTCAACTCTGTGCGTGATAATATAACAATTTTATGCAAATGATAATGATTATCATTACTTTGGTCAAGTGGGAGTTTGTACTGAGGTTATGGCAGTGTGCCTTGCCAATGACCTGACTCGTTTTCTTGTCGCACTACTTGTTGAATGAGACGAAGAATCGCAAGTTCAACACTACTCAATGTTCTTGAGTTAGAGTAGGCGGCAAATACGGTTCGCGTCATGTCTGGCATTGTTATCTTGTGCACACGGACTAAGTTCTGCAGCGTTAAGTGAAATACCGCTGACGATGGCAATATCATTACCCCCTCGTTTTTCATTACTTGTCTGAGGCCTGTCATTAGTTGTCCGGAATAAGACTTACTGTGCTTGAGCTCCACACCGGTCAATTTTTCATACTGTAAAATGAGTTGGCCCAATGCGTCTTTTTCGCCAGGAGACAAGAGTTCAAATTGACTAAGCTGCCAAAACGGAATGGTGTCAGAGTCTTGGTTGAAGAGCGCTTGATTTTGTGGACTGGATACCAGGTAGAGTTGTTCAGTCAACAGCGGCTGGAGCCTCATGGTTCTGCTGTTTACACCCTGCTCATAGGTCAAACCAATATCCACTTGGCCGTTTTCAATCCAACCTTTTACAGAGTAGGACGGCCCGGTACTCAATACGACCTCGATTTGAGGGTGTTTTTCGCTCGCTAGCTCCAGCAGTGGTAATGAAACCACATTACCGATAGACGGCAACAGACCTATTTTCACGATTTTGGGTTGCAAGGAGACATGTTCTTGCACTGCCTCTTTGGCGCGATTGATGTTTTGAACGAGCGCAAGAGCGTGAGGCCAAAATACGTCTCCTGCTGGGGTGAGTTTGATGCCCTGATGACTGCGTTGTAGCAAGGTCACTCCCACTTCTCGTTCAAGATTGGCCAATTGCTGGCTAACACCCGGCTGGGCGATATCAAGCTCACGTGCGGCAGCGGCGATGCTGCCTTTGTTAACGGTAGTGATGAAGTAATACAGTTGCTTGGAGTTCATAATCTACACAATTTGTCATGCCAAACGGGCGAGTTAATAAATTATTAACGTACGTAAACATCTGAAATTAAATACAATTAATTTAAAATCGAGCAAGGCTTGTGCCAATGCAAGCCAAGACATCTGGAGGTAGGTTAATTTGACGTTAACGGGCCGGATCGCAAAAACAATTTTCGACAGCTATTTATTTTAAAAAGCCTTTTAGCACAACGCCTTTAGAGGCGTTAAAAGATTTTGTTATACCCCACCATATTCTTTTTTCTTCCGTGCCAATTTTCTTCTCAATAACCTGAATTTGAATCGGTGAAGTCGTGAAAACAACAATAACTCTTCATTTCGCCTGATGCATTGCCTTATTGCAGTGCACACGACTTCCCAAAAAGAGCCATTTCTAAGGTTTGAGCAATCAATAAAAATTCAGGGAAACCACACATGAGAATTAGCACACTATGTAAATCAGTCTGTTTGGCGTTAGCAGGCTACTCAGCCGTATCCATACCGACTCAAAATGTATACGCACAAGCACTTACAGAAGAAGACACGGTAGAAAAAATTGCCGTTGTCGGTGCTAGAGGCGCGCCACGCTCTGTGGCGAGTTCACCAGTTCCAGTGGACGTACTGTCAGCCGATGATATTACCTCTACGGCCTTTTCTGATATGAACGATGTAATTTCTACTCTTGTACCTTCCTACACGTTGAACCGTCAGCCGATTGCTGATGGCGCGACCTTCATTCGTCCGGCTCAATTGCGAGGCCTACCAACAGACAAGACCTTAGTATTGGTCAACTCAAAAAGGCGTCATAGAGCGTCGTTGGTACAAATTGGCGGTTCCGGTGCTCAGGGGCCCGACTTAGCGACAATTCCGATCGTTGCGATTGGTACAGTGGAAATACTGAGAGACGGTGCGGCGGCTCAATACGGTTCGGATGCCATAGCGGGTGTAATGAACTTTCAACTTAAAGAAAACACGGAAGGCGGCATTTTTACCGCGGAAGTTGGCCAGTTTTACGAAGGTGACGGAGAACAATTTACCATAGCAGGCAACAAGGGATTTGCTTTGGGGGATGATGGCTTTTTGAGCCTGTCCGCAGAATATGTTGATTCAGAGGCAACGTTCCGTGGAGAACAATACTGCGAGAGTTGGTTCTGCGTGGACGACCAATCAGAGCAATTTATTGCGGACGCGTTGGCCATGTCTCGAAGCGTCCACGGTTCCGAAGTGGTTCAACCTTGGGGCCAACCGAATGCTAAAGCCGCGCGGGTATTTTTCAATGCGGGCTACAACATTAACGACGACTTGGAAGTCTATGGTTTTGGTAACTTTTCAGACAGCGAAGGTGATGGTTCATTCTTCTATCGTTATCCCGGCAATGGCACGATCGAAGACTTGCGATTAGAGGATGGATCCATTTGGAGCCCCCTTGAGTTTTTCCCTGGCGGTTTCACGCCCAGGTTTTCAGGTGACGTAACCGATTACTCTTTCGTGGGTGGTTTGAAAGGCATGTCTGGGGATCTGTCTTGGGACATTAGCGGCCGATATGGCTACAACGAAATTTCATACACCATTGAAAACACAATAAACCCTTCAATGGGGAACATGTCACCGACGTTGTTTAAGCCAGGCGACTTGTCCAACGAAGAAGTGCAATTTCAAGCTGATTTTGTTTACGATTTTGATGACTTCACCCTCGCTTGGGGGGCAAGTTACATGGATGAAACCTATGAAATTGAAGAAGGTGATGTTGCGTCATACACCGCTGGCCCTTACGCATCGCAAGACCCATGGGGGTTCTGCGATGGTGACACGCCAACCGCAGCAGGTGCTACGGTTATCGCCAACGGCTCTACGCTAAACTGCGCTGATTCAAGCGACCCTGTCTATAGAGTTGTAGGTGTAGGCTCCAATGGCTTCCCAGGGTTTTCTCCTGCGTTTTCTGAAGACTACAACCGTGATTCATACGCACTTTATACTGATATCTCTGGTGACATCACTGATGAGTTATTTGCTCAAGCGGCTTTGCGCTACGAGGACTATTCTGACTTTGGCTCAGAATTGGTTTACAAGGTAGCGGGTTTTTATCAAGTCACTGACGATGTGGGTATTCGTTCTTCGTTTGGTACAGGTTTCAGGGCACCCACGCCAGGGCAACAAGGTACAACGAATGTATCGACGCGATTGCCTAATGGTTTCCCTGTAGCTACCGGCTTATTTCCGGCGGGTGGGCCTATTGCACAAGCGCTTGGGGCAAATCCACTCGCACCAGAAAAATCGACTAACTTTACATTGGGTTTAACTGCCAGTTATGGCGATTTCAATTTGACGGTGGATTACTATCACATTGCATTGGAAGACCGTCTGAATGCGGTATCCACAATGGATGTGTCGACAACGGTGGTTACTGACCCTGATGCGTCTGGCTATCAGGCTTATCAAAACTTCTTGGCGTTATCGAGCGCTGGCGTCGTAGGCGCTGAGTCGATTGGCGGTGTTTTCTTCTTCCAAAATGCGTTCGACACCATTACTGAAGGGGTTGACGTGGTGGCGACGTATACACTGAAAAGTGACTACGGCGTGACGACGTTTACTGCATCGGGCAACTACAACACCAATGAATTTGATTCAGATCCCAGCGAGTTCTTCAATTTAGAAGACCAGTTTGATTTTGAAAATCAAGACCCGAACCTACGAGCGGTATTGTCGGCCAAACACTCGGCTGAAGACTTTGATGTACTACTAAGGCTCAATTATTTCGGCGGCTACGAAAACTCAAATGGTATCGAGCGCAATGATGCTGGGGAAGCCATCGGCGTATCGCAAATTCAAGAGTTCGACCCCGAGGTAATGGTGGACATCGAGGGCACGTACCACATCAGCGAAACCTATTCACTGACAGCGGGTGTGCGCAACTTATTCGATAACTACCCAGATCCTGGAGAGATAGGTGAAACCTGCTGTGGCCGTATCTACCGCTCTGATTCTATTGTGAGTTGGCAAGGTGGCTACTACTACGCCAAGTTCATCGCGCGGTTCTAATCTCGTTTTGCTTTTTCCTTACCCACTGTGTGAAGAATCGCACAGTGGGTAATGGCGTATTTATTTTCTAGAAAGAGGTTGTATCACATGGAATTAGAACTGGTGTTGTTTGTTATAACACTATGTTTGGCCGGCGCGGCGGCTGGTATTACATCTGGCTTGTTTGGCAATGGTGGCGGCTTTGTTGTCGTACCTGCGTTACTGGCCGTTTTTCCGATTTTCACACCGTATTCTGACGAACTTGCTAGAGTAGCGATAGGCACTTCTCTAGCTTCTATTGTTGTCTCCAGTACTCGCTCTGTTATTGCTCATAACGCCAAAGGAGCGGTGGACTTTGATGTGCTGAGAACTTGGGCCATATGGCTGATTTCTGGCTCAATCGTGGGTGTATTGATCGCCCAGTATTCAAGCAGCAGTTCCCTCATTTTAATATTTGCCGCTGGGGTATTGGTTTATTCCGTTTACTTTATTTTTCCTGACAAAGTAGTTCGTCCGGGAGTGTATTTTTCGATGCCAACGGGAGCAGGTAGAGCAACCATGGCTTTTGTTCTCGGTGGTTTCTCCGCTCTACTCGGTATTGCTGGCGGTACACCAACAGTGATAGCGATGGTAATGTGCCGACGCACTATTCAAGAGGCCGTAGCCACTGCGGCAGGTGTCGGTTTTTTGATAGGGCTACCCGGTGCAATAGGCTTTTTGGTAATGACCCAAACGGAAGGAGCGAACTTGCCGTTTGGCACCGTAGGATATGTCAATTTACCCGCTCTCATCGCCATCAGTATCGGCTCTATTTTCACCGCGCCAATCGGCGCAAATATGGCGCACAGCTTTAGCGAGCGCAAACTTAAACGTTTATTCGGAATGTATTTGGTGCTCGTTTCAATTGGAATGTTCATCAAAGCTGCATCGTAATCGACATGAGGAAATAATAATGACACTAAACGTCTCAAGAAGGCACTTTATGCAGGGCGGAGTCGCGGTATCTGCTCTTGCTGGTTCAGGGATATTAGCTAACGCTGGTATTGCTAATGCAGCATCAATGAAAACCATGCCTGTATTTGGTCCAGCACCAGGTATTGCCAAATTAAATGCCAATGAAAACCCCTACGGACCGAGCGACTTGGCGCTAAAAGCCGTTGCTCAAGCGGCAAGCGACGGTGGAGCCTATTACGCTTATAATGCGGCCATGTATTTGTGGGATATGATCGCTGAAAAGCACGGCTTGTCTAAAGCCAATATTGCGATCAGTGCGGGCTCAAGCCCTGTGTTGTCATATGCAGCATTGTTTGCTTCCGACAAAGGCAAAATCCTCGGCCCCGATTTGTTTTGGGATACCACGTCAAGAGCACCAGAAAAACAGGGTAAAGGTGAAATTGTAAGGGTGGCAAACACTGCCGAATTAGATATTGATCTCGACGCCATGTACGGAGCGATTGATGACTCTGTAGCAATGGTACATGTAACCAACCCGAACAACCCTACTGGTAAAATCCTGGACCCCAAAAAGTTGGAGGCATTTTGTATTAAGGCTTCGAAAAAGACGCTGGTATTAGTGGACGAGGCATACAATGAACTAACAGACGATCCTCCTAAGCACAGCATGATCCCGTTGGTGAAGCAGGGCCACAACATTGTTGTGGCGAGAACGTTTTCTAAAATATACGGGCTGGCGGGAATGCGCGTTGGTTATTTAATCTCATCAGAGCCGAATATTGAACAAATCAACCGCTTTGGCATGGGAGCATATACGCTGAACCAAGCTGGGTTAGCTGCGGCTATCGCGAGCTACAATGACGAGGCATTTATTCAGTTCTCAAAAGATAAAATTGTCGAGGCCCGATCGATGGTTATGGATGCTGTTAAAGCTAACGGATTGTCAGCACTACCAAGTAGTACCAATTTTGTTTACGTTAACCTTGGAAAAGACGCAGATACGGATATCTTTCAGCAGGCCATGGCGGAACAGAATGTAATGATCAGAGGTAAGTACAGAACATATAACCAGTGGTCTAGGGTCAGTATGGGGAAAATAGAAGATGTGAAAATGTATGTTGATGCAGTGCCAAAAGCGCTGGATTTAATGTACAAACGCATTAAAGCGTAGAACGAAAAAAGGAGAGCGACGCTCTCCTTTTTTATTGCAACTCGCGATTAATAATTGTCGTAATCGCGCTCTACTTTCTCTTCCAAGTAGCTGGGGATTTCTAGTTCGACTTCACGTTTTAGAATGATTTTACCGTTTACCGATACGCCATCTTCAATGCGAAGAGTCGGTGGGTTAGATTTACCGCCCCAGCGACTGCTCTGTTCTTCGTAGACGATATTGCCATTTACTTCGGTATCATCTTCGAGGGTTATATCGCCATTGATAGTTTCAATGTCGCCACCGACTTTGGCACTCTCTAACGAGATATCACCATTAACGGTTTCTACGTCATCACCAATGTCTGCACCTTTTCCAAGATTAATATCACCGTTCACTGTTTCAATGCTGTCGCGTACGGAAAGGTTTTTGCCAGCTTCGATATCACCGTTTACCGCTTCTGCTTCATCGATGGTGACATCATCGCCCATCTCGATACCACCGTTTACAGTAGAAACTTCTTCTGCTGTAACCTTGTTACCCAGTTCAATCCCGCCATTAACGGTGGAGAGTTCGCCGACACTGCGACCATCTCTAATATCGATGCCACCAAACACACTCGATACATCGCCATCATCGGCGTGACCGCCAACGTGAATAACACAGCCCGATAAGCCTAACGCCATTGCAATAAACATAGGTGGAACAATTGTTTTTTTAATCATGTTGATATCCATAAGAGACCTTTTTCATCGTTATTAGTTGTGTCGTTACTAAACCCTGAAAGGTTTAAAACAAAGTTGGAAAAAACTTATCTTTAATAGGCAGAGACTATGCCAAAAGTTTAACTATATGAAAAATATGGATATTTTTATTTTTGTCAGGAAAGGGGAAATAGAGAGTTAGCCCAAATCACTAAAAAATAGTGAATTGGGCTGAATTTGATGAATTACTGATCTAACGGAGTGTTAAAGTCTTCAGACAGTTCAAAATCGCCTTCTATCGAGACAATTTGCTCTTCTTCAAAATTAATGATCATGCGCTTCTCAAAATCTGGACCACGCTTTGCCATACCTCTTTTCATTTTGTACACATAATACCAAGTATCATGGTCGAAAGAGTCTTGGATAACAGGGCGCCCAAGTACGAATATGACTTGTTCTTTTGTCATACCGATTCGCAATTTTTCTACATCGCGCTCGTCAAGAAAGTTTCCTTGCGGCACATCTATTCGGAAAATCCAGTTTGAACAGCCAGCGGCAGTGATTGAAAATACAAAAAGGAAACAGAGTTGGTACAGCTTCATAGCTAATTTACATCCAGTTGATCGGTATTTCTTATGTGAGCCACACGCTCACATTTTTATTATATCGGCAGCGAATGCTACCTTACTCATCTATGACCAATCAACTGCTTATTAGTTCGATTCCGTGCTTTTCAATAATTCTTTAGCGTTAGCAATAGCAGAATGTGTAATTTCATCACCTGCAAGTAACCTTGCCAATTCATTCACACGAGCTTGTTCAGTCAACGCTAACATCTGAGTTTCAGTGCTCTTGCCATCGGTTTGTTTCGTTACAAACAACTGGTTGTGGGCTCTTGCAGCCACTTGCGGCAAATGCGTGACACAAATAACTTGGTTATCTTGGCCGAGTTCCCGCAATAGTTGGCCTACTACCGATGCAGTTGGGCCACTAATACCCGTATCTACTTCGTCAAAGATCATAGTTGGCGTGGCACTTTCTGATTTGGTGATTACCTGAACCGCAAGGCCTATACGCGAGAGTTCACCACCAGATACCACCTTATCGAGTTTATCTGGTGTTTGCCCAGGGTTAGTCGACACTAAAATACTGATGGTATCTTGTCCAAGAGACTGAGGTTGTAACTGTTCATTAAACGCTACCATTACTTTTACTTGCGCATGGGGTAGGTTCATTTTGCGTACTTTGGTTTCAATTTGCTGGCTGAGAACGTTCGCTGCTTTGATTCTCGATTTTGACAGTTTTTCACTGGCTTCGCGGTAATCGTTCAACGCTGAGGCCACATCATCTTCTAACGTCTCTAATTTGCTTTCGTCAGCATTCAATGATGCAAATTCGTCTGCCAATTCTTGATGATGCAAATGCAATGATTCAGGTTGCACACCATGCTTTCTGGCTAAGTCCATGGCTTGTGAATATCGCTGCTCAACATGTTGAAGCCGTAATGGATCAATTTCCAACTGCTCGCAATAGCTCCTGAGTTCATGGGCTGCTTCTTCAATCTGAATAGCGGCTTCACTGAGCATACTGACAATTGGTGCCAGGTTTTCATCATGCTCTTGCAGTTCACTCAACCTATCCGTACTTTGCTTGACTACAGAAGCGGCGTTAAATTCATCATTATCGTACAGATTATAGAAACTGGTTTGTGCTTGCTCTAACAGCGTTTGCCCGTGACTCAACCGCTTGTGTTCGGCTTCCAGTTCCTCGAATTCCCCTTGTGCAATAGCGAATTCATCCAGTTCTGCGACCTGATAAGACAATAACTGATGCCGGTCGGCTCTTTGTTGTGCTTCACCTTTTAGCCTTTGTAGCTCTGAAGTTAACGTTTTCCAATTGCCAAAGGTTGTTTTTACATCGCTCAATAGTTTCGGGTGTTTGGCAACGGTATCTAGCGTACGGCGTTGATAATCCTCTTTCAGTAGCTGCAAGTGAGTATTTTGGCCGTGAATGGCCAATAGGTACTGCCCAAGGTCTTTGAGTTGTTGCAGCGATACAGGCGTGCCATTAATGAACGCTTTTGAACGGCCCTCTTTAGAGACAACTCTTCGAATAAAACACGCAGCTTCATCGTCATCTTGGGTGAGTTCATGCTTAGCCAACCAACTTGCTGCAAGTGGGATATCCACTAATGAAAAGTGTGCAATGATTTCGGCTTTGCTGGCCTCGTTTCTTACGGCATTTGCGTCAGCTCTTTCACCTAAACACAAACTAAGTGCATCGATTGCGATTGATTTACCAGCACCGGTTTCACCCGTCACCGCTGTTAGCCCTTTTTCAAAGCTCACATCAATTTGTTTTACCACCGCAAAGTTTTTAACCGACAGATGCACTAACATAGTAATACTCAATATTTATACAGTACGTGTAAATATATACAGTATTTTGCTGATGTAAAGTACTGTTTGTAGGTTTTTGATACCTCAGGTTGCTTGCCTGCACAATGAAATGTCGTGAGTTCAAATAGATAGCTTTCCCAACTGAGGTATTTTCATCTACTTCACGATTAAGTGATTCTCTGCTTCGGATTGTGCCAAGCAGCAAAAGTAGTTTTTTCTCGCATAAGAAAAACAATAGAAAAATTTTTGAATAAATTGAAGATGCAATCCCGTCGATACTATTACCTTAGGCCCTCGTTTAACAGGGAGTCTCTTTTAATATGCAAGAACCAAAATCTAAGCTTGTTCAAGCCGTTGCTTTACTTTTACTCGGTGCGATAAATTCGACTTGTATTGCTGGAGGTTATATTGAACCTCCGATGAAAAACATACCTGCTGGCAGCTTTTTTATGGGAAATGACGAAACTTTGACAACGCAGCCTGTGAAAAAGGTGGCTTTGTCGGAGTTTCAACTTGGAAAATACTCAGTAACAGTGGCTGAGTTTAAAAAATTTGCTGAAGCTACCGGATTTAGTCGGCCCTCGACATGTAATGATCATATTGATGAAAATGCACTGAGGGGGCCTACCCATATCGGAAAAGGGCATTGGAAACAGCACAAACACTCGTATAGTGACTTCCAGCCAGTTACTTGTATCTCTTGGCAAGATGCGAAAGCATACGCTAAGTGGTTGAGCATACAAACGGGTAAGCATTATCGATTGCCTACGGAGGAAGAGTATGAATACGCCGCAAAAGGAAATTCGACTAGCCGTTTTTATTGGGGGCATGATGCCGACCTCAGCCAAGCTTGTCATTATGGTAACTTTGCCGACGACACAGGAGAACACACGAATAACCAACTCTATGGGTTGACTAATGTTGGCTGGATAGGAAAAGTGAACTGTGATGACGGTGAAGCTTATGTGGCTATGGTGGGTTTGTATCGGCCCAACCCCTTTGGTCTGTTTGATATGGCAGGCAATACCAGCGATTACGTCGATGGGTGCTACTCAAGTAAAGGATATACAGATCAGAGTGTTCCCGCCCAACAATGTGAATTTATTAGTCATCGAGGAGGCACGTGGCATTATCCTTCAACACCACATTATATCCGGGGACGATTTAAGCGTGAGGGGTGGAATGTTGGTGCAAATACCGGCTTTCGTTTAGCACTGGATGCACACCATAGATCACCGTCGCCCAGTAGCGTAGCGTTTGAGCACGAACTGAAGCAAGCACAAGAACGGTATTTAACGGCACGAGCACGACTTTTAAAAGCGCCACAACAGGTAAAGTTGGTTCAAATCAAGCCTGAATTACTGGTTTTGAGTTGGCAACCAAGTAATGACAATCGAGTTACAAGTTACGACGTACTGCGGTCTACTTCCTCTCTTAGCCACCATTACGGAGGCTTTTATAAAAAACACTATCGAATCTACAAAAGTGTAGACAAGTCTCGGTCGTTCATTGAGATAGATGCCCCAAGTGAGACAACCAGTTTTATTGTCCTCGCTAAATCAAAAACCGATGAAAGCCTACCCAGTAAAATTGTGATATCTCAGGCAGTAACCAAAGCGAACCCGATCCCAGGTCGTATTACTGCCGATAGCTTCGAGACACTAGAAAACGTAAAGTTGTTTTATAGCGAAAAACAGCAAGTCCATTACCTAAATAAAACCCAAATTGAACAAAACAATGATCTCGTCAGAGTGGAAATTGCCGCAGAGGTGGCATCTTCGGGGTGGTATCGAGTTAACTTCTTGGGCTCGAGTCTATTCACGCAACCTAACTTTTTAGAAATGTGGTTGGGAAATCGTCACCTGGGGACATTAGCTTATGATAAAAGTGATGCCGAAAAAAATGTGGCAGCGCAGATGGTATTTCTTCCCCAAGGTCAACACATCATTGAGTTAACCACACTGAGGAATGGATTTGACAGATGGACGCTCGATTGGATTGAGTTTGTACCCGCTGACTAGAGGTAAACCGAATATCTATCAGGCGCTAAGTAGTATTGTCCGAGATACGTAAGCTCACGGTTTTTGACAGTTTCGTCACGCCTGCACGGTTTTGGTTTAGCCAGCGTGGCGTGGCATGTTGCTCAATATAGCCTTTAAGTTCACCAGCGCGTGATGTGTTAGTGCGGTTCAGTGATTGCAATAGTGAAAACAAAGCCGCGTCCAGTGCTTGAATGCTATTGTGCTCAATAAGCGCCTGTAAAAATGCTTGATACGCTAAGTCTGGGGCATCATCTTTCCGTTCACCAAAACTTATCTTCGCTTGGCTCAGTAATTTAAAAGATTCAGGTTGCCACGGTTGAATTGTAGCCAGGGCCTTGGCCCAGTCACGATGTTCCACATAGTAGTTACGCACCGAATTGGCCGCATTGTAAAAGTCCGAGCGATATTGGCGACGGTATGTTTGCGCCAGTATTTGCTCATTGTATTTTAACTTTTCTTTTTGGTCCGTTGCCATCCAAGCTGAAACTCTCAACTTATGAACTGAATGACTGGAGTCCAGTTTATGTAAGTTCATCACTGCGCTTGCCATGTCCAGTTTCACTCGAGCCAGCGTTTTTTCTCCCATTTTGTCAGCGATGAATGCCTGAATGAGGTGGCTTTGATATTCAAGTAATGGTTCTTGTGTAAGCCGCGCATTGATTACCGCTTTGTTGAGATACTGCATGCCTTGCTCAAATTGTTGAAAAGCTAACGCTACCCAAGCTGATTCAATAAATGCAGCAGCAGAAACTTGTTTTAAACCCAGCTTTGAGGTTCTGACTAGCAAGTCCTGACTAAGGGTACGTGCTTTGGACCATTGTTCTTGCCACATTGCGATTTTCACCTGCAAAAGTCGTGCGTGTATGTGGTCAATTGGATTGTTGGTTTCTCTTGTTTGTGTATCCAAAAGTGCATTAGCTTGGTCGTATTGATTGAGCTCGAAGTGTAAACGACTCTTTTGTCGATTGATTACAGGCAATAGCGTTTTATTCTCGGAGCCATTCGCCAAAATTGCAGAGGCGCGGTAATCTGAGGTCGCATGGAAGTATTGCTGTTCAATTAACTGTTGAGTGAGTGCTTGCAATAGTGCCTGAGCTTCAGTAAGTGAGCTTGCCCAGATATAGTCTTGCCAACTTTGGTTTTGACTTTGAAAATGAAACCTTAAAGCCACACCCTGTTCTAATATGTAGGACTTAGAGCCCATTAAAATGGTGTCGTCTGAAATCTTCAAATGTTGCCAAGCCCATTCTGGTGAGTCGAACAAGCTCTGCGTTGGCGTTTCTGTAGTAGAGTGTATTACACCGCCTTCGTCATACGAAACGACAGATACCTTTGTCGAGGGAACGACCTTTTTCTGCGGCAATGTTTTTCCAAACTGCCACAAAACGACTGCAACAAAAGTGATAAGTAGCGCCATTTGGAAAAAGTGTAAATTTTTGATTTTTCGTATAGATGTGGAGTCAGCTGCCGGGGCTGCCGAAAGGACTATTTCTCTAGAAGGTTGCGTATCATTCAACTGCGAGACTGGGATCTGCCACTGATATCCTTTTTTAGAATATGTTTGTATAGCGTCCTTGCCAAAAAGCCCTCGAAGCAGAGAGATGTTTTGAAAAATCACCTGTTCTGACACAACCTTGTTTGGCCAGATTTCATCTAAAATATCTTCCTTACTCAATAGTTTACTGGGACGAGCTAGGAACATTGCAAGCAATTGAGTGGCTTTGTCTGGTATGGATTGTATGGTGTCTCCTTTACTCAATACTTGGCTTTGACAGTCAAACTGAAAATCCAAAAAAGTGAGTTTCATACCTTTCCTTTGCCCAAACTTAAAACAAGTCGTCCATGCTAGTTCATCCGTAGCAAAAAACAAATCTAAAGCGGCTAAGTGCACTTTCTCGCGTTGACCTGAAATTGTTGTTTTTCTTAGCCCTAGTTTTGGAGGTTTTCTATCGACCTACGTTTGGATAACTAAGAATTTGAAGTAATTCCCGCAATGAGTACAGTTGTCGATTTTACCGTTTCCTTAAATCATTAACAGCGTAGTAAAACCCATGCGGTGGGGGCCAGCTAAGCCTCTTGAGCTCCTGTTTTAAGCGCTGATCACCTATTTGAGCTTTCACTTTTATTCTCCGCATGCATTTGTATGAACGCATTTCTAGAAGGAGAACTTTCAATGAGTTCACGGATCTTAGTACGAGGCGCTTTATCCCTTTTGGCCTCGTCATTACTTACTATCGCCGGCGGTGCGACTGCGGTCGAGGACATAGAA
>NZ_BAAJLQ010000012.1:0-17626 GCF_057544385.1 Alteromonas sp. 5NS40-0096
GGGCGTGGTGAAAATGCTTCATCTTAGTCTTGAATCCAATATTCGTCCTCTTCGGCTTGGGTACTATGGTCTTTTTACGCCTTCAGTTATCATTTTCTCGATATGTTCTTTGTTTAAGACTGCTCGCGGGCACTACCCTGTGAGAGTCGCCACCGTCCCTCGCCGGTACGGGGCTCCCATTGTGAAAAGCCCACTCAGTTGAGTGGGCTTTTTTTGTTTTAGGCGCAGAAAAAAGCGCCATCTTTATCTTTACTCACTGGGTCTACCCCGTGAGCGTCGTCACCGTCCCTCGCCGTCACGGGGCTCCCATTGTGAAAAGCCTACTCGATTGAGTGGGCTGAAGAAATAGAAAACAACTCAATGAAAACGAGACAATGTTTTCGCATGTCATCTAACTTTTTTGAGTAAAACCAAAGTTAGGTCGTGTATTTTAGTCAGTCTTTCGTTCTTCGCATTGTAGCTCCACAGTAGTAACCGGTTGAGATAGTTTTGAGTATTGTGGAGCGCTGCTAATCCCTCGTTGGTTTGATAAGCTTTGTTCCATGGTGCTTTGTTATATTTCTCAAAATCGTTAAGCCATTCCTGCCAATAGGCTTCATCCAATTCCTCTCTAACCATAAGGTAAACGCTTGCTCTGACTAACCTATCGGGTTCGCCATAATGATAAAAGTGCAGGGTATTGGGGTTGATAGCGGCTTTAATGGCCTGTGATAGAAGACGAAGTTGCTTCGAATCGATGGCTTTATTGAGCGAAAGTTGAAGTACCAGATCGGCTGTGTGAGCAATCTGATGAACATAGCCAATATTAGGATCAAAGCCCGTCAAGTCTGTACTTTGTGTCAGCAATGAAACGCCTGTATCGACCAAAAATTGACGATCTTTTTCTGACAAAAATGGTGTAAATCTATCAACTCTTGCTATCTCTGAGAGCGCGAGAGTTAAAAACGAACGATGATAAGCGGTAATGTCGGTTTGTTTAAAGTGATTAACCGCCTCCAGATAAATTGCCTTCATTTTGGACGAGTCTGGCGGATCGTTTCTGAGCTTGCGGCTCAATTCCATAAACGCGTATTCGTCGCGAATAATTGGGTCAGCTGCACTCAGGCAGGCAATATAGCCGTCAATCGTTTTGCTGTTGTCAGGGTCACTAAACTTAATTTTGTCCGGTTCATTTTGGTCAACATAAGCATTACAACCAGCAAAGGACGGCGCGGTAGCGGTCAAGAATATACAAGCAAATAAATAAATATGTGCACTAGTTCTCATGGGAACATCCATTGATGAATACCCCCTCACTATGAAAAACTTATTCTTGTTATGTTAGATATAATCGACGAATACCTGTTTGCGTCAGATAAACACGGTCTTTTTTCGCTAGACTCAACGTGAGGCTTAGTTTGTGTGTCTATGTAAAGTAACAAATAGGACACGTGCCTGCTTGATGTTGATTTGCCATTGGCGTTTTTATTTGGGTATGTGAGTGTGGTGGGTTATCTAGGTTGAGAACACTTTTAGTTAGTGTGTGCTTACTATGGTGCTGGGCATATTATACATTAGGCCAATTTTGCCTATATTGACTGTTAATTCAAAGTGATATTAAGTACAGTGAATATTTAAATTGGGCATGGTAGTCATGCCGGTTCTTAATAAAACAATAATAATAACAAAATAGCACTTGTTACGACGCAAGTGCGTTGAACGGGTAACATGCGAATTCGATTTTTGGCCGTACATCAAACAGCAGCTGCATTGTTGCTATTCCAAGCTACAGCATTTTTAGTGCCGTGGTTTATTGTGCTATGGCTTTCATTCAGTGAAGATGTCGAAGCTGTGGCTCAGTATAGTTTCCTACTCGCTATTTTTTCTCCAATAGCACTGTTGTGTGCCAGTCCCTCTCGAAATTACTTGTTAAGCAGTGAGCATCTAAGCGACGAGCAAGTCATCGGCATAAGGCTACTTCTCTGCGCCATAGGAGTGCTTTTGGCGCTAGCATTGGGTTCAGTATACGGCGCGGTAACGCTCGCGGTCGCGATCTGTCTTGCAAAATCAACCGAATTTTTCTTCGATCTTCCAATAGCAAAAAACATCAAGAGCAAGCAATCGGGTCGCTTGGCTTGGTTAGCCGTTTTAAAGATTATTGTCATTGCGGTTGGCGCGCTTGTCGTTCTGACTTTTGAGCATTTGCCTTTTGCGCTAACGATCTTGTCTATCGGTTTTGTCGCGGTATCTTGGTGGCAATTTGGCGTGCGAGCAAAAAAGCCTGCC
The DNA here is from genome assembly GCF_057544385.1 of Alteromonas sp. 5NS40-0096. Lineage (NCBI taxonomy): Bacteria > Pseudomonadati > Pseudomonadota > Gammaproteobacteria > Alteromonadales > Alteromonadaceae > Alteromonas > Alteromonas sp. 5NS40-0096. The sequence continues at coordinate 2,266 of NZ_BAAJLQ010000012.1, forward strand.
AACCTAGGTAATACCTTTAAATCCATAATTCCTCTGTCTATGAGTGCGTTGGTATTTTCGGTGTATTTTAATATTCCGCGCTATCTTCTGGGCGGGCAAGAAGAGTCAGGTCTGCTGGCTATATTGACGATCAGCAGCTTTTTATTAACGGCACTGCTGGTATTGAATAATGCCTTGTGCCAAGCCCAACTGCACAATTGGTCTAAACTGATCTCGCTCAACGATGCAGTTGGATTAAAACGAAGTGTATACAAAGGGTTAGCTCGAAGCTTAGCCATGTATGTATTGTTGCAAGTATGGCAATTACCTTTGTTGTTCGACGGCTTTTGGGCTGCACACAACAATCTGCAACTGCAAGACCCTAATTACCCAGACATTTTTCGTTGGTTTTTGATTTTGGCGTTTGGTCCCTTGTTGTTCTCGTTTTCTAACTACTTATTAACCGTAAACAAAGAGCACCAACTATTGCTCAAAGTGACAGTTATCAACACATCATTAACGGGGATCATCGCTTGGCTGACGTTTAGTTACATTGGTATTTTTGGACTACTGGCACTGATCTCTTTGAGTGGCGTGTCGCACTCGATTTTTTGTTTCTGGCGCTTCAACTACACTATGAAAAGGTTGGCGTGATGGAACATCTATTTTTCTATTTGTCTATTGGATGTGTAGTCTCCAGGATAATGTGGGAGATGACCTATCACGGCGGTAAATTCTCACCCCTAGCAATTTATAGCTTTTGTTACTTATACTTTTGTTTTGGTCCTTATCTCGCTGATATGCTCGGATACACGATTTATAGTGGCATAAAACGAGATTACATGGATGAGGCATCTATCGCTTTCTTCTTGGCGTTGGTGACTTTGGCACTTTTTCCATCCAATGCGATCGGTAAACTCGACTCCTCGTTTACTCCTGTTATCAAATATCCGGTGTTGGTTAAACAAATCTGTTTGTTATTAATGAGCCTGCCGGTAATGGCTGTGTTTGCGTTCGCATTTATGCGAATCGGTTTTGCTCCTCTTGATAAAGTACAAAGAATCCAAGCGGTAGGTATTGGTCACTATGTGCTGCTTACGCTTTGGCCTTTACTTCTCTTCTGTTTTCTCACTGTAGCGCCGCGTATTGATATGAAAGGTCGAGTGGTTTGGCTATTCCCTCTTATCGTGGTGTTTTACTTTAGCTATTGCTTCTACATGGGCGAACGTGACTTTGCATTGATCAGCTTACCGCTGTTCTTTTGGTTTTATAAAGATCATCGAATTGCGCTTTGGAAGCTCATAGTCGGTGTAACGTTTGCCGTTTTCGGGTTCACCATGATGTCGGCAGGGCGAGGAGACTCATTCGAGGGAGACGGTTTAAGCTCTTTCCTCAATCAAGGTAGTAACCTGATGGTGACGAGCAATGTGCTGTCATGGTTAGATCAAGGTCAGTTAGTGATGTGGGGCGAAAGTTATTTTTCTGGATTCGTCAACATGATGACGCTGGGCGCAATCAAGCTCACCACACCATTATCAATTTGGTTTAGCCGTGAATATTCGCCTGCAGCAAACGATGGCGCATATGGCTTTTCGATAGAGGGCGAGGCGCTCATCAACTTTGGCTACGCCGGAGTACCTTTCTTGTTCGCATTCATCGCTTTTTTCTTGTCTTGGTGTTATCGCGGTTACTTGCTCAACCGCCCAGTGGGCGTGCTGTTGACGTACTTTAATTTGTTTTACTTTATTTACGCCATCAGAGGTGAGTCTCTCATTCTGTTTAAGTCCTTCATATATTGTTTGATATTGTTTTTTGGCCTGTTGTTTATATCGCAACGTGGTCGATTGTATTTTAGGGTATAAGATGATTGTTGACGTCGTGATTGAAAAACGATTTTACGTCTGTTCAAAAGGCAAGGTTTGGACAGAAAATGCGTTTCCCTATGTGTTTTGGACGCGGTATTTGAATCAGTTTGATACTGTTAATATCGTGGCTCGAGTTCATCATGTTGATAAGCCCGATAGGCTGTGGAGTGAAGTACTTGGCGATAAGGTTACCTTGACTGCGCTACCAGGATATATTGGTTTAGGGCAGTTCATACGTGCCATTCCTGCCACAATAAAAGTATTGAAACAACGCAGGGGCCAAGCCAATCGCGCCATTTTTAGAGTACCGGGCGTACTGTCCTGGCTTTATCAAAAGTTTGCCATGGTACGGAATATGCCGTTTGGCGTGGAGGTCGTTGGCGACCCCAGCGATACATTTGCCTCAGGCGCGAGCGCAAATCCTATACGTCCTATTATTCGCGCAGTGTTCATTGCTATGCTCAAAAATCAATGTCGGCGAGCGAAGAGCGCTGGCTATGTTACTGAAATGGCATTACAAAGACGGTATCCTCCTAACCCCCAGGGCTTTTCAACTCACTACTCATCTATCTTGATGGTTGATGAAGACTATCGAGAGTTTCAGTCTCATAACCGGCAACATGAACAATCGATTTTGTGTATTGGCAATTTGTCGCAACCTTATAAAGGCTGTGACACTATGCTTGAGGCGCTCTCCATTTTGAAAAAAAAGGGCGTGTTACTCAATTTAACATGGATAGGCGGCGGCCAACTGCAACCTCAAATGGAGAGTTTGGCAAAACAGTTGGGTGTAGATCAGCAAGTCACATTTACTGGCAACATCGCCGAGCGCGCTGAAATCCGCCAACACATAGATAATGCCGATTTTTTTGTATTGGCTTCTAGGCAGGAAGGATTGCCTCGTGTGGTTATTGAGTCAATGGCACGTGCTAAAGTCTGTGTCGCAACCAATGTTGGTGGTGTTAACGAGCTATTGGCGCCCCAATGGATAGTTGAAAGAGATCAACCCAACGCCTTGGCGGAAACCATTGTTAGGGCTGTGAACTTAACGCCAGAGAATTATGCAAGGGAAGCCGAGACAAACTACGCAATAGCAAAGAACTATCACAATGACGTGCTAACAACGAGGCGAGAACAAATGTATCAATTTTTGAAGGAGGCAATATGAGAGTCCTTCATTTGCTCAAAACTGCTGTTGGCGCAACATGGGCACTAAGACAAACACGAGAACTCGTTAAGCACGGTATTGAAGTGCATCTCGCGCTTCCCGATGGCCCTATGGTGCAACGTTACAATGAGGTTGGCGTCAAAACACATATTCTCGACCCTTCTTTAGTTGTCCCTAAATTGTGGAAGAACAAAGCTGCCGCGTTAGCGCTAAGAAACCTGATTACGGAGATTAAGCCCGATATCGTTCACAGTCATTTTGTGGCAACGACGCTTTTAATGCGGTATGCCATGAAAGGACTGGATATTCCGCGTATCTTTCATATCCCCGGCCCTTTGCACCTTGAGCATTTAGCCTATCGACACCTCGATGTGAATAGCGCTGGCGCCAATGACTATTATCTTGCGTCATGTATTTGGACAAAGGAGGCCCTTGCTCGATTCGGCGTAGAACAAGAAAAAATTGGCCTTGCCTACTACGGTGTCAATGCAGAGGATTTCACCAAGCCGAATAGGGATGCTGAGGATTTACGAGCCATGATCGGCGCGGGAGATTCCACCTTTGTCGTGGGTATGGTGGCATATTTTTATGCACCGAAACCTTATCTTGGCCAAACTCGAGGTTTGAAAGGACACGAAGACTTAATTGATGCCATAGCGATAGTCAAAGCACAACACCCGGATATCAAGTGTGTCATGGTGGGTGGCCCGTGGGGGAATGCGCAACGGTATTACGAAAAAGTAAAACGCTATGCCCAGAAAAAAGTTGGGGACACCTGTGTTTTTCTTGGGAATCGAAATGATGTGCCGTCTTTGTATCCACAGTTTGATTTGGCGGTACACCCGTCGCATTCAGAAAACGTCGGCGGCGCGGTTGAGTCGATGTACGCTAGAGTGCCAACCTTGACATCAAACGTTGGAGGTTTTCCTGATTTAGTGGTCCCAGGTGACACCGGCTACATGGCGGTTTCCAAATATCCGCCAGCCTTTGCTGAACAAATTCTTCGCGCTATCGAAGAAGGTCCCAATCACGATGGCATGGTTGACCGCGCGTTTAATAAAGTCTCGTCTGTAATGAATGTTGAGCATAATGCACTAGAGGTGATGTCATTTTACGATCAGGTGATGAAGCATTGGGAGGCGAAACCTCGTGCTTAAGCGACTTTTAGATATCCTCGTTTCGTTGCTTGCATTGGTTGCGCTAGCGCCTGTGCTATTCGTTTTAGTCATTATGATTAGAGTAAAACTGGGGGCTCCAGTGTTGTTTAGTCAAGCTCGGCCCGGGGTGAATGGCAAAATGTTTACCATGGTAAAGTTTCGAACCATGACAGATGAGCGCGATGAAAACGGAGAGCTACTGCCCGATGAAGTAAGGTTAACTGCGTTCGGCAAATTTTTGCGCAGTACCAGTCTTGATGAACTACCTGAACTTTGGAACGTATTAAAAGGGGATATGAGCTTAGTTGGGCCACGTCCACTATTAGAAAGGTATTTGCCTTTGTATTCCGAACGTCAAGCAAGAAGACACGAAGTACGTCCTGGCGTCACAGGCTGGGCTCAAATCAATGGTCGCAATGCCATTTCATGGGAGCAGAAATTCGAATTGGACGTTTGGTATGTCGATAATCGCTCTATGGCCCTCGACATCAAAATTCTCTGGCTGACAGTACTCAAAGTCGTCCGACGGTCGGATATTACCGATGACAGTGGTGTAACCATGGCACCTTTCACTGGAGACAAACGCAATGACTAGTGTGAACTCATGCGAGAAACGTTTGGTAATTTTAGGTATGAGTGGCCATGGTAAAGTCGTGATAGAAGTGGCTCGCGCCATGGGCTGTTACACCAAGATGCTATGTTTAGATGACAACCCATCGGCCGACACCATTTTAACGGTTCCTGTAGTGGGAAAAATCGCAAGCTTTGTTCAATATGTCGGCCCGCATACCGAGTTTATTGTTGCGATTGGTAACAATGAAATCAGAGAAAAATTTACCATAGATATAGAAAACGCTGGCGGCACCTTAGCAACATTGATTGACCCAAATGCTGTGGTCAGTTCGACATCTTCTGTAGGAGCTGGCTCACTGATTATGCCCGGTAGCATAGTGAATGCTTGTGCACAAATTGGCAGAAGTTGCATTATCAACACAGGGGCAACGGTTGACCATGATTGTCATATCGAGGATTTCGTTCATATTGCGCCCGGCACCAATCTAGCTGGGCAGGTTTCAGTCGGGCGCTGTACTATGATTGGCATCGGCTCTTGCGTGATTCAATGCTGTGAAATTGGCTCACACACTATGATCGGCGCTGGCGCAACAGTCGTTAATCCTATTCCATCTTATGTGACTGCTGTCGGCAGTCCTGCAAAAGTGATTAAGAACAACAAAAATACGCGAGGAGATTCTCATGCTTAATGGACCGTTTTCCCCATGGCCACTATACGATGAAGAGGAACAACAAGCCGTCCTCGCAGTGATGCAGAGCAACAAGGTCAATTATTGGACCGGCCAAGAAGGCCGAGAATTCGAGAAAGAATTTGCCGAGTTTGCAGACTCAGATTACGCCGTCGCCGTCGCCAACGGAACAGTGGCACTAGACCTGTGCTGGCAGTCTTTGGACTTGCCGAAGGGGTCAGAAGTTATCGTGACGTCGAGAACGTTTATTGCCTCAATTTCGTCGATTGTGTTAGCGGGGTTAAAGCCGGTATTTGCCGATCTTGACCTTGATACACAGAATATCACGGCAGCTTCTATTGAAGCGGTACTGACGCCGAATACCTCAGCCGTATTGTGTGTGCATTTGGCTGGTTGGCCTTGCGAGATGGATGACATTATGGCGTTGGCGGATGCCAAAGGGCTTAAGGTTGTTGAGGATTGTGCTCAAGCGCATGGCGCAAAATACAAAGGACGTTCCGTCGGCAGTATTGGCCATATCGGTGCATGGAGTTTTTGTCAGGATAAAATCATGACTACTGCTGGAGAAGGCGGCATGGTTACGACAAATGACAAAGCACTTTGGCAACGAGTGTGGTCGTTTAAAGATCACGGTAAATCCTTTGAAGCCGTCTATGAAAGGCAACACCCTCCTGGTTTCCGTTGGTTGCATGAATCTTTCGGTACCAATTGGCGCTTAACTGAAATGCAGTCAGCTGTTGGCCGCCTTCAGTTGCGCAAGATGGCTAAATGGACAGAGACTCGCTTAGATTATGCAACTCAAATATGGGACACCGCCCAATCATTACAAGGGTTGAGAGTGCCCCAAGTCCCTGCGCATATTCTCCATGCTGCATACAAATGTTACGTGTTTGTCGATGAATCTGCGCTTGTAGAGGGCTGGAATCGAGACCGTATTATGAACGAGATCGTAGGTAGAGGCGTGCCTTGTTTCTCTGGATCTTGTTCTGAAGTCTACTTAGAAAAGGCGTTCGACGGAACGAATTTTAGGCCAGAAGTCGAATTGCCAATTGCCCAAGAATTAGGCCATAGTAGTCTGATGTTCCTCGTTCATCCGACATTGACGAGAGAAGAAATTCAATTGACCTGCGAAACCATCAGAGCAGTAATGAAGGAGGCGGTGGATGAGTGTCATTAACAATTTGTTTAGCCTGCCTACAGCGATAAAACGTCTCATCCTTGTTGTATGGGATGCGGCCGGTTTGTCGTTGGCGTTTGCGCTAGCATATTGGATTCGACTGGGACTAACACCCAATCCGATAGGCAACGCGGAATTCTTATTGTTGCTCGGTAACCTTGTATTCACCATTGGCGTGTTGATGTTACTGAGCCACTACCGTCAAGTGTTAAGGTATTTAGCACTGAAATCGGCATTTGCTATCGTCGGTGGCCTTGTCGCATCTATCGTTTATCTCTTGGTAATGAGCAGTATCTTTAATGCCTTCTTGCCAATGAGTGTACCGATCATCTATTTCACTTTCGGTATGATTTTCGTCGGCGGCCCACGATTACTTATCTACATGGCGAGCCAATCACAGGGTTACTACGAGCGTGAGAAATGTTTGGTATATGGTGCTGAACACGCAGGTCGGGCTTTGGTCCACGCGTTGAATAACGGTAAAGACCTCAAACCTATCGCGTTTATCGATGACAAAAGCCGATATCAAGGCAAAACTATCCTAGGTTTACCCGTAGTGGCGAAGTCTGCCATCACTAAGCTGATTAAGAAGCACCAAGTCAAAAAGATATTGTTGGCAGTTAACAATACTTCTCAAGAACGTCGTAAAGAAATCTTAGTGGCGTTAGAGCCCTATGCTCTCGAGCTAATGACGGTGCCGGATGTCAGTGAGGTTGCCTCAGGTAAACGCAAAATAGACGAACTCAAAGAAGTAAAGATCGAAGAGTTACTCGGTCGCTCGCCCGTACCTCCGATTGCAGAGTTGTTAAAAGAGAACATTACTGGCAAGCACGTATTGGTCACCGGTGCAGGCGGATCCATTGGTAGCGAATTGTGTCGCCAGATAGCGAAAGTGAAACCCGACTCACTCACACTGTTTGAACTCAGTGAATACAATCTATACCAAATTGAACATGAATTGCGTAATGCGCACCCTAAACTCACGATCAATGCCGTCCTTGCTTCCATCCAAGACAACGAAGCGGTACGCAATACAATAGAAAAATACGAGATCAAAACCATTTATCACGCGGCGGCATACAAACACGTGCCTATGGTTGAGAAGAACGTGCCTGCAGGTATTCGCAATAACGTGTTTGGCACCGCCAACGTCGCGCTTATCGCTGCAGAATACCAGGTTGAAAAGTTTGTTTTGGTCTCCACTGATAAAGCCGTTAGGCCAACCAATATCATGGGGGCAACCAAACGCTTTGCCGAGCTATTTGTTCAAGGTCTAGCGGAACTGGGGTCAACAACAGAATACGCGATTGTGAGGTTCGGCAACGTGCTGGGATCATCGGGGTCGGTTGTGCCCGTATTCGAAAAGCAAATCAAAGCCAATGGCCCTATGACTGTTACTCATCCAGATATCATTCGCTACTTCATGACTATCCCTGAAGCGGCCCAGTTAGTCATACAGGCTGGTTCCATGGGGCGAGACGGAGAAGTGTTTGTCCTCGATATGGGTGACCCTGTCCGCATTGCTGATTTGGCTAAAAAGATGGCCCACCTTATGGGGCGAAAAGTCCGTGAAAATGGCGAAGGTGTTGGCGATATTGATTTGGTTTACACAGGTTTACGACCAGGTGAGAAGCTGTACGAAGAATTGCTTATCGACGATGCTGAAACGGAAACCAAGCACCCTCGTATTATGGGGGCGAATGAAATCAAGATAGAGTTCGCTGAAGTCGTGATGTTGCTCGATAGACTGAATTACGCCTTGATTCAACGAGACGAAGATAGCGCGTACGAAATTCTACTTGAAGCGCCTCTTGCCTATACGCCAGCAGCTCACTCAGCTAAGACACTTAAGAAACCGAGCATGACGCCGATACAGGGACAACTGACCGCGTAAATGTTTAAGGTTACTTACTGAGTGAAAACGATAGTCTGGAGCGTGCTCGCCCTTTTTGCGTTGCTTTTTGTGCATAAGAGTAACGCCTCAAATATCCCCATAGGTGTTGGGGACGAGCTCGTGATCGTGGTGTTCAATGAGCCAGAATTAACCTTCGATGCGCGTATCGGCGAATCTGGTGCAATTAAATTTCCCCTCATTGGACAATTAGACGTTGTTGGCAAAACACCTCAAGATGTGACGCAAGAACTCACCACATTGTTGGAAGCTGACTATCTGGTGTCTCCACAAGTTTCAGTGACTATCAAAAAATACCGACCATTTTACATAAAAGGTGAAGTCAAACTCGCAGGGGCTTACGAATATGTTATTGGGTTAACCGTAGACCAAGCGATTGCGATTGCAGGAGGCTTGAGTCAACGGGCGTCGACTAGCAAATGGGAAATAGTGCGGGGATTGGATAAACAGACTTTTGTTGCCACCGCAGAAACCGCAGTGCTGCCCGGTGATATCATTCAAATTCCAGAGAGCTTCTTTTAATGTCGGGAGATCAACAAAAAGAAGAAGTCTCTTTTGATATTGCGGATTTATTCGCCTTCTTGTGGCTGCGCAAGTTTTCTATTGCCATCACTGTCGTTGTGCTGGTGAGCTTTGGTTATTCCTATCTCAAAAGTTTACCCAAACAGTATGCCGCCAGTAGCACACTGCTTCTTAGCGAAGACAGCAGTACCATCTCTCTATCGGGTTTATCTGCACTGACGGGAAAGAATCCCTCTGCCATGGATACTCATATAGAATTTATCCGTTCGCGGAACTTCCTCACTGAAATCGTTGAAGAGAACAAGCTTCAATTTGAAAAAGAATTTTTAGTGCATCGCGGTAAAGACAGGGGGCGCCCAGATGTTGCTCACACGGTAGAAGTGATTCGTGAGGATCTGAGTCTTTCGGTGATCGTCAACACGGACATGCTGAAAGTCAATTTTGTCGCTAAAGATCCAGAACTCGCAGCGCGTATCGTCAATGAGATAGGCCCTGCATTTTTTCGCTACCAAGCCCAAAAAGAGACGGAAAGGGCCCAGAGCGCTTCAACTTGGCTTAATCAGCAAATCGAAAGTATTCGCGAAACGCTAACCCAGTCAGAAGTGAAACTTCAGGACTTTCTTGAAGCGAATAAAATTGTCGATGTGCAGAGCGAAATGACATTGTTACAAAGCGAAATTGTTGCGCTGATGCGCGAACGCATTGTTACGGAAAAGCAACTCAGTGAGATTAATGCTAGCGCTGCGCAAATGGACAGCGTCGGCGGTGATACCTTCGCGGCAGTACAGGTTCCCGCCGTTGCAAGTGCTGAATATGTGAGAGTGCTGCGAAGCCAATACCAAGCGCAATTACTCAATTTTGAAGAAGTCAAAAAGCGCTATAAGCACAAGCACTATCGGTACATAGCAGCAGAAACTGCTGTTAAATCCGTTGAAGAGGAAATGAAATCGACAGTGCTGCAAATCAGGCGAGCTCTGGGTAAACAATCGACAGCATTGGCAGAGCGATTGCGGGATATCGACGGGCAAATAGGAAAAGCGCGAGATCAACATACCGAATTAGGCAATTTAGAAGTGAACTTGACTCGCCTCAAACGAGAAGTCGAGTCTAATCAACAGTTATATGATGCATTTTTAGGAAGGTTACAAGAAGCAGAAGTACTGAAAGATCTCGGTGGTAAAAAGAACTACAGCATTATTGATGTTGCACAGGTACCCAAAGCGCCTGTATTCCCAAGAATGGCGTTGTCTATTGCTGTTATTACAATACTTTCTACCTTTCTCAGTATCATTATTTGGCTTATCGTTCACTTGCTAAGTGACAAACACACGCGGTATAAGCAATTACTCAAGAAACTCGATATCCCTGTATTGGCGGAGATCCCCAATACGACTAGCCGTCTTCCCCAACGAATGCAAAAACGCCGAAAACAACGGGCGAAACAAGCGTTCGACGAGGCAGTGCGTTCTATACGCGCGTCATTGCTGTTACTGGATAATCACGATCCCACGCGAGTCATTCTGTTTACCGGTGTCAGTGGTAAAGATGAAAATGCAAAAATTGCGGAGAATACTGCTCGTTCCATAGGCAATATTGAGCGGGTGTTGCTTATCGATGCCGACATTAATGAGCACTTCCTCAATAAACAGTTTGGTATCGACAAGGAACACAAAGGTTTTACGGACCTAATTAATAAGCGAGCGTCTTTTAGCGATACCATAGTTAAACCTGCAGGTGAAAACATTACCTTGTTGCCGGTAGGTTCTCCATCGAATGATATTGCTGCTATCTATTCCAAAACGCGCACGGGTGCTTATTTACAAAAGCTCAGAGTGTTCTATGAACGCGTGATTATTGCTGCACCCCCGGTCAATACGTCGTCAGAAGGCCTAGTATTATCTCGCAATACTGAAGGCGCTATCATTGTGTGCGACGTGGAGAAGAACGAACCGTCGGAACTCGTCGATGCGATTCAGCATATTCAAGATACTGGAAAACCGATTTTGGGTATTGTACTCATGGGTGTAAAAATACTGCGTAAAAAAGGTAATGAAACCAGAGCGAGACGATAGATAATTGTAAATTTTACGCCTTTTGATTCGAAATTTTCTTATATTATCCAAAAGTCTAATTAGACTTATTGATAATAGTCCTCCTACCACAGATTAAATATCATGCCTGCATTGAAGTAGGGGTATGATAAAAATGAAGAAAATTCTTTCTCTGATAGTGATATTGGGTTTTAGTCTAAAGTCTAATGCGGCTTTGATTAATTTTGACGCTTTTTCGAGTGGCGACGGACTGGCTGCGTACGACGCTTCAACAAATCTCGTATGGTTGGACTTATCTGAGACGACTGGGCTCAGTTATAACGACGCACTAACCACCATCAATGCCATAGATTCTGACTGGCGTTACGCGACCAACGCAGAAGTTAACGCGTTAACGGCAAAAATGTTTCCGTCCTACGCTCCTAATCACGCGTTGCAATATCAAATCAACTGTCCAGCAGGCGACTCGTGCTACACAGAAGCAGAAGCCTGGTTAGACGTTTTAGGTGTGACCCCTGATATCAGCAATGACCAAGTGCAATATAGCTTTGGTTTTTACAGCGATGAAAACAACGTACTACGCATGTCGGGTACACGCATCAATTTCATCACTGAGTTTGCCAACTTGTATGGAGAGAGTTTCGCCGTCGATTATAATTTTTATAGAAACCGCGGTTCTCTTTATAACTATGGCTCGTTCCTAGTGAAAGAAGGCGTTGTTGAAGCAAGCGCGCCATCGGCGTTAGGGTTGCTCGCATTCGGCCTAATCGCTTTACGCGTGAGAAGACGCAAAAGCTAATATTGCCCTTCCTTTTATAGGCATGTTGCCATACCATTGGCGACATGTCTGTTTTGCTTTGAATGCGTAGATGCCATCGCTCACCTCGCTACACACGTTCCAATTACCCTCCACTTGTGACGACGTCCGTACTTTTTCCTCCACAGAAGAACTGTTAACTAAACTCGATTTAACGAGGCCTTACTATTTGTTGGGTGAAGGCAGTAACTCTATTTTTTTGGATGACTTTGACGGCGTTGTTTTACTTAATCAGATTCTAGGAATTGAGTATCACGAATCTACAGATATGCGTCATATACGCGTGGGAGCGGGAGAAAGTTGGCACGCTTTTGTTCAACACTGTATGGAAAACGGCTGGTGGGGATTAGAAAACCTTGCACTTATCCCTGGTACAGTGGGAGCCGCTCCCATTCAGAATATTGGCGCGTATGGTGTTGAAGTTGGCCAGTATATCTCTGCCGTCTATGGTGTAGATTTGGCAACGGGTAAAACGTTACGTTGGTTAAATGAAGCGTGTGAATTTGGCTACCGAGATAGCGTGTTTAAACGTCAATACGCTGGCAGAGTTTGCATCACTCATGTCGATTTCCAATTGCCTAAAACGGTACCTGTCAATGCCAGTTATGGAGAATTAGATTCACTTGTCGCGCCAAGCCATTTAGACGTTTTTCATAAAGTGATAGCCATCAGGCAAAGCAAGTTACCGGACCCTAAGCTGTTGGGAAATGCTGGAAGTTTTTTTAAAAATCCCGTGATAGATAAAAATCAATATCACACATTACTCACTCAATATCCTCAAATGCCATCATTTTCGCTGCCTCTTAATATGGTAAAAGTACCGGCGGCATGGTTTATCGACCAAGCTGGCTTTAAAGGAAAAGAAGAAGATGGCGTCCGCTGTCACCCGACACAGCCACTTGTATTGACCAATACGGGTTCGGCAACAGGTGATAGTGTGTTAAAAATGGCACAGGCTATTATTAATAAAGTACATGACCAGTTTGGTGTTGAACTGGAGCCAGAAGTAAGACTAATAGGTAAGACAGGTTTAATGACATTATGAAGTCCGCCGCACAGCGTGTTCGCAAACAGCTACTGACCTTGTTATCAAATGGAGAGTTTCATTCTGGAGAAGCGCTTGCGCAAACTCTCAACCTTTCTCGGACCGCTGTCGCGGGTCATATCAGTCAATTAGAGCAATGGGGCCTCAACGTCTTTAGAGTAAAGGGCAAAGGGTACCGTTTGGACAAGCCACTGACTCTGCTCAATGCGAAGTCAATTCGAAATGCGATTGAAAAACCTGTAATCCGTGCAAACTTAGATGTCGCCCCAATATTGGCGTCATCTAACGCTACGATGAAAGAACACCTTAAAGACTATCGCAATGGTGACGTGCTACTTGCCGAAATACAAACGGCGGGGAGAGGACGTCATGGCCGAGAGTGGGTCGCGCCTGTCGGGGGGAGTTTAACCTTCTCTATGTATTGGCGTTTTGATGATGGCTACCAAAGCATGTCAGGTTTATCTTTATTGGTTGGGCTGGCGATTTGCCAAGGTTTAGAAAAGATCGGGCTAGATACCGCGCAATTAAAGTGGCCAAACGATGTCTATGTTATGGGTAAGAAATTAGCTGGCGTGCTGGTGGAAGTTGAAGGTCAGATAGGGGCACCTGCCCACTGCGTGATAGGTATTGGTATTAATGTCGATATACCAGAAGATGCTAATGATGTTGGTCAGCCTCACACTGATGTGCGCACGCAATTAGGAAGAGAGGTTAATCGCAATGAACTTGCTGCCGCCATTATCGAGTCCTTATGGTTTTGTTTACCTAAATTTGCTGAAGGGGGCTTCACGCCATTTATCCATGAATGGGTAGCATTAGATTTGTACGCTGATAAGCGAGTGGTACTTAAAATGGGCGAGAAGCGATTTACTGGTATCAATAGAGGCGTCGATAATTCCGGTGCCCTGCTAGTAGAAACCGTCGACGGCATGACTCGTTTTCATGGAGGGGAGGTCAGCTTACGTGGCCACTAATAGAACCTTATTAGTCGACATAGGAAATACCCAGATAAAATTTTGCTGGGTTGATGAACTAGACCAACCCGCTCGAATTGTGCGGCAAGTAGAAGACTTATTTTCTTTTGTCCTCATTCATCCAACGAAAAAAATTTGTTTGGCAAGTGTGTCAAATGAACAAACCATAAACACCATTCAAACATTTTGCTCCGACCAATCTATTATTTTTCAGCAAGTCACCACAGAAAAGTCGGCATTCGGTTTAAAAAACAGTTATGAAAATGTGTCAACAATGGGCGTCGATCGTTGGTTGGCAATGATTGCAGCACAAAAATTGTCCAACAAACCTTTTGTTGTTATCGACATTGGTACCGCCTTAACTTGTGATTTTGTTGCAGATGGTCAACATTTGGGCGGTTGGATCGTGCCGGGTTTTCATTTAATGAAGCAATCATTGACACAAAATACGCAAAGAGTATTCGCAGACAACGAAGTGCCGAATGTGTTGTCGCTCGGAAAACGTACAGAAAACTGTGTCTCCCAAGGTTGTTTAGCAGCACTTCAAGGGGTCTACAGGTCCGCAATTGATTATATTTCCAGCATTCAAACCGATTTTGATGTTTTTGTGACCGGTGGAGACAAAAAAATGCTGACAGAGCTAGATCTTGGTGATAATCTCTCCCCCGCAAATTTGGTGATGCGCGGCCTTGCTCGCTACGCGGAAAATTAACCTATTGCTTTTAATTTGCATCGAACTGGTTCAGAAATGACCAAACGATAAAAAAAGCAAAATTTTTCGCAAAAGGCTATTGCACTGAGTAAATCATTACTCTAGAATGCGCACCCACTTGATGCAGTGCCGACTTAGCTCAGTTGGTAGAGCAACTGACTTGTAATCAGTAGGTCGCCAGTTCGACTCCGGCAGTCGGCACCATCAATCTCAGGAGGGGTACCCAAGCGGTCAACGGGAGCAGACTGTAAATCTGCCGGCTCAGCCTTCGCAGGTTCGAATCCTGCCCCCTCCACCACTTTTTTTGAAATGAGGTGGCCAGAGAATTAGGATTGCGGGCATCGTATAATGGCTATTACCTCAGCCTTCCAAGCTGATGATGCGGGTTCGATTCCCGCTGCCCGCTCCAATCTAAAGTGCTGATATAGCTCAGTTGGTAGAGCGCACCCTTGGTAAGGGTGAGGTCGGCAGTTCAAATCTGCCTATCAGCACCAGTTTTTCTCCCCAGCTCATACAAAGTATATTTTTTTAACTCTAAGTAACTTTGCTGGGATAATAGAAATGGCAAAAGAAAAGTTTGAACGTACGAAACCCCATGTAAACGTGGGTACAATCGGCCACGTTGACCACGGTAAAACTACACTAACTGCAGCAATTACTACTGTTTTGGCAAAAACTTACGGTGGTGACGCTCAAGCATTCGATCAAATCGATAACGCT
>NZ_BAAJLQ010000013.1:0-15800 GCF_057544385.1 Alteromonas sp. 5NS40-0096
ATGTCACATAACAAAACGCTCAAGTCGCAACCCGCTGCGCGGGTCGCTGGGACAAAAACACAATGCGGCTCCGCCATTCTCGCATTGCGCTTTTGCCCCTTAGCTTAGTGTTATATGGCTTTAATATGAATAATGAGTTGATTGCTCTTAAAAAGTATCTGGCCAGAAAAAAAGTTCTCAAAAGCACTTATGCGGTAGGAACGCTGCCTCATTATGAAGGGTATTGCATACTAGAATCGAAAGGTACTTTTGAAATATTCTATTATGAAAGAGGCTCAAAGTTCGACATCCTAAGCTTTAGTGAAGCAAAAGAAGCCATTAAGCAGTTTAAAATAATGGTACTGACAGACCCTTCAACAAGAACAAGGTTTTAATGTGCACGCATATAACAAAACGCTCAAGTCGCATCCCGCTGCGCGGGCTGCTGGGACAAAAATACAATGCGGCTTCGCGATTATCGCATTGTGCTTTTGCCCCTTAGCTTAATGTTATACGCAAGGAGGCTTCTTGAAATTTTTTCTTTTATTGCTAGCAGTTTTTGTTTCGGGGTGCTCCCAGAGTGTTTGTAATAGATGGGAGTATGCGATTTTTTCATTTAGCACGTATTCTGTCATTGAAAATGACGAATTAGTGGAAGTTGATTCGAATGTTCTATGGGTAACGGGTGAAAGTTCGGCATTCTTTAAAAATAACAAACTCATGCTAAAAGATAGCGAGAAAAGCCTTTCCACTTTTTTTGGTGCATCATCAAATCATCCTGTATCAATACTCACTGCACTTGGTAAAGATGGATGGGAAGTATACGATTACGAAAGCTACCATGCCGATGCAAATTCAGAAAAAAGAGACTGGCAGCTCAAAAGATGTATTTAACAATTGCGTATAACAAACAAATTATGACACTCGCTGCCGCTCGTTGGGACGCAAACACGTGCGCGGCTTCGCCATTATTGCACACGTGTTTGCGCCCCATATTTGGAAGTTATACAAAAATGATTAGTTATGTTTTTTGAGTTTAACGAACGTGAATTTCGTAGTTATTACATGAAAGTGATACCTGTTTGCTCTCTGATATCGCTGCTTGTTTTACTTGTTCACTATTATTATCACCTTCATCCAGTTTTATTTTTGACATTGTTTTTACCTACTGCATTGATTGCGGGTGGTAAAGGTAGAAACTTGAAGAATGAGATTTTGGAGAGAAATTCAATAACTGTTTTTGTGGGGAGTGAAGTAATAAAATACAATAACTCTACACGAGGTTATGCCTTTGAGAGAAAGCTGTCAGATGTTATTGACGTTAAGTTGAAAAACACCTTTAACATACCAGTTATAGTAATTCAGTTTACATCAAATGAGGTAATAAAATTATCTTGGCTTAAAAATCCAGATAAGTTCGTTGATATGATGCGTCGGCGATAGTTTTTGTATAGCAATCGCATCAATTCGTTCGCTATGCTCACTGGGACGGTTACTCACTGGCTGTGCTCGTTCCTCGCAGAGTATAGCCAGCAATTAACCGCCCACTATGCGGGCGTTATGTGCCAAAGGTGAATATGGAAGTTGTTATAGTAATATTATTTTGGTTGCTTGGTTTGCTGCTTTGCCCTGTGATATTTTGGTTTAAAAAACCAGCGCGCAAAAAGATGAGCGTAGCTTTGCTACTGATTAACGTTATCTGGATACTGGACACACGGTTTAATTTTGCAAAAACATTTGAGAATGAAAATGGCAATGTAATTGCTGGGCTCATTTTTTTGTTGCCCATATTGATGCCTCTAATGAATTTCTTTATTTATTTTTTAGTCAAATTGTTTTCATCATTAATGAAAAGGAAAAGATGGTTAGGCACATAACAAAGCGCTTAAGTCGCATCCCGCTGCGCGGGGTGCTGGGACAAAAACACCATGCGGCTTCGCCATTTTCGCATTGTGCTTTTGCCCCTTAGCTTAGTGTTAGGTTACTAAGAGAAAATGAGAGTAATTTTAGCTTTTGCTATATTTTTATCCTTTCATGGTTCTGCGTCTCAAATTATTGAAGATTCAGATATAGCTAGAATTAATGCTAGCTATCCAGAAGACCTTAAGATCCACAAGGGACTTAATATTGGCCATGGCATTAATGTTCCAATAGAATTTTCCATAACTTCCAAAGGCAATGGAGGTTTTAGTTTACCTGGTTTGTTTTTAGTTCGTTTATACGACCAACACAATGATGGAAGTTACTTTAAATCTGGTTTACTTCGTAACGAACTGATAGACCTCGATAAGGATGGCTACAACGAGTTATTATTTTGGGGAGTTGCGATTAAAACAGACGATGAATCTGAAAAGGTTTTAGGGGAAATTCCTGTAGTCGCAATTTTAAAATATGATCCCAAAAGTAAAACTTTTAAAGTGGTCAAAAAAAGTAACGAAATAGACATTTACA
This sequence comes from Alteromonas sp. 5NS40-0096, assembly GCF_057544385.1. NCBI lineage: Bacteria > Pseudomonadati > Pseudomonadota > Gammaproteobacteria > Alteromonadales > Alteromonadaceae > Alteromonas > Alteromonas sp. 5NS40-0096. The sequence continues at coordinate 2,431 of NZ_BAAJLQ010000013.1, forward strand.
TTGAGTGAATTGTAACCTAACAAACCGCTGTAGACGCAAGCGGAGCTTGCTGGGACAAAAACACGTGGGCCGTCCTCGCTTCGCTCGATATTATAGCCCACGTATTTTTGCCCCTTAGCTTAGTGTTAGGCTCCTATGCATTATCTACTCTTTTTTATAATTTCAATAGCACCTTCGATTACCCCCAATAGTTCAGATTCCTGCCCTGAGCTAAATGTATCAGGTGTTTTTTGGGGTTCAACAATTGACGAAGTAAAGGAAGCATTAGGCCCTTTTACCCAATCCAAAAAAATCTCAGATATTGAGACGTCTGGTCAATACTCTGGTTGGGAGTTTTCCAAAGAAGGTTTAACGGTTTTCATAGCAGACATAGGCGGTTTAATGTCTGCTCACATTACGAGTAATGACTATCTGGTAGCGAACAATTATCGAGTCGGGGAGGTTCTTAGCGGATATGGCGTAAGGGAAAAGGTCGAAATTCATTTATGTGCGAATGAACTCTCAATGACAGAGAAGACAGTAAGCATTACACTTAATGCTCAACAAAATATAGAATCTATTTTTATAGAGATATACGGGTTGTGAGCCTAACAAAACGCTTAAATCGCAACCCGCTGCGCAGGCTGCTGGGACAAAAACGCAATGCGGCTTCGCGATTTTCGCATTGCGCTTTTGCCCCTTAGCTTAGTGTTATGTTTCATTGAGTGGATTCAAATGAAAACCTTCATTTTAGTAAGTGCTATTTTTCTAAGCAGTTTTAACGTTAATGCTGAGACTGTAAAAGCCAAAGTTGCTTACAATGATGTAGTGCTTCTTGGAGAAGCTATAGGGAAACACCTAATTGCTGGGAATTCTGCCACCAGTAATTCAAATGACTTCAAATGGTTGATTTCAAATTCTGAAACTAATATTGAGAACATTCCGCTCGACCCATGGGGTGAAATGTATAAAGTTGTCTTTCTCAATAAAGAATCGTTTATGGTCTATAGCCCTGGCTCTTTGAAATATGGAAATGTTGTTGTGCAAGCAATATATTTCAAAGGAAAAAGCCAGTTCGAGTTAAGAGGTGATTTCAGGGAATGAAACCTAACAAACCAATCAACACACTCGCTGCGCTCGCTGGGACGCCTACTTCCTGCGGCTTCGCTATTTTCGCAGCAAGCATTCGCCCGTTATCGGGGCGTTAGGTGTCATGGCAATGTTCCAACCTATTGCAAATCTTAAGTACTTAAAAGCAATCTTTTTAGCTAACATTGCTGGAAGCATTGCATGTATTATTGCTGCATCTTTCATATTTGAAACTTGGGATGTTAAGAACGAAATCACCTATTGGTCATCGCTTCAAGATGCTATGAACATTACAGTGCTTGTGGCTGCCATTGGATTTTTATATTGCCTAATAATTGTTACTCCATTTGTGTTAGTGACTTATAAGAGGAAACGTTTATTCTACATTTTAGGTATCCTGATCTCAGTATTACCAGCTGCATCTCTCTGGGGTAGTGGATATTGGGATATAATGGCATTGTGCTATGGGTTAGTTGCAGCAATTCTTTTTATTAAGCTTTATCAGATAAATGACATCTAACAAAACAAATAAACTTCACCCCTGTCGGGGTCGGACACAAACTCGCTGGCTCTTTTTAATTTTAGCCAGCAAGTTTGCGCCGGTTATTTGAGACGTTAGGTGTAAAAGCTATGGATTGCAGTTTAGACGTCAATGAATGGGAGCTCTGCGCTTTTTTCGGTAATGAGCATGTATCGAGAGTTCATGGAGAAGATTGGTATGACAGTGACTCGTTATACGAAGTAAATTATGACGACGGGACTAAGCTGTCATTTGCCATTCACCCAGTTCATAACGACGTAAGAATAACTGTGACACTAAATGGTGAAGTTACGATGGATTGGCACGGTGTAGGTCTAAATAAGATTAGTTACATCGAAGAAAAAGATAAAACCTTTTTGAGATTAATAGGGGTTAATGGTCATACCCTCGAACTCAAAGTAAACCCTTCACTTAAAATAGAGGAAAAGGTTGGTGGATTTTACACCTAACAAACCGATCAACACACTCGCTTCGCTCGCAGGGACGCCTACTTGCTGCGGCTTCGCCATTTTCGCAGCAAGCATTCGCCCGTTATCGGGGCGTTAGGTTCCAAACGAGGATTGATTATGAAATGGATTTTTTTACTAGCGTTTTTGTTACCAACTTCAGCTGTTGGAAAGGACTTTCTTATTGGAGATTGGGAGCATTTCCACAAACAGTTGGGTGAGTGGCGATACTCGAAGTTATCCATCAATGAAGACTTCTCTTCTGAACTAACTTATCACTCAGCTCTAGTATCTAGTTCATTTAACGCTGCCCCTAGTGCACTCAATTTCAGTAATGGTGCATTAACAATTACTTTCGAATACTCAGATAAAGCTGCATATCCTCCACCTTTCAATAAATTGGTACTGAATTTAGTATTCGATACCTCTTCTGGTTTGGAGAAAAGTGGAGCTTTGAAGGGGTATTCAGTTTGGTTTTTCGACAATGATAATCCGAGTTCAATTACTGAAGAAATGCACTTCAGTAAAGATGGACTGGAATCTCTTTTAAAACTAGTTCAAAAACTAAATAACGGTGACCCTGATAGGTTATCAAAATAAGAGGTTTAATCATGTTCAATGAACCTAACAAATCAATTAACACACTCGCTTCGCTCGCTGGGACGCCTACTTGCTGCGGCTTCGCCATTTTCGCAGCAAGCATTCGTCCGTTATCGGGGCGTTATACGCCTACGGAGGTTAAATGAAGTCACTGATGTTAGCATCTTTGTTCACTGCTATTGCTTCTGTGGCTATTACTTTCACTTTATCCACTCACAGAGCTAACAAATTCCATTTAGAACACCAAATAGTGAAACATTATCTAGATTCGCCAATGCACAATGAGTTTATTAGCTCTGTAAGCAAAAATAGTGATACGAATAAATCCAACTATCTCTATTCTTTGAGAGACCCACTCTCTTTGTATTTTGGGCTCCAAAAATGCTCACTTTTAAACAAGCTACCTTTTGGTTCAGACATTGAGTCGTTTCTTCATTCTGCAAATCAATTGGCATTGAGCACTCCTGAAGGAGCGAATTGTAATGAAGCTTGCGCAAAAATGTGGTTAATTGATGACAGATTCGCAGATGTGAGCTGTTCAGATTACGAAGGTGTCTTTGAACACGCTCTAGGTCAAGGTCGTTTTGATGACAAAGGCATATAACAAAACGCTCAAGTCGCAACCCTCTGCGCGGGTCGCTGGGACAAAAACACAATGCGGCTTCGCCATTTTCGCATTGTGCTTTTGCTCCTTAGCTTAGTGTTATGCATCAAGTGAATACCCCTAACTCATGAGTATTGTAAGTGAATTAAATACCATTCGTTTGAACCGAAGCAAGAAGACACTGGTTAAACGTTACCTGTTAGCTTGTTGCTATAAGCTCCTACGTTTTAGAGATGGTAGCTGTTTACCAAAAAACCTTGAGATAGCTAAGAAATTTCTTCGAAGTCGCGCTACTCAGAAACAAATGCACCAAGCGGTGTGGGAAGTAGAAGGTCAAGCGTTTGGAGCCGACCACTATTCAGAAGATAGGGTTCGTTTTTACTTCAGAGCAGATAAGAACATTAAACATGACTTGCTCCAACTTAGAATTTCGTCAGGCTTGGGTAATGTAGAAGCTAGAAAACGCTTAATTGATATGGCTTATTTTATCGACAGTGTGTTTTGTCATATACAGTTTTCGAGTAATTGGTCGATTAAGGACGAATACGAAGCCTTTTTATGCCCAGTATTATTCAGGCGTTTTTTTGGAGAAGATGCATAACAAAAAAATTAAGTCACTCACTACGTTCGTTGGGACGCATACACGTGGGCTGCTTCGCATTTTAGCCCACGCGTCTGCGCCCCTTATTTAAAAGTTATATGCCTAAAGCGTTATGAATAAATCACTATTAAAGAGCACTTTCATTTGGCTGTTAATATTTGCGGCAATTTATTTGCTGGCTGAATTAGCCTTTTTTCGCGGATTCCTAATTGAAACAAAAAATGGTGTTGTTGCTGAGACTTACTCTAGCATACCGCGACCAAATGGTGCCGGGCCGCTGGTTCATTACGCCATTGTGAGACTTGATGATGGCATGTTCTTGAAAGTTGTTTGTGAACCAAAATGCTATGTAGATTCAGAAGTTAAAGTATCTTCATACAAACCGCTTTTGGGAGGTAATCTCAATTATTATGCAATCGGCATATAACAAAACTCTCAAGTCGCAACCCGCTGCGCGGGGTGCTGGGACAAAAACACAATGCGGCTTCGCGATTTTCGTATTGCGTATTTGCCCCTTAGCTTAGAGTTATGTTTAATTAGTCATGCTTTTGTACGTAATTTTAATCATAGCCTTTATTCTATTTTCCTGGCTTTCATACCTTGGGTGGTTGTCGGATAAAAAGCAAAAGGTAAGGTTTGAAGCCTTCCTATTATCGAATAACGGCATTGAGCTTTTTTGTTACACAAACAGAAAAAGGTTCTGCGAAGTTATAGAAGAAGAAATTATTCCTTCGTTGGACAAATCAATAAATATCGTCAAGCTCAACGGCAAAGAACCTCAAACAGAGCTAGATAAGGAAATGATTTCTTACGCTCTCTACCGAATAAAAAACATTGGCTTCCCCAATGTCATGAAAATTGTTAATGGAAAATTAATCGATTTATCAATGCATAAAGAAGTCTACGATTGCATCAATAATGGTAAATCTGAAAACCTCGCTGGTATCGTAAGCTCCAAGTTTAAGGAAATCAGAAACATTGCAAGTAATTAAACATAACAAGGCGCTTAACACGTGTGTCACTGCGTGCCACACTGGGACACAAACGCGGCGCGGCTTCGCCATTATAGCGCCGCATTTGTGCCCGTTAGCTTAGCGTTATGTGACAAGAGTGAACATTCGAGCTTTTATTCTTTTAGGATTGATGTTGTTAGCATCAATTTCTTCATCCCGAGCTGACGATTGCTCACCATTTTCAGATGGAAAAATCAAAGAGTACGAGGTGTTTAGGAATCAAATTTTCTATCCGGATTTGTCTAGATGCATTCCTGTCACATCATCATTTATTCAAATAGAAGGTAAACCTAGCTCTAAAACAGACATTTCAGGTTTTGTAGTTGGATTGGAAATTCTTTATCACCCTGAGCTGGACAGTTTATTGAAACTTACCAGTAAGACCGGGGCACATACCACCGTTGTAACTCTACTCTCAAGAGAGCGTGGCAACGAAGAGTTTTCCGGTTCTTTTCGATGGGAGTTTTACTCTTCCATGGAGTATATTTTGGTATCACGTGACGGTCCCGAATTTTTACAGGTTATTGTGCGCAACAATCAATACGATAATAGTTGTGCCATCATCACCGAAGATAAATACCACTATATCGAGAACCAGTTCAATAAAGTTTCGTCTCGGGAAGTTACCAAAGAATGTTTTTAAATAAGGTCGATGTTTTAAGCATGTCACCTAACAAACCGATCAACACACTCGCTACGCTCGCTGGGACGCCTACTTGCTGCGGCTCCGCCATTTTCGCAGCAAGCATTCGCCCGTTATCGGGGCGTTAGGTCTCAGGTAGGATTATGAAGGTCAACGGATGTATAAAGTCAGTAGATCGTATGCCATATTTGGCTTTACTTGAACTATCAGAAACAAACGTTCCATCATTAAGTTTTGTTGCTGTTCAATCATTTGAGGAAATATCTTTACCCTCAGCTGAGATTGGCAGTAATGTTAGACTAGAGTGCTTTATCCAATTTGGCGTTATTACAAATACTTCGCCTATGAAAATGGACTTATTCATAACTCAATCGGGCAAAAATGCTAGTACTAAAGGAAGGGCCGAAGTAATTTCAAGTGTTAACGATCACGAGTACGTAATTAGCCCATCGAATTCAGTAATGATTACTCTTGAACTTGAAAAAGGCGTCTCTCTAAATGTTGGGCAAATAATCGAGTTCACAGGTGAATTAAGCAGTGAAACCTAACAAACCACTCAAGGCTCTCGCTACGTGTTACTGCCCCTTAGTGGGGTGTTATGTTTCGCAGGCAGTATCGAATGAATTTTGATAATAACAGCATTATTGATTTCGAAGATAAAGCCAGAGTAGCTTTTAAGTTTCTAATCTATGACTTCGGCTATAAGGAGCTTGTTAATTCAGATTATGCTAATCCTTGCTCGGTTACTTACATCAATAAAAAAAATAAAGTTAGAGTTGTTATAGAGGGTATAAATTGGGGATCAAACGCTCGTATTGCTTTTGGGCATGTTAGAAATGACAAATTCCAGAATTATGATCTGATGGATCTAGTTAGCGCACTAGAATTCACAGAATATGATGCCGAGAAATGGAAGGAATTAGGGCAACATGCACAACTTGGGTTTTATTCCGAATTGCTAAAAAATATAGGAAACGATGTATTGAATGGAAATTTTGAAATCTGCACCAAAATCGACACTATAAGAGCTGCTAGAGGTTACCAAAAAAACTGAGATGAGTATTGCGAAACATAACAAGCCACTGCAGACAGACACCGAGCATTATGTTTTTCTATGAAATTTGCATTATTACTTTTTTTAATTCTTAATCTCAGCGGATGTATCAGCACCATTGGCGACAACGTCGCTTATGTTACTGGAGAAGTTTCAGAGGAATGCACTCTTCGGTTCAAAAATGAACAAACCGAAAATCGTAATCACCAAACAAGAGTCATCAATGGAAAATTTGCTGCAGACTTTACCATTTCTCCTTTTCCCTCAGATTATGAGTTGTCAATTGAATGCCAGGGAAATACGATATTAAAACGGAATGTTAGTCTCCCAAACCAACAAAACGAGCTTAATCTTGGGGTTATTTACAGTGCAAAAACATAACAAAACGCTCAAGTCGCAACCCGCTGAACGGGTCGCTGGGACAAAAACACAAGGCGGCTTCGCCATTTTCGCATTGCGCTTTTGCCCCTTAGCTTAGTTTTAGGTGCACATGCGAACTTTTATAACTTTATTGGCCATTTTGATCATGGGATGTTCATCTGTTCCAGAGTTCAAACTTATTCCTGTGAGTTTCGGTTCGTTCGAAGAAGGTTACGAAGAGACTCCAGCGATTGACGGAACAATAGAGTTAAAAATTATTAGCATTCATGGCCACGAATTAAATACTCTTGAATATATTTTCCATAGACGTATTTCGGAAAAGTGTGGAGAGAGCAAATACAAAGTTTATGAGTTCGGTGAAATGATAGATGTTTGCGCACATACAAAATGCTTCGAAACTGCTGTTCAAGGTAGGTATAAGTGCACCTAACAAAACGCTTAAGTCGCAACCCGCCACGCGAGTCGCTGGGACAAATATACAATGCGGCTTCGCGATTTTCGCATTGTACATTTGCCCCTTAGCTTAGTGTTAGCTGCTCATGAAGGTTAATAGTAAACCTCAGTTGGAAATAGATGCCGAATTGATCGACATTTGTATTCAGATTAAAAATCAAAACAAAACTGCGCAGGAATGGCTGGAAATGGAGTCTTCCGAAATGTTTCAATCTTCTAAGTATTGCGGGGGCTATGATGGGATTGAACAAGCTTTTTGGTTTACATATTACATAGACGGCAAAGCAAAATGGTGGTTCGAAATCACTCTTGAAAGTTTAGAAAATATTATCGCAGGCAAACTTCAATATTTGGATTTGTATGTGCCTAGTTGAGACCGCAGCTAACAAAACGCTTAAGTCGCATCCCGCTGCGCGGGATGCCGGGACAAAAACACAGTGCGGCTTCGCTATTATCGCACTGTGCTTTTGCCCCTTAGCTTAGTGTTATGTCTCAATGTAGGTTTTTTACTTTGCGAGTATTAATATTTTTTCTTTTTACGATTCATTGCAGTGCGAATGCTGACACATGCATTATCACTGACGAAATGATGGAAGAAGTTAAATCTAAATATTATGATCATATAGACATTGAAACTTCTCTCGTAGATTCGAAATACCTTGTCACTATTAATCTACCGAGAGAAATTGAGAACTCGAAATTGTATTCCGTCATCTTGGCTTCAGATAACGAAGAAAACCCAAGCTTTGCCGCTCCATTAGAAGTGATTTATGCTCAAGAAAAGGCATCTACTTGGTATCCAATCGAAGCAAATCAAGTTAAGAAACATTTTATTATTGTTGGGATACAGGGTATTTGTGCGCCAAGCATAATCAAGGAAGTTTCATACAAATGAGACATAACAAAACGCTCAAGTCGCATCCCGCTGCGCGGGCTGCTGGGACAAAAACACAATGCGGCTTCGCCATTATCGCATTGTGCTTTTGCCCCTTAGCTTAGCGTTATACGTCATGAAGCATCTTCTAACTGTTGTGGTTTGTCTCTTCTTTTCAAAGTTACTAAATGCGGCTGAACTCAATCTTTTCGGTAAAGAATTTTCAGTACCTAAAACTTGCGTTCATTACGTTGTACCAAATAGATACTTGTGTAAAACGCCATATGCTCAAGTGGAAACAGCAGAGCTATCTTTTGTTGAAGAGTTTTTTAGAAGAGAGGACTTGGTCAAAAACCTAATCCGTCAAAAAGCAGCAGATAGCTACGATCACTTTTTCGCAAAGTCTTCTAAATCAGAGGTGGATGGGATGTATTATGCTATCTGCAAAAACAGTCATTGTATTTTGGTAGTTTCTGACTCAGAGCAGGCTTTCAATTTATGGCTAAGCTCGATATCTCAACCGTTAATTCAAAGGGATGGGTAGTGACGTATAACAATCCAATTAACAAACTCGCTTCGCTCGCTGGGGCGTTAGGTGCTTAAGTGGCTTTCAGACAAATCTCAATTGAAAAAAAGACGACCCTGATTAGTGTTTTTTTATTAATTATGGTGCTTGGTCTATATAAAGCGTTTAGTGTAAACAAAGAGTTCACTCTTTACTTGAATGGCTTTGGCCCAGACATCAAAGGCATTTCTGTTCAATTCGAGAACAGCGAGATCAACTTTGTTAATCCAGAATACAATGAATTTGGGTCAAACAAATACTCTCTTAGGTTTAAAACACCGACACGTTCGGGTAGTTTGGATTTGTCGGTCACAATGCTCAACGAAGAAATATATACAATTCAAAATATGGAATTTAGAAATGGAAAATTCAATTATGTCTATAAAATCAAAGATAAAATTGGTTACACAACGGGACATTGGTGAGCACGCACCTAATAAAACGCTCAAGTCGCAACCCGCTGCGCGGGCTGCTGGGACAAAAACACAATGCGGCTCCGCCATTCACGCATTACGCTTTTGCCCCTTAGCTTAGTGTTAAGTTTCTCAATATGATTAAAAGTGAAAAATGGTATCAGGAAGAGTTTTTAAAACTAGCCAGTACTGGTGATGTTCCTGCGTATATAGAAGGCAGTAGTTTTTATAGGGAAATACCTTTTAGCTACGAGATGGACTCTTTCGCAAAAGGTGGCCCATATATGCCAAATGCAAGCATAGATTTTATCGAGATTGATTCCAAAGGCTACATGCATATATGGGAAGCAAAAAAATTAAACTCATATGAATTGACCAGTGGCAGAGTTATCGGGCAACTAATGTTCTATGATTGGTTGATGAAAACATACTCTCCTCAGAAATTAGCAACAGAGCTTGAAAAAAGGAAAGCCCCTGAAGAGCTAATAAGACATATTTCAAAACAAAAAGAACTAACTTTCAAATCGTGGAATATTTTAGTTTGTGGAGGGTATGGTTACGAGCTGGCGGCAGGATTTAATCCTGCTATATGGAATTACACTTCAATTGGTGAGCAGTATTTCTCAAAAGAAACCCCTGGCTTATCTATTCACCAGATGTATCATGCGGATGAAAAATTACTTCTTGAAAGTATTTGGAAAATGTCACTGTTTGCACCATTGCAAATGGAGCAAAATGCATTTTGGGCTTATTTAAAATCAACTGACAATGAATTTTATGATTATGAAGTAGATAAGGATGGTAACTTTAGATTAATCTATGATTCAGAAATGCCACTAATTGATCTTGATAAAGAACTAAGTAACGAAAAATTCTTATCTCTGATCGGCAGAGATCACTTAGTCGAGTGACCGAAACTTAACAAAAAGTTCCAGTTCGTTCCGGGGCTGCGCCGCTCCACCCGACGCCGCCGGCGGCGCGGCTGAACTTGGCGTTATGTGCTAAAGGATTAGACTTGAGTATCATCGCCAAAATAACCTTCTTAAATATACCTAGACCACCCCATGCTTATAGGTATTTTGGAAAACAAGTCTGGATGCGCATGGAAACCAAAGACTTCAAAGATTTGGCCTGCTACCTTAGTTTTTTAGATGATAAAGAATACTATGACGGTGATACCACTGAAGTATTCTTAGGTTTTTACGAAGAAGAAACTAAATCTCTATTTAATGAAGGGTTGGCATTTTCTCTTCGTATACTAGACCTCAAAGTCGCAAAGGGAATTATCGTAAATGTTTCATAGCAAACACGCACATAACAAAACGCTTAAGTCGCTGCCCCCTGCGCGGGCTGCTAGGACAAAAACACAATGCGGCTTCGCGATTTTCGCATTGTACTTTTACCCTTAGCTTAGTGTTATGTGCCGGATTGAGTTCAATGCTTTTTTTAAGAATAAATAAGATAACGTATTTAATAGCACTAGCTTTTTCACTGCTGCTTGCTACGTATGCATCGTTTAATGGGGGATTTGAATTTCCTTTTAAATTTTTTGTAATTGGCGCTTTATCATCGTCATTACCCGTAGTTATTACAGGTATAACCAGTCACTACTTTCTTAAAAAAACAACAGGCTTTTCTGCCATTTTCTTGTTTTGTTGCTTTTTCATAATCATTTTTTTAGGCTGTTTAATGTATACGTACTTGTTCTTGTTTCCTAACAACAGTGCAATAGGTCTAGAGTTTGTGTTAGTCCCAGTTTCTCAGCTTACAGCACTGCCTTTTGCTGTTTTACTTGGTGTGGTTTTAAAAAATAATGCAAAAAGCACATAACAAAACGCTCAAGTCGCAACCCGCTGCGCGGGCTGCTGCGACAAAAACACAATGCGGCTTCGCCATTTTCGCATTGTATTTTTGCCCCTTAGCTCAGTGTTATAAGTCAATGGAATAACTTTTGATGTCAGAGCTTTTTAATACAACCCTAGTCGTGGTTATATGCGGTTTAGCCACTGCTCACATCAATGGCCTTTTTTCTATATCTAGAGAATCACCAAGTGTCATTTGGTTAAAATCAAAACATGCCGCTGTAGTAATTTCGATTACAGTTCTTTTTATTGTCGTAGCTATAACTAAAATTTTGCTTTTACTTGCGTAATCTAAGAAGGTTGTTTTCAAAAATGACTTATAACAACCCAATTAACACACTCACTGCGTTCGCTGGGACACATATATGCGAGGCAGCTGCGCCATTATGCCCCACATGTCTGTACCCGTTATTTGAAAGTTATATTCCAAGGAGGAATTTGTGCAAGATGCACTAAATAACATCTTGAGAGAACTAGATACAGCAAACATTGCTTATTCGCTATTTGATGAAAAGATTCACGTCCAGTTGCCGCGTAATTTTGACACACTAGTAATCGAAATCTGGAACAGTGAAGGAGATGATTCAATTACTCTTCTAAATGGCTCTTTCCATACTCACGGTAAAACGGAAGCAAATGAGCATGGCCTAGCTACCAGAGAAAAAGGAATTAGGCACCTTATAGAATGTATATTCAATGGCACTTTTAAAATGGTTCGTAGACCAAATGAAAAAGGTGAAATGGAAAATACAATTTGGGATACTTTTTCGTTAGCGCTAGTTAAAAACGGTGATGTTTTTGACATCGTTGAAATATAACAAGGCGCTCAAGAGGGACACAAACATGGCGCTCCTTCGGAGTATAGCGCCATATTTGTGCCCCTTAGCTAAGTGTTATATAGCTATGGAAAGTTATGAGTACTATCAAATGTAGTGGTGTTAAATATCGGCAAGGCTTTATAGATGTTACATCTGATATTCATGATGGCATGATAAATATAGAGTCATGGAATGTTCATCCAGACTATTTAATTGATAACAATTCAAATAAATCAGTTATTGATGTTTCTGATTCAAAAATTGTCGCAAACACAGAGCTTGAGCTATCACTAACTCAAGCAATCGAACTAGTTAATCAATTAAAATCAGCAATTCATAAAATTGAAACTGGTAGCTCTTAGCTATATAACAAGTTACTTAAAAGGACGCAAAACGCTTGGCTTGTGCTCCTTCGTCGCCAAGTTTAGCCAAGCATTTTCCGCCTTTTAGTAGGACGTTATGTTTCAAGGAGTGAATATGAATCAAAAGTTTTTATGGGCTTCCTATGCGCTCCTTGTAGCATTTTGTATTTTCCTCTTTTTTACTCCGTCAAAACTGTCGGATGCATTGATTTTAGAAACACAACAGGAAAAAATAGAGGATAGGTCACAGGCACTTGACCAAATAATGTCAAAACCCAACTATAAAATGGACAGTGAAGTAGTAGCCGATTTACTTCAATTTGAATTAGAACAATCAAAACAGCACTTTAACGACACTAACGCTGTTTTAAGAATGCAGTACTGGCTTGGCATAACTCTTGGGGGCTTGCTCTTGGTTCACCTTTCAGCGCTTTTACATATAAGGAAATATACGCAATGAAACATAACAAAACGCTTAACACGTTTCCTACGGTCACTGGGACAGTAACGCAGCGGCGCTTCGCGATTATGACGCTACGTCACTGCCCGTTAGCTTAGCGTTAGGTATCTTTATGAAACATCTTTTCTCATTGTTTGTATTCTTTTTTACACCTATCGCTTTTGCACTATGTAGCGATTCTGCAGATCTAATGGAATACAGGGTTTGCATCGCGCAAAAAGCCGAAGACTCAAGTCAAAAAGTAAAGAATAAGCAAATGGAATTGTTGGAAAAGATTAAAAATTGGGACCAAGAACCTCAATTTAAGAATGAAACCATTAGCAAGCTTCATTCAGCTATGTCTTCGTTTGAATCCTTCAAGAAACATCAGTGTAACTACGAGGCTTCAGTCGCAGCTGGTGGTAATGGTGGTGGTAGTATTGGAGCACAGTGTTGGATTAGGTTAAATCAAGATTACCTTGAGTCACTTGAGTCGCAACTAGAATGGTACGAATCGTATTAATGACTGTTCAAATACCTAACAAACCAATTAACACACTCGCTTCGCTCGCTGGGACGCCTACTTGCTGCGGCTTCGCCATTTTCGCAGCAAGCATTCGCCCGTTATCGGGG
>NZ_BAAJLQ010000014.1:0-12349 GCF_057544385.1 Alteromonas sp. 5NS40-0096
GGCTCCCATGAAACTTATGCGAATTTATTCAACACTAGTACTCATAGCATTTTCAACTACCAAAATTCTTGCCAGTGAAGTTGAGAATCAGCATATTGTTTTGGGAACATGGCAAGTCTCGAGCACGAATTATTGCCCGCATATCTGCGCGCTTGATGATGAACAAACCTCATCATATGCAAATACCATTATTGAGTTATCAAAACTCAGCGCAAAAATCGGCAACAAAACATGTATGAATCCTTCATATGTTTACAGACATTTAACCTCACATGAGTTTTATCAAAGTAACTATTTCCCCGCTTCTGATATTGGTTTGCTCGGTGAGACCGTTACAGAAGTCACGTTATTTTGTGGAGAACAGCAAGGAAAATATAAAAGCGGAATGAGATATCATTTTTATATTAAGAGCCAAGATGAAATCCTTCTTGGCGTTGATGGTGTCGAATTTTTAACAAAACGGGTAAAGTGAGCCTAACAATCCAATCAACACACTCGCTTCGCTCGCTGGGACGCCTACTCGCTGCGGCTTCGCCATTTTCGCAGCAAGCATTCGCCCGTTATCGGGGCGTTAGCTGTCATGGAGGTTCTACATTGAACACAATTGATAAATTGAAAAGTACCCCTCCTAAAAACTTGTCCAACTTTTGTCTGGAAATTTTTACAGGAAAGCTTCCATCTAAGTGGAACCAAACTGAGGCCTTTATTAGTCAAAGTGTTGCTTGCTCTTGCGGAAACAAAGAAAATTTTTTACGTACCTATGAATGGACTGAGAAGAAAGGTTTCTTTAGAAAGAAAATAGTTGTGAATAAATGCTCCCCAGCTTTTCTTGAATGCCCCAATTGCGGCAATCAAGCGGTATTGTTTAATCCTGAAATTCACGGGTGGACTGGTGGTTTTCAAGAATCCCCGCCTGAACTTACTTTTGATGGTTCTAAAAGGGTCAGTTCAGAAACAGGGGAAATAATCGTTAATTACTCTTACCAAGGAATTGAAAATTATGAAGAAATGTTTGAGGACCCGGATATAAAGTCGCCTTCGGATTATTTCGATACATTTTCAATTTACTTTATGAAAAAAAATGGAGAATTAATTGAGGTTATTAGTAACGAGTGCGCATGAGAGCTAACAAACCGATCAACACACTTGCTGCGGCTTCGCCATTTTCGCAGCAAGCATTCGCCCGTTATCGGGGTGTTATGTGCCACGGGAATTTTAACAAAGGAGAAATGTATGGGTGCTTGGGGAATAGGGGTCTTTGATGATGATTCATCTTGTGACCTTATTTTCGATGTAATAGAAACCGACGCTGAATCGTTTATCGTCAAGACAATGGAACATAAAGGCAGTGAGTATTTGGAGTACGAAGAATGCCATGAAGTAATAGTGGCTGGGGCAATTATGGATATGCTGCTCAACAAAACAGTTTTTGCTCACCAAAATGAAGAATTTGATGAATGGCTTTCAAAACAAAACATAGCAAATCTCCACACCTATAAAAACGACCTGGTAGAGTGTTTAAACCTAGTACTCAGCGACAAGTCTGAATTAAATGAACTTTGGGAAGAGAATGAAGAAGACTACCCAAAATGGAAAAGCAATATCACTAGTATTATCAACAACATTGGCACATAACAAACCACTGTAGACGCAAGCGGAGCTTGCTGGGACAAAAACACAATGCGGCTCCGCCATTCTCGCATTGCGCTTTTGCCTCTTAGCTTAATGTTAGGAGCCACTTAGGGTCATGACTGACTTTTTTATTGCGGGTAAATTTGAAAAAGCGGAATTGCAGAACGCTCTGAGAGTCGCTAGCGGATTAAAAGATATTGTAGTTCTCTCTCGAATCGAAGATTGTCTCGAATTATCCCAAGGTACTAACTGGGTCACTATGTATCCAGATTACAACAAAAGATTCCCCACATTTGTCTCTTGTGATGGAATAGAGTATCCAACGTTTGCTATGGCTGCGCTAGCGAAACTACTTAATTGTGAGATTGCATTTGAGTTTTATCCAGATTCAAACCCCAATATTTATAGCCTGATAACGAATGATGGTGAAGTTTCAACAATAGAGCTTCTCGACGAAGAAATTGAACCTATGTGAAGCTATGTGGCTTCTAACAAGCCAATGAATTCGCTCCCTTTGGTCGCTGGGACAAAAACTCGTTGGCTTTCCCTCGTGCCTCGGTCATTATAGCCAACAAGTTTTAGCCCATTATTGGGGCGTTAAGTGTAATCAGTCATGGCTCTTTGTAGAACAATTGCAACATTAGCAGGCCAGCTCGAATTCCAATTGGAAGGCATGCAGGAGAACCACCGCAACATGATCGCGGTTATGAAGAATATGCCCTTCTACTTAGAGAAAGGTAGTCTTGCTAAATGGGAATCAGATTATAGAGCCGCAATCGGCGACGCTGAGGATGAAAGTAGTACTTCATACCAAGCAATTGACCTTGTATATGAATTGGCAGGTTTAAATTTGTTTGGTGCTTTCCAAGTTGCCGAGACCCAGTCGCTATATATAGAAATAGTCGTTCAACTTAGCAGTATGGGACTGCAAGTTTCTGAGAATATGGACGTTTCGCAGTGGTGAAACACTTAACAAGGCCATTAACCGCACTTGCTTTGCAAGTGCCCGGACCGCGCATTCAGCGCGGCCCGTTATACGGGCGTTAGGCGTCAGCTAGCATGAATTATTTGGATGGAAACACGGCAAAAATTGGAGATATTGTCGAAATTAAAGGCGGGTATTATGGTGAAGTCGTTTGCAACATAGAAAGTGGTGAATACTCTCCCAATTTTACACGGAATGAATGGGGTTACTTAAATAATGGGCTTTTACTCAATACCAATTTTGCAGGCTTGGTGCACTACACTAAAAACACAGAACTAATTCGATTGGTAAGACACAGTGATTATGACACCTAACAAAACGCTCAAGTCGCTGCCCCCCGCGCGGGCTGCTGGGACAAAAACACAGTGCGGCTTCGCGATTTTCGCATTGTACATTTGCCCCTTAGCTTAGTGTTAGTTGCCAAAGGATTAGCATGTTTTCATTTTTTAAGAAAAAAACAAAACTAAGCAACGAAGCCAATAACGATTTGGCCTTAATGCTTCTATCGGATAGAGAAAACCCTATCCCAAATATCGAATTCTTCGATAGCATAACTATGGATTTATCAATCGAAAGCCTTCATCACTTGGATGAGTATTTAGAAACTGTAAGTGCATCACCGCCAGAGGAAGATCTATTGGTTCGGTTAGTTTTGCGCGCAGGTTCATACGTCGGGGAAGTTATACGCAAAGAATCCGATATACAATATGACTGGCTAGATTATGAAGAAGCAGAGAAATTAAATACAACTATTAAGAATTTTGGTTTCCAACTCGGGACTGCTTGCGTTTTATGGTCTAAACCTGATTCATTTATCTTCCCTATCGCAAAGGTTTTAAAGCGAATTGAGAACGGGAGTGAAGACAATGTTTATTCTTTTGCAAAGGTTGCTGTTTCCGGTATCGGCGAAAGCAACTAACAAAACGCTCAAGTCCCATCCCGCTGCGCGGGCTGCTGGGACAAAAACACAATGCGGCACCGCCATTTTCGCATTGTGCTTTTGCCCCTTAGCTTAGTGTTAAATATCTCCGTTTTTTAAGTGAATTGGATCATGAGAATATTTTTGGTATTGGGTGTCTTGTTTCACTCACTAGACGCTTTGGCTGAAGAATGTGCTCTGGACAAGAAAGATAAGCTTTTTGCTTTGATAGAAAATAAAGCTCTTGGCGATCCTGATAAAACCGACAAGCTTGCAAAATTTGCTGACCACGATTACCCGGTAATGTGTAAGATCGTTTACGAAGGGCAACAATATATTTGGCATACCGATAACGTAGGTAAACGGTACTTCATTCAGAATGTAAAAAAGGGCACTTATTATGGTCTATTTACCCACGATATTTAACAAAGGTATCCAGCGGATTGCCTTACGCTGCGCTCCAGTCAACCGCTGATCCCGGCGTTATACACCAAAATGAAAATTTTTATTCCCGTCATTAGAAGCTTCGACTGTTCAGACTTCGATCCTATACAAGAATGGGTTTTCGAGGATCCTTCGGAAGTGGATTTTTGGTTCAACATTTCTGTAGGTGCAAAGGACATGGAAGGCACTAACAACTTCCAAATTCACGTGGTCACGCAAAGACTATTATCTCAAATTACCGACAAAAAATATCTGATTGTTTTACCCTATTATTCATGGGATAAAACTCTAGAGAAAGTAGACAAAATACTCTCTGACTGTACAGATGTGAGCTGGGAAGGAATGTTCAGACAAATCTCTAAACATTTTTGCTGGGAATACGAATGAATGAAGAGGCAATGGCGTATAACAAACGCATCAACTCAGTCGCTGGCGCTCCTTGGGACAAAAATACGTAGGCTCCCCGCGCTTCGCTTGGTATTGTAGCCTACGTATTTTTGCCCGTTATGCGGGCGTTATGTTTCAGGTTGAGCATGGATAGAGTCGAAACAATAGTTAAATCACTTCGAAAATATTATGAATTAGAATCTACAGAATTCGAATTAGTGTTTTCCTTTCCTAGCGAAAAAATGGCTAAAGAATATTTCGTAAAAATCTATCATTGGGAACATAATGATAGGATGATTCAGTATGAACTTGACGGTATGTATTTCTCAGGTTTTAAAATTAAAACAGACCTAAATGCTAAACATCTTAAGTATCTAACTGAGTGCTATGTAAATTTAGCATCGGAAACCGAGGGTTATTTATATCGTTGGAAGCTGTGGGTTTGAAACATAACAAGCCAATAAAGTGGGACTGCTAAAGCTTGGCTCGGTTTCGCTTCGCTTCACAAATATAGCCAAGCATTTATCAGCCCCTTATTGGGGCGTTAGGAGCCATTGTGAGTTCAATGGATTTTTTAAAGGAAATAACGAACATAGAGCAAAACTCTCTTGTTAATGTAATTTTCTATTTCAATGACGATTTGAGCTTATATGTTGAAGGCGGCTTTCGATTAACTGACGGAAACCAGCTATTGTTTGAACCTAAAACCTATTGGGATTCAGACTTTGATTTGAGAATTTTCAATTCTTTAAAAAAGGCGCTGGTTGGAGAGAAAATTGAACAAGTGAAAGCATGTGATAACACTGGGGAACTCTCAATAACTCTTTCTAACACCAAGAAACTTGAAGTATTTTACGACGAAGGTACCTATTCCCTTTGGGAACTTAGAAAAGGGAATGCCCCCCTTTTTTCATCAGAAGGTGGTGCTATTGTTAAGTTCAGAGGCTGGGATGGCACCTAACAAAACGCTCAAATCGCACCCCGCTGCACGGGCTGCTGGGACAAATATACAATGCGGCTTCGCCATTATCGCATTGTACATTTGCCGCTTAGCTTAGTGTTATCTCTCACGGATGTTATGAACTCAGCAGAAATCACAAAAGCGACAATTGAGTTTGCAGTAAGACACGGACTGGGAAAAAGCCCAGAATTTAAGGGTTTGTATAATGCCATCGCCTCTTCTCCCAAACACGAACGTTATAAAGGCCTAATGGGTGTTTTCGCAGTTCAAATGAGAGAAGACAGGCTCAAAGTTCAAACGTTTACTGGTCGCCTTCTATTGAAAATAAACCCCAAGGCAACAGAGCGGTGCGAAGAAGCTATTTTTCGCCTTCTACCACACTGGGACGTAAGCGCAGAAGAAGTTGTGTTTTACCTCAGAAAACAGTTCGGGAAAGAAAATATGCTGACTGCAATAAACAACCTGAGAGCTGGCCAACTTTCAGATTTAGACTTTGCACAAATAGATACTGTTGTACACTGGTTGAACTGTTGTGAGAGATAACAAACCACTGTAGTCACTCGCTGACGCTCGTTGGGACACAAACACGCAGGCTCCCTTCGCTACGTATTATAGCCTGCGTATTTGTGCCCCTAAATGGGGCGTTAAGTGCCAAGAGGTAGATTATGAATTTCAAGGAAGAATTAACTCAGCTCTTAGACATAGAGAAGGCGCAATTCATTAAGTTTCTCCGAGTAGATGAAGAATGCTCTTTTCGGGCGATCGCCGCAGAATGTAGTGAAAAGTGGCAGAAAGACTGGGGAGAAAATCAGATTATAGGTGAAGACCTATGTGCTTTGGCAATGCAAATGCTTAACGAAAAGCCAGAACAAGGATGGAATTAAGATATGCCACCTAACAAACCAATTAACACACTCGCTTCGCTCGCTGGGACGCCTACTTGCTGCGGCTCCGCCATTTTCGCAGCAAGTATTCGCCCGTTATCGGGGCGTTAGGTGCTTCTTTGAATAGAAAAAATAGTGGTATTTTTAAAGAGTCTTTTATAACTCTTTTATGTTGGATATTCACTGGTATTGTTATGTGGATTTTCAGCAAATCCTTTACTGCATGGATTAATGACGACCCTTTCGAATTTGCGAGTCTAAAATTGAGCTTCTTAAACAACATGCCAGAAGGCATAAAATTTATTGTCGTTAGTTTTGGAACTTTGTATGCGATTTACTATTCAGTGAAACAAACAATAAAAGCGTTTTATTTAATCACGGGTAAACAAAACTAGGATGTATCTACACGCACCTAAAAAGCAAATTAAGCCACTCACTTCGTTCGTTGGGACGCATACACGTGGGCTGCTTCGCATTTTAGCCCACGCGTCTGCGCCCCTTATTTAAAAGTTATATGTCATCGGAATCCTAGTGTACATTCCACTCATTGGTACTAATATTCGGGATATACCATCGGAAACGTTCGATGTGATTATCAAAGATTTAATAGCTGATGGATGGAAACTGGGTAAGCCATCATGGGGAATTGCCGGTTCTGTCGACTATCAAAGAGTCAAGCTTAGAAAAGGTTTCAGAACCCTTTTGCTGGAATACGACAATTGGACTGAAGGCGAATTAACAGGAAACAAGAAAATCGTGACTGAAATTGCAAAAAGACATAATCTAAAAACAAACCGGTCATTCTTTTCAATATGATAGACAAAGAATATCAAGTTAAAAGATTTGTCACTGAATTCTTGAAAGAGACGGAAGAGCTGATTACAGAACATGAATTTGCAACTTTTGAGTTAAGTAGGTTCCAGAAAGAGTTTGGAATTAAGGATTCAAATAACCCTATGTTTGACTGCTATCCAATTAACAGAAAGCACATCGAATTTCTTAATAGGTACTTTCTGGTTCAGCCTGTATGGGACTTTAAGAATAAATCATACTTCGTAGAAGCAAATGCCATATAACAAACCATTCAAGCTCACTCGCTCCGCTCGCTGGGACAATTCCTCGCACGCGGATCTGCTATTCTCGCGTGCAAGCAATTGCCCCTTATCGGGGGGTTAGTATTCAAATGCAACCTCTGAGCAGTAATGGAATAACTTTATGGAAATGAAAGCAAAAGAGCCCTTTTTAATAATCTCTCATCCCGAGAAAGGCAGTTTTAGACTTTATCTAATGGACGATAATGATAATGGCCCTGATTATTATCAAGCAGATAAAAAGCGTTGTGCTCAAAAAGTTTATTCTAGAGGAGTAATTATCGACGGTGAAGTGGTAAATGATCCTCAACGTATAACAAGCTTTCTAGAAACAGCTGATGAAGCTTTGGAAGAGGCAGCAATTAATGCAATCGAAGCTGGAAAACGTGAAGTAGACGAAGAACTCAGAGAAGAAATTCTGCCACATATAGGTTCTATTGAATTTGATGAAGCTGTTAATGAAAAAATGAGAGAGCTAGGCTGGGTAACCAGAATGGGAACCAAAGCTGATCTAAATTGAATACTAACAAGCTGTATAAGTGGGACTGCTAAAGTTTGGCTCGGTTTCGCTTCACATTATAGCCAAACATTTATCAGCCCCTTAACAGGGCGTTATATTTCTCTCAAACAAAAAGGATGTTAATTTGAATTGGAATGGAAAAGATAAAGTTACAGTTGCGTACACTTTCTTGTTCCAGTCGGACGCTTCAGCACGAAGTGGCTTTAGAACAATTCAGGAAAGAACAAACCCTTCAGAATGTTCTATGCGTGAAAATAAAGAGGGAAAAATACTTCTGCGGATTACAAGGAAATTGAATAATTCGGAAAGCGACATTCTATCTACTAAAGATGAACTCGTAAGTGATCTCGAAAGATACGGTGGTGTGTTTCAGAATTGGAAGTTTCACGTCATCAACATCAATGGGAAGAATAAGCCAATTAAAATTAGGACGGCGTCCAAATTTCTCGCTTGGCTAACCCCACCAGGTGACGCGAGGAATTATCAAAGGTACAAGATGCCCTTCTATTCAATAATTTTTGTTTTGGTAATCGGTTTTATTGTGGCTTTTTGGGTATGAAATATAACAAAACGCTCAAGTCACTCGCTTCGCTCGCTGGGAGCAAAACACATGGCGCCTTTGGCTATTCTGCCATGTGTTTCGCCCCCTTAGCTTAAAGTTAGGCTTACAAGGATCGTCATGCGATATATATCAACATTATTTATTTTTTTCGTAACTACTGCAAATGCCAGCGAATCCGACGTTGATTACAAGCATGTTGCGATAGGAACTTGGGAAATATCTGAAACAAATTATTGCCCAAATGTATGTGCCCTTGATGATAAACAAGCTTCTTCGTACAAAAGCACAATTATTGAGTTTGGTGAGTTCAGCGCGAAAATTGGCGATGAAACTTGTGACAGTCCTTCCTATTTATATAGGTATGTAACTAATGATGATTTCGTCCAAGGAAATCGATTCTATCCGTCAGACATAGGACTCAATGATGAAAAAGTTATCGAGGTATCTTTATTCTGTGGTGGCTCCTATGGAGAAAGAAAATATGGCATGGCAAGTAGTTTTTATGTAAAGAACCAGAATGAAATATTAATTGGTTACAATGGCGTGGAATTTTTAGCTATACGGTTAAAGTAAGCCTAACAAGCGCATTAAGTGATGGGACTGCTAACGCTTGGCTCTGTTCAGCTTCGCTTCACAGTATGGCCAAGCAATATCAGCCCCTTATGCGGGCGTTATATGCCAGTCAGCTCCTGAAGGAATTAGTAACATTGGTAGAATATAAGAGTCAGTGGAAACAGTTTTTATTTTGTTTTTTCTTTGGCTATTTCGGCTTGTTTTACACGAGCCTTAAAACTGGTTTAACAGCCGTTATAGTTGGAACTTTAATTTTACCGTTTGCGGCAGTTATTCATGGTTTACCGGTTAGTTTGAATGTCGGATTCAATTCCTTAGAATTTTGGTTGTTTATATTGTTCGCTCCGCTAGTGTTTAGCTGGCCACTTTCTTGGGTTGCAGGCTACATAACAATAAAGGAATACAACAGAAGGGCTGCCAGAGTAATTGAACTACAACAAAGGAAGAGCTCAAGAAGTGGGCATATAACAAACCAATTAACACACTCGCTCCGCTCGCTGGGACGCCTACTTGCTGCGGCTTCGCCATTTTCGCAGCAAGTATTCGCCCGTTATCGGGGCGTTAGGCATACACAAGTGAAATTTTTCTACACAGCTCTTTTTTTGTTTTTGTTCTCGTTTGATGCTTTAACTTGCATGCTTCCTAATCAAGGTAAAGAATTTGGTAGTCTTATTGAAATTACAGAACTCGATGAAAAAGATGAATATTTAGTTTCTTTACCGAGAATAATAAGTAGCTCAGGTGGATTTCCTACAATTACTCTTGTATATCAATCTATTGAACTTGAAGATGATTGTGTGGAATCAATACTGGCTGATGGAACACGCACAATATGTTTGCCGAAAGATCAAACTAGACAGGAAATACAACTTCAAAACATATTCAAAGATCTTTTTGATGTGATCACCAACGAAGAGTTTTACAGCGGAACAATAACTATAGAGCCTAAAGAAGGTTATTTAGTCTTTGTAAGTGCGCTTTGGGATACAGAAGTATGCCCCACTATTGGAGAAAAAGAGGTAATTTTGAGCAGTATGCCTAACAAACCGATCAAGCTCACTCGCTCCACTCGCTGGGTCAATTACTCGCATGCAAGCAATTGCCCCTTATTGGGGTGTTATGTGTTTAGGAGAGTCACCTGAAAACTTGGAAGTTTGCTTTTATCGTTTCTGTTCTCGTCTTAATTGCCAGTAACATTTATTGGTTTCTAGTAGTTATTGATCAAGCTGTTACAGATAAGTATCAATCCATGGATTTGCATCATCAAGATCAACTGATTAATGATATGGGTAGCTTAATTGTTCAGGGAATAGAAAGTAGAAATAAAAAAGATGTTTTGTTTCTATTAAGGCAAGCTAAGCCAGACGCATTTATTGTTGACGAAGGTGATATCTTAATTTTTGAAAATATCGCATTTGAATTTGAACAAGATAAATTGGTTAAAGTTGGTAAATAAACACATAACAAGCCAATAAAATGGGACTGCTAAAGCTTGGCTCGGTTCCGCTTAGCTTCACAAGTATAGCCAAGCATTATCAGCCCCTTATTGGGGCGTTATGTGCCCAGTCAACAATGGAATGTCTTATCGTGATGAATTCTAGATTCAAATGTGATGAATACTTATCAGAGTTTGCTTCTTCAGGTTTTTATCATGACGAATCTTATCTTCAACTTGTATATCCAAAAGAAGATGTGTTTATTAATCATGAGAGTGGCCACCTTGTTATTGGCAATGCTGGTGCGGATGGAATAGAGCTTTGTTTTAGAGCGCACCTCGAAGGTGTTTGGGCATATTACCCTATCGAAATGTCTTACAAATTTATCAGCGGTACAGTAAAGGAACTCATTGAAGGGTATTGTAATGGAAGCATCACAGTTTAGGGCACATAACAAAGCGCTTAACACGCTCACTCCGTTCACTGGGACAGTAACGCAGCGGCGCTTCGCGATTATGCCGCTACGTCACTGCCCGTTCGTTTAGCGTTAGTTGCCACAGGGAAATCATGCTTAAGAAAATCTTAAAAAAGCTCCAATCAATTGGAAAACCAGACCCATCAACAATAGTTGGCGAATTAATTAAAGCGGACGAGATGTGTAGGTTAGAGCCAGAATTGGCTTCTCAATTTCAAATGACTTACGATGAGTATAGGGAAGCTCTAAAAAATGAATATGAGGGGTTAGATATAGCAAATGAAATCGCAAATACCCCTGCAATCGGTGAGCTAACGATAGAACAGCATGCACGTAAAATAGTTCAGGCATATCACAGTAGCCAAAAACTAGATCCTTGGTACTCCTCAATTATCGAAGGTTCAATAAGTGCGTCATCAAGGGCGTTTCAAGCTTATGGCAACTAACAAAACGCTTAAGTCGCAACCCGCTGCGCGGGGCGCTGGGACAAAAACACAATGCGGCTTCGCCATTATGCCGCTACGTCACTACCCGTTAGCTTAGCGTTATATGCTTTTTAGAATAATTATTTGTCTACTCACTTTTTTAGCCATGCACAGCTTTGTATTTGCAGGCGGTAGCCACTATCCGGCGAAAATAGAGAGCATCCGTACAGACGAGACTCAGTTTCACTTGGTGGCCGTGTTTATAGACACTTTTGGCTACGATGTAGACCAATGTAAAACGATTGCTCTTAGCGGGGACTATGACGCCAATAAATGGCGCTCTTATACAAAACTAATTAACGAAGATATTCATTTGCAATCTTTGGAGTTGTTGAAAGTTGCACAAAAAGAAAGAACCATTGTTAACATAGGCTTCATTGGTGCAGGATATAAAAAGGTAGGCAACTGTGAATATCGGAGTAAAGGATTATTCCATGAAGAGCAAGGTGTCTTTTCAATCTATACACGCATATAACAAAACGCTTAAGTCGCCCCCCCTGCCCGGGCTGCTGGGACAAAAACACAATGCGGCTCCGCCATTTTCGCATTGTGCTTTTGCCCCTTAGCTTAGTGTTATATTCTGTTTAACCTAAAAGGAATTTTTATGAAAAAAATCGTTTTCTCTTTATTTCTCTTTTCTACAACTGCATTCGCAAACAACACATACCAATGTGATGGCGAAGTTGCTGGTGTTACGATAGAACCAAAAACTGGGATTGTGTTTGCACAAAAATTAGCGGGGCTTATCTGGCCAAAGTTATGCAGCGTAACATCAGAATACAACGGCATCCCTATTGAATCGTGTAAAATCATCTATTCAACATTGCTGGCGGCTCAAACATCAAAAAAGAATGTCAGGCTTTGGTTTAACGATCAGCAAGATTGTAGTTTAGAAAGCCATCCAAGCTGGCAACCTCTAACGGGCTGGTACTTCGGTCCATCATTGATGGAATGAATATAACAAAACGCTTAACACGCATTTGCCCCTTAGCTTA
>NZ_BAAJLQ010000015.1:0-9176 GCF_057544385.1 Alteromonas sp. 5NS40-0096
TATTTCAAAGGAAGCCTATGGATAGCTGGTTTGTAAATCATTCTTTTAAGAAATGGCTCAAAGCCGTGGTTAGTGTTGGCAATAATCTAATTGAGCTTTCCAATAATCGCGCAGATCTAGAGTTGACCAGCACATACGAACATTTCTTCGTTATTGCTGTAGGTAAATCATTGGAATGGGGGGCTGAACTTGAAGAGTTTGATACTGCAAAATTTCAAACTTATTGCACTTACAAGGAAAACCTACCTGAAGCAAGATTAGTCAGAAATATGAGGGAACATGACGTAGCTTACTTAAAGGGAGAGGGGCGTAGGCAGCAAGAGTTTGTTGCAGAGTTAAGTGTTAATAACGGAAATCTTACAGCTTCAATTGATGGAACCTCCACCATAATTTGTGATGAAGGCTATTTAATTGGCGGACGTCTAAATGTTCAAGATACATTAGCTCATGCACAGCAAGCGTTAAGTGAAATATAACAAGTCAATTAACTACGCGCCTTCGGCGCCGGACGCAGCAAAGCTGCGCCGGTTATTGAAGCGTTATGTGACTCTATGAAATATTTAACAGTTACTCTTTTTTCCATATTCGCTTCTTTCTGCGTAGTTGCTGAGCAGTGCGAAGTAATATTCTTTAATGACCAATTTAAGCTATGCGCAGAAGAGTCACCGGCAAATAGTGCTCAGCAGCACACATACTATGACATTTACGCTATTCATCGAATGACGAATGAGAAAACTTTCATTTCCACTGAGCTTTTTATTGACGATGTATCAAATGTCATCAGAGTCAATGAACGTGAGTATTTTTATAAAGCATTTATTGGAGGCAATAGCCCACCATCTGAACAAAGGCATGTTTTATTATTTGTAGACGCTGGAGTTGTTACAAATGGCGGCAACTTTTCCGGTATAGAAGATATAGACATGGACAATAAAGATGATTACTTTTTATTTGAACTAACAAATATTGGTGCAAGCTCATATCTAGACGAGTACTCTAAAGTAAAGCTAATTATCCAAGACAATAAATTGGTTGTATCAAAGTGACGTCACATAACAAAACGCTCAAGTCGCAACCTGCTGCGCGTGCTGCTGGGACAATATACAATGCGGCTTCGCGATTATCGCATTGTACATTTGCCCCTTAGCTTAGTGCTATATGTCCTCATGAGTTACAGATTAAAAAGAAGTATCGATGTTTTGGTTCAAAGTGAACTAAAAAAGTGCCAGCTACAATTTAGTGTGGGTGCTCATAACTTGCTAGAGGTTTCAGAGTATAAAGTGGATGCGGCATCAAACGCAGTATTGGTATATCTATTAGACTCTAAGTTTCTACCTAAAGGAGAGTTACCTTTTACTGTGATTGACGTAAAAGGAACATATGGAGTTTTTACGTTTGAGAATAAAGCTGCAATTCTCGAAGCTAGTAGCTCAATTTTGGAATCCATTTAGGTTGTTTTTGGCATCATGACACATAACAAAACGCTCAAGTCGCAACCTGCTGCGCGGGCTGCTGGGACAAATACACAATGCGGCTCCGCCATTCTCGCATTGCGCTTTTGCCCCTTAGCTTAGTGTTAGATTATCTTGAGGGAATATGAAAAAAGTAGCAATTTTGTCAGTCTTCTGTAGCTTATTATTTACAGCTTTAGCGTCAGAAAATATAGACGAACTTAGTGTGGAAGAACTGCTGCTTCAGGTAAAAGAAAATAAGAAAAAACAATATCTGGCTAGTAACGTTAAACTGCCACTTGGAAACAATCGGATAAAAGGATATTTTTTCGCCGGTGCACCATATTCAATTTTTCAAATATGTGGTGAAGCAGAGGCTATTGAGATTGAGGAGAATTCTAATAAAGATAGCTTATATAAATTGGGTACAGGCGCAAAGTATGTTGAAGCGACTGGTGAACTCTCACTAAATACGAATTCCTTTGGTCGCAGGTTAAAGTTTGAAATCACAAAAATTCATGAAGTAAACGAAAACATGAAGGAAGATTGTGTATGGGATATGAGTAGGTGGCAACGATAATCTAACAAACGCATTAAAAACGGACGCAAAAAGCTTGGCTTGCGCTCCTTCGTCGCAAATTGTAGCCAAGCGTTTTGCGCCGCTTATGCGAGCAGTTATACACCTACTATGAAAAAAACCGCATTTCTAGCTTTTCTCATTTCTTGCAGTGTCTTTGCCAGCACTCCGGCTTCATGGCAGGTTCGTATTGATGATTACGGTTGCATTATGCTCATTGAACCACGATTCAATGAAAGCAAAATACTCGAATGCGGTGATTTCTGCGCTGTACTATCTCAGTTTTCTTTCATGCTCCCAAATGACAAAGCACCCATTCTAAACAAACTGAATTCAGAGCCCATGACTCTAATTCATGGCGTCACAATTGCTACAAGGGGTACTACAGAGTCTGTTGAAATTTCAAGCGTGGAAGTGAATATTGAAGGTGCCCATGAACGTTTGTATAAATTACAATCAGAACCTTACTCTGGATACTTAATCGGAGAAGCCGCAGAAAAAGTAAAAAAACATTTAGTGAAATCGGATAGCCTTGGTTACAACGTCAATTATTCAAACGGAAAATCGACCTCTTATAATGTTCCAACAAAGTTTTTCATAGCCGCACACGAGATGTTCAAAACTTGCAAAAGGGGTTTAAATAGCAACGGTGTATAACAAAAAAATAAAGTCACTCGCTGTCGCTCGTTGGGACGCTAACACGCTGGGCCGCTTCGCTATTATGCCCTACGCGTTATCGCCCCTTATTTAAAAGTTAGGTGCTTTGGAGTTAGAAAATGGCTGGAGGTGTTTTTTTTGTTTTTGTTTTGCTTGTTCTTTCCACCGTTATTGCTTCAATATGGTTCTTTAAAGGAAGTGGCTCTCAAAGTAGCAAGGTCGTACACGCCTCTTTATATATTTGTTGCACTCTTTTACCAGCAATAGCTATCGAGCTTATAAATGACACCTCAGAGCAAAGTGTCATTTTCAGCAATATCAGCTTCATTTTGTTCTTCTGTGCAAGTGTATATGGGTTTGTTCTTCCAATACTTTCAAGCTATGTAAATGATCGGATTAAAAATGCACACACCTAACAAAACGCTCAAGTCGCAACCCGCTGCGCGGGTCGCTGGGACAAAAACACAATGCGGCTTCGCCATTATCGCATTGTGCTTTTGCCCCTTAGCTTAGTGTTATGTGCTACAGGTAACCTGAACAATGGACAGTGTAGAAATCGAAATGGTCGTAGAGGTTTCCTTGCTAAAGGAAGCAATGAAAGATCGCTGGGGCTTTGGCACAGGAATAAGACCAAACCATTGGATTCCCGGCCGAGATTATGCATTTATGGGTGTGCTCAATTTTATAGGTGTTGAGACATTAAAATCTGGGGATACATGTAAAGCGAATGGTTGCTTTTTAGTGCCAAAACAAGACGCTCATTTGTTTAAAAAAGGTTTCGCATGGCACATATGTGAAGCATACAAAATAGTGGGGTATGTAAAGGTTGTTTGAAACAATCGCACATAACAAAACGCTCAAGTCGCAACCCGCTACGCGGACTGCTGGGACAAATACACAGTGCGGCTCCGCCATTTTCGCATTGTGCTTTTGCCCCTTAGCTTAGTGTTATGTGCTTTTAGAGGATCTAGGCTGATGTTTTATAAATGCTTTGTTCTAGTATTCATACTTTTTGCCTCATTCCAAACCCATGCAAATCCGGAAACGAGCACAGGTTTAAAGAAATTGTGTCATGAAGAGGTTGAAAATGAAGAACGTCAGGATTGCTCAACGTTGTTGGGGTATCATTTGGTAATGATGTACAACCCATCATCAGAACAGGGGAGCAAATTTGAAATATGCGATGAAAATTTGAATACTAAATTTTTCGTACAAAAATTCATTGTTTTTATGGAGAACAATCCAAAATTTGAAAACGTATCACTCATCAAAGTATTGCCCGCATTCTTCGAACAAGAAATCATGTGTAGCACCTAACAAAACGCTCAAGTCGCAACCCGCTGAACGGGTCGCTGGGACAAAACCACAGTGCGGCTTCGCTATTTTCCCACTGTGCTTTTGCCCCTTAGCTTAGTGTTATATTTCTTGAGGGAACCCGTGACTAACGAACAAAAAGCTCTCCTAAAAACTCTGGAAAGAGTATTGTTGAAAATACGAATGATTGGATACGAAGGGCAAATTTCAGGGCTTACAGCTCGTCAGTCTGAAGAGATAGCAGATTTAGCAGACGCGGTTCATCATATTCCTGAAGCAATTCTAGAATCTAATAATAAATTTGATTTAGAGTTTAATACTGAAATTATGTTGGGTGGATTTGATAGCAAGTATAATGGCGTTACCAATACAAATTTACTAGAAGTCTACGAACATATTTTGAATAACGAAATATAACAAGCTGTTAAAGCGGGACTGCTAAAGTTTGGCTCGGTTCCGCTTCGCTTCACATTTTAGCCAAACCTTTATCAGCCGCTTAACAGGGCGTTATATTCATGGATGTTATGAAGTTTAAAATAAATCTCACCGTAAATGATTGGCTCGCTTATCAACAGTTGCTGTCTAGCGAAGCTCCAAGAAAGTACTTAAAAACTTGGTTTTTATTTGTTGTAAACGCTGTAGTCTGGTTTTTGCTCGCGGTCATTGTAATGTCTACGTTGAGAGAAATATCAACAGTTCATTGGCCCACTGCAATTACGATTTCCGTTGTCTTTCTCTTACTAATCTTTAATCACTACATCAACGTCCCAAAACTATTTAAACATGCATATGCCCCGAAAGAAGATGGTGCATTTTGTGGGAGCCATATTTTTGAGTTAAGCGAAGAGGAAATGAAGATCTCTAGCGAAGCTTCATATTCTGTTTATAAATGGGGTGTCTTCAAACGTGTAAAACAAGAGAATGGATTATTGGCACTCTTTATTGATACATCGAGTGCGGTACTGATACCACTCAGAGACATTGAAAACAAAGACGAAATAATTCACTTTTTAAGTGATAAGGTAAAATGAATATAACAAGGCGCTCAAGAGGGACACAAACATGGCGCGCCTCCGGCATTATAGCGCCATATTTGTGCCCCTTAGCTTAGTGTTATACCCTCAAAAGGATATTGAAACATGCGTATTGATTTAGCCTATCTAAAAGAGCTCTTATCAGAGTTCCTAAACGCAGAAACAGCGCATATTAGCGTTGTAAAATTGCAGGACAATGGATTTCCGATTAGTTCCTCAGACAATCCTGAATACTTAGACGAAAAGTTCGTTTTTCATATGCAGATTCTGATGGATAATCGATTAATTTCTGACAGAAATTTACATTTGTCTGGTTTGGATTCAATAGGCATTACAATGGGCATAAGCGGTCCCCCTCTGATCTTCGATAAAGATATTAGGTTAACTCAAGCGGGCCACGATTTTGCCAATGCTTTAGATAAGCAAGAAGTGTTTGAGAAACTTAAAACTGAGTTCAAAGATGCTCCATTTAAAGTAGTTTTTGATGGAAGCCAAAAGTTGCTTCAGCACTATTTTAAGAAAAAATTGAATGATATTTTGGATGAGTAACGGGTATAACAACCCAATTAACTCGCTCACTGCGTTCGCTGGGACGCATACACGCGGGCCGGCTTTGCCATTATGCCCCACGTGCCTGCGCCCGTTATTGGAAAGTTAGGTTTCCGATAGTTATGCTCCCTGAATTTGACAAACTGCCATCTGTATTAACGTACGAAGAAGTTGAGAAGCAGCTTCAAATTATCATGGATATTGCTGAGAATCACGCTGAGCCGCCAATATACATGATTCAAGAAACGATTAACGATGGAATATCTGCATTAGAATATAATCCAAGAGGATATTTTAGTGCAGCGATAGAGACTAGAGTCTCAAGTTGGGCTATGTCTCACTGGAGCTGGGAAAAGGGAGATCGCGATTTCATTGACGGGCTTACTGCGATAATTATTAATTTCAGTTCTCTGTCGGCAAGTAGACAGTTTTTTGAGGAGATGCTTCAAACGGAAACTCGAAAGTTCGCTCAGGAAGAATTAAAGGATGTATTAGAGAACGATGTATAGGAAACCTAACAAAACGCTTAAGTCGCTGCCCCCTGCGCGGTCTGTTGGGACAAATACACAATGCGGCTTCGCGATTTTCGCATTGTGCTTTTGCCCCTTAGCTTAGTGTTAGGTGCTTTTCAGGGAAAAGGGCTAAATTGGATGAACAAAGCTAGGTCAATTAGCTTGAGTATGTTTTGTATTTGCTTAGTTCTATTTATTGGCTCAGCTTACAGAATGGAAACCTGTGGTTATGACTGTGGTCTTTTTTCTGTATCAGTTGGAATAGCAACAGTTGTTTATTATGCTGCGTCGTTTTGGTTGGGTATTTTTTCTTTTGCGATCTTTATCGGCATTAACATCTATCGATTTATCAAGTTAAAATCAAAAACAAACAGCATATAAAACAAGGATTTTTTATGCACGCACCTAACAAAACGCTTAAGTCGCAACCCGCTGTGCGGGCCGCTGGGACAAATATACAATGCGGCTCCGCCATTTTCGCATTGTATATTTGCCCCTTAGCTTCGTGTTAAGTTTAATCATATATTGGAGAAAAAATGAACGAAAGAATGATGAGAGATCTTGAGATGGCAAAGATTGAACGAATGGAACGAGAAATGTTTCTTTCGCGTCGAAAGGATATATTTGAACGCCAAACGATGCTCATCAGTCTTATGCCTAAATTAATTTTCCCTTTGATATTGATGCTAATAGCAATGATGCTACTTGAGCCGACTAAGAATTTGATGTCGCAATATGAACGAATATTATCAGCTGAAGCAGAAGGTATGGAAAGGCTTCCTGACTTAAGAAAACAGATCACTATCCTTGAAAAGCAGTTAGCTAATCTAACGACTTCTTCTATTGAAAATAGACTGGGAAAAATTGAAAAGTCAATTGCTGCTGGCGACGTAGATATTGATGAGGTCGCCACATTGCAACAACTTAAGGCAGACTTTGCTATTTTAAAAACTTACATGTTTTCTGATCCAGAAGATTTAGTGAAGTTAAAAACTCTTCAGCGAGATTATTCAGAGATGTCATCAGAAATAGGTGACTTCGTTAAAGAAGATGTTGTAGAAAGAGAAATAAAATTTCTTACAAATATGTTCTATACAGTGTTAGGGTTTCTTGGAATCTTGATTTCAATTGTAGGTGGCTCATGGTGGTTTACTTCAAGAAAGCTCAAAGCATTAAATGCGGAAGAACTTAACAATGCCAGTCAGCAGGACGCAGCATAGCTGCGCCTCTGCTGGCGGCGTTATGTGCTATTCATCTAGTAAAAAGAAATATGGATATTAATAAGCTTTCGGAAATTGCAAACATTAGCTTCGATAAGGAGCATAAATGCAAAGAAAATATCTTTAGTAAGGATATTAAAATCCTTCATTCAGTCGAGGGCTCCGGTTCTTGGCAGTTGTATAACTTACATTTTGCATCAAAAGAAGAAGTTCAAATGAAGGAAGCAGATTTCGAAGGAGAACTTGTTTCTCAAACTATGTTCATCGTCTGCTTTTGCCCTTTTTGTGGCGAAAAATTAATAACCTAGGAAGGGCTAAACATGTTACTTATTGGACAATTCAATAGTTCATTACAAGGTTGTTTTCGGCACGCACATAACAAAACGCTCAAGTCGCAACCCGCTGCGCGGGTCGCTGGGACAAAAACACAATGCGGCTTCGCGATTATCGCATTGTACTTTTGCCCCTTAGCTTGGTGTTAGGTGCTTTATGGAAGAACAAAACATTACATTGAATTTGCCAATCGACCTTTCTGAAAAAGAATGGTCTGATGTTGGACGCGTATTCTCCGAAATGGATGGTTGGAAATCTCATCCAGAATACTCCTGTTGGTTTGGCGAATACGGAGAAGAAAAATATATCATTGCATCAGCGGAACCGAGTGGACTGCAAATTTCGGGCAAAATAGACTCTCTAATATGGCTAGGTTGGATCACAAAACTTTGTGCCAAACTAACGCTTGCACTTGGTAGGGAAGTCTATGACGCGGAAGTATAAACCCGCACTTAACAAACCAATTAACACACTCGCTGCGCTCGCTGGGACGCCTACTTGCTGCGGCTCCGCCATTTTCGCAGCAAGCATTCGCCCGTTATCGGGGCGTTAGGTTTCATTGTGAGATTACTTGTAATCGCAATTTTGGCTGTTGTTTTGTTTTTCCCGTTGTATTGGCTGTTTTATTTCATCACAGGCCAAGAGTGGACAGCTTGGATTGCTGGTGTTTTGGTTTGGATAGTATTCCCAATCATTATGTTAAAAATTTGGGAAACTGAATGGCGCGGAAGACTGGTTAGAATACTCAATTATGCAATTGCAACAATGTTGCTAGTACTTTCTGCAATATACTTGTATCAAAGCTATGCAGCTTCAGAATCATTGTCGGGTCCTATTGGTTTCTTTGTGTTTTTTGGCTTGCCTTCAATTTATTATCTTTTTAAGGGTAAGTTCCATATAAATCTAAAAGGCGGAGATGAAACCTAACAAACAAATTATGGCACTCGCTAACGCTCGCTGGGACGCAAACACGTGCGCGGCTTCGCCATTATTGCACACGTGTTTGCGCCCCATATTTGGAAGTTAGAAGACTAGCGATGATTTATGAGCCTAAGGTTGTAAAAATAGAGACTGGTTTCGAATCAGACTCTACAGTAGACATTGACGAAATTACATTCGACAAAGAATGCTTAAACATTGCTGTTAAATCGAAGAGTTGGAGTATAAAAGCTCATTTCGATGCTATTTATGGTTTCAGAGTGCTTGATGAAGGTGATTTAGGCGAGTTTTGGAGTGAATGTAACTTAAAAACTGGTTGGTGTTTTGAAGTAATCGACGGTGGCTGGAATGCACTGGAAAACACCAGAGAACACTTCATTACTGGTAAGCTATATCAGCCGAGGGAGTATCTAATTATTGGTTTAAACGAGTGTGTTTCGGTTTTAGCTTTTGAGCAACCAAAGGTAGTAGAAACATCGTCTTCTAACAAAACACTGTAGTCACTCGCTGGCGCTCGTTGGGACACAAACACGCAGGCTCCCTTCGCTTCGCTCCGTATTATAGCCTGCGTATTTGTGCCCCTAAGTGGG
>NZ_BAAJLQ010000016.1:0-6561 GCF_057544385.1 Alteromonas sp. 5NS40-0096
CAACAGTTTTCATATAATTCCTTTTAAGTACATAACGCCCCGATAACGGGCGAATGCTTGCTGCGAAAATGGCGAAGCCGCAGCAAGTAGGCGTCCCAGCGAGCGAAGCGAGTGTGTTGATCGGTTTGTTAGGTGCGTGTGCAATTGACAAGCCCCACTTCCAATACGCTAGTTGTAATTGACCAAGCATACGCGACGTGAGCACAACCACCACCGATATTTTCACCCCCGCCAGTTGCTTTACAATATTCAAAGAGCCCTCGTTGATATTTATTTAAAAAAGAGTCAAAACACTCTTTTGATTCACCTTCCAAGGAATTAACTTGGTCCACAATATTTTTACTTTCTTCATCGGAATATTGTCCGATAGGTATCTCTGGATTTACTAAGTCCGTAGATGTGCATCCTGTGAAGATAAATACGAAAGCAAATAGAATACATATTTGTTTTTTCATAACTAGAAAGCACCTAACGCCCGCATAAGGCGCCCATTACACGCTTGCTAGTCTTTTCGGCCTTGTGCCGACCCAGCAAGCGTGTAATGGGTCGGCTTTAATGCGATTGTTAGGTGGTTGATTGCTTTTTCAACCAACGCTTTGCTAGTGCAAAGGCTCTGTGCCTATTTGCTTGAGAATAATGCTTATTTGACGAAAACTCTTCTAAAGCAATGGCAATTTCACTGTCTATTTCCACGCCAGACTCAATCCAGTCCATGGCCTGAGGTGCCCAGCCATCTGTTGGCCAATGAAAAGCAGCCAAAAGAACTGACTTGTATGAATATTTATTCGTGTCCAAATGTTCTTTTGGCTCGATTAGTTGAGACACTAATTCGCTTGGATTCACGTATGACACCTAACGCCCCCAATAAGGGGCTGGTAAAAGCTTGGCTAAACTGTGTAGCGGAGTGGAACTGAGCCAAGCTTTAGCAGTCCCGCCCTTAATTGGCTTGTTAGTTGCCAACTACTCTAGACTTTTTAAAATCTGCTCAGCTTCCATATCTAAGTATCTTACCCAAATTCTTGAGCCTTTTTTCAATAAAATCACTCTGTCCATCAACTCTCCTGAAAATGAACAACTAGTACTAGTTTGGTTAATTTTACTTGCTGTTCCTTTCAAAGAACGCTCCGTAATCAACCTTACACTCTTTTGGACTGGAATGATGATGCGGTTTTCAATTTCCTCTGATAACTCGTTTGAATCATTTAGTAATGCGACTTCAGCTTCTGGAGAAAAGATCCCTGTGATGTACGTTATTGCAACAACGTCAGCATCAACAACCTCCTTTGCAAGATCAAATGGAACTGGACGACATGCAAGTAATGGAAAGTAATAAAGCCAGAATTGTACGCATAATCTTCCTTGGCAACTAACACTAAGCTAAGGGGCAAATGTACAAAGCGATAATAGCGAAGCCGCATTGTATATTTGTCCCAGCAGCCCGCGTAGCGGGTTGCGAATTAAGTGTTTTGTTAGGTTCCATTTTTTAAATACCAACAAAACACGAAAATAAATGACAACAAAGCGGGTATCGCAGCTGCACCATTACCAGAATACCCATTGATATGAAGCAGCTTTTCAAACGGAGCTACTATGTTGCTATCTTGCTCGAATTGGTAAAACTTCTGTGATGAATCATTGGGGTTATACCATACTCTGATCTTTCCACCTTTTTCCAATGCAGATAAGACGACGACGTAATAGGGATTTGAGTCGGAGATATAAAATTCTCTGTCAGCGATGATAAATGTCGTAAATTCATAATTATTTTTACCGCCTGATTCTCCAGTTTTGAAGTCAACTGGCTTGTAACTAGATGCGACTTTAAAATCACTAATTATTGGCTCAGAGGCGTCTACTTCCATTTGCACCCAAATTGAAATGCAAATTCCTACTAAAATGATAAAACCTGAAACGCTGAATTTAACCATTGGCACCTAACTTTTAAATAAGGGGCGCAGGCACGTGGGGCATAATAGCGAAGCCGCCCCGCATGTATGCGTCCTAGCGAACGAAGTGAGTGACTTAATTTTTTTGTTAGGTGTAATTGCCAATAAAAGGACCGTACAATTTAAAACTGCCATCCAAGCCATTGTGAACCAGTATATAACTCAGTGACTCACCTTTAGGCCTAAAGAGAGTAAAAGCTAAACTATCTGAAACCAATTCACTTCTTAGTTCACACATTTCATCAATACCTAACGTACCTCTTTGAAACTCTCTGTCTGAAATGTTTTCATGAATTAAGTTACCGTTTTGAAGCTGTAGTTTTATATATTTTACTTCTAAATTTTTGCAGCTGCGCACTTTTGCTGCATGAGCATTAAAACTGCAGAACGTAGCCACAATAACGACAAAAGTAAGTATCTTCATCATTACACCTAACGCCGCACTAAGCGGAAATAAAATTGTTGGCTATGCTGTAAGCGAAGCGAAACCAGCCAACGATTTTGTTTCCGCTTGCGTGTCATTGTTAGGCTTACCTCATGCTCTTGTATACTACATCTTCCAAAGAGGGATCTGCATATGCATCGGAATTTGTTAAATGGCTGTCGAATGGCCCAAGTTTACAAATTGTATTTCCATTTCTAAATACTACTTGAAGTCCATGCTCTATTTCCCAACTACACTCAGATTCAATGGACAAGTAAATTAAACAGTCGTGATCAGAGCGACGACAAACCATAATTTCATCGCCGAATTCGACATGTGACCATACAGAATTATTGTCCTCGATAATGTCATATTCGCCTGGTTCTAATTCGCAGAGCAAAATCGTGTCTTCGTAGTAGCTATACAAGTCTTTGGAAGCGGATTTAAATACTTCTTGCTCAAGTGAAAGCAAGTTATTGATTGCTTTTAAATATTCTTCCTCATCTCTTTCTTCGTATTGCTCAAAAATGAAACGACACTTCTTTTGAAATAATGGGATCTCAACAAACTCACTTATAAGCCATCCCAACTGGTCGTCTTTTGTAAGTTTACCTATTTCTTTAAGCATCAATAATAATCCGATTCTAAAGTGAGCCTAACACTAAGCTAAGGGGCAAAAGCGCAATGCGAGAATGGCGGAGCCGCAGCAAGTAGGCGTCCCAGCGAGCGAAGCGAGTGACTTTATTTTTTTGTTATATGCCATTCTATAAACAACGCCCGGTACTAGAGATCGAATGTTTGATGACAGCATTGTCTTGAATTTCTGTTGTAGCCATTAAAACCCAATCTTTGCAGGGGATACCATTGCTTTCTATATTTTCTAATTTAGAAGAAATATTTCCCGACAACAAATTTACGAATGCTTCTGAATCAATTTCTTTTAGTTTATTTAAAGCTTCTTCCTGCGGAGTACCAGTAGGAATAATTTTATATAGTTCACTTTTCCAAAAAACTACTCGTTCTTCTACGCCTGTCTCCTTTGAACATGAGACCAAAGTTAGCAAACTAATTAAAAACAGCAGGAACTTAAAATTTTTCACTGGCATATAACGCCCCGATAACGGGCGAATGCTTGCTGCGAAAATGGCGGAGCCGCAGCAAGTAGGCGTCCCAGCGAGCGAAGCGAGTGTGTTAATTGGTTTGTTAGCTGCCGCCCTCACTTAAAAGACTCCTCATAGGCCAAAACATGGTGCTTAAAGTACTTGTCATAAGACTCTGATGAATCCACAGACATTTCTATAAAAATATTAGGTAAATCTTCAGTATGATCTGAATAATCCGATATTCCACCACCGCCAGTAGGTAAAATCGCGCCGTTTTCCATTTTTATAGTAACTTGAGGTTTTTGCTTTCCTTCATTTGAACTTAAAAAGTAAGACCTGAAATTGTCATATTCATCATTTGGATACACGCTTCCATGAATAATACCCATAGGTGGATCACCATGTTCAAATTGGGTTTCTCCAATAAGTGTATCTTCTACAAAAATTAAAAACTTCATAGGCAGCTAACGCCCCCGATAAGAGGCTTAAAATCAATTGGTTATACTCTAGCGGCTTGCCCGCCCTAAACCAATTGATTTTTGTCTATTTTAATCGGCTTGTTATAGTTACGGTTTGCGTTTTAGAGTCCCGTTGTCCTGAACATACTGCGCAAAATATTGATTCACGTTAGTTCCCGACGGATAAGCCATCAAACATATGTCTTCGTTCATATCGCCATTTAAATCACATAGTTCGAATGACTTGTGATTTGGGACATCAATAAAAGACACTACTTCGAATTTACCTTTGACCTTAGCCAATAGAAGTAATGCAGTAAGAGAACCATTAGAAAATGAACTTATATAAGCGCTCTCAAAACCTTCAGAACGAATTGGTTTAGTCGAAAATCTAAAACCATCAAAGTATTGCAAAACTTCGTCCCACTCAAGTAGTTGGGCGACGTGCTTTGACGTATCTTCGTCGCAACTATTATCAATAGCACAACTTAAGTTTGCATATGAATTGAAGCAAACAAACAAGCATGCAATTAAAATCGACCGTTTCAAAAATGTCATCCTAGTAAATATAACGCCCCAATAAGGGGCTGATAAATGCTTGGCTAAACTGTGTAGCGAAGCGGAACTTAGCCAAGCTTTAGCAGTCCCGCATTTGATTGGCTTGTTAGGTATACGTTGCTTGATTCTTTACTTATGAAATTAACGCCATACCTGAAATTAATGAAGCCAATATGATAAAAAGAAATCCCATTATCCGAGCTTTTATACCAGAAACAACACTACCTTGATGCGCACTTGTTGGATCTGTTTTCATTTTGCCTGTAATAAGTGCGTAGAGCCCTATAACTAAAAACATGACGGCAACAAAAAAGCTGAAAAACTCTTGAACTGAAAAATCCACTTGTATACCTAACTCCCCGATAACGGGCGAATGCTTGCTGCGAAAATGGCGGAGCCGCAGCAAGTAGGCGTCCCAGCGAGCGGAGCTTGTGTGTTAATTGGTTTGTTAGAGTTCATTGTATAAAAAAGCGCACTGGATAAAATAATAACATCAGCAAGCAACCTCCAATACATGCGCCAAT
The DNA here is from genome assembly GCF_057544385.1 of Alteromonas sp. 5NS40-0096. Lineage (NCBI taxonomy): Bacteria > Pseudomonadati > Pseudomonadota > Gammaproteobacteria > Alteromonadales > Alteromonadaceae > Alteromonas > Alteromonas sp. 5NS40-0096. Next base: position 5,014 of record NZ_BAAJLQ010000016.1, read on the forward strand.
AATCGAAGCCAACCTGAAACTAATGTTCTTCTCAGAGGTTAAGCCAAATCTTCTGAGAAAAAAAATAGTTGCAGCGGTTGCAAATACAGAGCTTGAAAGTAGATATAAAACAAACAAAAAACTGTTCAATCGGTCATTCGTAATAGTAGAGCTAATTACAAAGGCGGCAATAAAGGAGAGTATCGTTAACAAACCAGAGTAATAGGTGACCTGTTTTAGTGAAGTGATTTTATTCATTTCAACCTGAAATCTAACGCCGCTAATAGGGACCAAAAAACCAGAGCGAAGCGGCGGTTTTTTGGTCCCTCTGGCTGGCTTTGTTAGAGATTTTTGTACCGCCGCTTGATAGTACTAACAATATGATTTGCCTCTGCCTCATCAAGCTGCGCACCAAATTTATGAGTGCTATGGCCATAATCAAATACTACAGAACCACCAGAAATACCCCAAAACTCCATTCCATTACGGGAGCCCAACAGCGAGCTGTCTGGTGCTTGTGTTCTCAATTTAGAAACAGCTGAAAGATCATATTCTTTTGATCTTTGAAAAACTGGCAGGCGACGGATATGTTGAAGCTCTGTGCTTGATATATCGATTATTTCTTCGCCTTTCACATTCCATAGCCATGCATAAATAGCGAATGCACCACCTACCGTCCAGCCACCAAGCCAAGCCAGCATAAACAATTTAGGGGCATCACTTTCAGGATTGAGAACCTGGGCTAATGCTGTGACCTCACCAAAAGCCCAGCCGACCAGCCAAAATGCTAAGAATAGAATCAAGAAATAGTTTTTCTTAGCTGGAATGGTAATTCTTAAACCCGAAGGAGTATCTTCGATTTGGCTTCTGCCTTTCCCAACTTCAACTTTTGCCACTTGATCTCCTTGTATCTCTAACGCCTCGTGAAGAGGCAAAAAATTGTTGGTTAAAATAAGCGAGGCTTGAGCAAAAAACCACTATTTTTTGTCCTGCTTGAATGACTTGTTAGGGTTTTATTAATTCTGCCCATTTGTTGTTTAAAAAGTCGGTCTCTTGGACAACTGACATTATTACTGGGTTGATATTACTAGTTTTAGGTAACTCAAAAACTACGTCATAGACGGTTATGTCTTTAGCTTTCGTACCAGTAGAATTTGCCCATTCAAGAATGGCAGGATCTTTAGTTTCAACAATACTTGCTTTGTCTAGAGCCTTTAAAAATACATAGTGCTCTAGTTCTGATTCAATTTTCGTTGGGTTACGTTTAATTGAAAACTCAATAACAAGAAGCTCTGGCTTATTACTGTATATTTGAGAAATATAGCTTTCAGCTTTGTTTTTAAATTTAGCCTCTGCATTCCAGAATTCACTTATTTCATTCGAGTAGGCGAATGTTGAAATGAATACTAGAAAAATAAAAAAGAATTTAATTTTCATCCATGACTCCAGAAAACCCTAACACTAAGCTAAGGGGCAAAAGCGCAATGCGATTATTGCGAAGCCGCATTGTGTTTTTGTCCCAGCAGCCCGCGCAGCGGGTTGCGACTTGAGCGTTTTGTTATGTGACAG
>NZ_BAAJLQ010000017.1:0-6109 GCF_057544385.1 Alteromonas sp. 5NS40-0096
TAACAGTTTTCATATAATTCCTTTTAAGTACATAACACTAAGCTAAGGGGCAAAAGCACAATGCGAAGATATCCGAATAAATCTACCTCTTACATATTTTGAAAATATTGTATCCAAAGTACTTCTGAAAAGTACTAGGTCTTTGTTTTTAATGGCTTCCAGCACAAGTGATAATTCTGGGATAAGGGCCAATCCTTTGTCTTTTAAAACCGTGTATTCCTTTTCATGTTGTGTTGGGAATTCGTGATGCTCCAACTCACTGTAATAGTTTTCAAGCATACACAATATGTAAATTAGAGCTGATTCACGAATAAACGTAGGATCGATTCCTAACGAAACTCCTTTTGGTTCACGTATTTCGATATCCAAAAGTTCCCAAACTGTATTTTCTTCGAATTGCCAGTAGGAAGTTTGTCCACAAGAAAACTCACCTTCCTCAAGTAATTGATAATAGAAAAACACAGCATGCATCATTGCTCGTCTTGCTAATTCGTAATTGAGCTCATTGATGATCACTTAAATTTCCTTGGTAACCTAACGTTCCACTTTATTGGCTTGTTATGTTTCAAATTGCACCATTTGGACAAATTAAATAACCTTTCTCACTAAATTCACATTTATGCGCCTCTCTAGATGAATCCCAAAGTAACAAATCAAAAGCGCTTTCTTTGACAGATAAGTCCTCTTTACTCTTTAGTACTGTAACAAGCCAATCATACAACTCTTTTTCGTATTTTATTGAGTTAGAATAATAAGGGTCTACATAACGCTCTAAGCAGAATAATAATGAATTTTTCTCTTTCTCATTGGCGTCATAAAATGATGATTTAAAGGTCTCAAAGCCTGACTCAACAATCTTCATATGATATTCACTATAAGTGATACTGGAGAGTTGTTCAGATAAGCACGAAAAGCTCAAAACCAAACTTATTAGAATACCTGAAACTTTCACAGCAATTTTCCTTGAAACATAACTTTTCAATAACGGGCGCAGGCACGTAGGGCACAATGGCGAAGCGGCCCGGCGTGTATGCGTCCCAGCGAACGTAGTAAGTGAGTTTATTGGCTTGTTAGAGCGTGTTAGCACGACAATCTCTGTCTAAGCTTTTTTGAAATATCAGTTCGAACTTTTTTCCCTTTAAAATGCGACGGTATATGTCGAAGAAAAGACTGCCATTTATAGCTAGACTCATTGCGTTCATTTGATTCAATAAAGCTTAATAACTCGTTAGCCGACTCTCTATTAAAAGCCCATAGGCATTTATTTCTATGGTTGATCGAATAGAATGCATCTTGTGGCCAGTTTAGATTGTAAATTCCTCTATTAGAACAGTGTGAGCATAATATGGAGCCAATATCATATCTTTGGCTACGGATAAGGTACTGCGAGTGACTCCAGTTTGACGGCGAATATCCGTCAGGTAAGTTTGAAATTGCGTTTACAGAGCCGTGCAACCCTTCGAAGAAAAATGCGCCGTGAACCAAATGGCCACAGTCATCTGACAGCATTTGATATTTAAATTGCGGGCTATTTTGAAAAAAAGGAACATCTTTTTTGAGTTTAATTTTAACCACTTCGGCAAATTCAAATTCAGCTTTCTTGTTACACGAAGGACACTTTACGTCAACCTTGTGAGGCATCGGATTCCAGTCGTACAAACCTGTCATTGAACTTTCCTTGTAGCTCTAACGCCCCGATAACGGGCGAATGCTTGCTGCGAGAATGGCGGAGCCGCAGCAAGTAGGCGTCCCAACGAGCGCGTTAATTGGTTTGTTAGGGTTCATTTCTGTAAACATCCTTGTTTAAATTTACTTATTAAGAATGGTTGAATACACCCAATAAAACATAGGCCCGCAAATTACCCAACCAACTAATAGAATTGAGAAAAAACTATCGTGGGTCTTCTGATGCAAAGCGGCCAACGTGTTGGTTTCAACTACTTTAATTGGATTGCGAATTCGATATAGTTTTATGACTAAAAAGCCAACTAATGCTGGAATCAGCACTATGCCAATAATAAACCCTACAAACATCCAAGCTTCAGGTGAAGTTCTTTTCATATGTTTAATCCTTCCGTGAACCTTTATGCCCCAGCAGCGCTTTTCAGCTGCGAATTGATGCGCTTATTCGGGTTACTTTGAAACCTGGTAACCCAATGATTTTATTACTTGGATTGTATCAAATACCACTTTGTTATTAGCTAATTGGTCAGCTTGAATCATAACAGTAACAGATTCACAAGATTGTTTAACTATTTGATGCTTAGTGCGAAGTAAACTTTTAGAAAATTGTGCATTACCAATTTTGACTTGATTGTCACTTGAGATTGAAACCCAAACGGTTCCTTGTTTAACCGCGCCAGAACAAGTAACAAGATCAATAGGCTGATCTTTACAGCCTGAAAGAATAAGAAAAAATATTGTTAATACTGTGAAGCTAATTTTTTGCACATACTTTCCTTGTAACCTTAACGCTAAGCTAACGGGCGATAGCGCATGGGTGAAAAAGTCGAAGCCACCCATGTGTGAGCGTCCCAGTGCGCTGCCTTGCGGTGCAAGTCGTTGAGCGCCTTGTTAGGTTTCATTATCCAAAACAACCTCTATTTTGATTTCGTCTGGCACATTTTCAAAGCTTGCCTTCACTGCGTCAGCAGTCACTACAGCTAGATAATGCGCATCAATGCCTTCAAGTTCCGAAGCATTGTATGCCGCAGTTACACGAACAAAATCTGATTCGTATTCCCAGGTTAAGCTAGGTTGTACATTAAGCTCAGATTTGATTATTTCTGATGCTTCATCGATACCAACTTTAGCGGCTGTGAAAGCCTCTGGGAAATCACAGCCACCAAGAAATATGCTGAGAATTAATAAATAGAAAAGCTTTTTCAAAAATTCCTCCTAGAAACCTAATGTCTTACTAATGGGCGCAGTGGAGGCGCGAAGCGCCGGAACGGAGGTCCGAGCCAGCTTGCAGGCGGTCGTTGATTGTATTGTTAGGTTTGTTCACCACAAGACACCTCAACTTTACTCAACCCCTTTACGGTTTCCAGCTGCAAATACAATGCACCCTCCAAAGTAACATACTTTACATTTCCGCTTTCTCTTAGCCATAACTCATGTGAGGCAGTTTTTTCGAGCTGAGTTTCGACCATAAAGTGCGCACCATTTCGAAAGATTTGGCATTCTTTGCTGTATATTTCAACTACCGGATTGTTCCGATAGTACCAAAATTCTACGTAACTAAACGCAACCCCATTATTTGAAAGATAACCACCAGAGTACCCACTTGCTTTATAAGAAGTGGACCAAGCAGGTCGTACGCTGGGTGCTGGAGGGGCAATCAGGAACCCCTCGTATACAGACAAAACCCAATCATCTTCCCAAGGCTTTTCAGCATTACCCAAAGGTTGCACGACAGCACTCCACTTTTTGTTTGGAGATTGAATCACAAAGTCTTTCCAATCCGGTGGCTGATCCGCATAGGAATAAAAAAAAAACAAAGAATAATGAGAAATAGTATTTTCATGCGAAAACCTAACGCCCCGATAAGGGGCAATTGCTTGCATGCGAGAACATCAGAACAGCATGCGAGGAATTTTCCCAGCGAGCGGAGCGAGTGAGCCTGATCGGTTTGTTAGTGGTCATGTTTAACTCTTCGCCAGTGCTCTTCTAAGCCAAACTCACTAACTAAAATTAAATTTTCTGCCGAAAGTTTCGAAACTGTAAAGTCCGCACATATAAGTGAGTTTGGGTCATAACTGAGGAAATAATTGAGCGATACCTTATTACCCTCGCTTTTCCATTTACCGGATTCTTTATGAACGTGAGCATCACCAAAACCGTCTGACCAACCTATCGATTCAACGGTACAGCTAAAATTGCCATCCTCAAGAAAAGAGCAAGTCTTAGAATCCTTATAGTCTTTACCAATTGATACGAAAACCCAATTCCCTGCGATATCAAAATCATTGTTTGCCAATACGTAGTTGGAAAGCAAAGCCAAGAAAAAACATACAGAAAAAAGTTTCATGAACATGTCCACTAACACTAAGCTAAGGGGCACATACATGGCGCTATAATACGAAGGAGCGTCATGTATGTGTCCCTCTTGAGCGCCTTGTTAGGTTTTTCACCCGTTTGGTAAAAAGTGAAATTCATAGCCATTTTCCATTAACTTAAGAAAGCTAATGCAGTCTTTTTTGTAGTCGGGATACTGATTGCCATATTCTATTACGCGTTCTTTGTTCACTTTTGCTGGAGAGATTTTGTGTTGATTAAAATCCCAAGCATCTCTGACTCCAACAGACAACGCCAACTCCCTGCTTGCCGCCGAGCCTTCTTCCACGCCAAAAAGCAAAACTGTTATAATTGCGCCTTCTCTAGTTCCTTCATAACTTGTACTTGGATATTCATAGTATTCCAATAGTTTTTCTCGGTAGGGGCCAATTCCTATCAGCTCTGCACTCATTCCCATAAATCTGACTAACTCCCAAAGAACCCTAACACTAAGCTAAGGGACAAAAGCACAATGCGAAAATGGCGAAGCCGCATTGTGTTTTTGCCCCAGCGACCCGCGCAGCGGGTTGCGACTTGAGCGTTTTGTTAGCTGTTTTACTTGGCGAACATATGACAATAAAAGGCCGCCACTGCAAAAACAATAGCCAAAATGGCTGAGTTGTGAGCCCTGTAACACATTTGTTTAAGTGTCGTGTCATGGTGTTCACGATAATCATAATTCCATATGAAATTGGATACTTTTGAGTAATGTACGCCATTTACCTCAATTCTTAGTAGAGGGGCTTTAAACATGCCGTCGAAATGCTTATTCCCATAGCGTCGGATCTTTATCAAGCTCAACTTATAAAATGCGCCCAAGACAACAGCAATTAATACACAAATGACTTTAAGTATTATCAACATAATCTCAAAAATAGCTAACGCTAAGCTAAGGGGCGCGAATGTGCGGCGATAATGGCGAAGCCGCCGCGCGTTTGCGTCCCAGCGGTTGCCGAAGGCAACTGCGATTTGAGCGCCTTGTTAGGTGTCTCTAGCCAGTTTATTCCTCTGGCCATTTTATGTAACGTCCTGTTGGGTATTGGAAACTATTTGCACGACAAGATCGCTAGACAATCCCAGTTGCTTCGCCAAAACCAAAGCATTTTTTATTACCCAGTAAGGAGAGTCCGGATCGAATGCAGCTTGAGGCCTTGTTAAATTGAACATTGTTTTAGCACAGACTTCTTCAAAGTTGTATTGGCATTCTTTAGCCTTATTTCCAGTCTTAATAGCTCTATGGTTCCGCTCCCTGATTGTGGTGAATAGTCCATGAGCTTTGTACCAACGAGATTTATCTTCTAAAAACATTGCAACCAAACGATTTGAGTCGTGATCTGGAACATGTTTTTCGAATATATCCAAAAGCAATTTCATATCATTGATGCTAGTCATTCGATGACACCTAACACTAAGCTAAGGGGCAAAAGCACAATGCGAAAATGGCGGAGCCGCATGCGAGGAATTGTCCCAGCGAGCGGAGCGAGTGTGCTTGAACGGTTTGTTATGCACGTGTTTATAAAGGCCCAATGTAAAACTCCACGTCCTCTTCTAATTTATATAATTTTTGCTCAATTTCTTTAATAGTTTCAGATGTTTTTTCATCTACGTTTGGCTCTAATTGCTGCTGTTGAGCCAATTCTTCCTTATACATTTCTACATGAGAGTACAGAAGAACCTTGATATCCGTACCTTCACGATAAGCCTGTAACAGTGAACTGGATAATTCAACGGAAGCTAGTAATTCATGAATGCGAATATCATTTGAAGATACAAATGCGTCTAATGCAATTTCTTGAATATCTTTCTGAACCTGTTGTGTTTTTTGAATTGAGTCTTCTAGAACGCCATATGTGGAATAGAAGCCTCCAACAAAGCCTGCAATTATTAGTACGAATCCCTTCAATAAATTCATCGGTTACCTCGTAGTACCTAACACCCCGATAAGGGGCAAAAGCACAGTTCGAAAATGGCGAAGCCGCACTGTGATTTTGTCCCAGCGCCCGCACTCGGCGGGATGTGACTTAAGCATTTTTTTATGTACGTTCATTTTTAA
>NZ_BAAJLQ010000018.1:0-2535 GCF_057544385.1 Alteromonas sp. 5NS40-0096
TTGAATAACATGCTCTGCAACACCCGCTGCAGATGCCCTCGGCTTTCTCGGCATTTTATCCTCTCATTAAGCAAAAAAATAACCTTACCTTTGAGTGTAGAGGATTTAATTCGGCTCTGACCCTTTTTATTCTTCAGCGTGCTCTATACCAACACTTTCAAAGGCATATTGTTCTGCCTATGCATAACGCGGATGTATTTGAACAAAGCGCCATTTTACCTTTTTGGAAACTCAATAAAGTGTAAGTTGAGAACTTACACGCAATATTCGATTTCAACTACCAAATGCTTATTGAAATTTTAATGCCGAAAGACCGTAAATCGCATTGCACTCTGCAATATGTATTGAGCAATGCCAATCAGCTCTCTGTCCATGCAGACCTACTCGATAACGCAAACGACAAACCACTTCGACCAATCAGTCAGCTAGGGCTGAGCTGGATCATTGCTAAGCTTAAATCCGAAAATATCCTGTCTTGAACCAATGGGTAGTTTTTATCATCATCTTGGGGAATCCTTTTCAGATTAGTTGGGTAATATGAAAAAGATTGAGTGGGGAAAAACTGTGGTTCAGGCAATTGCTTGCGCTGGTCGCTTTTTCCCACAATTACGATTTAATATACCCACTCAAACCAAAGTGATTTACCCACTTAACCTCTGGTTGTGGCTCTCAGACATGGCGCAATTCAGACCAGAACTGCGCTCTCAGATACATGAGCGAATTTTGGACAATTCTGCATTGACCTGACTTGCGGGTAATACTTACAATTCAATCAATAAAACAATGCAAGAGGTCCGGCTCATGCCCTATTGCGCTACAGTTTTGAGAGCCAAGCACGCTGATAAAACTACCCACCTAATCTCACGAATTGCAAAAGAACATTTCCGTGCGAGAGATGCCTACCCACTGGAAAGTGATGGCCGCTGGAATATTGATGCTGGTGAGAATGATGTACGAGCAATATGTGAGGAAGACGATAACATCATCAAATTCTTCTGCCGCTATGAAATTGACCTTCAACAGACCGAGGCCAAAATCAATGACTTTGCTAGCAAGCATCCTGATGTATGCGATGCTTTGAAGCTATAGAAAAACAAAGCCCCGCGAGTGCGAGGCGATTTGGTTGGATTCAAACAGCGAAGCCAAAATCTTCCATGGTCCCTTGTTTCCTAGGCTAATTCTGAGAGTACTTCTCGATACTTTTTCAGTAGCTCTTGGTTTTGCTCCGAGCCAATAAGCTGATTCAGCATCCACACGATTCTACCTTTCACCACTTGATCATCCCTAGAACATAGCTCTAATAAATCTGCAAGCAACAGCTTCTCTTCAAGATTCCCATGTTCTAAATAGTAAAAGTATTGTGAAACGCCATACTTCACTTGTTGCCTGCAAAGTAATTCAAGCTCTTTATCGGCATAGTAAACATCTTCATTAAAGTAACTATATCCAGCACCAAAAGAATAGAGTAGATCAAACATCTTAGCTCTTGCTAAAGAACCTGAACTTGGTAACAAGCTCAGAATAATAGGAACTAGATGTGGAGTGATCTCAGTCACAGACTCGTTTTTTACTGCTGTATTCTCAAATTTATCTCGAAGTTCATTAGAGACAGATTCATCTTCTGATTTTGATAGATCATGTAACCAATTGATGTACTTTGCGTTATCGTCTTGTTTCCAAAGACTTTGTTTTTCTTCAAGCATTAATGTCTTTCCAATAAATCACTGTTGACGCCTCGCGTCCGACGGAAATTGTTCTGGTTTAAAGCGTTCTTGACAATCAGTACAGATAGGCTGTTCATTTCCAGTGCGTGGTCTCTTAGCTTTTGTAAATATAATATCATCTTTGTTTCCACCAAGAGCCTCTACAACAACATCCTCTGCACAATTGGCTGATCCGCAGCTCCTTCCGGCTGCAACATCTCCGTTTTTTTTATTGAACCCACCCGTAACTGTTGCAGCTTTTTTGCCCAGCGCATCACCCAATTGGTCTCTGAGTTGTCCAGCTCTTTTTAAACCATCACCAACATCTAATAAAAGGGGTCAGAGCCACTTTATTTTACCTGACTTCACCTAAGAGGCAGACTGCTCTCGTTTGTCTTTTCTCCACCCCGTTTTTCTTCCTCTTTTTCCTTCTTTCAATCGTTTACCCGTTATCGCCTCTACGTCAGCAATGAAACGTGCATTTCCTAATGCCAGGCCTTTGTTAGTCGCTCTGCGTATGTTTTCTAGCAACTTACCTTCAATGTGATGTTGAAACAGTTCCCTGTAACTCGCTTGCCTTTCCAACTCTTCCTTACCCATAGCAAGATAGAGTGAATGAGGCGTTAGTAATTCGCTCTTTTTACCTAACGCATTGCACTGGTAACTCGACCAGCTATAATCCGCGGGGTCATCAACCATGCCTGCCCGTACAGGGTTCAATTCGATGTATCGATAAACCTGCAATAGGTAAATCTCATTTTGAACAAGACAAGAACGATACCTTCCTTCCCATAAAGTGCCCGACCGATGATATGAACGATTAAAGTACATC
>NZ_BAAJLQ010000019.1:0-2497 GCF_057544385.1 Alteromonas sp. 5NS40-0096
GCTGGTGTATATGCAGGCAAGGTACTATGATCCAGTCATAGGTCGTTTCTACTCAAATGATCCTGTGGGTTGGACACCGAAAAACCCTGTCATGTCTTTCAACCGATATTTATACGTGAATAACAACCCGTATAAATATACTGATCCGAATGGAGAATTTTTAGACACTGTATTAGATGTTGGTTTTATTATATATGATTTAGCTGACATGGCAGTAAATGGAGTCAACGAAACTAATTCTGCATCTCTAGCTGCAAATGTTGCTGGAGCACTAATACCGGGTGCCACAGGTTTAGGACTTGCTGCGAGAGCGGCTGATAAAGGTGTTGATGCAGCGAGAGGAGCTGATAACTTAGTCTACAGAGGTGGTTCAGGTACCCCAAATAACCTTACTCCAAGAGCTAAAGATGTTGAAGGGTTGTCGGCAAATGTGAATCCAATGCCAGGTAAAAACCAAGTTATCGACACAAGCAAACTAGACCAGTTGTGCGCCGTCTGTGATAATCCAGCTACTGGTCATGTGTCTATAAAGCCAAAGGATATGAGTCAGATGCAAAGTTGGATCGATAGCCGTGGAGGTGACACGGTGCATCCGTTGACGCAAGAGCTTCAGAATGCGATTGTTGACCAGGTGAAAAAATAAAAATGACCACTTCAATTAATACTACTTTAATTTCTGACTTCTGGGCTGAATTACGCAAAAGCTTACAAAGCCTGAAAGAAGAGGTGCTCTTATCAGAACAAAATATTATTAGCGCTCTTGATAAGTTTTCTAACGATACATTTGCTTTGAGGGCGTATTTAACCTTTATGGTTGACTCGCAGGGTGAAGAAATCTCGGTAAGTGTTGATGTAAAGACACATGAAAATGGAGTCAATATCGAATCAGATATCTGTGACGATGACGGACAAATACTTTTTGAGGGGCCAATGTATGATGGAGAATTTACAGAAGAAGCTTTGTCCTCGTGGCTGCTAGATTACAGAGTATTCTTGAGCGACAAATCCGAATTTTTAATAAAAAAGATCGCTGAGTTAAAGAAATAGTGGAAGACAGTTTTTATCGCGTAATTAGAGTGTAATTAGTGGACAAGCACAGCCCTACTTAGCAAAGAAAATAGTGGGCAGGCAAAGCCATAAACACTTTTTTTGAATCCAAAGCCTCGCACTCGCTGACCTAAGCTTGCGAGGCTTTTTGCTGTTGGGCATCTAAGGGCTATATTTTAAATTTTTCAGATCGATACTGTTTATTGTCTTTAGACTTATAAAAGGGTAATTTGCTTTACATAAATAAAGAGCTGAATAATTAGGAATTTAAATGGATGTAAATGCATACTACGAGTCTTTGTCTGGAGAATTGTTGTCATTAAAAGATAGGATTAGATACATCGTATCTGGGGATCACTGGCAGACAGATGGGGAATGGAAAGAAAGTGTTTTACGTTCCGTTCTTCGTAGGCATCTTCCACAATCAATAGAGGTTGCTTCTGGTTTTATTGTATCTCCTACATCTCATAGCGGCCAAATAGATGTATTATTATATGACTCTTCAGCACCAGTGATATTTAAAGAAGGTGATTTAGCTTTCGTTCCTGCCAATGCAGTTAAAGGGATAATCGAGGTAAAATCCAAAATTCATGGAAGGGCGCATCTCCGTGATACTCTAACTAAACTTGCTGATAAAGCTGAGTTTATTTCCAGTCAAGTTCCAGAAGGAAGTAGCAAACCATTTGTTGGCCTATTTTCTTATGAAAGTGATAGCATTAACAATAACATGATTGCAGAGTGTGTATTTGAAGCCGCACAAAAGCAGGGCGTAAATCCCAATAATCGAATAGTTAACCACATTGCGATCAATGCTAACCAATTTACTAAGTATTGGGTAAATGAACCTGAAAATAGGGTTGGCAATAATTATTGTAAGTGGCACCTATACGATTTAGAGCAAAAATCATTTGGTTACTTTATCCATAACGTCATAGATCTTTGCACGGATAATAATATGTTAGGTGATCCTAGTCTGTGGTTTCCTGTAGATGGAAAAGAGCCATTTTTGAGACTAGAGAAAGAACTTTTTCCTAACGAAGCAGTAGAAAACACTTGATAAATTTATGTATTACAAGTGAGTTATTAACCGTAAATTAATCTTTGCTTGCTAGGCCAATGCACAAAGTGTTCTCTGCAACTATTGGAAAAGCCCAAATATCCATATGTGATGATTGCCCCATAAGGGGTTTTAGTTTGGTTTCAGGTCTAGTTGCTTTTTAAGTTTTGGCTTGTGGGTAGTTTGTTTTTGACGAAAATAACTTAATACTCTCTGGAGTGAATAACGCAATTAATCGATGTAAATAGTACATTTTCAAAAATAATAAAAAGGGTCAGAGCCGAATTAAATCCTCTACACTCAAAGGTAAGATTATTTTTTGCTTAATGTGAGGATAAAATGCCGAGAAAGCCGAGGGCATCTGCAGCGGGTGTTGCAGAGCATGTTATTCAG
>NZ_BAAJLQ010000020.1:0-1653 GCF_057544385.1 Alteromonas sp. 5NS40-0096
AAATCCGGGTTCTTAAGGCTGAGACACGAGACGAGGCTCTACGGAGCTGAAGTGGTTGATGCCCTGCTTCCAGGAAAATCTTCTAAACTTATGATAATACGAACCGTACCCCAAACCGACACAGGTGGTCAGGTAGAGAATACTAAGGCGCTTGAGAGAACTCGGGTGAAGGAACTCGGCAAAATTGTACCGTAACTTCGGGAGAAGGTACGCCCCTGTTTGTGAAGGCCTTGCGCCGTAAGCATTCGGGGGCCGCAGTGACCAGGTGGCTGGGACTGTTTATTAAAAACACAGCACTCTGCAAACTCGAAAGAGGACGTATAGGGTGTGACACCTGCCCGGTGCCGGAAGGTTAATTGATGGGGTTAGCGTAAGCGAAGCTCTTGATCGAAGCCCCGGTAAACGGCGGCCGTAACTATAACGGTCCTAAGGTAGCGAAATTCCTTGTCGGGTAAGTTCCGACCTGCACGAATGGTGTAACCATGGCCACGCTGTCTCCACCCGAGACTCAGTGAAATTGAAATCGCTGTGAAGATGCAGTGTACCCGCACCTAGACGGAAAGACCCCGTGAACCTTTACTACAGCTTGGCACTGAACATTGAACCTACATGTGTAGGATAGGTGGGAGGCTTTGAAGTGTGAACGCCAGTTTGCATGGAGCCGTCCTTGAAATACCACCCTTGTATGTTTGATGTTCTAACATAGGTCCCTAATCGGGATTGTGGACAGTGTCTGGTGGGTAGTTTGACTGGGGCGGTCTCCTCCCAAATAGTAACGGAGGAGCACGAAGGTTAGCTAATCACGGTCGGACATCGTGAGGTTAGTGCAATGGCATAAGCTAGCTTAACTGCGAGACAGACACGTCGAGCAGGTACGAAAGTAGGTCATAGTGATCCGGTGGTTCTGTATGGAAGGGCCATCGCTCAACGGATAAAAGGTACTCCGGGGATAACAGGCTGATACCGCCCAAGAGTTCATATCGACGGCGGTGTTTGGCACCTCGATGTCGGCTCATCACATCCTGGGGCTGAAGTCGGTCCCAAGGGTATGGCTGTTCGCCATTTAAAGTGGTACGCGAGCTGGGTTTAGAACGTCGTGAGACAGTTCGGTCCCTATCTGGTGTGGGCGTTGGATGATTGATGGGAGCTGCTCCTAGTACGAGAGGACCGGAGTGGACGAACCGCTGGTGTTCGGGTTGTCATGCCAATGGCATTGCCCGGTAGCTACGTTCGGAACGGATAACCGCTGAAAGCATCTAAGCGGGAAGCCGGCCCAAAGATGAGTCATCCCTGAACTTTAAGTTCTGGAAGGGTTGTTATAGACGATGACGTTGATAGGCAGGGTGTGGAAGCGTTGTAAGGCGTTAAGCTAACCTGTACTAATTGCCCGAGAGGCTTAACCATACAACGCCAAAGTGGCTTTAGGCCTTGGTGTTGTAGACAAGTTTACTAAGATAGAAGATAGAGTAGTGTTACTCAGATTGATTAATCAGCTTTCTAGTTGTTAAGTATTCAGTTAATTGGTGATAAATCACGAATTAGCGCGACAGTTTTTGTCTGGCGGCCATAGCGATACGGACCCACCTGATTCCATTCCGAACTCAGAAGTGAAACGTATTAGCGGCGATGGTAGTGTGGGGTCTCCCCATGTGA
>NZ_BAAJLQ010000021.1:0-1619 GCF_057544385.1 Alteromonas sp. 5NS40-0096
CCAGTATCACCGTCTTTGATATGACCGGTGTAACCTACTTGGTCATCATTGGCTGATGCGTTGTCCAGTGTCACCCCAAATGGTGTGTAACGCTCTCGCCACGCGATTCCCCCTGATGCCGTTGTACCAGATACGGGGCTTCCCAGGCTATCGTGATGCACATAGGTTGGCGCGTTGTTCGTCACACGTGCCACGGTTTTGCTACCGGCGGTCACATAATCCGTGCGCTTACCTGTTGTGACATTGTGGATGTGAATCAGCTTACCGGCGAGGTTATACACGTTGTAGATGACTTTCCCTTCCACACTTGCCTTCACCCGCTTCATGTTGCCATCATAGCGGTAAGTGCCAATGGCATCACCACTGAGGCTAATGGGTTGGTCAGCGTAGTCGTACGTGAAGTCTTGATGACCGGCAGAGGTGACATTGCCTCGGCTGTCGTAGTAAAAACGACGGTCGCCCGTGTTGCCACCCATGCCTCCGGTATCCACTGCACGTATCAAACGGTTGTTGCTATCGTAGGTCATGGTGACACGGCGCGAGCCAAGGTGTTTGTGGGTAATGTTACCCAGCGCATCATACCCGATTTGGCTTGTGCCCCATGGGCCAGTAGCCGTGGTGAGTCGCTCCAGTGCATCATAGCTCATAGTGCGGTTGTTACCGCTCATCGCACGGTCAGTAATGGCGGTGACTGACTTACGCTTGTCATAGGCGTAGGTTAAATCCAGTGCCTTGGTTGAGTTTTTGGTCGTCGTCAAGCGAAGGGGCAACAAGCTGGCGTTGAGCGTTTGGGTAAAGCGATGCCCATTGCCGTAGGTCAGTTGGTTCACCATCCCATTCGCATGATAGGTCATCCCATTGGCATAGTACGTGCTGCCATACTTGGCCACACGCGGTCGACCTAAGCCATCAGGCTGGTAGTCCACTTTACGGTTCGTGGGGTATGTCATCGATGCCATGTGGCCTGCGGTGTTATAGCCATAGCTTAAGTTGTACTGACGTCCATCGATACTCAAGCGTTCCGAGGTTGGCAGGTTCAAGCTGTTGTAGCTGTACGACCAGTTAGCGCCACCGCGATTGACCGCCTTCACATTGTTGTTACCATCATACGAGAAGGTCACATCTGCCGTGTTGCCACTGGCGTAATCCCGTTTGGTAATACGTCCGAGAGGGTCACGCACCAAGGTCACCTTGGCTGCCCCCGTTGGTGTGCTGCAGCTGGTGCTTTGGCTTGCGCCTTTTTGATAGGCGATAAGCCAGTTGGCATTGTTGTACTGGTACACGGTATCACCCACATCAGGGTGGCTGACCCGACAGAGTCTGCGGCGGCTGTCATAGTAGTAACGGCGAGTGTACGCAGTGGCACCACTGTCACTGTTACCAAACAAGCCGTCTTCTGGTAGCGGCCCGATAGTACCTGAGCCACCAGAGCCGATAGTGCCGGAGCCAGAACCGCCCGTTGAACCGCCACTGGAGCTGCCATCACCGCCTTGGGTTATCGATAACAGTTCACCCCACACGTTTTTGTCCATGTTGGTGTAGATACCCAGTGGAGATTGAATCGATTTGACGTCTTTGTAGTTCGCGCCGTCATAACCGTAGTGGTAGTAATGGGTTTG
>NZ_BAAJLQ010000022.1:0-1420 GCF_057544385.1 Alteromonas sp. 5NS40-0096
CACTTTCACGTGGACAACCAACGCCACGATGGCCTAGCCTTCTCCGTCCCTCCATCACTGATAATACAAGTACGGGAATATTAACCCGTTTCCCATCGACTACGCATTTCTGCCTCGCCTTAGGGGCCGACTTACCCTGCCCTGATTAGCATGGGACAGGAAACCTTGGTCTTCCGGCGTGGGGGTTTTTCACCCCCATTATCGTTACTCATGTCAGCATTCGCACTTGTGATATGTCCAGCAAACTTCTCAGTTCACCTTCAGCCACTTACACAACGCTCCCCTACCCAGCATGTAAACATGCTGCCGCAGCTTCGGTATATTGCTTAGCCCCGTTACATCTTCCGCGCAGGCCGACTCGACTAGTGAGCTATTACGCTTTCTTTAAAGGGTGGCTGCTTCTAAGCCAACCTCCTAGCTGTCTTAGCCTTCCCACATCGTTTCCCACTTAGCAATATTTTGGGACCTTAGCTGGCGGTCTGGGTTGTTTCCCTCTCCACGACGGACGTTAGCACCCGCCGTGTGTCTCCCGGATAGCACTCATTGGTATTCGGAGTTTGCAAAGGGTTGGTAAGTCGGGATGACCCCCTAGCCTTAACAGTGCTCTACCCCCAATGGTGTTCGTCCGAGGCTCTACCTAAATAGATTTCGGGGAGAACCAGCTATCTCCCGGTTTGATTGGCCTTTCACCCCCAGCCACAGGTCATCCCCTGACTTTTCAACGTCAGTGGGTTCGGTCCTCCAGTTGATGTTACTCAACCTTCAACCTGCCCATGGCTAGATCACCGGGTTTCGGGTCTACACCTAGCAACTAAACGCGCAGTTAACACTCGCTTTCGCTACGGCTCCACTATTTGCTTAACCTTGCTACTAAATGTAAGTCGCTGACCCATTATACAAAAGGTACGCAGTCACCCCGAAGGGCTCCCACTGCTTGTACGTATACGGTTTCAGGTTCTATTTCACTCCCCTCACAGGGGTTCTTTTCGCCTTTCCCTCACGGTACTGGTTCACTATCGGTCAGTTAGGAGTATTTAGCCTTGGAGGATGGTCCCCCCATATTCAGTCAAAGTTTCACGTGCTCCGACCTACTCGATTTCATTATAAAAGCGTCTTCGTGTACGGGACTATCACCCTGTACCGTCAAACTTTCCAGAATGTTCCACTAACACTAATATAACTTAAGGGCTAATCCCCGTTCGCTCGCCGCTACTAGGGGAATCTCGGTTGATTTCTTTTCCTAAGGGTACTTAGATGTTTCAGTTCCCCTCGTTCGCCTCTACTACCTATGTATTCAGTAGCAGATACACATAAATGTGTGGGTTTCCCCATTCGGACATCTGTGGCTCAAATGCGTTTTGTCAGCTCACCACAGCTTTTCGCAGACTTACACGTCCTTCATCGCCTCTAACTGCCAAGG
>NZ_BAAJLQ010000023.1:0-1211 GCF_057544385.1 Alteromonas sp. 5NS40-0096
GTTCTTTAACAATTTATAACAAGACAATCTGTGTGGGCACTCGTTATGAGTGTCAACAACGACAATTCAAAATTTCGATATATTTAATTGAAGAGTTTGATCATGGCTCAGATTGAACGCTGGCGGCAGGCCTAACACATGCAAGTCGAACGGTAACAGGATGTGCTTGCACATCGCTGACGAGTGGCGGACGGGTGAGTAATGCTTGGGAATTTGCCTTTGCGAGGGGGATAACAGTTGGAAACGACTGCTAATACCGCATAACGTCTACGGACCAAAGGGGGCCTCGGCTCTCGCGTGAAGAGAAGCCCAAGTGAGATTAGCTAGTTGGTGAGGTAAAGGCTCACCAAGGCGACGATCTCTAGCTGTTCTGAGAGGAAGATCAGCCACACTGGGACTGAGACACGGCCCAGACTCCTACGGGAGGCAGCAGTGGGGAATATTGCACAATGGGGGAAACCCTGATGCAGCCATGCCGCGTGTGTGAAGAAGGCCTTCGGGTTGTAAAGCACTTTCAGTTGTGAGGAAAGGTTAGTAGTTAATACCTGCTAGCTGTGACGTTAGCAACAGAAGAAGCACCGGCTAACTCCGTGCCAGCAGCCGCGGTAATACGGAGGGTGCGAGCGTTAATCGGAATTACTGGGCGTAAAGCGCACGCAGGCGGATTGTTAAGCTAGAGGTGAAAGCCCCGCGCTCAACGTGGGAATTGCCTTTAGAACTGGCAGTCTAGAGTCTTGGAGAGGGGAGTGGAATTCCAGGTGTAGCGGTGAAATGCGTAGAGATCTGGAGGAACATCAGTGGCGAAGGCGACTCCCTGGCCAAAGACTGACGCTCATGTGCGAAAGTGTGGGTAGCGAACAGGATTAGATACCCTGGTAGTCCACACCGTAAACGCTGTCTACTAGCTGTTTGTGATTTTAAATCGTGAGTAGCGAAGCTAACGCGCTAAGTAGACCGCCTGGGGAGTACGGCCGCAAGGTTAAAACTCAAATGAATTGACGGGGGCCCGCACAAGCGGTGGAGCATGTGGTTTAATTCGATGCAACGCGAAGAACCTTACCTACACTTGACATGCAGAGAACTTTCCAGAGATGGATTGGTGCCTTCGGGAACTCTGACACAGGTGCTGCATGGCTGTCGTCAGCTCGTGTCGTGAGATGTTGGGTTAAGTCCCGCAACGAGCGCAACCCTTGTCCTTAGTTGCCAGCATT
>NZ_BAAJLQ010000024.1:0-1108 GCF_057544385.1 Alteromonas sp. 5NS40-0096
CTTCAACTACTCGAAAAACAATGGTATCCAACAGGCTAACCGTGACTTCGCTCAGTGTGCGACTTTCCCAATTGGTGAAAACGACCTAATCTGTTTGGGTTCTAACCAAGGTCCATTCCCAACGACTTTCGTTGTAGATGGTACTGGTTACTCGCTACAAGGTGATAACTCTCTTTCTGAAGGTTTCACTAACGCGTACAACTTTAACCCGTTTAACCCAATCCGTCGTGAAGTTGAACGTTTCAACATCGGCTTCAAAGGCAGCTATGACATCACTGATGACATGACTGTTTACACGAACTTCGGTTACACATCTTCACAGTCTCCTCAGGTAATTGCACCTTCTGCGGCATTCGGTTCAACTATCAACCGTGTTAACTGTGACAACCCACTACTAACTGACCAAATGCTAGGTATCTTCTGTGGTACACTAGGCACTGACGGTACTTACTCTCGTGCAGATGAAGATGGTTATGCGCAAGCGCAAATCCGTCGTCGTTTCGTAGAGGGTGGTGGTCGTACGGATGACCGTACTCGTACTAACATCTTCACTGTAAATGGTATTAAAGGCACAATCGCTGATACGTTCGATTGGGACCTTTTCGTACAGTACAGTGAAACTCGTCTACAACGTACTCAGTTCAACCAGGTTACGCTTCGCAACCTTCAGAACTCTCTAGACATCGTTGCAGACCCAACAACTGGCGCACCTGTTTGTCGTTCAGTAGTTGACGGTACAGATTCTTCATGTATCCCATTTGTAACTGCTTACAGCGCAACAGCTGAATTCGATCCAGCACTTCAGTCTTACCTAGATACTCCAACATTAACCGTTGGTACAGGTGCTCAGACTATCGTTGGTGGTACTATCAGTGGTGACCTATTCGAATACGGTATCCAAAGCCCATGGGCTGACGATGCGGTATCTGCATTGTTCGGTTTCGAATTCCGTCGCGACGAGCTAATTCAACAAGCCGATGGTATCGCTGCTAACGGTGACCTAGTTGGTTCAGGTGGTGCTACAGTACCTACTAACGGTGAAACACGTGTTGCTGAATACTTCTTCGAAGCTCAGATTCCACTAATCTCAGGCGTAACTGGTATCGAG
>NZ_BAAJLQ010000025.1:0-791 GCF_057544385.1 Alteromonas sp. 5NS40-0096
GTCCCACGTTTAAAAGTGTTGTCGTTAGATACTCACCCTTGGACGGGGCAACGCTGTAGTCGCAGTACGGCGTCGATGTTTCCGAATATTCCGGGTAGTTCCTTCGCTGCACCAGGGGGGGCGCCGACTCCTGCAATGGCCCGTAACGACTATACCAATGGTATCCAACTGGAGGTGCCGGGGCAGGGCCAACAACGAGTATTGGACAAAGTAGACCGTGCGATTTGGCCATCGGCGGCGAAAAAGGTCACCACGAATCATTGGTACTTCACCTGTGGCAGTGCCAGTGATGGCGGTGAAGGCTTGATTGGCCATGCACCCAACGGTGATGTGTATCGCTTTGACCGCGCGTACTCGCTCGATGCCGCGTTGATGGGGTCGATGGGTGGTGGCGCGAATGAACGCAATCACTATATCTTAGCGGCGACACAGGTGACCGACGTACACGGTAACTGGGTAAAATACCACTATGACAGCCAACACCGTTTAACGTCGATTGAAGCCAATGATGAACGTAAAATTACCTTAAGCTATTCAGGCTCGTCGAAGCTGATTCGTTCAGTGAGTGCCCATGGCCAAACGTGGCGCTACGGGTATCGCAAAAACACCTATACGCCATCGGATTGGATGCCAGAGTATTTTCGTCCGTTAACGGGGAGTGTACTGGCGAGCATGACACAACCGGATGGCCATGCGTGGACCTTTAACTTGGATTTGATGACGGGGACGACAGCACCTGCGGGCAGGGATTTTTGTCCGCGTTGGCAGCGCACAGTGTCGGTGACTCATCC
>NZ_BAAJLQ010000027.1:0-434 GCF_057544385.1 Alteromonas sp. 5NS40-0096
ACCACGCGGCCATTGACCGTTTGCTTGGTTGGCAAGCCCAATATCCATTTGCTCTTGTTGTGGCTGTAGGTGGTTACGGTGCTGCGCGCTGTCGTCGAGACATTGGACTTCACCGTTTCGGTCACCGGTTTTGCATACGAATAGCTGCTTGAGCCTTGGTTGGTATTAAACGCCCATGTATTGGTGTAGGTATCGCCGTCTTGTTTCACGACCGTTTTGGTGGTGTGGATAGGACTGGCATCCGCACTGGTGCCGATACTGCTGACGTTCCCCAGCGGCGCTTCGGGTGAATAGGTGTATTCTTCGGTTTTCAGTACCGCCCCTGACGCACTGGCACGGGTTTCTTTTTTCAGTAGCTTACCGCCAAAGCGCTCCCCGACCCATGAATGGTAGTAGGTATAATGGCCCTCGGGTGCCGTGACCTTGGTCCAGTT
>NZ_BAAJLQ010000028.1:0-424 GCF_057544385.1 Alteromonas sp. 5NS40-0096
GTTTGATCTCAGTTACTCAATTTGATTGATTACTTATATCAGCTTTCCAAATTGTTAAAGAACAGGTGTAAAACGATTTCTCGTCTCACTTAGAGTAAAAAACCCTAATCAATGCTTACTTAAAAAAGTAAATATTCATTAGGATTTCATCGTATCGCATGACCAACTATGCGAATTTCTTTCTTGATTGAGGCATCGGATTGCGTAGTGTGCTGCTAGCACATGAGCAATTCGATAACGAAAAGCAAGGAAGAATGGTAGGCTTGGGCAGACTTGAACTGCCGACCTCACCCTTATCAGGGGTGCGCTCTAACCAGCTGAGCTACAAGCCTGTGGTGGAGCTAAGCAGGATCGAACTGCTGACCTCCTGCGTGCAAGGCAGGCGCTCTCCCAGCTGAGCTATAGCCCCATTCAGGTCTAAATC
>NZ_BAAJLQ010000029.1:0-418 GCF_057544385.1 Alteromonas sp. 5NS40-0096
TGTTAGGTATAAAAAGGAAATGAAAAAACTTATATCTATTTTAACTATTATTTTTGGATTATATGTCATCTTATCAGCTGTAAGTGTTGTAGTGGGGCCATCTAATCATATGGGCTCTCGAATAAATCTCGCCGAAAATAGTTTGGAATATCAATTTAGTCAATTAGAAAAGCCTCTAGACGATCTTATAATTAAAAAAATAGAAACAGTTATCGCTGAAGGGAGAAATGGCTTCAAGTTACTCTGGGATGCACTTAAGTTACAAGTACTAGCTGGTGTTATGTTAATTGTAGTTGGCGTTATTTTTTATCCTCGAAAAAAGAGTGCAAAAAATGCCTAACAAGTTGCTCAAGTATGTTCCGCCAGCGTTGCTGGCTCCACGGGACGGCGCAAAGCGCCGCCCCTTAGCAAGGCGTTA